>NZ_JASHKB010000010.1 GCF_030732865.1 Roseitalea sp. MMSF_3546
GGCGCCCCGGCGGCGCAGGGTGCGCTTGCGGTGGGCGCCGGCGCTGCGTTCGCCGGGGCCGGCGGTGGTGCCGGCACGCCATGGGCGGCGTGGTCATAAGCGACGGCCGCCGTCGCCACCGCGAGCGCGGCGGCAAACAGCGTGGTGTTGCGCTGCTGGCTCATGCCGGCCGCTCCGGGTCGCGCCGGTAGCCATCAAGGCCGAAGAACGGCCGCGCGAACACGCCCGCGGCGGAGCCGGCGAAGGCGGCGGCGAACCACAGCCAGCCATGCAGGCTGCCCGAAGCAATGCCCGAGAACAGCGCGCCGATATTGCAGCCAAAGCTCAGCCGCGCGCCATAGCCCATCAGAAGCCCGCCCATGATCGCCGCGATCAGCGAGCCGAGCGGCAGGGCGGCCCGCGGTGCGAACCTGCCGGCCAGTGCCGCAGCGAGCGCTGCGCCCAGGATCAGGCCGAAATTCATCACCGACACGCTGTCGGCCAGAACCGAGCGGGACAGCGCCTCGCTCTGGGCCGGCCAGGTCCAGAACTCCCAGGTCTGCACCGGCACGCCGATGGCCAAGGCGGCCTTGGCGCCCCAAAGGCCAAAGCCATAGGTGATCGACCACGGATGGCCGGCGACCAGCAGCGTCGCGACGTTGAGCAGCGCCAGGACCAGCCCGGCGCCGACGAGCGGCCACGGGCCCGACACCAGCCATTGCCAGCCGGGTCCGGATGGGCCGGGGTCGGCCTCAAGGCCGCCATGCGCGCGCCGCTCGATGAACGCGGTCAGCAGCGCGACCGCCCCCAGCGCGGCGAGCGAAAGGGCGATGGCCGCCGGCAGGCCGAGCGCGGTACCGAGGCTGACCGGCGCCAGTGCGGGCTGGTCGAGCCAGAACGGCAGATGCGCCGTGCCGATCACCGCGCCGACGATGAAGAAGACCAGCGTGACCAGCATGCGCGCCGAACCGCCGCCAACGGTGAACAGCGTGCCCGAGCCGCAACCGCCGCCAAGCTGCATGCCGAAGCCGAAGATCGCCGCGCCCACGAGCACCGACACCCCGACCGGCGCGATGGCGCCGACGAGCGGCTGGTCACCGAGGCTGCCGGCGGCGAGCAGCGGCATCATGGCCAGGCCCGCAAGCGCGATCATCAGCATCTGCGCGCGCATGCCACGCCCGCGGCGTTCGACCACCATGCGCCGCCAGGCGCCGGTGAATCCGAACGCGCCGTGATAGAGCGCCGCGCCAAGGCCACCGCCGATCACGAACAGGCTCGCCTGGCGCAGATCGACGGCAAGCCAGATCGCGGCGAAGCCGGCGACGAGAAACGCACCCGCCACGGCGGCCGGGCTGCGGTCTGCGGGCACGCCGGGCACGATGCGATCGGCGCCGGCGGGCAAGGGAGCGGCTGCGAGGCGCCTGAGCATTGTCGGATCACCTTCGAATGAAAGGACCGGCGCCGGGCATCACCCTTGCGCCGGCCGGTCGTTGGGCTGCGGTCGGTTACTGGCTGGCGCGCGGCGGTTCGAGCGGGCGCGCCGGATCCTGCGTCCATTCGGCCATGGAGCCGTCATACATCGCCGTCTGCGGGTTGCCGAGCACCTCGCTGATGCCGAACCAGGCAACCGATGCCCAGTGGCCGGTGTTGCAGAAGGTGATGTTGGCCTCATCGGCGCCCAGATCGACGGCGGCGGCGAGCGCCCGGATCGTCTCGGGCTGTGCGAAGCGCGCATATTCGCCGCTGTAGAACTCGTGATGGGGCAGATTGACCGAGCCGGGAATGGTGCCGGGCGCGGCGGCGACGCCGCTCTTGGCCTCGCCCCGGAACTGCTCGACGGGACGGCCGTCGACCAGCGCGGTGCCATTGTCCAGCGCGGCCACCACCTCTTCGGTGGTTGCCAGCAGGTCTTCGTTCAGCGCGACCTCGAAGCGGGAGGTTTCGGCCTTGGCGGGCTCGGCGACATGGGCACCGCCGGCCGCCTGGTACTGGCGCCAGCCGCCGTCGAGAATGGACACATCGTCATGGCCGAGATAGCGGAACGTCCAGTAAACGCGCGTGGCGGAACCGAATTCGCTCGAATCGGTCCCCCAGGGAACGATCACGACATGATCGTCATTGTCGACGCCCAGGCTCTCGATCAGCGCGGCGATCTCGTCCACCGAGGGGATCTTGCCGGGCACGCCATCGATCTGGGTGCGCCAGCCGGCCGTGTTGTAGGGGGCGGAAACGGCGTGGGCGATATAGGGCGTCTCGCCGAGCTCGGTGTTCTCGACATTGGCGCGGATATCGATGACGACGACGTCGTCCTGGCCGGCATGATCGATGACCCACGCCGCATCGACGAGCGGGCCGGCGCCCTCATGGGCGAGCGCGGGCGCGGTGGCGGCGGCGACCGCCGCAAGGGCAAGCGAAAGACGTTTCACGGATCGGCTCCTTCGGGTTGCGGCCGTTGCGCGGCGGCA
Source organism: Roseitalea sp. MMSF_3546 (assembly GCF_030732865.1). Lineage (GTDB taxonomy): Bacteria > Pseudomonadota > Alphaproteobacteria > Rhizobiales > Rhizobiaceae > Roseitalea. Next base: position 2,445 of record NZ_JASHKB010000010.1, read on the forward strand.
GCGCTGCCGGTGTGCGACGGCAGGCCGGACCGGGCTTGCGACCGTTGGCGTTGCCTCCGAAACTAGGGCCCGTCGAGCATCGCCGCGAAGCATCGACGCCTCGGCCATATCGGCAATGGAAAACAAATTTCCAACAAGGCCGGCCCGGACAGGATGAACCGCACCCGGACCGATACGGTGGAAATCGCCGCGCATGAGCCTATGGTGTGGGCCAGGGGCGCGTCGAACGGTCCTCGATCCCGGCCCGGGCCGCCGCCGGCCGCCCGGCGGTGCAGCACACCGCGGGGAAGAGCCGACATGCGCACGATGGAAAGATGGGGGTGCGCACGCCATGGTGTTCGAGGTCTTTGCGGTCGGCGCCGCGTTCGTTTTCGGCCTGGCCGTACGCCAGGTCGGGCTGCCGCCGCTGGTGGGTTTTCTTGCGGCTGGGTTCTTCATCCATGCCTTCGGCCCGCGCTTCGGCATGCCCGCCAATACCGGCCCGATCCTGGATTACCTGGCGCATCTGGGCGTGCTGCTGCTGCTGTTCACGGTCGGGCTCAAGCTCAGGCTCCGGCAGATCGGCGAAATCCATGTGGTCGGCGGCACGTTGCTGCATTTCGCCGCCTCGGTGGCGCTGTTCACCCCGGTCACGCGCCTGCTCTTCACCGATGACTGGACGGTGGCGCTGCTCGTGGGCATCGCGCTGGCCTTTTCCTCGACCGTTCTGGCGGCCAAGATGCTGGAGGCCAAGCGTGAACTGGGCAATTTTCACGGGCGAACCGCGATCGGGATCCTGATCGTTCAGGACATCATCGCCCTGGTCGTGCTGGCGGTGTTCTCGGGCGAGGTGCCCGGCCCGTGGGCGCTGCTGATCTTCGCCACGCCGCTGCTGCGGCCGGCCCTTTACAGGCTGCTCGACTATGCGGGCCATGACGAGGTGCTGGTGCTGACCGGCATGGCGCTGAGCCTGGTGATCGGCGGCTACGGGTTCGAACTGATCGGGCTGAAGGGCGAAATCGGCGCGCTGGTGATGGGGCTGCTGCTGTCCAATCATCCGCGCGCCAGCGAGTTGTCGGAGTCGCTGTGGTCGCTCAAGGAGGTGTTCCTGGTCGGCTTCTTCCTGTCGATCGGCATGTCGGGCCTGCCCGATGCCGAAGCGATCGTGTTCGCCCTCGCGCTGGGCGTGTTGCTGCCGGTCAAGGGCATCATCTTCTTCGCCCTGCTGGTCGCCTTTCGGCTGCGGTCGCGCACCGCGTTCCTGGCGGCGCTGTCGCTGACCGCCTATAGCGAGTTCGGCCTCATCGTGGCGGCGGGCATTCCGGCCGCCGAACCGTTTCTGGTGCCGCTGGCGATTGCGGTCTCGGTATCGTTCCTGGTCGCCGCGCCGATCAACCGCCTCGCCCACCCGCTCTATGAGCGCTACGAGGACCGGCTGATGCAATTCGAGCGCCAGACCCGCCATCCCGACGAGCAGCCGACCGATCTGGGCGATGCCGACATGCTCATCTTCGGCATGGGACGCACCGGCTCGGCCGCCTACGAGGCGCTGGCCGCGCAGGGCAGGCGCCCGGTGGGGCTGGATGCCGATACCTACAAGGCCGCCGCCATGCCAGGGCCGGTCGCAACGTCATCTTCGCCGATGCCGAGGACAGCAATTTCTGGAACGGGGTCGATCTTGGCGGGATCGAGGCGGCGGTGCTTGCCATGGACGATATCGAGGCCAAGCTGATCGCCGCGCGGACGCTGCGCATGCGCGGCTTCGATGGGCCCATCGTCAGCCACGCGCTGTATGAAGACCATGTCGAGCAGATCAAGCAGGCCGGCGCGGACGAGACCTACCTGACCATGCAGGAAGCCGGCCGCAGCCTGGCCGACCACGCACTGGAGGCGATCGGTCCCCGGACGGGAGCCTGATCGGCTCGGAGTACACACCCATAAGGTGCGAGGGGTGACTGCCCTGCCGTGGGCGCCGAGGTCAATAAAGCGGGCACTCCGGTCCGGCACTGCGCTTGACAATGCTACTTTAACGATATAGTCAATCACTATTGGCAACTCGCCGAGCCGCCAGGCACAGCGCGGCAAGCCCGATCGAGGATCGCGACTTGAAGATCACCGCCGTTCAGACTTTCGTTTGCAACGCAGTCATGCGCAATTGGGTCTTCGTGCGGGTTCAGACCGACCAGCCCGGCCTTTACGGTTGGGGCGAAGCCACTCTGGAATGGCACACCCGCTCCGTCGTCGGTGCGATCGACGATCTTGCCGACCTTGTGATCGGCGAGGATCCGCTGCGAATCGAACATTTGTGGCAGATGATGTTCCGCCAGCATTTCTGGCATGGCACCGGCATCGTGCGCTCGACAGCCATTTCCGGCATCGATATCGCGCTATGGGACATTGCCGGCAAGCATTTCGGCGTGCCCTGCCATCGCCTATGGGGCGGACCGGTGCGCGACCACATTCGCCTTTATTGCCATCTCGGTGGCGGCCGCATGCGTGATTTCTACGAAACGCCGGTCGACAATGCCGCCCGCTTCGCCGAGCTTGCGCGCGAGGCCGTCGAGAACGGCTATGGGGCGTTCAAGTCGATGGCGATTCCCCCGACCCAGGTGGCCGAGGGCAACCGCGCCGTAGCCGCTGCCGAGCGCGCCGTGGGCGCCATGCGCGAGGCGGTCGGCGATGACATCGACATCATGGTGGACGCCCATGCCCGTCAGTCGCCCTCGATGGGCCGTCGCTTTGCCGAAGCGCTCGAGCCGTTCGGCCTGTTCTTTCTCGAGGAGCCATGCTGGCCGGAAACACTGCAGGGTCTGGCAGACATCAGGGCGCGTGTGGCGACGCCGATCGCCACGGGCGAGCGACTGACGCATCTGAGCCAGTTCCACGCGCTGTTTCAGGCCGGCGGCTGCGACATCGTCCAACCCGACATCAGCCATTGCGGCGGGCTGTCGGCAGCTCGCAAGATCGCAGCGCTCGCCGAGGTGCACCGTATCGGCCTTGCTCCCCACAATCCCCAGGGGCCGGTCAGCACCGCCGCCTCCATCGAATTCGGCCTGTCCCAGCCCGATTACGTCATTTGCGAGACGGTGAGTGCCGACGTGCCCTGGCGGGACGAGGTTATCGCCGCTTCGCACAGCGTCGACAAGGTTCGCCGACTCGCGCTGCCGGGCGACGCACCGGGGCTGGGTATCGAGCTTGATCTCGATGCCATTGCGCGCCATCCGTTCGAACAGGAAGCGCCGCAGCGGGTCCTTTACGCCGACGGATCGGTCGGGGACTGGTGATAGCGGTGGGGGCCGAAATGGACGAGGGCGCGAGAATCCGGCCGCTGATCCAGAACGAGTTCGAAGGCCATATCGGTGTCGTGCGTGCTTGCATCGACCCGCCCGAAGGCATGTATGCCCGCACCTGGGGCAGCGCCACGCACGACATCGCCGAGGGCCGCCACCGGCACCTTTACGTCACCTGCCTCGCCGTCGCCGGCGCCCTATCCGAGCGACCCGCCTACTTGCTCGCCACCGACCTGATGGCCTGGATGTCGAAGGCCGACGAGGAAGGTATCCGGCTGCCGCTCGAGTCCGAGTTCGATCTCGCGCCGGGCGCGCTGATCGTCCACCTTTCCCACTCCCATGGCGCGCCCTTCACCGATCCGGCCCGCGCCGATGCGCCGGGCGGCACTCTGATCGCGCCCTATCGCGAGCAGATACTGACCACGTGCCGAGCAGTCATGACCGAGGCGCGCGATGCCATGCAACCCTCGGTCTTGAGCTGGACGGCCGGCCGGTGCGGGCTTGCCTACAACCGCGACCTGGTCGATTCGCGGACCGGCGAGATCCTGTGCGGGCTCAATCCTGACGGGCCCGCCGACGATACGGTGCTTGTCGGCCGCGTCACCGATGCGGCCGGAACGATTACGGCTAGCCTTGTCAACTATGCCTGTCACCCGACATCGCTTGGCGGCGGCAACCGCTTGATATCGCCTGATTATATCGGCGCGATGCGGGAGATCGTCGAACGCGAGACGGGTGGGGCGATCTGCGTGTTCCTGCACGGAGCCGATGGGGAGTTGACGCCGCGCCGCAGCTTCGAGGACGATACCGAGGCGGCCGACCAGAACGGACGCGAACTGGGGTACGCGGCGATGGCCGCGCTGTCCTCGCTGTTTCCGCCACGCCATCAGCTCAGCTTTGCCGAACGTCAGGAGTCGGGCACCGCGCTCGGTCGCTGGGCATTTGCGCCGCGCGCGCCGGGCAAAGACTTCGCCATTCGCTGCGAGACCGTTGGCCTTGCCGTGCGCGACCTGCCGTCCGTCGAGGAACTGCACAGAACGATCGCCGCGACGACCGGATATGCACGCGAACGGGCACAACGGCGGCTCGCCATGCGCAACAAGATCGGCGATGCCGACGAGGTCGAGGTGCCGCTGATTGCCTGGCGGCTCGGCGAATCGGTACTGATCGGCGCGCCCGTCGAGTTCTACAGCGCCTTCCAAACCGAATTGCGCGCACGCTTTCCCGGGCTCAGCATTGCGGTGATGAACATCTGCAACGGCTATCTGAGCTATCTGCCGCCGAGCGAGGACTTTGACAGGGACGTCTATCCGGTGCGCATTGCCGTGTTCGGGCGGGGCAGCCTCGAAATGGCGCTGGACAAGGCGACCGACATGATCGGTGCGATGACGGGCTGATGCGCTACGCGCCGACCCACGGCCTTTTTCGACCGACCACGACGACCTGCTGGCCCTGCCTGACATGCGCGCCCCAGGCCTGGGCGATGACAACCCCGTCCGTTCCGGCGAGGGCCGGCCATGGCGGCGTGTCGATCCGCTCGAAGTCGTGGACGAGCCCAATCGGGTCCCCTACTGCGACCGTCGCGCCGCATTCGAGCAGCGGCTCATAATGGCCCGAAACCGGCGCCAGCGTGAAACAGGCTGGATCGATCATGGCAACCATCTGCTGGGTTCCGTCGCGTTGGTGGCCGATGGGTTCGACCGTGCCGGACATCTGGCCAAGCGTGATCGCTGCTGCAAGGACACCGTGCTTGCCGTACCGCACGCCTTGAGCGCTCACCGCGCCACCCCAGCCCAGTTCGGTTCCGATCGTGATCTTGCCCAGCCGCTCGGCCTCGCTGGTCAGCAGGCCGGGCGTCTCGTTTTGATAGGCGATCACCAGTGGCGTACCGAACAGCCGGGCGACAGCCTGCATGGCGAGCGCCTGTTCGGTATCAGCGACGTCGTGAAAGCTCGTGCAAAGCGCAAAGCGTGCCACATCGCCGCCGGCATGCAGATCGATCACCGCATGCACATGTGGCCAGATCACGCGGCGCACGAAGTCGGCGACCCGGTAGGTGATGGTGCCCAGCGGCGGCTGACCGGCGGCCGGGACAAAGGCGCGGTTGAGGTTCGCCCCATCATCGCCGATCGAATCGCGTGTTCCGGAACGGAAGGCCGCCGGATTGAGCACGGGCACGAGGATGAGCCGGCCGCGCACCCTTGGCGCGTCGACTTCGGCCAGCAGGTGCCGAATGATGATCGGGCCTTCGTATTCATTGCCGTGATTGGCGCCGAACACGACGAGACCCTTACCGTCCTCGGCCTGCGGCCCGACGATGACCGTCAGCGGGATCAGATGGCTGCCCCAGATCGAATCGTGCTCGAGCGCAACGAAGTAGTCGCGCCGGCCGGGCGAGACGAGGTCGAGTTCGCCGACAGCGACGATGCGGCGGGCAGTCGCCGTTTCTGTCATGTCCTGACCCTGTGTGCCTCGATGAAGTCCCGGTCGACATCGACGCCCGCGCCGGGGCCGCCCGGAATGGCGATCATGCCGTCGTCGTCAAGCGAGAAACCGGCGGGCGCGATGCCGCCGGTGAGCGCGCTCTGGCTTACGTTGAACTCAACGAAGCGCGCCCGTTCCAGCGTGGCGATGAACTGCAGGCTGTAACCGGTCAGAAGATGGGTCAGCCACGAATGGGGCACACAGTCGATGTTGGCGCGTGTGCACATGTCGGCGATCCGGCGCGCCACGGTCAGACCGCCGCAGCGCGACAGGTCCGGCTGGATGACGTCCACACAGCCTGTCTCGATAAAGCGCTCGAACTCCCAGATCGTGGCGAGTTGCTCGCCGGCCGCCACCGGCACCGGGCTTTGCGCCCGCACTGTGGCATATTCGTCGAAGCGCTCGGGATGGATGAAGTCCTCGACCCAGCCCACATCGTAATCGGCCAACCATTGGCACAGCTCGATCGCTTCGCGCCGGCTGCGCGTTGGACCAGGCCGCGTCCAGCCGGCCGGATACCAGCCGGGATCGACGAGCAAGTGGTTGTCCGGCCCCAACGCTTCGCGCGCGGCGGCCACCAACTCGCGGTCGCGGCCTGGGTCTTCGCCGAATACGCCCCAGCCGAACTTGACCGCGCGAAATCCCTGGTCGAGATAGCCGCGCGCGGCGTCTGCCATCGCTTGCGGCGTTGGGCGGAAGAGCGTCGACGCATAGGCGAGCACCCGGTCGCGGCGGCGCCCCCCAAGCATCTGCGCCAGGTTCATGGCCGCCGCCTGTGCGCGGATCGACCACAGGCAGTTGTCGATCGCCGAAATCGCCTGCATGGCAAGGCCGCGCCGGCCGTAATAGGCGCTGCCGATATAGAGCTGGTCCCACAGCCGCTCGACATCGCGCGGATCCTCGCCGATCAGCAGTTCTGACAGCGTGCGAAAGCCGAGCGTGCTCATGCCGGTGCCGGCAATCACGGCGACGGCGGCCGGCGCCAACGTTTCGACATCGGCCCAACCCTCGAACCCCTCGTCGGTCGCAACGCGCACCAGCAATTGCCAGTCGCCATTGTCGGTCGATTCGCTTGCATCGGTACTCGCGCGATAGGTGCTGTCGCCACGCAGGAGTATCGGCTCGACGTCAGTGATGCGCATCGGTCGCCTCCCGCGATGCCGACGCTTCCGTGTTCCGGCCGGCCGCGGCGATCTCCTCGGCGAAATGGCAGGCGACTTCGTGGCCGGCAGCAAGCGTTCGCAGCAGCGGGCTCTCGGACCGGCATTTGTCCTGCGCGAAGGGGCAGCGCGGATGGAAGTGGCAGCCAGGCGGCGGCCTGAGCGGGCTCGGCAATTCGCCGCGCACGCGGCTGCGCTCGCGCCTGAGCCTTGGGTGATGGACCGGCACAGCCGCCATCAGTGCCTGTGTATAGGGGTGCAGCGGCGCGCCGAACAGGCTCTCGGTCCCGGCCATTTCGACGATCCGGCCCAGATACATGACCGCGATGCGGTCGGCGATGTGGCGGACGACGGCGAGATCGTGGCCGATGAACAAATAGCTGATGCCCATTTCGTCCTTGATGTCCTGCAGGAGATTGACAACCTGCGCCTGCACCGACACATCGAGCGCTGACACCGCCTCGTCACAAACGACAAATCGCGGATTGGAGGCAATGGCGCGCGCGATCCCGATCCGCTGGCGCTGGCCACCGGAGAACTGATGCGGGTGGCGATGGCGGTAGCGCGCCGGCAGGCCGACCTTGTCGAGCGTGTCGGCCGCATGTCGGCTCAATTCGGGCGACGGCCGCGCGCCTTGCGAGAGCAGCGGCTCGAGGATGATCTCCTCGACGGTCAGGCGCGGATTGAGCGAGGCATGCGGGTCCTGGAAGATGATCTGCATGTCTTTGCGCATGTGGCGCAGCGGTGCCGGCTTCATCGCCAGCACGTCCTCGCCCGCAAAGCGCACGGAGCCTGCCGTGGGTTCGATCAGGCGCAGGATCAGCCGCCCGACCGTGGATTTCCCACAGCCGCTCTCTCCGACCAGTCCGAGCGTCTCGCCGACGGCGATGTCGAAGGCGATCCCGTTGACGGCGCGAACGACCGGCTTTTGCCGGATGAGGTTATTGGAACTGGCCAGCTTGAAGTGCTTGACCAGCCCGTCGACGCGCAGCAACGGCTCTCTCATGGCTTGTCTCCCATTGCCATCTGCTCGGCGCGAAGGCAGGCCGATTGCTGGCCGCCGACAACCGATCTCAGCTCGGGTCGCTCCCTTGCGCACATGTCGAGCGCAAGCGGACAGCGCGGAGCGAACAGGCAGCCCGGCGGCGGGGCCGCCGGATTCGGCATGGAGCCGACTATTGTCGTCAGGCGTCGCTCGGTCGAGAACAGGTCCGGCGTGCTGGCAAGAAGTCCCTCGGTATAGGGATGGCGGGGCGCATCGAATATCGAAAAGACGTCGGCCTGCTCGGCAATGCGGCCCGAATACATCACGACCACGCGGTCGGCGACCTCGGCCACCACGCCCATATTGTGGGTGATGAGCAGGATCGCGGTGGCGAACGTCTCGCGCAGATCGTTGAGCAGGTCGAGCAACTGGCCCTGGATCGTCACGTCGAGCGCCGTGGTCGGTTCGTCGGCGATCAGCAGGCGCGGCGAGCACGAAAGCGCGATCGCGATCATCACGCGCTGGCGCATGCCGCCCGAAAGCTGGTGCGGGTAGTCGTCGAGCCGCTGACGCGGCGACGGAATGCCGACCTGGTCGAGCAGGTCGGCGGCGCGGTCGCGCGAAGCGCGCAGGCTCATCCGCTCATGGGCGCGAAGGGTCTCGACCAGTTGCCGGCCGATCGGAAAGACCGGGTTGAGCGAGGTCATCGGCTCCTGGAAGATCATGCCGATCTGCTGTCCGCGCACCGAGCGCCATTGTCGGCGGGTGAGCGCGCGCAGATCGCGGCCCTCAAAGCTGATTGCGCCGGAGACGGCGGCAGTCTCCGGCAACAGGCCCATCACCGCGAGCGCCGAAACACTCTTGCCCGAGCCGCTCTCACCGACGACGCACACCAGTTCGCGGGCACCGATGTCGAAGCTCACGCCATCGACGGCCGGCAGCCGGCCGCTGCCGGGCGCAAAGTCAACGACGAGGTCGCGGATGGAAAGCAGTGGCGCGTCAGCCTTCATCCCTGTTCCACCTTCATGCGCGGGTCGAGCACATCGCGCAGGCCGTCGCCCAAAAGGTTCAGTCCGAGCGCGGTGATTGCGATGGCAATGCCCGGCACGATTGTCAGCCAGGGCGCCTCGCGCAGATAGGCGCGGCCTTCCGAGATCAGGATGCCCCAGCTCGGCACGGTCGGCGGAGCGCCAAGGCCCAGAAAGCTGAGCACAGCCTCCGACAGCACCGCATAGGCGAAGACGAAGCTGAGCTGAACGATCAGAGGGGCCAGGCAATTGGGCAGAACGTGCCGGCGCAGGATCCGCAGGTCCGTCGCCCCGCCGGCGCGCGCGGCCTGCACGAAATCGAGTTCGCGGACGACCAGCACCGACGAACGCACGACGCGCGCGGTGCGCGGCACATAGACGACCGACAGCGCGACCACGGCCGTCACGGCAGAGGGGCCGAGCGCGGCGGCGATGCCGATCGCCAGCAGTACTGCGGGGAAGGCCATCAACGCATCGGCGATCCGCATCAGGATGTCGTCCAGCCGCGAGTAGTAGCCAGCGAGCGCACCCAACGCCACGCCGAGCAGCGCGTTGATCAGCACAACGCTCAAGCCGATGCCAAGGCTCAGTCGCGCGCCGTAGAGCACACGCGCCAGCATGTCGCGGCCGAGGTTGTCGGTGCCCAACAGGAACTGCAGCGATGGCGGCTGGAAGCGGTCGCGGATCGACAGTTCGTTCGGCGCCGCATCGGTCAGCAACGGCGTGGCCGCCGTCGCGAACACGATGAACCCGAACAGGACGGCGCCGGTGACGAAGGCGCGGTTGCGCAGGAAGGGCGCGGCGCCGGCGCGCACACGAGCCAGCGCACCGGGCCTTTCGCCAACGGTGTCGAGCATGTCGGGGGCAGCCATTTCAGTCGCCTCCCTTCACGCGGATGCGCGGATCGAGCCAGGTGTAGAGCACGTCGATGACGATATTGAGCAGCAGGAGTGCGGCGGTGATGAAGAACAGCCCGCCCTGCACCATCGGATAGTCGCGGCTCATGATCGCATTGCCCATGAGCGCGCCGATGCCCGGCACGCCGAAAATCGTCTCGATGATGATCGAACCCGACAGCAGCACCGACAGGATTAGGCCCATCACGGTGACAACGGGCATCATGACATTGGCAAGCGCGTGCTGGCCAATGACCTGCCACTCGCTCAACCCCTTGGCGCGCGCGGTGCGGATATAGTCCTGACCCAACACTTCGAGCATGGTCGATCGCGTGATGCGAGTCAGAAGGCCGGCCTGCAACAGGGCTAGCGCGACGGCCGGCATGGTCGTGGTGCGCAGCCAGCCCACCGGATCCTCCGTGAAGGGAACATAGCCACCCGTCGGCAGCCAGCCCAGATAGACCGAGAAGATGACGATCATCACCAGTGCGAGCCAGAAATTCGGCAGGGAAACCCCGACTAGCGCAAACAGCGTGGCCGCCTGGTCAAGCCATTTGTTGTGGTTGAGCGCGGCCACGATGCCGGTGATCAGCCCGAAGACGATGGTGATGGCAAGCGAATAGATGGCGATGCCGACGGTAATCGGCGAGCGCTGGATCAGCGCCTCGGTGACCGGAATGCCCAGCAGCAGCGAGCGGCCGAGATCGCCCTGGAATAGATTGGTGTAGAACGTCAGTATCTGAACGTGAAACGGCTGATCGAGTCCCAGATTTCTGCGGATCTGTTCGAGATCGGCGGCGGTTGCGGTGGGCCCGCCGATCACCGTCGCCGCATCGCCGGGGATCAGATAGATGATGCCGAACGCAAACAGGCTGACCAGAAACAGCACCGGAATGGCCTGCAACAGCCGGTTCAGCGTGTATCCTATCAAACCTGACCTCCCACGTCAGAGGATCGGGGCCGTCGTTCCGGCCCCGATCCGCCAAGTTTACTGTTCAAGCCACACGTTGGAAACGCGGGTGTTGTAGAATGGCTTGTAGTTCTCGACATTGCTGCGAATGCCCTGCGTGCTGGGCAGTATGCCGAAGGGGATGACCATAACCGTCTCCAGCGCTATGCGTTGCGCTTCGGCGAAAGCGGCCTGGCGTTCCTCGAGCGTCTGTCCATTCTCGACAATCTCGAACTGGGCGTTGAAGTCGGGATTGCCGGTATTGTCCTTGGGCTTGTGAACATTGTTGGGGTCGGCCAGATTGCGCAAAGTGGTGGGTCCGCCCTGCGCGACCACGGTGATCCAGCCGGTGTAGAAGAAGTTCCAACCCTCGGTTTCCTGTTCGCTGGTCGCCAGCGCGGTCGGCCAGTCCAGCACCCGCAACTCCGAGTTCATGCCGGCGGCCTTGAGCTGTTCGTTCATGACGACCGAAGTGTTGTACATGAACGGGAACTGCTGGTTGGTCAGAAGGATGATCGGCTCACCGTCATAGCCGCCCTCCTCGAGCAATTGCCGTGCCCGCTCCGGATCGGCCTGGTTGTACCATTCGGTCCCTGCTTCGGAAAAATAGGCCTGTCCCGGGAACTGCAGCGCCCCGTTGAGCTTGTAGGCGCCGTCGGTGGCCGCATCCATGATCTCTTCCATGTCCATGGCGGCAACCATGGCCTGGCGGACCTTCTCGTTGTCCGTGGGCGGGAAGGAGAAATTGGGGTAGCCGATGTTCAGGCCCCAGTTCTCGAGCCGGACGAGTTCGACCCCCTCGGTTTCGGCGAGCCGCTCCTGCGAGATGGTCGGCACGTCTTCGACGATGTGCGCTTCTCCCGTCTCAAGTGCCGCCATGCGCGCGCCGGACTCGGTCAGCATCCGAAAGCGCACCGTGTCGACACAGGCCTGCTTGCGGCCGGCAAAGCCACTCACGCCATCGAGCGTATTGTTGGGCTGATAGTCCTCATAGCGCTCCAGAAGCACGTGGCTGTCGGGCACGAACTCGACGAATGAGAACGGTCCCGTGCCGATGATGTCGACCTGATTGGCCGGCTTGCCGGCCTCCTCTTCGGGCATGATGACGATGGGCACCGTGTAGGATGACAGGTTCTCGATGAAGGTCGGCTGCGGCTCTGACAGGGTGATGACGAAGGTGGAGTCGTCCGGCGTCTCCCAGCCGGCGACGATGTCGAGCACCGAACGATTGAAGCCGATGTCCTTGTAGCGCTGATAGGAAGCGGCGACGTCCGCCGAGGTCATCGGCTCGCCGTTGTGGAATTTGACGCCGTCGCGCAGCCTGAATGTGTAACTCAGTCCGTCCTCGGAGACCTCGATGCTCTCGGCAAGGTCCGGCACCGGGTTCATGTTCTCGTCGCGGATGACCAGGGTCTCGTAGACGTTCATGGCGACATTGCGGGTCGCCGAGGACGTGTTGGTCTGCTGGTCGAGCGAGGGGACACCGGCCTGCAGCCCGACGATCAGTTCGCCGCCGACATTTGGGCATTCGAACGGTTCGGCTAGCGCGGAAGTGGCGACAAGCAGCGCCCCGGCGGCGATCGATGAAGTCAGAATGGTCTTGGTCCGGTCGACTTTCATGGTGTGATCCTCCTCTGGAAAGTCTCGGGTTTCAGGCGGCAGTCTCCTAGGCCGTCACGGCTGCAATCCGCCGTGCCACCAGTGTTCGAACGGGTTGGAGTGGATGATCGCATCGATCGTGGCTTTGCTGACGCGCGGCAATGCGGTGCCTTGAAGCTGATCGTTGATGTTGCGCAGGCCGTCGAGCGACTCCTGAACGCCGGCGAACGGGAAGTCGGTTCCCCAGAAGATCTTTTCGCGCTCGGTGATGCGGTATTCCTGCGCTATAATGAGCGCGTTCCAGTATTGCCAAGGCCGGTAGCACAGCGCCGAAATCTCGCAATAGACGTTCGTGCGCTTGCGCGCGATTACCACGCATTCCGCCATCCACGGATGCGCCATGTGCGCCATGATCATCTTCAGATCGGGATGGCGCGCTGCGATTGTGTCGACGTCGTCGGGGCGGCCGAGCGCGTTCGGCGCGTTCTCGGCGAAGGTCGTGCCCATATGCATGGTGAGCGGCAGGTTTTTGGCGACGCAATAGCGGTAGACCGGCTCCATGCGCTCATCGAGCAGCGACACGCCGCTGTAGATTGGGCCGAACTTGACGCCCTTCAGGCCCAGCCCTTCAATGGCGTGCGTGAGAAGCTCCATCGTGTCGGGCCGGCGCGGGTCGATGGCGGCGAATCCCACGAACTTGTCAGGATATCTGGCGACCGCGGCCGCGGTCACCTCGTCATTGCCGTCGATGCCGGCGCTGTCGGCGTAGCGCGGGCTGAACAGGATCGCCTTGTCGACGCCTTCCATGGCCGAATGGATCGTATCTGCATCGGCTGCGGGATTGACGCTGCCGGGCCGCGAATAGGCGGTACCGCTGGCGAACAGGTCATTGACCTGGTGGCGGTCGTAGACGTTGACGTGGCAGTCGACGATCATCGCGCTTGCTCCACCCTGCCCCTTAGAGCACGCCGAATTCGTCATAGACATCGGCGAGCAGGCGTCCGTCGAGCAGCGCCTTGCGCGTGGAGTTCTCGCGCGCCAGCTTGTCCCGGCCGGCCTCGAGTACCTCGTTCTCGATTTGCCTGGGGATCACCGCGCAGCCATCGGCATCGCCGAATATGATGTCGCCGGGATGGACCAACACGCCGCCGCATTCGACCGGAACGTCGATCTCGATCACCTTGCCCCGGCCGGCGCTGTCGAGCGGCGCTATCCCGGCGGCAAAGACCGGAAACCCCATCTGGCGAATGTCCTTGATGTCGCGGACCATGCCGTCCATCAGCGCGCCGGTTGCTCCGCGCATGGTGGCGGCCGTGCTCAAGAGGCCGCCCCAGGGCGCGATCCGGCCGGTCGCACCGCAGGAAGCCACCGCGACGTCGCCGGGCTTTAGATCGTCGACGAGCCTGATTTCCAGTTCGTAGTGGTTCTCGTCGGGGCGCGGTGGCGCATAGACATCGGCATAGAGCATGGTGCGCGCACGCCCGACCAATATGCGGGTGTCGTCGAGCGGACGAATATGCGGCGGCATGGTCTGCCTGGTCTGGCCGAGATCGTCGAGCACGTCCGAAATCAGGGCGCAAAAGAAGGTCTCGCCGATCTCCGCCACCAGCGGATCGTGTTTGCCGTCGGGGGAGCGCGCCGCCAGTGTTTCGCTCATCGAATCCCCATTTCCAATGACTTTAACCTTAAAGTAAGGTGGCACAGCCTTCCATGTCCGTCAACCGGCAATCCATCTGTATAGCGGAAAGCGTACCGCCGAGCCTCGATGGCCCTGCGATCAGGCCGATTGACCGGGCACGAAGGATACGGGCAAGACGATGTCACGCGTCGAAAAGGCGCCGGTCTCGATGGTCCGCAAAAGTTCAGCGCCGGCACGGTATCCCATCGCGTAGGCGTCCGAACGCACCGTTACCAGGCTAGGGACGGCATAGGCAGCGAAATCGAAGCTGTTGAAACCGGTCACGCGCAGATCGTCGGGCACCTTAATGCCGCGCTGCGCCAGCAGCTTGAGCGCGGCCATGGCCATGCGGTCATTGCCGCCGACAATGGCGTCGGGCAGGCCCTCGGCGTCGATGGCTTCGGCAACGGCGGCCTGGGTGGCGGCAAGGGACTCATCACCACAAGCGACGATCGTCAGGCTGGCGCCATGGCGATCGCAAACATTCTGCGTTCCGCGGATGCGTTCCGACATGGCAGGCCATCGCTCGGCCGGCCGCAGGAACATCATCCTGCGGGCGCCCTGCGCAACAAGGTACTCGGCGATCTGACTGGCACCGCGATGATCGTCTTGGCGGACGGTGCAAACGTCCGCATGGTCGTAGGCCTCCTGAACAAGGACGAGCGGCACGCGAAGATTGATCAGCCGCTCGATCAGTGCACGGCGCCGGTCCCGGGGGCCCGAGAGGATCGCGCACACGCCGTCGGTCCTGAGCTGCGCCAGAAGCGGGGCGTCGAGCATGTTGTCCGAACGCACGCCCTGCAGGACCACGCTGTAGTCGTTTTCGGTGGCGACGTTGGAAAGACCCGCCACGACCTGTGTGGTAAACGGGTCGTTGAGGAACTGTGGCACGTCGTCCAGAACCAACATGCCCAGCGCATTGGTCCGCTGCGACCGCAACTGCCGGGCCGCCGCGTGCGGGCGGTAGCCCAATTGCTCGATGGCGGCGCGCACACGCTCGCGCGTCTTGGCGCCGACCTGGCTGTCCCGGCCATTGAGCACGTTGGAGACGGTCATCGGTGTGACACCGGCGACAAGGGCGACGTCCTTTAGCGTCAACGTGCCGCGCCGTTGTGCTTTGTTAACGGTCTCGGACTTTGTCACGAAAACTCCCGGAGGCTGGGCGGACGGTCCTGCGAACGGCTCGGATTGCGTTCGAGAACCCTCGGGCGCGGTCGAGCCAGCCTGGCCGCGCCGCCAGGTTGAACGTGATTACACCGCGCGCGCGCGCGCAGGCAAGCGGCAACACCTGCGGCCGCGCCGACCGGCCGGCAAGTTGGCGCCCGATCGAGGCGCGGCACGTCCCGGAACTGCTGACGGACGGTGCGCGCGCCCTATGCTATGGCGCCAAGGCCGATGCAAAAAAGGCAAGGCAAGCCAAGGCGGTGAGGAAGGCGGGCGCGCCGCGCGCCAGCGGAAAGGACAGGGTCTTGATGGAGCAGGCAGATCGGCAGCCCCGCGTCGCGGTGATCGGGGCCGGCATGGCCGGGCTTGCCGCGGCCCGGCGGCTGCGCCAGGCGGGCGTGGCCTGCACGGTGTTCGAAAAGAGCCGCGGCGTGTCCGGGCGCATGGCAACGCGGCGCGCCGACGGTTCGACCTTCGATCACGGCGCCCAGTATTTCACCGTGCGCGGACCGCGCTTTGCCGCACTGGTGCGCGAACTGGAAGCTGCGGGCGCGGTCGCGCAATGGTTCGAGGGCGGCTTCGTCGGCCAGCCCACGATGAGCGCGGTCGGCAAGGCGCTCGCCGGGTCCACGCCGGTTGTCACGGAGCGAAGGGTAACGGGCCTGAACCGTCATCCTTCCGGCTGGTCGCTCCGGTTCGACAGCGGGCCGTCGCAACGGCCGGGCGGCGACAGCTTCGACGCGGTCGTGCTGGCGGTCCCGGCGCCGCAGGCAGGCGACCTGCTGCAAGGCGCCGGCATTGGCGTGGCCGGGCTGTCGGAGGTGACCTACGCGCCGTGCTGGGCGCTCATGCTCGCTTTTGACGAGCCGCCCGATCTCGGCGCGGACCGGTTGACATGCGATGACGGACCGATTGCCTGGGTGGCGCGCGAGGCCAGCAAGCCCGGCCGGCGGCCGGACGCTGGGACCTGCATCGTGCACGCCGCGCCGGACTGGTCGCGCGTTCATCTGGAATGGCGCGCCGAAGCGGTCGCCGAGGCGCTTCATGCCGCCTTCAGCGCGCGTTTCGGCGTGAGCAGGCAGCCACGGTTCATCGCCGCCCATCGCTGGCGCCACGCCCGGGTCGAGCGCCCGTTCGGCGCGCCCTGCCATTGGGATCGCGCGGCCGGTATCGGTCTTTGCGGCGACTGGTGCATCGGCGCGCGGGTGGAAGCGGCGTTCGACAGCGGCGAGGCGGTCGCAACCGCATTGATCGGGTCCATGGCGCCGGGGTGAACCTTGCCGGCGACCGCGGCCGCGCGGCAGGTGCTCAGCGGCGCAGGGCGGCCAGGGCACGCTCGAGATCCTGGCGCGTATCGATGTCGACGAGGATCTGCGGCGGCGCGGCGATGACGGCCTCGGCCGGCAGCGCGGCAAG
This sequence comes from Roseitalea sp. MMSF_3546, assembly GCF_030732865.1. GTDB lineage: Bacteria > Pseudomonadota > Alphaproteobacteria > Rhizobiales > Rhizobiaceae > Roseitalea. Next base: position 19,073 of record NZ_JASHKB010000010.1, read on the forward strand.
CAGCGCGCGGGCGCCATGATCGCCGCGGAGCGCGGCAAGGGCCGGAAAGACCGGCTGCGGAAAGCAGGCCGGCGGACAGCGGCGCCTGCCGTCCGATGCGGCCGAGGGCCGGTCGGTGGTGCACCTGTCGAGCACCGCGGTCAGCAGATCCGTGGTGACCAGCGGCATGTCGGCGAGCGCGATCAGAAGCCGGTCCGCGCCGAGCGCCCGTGCGCGGTCGACACCCAGGGCGAGGCTCGACGCCTGATCGCGCGGCCCGCCGCGCGGCGACAGGACCTCGAATCCCCCGAACAGGGCCGCAACCGCCGGCTCGGCGGTGACCACCGCACGATGCGCCAGCCGGACACCGCCCATCGCCCGGGCGACATGCGCCGCCACGGGCGGCCCGTCCAGAGGCGCGAGCAGCTTGTTGGCGCCGCCGAAGCGGGTGGAGCGGCCGGCCGCCAGCACCAGGCCGAAGGCGGTCACCGAGCCGTCTTCCCGGGCAGCGCGCCTGGCGTCGCGCCCGGCGCGGGCGGACCGCGGTGGCGCGGCGGGTCCGGCATGGTGCCCGACCTGTCGCGATCGGCCCGGTGCGCCATCACCGAAGCGCGGCGATCACCGCGTCGGTGCCGGTGACCAGCGAGACGTTCTGCAGCGCGTAGTTGATCGAGGCGTTGTGCCAGTCCGCGTTCATGGTCGAACAGCCATCCTCGGGGATGACCATCACATAACCCTTGTCGGCGCCGGTGCGCGCGGTGTGCTCGATCGACATGTTGGTCCAGGCGCCGGTCTGGATGATCATGTCGCGCCCCTCCGCCTTCAGGATCGTCTCCAGCTCGGTGCCCTCCCAGGCCGACATGCGCATCTTCTCGACGACATGATCGCTCTCTCGCGGCTCGAGCCCGGCGACGGCGGCCGCGCCCCAGGAGCCGCGCCTGAGCGCGTTGTTGTCGATCACGCCCTCGAACAGCGGCGCGTTCAGCGTCAGGCCGCGCGCGTCGGGCGGGACGACGAAATGCACATGGATCACGGGTACGCCAAGTTGGCGGCAGCGTTCGGCCAGCCTTGCAATGTTGGCAATCGCGTTCTGCTCGCGGCAATGGACCGGCGAGCCCGAATCGGCGAATGCGCCCCCTTCCATGACGACATCGTTCTGCATGTCCTGGATGATCAGCGCGCAGCGCGATGCGTCGAGCCGCAGGGCCTCGTCCGCCCCGTTCGCGGACACGGTGGCCGGTTGCACGGCCGTTGCGCCGCGCGCGCGCATGAAAGGCTCGTTGCGCGGACCGACCTTGACCTTGACCGAATAGACGCTGGTCGATGCGCACACATAGAGCGTGCGCCAGTCCTCGCCGCCCCAGTGCAGGTTGGCCGGCAGTTCGGGAATGGAGACCTTGCCGATCAGCTTGCCGGACCGGTCGTAGACCCAAAGCCCGCCTGGCGCGGTGCACCAGACATTGCCCTGGGCGTCGCATTTCATCCCGTCGGGCACGCCCGGCAGCAGCGAATCCTTGATGCCCGAGGCGAAGATGCGGCCATTGGCAAGGCGGTCGCCCGCAACGTCGTAGACGCGGATATTCGCCTGCTCGGTGTCGTTGACGTAAAGAAGCGATTCGTCGGGCGAAAAGCATAGGCCGTTGGGCATGGTGAACAGGTAGCGGTCGACCACGAGCTGCGGCTCGTCGCCCGGCCGGTGCCCCGGCGGCAGGCGGAACACGCCCTGCCAGCCCAGTTCGCGCGGGCGCTCGATGCCGAACCCATCCATGCGCCCGTACCAGGGGTCGGTGAACCAGATCGAACCGTCCGACTTGACGCAGATGTCGTTGGGCGAGTTGAGTTCGCGCCCTTCATAGTGACTGGCCAGCACCTCGCGCCGCCCGTCCGGCGAAAAGCGGGTGACCGAAGAGGTCGAATGCTCGCAGACCAGCAGGTTGAGATCGGCGTCATAGGTCATGCCGTTGCCCTTGTGCGAGGGCCGCATCACCTCGCGCACGCCGGCGCGGTCGAGCCGGCGCCTGACATCGCCGGGCATGTCCGAGAACAGCAAGTATTGGTCGACCGGGTGCCAAATCGGCCCCTCGGTGAAGTCAAAGCCCGAGCCCGCCTGGATGACGGGCGCGTGCTCGTCGATCAGCCGGCGGAACGCCGGATCGAGCGCCTCATGCGCCATGGTGGCCTCCTCCCTGAGCTGCCCGCAAGCAATGGCCTATGCGGGGAACCAGTTGCGCCGCGGCACCGACTGGCTGACCGGGCCGGGGATGGCCATGTCGAGCCGGCCGACGACCTGCCCGTTCTCCACGAGCGCCGGCTTGTCGTGGATCGGCAGCAGATATTTCGCGCCCGAATACATCAGCTTGCGCACCGCCCCCTTTTCGGCGCGCTTGGAGCCGCCATGATTGCCCGTGACCTGATATTCCTCCGGGCCGAAGGAGCGTTGCGGCGCGATGATCTGGTCGTTGAAGTCATAGATGACATCGCCGCAGATCGTCGCGCGCCCGTCCGCGGTCTCGACATGGACGTTCATCGAGCCTTCGGTGTGGGCGCCGGCCGCTTCGAGATGCACGCCAGGCATCAGTTCGACCGGCCCGGAGATCTCCAGATCCTCGAGGCGCAGCGCACCGGGCGTGTGCAGCCGTTCGACCAGATGGATGATGTCGGGCTTGGGGTATTGCGGGTGCATCAGCCCGGAGACCGAATATTCGAGCTCGCGCCGATTGATGACCACCGTCGTGTTCATCGGAAAATGGTCGTCCTTGCCGGCATGGTCGATATGCAAATGGGTGTGCAGGACGTAACGCACATCCGAGAGCTTGACCCCGTGATTGGCAAGCTGCCGCTCGATCATGTTCTCGTGGAACTGCAGCCCGCGCATGCCCAGCGTTTCCATGATCGCGTTGTCGCGATAGCCGGTGTCGACGACGATCGGATATTGCCCGCCCAGGATCAGAAAGCCGTAGACGGGCACGCGCCGCGTGCGCCCGCAGTCGCGCCCGAGCACGAGAAAGCTCGATTCGAGCTCGATATCGCCATAATCGAGCAGCCTGATTTCCAGTGCCATGGGTTTCCTCCCTCCCTTTCAATCGAGCCGGTAGACCCGGCAAGCCGTGTCGTGAAAGATCGCATTGCGGGCCCCGGCGTCGAGCGCTTCGACCGCCTTGCGATGCGCGCCGAGCAAGGTCGCATAGTCGGTCCAGAGCTTTTCGATGGGAAAGTTCGAGCCCCACAGGCAGCGCTCGGGCCCGAACAGGGCGACCGTCTGGTCGGTCAGCCAGGCAATGTGCTCGCCATCGCAGCGATGAATGAAGGTGCCGAAGCCGGAGAGCTTGGCGACGACATTGCGCCGCGCGGCCAGGCTTGCCATCCGCGCGCGCCAATGGGCACGGCCGGCCTGGCTCCCATCCTCCAGCATGCCGGCGTGCTGGAGCACGAAAGTCACGTCTGGAACGGCATCGGCGAGTTCGCACGCCCCGTCCATCTGCCCGGCAAAAACCTGCAGGTCGAACGACCAGCCATGATCGGCGAGCGCGGCGATGTTGCGCCGAACCGTGCCGTCGCGGCACAGATCGGGCGATGATGCAAAGCGGTACAGTTCGTTCTCATGCCAGTGAAACTGCTGGCGAATGCCGCGCACCAGCGGCCATTGGGCGAGCGCATCGAGCGCCGGGCGCACATCGTCGACCGTCATGTCGGCATAGGCGACGATGGCGTGCGGCCAGCCCGTCTCCCCGGCCAGCGAACTGACCCAGGCGACCTCGTCCCCGGCGCGCTCGGGCGGCCAGTTGGCCTGCACATAGACGGCGCGGGAGACATCTGTGGCTTCGATGTCGCCCAGATATTCCGATATCGGATAGTCACGCCGGATCGGCTCGTAGGGCCCGAAGATGCGCGGCTGCATCGGCCCTTCAAGCCAGGGCAGATCGGACCGCCGCCAGACGTGGAAATGGGCGTCGACAACGCTCACGGCCGCGCTCCCTTGGAGAAGCTCAGCACTTCACGGGCGATCGCCTGCGCGGTCGAGCCGTCGCCGAGGCGGTCGATCATCGGTATGATGGCGGCCATGGCTTCCGTTTCGGGCCGGTAGTGCGGATCGGTGGCAAGCGGCGACAGCCACAGCACCGACCAGGCCAGCCCGCGCAGCCTGGCCATCGCGGACGCGAGCGCCTCGGGGCCGCCGCGCTCGAGCCCGTCGGAGACGATGACGACCAGCGCGCCGCGCGCGAACGCGGCAAAACGCGGCACCGACAGGAACACCGCGAGCGCCTCGCCGAGCCGTGTACCGCCGTCCCAGTCGGCGACCAGGCCCGAGGCGCGCGTGAGCGCCTGCTCGCGATTGCGGTGGCGCAGGGCGCGCGTCACCCGCGTCAGCCGGGTGCCGAGCGTGAAGGCCTCCACGCGCTCGCCGGCCTGCACCAGCGTATGGGCGAGGCGCAGGCTGCCGTCGGTGCCGGCCTTCATCGAGCCCGACACATCGATCAGGATGAGCACCCGGCGCTGCCGGTCGCGGCGCGTACGGGTGGGCAGGGCGATCACCTCGCCGTCGCGGCGGGCCATGTCGCGGAAGGCGCGGCGCGCGTCCGACAGCCGGCCCGGGCCGCTTTTCGTGCGGCGCGAGGTGCGGCGCGGCAGTGCCTTGGGCGCGGCGCGGGCCAGGGCACGCAGCGCTGCGTCCTCGTCGCCCGCCGCAAGGGTCCGCCGCATCAGCCGCTCGGTCGCCGTCGCCTCGGCGCCGGAGGGTTCGTCCTCGTCGGGCTGGGGCGTCAGGTCGAATTCGCCGGCGTCATAGGCGCCGGGCAGATCCTCCGGCTCGCCGATGGCGGGCGCGGCAAGGCTGCGGCCAAGGAAGACGGCGTCGAACACCGCGTCGAACTGATCGCGCCGCTCGGGGGACGGACCGAACACCGCATGGGCGGCGCGGCGCACATCGTGCAGCGAGCGCGGACCCAGCAGCCCGACCGAGGCCAGGAAGGTCTCGGTCTGCTCTGGCGCGGCGGCGAAGCCGGCCGCCCGCAGGGCGCCCGCGAAATCGAGAAAGGGCGTCGCGGCCCTTGGCAGCGCAGGCGCGCTCACGAGGCGATCCTTTCGAGCATGGCGTCGAGCTGCGGCGCCACATAGGACAGATCGTCCTGGTCCTTGAGCGCGACGCCGATGGCTCGGGCAAAGGCACGCGGCCACGGCACGCCCTGGTCGTGCAGGATCGTCGCGGCCTCGGCCCATTCGACGGTCTCGGCGACGCCCGGCGGCTTGGCGAGCGGCTCGGCCCGCAACTGACCGACCGCCGCGACCACCTTGCCGGCGGTGTCCTGGGCGACCGATGAGGCACGCATCATCACGATCTGGGCTTCCAGCGCTGGATCGGGATAGTCGATCCAGTGATAGACGCAGCGCCGGCGCAGCGCCTCGTGCAGCTCGCGCGTGCGGTTCGAGGTCAGGATGACGACCGGCGGCTCGGCGGCGCGGATCGTGCCGCGCTCGGGGATCGACAGGGTGAAGTCGGACAGGAACTCAAGCAGGAACGCCTCGAATTCGTGGTCGGCGCGGTCGATCTCGTCGATCAGCAGCACGCGCTCGCGCGGGCGCTCGAGCGCCAGCAGCACCGGCCGGGCGATCAGATATTCGTCCGCATAAAGATTGACGTATTCGTCGCCCGCCTGCCGGATGGCCAGCATCTGGCGCGGGAAGTTCCACTCATACATCGCCGCCGCGCTGTCGATGCCCTCATAGCATTGCAGGCGTACCAGTTCACGCCCCAGGATCGAGGCGATGGCCTTGGCCGCCTCGGTCTTGCCGACGCCGGGGGCGCCTTCAAGCAGCAGCGGCTTGCGCAGCGACAGCGCCAGGAAGGCCGCCGTCGCCAGCCCTTCGGAAGCGATGTATTGCGCGTCGCGCAGGGCGCGTGCGAGCGGGTCGGGCCCGTCAAGACCGGCTGGCAGTTGCCGGACGGCCATCAGAGCGCCTGCCGCGGCCTTGCGCCGCCATTGGCCCGGATGCCGCGCAACACCTTTTCGGGCGTGACCGGCAGTTCGTCGATGCGCACGCCGACCGCGTCATAGACCGCGTTGACCACGGCCGGCAGCACCGGATTGGCACACATCTCGCCCGGCCCCTTGCCGCCATAGGGGCCGTCCTCGGCCGGCCGTTCCAGCACCGAGATATGATGCGGGGCGAGATCGCCGGGTCCGGGCATGAGGTAATGATTGAAATCGACCGGACCGTGATCGCGGGCCGGATAGTAGGGCTCGGTCGTCTCCCAGGCGGCATGGCTCATGCCCATCCAGGCGCCGCCGCGCAATTGCTGCTCCACCAGCCCCGGATTGAGCGCGCGGCCGACCTCGTAGGCCGACTGCATGTCGGTGACGGCGACCTCGCCGGTCTCGTCGTCGACCTCGACCTCGACCAGCATGGCGGCATGGGCGAAGGTGGAGACCGGCGTCATCTCGCCGGTTTCAGGATCGACCTCGGACAGCGGAATGAGGAAGATCCCCCGCCCGGCGATGGTGCGCCCCTGCTTGAACTGGGCGGCCTGGGCGGCGGCCATCGTGGTGATCGAGCGCGAAGGCGCGCCGCGCACATGGATGTTGCCCCGACCGTCGGTGACCAGATCGCCCGGATCGACCTCCAGTTCCTCGGCGGCCGCCTCGAGCATCACCGAACGCGCTTCCTGCGCCGCCATGATGACGGCGTTGCCCATGCGATGCGTGCCGCGGCTGGCGAACGAGCCCATGTCGTGCGGACCGGTGTCGCTGTCGGCGGTGTCGACATAGACGTCGTCGATCGGAATGCCCAGGGTCTCGGCGGCGATCTGGCGGGTGACCGACTTCATGCCCTGGCCCAGATCGATGGCCGAAAGGGCGACGGTGAACTTGCCGTCGGGGTTGGAATGGACCAGCGCCTGGGAGGGATCGCCGCCCAGATTCATGCCGATCGGATAGTTGATCGCCGCAAAGCCGCGGCCCCTGTGCACGGCCATCACCGCCTCCTGAAGCCGGAAATGGAGGAAAAGCGCATGGCGCCCGAGCGCCGGGGCCGGTCCTTGCTGGCGGCCGGTCGCTCCGGTGCCGGTGGCGGGGCGCCCGATTGCGCGGGTTCGCGTGGCGGCGCCGGCGTGCCCTGCGATACGGGCGCGGGCTGGCTTGATCGCGATGGGGGCCGGGCCGGCTGCGGCGCCGTCGGCACGCCGGCCGGCGCCGGCGCGGGGGCTCCACCCTTTTGCGCGTAGGAGCCGGAGGAAAAGCCCTCGACGCGGCCATGTTCGTCGGTGGCGGTGCGGGCCGGCAGCCGCGCGCGTTCGCCGCCGCCGCCGGTGAGCGAGGAGGCCGCCCGCGATTCGGGCTTGATCGTCACGCCGGCCTTTTCGGCGACCACCTGGCAGCACTCGATGAAGGCGCAGTTCTTGGCAAGGCGCCGATGCGCCTTCATGTCGCCGTCGCGATAGGCATTGAGAATGCGCAGGTCGACCGGGTTCATCCGAACCGTTTCAGCGACCTTGTCCATATGCGCCTCGATGGCGAAGTCGACGCCCGTGATGCCGAAGCCGCGCATCGCCGTCGCCGGCGTGCGGTTGGTGTAGACGCAATGAACGTCCGCATGAACATTGGGGATCGTGTAGGGGCCGGGCAGATGTCCGACCGCCTTGATGATGGCGTAGGAGGACAGGCGCGTATAGGCGCCGGCGTCGAAATAGCCGGTGAACTTGCGCGCCACGATGCGCCCGTCATCCATCACGCCGTCGGTCAGGTACCAGCGCTCGGCGCCGCGTGGGGCGCCGACCTGCATCTCCTCCTCGCGGTCCCACATCGACTTGCACGGCCGGCCGGTGAGCATGGCGCCCAGGATCGCAAGCGGCTCATGGATCGAATCCACCTTGCCGCCGAAGCCGCCGCCCACCGTGCCGCCGACGAAATGCAGCCGCGAGGACGGCGTGGCGAGCACCTTGGCCGCCGTGCCCAGCGAGAAGAACAGGGCCTGCGTGGAGGTGTAGCAGACCCAGCGCCCGTTCTGCTCGGGCGCGGCGATCGCCCCGCAGGTCTCGATCGGCGCCTGCTCGATCGGCGACATCTGGTAGCGCCCCTCGACCACGTGATCGGCCGATGCGAGCGCCGCCTCGACATCGCCATAGCGCAGCTTCTGGTGATTGTACTTGCCGTGATAGACGAACAGATTGCCCGGATAGGTCTCGCAGACGGTCGGCGCGCCCGGCGCAAGCGCCTCCTCGACATCGAGCACATGGGCCAGCGGCTCCCAGTCGACGCGCACCGCCTTGACGGCCGCGCGCGCCTGCGCCTCGGTCTGCGCGATCACCGCCGCCACCGGCTCGCCGCGATAGGCGACCTTTGTGTCCGACAGGACGGGCTCGTCGTCGAGGCCGAAATCGAGCAGCGAGAGCAGCGTGTTCAGGTTCTGCGGCACGTCCTTGCCGGTGAGAATGCGCACCACGCCCGGCATGCGCTCGGCCTGGGACGTGTCGATCCGGCGGATGCGTGCGTGATGGTGCGGCGAGCGCACATAGCGCATGTGCAGCAGGCCGTCGAACAGATGGTCGTCGTAAAAGGGCGAGCGTCCGGTGACATGGCCCTCGATGTCCTGGCGCCTGGTGCGCTTGCCGATCTCGTTGAGGTTCTCCTCGCGCTCGTCGGCGAACAGTTCCTTGCGCAGTTCGAAACCGCCGGTCACGGCATTCATGGCCTGGTCCTTTCTTCGGCGACCGCCTCGATCGCGGCGATGATCGGCTCGTATCCGGTGCAGCGGCACAGATTGCCCGAGATCGCCTCGACGATCTCCGCCCGGGTCGGGCGCGGATTGCGGTCCAGAAGGGCGCGCGCCGACACCAGCATGCCCGGCGTGCAATAGCCGCACTGGGCGGCGAAATTCTCCATGAAGGCGTCCTGGAGCGGATCGAGACGCGCGCCGTCCGCAAGGCCGGCCGCCGTGCCGACGGCGCGGCCATCGGCGGCTTCGGCCAGCACCAGACAGGACAAATGCGTTTGGCCATCGATCGTCACCGTGCAGGCGCCGCAGGTGCCCTGGCCGCAGCCATATTTGGGCGACAGGTCGCCCAGCCCGCGGCGCAGGAAGTCCAGAAGGTTCTGGCCGGGCTCGGCGAAGCCGGCCCGCTCGGTCCCGTTGAGCGTGACGGTCACGGGCTTTTTCGCCATCACCGGCCCTCCATGGATTGCAACAGACGCTTCAGATGCACGCCGGCGACCGCGGTCCGGTACCAGGACGAGGCGAGCGGATCGGTCGGCGGTTCGAGCCCCTTGGCGGCGATCTGCGCGGCGCGGTCGATATCGCCATGATCGACAGACTGGCCCTCGAGCACGCGCTCGACGGCCGCCCCGCGCAGCGGGCGCGGCCCCATCGCGCCCCAGGCCAGACGCGCTCCGCGCACGCGCCCGCCCTCGCGCGGCAGATTCGCCGCGATCGACATGATCGAGGCGCCCTTGGGCCGGACGCGGCTGACCTTCCTGAAAGCAAAGGCGCCGGGGCGCGGGCGCGGCACCTCGACCGAAGCGATGAGTCCGGAAGGCCGGTCGCGCTCGCGCAGCACGTCCTCGATCGGCCGGGCGCTGCTGCCGTCGGCCATCGCCACGCGCGCGCCCAGTGCGAGCAGCGCGACGGCGAAATCGCCATAGGGGTGCGGGGCGAAGATGTTGCCGCCGACGGTGCCCATGTTGCGCACCTGCGGGCCGCCGATCTGGCGCGCGACGTCATGGAGGAAGTCGAGATCGCGTTCGGCCAGGATCTGCGCCATGGTCACGCCCGCGCCCAGCGTAAGGGTGTCGCCCATGGCGCGGATCTGCGTCAGGGCGGGGTCGGTCGTGCGCACCAGCCGCGCGGGGGCATCGCCCGCATTGACCGCACGCATCATCACCGTGCCGCCGCCCAGATAGGCCGCCCCGGCGCCCATTGCGCGCGCCGCTTCGGCCAGTGTCGGAAAGGTCTCCACTTCGATCATGCGGCCAGCCCCATATGCGCGCGGATCGCATCGAACCCGCCCTGATAGATCGTCTCGGCGACCATGTCGTGCAGTTCGCGCTGCCGGCCGGCCGGCGTGTCGAACCGGCTTTCCCAGTGCCAGAACGTCATGTCGCCATCGGTTACCGGCACCAGCCGGACATGGGCGACATAGTTCAGCAGCGGCACCGGCGTGTCGAGCAGGCAGTAGGAGAACGCCATGTCGACGTCGGACAGCGTCAGCAGCTGCTCGCGCAGTTCCGATCCGTCCTGAAGGTGAAAGCGGCGCACGCAGCCGACCTTGTCCGAAGGATGGCCGCGCTCGATCGCGCTGTCGCCGACGACCGGGTGCCACTGGTCGTGGCCGTTGAAATCGCGCAGCACCTCCCACACCGCTTCGACCGGCGCGTCCAGAACGGTGCTCTTGACAACCTTGACCACGGCGCGCCCCTCAGATCGCCAATTGCCGCTTGAGGGCCGAAAAGCCGGCCTGGAAGACATCGTTGCCGATGCCGGTCACCAGGCCCTCCTCCTCGGCCTCGTCGCATTCGAACTCGGCCGACCATTCGGCAAAGCAGCGGTCGCCGTCGGTGATGGGCGTCAGGCGCAGCGTGGCGATGTAGTCGGTCAGCGGCATCGGGCTTTCCAGGATCGAATAGGTGCAGAACATGTCGTAATCCGACAGGCCGAGCAGCTTCTCGCGGATGCGGTCGCCGTTCTGCAGATGAAAATCGCGCACGCAGCCGACCTTGTCGGCCGGCTCGCCATTCTCGATCCGGCTGTCGCGGATCGCCGGATGCCAGCGCGGCAGCCCGTTGAAGTCGCGCACGCGCTCCCACACGCGGGCCGCCGGCGCGTCGATCACCGAGGAGATGTAGACCCGCGCCATCTACTTCTTGCTCCCCGAGCCGGCCTTGCCGGTGCCCGACGCGCGAGCGCGCGAGGACCGGCCCGAACCGGCCGAACCCGAGCCCGAACCTGCGCCGGAACCGCCCGAACCCAAGCCCGAACCGCCCGAACCGGAATCCGAGCCGACGCGCTTGGTCGCCTCGTTGGCCACGCGCTGCATGTCGGAGGCCTCGCGCATCAGCCCGCCCTGCCGGGCCAGATTGCTGCCCTCGATGCCGATATCGGCGAGCAGGCTGTCGATCAGCGGCGCCTGGACCCGGTAACGCAGGGCCGAGTTGATCACCTCGTCGGTGGGCGAGCCGGAATGGCCGTCGCCGCCGACCCCGTTGCCGTTGCCGCCGGTGATCCCGTCGAGCTGCATGATCCGGATATCCTGGATCTTCTCGAGCGGCTTGACCGAGGCCGACACGATGCCTTCGACATGTTCGAGCAGCTTGCGCCGGAACAGCGAGGCACGCGCCGGATCGGTGAGCACGTTCTCGGCCTCGTTGATGAGCCGCTGGGCCTCGGCCTCGACCGCGGTGCGCAGCTTTTCGGCCTCGGCCATGTGCTTGGCCTCGGCGGCCGCCTTTTCGGCCATCAGAACGTCGATCGACTTGCGCCGGTTGGCGGCCTCGGTCTCGCGGACCGTGGCGACCTTCTCCTCGGCCTCGGCGGCACGGGCGCGGGCGGACTCGGCCTCGGCACGCGCGGCGCTTTCCTCGAGCGACTTCTGATAGAGCGCGATGGCCTTGTCCATCTGCACGGTCTCGACCGTCTTCTCGCGCTCGACCTCGAGCCGCCGCCGTTCGGTCTCGTGTCCGATGCGGATCTCGTCGAGGCCGCGTTCGGTGGCAACGCGCGCCCGCTCGATCTCCTCCTGACTTGCGATCTCGGCCTCGCGCAGCGCCTGCACGCGGGCGATCTCGAGCTGTTCGAGCGCCCGGCGGCGCTCCAGCCTGGCCGCTTCGAGCGCCTGCTCGCGGCCCACATCGGCGGTCTCGACGTCGCGCTGCGCGGCGATCTCGGCCTGGCGGACGCTGGCTTCGGCGGCGGCACGCTCGGTCTTCTTGCCGGCCAGCGCCACGATGCGTGCCTCGTCGGCCTCCTCGACCACGCGCTTGCGCTCGATGTCGCTGACCTCGCGCTTGCGCTGGCTGGCGATGCGCTCTGTCTCGAGCGCAAGCTCGGTGGCAACGCGCTTCTTCTCCACGCTCTCGCGGCGGGCGATATCGGCCGCTTCGAGCTCTTCCTCGCGCTCGATCTCGCGGGCGCGGACCGCCTGCTCGGCGGCGATGCGCTCGGCCTCGACGGTCCGCTTTTGCGCGATGCGGGCCTGTTCGATCGCCTCGTCGGCGGCGATGCGAGCGGCATCGACCGCCTGGTTGCGGGCGATCTCGCGGCCCTGGGTATCCTCGTCGGCAGCGATGCGCGTCGCCGCGATCTGCTTTTCGCGGGCGATGCGCGCCGCTTCCGTGGCCTCGGAGGCGGCGATCTCGGCAGCCTCGACCGCCTGCTGGCGCTCGATCTCCAGCTCCCGCACCCGCCGGTCCTCGGCGATGCGGGCCTCGGAGACTTCCGCCGCCTGCAGGATGCGCAGCCGTTCGACCGTCTCGCGCGCGGTGATCTCGGCCTCGTCCAGCGCCTTCTGGCGGGCGATCTCGCGCTGCCTGATGTCCTCTTCGCCCTTGATGCGGGTCTGGGCGAGGGCAAGGTCCTGGGCCATGCGGCGCTTCTCGCTGGCCTCGTTGGCCTCGATCTCGGCCTGGCGGATGGCCTTCTGGCGCTCGATTTCCAGCGCCTGGGTCTCGCGCTCCCTGGCGATCCGCTCGGCGTCGACCGCCTTGTCCTTGGCAATGCGCTCGGACTCGACGGCCTGCTCCTGGGCGATGCGGGCGCGCTCGGTGGCCTCGCGCGCGGCGATCTGGTCGGCCTCGATCTCGCGCTGGCGGGCGATCTCGAGCGCCTGGGTCTCCTTCTCGTTGGCGATGCGCGCGTCGTTGACGGCACGCTCCTGCTTGATGCGCGCGGTCTCGGTGGCCTGGCGCGCCGAAATCTCCTCGGCCTCGATCTCCTTCTGGCGGGCGATCTCGCGGGCGCGGATCTCGCGTTCGGAGGCGATGCGCGCCTCGGCGATGGCCCGTTCATTGGCGATGCGCGCCTTCTCGATCGCCTCGCGGGCGGTGATCTGCGCGCTCTCGGCCTCGGTGTCGCGCTCGGCGCGTTCGCGGGCCAGTTCGGCGCGCTGTTGCGCCCGGTGGAACTCGACCTCGCGCTCCTGGGCCAGCCGCGCCGACTCGCTTTCGCGCTCGATGTCGAGAGCCTGCTTTTCCGCCTCCAGATTGCGCGCGCGGATCTGGATCATCGAATCCTGCTCGATGTCGTTGCGCAGCTTGCGGCGCGTCTCGATGTCCTTGATCAGCGCGGTCAGACCCTCGGCGTCGAAGCGATTGGATGGGTTGAAGAATTCGAGCGCGGTCTGGTCGATGTCGATGATGGCGACCGATTCCAGCTCGAGCCCGTTCTTTTCAAGGTCCTCCTGGGCGAGCTGCTTGACCCGCTCGACATAGGCGTGCCGGTTCTCGTGGATCTCGCCCATCGCCATCTCGGCGGCGACCGCGCGCATGGCGCTTTCGAACTTGCCGGCGAGCAGGCCGTGCAGGTTCTCCGCTTCCAGCGTGCGCCGGCCGAGCGTGGCGGCGGCCATCGACACCGCCTGGCGCGTCTGACGCACCCGGACATAGAATTCGGCCTCCACATCGACGCGCATCCGGTCCTTGGTGATCAGCGCGGAGTCGCGGGTCCGGCTCACCGCCAGGGGAAGCGTGTTCATGTTGACCGGCGTTATGTCGTGGATGATCGGCCAGACGAAGGCGCCGCCATCGATCACCACCTTCTCGCCGAGGAAGCCGGTGCGCACGAACGCCACCTCCTTGGTCGAGCGGCGGTAGAGCCATTGCATCACCCAGTAGACGATCGCGATGACGATCACCGCCGCGATCAGCCACAGGATCAACTGCCCGATGATCTGTCCGGTCATTGTCTCCTCCCCTCGGCCCCTCTAGCGGCCCTTGATGCGCTTGAAGGCGCGTGTCTGTTCGGTCATCGCCACTTCGGTCGGCAGCCGCTCCATGGACGAAGCGCCGTAGAACCCGTGGCAGGTTTCGGTGTTCTTGAGGATGAACTCGGCATCGTCCGGCATGGCGACCGGGCCGCCATGGACCAGGACGATCGCGTCCGAGTTCACCTTCAGTGCCGCCTCGGCCCAGGCGTCCACCAGCGCCGGGCAGTCCTTGAGCGTGATCGCGGTCTCGGCGCCGATCGCCCCGCCCGTGGTCAGGCCCAGATGGCAAACGATGATGTCCGCGCCCGCTTCGGCCATGGCCGCGGCGCTGCCCTCATCGAAGACGTAGGGCGTGGTCAGCATGTCGCGGGCGCGCGCCTTGGCGATCATGTCGACCTCGTGACCGAAACCCATGCCGGTCTCTTCCAGATTGGCGCGGAACGTGCCGTCGATCAGCCCCACGGTGGGGAAGTTCTGCACGCCCGAAAAGCCGATCCGCTTGAGATCGTCCAGGAACACATCCATCAGCCGGAACGGGTCGGTGGCGCACACGCCGGCCAGCACCGGCGTGTTGCGTATCACGGGCAGCACCTCGCCGGCCATCTCCACCACGATGGCGTTGGCGTCGCCATAGGGCATCAGCCCGGCGAGGCTGCCGCGCCCGGCCATGCGGTAGCGGCCCGAATTGTAGATGACGATCAGGTCGATGCCGCCGGCCTCCTCGCATTTGGCCGAAAGGCCGGTGCCGGCGCCGCCGCCGACGATCGGCTCGCCGCGCGCGACCATGGCGCGGAACCTGTCCAGAATGTCCTTGCGGGCGATCATCGGCTGGCGCGCCTCCTGCGGATCGGCGCCCCGCCATGCAGCGACCGGAAGGCGGCGATGATGGCGGCGGCGAATTCGGGGTCGTTGATGTGCTGCGGCACGCGGATCAGCTGGCGCGTGGTGGTCTGGCGCACGGTCGCCTCGAGGGCCTCGAACAGGGCGGCGTCCGCGGCCTTGTCGTGGAAGGGCTGGCCCGGCGCGTCGAGTGCCGAGACCCCGCCCTCGGGCAGGAAGAAGCGCACCTGGCCTTCCATCTCGTTCAGGCGGTTGCCGATCCAGCGGCCGATCTCGGCGTTCTCCTGCGCCGTGGTTCGCATCAGCGTGATCTGCGGATTGTGCTCGTAGAAGGTGCGGCCGGCGAACGTCTCGGGCACCGTGTCGGGGGCGGCGAAGTTGACCATGTCGAGCGCGCCGACCGAGCCGATATAGGGCATGCGCGTGCGGATGATGGCGCCGAAGCGGTCCTCGGTCGCCGGAAAGACGCCGCCGACCAGCATGTCGCAGATCTCGGTGGTGGTCAGGTCGATGACACCGATCACCTTGCCCGAATCGACGAGCTTTTCCATCGACTGGCCGCCGATCCCGGTGGCGTGGAAGACAAGACAATCATAGTCGTTCTGCAATTGCGCGGTGATCTGTTGCACCGCGGGCGTGGTCACGCCGAACATGGTCAGCCCGACCGCCGGCTTGCCCTGGCGCCTTGGCGGAGCGTCGCGGCGCGCGGTGACCATGCCGATCATGGCGTTTGCGGCGTTGCCGAGCACTTCCTCGGTGATGGCGTTCAGCCCTTGGACGTCGGCGACCGAATGCATCATCATGATGTCGGCCGGCCCGACATATTTGGACACTTCGCCCGAGGCGACGGTGGAAACGATCAGCTTGGGCACGCCGACCGGCAGGGCGCGCATGGCCGGCGCGACGATCGCCGTGCCGCCCGAGCCGCCGGCCGAAACGATGCCGGCAATGCCCTGCTGGCGGGCGATCCAGCGCGCAAAGGCCAGCGTCATGCCGGCGACCGACTGGCCACGGTCGCCGGTGAACACGCCCGCCGCGCCGCGCGGGTGGAAGGCCGCGACCTGGTGGGCGGGCACCTCGGCGCCCGAGTGCCCGCCCGTGGTCGAAAGGTCGACCATGCGCACCGGCAGGCCGGCGGCGCGGATGACGTCGCGCATATGGCGCAGTTCGGCGCCCTTGGTGTCGAGCGTGCCGGCGACCAGCACCACGTTCTCGCCCGGCCGGGCCAGCGGGCGGATCTCGATCTGGGCACCGCTCGCCGTTGCCGGGCGGGCCGCGACGGTCGAAACCCGTGCCATGCGTTCGAGCTGGGCGACCGGCAGCGGCCTCGACCAGCGCGTCGGCGTCGACGGATTGGAGATATAGGTCTTTGCGGCCTGCGACGCGGCGCCCGCGTCGGGCGCGGTCCGCTCGCCCTGGTCCTCGGCGTGCCGGGCGGCGTCGTCGGGCGTTTCGTCATGGGCGTGACGGCCCACGCCCAGAAGGCGCTGCTGCAGATCGCGGTCGCCGGCCAGTTCGGCGGCCGGCACGCGGCGATTGATGCGCCCATTGACCATCACGGCGACGTTCTCGGCCACCGCGCATGCAACGCCGATGTTCTGCTCGATGACGAGGACTTCCACATCGCCCTCTTCGGCAAGGCGCAGCAGCATCTCCTCGATCTGGTCGACGATGACCGGCGCCAGCCCCTCGGTCGGCTCGTCCATCACCAGAAGACGCGGATTGGCGAGCAGGGCGCGCGAGATCGCCAGCATCTGCTGCTCGCCGCCCGAAAGCTGCCCGCCGCCATTGCTCTTGCGTTCGGCAAGACGCGGAAATGTCGAATAGACGCGCTCGACCGTCCAGGCGCCGCCCCTGGCCTCGGTCATCTTCAGGTGCTCGTCGACCGTCAGCGACGGCCACAGCCGCCGCCCCTGCGGCACGTAGCCGATCCCCATCCGGGCGATCTCGGTCGGCGGGCGGCCGACCAGCGGCTGGCCGGCGAAGGTGATCGAGCCGCTCGACACCGGCACCAGGCCCATGATCGCCTTGCACAGCGTGGTCTTGCCCATGCCATTGCGCCCGACCACGGACAGAACCCCGCCGTCGAGCCGCAGATCGACGCCCTGCAGCGCGTGGGAGGCGCCGTAGAAGACGTTCAACCCGCTGATCTCGAGCGCGGGGGCCTGGCCGCGACGCTCACTCATCGCCGCCTCCCAGATAGAGCGCCTGCACTTCCGGATCGTTCTCGATCTCCTCGGGCGTGCCCTCCTTGAAGACGCGGCCATTGTGCATCATCGTCACGCTTTCGGCGACGCGCAGCGCGACATCCATGTCGTGCTCGATGATGATGTAGCCGATATGGCCGGGCATGTCGGTCAGGATGCGGATCAGCTCGACGCGCTCGGTCGGCGAAAGGCCGGCGGCGGGCTCGTCGAACAGGATCAGGCGCGGCGCGCCGGCGAGCGCCAACGCGATCTCGAGCTGGCGCTGCTGGCCATAGCTGAGTTCGGAGACCGGCGTCGTCGTCACCTCGGTCAGGTTGACCGCCGCGATCAGTTCCTTGGCGCGTTGAACCAGCGCGTCGCCCCGGCGCGGGCGCAGCATCGAATAGCGCCCGCGCGAAACGCCCCGGCAGGCCAGATAGACGTTGTCGGCGACCGTCAGCCCGCCGAACAGCAGGCTGATCTGATAGGTCCGGCGCAGGCCCCTGCGCACCCGCTCATAGGCGGGAAAGCGCGTGACGTCCTCGCCGAACAGGCGGATGGTGCCGCTGGTCGGCAGGAAGTCGCCGGTCACGCAGTTGAACAGCGTCGTCTTTCCGGCCCCGTTCGAGCCCAGCACCGCGCGCCGCTCGCCCGAGCGCACGGTCATCGTGACATCGGATATGGCGGCGAGCGCGCCGAACAGTTTCGTCACCCCGCGCAGCTCGAGCGCGCTGTCGGTGGAGACCGAACCCAGCCGTTCGGGCGCCGATGCCATGGCGGGCGCGCTCATTGCCCGCCCTTCCCGGTCAGCGGATCGCCGGCCCGCGCCCGGCCGGCGCGCCAGCGGTCCCACATGCCCAGAACGCCGTCCGGCGACCAGAAGACCAGCGCCAGAAAGCCCAGCCCGACAAGCAGCTTGAAGCGCTCGCCCTCGAACCCGATGGCGGTCAGCACGTCCGGAGAGAAGGTGCGCAAGAGGACGTAGATCAGCGCGCCGATGAACGGGCCGATGGGCCGGCCGATGCCGCCGATCACGGCGATGACCAAGATGTCGATGACGGCCGGGATGCCCGCCGTGCCCGGAGCGATCTGCGCGTTCTGCCAGACCAGCAGGATGCCGCCCAGCGCGGCGATCACCGAGGCGAAGGTATAGGCGGCGATGCGATGCGCGGTGACGTTGTAGCCCAGCGCGGCCATGCGGCGCGGATTGTCGCGAATGCCCTGCAGCACCAGACCGAACGGGGCGCGCGAGACGTAGATCACGGCGAGATAGCACACAAGCGCCATCGCGCCCGTCAGGTAGTAGAACGGCACGGGCTGGCGCCAGTCGACGCCGAAGAGCTGTGGCGGCACGACCAGGTTGAAGCCCGAATAGCCGTTGAAGATCGCATAGTTCTGCCGGGTGAAGTAGAAGAAGGCCGAGGCGATCGCGAGCGTGATCATGATCGTGTAGATGCCCTCGGTGCGCACGGCGAGCGCGCCCACGATCGTGCCGAAAATGGCGGCGATGACGATGGCGACGGGAATGTAGACCCACCAGGGCAGGCCCATCGACAGTTCGGCCATGCCCGACGTGCCGAAGATCGCCACCATGTAGCCGGCGAGCGCGGCCACCGACATCTGGATCAGGCTGACCATGCCGCCATAACCGGCCAGGAACATCAGCGACAGCGCGATCATGCCCAGGATGAACGTCCAGCCCATCACCTGGAAGAGCACGAAATCGTTGGCGAAGGCCGGCAACACCACAAGCAGGGCGAGCAGCGCCCACCAGGCGGCGGGTATGCGCTCCCACCACGCCCGGTCGGCGCCGGCGCCGGCGGTCTGGGGCTCGGTGGTGTCGAAGACCGCCATCGTCTACCTCGCCCGGCCCAGAAGGCCCTGGGGGCGGAAGGCCAGCACCGCGGCCATGATCAGGAAGGTGAAGACGACCGAATAGGTCGGCGCGTAGACAAGGCCCAGTTGCTCGGAAAGGCCGATCACCAGCGCGCCGATCGCCGCGCCGGGGATCGAGCCCATGCCGCCGACGATGACGACGACCAGCGAGGCGAGCAGGAACCGCGTGTCCTCGCCCGGGCTGAGCGACTGGAAGGTGCCGCCGACGATGCCGGCGATACCGGCCAGCCCGGCGCCGAAGGCGAAGACGGCCAGGAACACGTACTGGATGCGCACGCCCGAGGCGGCCAGCATCTCGCGGTCGTCGACGCCGGCGCGGATCAGCATGCCCACCCGTGTCCGGTTGAGCAGCAGCCACATGCCCACACCGATGACGATCGCGGCAACGAGGATCGCCATGCGCACCGCCGGATAGCGCAGATAGACGATCTCGCCGCCTTCGCGGACAGACGAGATGATCGGCAGCGTGGTCGGCCCCGAAAGCCAGTCGGGCGCGAAAATGGTGTAGCTCTGCCCGCCCCACCACCACAGCATCAGATCGGCGAGGACCACCGAAAGGCCGATCGTGACCATGGTCTGGCGCAGCTCCTCGCCCTCCATGCGGCGGAAGACGAAATGCTGCAGCAGCAGGCCCAGAAGGCCGACGACGATGAACACCACCGGAAAGGCCAGCAGCCACGAGCCGGTGGCCTCGGAGATCTCGAAGCCCAGATAGCCGCCGAACAGATAGAGCGAGCCATGGGCGAGATTGACGTTGCGCATCAGCCCGAAGATGAGGGTGAAGCCGGAGGCGACCAGGAAATACAGCGCGCCCAGCGTGATCCCGCCGAACAGCGCGTTGAGAAACACGCGCTTGCGGCCCAGCATCTGCTCCAGACCGGGCGGCCAGGGCGCAAAGACGAGCCACAGCAGCAGCGCGGCCAGCACCGCGATGACCAGCGACCAGAACGGATGTCGTCCGACAAAGCCCGGCATTGGCGCGCTCAACTCCTCCCGCCGAAGACTAGCGTGCGCTCGCGGCAAGCGGCATACCCGACAGTCTGTTCATTGCGCGCAAGGTCGGGAAAACTCGGCCGGCCGGCGCGGCCCGGCGATCGCGCTTGGCGCGGCGGCGGCCGCAGCGCGCGCCTACTGGAGTTCGACCGACTGCACGCAGCGCCGATAGGCCGATGGCGGCACCACGCCGTTGGAGATGAAAAAGCGCGAGAAGCTGGCCTGGCTGGAAAAGCCCAGATCGTACCCGATATCGGCGACGGCCGACTGCGTGCCGGCCAGCCGGTCGATCGCCTGCTCCATGCGCAGCGCGTTGAGGAACAGATTGGGTGTCAGTCCGACCTGCTCGCGAAACAGCTTGTAGAAATGGGGGCGCGACAGGCCGACCTCGCGGGCGACGGCGTTCAGTTCGAAGTCCTCGCCGATACTGTTCTGCAGAAAGCGCACGGCCTTGCGTATCCGGTAGTCGCGTCCGGCGCGGTTCGGTCCGGTGAAGGCCGAGCCACGCTCGGTCCACTGCCAGGATTGGTCGAAGGCGGCCTGGGTGAGCGCGCACAGGCGGTCCTCGAGCAGCGGGTCGTCCATATCCGGATCGAGCATGACATGCGCCGTCTCGGTGACCAGTCGCATCAGATGATCGGTGACCTCTATGCCGACACGCCCGAAGCGCATGGATGCCGACGCCTGGCGGGCGGCTTCGACGAACCAGCCCGGCCGGATATAAAGCACCAGCGCCAGGGTCGGCACGTCGGTGGTGATCGGCGCGTAGAAGTGCCCCTGCCAGGGGCTGACGGCAACGCCCTGACCCGCCGAGATGGGCCAGGGCCGGTCATCGACGACCAATTGCCCCGGCGGACCGTCGACGTGGAAGATCAGATGCCCCTCGCGGTGCCCGTGCGGCGCCATGCGCCGATCCATCGAATAAAGGCACACGCGACCGAAGGCACCGTGAAACACGGCGATCGCAGTACTCATTCTCCTCCCCCCGGCATCGTGTGATGCCCTGGACGCGACACAATAGCGCAGCGTGGCGATCTGGCAATGGGCACGCCCGGCCCGTGTCGGTCGGCCATCAGAATGCTTCCTCGAGAAGGACCAGATAGTCATGCGGCGTGGCGTGCCGGGGGTTGGTCTGATTGGCCGGGTCGGCGGCGGCCTTGCGGGCGACGCTCGACAGGCGCCGGGTGCCGGTGCGCAGTGCCCCGATGCGATCGGGCAGGCCAAGGCGCGCCCCAAGCCGGGCCAGTTCCACCGTCACGTCGGCGTCGGGCGGCAAAACCATCGCTTCGGCGATGCGCCGGTACCGGTCGCCGACGGCCGGCGCGTTGAATGTCAGCACCGGCCGCATCAGGGCGGCATTGAGCGTGCCGTGGCGGCGTGCCAGGCCCCATTCGGCTTCCGCCGCGCGGGCGAGCGCGGCGACCCCGCCAAGCCCCTTTTGCGCGGCAAGGCCGGCATTGAGCGCCACGGCGAGCAGTTCGCGCTGCGCTTCAAGGTCGCCACGGTCGGCAACGGCGCGCTCGAGATGCAGCGTCGCCCGGCGAATGCCCTCAAGGGCGATGCCGTCGGCGGGCGGGTTGTAGGCGGTCGACAGGAAAGCCTCGATGCAATGGGTCAGCGCGTCGAAGCCGTGCGCCGCGGTGCGCTCCGGGCCGATCGCCATCGACAGCGTCGGATCGCAAAGGATGGCCGCGGGCACGGCGGCGCCGATCGCCTTGCCCGGCACGGGCGGATGCACCGGCCCCAGACCGACGCCGGCGACGGTTGCCGGCACGGCGATCAGCGGCAGCCCGGCGGCGCCGGCACCGGGCATGGCCGCAAGCATGCGGGCGAAGGTGAGCGCGGCCGTCCCGCCAAGGGCGACAATGACGTCGCAGCCGCCGTCTTGGTATGCCGCAAGGGCGGACTGCAGGAGCGCGCGATCGGGCTCGGCGGCAATCGTCGGCAGAAGCTGGGCGCGCGTGCCGGGCGGCAGGGCGTCCTCGAGGCGGGCGAACCCCTCGCCGCACAGTCCGTCCTCATCGGCAAGCAGCAGCGGACGCCTGGCCGAAAGCCGTCGCATCGCCTCGGGCAGAGCATCCTCGAGCACGCGCTCGGCGAAATGAATGCGCGTCAGATAGGTGATCAGCGACATCCGCGCCTCCCCCGACAGGTGGCGGGCGCAGCGCGGTATCGATCCCGTGCAGCGCACCGTCAGTTGCCGTCCAAGCGGATGCAGGCCCGGGTTCGCGACCCGGGCCTGCGCGGTGTCAGGGCGTCACCCGGCCGAGGCGGCCAGCGCCTCGCAGTCGGGCGTATCGCGCGAGGGCAGTCCCATGGCGCGGAACTCCTCGGGCGTCATGCCGAGCGTCTGGTTGACGCCTTCCTTCTTGCCGACCATGACGTTGACGAGATTGCCGTCCGGGCCTTCCTGCACCTCGTTGATGTAGACGGTGCCCGAGGCCTGCCGATTCTCGTTCAGTTCGACGGTGCCCAGCGGGGTTTCCAGCGACAGGTTGGCAAGCGCCTCCTGGAAGGCCTGCTGGCCGTTGCCGAGATCGCCGTCGACCTGGTTCAGCGCCTCGATGGCGGCGAGCGTTGCGATGTAGTAGCCGACGCCGAACAGCGAGGGCGTGGGGAAACGCTCGTCCTCGGGGAAGGCGTCCTGATAGGCCTGCACATAGTCCTGCCAGGCCGGATCGGGGTTGTCCTCGGCGAGCGCGCCGGAGGTCGGCGTGCCGATCAGTGCCTGCTTGGCCCGACCGCGCGAGGTCAGCACCGTCTGGTCGGCCATGATGGTGCCGCCGATCAGGTTCGTGTCGGCGCCGGCCTGGCGGTACTGGTTGAGGAAGTTGATCGCATCGGTGCCGCCCACACCCAGATAGATGGCGTCGATGTCATCGGGCATGGCCGCGATCACGCCGCCGAAGTCCGACGAGCCGAGCGGCACCCAGAAGCGCTCGACGATCTCGCCGCCGGCGCGGCAGAAGTCGACCGCAAAGCCGAGGAAGTTGGTGTAGCCGAACGAGTAGTCCGCCGCGACGGTCGCGACGCGGTCCCAGCCCTTTTCCTCGACCACATAGGTGCCAAGCCCGGCGCCCCATTGCGCGCCGTCGAGATTGAAGCGGAAGAAGTTGTCGGCCGGATCGACCCAGGTCGTCTCGAGCGCGCCGGAAATGCCGTTGATGACGGTCTTGTCGGGGATCGTCTTGGCATAGTCGCGCATGGCGATGCCTTCCGATCCTGAAAGCGGACCGATGATGATGTCGACGCCGTCCTGCTCGATCAGCTTGCGGGCCTGGCGGACGGCCGTGTCGGGCGTGGTGTCAGAGGGCGCGACGACATATTCGATCGTCTTGCCGCCGGCCATGAAGTCGTGTTGCTGCAGCGCCAGTTCGACGTTGCGCACCGAATCCTTGCCGCCTTCGGCGAACGCCCCTTCAAGCGCGACGAGGACGCCGAGCTTGATGGTGTCGTCTTGCGCCATGGCAGCCGTCGGCAGTGCAACCGCCGCGGCCATGGCCGTGGCGAGAAATGCCTTCCTCATAGGTCTCCTCCCAGTTTGAAGCGCAGGCCGGAGCTTGTCGCGGTCGCCGCCCCGCCGCCTGCGCACACGCAAATGGCGACATGACAGCACACTAGGCCGAAGCGCGCTGGCCGGACGATCACCGACGGTTGGGCGCCATACCCCTGCGTCTGTTTTTTCGCGATCGCACGCAGCGCGCCAAAGCGACGGGTCGCGCCATCTCCTTGCCATCGGGCTGCAGCGCGCGTGCCCCCGGTCCCCGATAATGGGGCGCCGAGGCGATGCCCGCGCGGGCAATGGCGGCGAACCGGCGCGCCGACGCCCGGTGCACATTGCCTGCGTCCGGGATGGGCAAATTCGCTATTGTACTCGAGTACATTGTCGGTTAGTGTACTCGAGAACATCGGCTTCGGGAGGGACATGTCCGCATGATCGCCGTTCCGCCGGGACGCTTCGGGCGGACGCGGCGGCTCGATACCACACCGATCGCGTCACCGCGGCGCGACAGACCAAAACGGGAGGAAACCATGAGAGCATTGAGACCGTATCTGGCCGCCGCATGCGGGGCCGTTATCGCAACCGGAGCCGCACTCGCCCAGGACTATCCGTCCGAGCCCATCGAGATCGTCGTGCCCGCCGCGGCCGGCGGCGGCACCGACGTTCTGGTGCGCACGCTCGAGCCGCATCTCGAAGAGGCGCTGGGCACTTCCGTCGTCGTCATCAACGTGCCCGGCAGCGGCTCGGTCGGCGGCAGCCGCCGCGTCGTCGAGGCCGAGCCGGACGGCTACACCGCGCTCGCCAACCACGTCACGCTGCTGTCGGCGATGGCGCTGGGCAAGGCCGACTTCACCATCGACGACTACGACATCGCCGCGCTTTCGGTCGAGATCCCGCTGGTGGTCGTCGTGCCGGCCAGTTCCGATGTCGAGACGCTCGACCAGCTCATGGACAAGGTGCGCGGTGACGAACCGGTGATCGCCGGGGTCAATCTGGGCGCGGTCAACCATTTCTCCATGCTGATGCTGCAGGCGCGCGCCGACGACGTGGCCTTCCGCTTCGTGCAGACCGGCGGCGGCGCGGCCACCACGGCGGCGCTTCTGGGCGAGCATATCGATGTCGGCGTGCTCGCCGGCTCGGAGGCGTTGCCGGTCGTCGAATCGGGCGATGTGCGCGTGATCGCCGCGCTGGGCGGCGACCGTATCCCCTATTTTCCGGACGTGCCGACCGCGACCGAGCAGGGCTACCCCACGAACATGGGCGTTGAGTATATGTGGCTGATGCCGGACGGCACGCCCGCCGACCGGGTCGAGGCGTTCGGCGCGGCCATCAGGGCGGCCATCGAGAACGAGGAGGTCGCCGCCACGCTGACCGAGCGCGGCATGATCCCGAGCTTTGCCACCGGCGAGCAGGCCGGCCCGGAGGTCGCCGAACTCTACCGGACCATCGAAGGCATCGCTGCAACGCTTGAATGAGCGATGCGGGGCGCGCCGCAACGGCGCGTCCCGTCCCGGCAGTGCGCCTCGCCCGCCTTGGGCGCCGCAACCGTTAGCGTAGCTGTTCGCCTCCGCCATCGGCCGTGCCATGATGGACATCGCGTGATGGCCATGGCCGCCATGGCAGCCCATCCTCTACAGACCCGAACCCGGCGAGACGATTTTGGACCTGATCACCCCGCTCCTTTCGGCGCTGACGCCGGCCATGCTGTTCTTCGTGCTGGTCGGCGTCGTGCTCGGCATCACGGTGGGCGCCATTCCGGGCCTGACCGGTTCGATGCTGATCGCGCTCTCCCTGCCGTTCACCTTCGGCATGGAGCCGGTCCACGCCATGGCGATGCTGATCGCCATGTATGTCGGCGGCGTCTCCGGCTCGCTGATCACCGCCGTGCTGATGCGCATGCCGGGCACCGCCGCCGCCGTCATGACCACATTCGACGGCTATCCCATGACCCAGCAGGGCAAGGCGGGGCGCGCCATCGGGCTTGCCATCGCGGCCAGCTTCGTGGGCGGCATCGTCTCCTGGGTCTTCCTGGTGCTGCTCGCCCGGCCGCTGTCGATCCTCGCCGTCCGCTTCAGCCAGTTCGACTTCTTCGCGATGATCGTCATGGCGCTGGTGCTGCTGGTCATCCTGAGCAAGGGCAACATGATCAAGGGGCTGATCGCCGGTCTGCTCGGCATGCTGATCTCGCTGCCCGGCATCGATCCGATCGGCGGCAATTACCGCTTCACCTTCGGCTTCGACGCGCTGCGCGACGGCTTTCAGCTGCTGCCGGTGCTGGTCGGCCTGTTCGCCGGCAATCAGGTTCTCGCCGAGATCGTCCGGCCGAGCGGGACCCGCGCCAGCGAGGGCATCAGCCAGAAGCTGACCGGCATGTACATGACGCTCGCCGACATGCGCATGCACGCCACCAATCTGGTCCGCTCCTCGGTGATCGGCACCTGGATCGGCATCCTGCCGGGCGTGGGCGCCAATATCGGCTCGGCCTTCGCCTATTCGGTGGCCAAGGCCTCCTCCCGGGCGCCCGAGCGCTTCGGCCACGGCTCGGAAGAAGGCGTGGTCGCCTCCGAGAGCGCCAACAACGCCACGGTCGGCGGCGCGCTCGTACCGCTGATCTCGCTGGGCATTCCGGGCTCGGTGATCGACGCGATCCTGATCGGCGGGCTGATCATCCACGGCCTGCAGCCCGGCCCCGGTCTTTACCGCTCCAACCCCGAATTCGTGGAGACCATCCTCGCCTCGGTCCTGGTCGCCAACGTCATCATGCTCGGCGTGATGTATCTGGCCACCGGCTGGATCGCGCGGATCGCCTCGATCCCCACCAAGATGCTGCTGCCCGGCGTGCTCGTGCTGTGCGTGATCGGCTCCTACGCGCTCGCCAACAGCTGGTACAATGTCTTCGTCATGCTGGCCTTTTCGGCGGTCGGCTTCTTCATGGAGCGGCGCAACTATCCGCTTGCACCCATGGTGATCGGGCTGGTGCTGGCGCCGATCGCGGAGACCTCGTTCCGCAAGGCGACCATGTATACCGGCGGCGACGTGCTGCCGCTGGTCTTCACGCCGATCCCGCTGATCTGCATGGCGCTGACCGCCATCATGGCCTATCTCATGTTCCGGGTGAACAAGAATGCCTGAGCAACCCTCTCCGACACGTCCCACCGCGCTCAAGCTGCTCGGCGAACTGCATGTCGAGATCGGCATTGTCGTGTTCTGCGCGGCGATCATCTCGGAGACCGGCAAGACCAAGGGACCGGTCTTCGACACGGTCGGCCCCGACCTGCTGCCGACCGCCGTCGCCACCATCGTCGCCGCGCTGACCGCGCTGCAGATCGTCGTCCATGTCGCAAGGCGGCGCTGGGAGCCCGACAGCGGACCGGGCGTCGACACGGTGGGGCTGCGCAACGGTGCGATCTTCGCGCTGGCGACCCTTGGCTATGTCGCCGCGCTGGCGAGCCGGCAGATCCCCTTCTTCGTGGCGACATGCGCCTTCATGGCGGTGGCCACCGCGCTCCTGTCGCAGCACAACCGCTGGCGCGATGCGGCGCTGGGCGCGGCGATCGGGCTTGGCCTGGGGCTGTTCCTGCAGTTCATCTTCACGCAGGTCCTGATCATCGACCTGCCCGGATGAGGACCGGTCGCGGCTGTGTGGACACGATGGCAAGGGCCGATATAAGCGATCGCGGATGCGGCAAGCTTGAAGAGGCGAGGATTTGGGCGAGCAACGGCTGAAAAGACCCCGCATGGCCGATGTGGCGCGCGAAGCCAGGGTCAACCGGATCACCGTCTCGCGCGCCCTGTCGCACCCCGAACTGGTCGCCGAGGACACGCTCGAGCGCATCCGCGCCGCCATCGCCAGGACCGGCTACGTACCCAACCAGATCGCGCGCGGGCTGAAGGCCGAGCACAGCCGCATCGTCTCGCTGATCACGCCGCCGCAGATGTCGGGCGTCTATGGCGCCGTGCTCGAACGGCTGTCGGCGGCGCTCTATGAGAGCGGGCTGATCGTCAACCTGTTTCCGGTGCTCGACATCGAGGCGCAGCGCGAGGCGGTTCTGCCCGAACTGATCGGCTGGAAGCCGGCGGCGATCGTCATCTTCGGCATCCAGCTCACCGAGACGGCCCGGCAATCGCTGCTCGACCGGCACACGCCGGTTGTCGAACTGCTCAACTATCGCGCTGACAGCCCGGACACCTGCGTGGGCTACGATCAGGCCGAGGCGACCGAGATCCTCACCG
The DNA here is from genome assembly GCF_030732865.1 of Roseitalea sp. MMSF_3546. Lineage (GTDB taxonomy): Bacteria > Pseudomonadota > Alphaproteobacteria > Rhizobiales > Rhizobiaceae > Roseitalea. The sequence goes on from NZ_JASHKB010000010.1 coordinate 46,608, forward strand.
ATCACCTTCTGGACCGCGGCTATCGCCGGATCGGCTATGTGCACTCGGCCAATCCTTTGAACATCATGAACGAGCGCCGCCTGAGCGGGTTCGAAAAGGCGATCACGGCGCGCAAGGGCACGGTGCGGATGCTCGGCGGGACGAGGCCCGCCGCGCCGGCCGCCGACACCTGGATCGCCGGCACCGAGATCAAGTGCTTTCCCGGCTTTCAGGCCGGCTACGAACTCATGCAGCACCTTCACGAGCACGACCGGATGCCCGACGCCCTGCTCTATGCCAGCGACATGGTCGCGGTCGGCGCGCTGCAATACTGCCTGTCGCATGGCCTGACGCCGGCGCGCGACATCGGTCTGTGCGCGGTCGACGGCACCGAACTGACCTCGGTGATCAAGCCCGGCCTGACCAGCCTCGACTTTCCCTATGAGCGCGTGGTCGAATACGGGGCCGAGCAGATCCTTCGCCATGTCAATGACCGCACGGCGGCGCCCGAGCGCATTCGGATCCCGGCGAAGGTGCTCCACCGCCAGACGACCTAAATGCCCGATATCAATATGTTTTCTGACGTTCATGGCCCGGTTTACACAGTAAATGTTCTCGAGTACATCTGACCGCGGCACCCCGCACGCTGCCCCTTGAGGCCGTTCATGGCCCACCGACCCGAAAGGCGATCCATGTCCGACAAGCCCAACCTGCTGTTCATCTTCTCCGATCAGCACAGCGCGGAAGTCGCCGGCTGCTATGGCGACCCGATCGCCGCAACCCCCAATCTGGACCGGCTGGCGAGCGCGGGCGTCACCTTCGACAACGCCTACTGCCCCTCGCCGATCTGCACGCCCTCGCGCATGGCGATGATGACCGCCCGTCACCCGCACCGAAACCGTGTGTGGGGCAACGAGGACATCCTGCATTCGGGCATTCCGACGATGGCGCATTCGCTCGGCGCGGCCGGCTGTCATCCGACGCTGATCGGCCGGCTGCACTCGGTCGGCCCCGACCAGCTCCTGGGCTACGCCCGGCGCGAGATCGGCGATCACCATCCCAACTGGCTGGGGGTGCCGCGCATCGACATGGGGCCGCTGCAGGGCACCGCGTCGCCCGACCGGCGCAGCCTGCGCCAGTCCGGGATCGGGCTGAGCGCCTATGACGTCAAGGACGAACAGGTCGCCGACAGGGCGGTCGCAACGCTGGAGGACTATGCCGACAGGCTCCGGTCGGGCACGATGGAGCGCTTTGCCATGACCGTCGGGCTGATGCTGCCGCACGCGCCCTTCGTTGCGCGCAAGGCCGATTACGAGCGCTTTGCCGGCAAGGTGGGGCTTGCGGCCAGGCGCGCACCGGCCCCCGAAGACGACCATCCCTGGATCGCCCGCTGGCGCGCCCATCGCGACATCGTCGATGTCACCGAGCAGGAGGAGTTGCGCGCGCGCACCGCCTATTACGGCCTGGTTCACGCCATGGACCGGATGATCGGGCGCATCCTCGACCGGCTCGACGCGCTCGGCCTGGCCGACAACACGCTCGTCGTCTACGCCTCCGACCATGGCGAGCAGATCGGCGAGCACGGCCTGTGGTGGAAGCACACCTTCTACGAGGCATCCGCCCGCGTGCCGGTCATCATGCGCTGGCCGGATCGCCTGCCCGCCGGCGAGCGGCGCACGCAGGTCGTCAACCTCATCGACCTGACCGCGACCATGCTCGAGGCCATGGGCGCGCCGCCGCTGCCCAATGCCGACGGCGTGAGCTTCCTTGGCGTCGCGCGCGATGCCGCCGCGCCCTGGGCGAACCGGACGTTCAGCGAATACTGCTACGGGTCCGAATTCGACTGGGGCATTCCCGGCACCGGGCAGATCCGCATGATCCGCACCGAGCGCTACAAGCTGGTTTACTATCACGGCTACCGGCCGCAGCTTTTCGACCTCACGGCCGACCCCGACGAAACGCGCGATCTCGCAGCCGACCCGGCCCATGCTGCCATTCGCCAACAGCTGACCCGTCAGGTGCTCGAGGGCTGGGACCCCGATGCGATCGAGCGCCATATCGAAGCGTCGATCCCCGACAAGCGGATCCTGGCGCGCTGGGCCGAGACCGTGCGGCCCGAAAGCCGGTTCATGTGGGAGATGAAGCCCGAGCACAACCGTCTCGACGACCAGCAGACCGCCCACGCCTCGGCGCCGGCGGCCGCCGCAAGCCGATGACGGCCAGAGCCCCCCTCCAGCGCGCCGGTGTCCCGTGACGCAACGCCCCAATATCCTGCTTCTTTATTCCGACCAGCACGCCGCGCTGGCCGGCTGCTATGGCGACCCGGTCGTGCGCACGCCCAATCTCGATGCGCTGGCCGCGCGCGGCGTCACCTTCGACAATTGCTACTGCCCCTCGCCGATCTGCCTGCCCTCGCGCATGTCATTCCTGACCGGCCAGGAACCGCACCGCCTGCAATGTTGGGTCAATCAGGACATCATGCATTCGGGCGTGCCGACATTTGCGCATGCGCTGGGCGCGGCCGGCTACGAGACGCGGCTGGTCGGCCGCATGCATTCGCTCGGCCCCGACCAGACCCGCGGTTATGCCACGCGCATGATCGGCGATCACAGCCCGAACTGGCCCGGCGGACCGGCGCACGATCTCGGCCCGCTCGACAAGGCCAACGATCCATGGCGCGAAAGCCTGACGGCGTCCGGGCCGGGGCGCTCGGCCTATGAGAGCTATGACCGCGCGGTCACCGACGCCGCCATCGGCTCGCTCGACGAACTGGGCCGGCGCAAGGCGGCGGGGGACGACACGCCCTTTGCCCTGACGGTCGGCTGGATCCTGCCGCACGCGCCCTATGTGTGCGATCCCGCCCTGTACGAGAGCTATCGCGGCATGGTGCCCCCGCCCGCGCTCGGCCCGCCTGGCAGGGAGCATCCGCACCATCGCTGGTGGCGGCACGATCGCGGCATTGCCGACGCGGCGCCCGAGGACGTCGAGCGCGCCCGCACCGCCTATTACGGGCTGGTGACGGCGATGGACGCGATGATCGGCGAGGTTCTCGCGGCGCTGTCGCGCGCCGGCCTCGGCGAGAACACGCTGGTGATCTACACCTCCGATCACGGCGAACATCTGGGCAATCGCGGCCTGTGGTGGAAGTCGACGCTTTTCGACGAGGCCGCGCGCGTGCCGCTGATCATGGCCTGGCCGGGCACCATCGAACCCGGTCGACGCCGCCGCACCGTCGTCAGCCAGATCGATCTGACCGCGACCATGCTCGACTGCGCCGGCGCGCCGGCCTTGCCGAACGCGCAGGGCCGGAGCTTTGCGCCGATGCTCGCCGACCCCTCGGCGCCCTGGGTCGACGCGGCCCTGTGCGAATACGTCAATGACGGCATTGCGGCATGGACCGGCGGCAAACGGGTCATCCAGCGAATGATCCGCACGGGCCGTTTCAAGTATGTCTACCATCACGGCGAGCCGGAGCAATTGTTCAACATGCGCGCCGATCCGGCCGAAACCGAGGATCTTGCCGGCGATCCCGGTCACGCGGCCGTCTGCGCGGCGCTGCGCGCCCGGGTTCTGAGCGACTGGGATCCCGATGCCATCGCCGGCGTGCTCGAAACCCGCGCGGCGGAGCAGGACCTGCTCAGGCAATGGACGCGGGCGGTCGCGCCCGCCGAGATCGTGCGCTGGCAAATGGCGGCAAGTGACAGCTGGCTGACCGATCCGAACGAAGGGCCGGCCTGAACCGGCCCTGGCGCGCTGGCGGGCCGATCGGGCCGCCGGCGATCGCCGGCCGCTCGCGCCAGCGAATTCTATATAGAAAAACTGTTTGCACTTATAAAAACGATATGAGACTATCGCTCCCGGAACACCGGGGAGGACGAGATGGTCGCCGACACGAGCGCGTTGCGTGGGGTTGCATGGGATCACAGGCGCTGCTGGGGCCCGCTCGATGCGAGCGTGCCGATCTATGCCGAAACCCACGGCCGCCAGGTGGTCTGGGAGCGGCGCTCGCTCTACAGCTTCGGCGAAGGCAATCTTGACGAATATGCGGCGCGCTACGACCTGGTCATCTTCGACCACCCCTTCGTCGGCGAGGCGGCGCAGCGCGGCTATCTGCTCGATCTGACCGATTTCGTGACCGCGGCCGACCGGGAGCGCTTTGCCGCCGATTCGGTCGGCGCGTCCTGGCAGTCCTACTGGGCCGATGACCGGCTGTGGGCGCTGCCCATCGATGCCGCCGGGCAGACGGCGGCGTGGCGCGCCGATCTGATGGATCGTCACGGATTCGACGTGCCGGCAACGATCGAGGGCGTGATCGCGCTTGGCGAGGCAGCGCGCGCCAGAGGCTGCTGGATGGCCTTCCCGGGAAAGCCGACCGACCTTTTCTGCTGCTTCCTGTCGCTTGCCGCGAGCACCGGCGAAACGCCGGGCGAACGGGCCGACCGCTTGGTTTCCGAGGAGACGGCGGGCCAGGTGATGGAGCTGTTGCGGCGGCTGATCGCCCAGGCCCATCCCGAGGCGCGGCACTGGAACCCGATCCAGTGCTTCGACCACATGGTCGCCAATGACGACATCGTCTATGTTCCCTATGCGTTCAACTACATCAACTACGCCACCCACCCGGCGCGCCCGCTGACCTTCGGCGGCCCTCCCAAGGTGTTTGCCGACAGGCCGGCGCGCGCGCTGCTCGGCGGGGCCGGCATCGGCATCAGCGCCGAAACCGCCGACCCCGAAGCCGCCTATGCCTATGCGGCGTGGCTGTGCGGGCAGGACTTCCAGACGGGCGAATATGTGCGCGCGGGCGGGCAGCCGGCCAGCCGGGCGGCCTGGCAGAGCGCGCAATGCAACGCGCTGACCGGCAATTTCCTGGCGAACACGCTCGCGGCGATGGACGATGCCTATCTGCGCCCGACCTTCGACGGCTTCGTGCCGCTGTTCCGCGAGGCGACGCACCGGATCACGGCGGTCATCCACGACGAAGCGCCCGAGGCGGCGTTCCTGTCGTGGCTGAACGACTCCTACGGCGCCCTGCGCGAGGGCACGGCGCGAACGGTTGCGGCACAATGAGGGACACGCGGTCCAAACCGGCCCCGGCGGCCGTACCGACCGAGCGCGGCAAGCGCACCTACAACGTGCCGGCCGCCGAAAAGGCGCTCGACCTGATCGAATACGCGGCCACCATGCCCGAGGGCCTGACCGCCACCGAGCTCGCCGCCGGCGTCGGGCGCAGCGTGCACGAGATCTATCGCGTCATCCAGGTGCTGGAGGCGCGCGGCTATCTGTACCGGCCGCCCGGCAGCGACCGCTACAAGCTCTCGCTCAAGCTGTTCGAACTCGCCCACCGCATTCCGACGACACGGCAACTGGCCGATGCGGCGCTGCCGATCATGCAGGCGCTGGCGCCGGCGACGATGCAGTCGTGCCATCTGGCCGTGCTCAGCGGCGCGGACGTGCTGATCATCATGCAGGCCGACCCGCCCCTGCCGATGCGCTATTCGGTGTCGCTGGGCGCGCGCTTTCCGTTCGAGGAGACCAGTTCGGGGCTTCTGCTCTACGCATTTTCGGACGCAGCGACCCGCGAGGGGCTCGACCGGGCGGTCGCCGCCCGCGAAACGGGCGCCGGACCGGTGGCCACTGTGCGGCGCCAGGCCGAGGAGATCGTCGCGCGCGGCCATGACCTGCGCGCCTCGCTCGCCGTCGACGGCGTCACCAACATCTCCGTGCCGATCTTCGACTATCTGGGCCATGTCGTCGCCGCGCTGACGGTCGCCCACCTCAAGCAGCGGGCGGCGACGGTGCCGCTCGAGACGGTTCTCGAACACACGATCGACGCCGGACGGGCGTTGTCGCGACAGCTCGGCGCAGGCAGCAGGCTGTCGGAAGACGAAAACGATCTGCCCGCAGGCGGGCGATGACGCTCGGCGCATCGCTCGCCAATCGCATCTGTCAGTCACGAAGGAGGAGCAAGATGCACAAATCGATGAAGACATTGCTGATCGCGGCGGCCTCGACCGTCGCCATGGTGGCCACCACGATGGCGCAGGAAACGCCCAAGACGGTCGGCTACATCGTCAACTACGCCACCCATGAATGGTACCAGAACGTGATCGGCGGCATGCAGGACCGCGCCGCCGAACTGGGCATCGAACTGGAGGTCATCGACGCCAATCTCGACATCGCCAAGCAGGTCTCGGCCGCCGAGGACTTCATGGCGCGCAATGTCGACGTGATGATCATCACGCCGGTCAACGAGGAAGGCGCGGTGCCGATCCTGCGCCGGGCCAAGGCGGCCGGCGTGCCGGTGGTGCTCGAAGGCAATCCGGTGGTCGGCATGGATACACTTGTCGCCATCTGCGACTACGACACCGGCTACAACGCCGGCGTGGAAGCGGGCAAATGGGCCAAGGAAAACCTCGAAGGTCCGGTGCGCGTGATGAATGTCGGCCTGCCGCTGCTGTCGGCGACGGTGCTGCGCTCGAACGGGTTCATGGACGGCATCCGCACCGAAATGCCCGACGCCGAACTGGTCCACGACCTCGACGGTGGCGGCAACCCCGACCGCGCCCAGGAAGTGTCCGCCGCCGCGCTTGCCGCCGACAGCGACATCAACGTCATCTACGGGATCAACGATTCCTCGGCGCTGGGCGGTCTTCAGGCCTGGCGCGCGGCCGGCCTGCCCGAGGACAATCTGCTCGTGGTCGGCACGGGCGGCGAGGGCCTGGCCTTCCTCAACGAGATGGCCAAGGACGGCCCGCTGCAACTGGAAGCGGCGATGTTCCCCGAAAAGGTCGGCTTCACCTCGATGGACGCGGCGGTCGCCATGTTCAATGGCGAGGACCTGCCCGAGCACATCGTCAGCCCGACACATACGCTGACGCCGGAGACGGCCCTGGAGTTCTACGATTTCGACGGCGAAAGCCGGCAGATCAACTGGGAGCGCGTCAACGAGCTCGAAGCGCCCGACCAGTGCATGAAATACGCCTCCGATCTTTGATCGAAAGCCGGTTGCGGGCGGGGCCTTGTCGCCCTGCCCGCCCAGCGGCGGAGCACGAGGCCAACCCGAACATGGACCTGGCGCGATGAGCGTGACCTCAGACCAATCGCCGACCCGGCAAGCGCGCGGGCTTTCGCTCGGCGGGCTGCTGCGCAACGAGCAGATCTTCCTGATCATCCTGCTCGCGGTGCTGATCGTCGGGCTGTCGCTGGCCGCGCCGCGCTTCATGACCGCCGAGAACGCGACCGCGATCCTGCATCAGAGCGCGATGGTTCTGATCGTCGCGGTCGGCATGACGATGCTGCTGATCACCGCCGAGGTCGACATTTCGGTGGGCGCCTCGCTCGCCTTTGCGTCCTGCGTGGTCATGGATGTCATCAACACCACCAGTTCGCTGACGCTGGGCATACTGGCGGGGCTTGCCTTCGGCGGCGGCGTGGGGCTGTTCAACGGCCTGGTCGTCACGCGGCTGAAGGTCAATTCGCTGATCGCGACCATCGCCACGATGATGATCCTGCAGGGCGGGGTGTTCCTTTATACGCGCGAAGCGGTGCAGAACCACCACCAGATCGAGGCGTTCTCGCTGATCGCGACGGGCTATGTCGGGCCGGTGCCGGTGCCGGTGATCATCGCCGCGCTGCTTGCCGTCGTCTTCTACGTGATGCTCAACTACACGCTGATCGGCAGGCGCGTCTTCGCCGTCGGCTCCAATCCCAAGGCGGCGCGGCTTTCGGGGCTGTCGCCGGAAACAATCAAGCTCGTCGCATTCGTCGTCACCGGCATCCTCGTCGGCGTGGCGGCGACGATTCTCGCCTCGCTGCTCAATGCCGGCCAGCCGACGGCCGGGCGCGGCTTCGAGCTGATCGTCATCGCCGCGGTGCTGCTGGGCGGCACCAGCCTGTTCGGCGGCAAGGGCACCATCGCCGGCACCATACTGGGCGTTCTGATCCTGAAGATCATCGACAACGGCATCATCATCCTGCGCTGGAACCAGGATCTGCAGATCATCGTGCCGGGCGTCGTGATCATCCTGGCGATGTTTCTCGACCAGCTCAGAAAGGGCCGCACCGATGGTTGAGGCGGTGCGCAAGCCGGCTGCCGACGCCGCAGGTCCGATCATCCGCATGGCCGGCGTCACCAAGACGTTTCCGGGCGTCAAGGCGCTCGACGACGTTTCGCTCGACGTGATGGCCGGCGAAGTGCACGCGCTTCTGGGCGAGAACGGCGCGGGCAAGTCCACGCTGATCAAGATCCTCGCCGGCGCCTACCGGATGGATGCGGGCACGATCGAGCTCGACGGCACGCCGGTCAGTTTCGAGGCGCCGGCCGATGCGCTCGCCGCCGGCGTCAAGGTGGTGTTCCAGGAGATCGCGCTGATCCCCGAATTCACCGTCGCCGAAAACATCTTCATGGAAAACCATCCGCGCAACCCGGCGGGCCTGGTCGACTGGCGCACCATGCGCCAGAAGGCGCAGGCGCTGTTCGACCGGGCCGGTTTCGCGCTCGATGTCGATGCGCCGGTCAAGGACCTGTCGCTTTCCGAGCAGCAGCTCGTGGAGATCTCGCGGGCGCTCGCCCATGACGCGCGCGTCGTCGTCATGGACGAGCCGACGTCCTCGCTGACGCCCGGCGAGGTCGAACACCTGTTCGGCGTCATCGGCCGGCTGCGCGACATGGGCATCGGCATCGTCTATGTCAGCCACAAGCTCGAGGAGATCTTCGCCATCTGCGACCGCGCCACGGTGCTGCGCGACGGGCGCTGGGTGTCGACGAAGCCGGTCGCCGAGCACGACCACCATTCGCTGATCGTCGACATGGTCGGCCGCGAGATCACCGATCTGTTTCCCAAGACGCGGCACCAGGGTGGCGAGACCGTCGTCTCGGTCAAGAACCTTTCGACCCGGAACAAGCTCGCGGACATTTCCTTCGATGTCAGGGCGGGCGAGGTGCTGGGCTTTTTCGGGCTGATGGGCGCCGGCCGCACCGAACTGGCCAAGGCGGTCGTCGGCTACGATCCGATCAGCGCCGGCGAGATCAGCATTGGCGGCGAGCGGCTGCGACCGCACAATACCGGCCGCGCCAAGGCGCTGGGCATCGGCCTTCTGTCCGAGGACCGCAAGGAAGAAGGGCTGATGCTGGAAGCGGACGTCACGCGCAACATGACGCTGCCCTCGCTGGCGCGCTTCGCCCGCGCGGGCTTCGTCGATGCCGGCGCCGAGCGCGCCAGGGCGCAGACCTTCGTCGACCGCTTCCGCATCCGCCTTGCCAGCCTCGACCAGCCGATCCGCACGCTGTCGGGCGGCAACCAGCAAAAGGTCCTGCTGTCGCGCTGGCTGATGTACGGGCTCAAGGCCATCGTCGTCGACGAGCCGACGCGCGGCATCGACGTCGGCGCCAAGGCCGAAATCTTCGCGGCGATCAACGAACTGGCCGCGGGCGGGCTGGCCGTCATCATGATGACGTCCGAAATGCCCGAACTGCTCAACCTGTCCGACCGGATCGCCGTCCTGGCCGAGGGACGCATGACGGCCCTTTTCGACCGGGACGAGGCGACACAGGAGAAGGTGCTCAATGCAGCAATCGGCTGACACCGCTGCCCCCGCGCCGGCCCGGAAGGCGGACCACCGCCTGTTTCGCGGCAATCTGGTCGCGCTCGTCGTCTCGCTGGCGCTCGTCATCGGCTTCTTTGCGCTGGCGACCGAGCATTTCTGGTCGCTGCGCAACATCACCAATGTGCTCGGCCAGGCCTCGATCCTGATGTGCCTGACGGCCGGCGTCGCCATCGTGTTCATTTCGGGCGAGGTCGACATCTCGGTCGGCTCGCTGGTCGCCGCCATCGCCATCCCGTTGATCGTGATCATGAACGCGACCGGATCGCTGGCGCTCGGGCTTGGCGGCGCGCTGGCGCTCGGCCTTCTGATCGGCGTCGTCAACGGGTACCTTTCTGTCTATCTGAAGATCAACTCGCTGATCGTCACGCTGGGCACGCTGTTCATCATTCGCGGGCTGGTCTACCTTTACACCGGCAAGCGGGCGATCGCCGACACGGTCTATCTGGAAAGCTTCTTCCAGCTCGGCAACGGCCGGCTGTGGGGTCTGATCCCCTACCCGGCGCTGGTCGCCTTCGCGCTGGTCGGCGGGCTTGCCGTGCTGATGACGCAGACGCGCTTTGGCCGGAAGGTCTATGCGGTGGGCGGCAACGCCGAAGTGGCGCGCCTTGCCGGCTACAATGTGCGGCGCATCAAGTTCACCTGTTTCGTCATCTCCTCGCTGGCGGCGACGGTCGGCGGCATCCTGCTGGCCTCGCGGCTTGGCTCGGCGGTGCATGTGGCCGGACTCAACTACGAGTTCCAGGCGGTGGCGGCGGCCGTACTCGGCGGGGTCAGCCTCGCCGGCGGCATCGGCGGGCTGATCGGGTCGGCGCTGGGCGTGCTGATCCTGGCCTTCGTGTCAAACGGGCTGGGCATGATGAGCGCGCCGACCGAGTGGCAGCTCGTCATCACCGGGGCGATCATCATCGCGGCCGTCGCGCTCGATTCGGCCAAGCGCGAACGCGCCTGAACAAAGGGAGGCACCCATGGCACGGCTCACGAACAAGGTTGCGGTGATCACCGGCGGGGCGAACGGCATCGGCCGGTCGATCGCCGAGGCGATGGCGGCCGAGGGCGCCAGCATCGCCATCGGGGACATCGCCGACGATGCGGGCGCCGAAACGGTCGCCGCCATCGAGGCAAGCGGCGCAAGGGCCGTTTACCGCCCATGCGACGTTGCGAACGGCGCGGACATCAAGGCGCTGATCGAGGCCGCCATCGCCGAATTCGGCCGGCTCGACATCCTGGTCAACAATGCCGCGGTCGCCATTGGCGGCATGCCGGTGCACGAGATGACCGACGCGCAATGGGACAGGCTCATCGCCACCAATCTGTCGAGCGTGTTTCACGGCTGCAAACACGCCCTGCCGCACATGATCGCCGCCAAGTCCGGCTCGATCATCAATATGGCCTCGGCGCAGGGCCATGTCGGGCTCGACGGCTGGACGGCCTATGCCGGCGCCAAGGGCGCGATCATGTCGATGACCCGGCAGATGGCGGTCGAGTTCGGCAAGCACAATGTGCGCGTCAATTCGATCTCGCCGGGCACGATCGCAACGCCGATGAACGAAAAGGTCGTCGCCGATCTGGGCGAGCATGTCGCCAAGGCGTGGGTGCTGATGCATCCCATCGGCCGTATCGGCAAGCCCGAGGAGGTGGCCGAGGCGGCCGTCTATCTCGCCTCGGACCTGGCCGGGTTCACCACGGGCATCGATCTGCGCGTCGATGGCGGTCTGACCGCCACGCCGCGCTTCCTGCCCGATCTGTTCAAGCCGGACGACGCGTAAGGCGCCCGGCGGAAAGGAAACAGCCATGCAAAAAGCACTGACCGGCGTTCGCGTCCTCGATTTCAGCCACCTGCTGCAGGGGCCGTTCGCCACCCAGCTCCTGGGCGACATGGGCGCCGACATCATCAAGATCGAGCGGGCCGGCAAGGGCGACATGTTCCGCTCGCTGACCTTCTTCAACCGCTGGGTCGGCGGTTCGGAAAGCCCCAGCTTTCTGGCCTGGAACCGCAACAAGCGCTCGATCGCGGTCAATCTGAAATCGCCGCGCATCCACCAGATCGTCATGGACATGGCGACCAGGGCCGACGTCGTCGTCCAGAACTTCCGGCCCGGGGTGCTCGAGCGGCTGGGCTATGGCTACGAGGATTTTCAAGCCGTCAACGAGCGCATCATCTATTGCTCGGGTTCGGGCTATGGCGAAAGCGGACCCTATGTCGACCGGCCCGGCCAGGACATGCTGATCCAGGGGCTTTCGGGCGTTTCGGCGGCCACCGGCCGGGCCGACCAGCCGCCGGTGCCGCTGGGCGCGGGCATCGCCGACCAGATCGGCGCGATGAACATGGTCTATGCGATCCTGTCGGCGCTTTATTATCGCGAGAAGACCGGCAAGGGCCAGAAGATCGAGGTCAATCTGCTCGCCGGCATGCTGGCGCATCTGGGGCAGGAGTTCGTGTCCGTGCTCAATCTGGGCATCGATTTCGAACGCCCCAAATCGGGCATCGGCCATCCGGGCATGGATGCGCCCTTCGGCATCTACGAAACGCGCGACGGCCGCTTCGTGTCGATCGCGATGAGCCCGTATGCGCATCTGGTCCGGACGCTCGGCGCCGAGGAGCTGCTCGCCTATGACGACCCGCAGGTGCTGTTCGACCAGCGCGACGAGGTGTGGGAGAAGATCAACGCGGTCACAAAGACGTTCGACTGCGACCCGCTGCTCGAAAAGCTGCTCGCCGCCGACATCTGGACCGCCGAGGTCAAGGACTTCCGCCGCGCCGCCGCCGACCCGCAGGTCGCGCATATGGGCATGATCCAGTCCTACGGGCATCCGCTCGCCGGCGACGTGCAAGTCGTCGGCCCGGCCGTTACGATGTCCGAGACGCCGCCGGCGATCGACCGGCCGGCTCCGATGATCGGCGAGCATGGCCGCGAGATCCTGGCCGAATTCGGCGTCGGGCGCGAGGAGATCGCCGCGCTCGAGGCGGCCGGCGACATCACGGTGCAGGAGGCGCCCAAGGACAGGGCCGTCTCGGCATGACTGCGGGCGGGCAAAGCCGGGCACTGGCCTGGCGGCACGGCGTCGTCAGCGTCGAGGCGCTCGGCGGGATGATCGGGCCGACGATGTTCCTGCTCGATGACGGACGGCCGGTCAGCCCGCTGCATGTGGCGCCGTGGTTCGACGAGCCCGATGCGCTGGCTGCGGGCGGGCTGATCGCGGGCCTGCGCGGGGAATGGCCCTGCGTGCCGTTCGGCTATCCGATGCCGTCGGCCGGTTTTCCGGCCGAATGGCAGGCGGTGATGGACGACGATGCAACGCCCGGCCCGGTGCACGGGCATTCCTCCAATGCTGACTGGACCTTCACCGACGCGCGCGCCGACGCGATCACGCTGGCCATCGACTACCCGCAGGAGGATGCGGTCAGCCGGCTCGAACGCGTGGTCCGGCCCGACCCGCAGGCGCCGGCGCTCGACATCGAGCTGACCGTGCATGCGCGGCGGCCGGTGCGCGAGCCGATCGCCCTTCACGGCTGCTTTCGCCTGCCGCTCGAGGCCGGCGCGGCGCGTCTTGCGCCCGGCCGCTTTGCGACGGGCCGCACGCATCCGGGACGGGTCGAACCCGAAGCGCCGCTGTTTGCCGCCGACAGGAGGTTTTCCTCGCTCGCCGAAGTGCCCGGCATCAACGGGCAAACGGTCGATGCCACCGCCCTGCCCTTCGACGCGGCCGTCGAGGAACTCCTGCAACTGGACGGTATCGACGGGCGCTTCGACCTGGTCAACACCGCCGAGGGCTATCGCATGCGGCTGAGCTGGGACGCCGACATCCTGCCCAGCGTGCTGCTTTGGTATTCCAATCGCGGACGCAGCGCCCCGCCCTGGTCGAGCCGGCATCTTTGCATCGGCATCGAGCCGCTGTGCTCGCCCTTCGGCCTGGCACCGGCAACGGCCCGCGCCGACAGTCCGATCGCGCGGGCGGGGACGCCCACCGCCGTGGCGCTCGATCCCGACAATCCGCTCACCATCGGTTACCGCATTGCGGTCGATGCCGCCTGACCGCGAAAGGCCCGCCATGTCGCTCGTCAAGTCCAACAGCCCGGAGTTCCTGACCGTCGCACAGATGGCCGCGCGGGTCGCCGACGGCGCGTGCATCTCGATCGGCGGGCATCATTTCGCGCGCCTGCCGATCGCGCTCGTCCGCGCCATCTGCAAGCGGCGCCCGAAAGACCTGCGCTATCTGAGCTGGGCGGGCGGGCTGCCGCTCGAGATGCTGCTGGAGGCCGAGGCGGTCGCCAGCGCCGACATCTGCTTTTCGAGCCTCGACATCTTCGGGCTGGCGCCGCGCTTTCGAAAGGCGGCGGAGACCGGGGCCATCGAGGTCAATGACTGGCCAGCGCTGGCACTGATCCAGAGTCTTCGGGCCCGCGAGCAGAACCTGCCTTTCCTCCCGATGCAGGTTCCGGCGGGCTCGTCGATGATGGAGCTGTGTCCGGCGCTGGCCGCCCACACCGATCCGCGCACCGGCCGGACGGTGGCGCTGGTCGAGGCCCGGCAGATCGACGTGTTCTGCGTGCACGCCCCGCGCGCCGACACCGCCGGCAATGTCGAGATCTATGGCGCGCAGGCGCTCGACAAGATCCAGGCCGGCGCGGCGAAACAGGTCTTCGTCACGGTCGAGGAGGTGGTGCCGGCCGGCCATCTGAACGCCGATGGCCGCAATCTGATCATTCAGCGCAACCGGGTCAGCGCCATCGCGCATGTGCCGGGCGGGGCCTATCCGTGCTCGTGTCTGCCCTACTATGCCACCGATTTTGCCCGGATCCGCGAAATCCTGGAGACCGAGGGCGTGCGCCTTGTCGACGCGCTCGCCGTGCCCGAGGACGGCGTGCCGCCCCTGATGCGCCATGCCGCCAAGGTGCCGGCCCGGGCGATCGTGCCGGCCGCGTTCCAGCCCGGCGCGGTGGCGCCCGATGCGCCGCCGACGGTCGACGAGGTGATGGCGGTGCGCATTGCGCGCTCGCTCGACAATGAAAGCCATGCCAGCGCCGGCGCGGTCTCGCCGCTCGCCAATGTCGCTTATCGGCTGGCCAAGGCGACCCATGCGCCGGGGATGATGATCACGACGCTTTCGGGCGGGCATATCGACGTGGCGGCCGGCACCATGTCGCTGTCGATGATGGAAACCATGGATGCGCAGACGGCCGTCAGCCATGTCGGCGGCGAGGACAGCTACTGGTTCGCCTATCAGGGCGGCTACATCACGCACGAGATCGTCGGCACCGCGCAGATCGATGCGCAGGGGCGGACCAACACAATCGGCCTGACCAAACCCTCGGGCGGCATGCTGCGCCTGCCCGGACAGGGCGGCATGGCCGATGTCGCCAACATGCATCAGAACTTCATCGTCTATGTGCCGCGCCACGCGCCGGCGGCGATGGTCGAGACGGTCGAGGTGGTCAGCGCCGGGCGCGGACTGATCTCGGCCGCCGAGCGCGAGGCGGCGGGTTACCGGCCGGGCGCGATCATGGTGTTCACCAATATGTGCGTGTTCCGCTATGACGAGGCGGTCGGCCAGCTCGTCGTCGCCGAACTGATGCCGGGCGCGACGCGCGAGGACGTCCAGGCCAATACCGGGTTCAAGGTGATCTTCGCCGAGGATGTGGCCGATGTCGCCCCGCCCACGGCAAAGGAGCTGTTCGCGCTGCGCCACGAGGTCGACCCGATCGGGCTGCGCCGGCTCGAATTCGTCAGCGCGCGCGAGCGTGGCGCCATCCTCGACGACATCATCGCGCGGGACCGCGCGGCCACCGAACGCATCACCGGATTGGCGCGGCCGGGCTGAGCCGTCGCGCAAGGGAGGACAGCATGGAACCGCTATTGCCGATGAGTGCCGCAAAGGTCTTCTATGACGGCATATTCGACAGCCCGCGACTGGCGCATCCGGAGGGCGTGGCCGTGCATGCGGACGGCTCGGTCTGGTGCGGCACCGAAAACGGCGATCTGGTGCGCATCAAGGCGGACGCCAGCGCGATGGCCGGCATTGCCAAAAATGACGGCTTCCTGCTCGGGCTTGCCTTCGACGCGGCCGGCAATTGCTATGCCTGCGACCTGCGGCATGCGGCGATCTTCCGATACGAGGCGGCGACGGGCGCCTTCGACCGGTTCGCCGATGGCGGGATCGCGGTGCCCAACTATCCGGTGGTCGACGACGCCAATGGCTGGCTCTACGTCTCCGATTCCCACGGCTGGGACGAGCCGGGCGGCGGCATCTACCGCTATGACCTTCGAACCGGCGAAGGCGGGCTGTGGTCGAGCACGCCGATGCATTTCGCCAACGGCATGGCCATGGCGCCGGACGGCTCGGGCCTTTACGTGGTCGAGAGCACGGCGGCGCGGCTGTCCTTCGTGCCGATCGCCGCGGACGGTTCGGCCGGCGCGCCGCGCGTCGTCACGAACGGCCTGTCGCAGGTGCCCGACGGCGTGCTGGTCATGCCCAATGGCGACCTGATGGTCTCGTGCTACGAGCCGGGCCGCATCTACCGCTACAGCGAACGCAACGGGCTCGAACTGGTGATCCACGATCCCAACGCCGTCATTCTCGCCCACCCGACCAATATCGCGCTGACGGGCGAGAGGTTGATCACGGCGAGCCTTGGCCGCTGGCATCTGGCCGAAGTCGACCTGTCCGCCCTGCCCGGCTGAACGATTTGGGGCAGCGACGAGGTCAGCCGGGCCGCTTCGGTGGGATGCGGACCGGTATCGTTGCGGCCGGATCGCCGTTTACGGCGTGGCTGTTTTGGAGCATTCACAGGGCGGCGCAGGCGGGGGTCACCGGACCTTCAAGATGCTCGGCAAAACATCCGAGTTTGCCAAAAGCCTTGCAGTTGGCAAATTCAACACAGCGTTCAATGGAATGGCCGTCCGATATGCAGGCGTCCAATGCCAGATTATAATCCACCTGACTGAAGTATTGAGTGCAGGTCGTCTGCAAAAGCAGCAAACCCAACGCGCTCCCTGACGAAAGAAGCGGCGCACCCTCGGGCGTGAACTGGAACAGGCCTTTCGCTCGCTGTCGTCCCATCGCCTTCCCCCTCAAAACCTGATTCGCCCGCGCAGGCTCACCGTCGTCTGCGCGCTTTCGTCGTTGAAGAGTGTGGTCGAGGCCGACACACCGATCGAAGAGCCGCCCTCAAATGACGCATAGACCCCGCCGGCGAGCGTCAGCGTGTCGCGCGCCGGATCGTCGACGGTCACGCCCGTGGTGAAGCCGGTGTTCTGCGCCGTCACGGTGAGGATCTCGCCATCATCGAGCAGTTCGCGCCCGTAGGTCAGGCTCAGATTGGGCACGATGATGCCCCAATCGCGCTCGACGGGACGGGCAAGGCGCCCGGTGACCGAGAGCCGCGCCGATCGCGCATGCTGTTCGGGAACGGCGAAGGCCGGTGCGCCGGCCGAGGTCTCGGTGTAGGCGTCGATCGTCGTCGACTGGTAGTCGAGACTGACCGAACCGCCGACGAGGAACGGGCTGTCGAGCAGCGGCACGTCCGCGCCGGCCCGCACGCTCGCGGCAAAGGTGCGCGAGGCCGTGGAGCCGGAGGCCGAGCCCAGCCCGTCGACATTGCGCATCCGGTCGATCTCGCCGACGCCGTAGCTGACCACGCCGTTGAGATAGGCGAACTCGTTGGGCTGCCAGCCGGCATAGGCCAGGGCCGTGACGACGCCGACATCGTTGGTGCCGCCGCCCTCGTCGAAGGTGCCGTCGACACGGCCGAAATTGAACGCCGCGCCGACCGCAAGGCGGGGCCCGAACAGCCGGTCGATGCCGATGGTCGCCCCGGCGAGATGGTAGTCCTGGCCAGCCTGGCCGGCGCTCGGCTCGGACGAGCCGGCGCCATAGACCGCCGAGCCGAACACCGTCCAGCGGTCCTGGCGCGGCGGGGGCGCGGCGGCGAAATCGGCGATGGCGAGATCGGCGGCATAGACGCCGGCCGGTGCGGCCGCCCATGGCGAATCGCCCGGCCCATAGCGCAGCGTGTCGATGGCCGGCGTCGGGCTCGGGCCGGCGACGGCGCATACCGAACAGAAGTGGCCGCCATGCATGCGTTCATGAACGCTGTCATGGGCGGCGCGCGTCGCATCGCGCACCGCGTCGCGTTCAGCCGGGATCGTCATCGGCGTCACCGCGACCGGCACGCCGCCCGTGCCCAGGACGATGACGACATTGTCGTAGCCGTAGGTTGGCACGAGCAGGGCACCAGACCCGGTTCGCGTGTTGGAATGGGCAAATCCGAACTCGATTGGCCCGCCGGTCTCCGAGAAGTCGGGGTGGTTGCCATTGACGTCGGTGAAGTCCTGTGCCGTCAGACCGTTCAGCGCCTGGCCGTCGAAGGCTCGGCTGTCGATGGAGAGAAGCTGCGCGCGCGCGAAGTACAAGACCCCGTTCTGCCGCAGGCCGAAGACCGATCCGACGACACCGCCCCCGATGTCCGTGCCGCTGTCGTCCAGGTTCTGGACGATGATGGCATCTCGCGACACCGCAAGGGAACTGATCGCACCCTGGGCCGCAGGGTGATAGGTCTTTGCGGGCGTCGTCAGCAGGTCGAGACTGCCAATTCCGGTGTCGCGGGGCAGGAAGTGGGTCAACTCCCGATATGGACCCGGGTTGCCGGTCGTGCCCTGCACGGCGGTCACGGTCGGCGTTCCGGAATTCGAATTGATTTGCCGATAGACGACATTGTCCATGTCACCGGGCGCGAACTCGGTCTCGGTGATGGTGAAGGTCTGCGCCAGTCCCGCGGCGCCTGCGCCAAGACCCAGGCACCCGGACAGGACCGTGGCAACAAGCAGCCGCCGTCGTCGATGCACATGGATCATCTCGCCCGCCCCGTCCGTGCCCGGCACCGCGCCCCGCTCTGCCGGTCTCGCCACCCTCGCCCGAAAGGCTATTTTCGGTGGCAATCGCCCGCAATGGTCTGATCAGAGGGAAAAATCGTAGCGGCCCGGGCAGGCATGGCACGCACGATGCGGCTCGGGCATAATCGGCGCGATGGCGGGGGAAGAAGACGATATCCGTGCCGTTTACGGCGCGCTCGACCGGTGCCTGCAATATGGCGTCGACCCGTTCGGCTGGCGCATGCAGTTGTGCATCGAACTGGCCGCCCTGTCCGACGCGCAAGTCACTTTGTGCGGCGAGGTCGCGGCCATCTGGGACGACGAGCGGGCAATGGTCCGTCACATGGTCGACCATGGCTGGCCGAGCCCGGAGGCGCAGTCCCATTTCGTGCGCTATCAGATCGACGGTGCGAACCGGCGCGACCCGATGCGTCGCGCGCTCGACACGCTGCGTTCGGACGTCGTGGTCGCCGCCTGCAGCCAGCTGATCGAGGTGCGCACCTATCGCCAGAGCGACATCTACCGGCAGTACATGGCGCCGGCCGGGATCGGCGACATCATGACCGCGATCACCGCGATCGGCGAGGTGGCCGAGGATCGATGGAACCTTGCGACATGCATGCGTCCGGCCGACGCGGCCCCGTTCTCGGGCCGGGATCGCCAGCGGCTTGGCCTCATCGCCGCCGAGCTGCGCGGGCTGGCGGGCAATCGGCTCGCCGACGCGACCAGCCCGGTCGCAAGCCTGACCGACAGGCACAGGCAGGCGCTGGGCGCGCTGCTGGCAGGGGCGCGCGAGGCCGACGCGGCCGCAACGATCGGCGTCAGGCCGGGTACCTTTCACGGCTATGTGCAGTCGCTCTACAGGACCTTCGGCGTTTCGAGCCGGGCCGAACTGCACAGCCGCTTCTACGGATCGGGACGCCTGTGGGACGGCGGCGCGGCGGTCAAGGATTCACGGCGCCACCGGTTGCGGCGCGCGGCCATGCCGATGACGGACACCTGGCCCGGCCGAACCACTTTTCTTTAGAGCACGGCTCCAGCAGCCGGCGGGCAGGCAAGCATCGGCCGCGTCTCACTCGCCGCTATAGGGCGTTTCAAGCAATGCCACGCCTTCGCCGTCGCCGATCTGGCGGGCGTAGTCGATGGCGCGGGCGCGCAGGCGCTCGATGATGTCGCCATAATCGCGATAGTGCTTGTAGCGCTCGAAGCCCGGGTCGGGCCGCGGCGTGCGGTAGATGTTCCACTCCTCCTCGGGGTCGGCGCCGAGGTTGTAGAGTTCATGGGCGCCGTTCGCCGAGGCAATCAGCTTCCAGCCGTCCTCGGTCCAGGCGCGCTGGGCGATGGCGCTGACATGGGTGAGGTTCTGCACATAGTAGCCGGTGCGCCAGTCGGGCTCCGGTTCGCCCAGCATCAGGCGCCACAGGCTCGCGCCATGACATGGCGACAGCGCCTTCGCGCCGGCCAGTTCGGTCATGGTCGGCGCCAGGTCCTGCAGGCCCACGGGCTTACCGCACACCGCCCCGCCGGGCACCGTGGCGGGCATGGAGGCGATCATCGGCACGCGGATCGCATCGTCGGTGCACACGAATTTGTGCTCGCCCTCGCGCCGGTACAGGAACGTCTCGCCATGGTCGGAATAGTAGACGACCAGCGTGTCGCGCCGCAGGCCCGTCTCGTCGAGCGTTGCCAGTATGCGGCCGATGTTCCAGTCGAGCGCGCCGATCGCCGCGTAATAGCCGGCAAAGGGAACGCCGCGATGGCGATAGGGGTCATAGAACCGCGCCGGCGCCATAAAGGGATCATGCGGCGGATAATAGCTCTGCACCATCACGAAGGGACGGTCGCCGGCCTCGGCCTGTTGCCTGAGAAAGGCGATGGACGCATCGGTCTGCACATCGGGCCGGTAGGTGCCGTCGATCCGGCCGTCGAGGAAGTGGCCCAGCCGCGAATTGAAGCTCTCCTCCCAGATGTCGAAGAAGGGCGGCTGCGCCTCGCCCAGATGCCATTTGCCGAAATGGGCGGTCCGATAGCCGGCATCCCTGAGCGCGTCGAACACGGTGCGTTCGATGCGGCCGCGCTCGGCGAACGCATTGTCGATGCCGTAGACATTGTCGATGATGCCGTGGGCATGCGGATAGGCGCCCGTCCACATGCTGGCGCGCGCCGGCGTGCACACCGGCCAGGGCGTATAGGCATTGGCAAAGCGCACGCCCTCGGCAGCCAGCCGGTCCAGGTGCGGCGTCTTCACGAAGGCGCTGCCCGCGCAGCCCATCGCGTCGGCGCGATGCTGATCCGACAGGATGAGCACGATGTTGGGCTGCTTGGTCATTCCGGCATCCTCTGGTCGACAACTGGCTTGTCCGCAAGCAAATGGCAGGCGGCGTAATGGCCGCCGCCCAGATCGCGGGCCGCCGGGTCCTGTTGCCGGCAGATGTCCATCACATGCGGGCAGCGCGTGTGGAACCGGCACCCGGGCGGCGGCGCAACGGGGCTGGGCACATCGCCGGCGATGGCCGCCACGGGCCGTTCGCCGGCCCTGGCGCGGGGCACCGCCTCCAGCAGCGCCTGCGTGTAGGGATGGGCGGGCGCATCGAACAGCGTCTTCTTGGGCGCGATCTCGACGATCTGGCCCAGATACATCACCGCGATCCGGTCGGAGACGTGCCGGACGATCGCCAGATCGTGGGAAATGAACAGATAGGTCAGCCGCCGCTTCTTCTTGATCGACTGCAACAGGTTGACGATCTGCGCCTGCACCGAGACGTCGAGCGCCGACACCGCCTCGTCGCAGACGAGAAAGTCGGTCTCCAGAGCCAGGGCGCGCGCGATGCCGACCCGCTGGCGCTGGCCGCCCGACAATTCGTGCGGAAAGCGGCCGGCGAAATCGCGCGGCAGGCCGACCAGATCGAGCAGTTCGGCAAGCCGCGCGCGCCGCTCGGCCGGCGTTCCGACGCCATGGACATCGAGCGGCTCGAGGATGATCGAGCCGACCACCATGCGCGGGTTGAGCGAGCCGAACGGATCCTGGATGACGATCTGGATGCGGCGGCGAAAGGCGCGCATGGCCTCGTCATCGAGCGCGCCGATGTCGCAATTGTCGATGGCGACCGTGCCATCGGTCGGCTCGATCAGCCGCAGCACCAGCCGGCCGACGGTGGTCTTGCCGCAGCCGCTCTCGCCGACCAGCGCCAGCGTCTCGCCCTTGCCGATGGCGAAGCAGACGCCGTCGACCGCGCGCACCGTCTTCTGGCCGCCGCCGAACAGCCCGCCCCGGCCGACATGAAAATGCTTGGTCAGCCCGTGAACGCGCACGAAGGCGGGCTCCTGGGTGGTCGCCAGCGGCCGGTCGGTCAGCGTGTCAGACATGGTCCATCTCGGCGGCAAGGGTGTGCCCCTGGCCGGGCAGGCGGTAGTCGGTATGGCGGATGCAGGCGGCGGCCTGGCCCCCCCCGAAATCGATGAGCGGCGGATCGAGCGCCTCGCATGCGGGCCGGCTGTACCCGCAGCGCGGCGCAAACCGGCAGCCGGGCGGCCGGCGGTCGGGCTGCGGCACGGTGCCGGCAATGGTCCTGAGTTCGTCGACATCGGCGTCGACCGGCGGATGGCTGGCCATCAGCCCTTCGGTATAGGGATGGCGCGGGCCGGCATAGATGCCGGCAACGGGCGCGGTCTCGACGATGCGGCCGGCATACATGACCGAGACATGATCGGCATAGCCGGCCACCACGCCCAGGTCGTGGGTGATCAGCAGGATGCTCATGCCCAGTTCGGCCTGCAAGTCGTGCAGAAGCTCGAGGATCTGCGCCTGGATCGTCACATCGAGCGCGGTGGTCGGCTCGTCGGCGATCAGCAGCTTCGGCCGGCAGGCGAGCGCGATGGCGATCATCACGCGCTGGCGCATGCCGCCCGACATCAGATGGGGATATTCGTCCAGCCGCTGCCGGGCGGCCGGAATGCGCACCCATTCGAGCATGTCGAGCGCCTGCTTGCGCGCGGCGCGCCGCGACAGGTTCTGATGGATACACAGCGTCTCGATGATCTGCTCGCCGACCGTAAGCACCGGATTGAGCGCCGACATCGGTTCCTGGAAGATCATGGAAATCTGCGCGCCGCGAATGCGCCGCATCTCGCCCTCTGACAGCGAGAGCAGGTCGCGATCGCCCAATGTCAGGCGTTGGGCGGTGATGTCGAACTGGCGCGAATCGTAAAGCCGCATGGCGGCCATGGCGGTAACCGACTTGCCGCTGCCCGACTCGCCCACCAGCCCGTGCGTCTTGCCGGCCATCAGGTCGAGCGAGACGCCCTCCACCAGGCGCAGGCGCCCCTTTGCGACGGTCAGATCGCGGATCGACAAAAGCGGCTGATCGCCCAAGGCGCGCTCCCGACTGTGGTGTCCCGGTGCCCGGTCCGGCCGCCGGCGGGCATTTTTGAGTTGCCCTTTATCGTATACATTTATACAATCGTGCCATCGCAAGTCAACGCTCCGGGGACCCATGGCATCTGCCGCATACACCAGAGCTTGCCGTGGGCCACGCGCGGCGACGGCGCTTTCCAGCCGCAGCGCGCGCCCGGCCCGGCCACCCTTGCGCTCGCCCCGCGCACCGATTCTGTCCGACCACTGGAGCCTTCGATGAAGATCACCGACGTTGCCGCCCTCTACCTGCGCTTGCCGACGATAAAGGCGCGCACCGACAGCTCGCAAGACACCCTTCTTGTGCGCGTCGACACCGATGCGGGCGTGACCGGCTGGGGCGAGGTCGATGGCTGCCCGTGGGTGGCCAAGGCGATCATCGATGCGCCCATGTCGCACACCCTCGTCACCGGCCTGCGCAACCTGCTGGTCGGCGAAGACCCCATGGACGTCGAGCGCCTGTGGACGAAGATGTACGAGGGCACGCTCTATTACGGCCGCGAGGGCGCGGTGATCCAGGCCATGGCCGGCGTCGACCTCGCGCTGTGGGACATCAAGGGCAAGGCGCTCGACCAGCCGGTCTGGCGTCTGCTTGGCGGGCGCTATCGCGACAGGCTGCGCGTTTATTCGTCCAACATGTTCCAGTTCACCGCCGAGGAGACCGCCGATCGGCTGCGCAAGGCGAAGGACGAGGGCTTCACCGCGGTCAAGTTCGGCTGGGAGCCATTCGGCCGCGACGCGGCCACCGATTGCGCCTATCTGGAGGCGCTGCGCAAGGCCGGCGGGGACGACTACGACATCATGGTCGATGTCGGCCTGATCTGGGATGCGCCGACCACGATACAGCGTGCGCGCCTGTTCGAGCCCTACGACCTGACCTGGATCGAGGAGCCCATGCATCCGGACAATCTGGCGGGCTACAAGAAGGTATCGGACAACATCGTCCAGCGCCTTGCCGCCGGCGAGGAGGAGTGCACCCAGCGCGGCTTCGCGCGGCTGATCGAGGAAGGCGGCATCGGCCTGGCCCAGATCGACCTGACCCGCTGCGGGCTGACCCAGGCGATGAAGATCGCCGACCACGCCGCGCAGAAGGGGGTCATGGTCGCCAATCACAACTTCACCACGGACCTGAACACCGCCGCTTCGCTCACTTTCCTGGCCGCCGTGCCCAACGCGCTCATGCTCGAATACTGCGTCGAGC
Organism: Roseitalea sp. MMSF_3546; assembly: GCF_030732865.1. Classification (GTDB taxonomy): domain Bacteria; phylum Pseudomonadota; class Alphaproteobacteria; order Rhizobiales; family Rhizobiaceae; genus Roseitalea. Next base: position 70,672 of record NZ_JASHKB010000010.1, read on the forward strand.
CCTCGGAGATCTCGCGCAACCTCGCAAGAAAACCGTTCCGGCAGCACGATGGCTACATGGCCGTGCCCGAGGAACCGGGACTGGGTTTCGAGCCGAACTTCGAGACGATCGAGACATATCTCGTCGAGGCCTTGTGAGGGTGGCGGACGAACGGCCCGACATCGTCGTCGTCCTTACCGACCAGATGCGGCGCGACGCGCTGGGCTTTTATGGCGATCCGAACCTGCGCACGCCGACGCTCGATGCCATGGCCCATGAAGGGATCGCCTTCGATTGCCTGTCATCGACCTTTCCCGCATGCGTGCCGTTCCGCTTTTCGCTGATGACCGGCCAGTACGCCCACACGCGCATGGTGCCGGCGCTCGGCTACCGGCTGTCGCCGGCCGAGCGAACGCTGGGCGAGGCGGTGCGCGCCTGCGGCTACCACACCGCCTATGTCGGCAAATGGCACCTGCATTCGCTGTACGGGACCGTTGGCGGGCAGACGCTGGCCCAGGCGAACCGGACACCGATCCCGCCCGCCAGCCGCAGGGGATGGGACGATTGGCGCGGCTTCGAATTGCGCAACGATTACCGGGACACGTGGATCTTCTTCGACGAGGAGACCGAGCCGCGGCCCCTGCCCGGCTATCAGACCGATGCGCTGTTCGACATCGCCCGCCACTGGCTGGACACGCCGCGCGATCGGCCGGGCTTCCTGCTGCTGTCGGTCGAAGCCCCGCACCCGCCCTTTTCGGCGCCGGACGAAGCCATCGAGGCGGTGCGCCGGCGCGGGCCGTTCCGGCCAGCGCCCAATGTCGACATCGACGCGATATCGGCCTTCCCGCCCGAATGGGACCAGATGCTCGCGGGCGGCAAGACCATGGCATCGGCCAGCGGCGCCGAGCGCCGGGCCATCTTCGCGGCCAACATGCAGACCTATTGCGCGATGATCGAGGTCATCGACGCGCAAATGGCAAGACTGCTAGCCGAAGCCAGAGAGCGTTCGCGGCCGACGGTCTTTGTCTTCCTGTCCGACCATGGCGAACTGGGCGGCAGCCACGGCATGCTGGGCAAGGCCGAGCCCTTCGAGGAATCGATCGGCGTTCCGTTCATCGTTCACGCCACCGACCCGGCGCTGGTGCCGCCCGGCCGCCGCTGCGGCGTGCCGCTGTGCACCGAGGATCTGTTTCCGACGCTGGTCGGCCTGGCCGGCGGCGCCGAGCCCGATGCGCCGGGGCTCGATCTGTCGGGACTGATCGGCGGAGCGGCCCCCGAACCCGACCGTGAGGGCGTGCTGATCGAGTTCGTCGCCGAGGTTCGGCCGGCGCGGCGCTATCACGATGAAACCTGGCGCGGCATCCGGACGCGCCAGGCCAAATATGTCGTCATCGGCAACGCCTCCGGCACCCGGCCCTGGATGCATTTCGACCTGCGCGCCGACCCCTATGAACAGGCCAATCTGGTCGGCCGGCCGACGCGGCGCGCGGAAATGCTCGAACTGCACGAGCGGCTGACGCGGCTTGTCGCCGAGACCGGCGATGACTTTCCGATCAGGCCCGTTGCGTAGCACCCGCCTGCGAACCCGGCCGATCGGGCCGCTGGGCGCGCAGCAACTCGTAATTGACCGCGTCGGGCACTTCGAGGATGTGCTCTTCCATGATCGCCCGAAGCTGCTCGCCATCGCCGTTGCGGAGCACCTCGATCAGGTCGACATGCTCCTTGACGATCGTCTTCAGGCTCTCCTGCAGATAGGTCGACAGCCCGATCACGATCGTCAGCTGCCGCGCCAGTGGCTCCCAGGCGCGCATCAGCGCGCTGTTGCCGGTCAGCTCGCACATGATCCGGTGAAAATCGATGTCGAGCAGCGCCACCTTGAGCGTGTCGTTGGCCCGCGCCGCCGCGCGCAGATCGTCGACGCATCGCGACAGCGGCTCGAGGATCTGCGGATCGGTCCTGACCATGGCCTGCAGTTCCTCGCCGGCGAGCAGTTCCAGCACCAGCCGGACCTTGCGCAGGCTCTTCATGCTTTCGGGCGTGATGCTCATCAGCCGCATGCCGCGATAGGGAATGTTCTCGACGATCCCCTGGCTCTCGAGAAGCCGCAATGCCTCGCGCACCGGCACCCGGCTGACATTGAGCTGGCGCGCGACATCGGCCTCCACGATCCGGTCGCCGGGCAGGAAGTGGCCCTTGGCCGCGGCCTCGACAATCGCCTCGACCACTGTCTCGGCAAGCATGCGCGGCGCGATCGGCGCGAGCGCGCTGACCTTCTCGCCCCGCCTGTTCGCGGCCTGTCTGTGCCCGTTGCCTGCCGTGGCCCGTTTGCTCGCCATGCGCGTCCTCGTGTTGATCGCCGGTTCCGATGCGGCCCGAACGGCCGCCTGCCCCGATGCCGGCCGCGGCCGACGGGCGAGCGCCCCTGCGCCCGGCACAAGGCCCGGCACCGCGATTACTCATAGTCGCAGTTCGGCCTTGCATCAAGTTGCAAATGGTATACAATCATACGAAATTGAGGTTGCGCCCCGGCGCGATTTCGGATCAGCACCCCGATCAGCAACCAAGGGAGGAGACCCGATATGACGATTGCTCCACGATCAGGGCACGGTGCCTTGCTGCGCGCGGCGGCCATTGCGGTCGGCGTCGCGTTCGCTGCGGCGCCTCTGGCCGCGCAGGCCCAGACGATGGGCGGCGACTTCGTTCTCGCCCAGAGCGCCAACCCGCCAAGCCTCGACGCGATGACCTCGTCGTCGGAGAGCGCGCGCAACATCAACATGAACATTTACGAATCGCTGGTCACGATCGACGAGAACGTCACGCCGATCCCGATGCTCGCCGAGCGCATCGAGACCTCCGAGGACGGGCTGAGCTATGTCTTTCCGCTGCGCCAGGGCGTGAAGTTCCACAATGGCGACGAGATGATGGCGAGCGACGTGAAGGCCTCGCTCGAACGCTACCGCGAGGTCGGCGCCACGCGCGGCATGCTCGACAAGGTCAAGGAGATCGAGATCACCGGCGACTACGAGGTCACGTTCCACATGAGCGAGCCGACGCCGACCTTCATCGAGGGTTTCGCCTCGCCGCGCGCGCCCGCCGTGATCATCCCGGAGGAAGAGGCGGCCAAGCCGGCCAACGAGATCGAGTTCATCGGGACCGGCCCCTACAAATTCGTCGAGTTCGTGCCCGACAGCCACGTCACGCTTGCACGCTTCGACGAGTATTCGGCGCGTCAGGATCATGACGGACCGACCGGATTCGGCGGCAAGAAGACGCCCTATGTCGACACGGCCACCTACCGCATCATCCCCGAGGCCGGCGCGCGGATCGCAGCGCTGGAGGCGGGCGAGGTGCAGTGGGCCGACCAGATCCCGGTGCCCGCCGCCAAGCGCATGATGGACGACCCGGAACTGACGGTGTTCGAAGCGCGCCAATGGGCATTCCTGACACTGATCATGAACTGGCAACTGCCGCCGACCGACAATGTCGACTTTCGCCGTGCGGTGCTGCACGCCATCGATCGCGAAGAGGTCATGGCGATCGCCACCGAGGGCTTTTACGACCTCAACCATGGCTGGCAGTATCCGGGCCGGACCTATTTTGCCGGCGATATCGGCGCTGACATCTACGAGGCGCCCGACCTCGAAAAGGCCAGGGAGTACCTGGACCGGAGCGGCTATGACGGGCAGGAATTCCTGATCCTGACCGATCCCAACTATGGCGAGCACAGCCGCGCTGCGGTCGTCATTGCCGATCAGGTTTCGGACATCGGCATCAATGCCGTGGTCAAGCAGCTCGACTGGGCCACCGTGCTGAAGATCCGCCTGACCGACGAGGGCTGGAACGGCTGGACCCTGATGCAGGGGCTCGAGCCGTTCCTGGGACCGTATGGCATCGCCGCCAAGATGACCGGCGACCAGCCGCATCAGCGCGCAACCCATCCCGAGATCGATCAGGCCTATGACGACCTGATCACCGGGGCGACCGTCGAGGAACGCCAGGCCGCCTTTGCCGAACTGCAGTCGCTGATCTACGACCTGGTCCCGCAGATCAAGATCGGCGATGTCGGGCGCATGCAGGCCGGCTCGGCCAGCCTGAAGGGCTTCAAGCCGTTCCGCGCCCCGCGCGTGCACGACATCTGGTTCGAGTAACACCTCCCGCAAGAACCAGAGGCGGCGGCGGGCACCGGTTCCGCCGCCGCTCTTGCAAGCCGGTCCCGAAACCCGGCATCCTCTGCGCTTCAGTCGTGTCAACCGGATCAACCCATGCGATCGGTCATTGTCCCAAGGGTCCTGTCGGCGATTCCGGTCCTGTTCGTCGTCTCCGTCGTCACCTTCCTTCTGATGTGGCTGGTGCCCGGCGACGTCGCCTCGCAGATCGCAGGCCCCGACGCCTCGGCCGCCGAACTGGCCGCCATCCGCGAGCGGCTCGGCCTCGACCGGTCGATCTTCGAGCAGGCGCTGATCTGGTACGGCAACCTCTTCAAGGGTGACCTCGGCCAGTCCTACGTGCTCAACCGGTCCGTGGTCGACGCCGTCATCGAGCGCCTGCCGGTGACGCTCTCGCTGACCTTCCTGGCTCTCGTGCTGGCGATCGTCTTCGGCTTCGTGCTAGGCGTCGTGGCCGCGGCCAACCACAACAGCTGGATCGACCAGCTGACCATGACCGGCGCGCTGATCGGCCTGTCACTGCCCGATTTCTGGTTCGGTCTGGTCCTGATCTTCTTCTTTGCCGTCGAGCTGGGCTGGTTTCCGACCGGCGGCTACGTGCCGCTCGCCGAAGACCCGATCGGCTGGCTGAACGCGATGACCCTGCCCGCCATGACGCTGGCGCTCACGCAGATGGGCGTGATCGCGCGCATGGTGCGCTCGTCCATGCTCGAACAGCTCGGCCAGGACTATGTGCGCACCGCGCGCGCCAAGGGCATGCCGGGGCATGTCGTCCTGTTCAAGCACGCGCTGCGCAATGCGCTGATCCCGGTCGTCACGCTGATCGGCATCATGACCGGCCTGCTGCTCGGCGGCGCCGTCGTCATCGAGGTGGTCTACTCGCTGCCCGGCGTCGGCCGGCTGATCATCGGCGCCATCCAGAACCGCGACTACCCGATCGTCCAGGGCGGGCTGCTGCTGACCGCGGCGATCTTCGTGTTCGTCAACATCGCCGTCGACATCCTGTACACCTTCATCGATCCCAGGGTCCGCCATGGCAAGCAATGACGTCGATTCCGTGCCCGGGACCTTCGCGCCCGCCCTGCGCGAACTGGGCATGCAGTTGCGCAAGCTCGGCGCACACCGTTCGATCCAGATCGGCGGCATCCTGTTCGGCGCGATCGTGCTGGTGGCGATCTTCGCCGACCTGATCGCGCCGTTCGATCCCAACGAGAACAACTACCGCGCCATGCTGGCCGCGCCGGGCGACGCGCACCTGCTCGGTACCGACGCCTTCGGCCGCGACATCCTCAGCCGGGTCATCCACGGCACGCGACTGTCGCTGGTGGTCGGCATCATCGTGGTGATCGCCACCGGCGTGCTGGGCACGATCATCGGCGTCCTGACCGGCTATGTGCGCTGGCTGGATTCGCCCCTGATGCGCGTCATGGACGGACTGATGGCGTTTCCCGGCGTGCTGCTGGCGATCGCGCTCGCCGCGGCCCTGGGCCCTTCGGTGGTCAACGCCGCCATCGCGCTGACGATCACCTTCATGCCGCGCACCGCGCGCATCGTGCGCGGCTCGGTGCTGGTGGTGCGCGAGATGCCCTATGTGGAAGCCGCCCGCGCCTGCGGTGCCCATGACCGGCGCATCGTCCTGCGCCACATCCTGCCCAACGCCATGCCACCGCTGATCGTCCAGCTCACCTTCGTCTTCTCCGTGGCAATCCTGGCCGAAGCCGTGCTCAGCTTCATGGGCGTCGGCCCGCCGCCGCCGACGCCCAGCCTCGGCAACATCATCGCCGAGGGCCGGTCCTATATCCGCGAGGCGCCGTGGATCGCGCTGGCGCCCGGTGTCGCCATCGCCATTTCCGTGCTCGGCCTGAACATCATCGGCGACGGCCTGCGCGACAGTCTCGATCCGCGCCTGCGCAATCTGTGAACTCAGCCGAAGTGCTCGACGGCGACCTCGAAAGGCGTGTCCGGGTCGAGCGGGTAGATCGGCCGCGCGCAGACGGTATGGCCCAGCGTCTGGACGCGCGCGCTGGTCGCCCCGATCGCATCGACCGACACGGTCCGGGCCGCCCAGTCGTCGTAGAACTGCCGCTGGCAGTGCGGCGACTTGACGATATTGACATCGAACCGGTGCGGATCCTCGCCATGGCCGAAAAAAAGCGACCGGTCGAAGAGCTGGACGGGCCGGCTGGTGGCGATGATCGTGAAGGGTCCGGCGCGCAGCTTGGCGCAGCGGCCCGCCTGCTCCATCGTGCCCCAGGTCTCCATCGGGTAGCGCCCGTCCGACAGCATGGCCACCTCGGCCTCGATCTCGAGCGCGGCAAAGCGCGGATCGCACGTCCCGCCAAGCCGGAACGTCGCGCGTCCGCCGACGCCTGTCGCGAAGGCCCGCTCGACCGCCGGCCGATCGACGACCGGCGCCAGGACGCTGGCCGAAATGCCGGCGGCGTGCAGCGCGCGCAGGATCTCGACGCTGTCGCCCGAAGCGCCGGAACTGGGCGCGTCTGCCGCATCCTTGAGCACGAGAGGGAAGGTCCGCGAGCGGGCCAGTTCCACGGCCGCATCGAGCGAGACCAGATCGGCCTGCATGCGGGCCCGCTCGTCGAAGAAGCCGTCCGCGACCGCCCGCGCCGCCGCCTCGGCCGCTTGCGCATCGCCCCTTGTGACGGCGATGGCCTGCGAGCACAGTTCGGCCACGTCGGTGAACGGGTTGCCGATCATCAGCGCGGTCGAGACGACGCCGTCCCTGCCCTCGAGCGCGGTGGCACGCGCCAGATAGCGTCCGTAAATGCCGGTCTCGGTGATGCATTCATCGCCGCGCACCAGAATCGGCATCCGGATGCGCGCTGCCGCCGGCCGCCACCCTTCGGCAAGCTGGCCGAGCAGCAGCCGGGCGGCCCGCGCGCCGGCATCGGCGAAATCGACATGCGGATAGGTCTTCAGGACCGCCACCGCCGGGCACACCGCCAGCATCCGCCCCGTCAGGATGCCGTGCAGGTCGAGCGACATGGCGAAGGCCGGCTCCGGCCCCACGATCGCGCGCACGGCGACGAGCACATCGCCCTCCGGATCGGTCTGGCCGAACGCCGCCATCGCCCCATGCATGAGGAACAGCACGCCATCGACGCCGCCCCGTGCCGCCTCGGCGACCGCGGCCAGCAATTCCTCGCGGATGCGCTGATAATCGTGTGCCGCCAGCGTCCCCGCACTGCAGGCGAGCGCGCTGTAGACCGGCACGATCTCGACGCCGCCGGCCTTTCCAAGCACGTCGAGCGCACCGCCGGCATAGGTGTCCGTGCCGGCAAAGGTGTCCAGCATGGCCGCGCCCTTCGTGACGGCGAAGTCCTCATAGGTGCTCGGCACGGGATTGAAGGTCGACACTTCCTGTTGCAGCGCGACGACGAGAATGCGGGCCATGGGATATCCTCAAGCGTTGGCGCGGGGCCTATCGTCGAGCCAGCTCTCGGCCGGATCGAGCGGGCGCACGAAATGAAGCGGCGGGCGGGTCCGGGCCGCCCACCGGTGCAGGATCGTCTTCTCCTGCTGCCGCCGGGCGACGATTGCCTCGATGGCGCGCGGGTCCCAATTGGCGAAGACGCGCGCCTCGAGGTCTTCGCGGATGCCGGCATGGGCCGGATCGCCGGCGAGATCGCGCCGCTCTGCCGGATCGTCTTCAAGATCAAAGAGCATGGACGGGTAGCCGTCGATGACGACAAGCTTGTAGCGGTCCGAGCGGATCATGCGCTGGCGCGTTGCCTCCGGGCCGGTCCAGGCGGCCGCCGTGTCGGTGACATATTCGCTGAACGTGACGTTCTCCCAGGGCGCCGCCGGATCGCGCGCGATTCCCAGCAGGCTGCGGCCGTGCGAGGCCGGCAGTCCGGGCGCCCCCGCTGCATCGATCAGCGTCGCGCCGATATCGATCAGGTTGACGACATGGCCGCGCCGCTCGTTGTGCGGCAGATGCCCCGGCCATGACACGATCAGCGGCACGCCGGCCGATTCCTCATAGAAGGTGTTCTTCCACCACAGGCCGCGCTCGCCGATCTGCTCGCCATGGTCGGAGGTGTAGACGATCAACGTGTTCTGGCGCAGGCCGTTGCGGTCGAGCGCGGCGAGCACCTGGCCGACCAGCGCATCGGTCCGTGCGACCAGCCCGTAATAGGCGGTGCGGGCGCGCAGCACATCGGCGGGCTCGAGCGTGGCGATACCGCAGGCCGCGCGCCATTTCGCCAGCCAGGGATGCTCGCGCGAAGGATCGGGCGGCGGATGCTCGGGCGGGCCGACCCTGCCGTCATAGGCATCGAAATCCTCGCCCCGCGCCACGAACGGGCAATGCGGCAGGGTGAAGCCGACCATCAGGCAGAACGGCTCGGCATCGCCGGCCCGGCGCCGCCGGCCGACGCCGTCGAGCCATTGCGCCGCATCGCGCGCCACCTCCTCGTCGGCGAGCTGATAGGCGGACTGGCCGCGCCCCGAGCGCTCGACGCTGACACGCGCCGGCCCCTGCGCGCCGGCCAGCACGCCCAGATCCTGCCGCGGCACGCCGGGCCAGTGCGGCCCGGGTTCGGCGCCGATCCGCTCGGCGAAACCGTGATGCTGATCGGGGCCGACCGCATGCATGCGTCCGACCAGCGTCGGCCGGTAGTCCGCCGCGCCGAGCGCGTGCATCCAGGTGGGCCGGTCCGTGCCCAGATGATCCTGCAGCGTCCAGCACTGCTGCTCGAACGGCCATTGCCCGGTGAAGGCCGACATGCGGCTCGGCACGCAGATCGGCGAGGGGCAATAGCCATTGTCGAAGACAACGCCCTGCCGCGCCAGCGCGTCCAGATGCGGCGTGGCGACGACCGTATCGCCATAGCACCCCGCCACCTTGCGGGCGTGCTGGTCGGACATGATGTAGACGATGTCGGGTCGGCGTTCGGTGCTCATCGCCATGCCCTCACAGGACCGCGCGGTAGATGGCGCGCGCATCGGCGAGCGTCATCGCGCGTGGATTGTTGACGAGCAGCCGCTCGACCTTCATGGCGTCCTCGGCGAGGCGGTCGAGATCGGCTTCGGTGACGCCGACCTCGCGCAGGCGCTGGGCCATCGGCATGCGCGCGACCAGCGCCGCGACGGCCTCGATGAAACGGGCGCCGTCGCAATTGCCGCCGGTGCCGGCCATGTCCAGGCAGGCGGCAAGCTCGCCATAGGCGGTCGCGGCGGCCGGGACGTTGAAGCGCAGAACCTCGGTGAGCACCAACGCGTTGCTCAGGCCGTGCGGGACGTGAAAATGCCCGCCCAGCGGATAGGCCAGCGCGTGCACCGCCGCCACCGGTGCGTTGGCGAACGCCATGCCTGCCATGTGCGCGCCGACCAGCATGGCCTGGCGCGCTGCGCGGCCGGGGTTTGCCGAAACCGCCTCGTCGATGTGCCCGGCGAGCAGGCGCAGCGCGCCGGTGGCGAGCGCGTCGCTGACCGGGTTCTTCCTGTGCCGGCTGGTATAGGCCTCGATGGCATGGACCATGGCATCGACGCCGGTCGCCGCGGTCACCGCCGGCGGCAGGCCCATGGTGAGTTCGGCGTCGAGCACGGCAAGGTCGGGAAAGAGCAGCGGCGAGACCACGCCCTTCTTCTCGCTGGCCGGCGTGGTGACGATGGCGATCGGGGTGACCTCCGAACCGGTGCCGGCCGTCGTCGGCACCTGGATCAGCGGCAGGCGCGGGCCCTGGGCGAGCCCGATCCCGAAGATGGCGTCGAGCGGCTGGTCGCGGCCGCACAGCAGCGCCACCAGCTTGGCCGTATCCATGGGGCTGCCGCCGCCCAGCCCGACCACGAGATCGGCGCCGAAGGCGCGAGCCGCCCGCACCGCCGCCTCGATGCCGGCCTGCGGCGGGTCGGCCTGCACCTCGGTCCAGGGCAGGCATGCCATGCCGGCGGCCTCGACGGCGCGCTGCGGCGCGTCGAGCAGGCCGGCGCCGGCCACGCCCCGGTCGCTGACCAGCATGACGCGCCGCGCGCCCGCCCGCGCGCAATGCTCGCCCAGCCGCGCGGCCTCGCCGAAAGCGCACACCGTGCGCGGCGTGGTGGCAAAATCGAAATCGCCCAAAACGGGACCACCCATGCGCGCCTTCTCCCTTCGGACGCTCAGTGCGCCGGCCGGTCCGGGGCGAAATCCTCCATGACGACGCAGACGGCATCGCCCCGCCTCACCCGCCCCGGCCCGGCACCGCACCAGATGACGCCCGAGCGTGCATAGGTGATCGCGATGGGCGGCGTGTCGACATCCTCGATGACGTGCAGATAGCCGGCCACCGCGCCTTCCTCCACCGTCTCGCCGGCATAATGGGTCGGCTCGAACAGGCCGTCGCGCGGCGCGAAGTGAAAGGCATCGCGCTCGCGCACCATCATGTGCCGCGTGCCGAACGTGCCATCGGCCTGCGCGAGGTCGGGCTCGCCCTCGATCACGCCGAAATGCTTGAGGATGTTGTCGATGCCGCGCGCGGCGATGCGCACGCCCTCGATGTTCACCCGGCCCCAGCCGCCCAGCTCCGTGCCCAGCGAGACGATCCCGCGCCGCTCCACGCAGGAGGTGAAGGTGGCGCCCTCGTCGACCCCGGCAAAGACGACATTGTAGGGTGCGCCGAACGCCGCCGCGGCTGCGAGTGTCTTGTCCCGCATGGCCGCGTCGGGCAGGTCGTGCATGTTGGTCGACAACGCGCAGTCGGCCGAGTGGCCGGTCGTGTGCAGATCGACCGAGACATCGGCATGGGGCAGGACGACCGAATCCATGAAGTGCGCAAGCATGCGCGTGAACGTCCCGCGCGCATCGCCCGGAAAGCAGCGATTGATGTCGAGCCCGTCGATCGGCGACAGCCGCCGGTCGGCAAGGACGGCGGGAATGTTGACCGCCGGCATCATGATGATGCGTCCCTGGATGCGGTCCACATCGAGCGTCTGCGCCAGACGCGATATGGCGATCTGACCCTCATATTCGTCACCATGCACGCCGCCGGTCAGCAGCACCGTCGGTCCTTCGCCATTGGCAAGGCAGTAGATCGGAATCTCGATCGTGCCCCAGCCGGAATTGTCGCGCGAATGCGGTGCGCGCAGATAGCCCGCCTGCCGGCCCTGCCTGCCGAAATCGATCGGACAATGGATGCGGCTGGCAGCGGATGCGGCGGACACTGCTTCTCCTCCCGTGAGCGGTCGCGACGAGAGCGGGCGGACTGGGCACGCCCGCACCCGATTTCGTATAATTGTATACTAAATGTCGGTTGTCAACCGCGTCCGGATCGATGCCGCGGAACCGGCCGAACCGGACCGCTAGCAGGCCAGCTTCACCGGCCAGCGCGCTTCGGTGATGATCCAGTCGGTGCCCTGCGGCCGCATGACGAAGCTCACCAGGCAACTCTCGGTGGAGGCCACGATGCCCCGCTTCGGCATGTTGTAGCGGACGATGCCCCGGTCGCGCAGATAGTGGACGACGCGTTCGCCCCTGTCATTGGTGATATCGGAAACCGGCTCGCCCCAGGCGATGCGCAGTTCCGAATAGGTCTTGCTGACGAAGGGCTTTGACTGCTGCGCGACGCAGCCCGACACGACCAGCAAAGTCAAAAGCATCGGCAGCCGCATCGTTCCCCGCACCGGTTGTTGGCGGCAATGCCCCCGAAAGCGGGCACGGCCGTCGGCGACCATGGGTCGTTCTAGCGCGCCGAGCTTGCGCCGAGCCGGTGCCCGTTGGCCCGCCATTGGCCGACAGGACCTGACGCCGCCGAGAAACCGGCAACGGCGCATCGGTGCCATGGTCTCTGGCGCGCACGGGCAAAAATGTGCGAAAAGACGGTGAGCTTGGATCAGGTCATCAGCATTGGGCGGAACGAAGCCATGAATCGCAGTTTCTTCTATGGGGCGGCCGCGGCCGCCGGCGTGGTGATGTTGATCCCGGGCGTCGCCGTGGCTCTTGGCCGGGCCGGCCAGCCGCTGGCGCGGGCCACCGCGCGAACCGGCGCCGTCGCCGTCCGGGAGTTCCGCAAGGCAGCGGCCGAGGTCTATGAGCACATGGAGGATCTGGCGGCCGAATTCGAGGCCGAGGTCGCGCGACCGCCCGAGGACGCCGAGCCCGCCGCCGAGCGCGATATCCATGTTGCGGAGGCGGAGGCAGCGAGCGGCGATGACTGACCATGGCGGGGATGGCCGCGCCGACCCGGTCCGCGTGGTGCCCGTCCATTCGATGGCGGGCCGGCTGCGCCTGAAGATGCTCGAGCGCCCCTCGCAGGCCGACGCGGAGGCGCTGGCAGACAGGCTTTCGGCGCTCGGCGGCATCGGCAAGGTGACCGTGCGCCCTCGCACCGGCAGCATCATCGTCGGGTTTGAAGGGCCGGCCGAACCGATGCTCGCCCGCCTCAAGGAGGCCGGGCTGGTCCGCCTGGTCAAGCCGCCAAAGTCGCCCCCTGTCAAGCCCTTGCTGCAGATGGGTATGCTCAAGCTCGACATGGACATCCGCCGGCGCACCGACGATGTCCTGGACTTTCACACCGCAGTGGCGCTGCTTCTGCTCGCGGCCGCGCTCTTCCAGATCACGCAGGGCCGGCTGGTGGGCCCGGCCTCGACCCTGCTGATGTCGGCGCTCGCGCTCATGGAGCGGCAGCGCTAGAGACTTGGCCCCAGGGTCCGCCGAATGTCACCGCGCGGGCCGGGCCGCGTGCCGATACACAATGGAGGCTAGCCCAGTGCGGCGGCGATGGCCGTAACGTCTTCCCATGGTGGAGCGAGTTCGTCGCGGCCCATGTGTCCGTAGACGGCCAGATCGCGGTAAAAACGCCCGTCGTGCCTGCCCGGCAGTTCCCAAAGCCCCATGCGCTCGGCGATCGCGCCCACGCGCAGATCGACCACTTCGCCCAGCCGCCTGCCGATCCTGCTTTCCTGACCCGCTCCGGACCCGAAGAAATCCAGTTCGACGCTCACCGGCCCCTCGTCGCCGATGACATAGGACAACTGCACCTCGCACTCGCTGGCCAGTCCGGCGACCACCACGGCGCGGGCCATCTGGCGAGCGGCATAGGCGGCCGTCCGGTCGATGCGCGCGGGCGCCTTGCCGCTGAGCGCCGCAGCGCTGTGCCGGACGAAGCCGCCATAGGTGTCGTCGGCGTTCTTGCGGCCGGTCAGGCCAGAATGCGCGCTCGGCCCGCCCTCGTCGGCGATGACGGCAAACACGCGCCGTGTCATCGGATCCGGCACGACCGGGGCCGATCGGAAGGCCGGATCGATGACCTCGCTGGCCAGATCGTGCTCGATCTGGTCTTGCGGCATGGCCTGCCGCGTGGCGCCGCTGATCGCGATCGCCCGGATGGCCACCGGCCGGCGCTCGCGCATCTCGACCGCCACCTGCGCCTGCGCGTCCGGCTGCAGCCAGGCGATGCGTCCCTGGCGCCGCGCGGCGTCCAGGGCCTGGCTGAGCCTGTGCGCCGCCCATATCGGATAGGGCATCAGGTCCGGGGTGTGCTGACAGGCATAGCCGAACGAGGTCGTCAGGTGGGTGGCGAGGCCGTTGCGATGGGCCCCGCGATCGGCGGGCGGAAAGGAAAGATCGAGCATCACGGTGGGGCTGGCCTTGCCGCGAAACGAGGCATAGCCGGCGCTTTCGGCGACGCGGCGGGCCAGAGCGGCCGGATCGAAGGGCGCCTCCTGCTCGGCGCGAATGGACAGAAAGACGATGCCTGTCGCAATGGCGCATTCGGCGGTGACCGGCGTCCTTGTGCCATGCGCCAGATAGGCGTCGATGACCGCATCGCTGATCTGGTCGCACAGCTTGTCGGGATGGCCGGCGGTCACCGATTCCGATGTCATGACGAAATTGCGCATCAGTCCTGCTCGCGTGTTGGTATACCGCGTTCGATGCCGCGGCCTGCAAAGATGGTGGCTGCCGGTGCGATACCGGCAAGCAAGGCGATCATGGCATCGGTCCGGGTCAGCGGCGCCACGCCAAGCAGCCTGCGCAAGCCCGGAAAGCCGAACGGGGCGACCGCCAGGCCGAGCGAGCCCAGCATGGCCGCATCGAGCGCCGGATTGGCCAGCAATTGCGACATTCTGAGCTTGCGCAGGTCCTGGCGCTGCGAAATGAAGGCGAACAGCAACTGGCCGACCGACAGCGACAAGAAGGTCATCGCGCGCGTCCTCGGCCCCGGCCCGTAACGGCCAAGACCGACGAAGTGCGCGCCGAGCGCGGCCGCTGCGATGATCGACGCATCGGTCGTCATGCGCCGGAATTGCCGCGGCGCGATGATCGGCTCTTCGGCCGCTCTTGGCGGCCGCAGCATTGCGTCCTCGCTCGGCGGTGCCAGTGCCAGGCCCAGGCCCGGCAGGATGTCGGTGGCAAGATTGATCCACAACAGCTCCATGGGCGTTTCCAGTTCGCCCGGCCCGTGCAGCGCTTCGACCAGACCGACCATGATCTCGGACATGTTGGTGGTGATCAGGAAATTGAGCGCCCGGCGGATATTGGCATAGACCGTCCGGCCTTCCGAAATGGCGTCGACGAGCGTTTCGAGCTTGTCATCGCGGATGACGACATTGGCCACCTCGCGGGCAAGGTCGGCGCCGCTCGCGCCCATCGCGATGCCGATGTCCGACGCCTTCAGCGCCGGGCCGTCATTGACGCCGTCGCCGGTCATGCCGACCACCCGGCCGCCTGTCTGCAGCGCCTTGACGATGGCGAGCTTGTCATGGGCGCTGGCGCGGGCGAACACGTCCGTGCGTGCGACAAGCTCGGCCTGCAGTTCGGGCGCAAGGCCGGCCAGTTCGGTGGAATCGATGACACGGATCGTCCCGTCGCGCCCCAGGCCAAGGTCGCGGGCGATGGCACTGGCGGTCGCCGCCTGATCGCCGGTGATCATGACCGTGTCGATGCCGGCATCGCGCAGCGATGAAACGAAGGTCTGCGCGCCGGGGCGAAGCGGATCGACCATGCCGACCAGCCCCAGCCATGTCAGACGATCGGGCAGTTCGCCGGCGCGTCCGTCACAGCCCTGCGCAAAGCCGAGCACGCGCGCGGGTCGGGCGGCGATGGCATCGTTGCGCTCGAGGATGCGTTCCCGATCGGCCTCGGTGAGCGGCCGCGCGCCCGTGCCGACCCCGACATCGGTGCACAGGCGCAGGACGGCGTCGGGCGCGCCCTTGACGAACACGCTCGGCTCGCCGCCGGCGTGAAAGGTGGCCATCCACGGTCGATCGACGCCGCGCTCCATGGTCGAAAGGCGCGGCCGGTCGGCCCGGATCCGGTCGACATCGGCGCCCTGTCCCCGCGCGAAGTCGATCAGCGTGCGCTCGGTCGCAGACGAGCCCTGCACGTGCTCGCCATTGCTGGCCGCATCGTTGTTCAATGCCGCAGCGCGCACCAGCGGCGAAAGCGCCCCTCGGTCGTCGAGCGGCACATCGCCAACGCCCGCAACGGCGGCGACGACCGTCATGCGGTTGATGGTCATCGTGCCGGTCTTGTCGACACACACGGTCTGCAGCGCGCCAAGGCTCTGAACCGCCGGGATCTGCCGGATCAGCATGCCCTTGCGCTGCATGCGCCCAAGACCCAGCGCCATGGTCGTGGTCGCGACGACCGGCATGCCTTCGGGCACGGCGGCCACGGCCAGCGCGAGCGCGTCGCGCAGCATCGCGACGAGCCGACGTCCGCGCAACACCCCGATGCCGAAGTAGAGCCCGCAGGCGCCGACGGCGATCTTGGCGAGCGTGCGCGCCAACGCGTCGAGTTCTCCCTCGAGCGGGGCCTGTGGCCGCACGGTCGACTGGCTGACCAGCGCGATCCGCGCGGCCTGGGTGCGCGCGCCTGTGGCAACGACGACTGCGCGCCCCCAGCCTTCGGCGACGATGGTGCCGGCATGCAGCATGGTCGGCCTTGCAACGATCGGCGCGGCGTCCTCGAGCCCCGCGCCATGCCCCTTGGTGACGGGAAAGGTCTCGCCGGTCAGGGTCGATTCATCGATCCTGAGCGTGCGGTCCGCCACCAGGCGGGCGTCGGCGGTCACCTGCTCGCCGGCACGCACCTCGATGACATCGCCGCGCACCAGGCCCGAAGAGGCGATGCGCCGGACGTTGCCATCGCGCTTGACGGTCACCTTGAGGGTGGAATCGTCGACCAGGGCCTGGATCGCACGCTCGGCCTGGCCTTCGGTCACATAGCCAAGAAGCGCGTTGACGGCGACCACGCCCATCGTGGCCACCGAATCGCCGACCCCGCCGGTCGCCGCCGACACCACCGCGGAGACGGTCAGCATGCCGACCGGCAGGGTGTTGACCTGCTTGAAGGCGAGCGCAAGCGCCGACGTGCCGCGCTGGCGCGGCAAGGCGTTGGGACCATCGCGGCGCAGCCGGCCCCTCGCATCGCCTGACCCGAGCCCATGCTCGAGGGACGTGTCCAGCAGCGTGGCGACGCGCTCGGGGGACTGGCTGTGCCAGGCGACGGTATCGGGATCGGCAATGCGCGCTCCGGCCGGCGCCCGGTCCGCCCCGGCCTGCCGGGGCGGTTTGCCCCAGAGGGCCTCGGCAAGCGCCTGGCGCAGCAGGTCCACCATCGTGCCTGCATCGAGCCGAGCGGGATAGTTGAGGAGCACGCTGCCCGTGGTGGTGCTCACCGAGACCCGTTCGATATCGAGCCGGGCCGCAAGGTGCGTGCGCACCGCCTCGGCCCGATCCGGCCTGCCGATCAGCGAAGGCACGCGCACGCGCAGACGCCCTGGAACGCGGGCATGAACGACGGATAGGCGCGTGCGGTCTTCGGGCACCAGACCTCCAGGCGGCGCGCGCACCCCGGCGCGTGACGCGGGGCGGGCCATGCATGCTTAGCACGGCGGCAAAAGGCCGGATTGACGCACATCAAGGCGGCGAGCGGCCGTCGATCTAGGGTCTGTGCGTCGGCCGCCCGTCGGGACGCATGCGTGCGGGCGGATCCGCCATTTCTCCGCTTTCAAGGAGGCACGCAAATGGCCAGGAAGAAGACCCAGAGTGAAGCCGAAACCGAAATGCCCTCCGAGCCGGTGCTCAGCGAGCAGCGCTCGCGCATCGAGGCCGTTCGGCGGGAAGTCGACCGCCTGTTCGACGCGATCAACCCCACCGATTGGCGCCTGCCGGTGATCGGATCGGGCGGCGTCGAAGTCCGCCAGCCAAGGCGGCCGGACTGGCAGGTGGCGCCGGCCGTCAATTTCAAGGAGACGGACACCGGCTATGTCGTCAGCGCCGAACTCGCCGGGATGACCGAGGCGGACGTCGAGGTCAAGATCGCGAACGGCGTGTTGACGATGAAGGGCGAAAAGCGCGACGAGCACGAGGAGTCCGAGCCCGAATATCACCTTTCCGAGCGGCGTTTCGGACGCTTCCAGCGCTCGTTCCGCGTGCCCGAAGGGGTCGATGAGGACACCATCACCGCCAAGATGTCGCACGGCATGCTGACGATCACGCTGCCCAAGACAAGGGAAGCGAGGGAAAAGGAAAAGAAGATCAAGGTCGCCAAGGCCTGATCGAGGCGCCCGGCATCGCGGCGGTCGCCGGCGTCTGGCAAGGCGCGGCAAGATGCCGGCAAGGGCGGCGGCGCCCGCTTGACGCAAGTCAACGCCGCCTGCGCCGCGCCATGCCATGAATGCGCATGCCATGGTGAGCGGAGGACCGGCGCGATGCCCCCCGGACAGCCACGACGACCCGATTCGGGACCACCCCGATCGGGACCACCGCAAAAGGGCCCCGGCGATCGCGACGGCGTGTGGATGCTGCTGCTCTGGGCCGTTGTCCTGGGCGCCTTGTTCTTCGCATCGACCCTGGTCGACACGAGCCAGCCCTCCCGGGAGCGTTCCTACACGGACGTCAAGCAGCTGATCTCCACCGGCGAAGTGACCGAGGCCCTGCTCGAAGAGCACGCCATCACGGTGACCGTGGGCGATCCGGGATCGACCGTGGCCCGCCGCTACCGCGCCGTGACGCCGGCGCAGGGCGATCCGGAGCTCCTGCCGCTTCTGCAGGAGCACAATGTAGAGATCACGGCCCGCGAACCGCAGGGCATGTCCGTGTTCACCTTCATCCTGCCCTGGGTGGTGATCCTGGCGCTGTATCTGTGGATGCAGCGGCGCATGCTCGGCGGCATGGGCGGCATGGGCGGCGCGGATGCGCGCGGCTTGGGCGGCCTGTTCACGGGCCGCTTCTCAAAGCCCAGCGATCTGAAGACCAACGTCACCTTCGACGATGTCGCAGGTCAGGACCAGGCCAAGCGCGAGGTCGCCGAACTGGTCGAGTTCCTGCGCGAACCCGAACGGTTCCGGCGCGTCGGCGCGGAAGTGCCGCATGGGGTCCTGCTGGTCGGCCCGCCGGGCACCGGCAAGACGCTGCTCGCAAAGGCGCTGGCGGGCGAGGCGGATGTGCCGTTCTTTTCGACGTCGGGCTCGGAGTTCATCGAGGTGTTCGTGGGCGTGGGCGCGGGCCGGGTGCGCCGCATGTTCGAAGCCGCGCGCAAGGCGGCGCCGGCCATCATCTTCATCGACGAGCTCGATTCCATCGGCCGCCGGCGCGGCACGGGGCTTGGCGGGGGCCATGACGAGCGCGAGCAGACGCTCAACCAGATCCTGGCCGAGCTGGACGGGTTCGGCGGCAAGGAGGCCGTGGTCGTGCTGGCGGCGACAAATCGGCCCGACGTGCTCGATCCGGCGCTGCTGCGCCCCGGCCGGTTCGACCGCCACGTCACGCTCAACCTGCCCGACAAGGCGGCGCGGCGGGCGATCCTGGACATCCATGCCAGCAAACTGCCCGTTGCGAACGTGGCCGATCTGGACATGATCGCCGAGGGCACGCCCGGCTTTTCGGGCGCGGACCTGAAGAACCTGCTCAACGAGGCCGCCATCGGCGCGGCGCGGCGGCACAGCACGATCATCACCGGGGACGATCTGTCGGAGGCGCGCGACAAGGTGATGATGGGCACGGTGCGCACCCTTGCCATCCAGCCCGAGGAAAAACACCGGCTGGCCGTCCACGAGGCCGGGCACACGGCGGTCGCCTACTTCACGCCGCAGGCCGATCCGCTCTACAAGGTGACGATCATTCCGCGCGGACGCGCGCTTGGCGGCACGCACATGCTGTCACGGGAAGAACGGCACACCCTGCCCGAGGACTTCCTGCGCGGCCAGCTGGTCGTGCTTCTGGCCGGGCGCGCCGCCGAGGATCTTCTGCTCGGCTCGGTCAGTTCGGGCGCCGACGACGACATCAAGCGGGCGACCGAACTGGCCCGCTCGATGATCTCGCGCTGGGGCATGAACGATGAGCTCGGGCCCGTCGATCTGCGCCAGCACGAGGATCATCCGTTCCTGGGCCAATCGATGGCCCAGCCGCGCGAACATGCCGATGCGACCGCGGCGAAGGTGGATCATGCGGTGATGGAGCTGCTCAAGAGCGCCGAAGACCAGGCCAGGCACATCCTGACCACCCATCGCAAGGCGGTGGAGTATCTGGTGCAGGAACTGCAGCTCAGGGAAGTGCTCGATTTCGACGAGATCCGGCGCTGCCTCGACACCGAAGGCAAGGTGCAACCGCTCGAGCGCCGCCACGAGCGGAACCGGCGCAATCCCGAAGCGCGCTGAGCGGGCGGGCGCTGGCGTCGAGCGCGCTGAGCGGGCGGCGCCGACAAGCCTCGGCGAGCCCCCGGCGCGCGACCACGGAAATGCTCTGTCGGCCGTCCAGCGTTTCCTCGACGATCCGGAGCTTCACGGCAGGCGACCAGCGGCGTCGCCGGCCACCATCGGTGATGATTTCGATCTCGGACATAAGCACGTGCTCAGGCATAAAACTAAGCCTCCATGTTCATGCCTGACTGTCTGGTCGAAAAGGGGGCCGGTTCAGGGAGGGCGCGGCCGCGTGCCCGATGGCGGAGCCAGCAAGGCGAGCATGCGGTCGGCCATGGCCGTCGCCTCGACCTGGGCGTGCGTGGCATGGACGCCGGCGCGGCGAGATGGTCCGGTGCTTGGCCGGCCTGGCGGGGCTCGCGGCTTGCCATGCGCCATGTTCGCGCGAGGTTTTGCAAATGCCGGCCCCGGACTGCTAGGATGACGGTTGCCAAATCGCCTCAGATCCTGGAAAAGACGGACGCGGAGAGGTGGCCGAGTGGTCGAAGGCGCTCCCCTGCTAAGGGAGTATACCCCAAAAGGGTATCGAGGGTTCGAATCCCTTCCTCTCCGCCACTCTGGAACATAAGTGCGAACGTCGTTCGCCGCCGTTCCTACGCCATTCGCTGAAGCCACGACCCTCAGAAGCTCGTTTCGCGAGCCCATGATCCGAACCTCGCGCTCGGCGACCTCGACCCGCTGGGCCAGAGCCCGCAGATGATCCCGCCGAAATCCGCCGTCCTTTCCACGCATCCGGCGGCGGGCAACGGCCGCGAAACGGGCGATCTGGTCGGGCGTGACCGCCTGACCCGCGCTCTCGATCGCAGCACGCGCGCGTTCAGCGTCGATGCGCGCCTGATCGCGCGTCGCCTTCAGTTCCTCGATCCGCGTCCTGAGCGACGGATCGTCCAGATCGGCGACGCCGCTCTCGATGGCGTCGTAAAGGCGCTTCAGCCGCGCCTCTGCGGCGGCAGCGCGGTTGACCAGTTCCGCGGCATGCGCGCGCCGGCGTTCGTCTCGCTCCTCACGGCGGTCGAGATGGATGGCGAGCAGGTCGCGTAGCCGTTCGGGCTGAAGGAGCCGCTTCTCCAGATGCTCGGCCACCAGATGGTCTAGCCGGTCCATCTGGACCGTGCGACCCTTGCAGCCGGTCTTGCCCTGCCGCGCGGCGGTCGAGCAGGTGTAGTAGCGATAGTGCTTGGCCTTGCCCGACGTGCGCAGCGTCATCGCGCCGCCGCAGTCGGCGCAGAAGCAGATGCCGGTGAGCAGCGTCGGGCCGCTGACGGTCCGGCCCGGCACGACCATCGGGCTGCGCGACTTGAGTAGTTCCTGGACCGCGTCGAAGGTCTCGCGGTCGATCAGCGGCGGCACGGGTACGGTGACCGTCTCCGCCTGGGCCTTGGGCGTGCCGTCCTTGTAGTTCCTGCCCCATTGATGCTCGCCGATATAGGTGCGGCGCGTCAGGATTCGGTGCACCGTGCCGACGCCCCAGCGTCCGCCGGTGCGGGTGTAGAGCTTGCGGGCGTTGAGATAGGTGGCGATCGCCTTGACGCCCATACGCCCGCTCGTGCCGTCGCCTTCCAGCGCCAGCCTGAACATCAGCCGGACCGTGTCGGCATGCAGGGGATCGATCTCCAGCACCTTCTTGATCTTCGCCCCGCGCTTCTCGGCGTCGACGACGCGGTAGCCCACCGGCGGCAGCGAGCCGTTCCAGAAGCCCTGGCGGGCGTTTTCCTTCAGCGCCCGGAGCGTGTGCTTGGCGTTCTCCTTGGACTGGTACTCGTCGAACAGCGCCATGATCTGGCGCATCATGACGTGCATCGGGTCGTCGCCCAGCTCCTGCGTCATCGAAACGAGCCGGACGCCGTTCTTGGCGAGCTTGCGGACGTAGAACTCCAGCTCGAAATGGTCGCGGAAGAAGCGGCTGAAGGAGTGGACCACCACGACATCGAAGGCGGCGGGCTTTGCCGTGCCGGCCTCCATCATGCGCTGGAATTCCGGCCGCCGGTCATTGGTCGCCGAGGCTCCTGGCTCGATATACGTCTCGACGAGGTCGTATCCGCGCGTCGCGCAATAGGCTTCGCCCTGCCGGCGCTGGTCGGGGATCGAGACGTCGTGCTCCGCCTGCCGGGCCGTCGAGACGCGCAAATACAACGCCGCGCGAAGCTTCACGGCGGGTTGCGGCGCGGTCACGAGCGGCCCCCTGCGGCCTTGCGCTCCGTCCCGTCGATCAGCGGCAGGTCGAGCGAGACCCGGTCGTAGACGACTTTCGGCTTCAGGCGCCGGCCCTCGCCGGGCTGCATCTCGATCAGGCCGTAGTCGGCCATTTTCTTCAGCGTGCGCGACAGGTTCGACTTGGCCCGCCCGGTCATCTGCGCCAGCTCGTCGAGCGAACCCGGCGCGCGCTCGGCGATGGTGCGCAGGAGCTCGCGATTCCCGGCCGACAGGACCTGGGCGAAGGACTCGGTCGAGGTGAACCAGACCTTGGGGTCGTCCGGCCCTTGACGCTCCTCGCCGCGGGCGATCCGCATCGTCCGCGCCTTCATCGTCTCGTAATCTGCGATGCCGACCTTCAGCGTCGTCATGGGATCACTCCGCGCTCCTTCAGCACTGCGTCCACCAGCGTCCAGAAGTCGGCGAGCAGCGTCGCCGCATCCTGGTAGTCGTAGGGACGCACGGTCCGGAGCCGGTGCCGGTGATCCTGCGGCTCGCTGCGCTTGCGTCTGCCCACGGGGTGGGCGTTGTCGAAGCCGGCGAGCCGTCCGCCGTCGGGGCCGTGCAGGGTCAGCGCATAGTCGAGCCCGCGGGGCTTCTCCGGGCTGACCGGAACACGGCGGACGACGAACTTGACCCACTGCCCGCCCTGCGGGTCGACGACCAGCACCTGGCCGTCGAGATCGAGCAAGGCGTCGAGGCCCGGATCGCGCGTCTTTCTTGTCATGAGAGGTTATCTTTAGGTGATAACAAAGTCAAGCGCGATCCGGCCCCTCCGGCCCGAACAGCTCCTCGAGGATGTCGCCGAACCAGGCCTCGAAGACGTCCACCTCCTCGGGCGTCACCGGCACGTCCTCAGGCCAGTCATCGGTCACCCGCCAATCGGACAGATCGTCCGCGAGGGGACGGCCGCGCGGCTTCGGCTCCGGCAGGCGGCAGTAGTCGAGCAGATCTAACTTTGCCGATCGATCGGACCCGTGAACTCGGCGCTGGGTGGGTGCGGACGAGGACATGGGCCGAGCTTGCCGCACGAGCCAGAAATATTGAACGACGACGAACTCGGAGCAGTGCCACGGGCGGCAAAGACCGGCCCTCGACGGCGGTGTCCTTACCTCAGACAGCCGCGCTCGTTACCAAAGGGCCCACAGCGCAAGCGCGACCCCGGCAATGCTGGCGAGGCCCGCGCCTAATTGAAAGGTTCGGTTCTCCGCCATCCAGACCAGCGCCGTCCGCACCCTGCCGCCGTGCATTTCCCACCAGGTCGTGTTCGTCTTCAGATTGCGATCGTGCGCGCGGCCAGCGATATTGGCGATTACATCCACCTTGCGCAGCGTCGATTGGTGAAGCGCGGCGAAGTTGCGCTCTTCAAACGCCTTGGCCTCCCCTGCGCCGTTCAGGAAGTCGCGCGGAGCGATGTGATTCTTGGCGAGCAGCTTCTCCATCCTTGGATGGTCGATGTAACCGACGCCATAGATGTCGATCAGCATCCGGGACAGGTCGAACTTCTTATCATCCTCCACGAGATAGGCGGGCTCTTCGCCAAGCACGCGGAACCGGTGCTCTATGGCCTGAAAGCCGTAATTCACGTCCCTCATGTTCCAGTGCAGGTATTTCATGCCCCGGTGGCTGCCGAGATGACCAAAGAAAGCCGCGAGCATCTCTTTCTCAAGATCATCATAGTGCTGCTCTATTTGGTCAAACGGAATGCGCCGCCGCTCGGCCACCTGATGAATCGAGAATGAGATTGTCTGCGCCGAATCCAGCTTTCGCAGGGCTACCGATGTGATCCGGGGAGAACGACCTTCCACCCGGTCGTAGAAGCTCTCGCAGGAATAATGAATGATCCAGACATTCGCGGCATCGGCAAAGAGCCGGTCGAGCGTGGTAAAGGCGGCCCTCTGCCTTGCGGGATTGGGTGCTGTCATCACCGCCTCCGCTGTGCCAGAAAGGTGCACACAGCACAGGCCACACTGACGACAAGCTCCGCCTCTTCCGAGGATATCGCCTGCCCCTCGCGGATATGCCGCGCCCGCTCCGAGGCATAGCCCCAAAGCTTTTCGACCGCCGTATCCAGCGGCGGTACAAGCGCAAGGCGCGGCACAATACGCCCCAGGGTAAGGTTGGGCTCGCTGGTCACATCGCGCGCCGTGCATTCGAGCGCGGCTATGGAATGCTGGATCGCGCCGGTCACGTCGGGCGAGGGCCGCCGAGAAATGTCGGAAAGCGCCTCGTGGATTTCATTCGCTGCCGCGCTGCGCCCGGTCTGCGTCAGAACGGCTGCCGCCTCACGCGTCGTCTCAGCGAAGACTTCGGAACCCCGATAGACGATCCGGCCATCGGTCATCTGCCACCCGATGCCGTTCTCCCGGAAATACCCGTTTAGCCGGTCTTGAAAGATGTCGGCTCCATCCGAAGACTGCGCCGCGAACGCGGCTTGGATCGCCTCGGCGATGTCGTAAACCTTGAACCACGGGCAGTCCCCGATGAGCCCGTTCACCTCATCCCAGATGTTCGGGTATTCGGACCAGTTCGAGGGGTCGGGCCGGACCAGAAGGACCGCGCAGATTACCCTGCGCATCGCGCCGGGACTCATCCCCGCATCCTGCGCGATCAGCGGGATGGCGAAACGCAGCCCTTCCGGCGCATCCTCGCGGACGGCGATCTCATGCTCCGTTGCGCGATATCCGTGGCGATCTGAGAAACGTCCCTGCATTCCCTGCCCCGCGCCGTCAGATAAAGAGGCGGTAATCGTAAGAGGATGCGCCGAACCGCTGGAGCAGCGAACCGATGCGGGCGATTTCACCGGAGGACTGGAGGGTCGCCGGGAACTTGGTGTAGAGGTCGAACGTGTTCCAGTTCATCTTTGAAAGCCCGAGTATCTCCGCCGCTAACTGGTCGAGCGGCGTTGCTCCCGCATGGCGGCGCAACGCGAGCGGCGCGGGAATTCGCCTCTTGCCCTGAAAATACTTGAGACTCGGATTGACGGCGGCGGTCGCGCCGTGGACCCACAGCAGGGCGGTGAAGTCGTCGAGCTTCATGACGGTGCCCCGCCGCACCGGGTAATTGTCGTCATCGATGGTGCCGTCACGGCGCGGCATCGACGCGACGTACCGCTGGGCGTGATCTTCGACGATCTCCAGCATGTCGATGGCGGCGACGCCGCCGAGCCCGTCGAGCAGCCCTTCGCGCTCGTCTTTCAGGAACGGTGTGCGCTTGTGCAGCACGACGCGCCGGGGGAGCTTCATGCGCGCATCGAAGAAGAGCTGCCGGATCGTCTCTCCGGTGCGGCGCGCATCGTCCCGCGACATAAAGGGGTTCTTGCCCCGCATGATCGGGTTCTCGACCTTGCTCAGCCGGTATTGCAGGCCCTCGCCGCGCGCGCTGTAGATGTGGCTGCACCCCAGCACGACGTGATTGCCCCTCGCGGCGTTGCGGTCGATGCTGAAGCCGAGCCCGACATACGCTGCGTCTTCGTCAAGGCCGCCAAGCACCCACGGCGTGCGCATGCCCTTGACGTAGAGGGCGAGCGAGAGCCACCACCACACCCGGCACTGCTGGGTATCAGAGAGCGTGTCCTCGGTCAGGAACTGCGTCGCGACGCCGCGCTGGACGGCATAGGCCTTCACGAAATCATGCACGTCGAACCGCTCGTGCTCGTCCCGGTAGCCACGCAGATGATCCCAGCGGCGCGGGAAGAAAATGAGCACGACATGCGGCGCATAGGAGGAGCGCAACGCTTCAACTGCGCCGGTAATCTGCTGCGCGACCGACAGCGCACCGGTGCGCGCGCCGGTGCCTACCGGCTCGGCGCAGTAAGCCCAGCCCGGTGCGGCGGGCTCGGGGATTTCGATGGGCAGGCCGTAGGCCTGCTGGAACCCCGGATAATCGACGAGGTAATCGCGCTCGGAATCGGCCGGACGGTGCCCCTGATTGGCCTTCTGAAGATAGCCGCGCACGAGCGGCGTTTCGGAGCGCGGGCAGATGACGCCGATGCGCAGCGACGGCGCGAGCCCGCTTAGCGTGAGCGGGTAATCGAAAGGGCGGCTCGCCGCAAGCCCGCGCACCGGATGCGTGTCGGTGTTCGTGCCCGTCCCGCGCTTGTCGCAGAACAGGAGTGTGGGCTCCGCCAGCTCAAGCCCCTTGTACTTGATGAGGGGACGAAGGTTCTGCGTGATATTGGCGGCCCGGCCGCCGTGCGGCAGGCCGATCTGCGCGAAGACCGGGGAGCGCCGGACACGGAACTTGAAGCTCGATCCCGTGCCGGTCGGGAACTCGAAAGAGGACGGCTTGTCCTTCGGGAATAGTAGGCCGCGCCATTTGTTCATGGCGGTGTTGAACGGCTTGTTATGCTGGTAGCCGAGGATGCCGAGCTTCACCGGCCCGGCGACTTCATAGGGCACCTCCGCCCCGTTCTGGTCCAGCACCTTGATCGACGGCTTGAGAACGACGTACTGCGTGCCGCCGACGCGGCGCAGGAACACGATGACGGATTCATGCGCATGGCAGTGCACATTGTCCTGCCGTACCTTCTTGAGCGGCGTTTTCAGCCAAAGCTCGGACTGGCCGTCCGTTTCGACCCCGGCGGCCTGCGCCATTGAGCGCACGAGGGCTTCCCGCATAAGGCTGACTATCGCGCCGTCCTCGTAGCGCAGCTCGTCGGGACTGACCGGCGTTCTCTCGACCGGCCCCTTGATGTTCTCGCCGAAGCAATCCTTGATATCGTCCACGGTGCCAAGCGCGAGGATCTTCCCCTTGAAGGGCACGGCGACGACCGGGCGCGCTCCGGTCTGCTCCCGCACCCATGACCAGACCTTCTCGCGCGGCCAGGCCTTGAGGTCGAAGGAAAGCACCTCGGACGGGCAGTCGATCTCGAAGGCGTTGCTTTTGATGAGGGTGTTCGCGCGGTGCTCCGCCACCTGAAACGGCGCTCGCGCGAGAAGATCGTCGGGGGCAAGTTCGGCAATGTCCTTGCGCGCGGCCTCGCGCCGCTCGCCCTCCAGGCAATGCAGAGTAAGCCGGGTCATCAAATCATCGAAGCCGAGCGCGGAAACATAGAAGGCCTGCCTGCCATGCGCTCTCGCGTGAGCGATCAGGCGGGCAACCGGCTCGGGAACCTCGCCGTCGCCGTAGCCGCACCAGTAAAGCGCGCCTGTGCCCTGCTCTGCGAAGGCGGCCTGAAGCGCCTCCATGATGGAGTGGTCGCGCCCGCTGTAGCCGCAGACGATCAGCGTCCGCTGGCGCAGCTCGTCGATCAGCGCGCTGCGCAGGGCCTCTTCCTGGCGCTGTAGCTCATCGGGCGTATTCTTGAGGTCATCGTAGCGATAGTCGCCATGCAGCGAGACGCACAGCAACTCGCCGGTGTTCGCCGGACGGGCAACGCGGCCCTGCGTGTCGATCCCGACCTCGAACGGCGTGAGACTGAAATTCGCGGCGGCGCGCGCGGGCAGCCCGTCGAAATTGGTGGACCAGACGGAGCGCATCAGGTCGGCCCTGGCGAGATGGCATAAAAGCCGGTAGCCGATATGCGGCTGCGCGCCGCGCACCTTCTCCTGAAAGAACGCGCGGCGGTCGTCGGCGATGGGAAAGCAGGCGCGGATATAGAAGCCGTACTCGTCGTCCGCGCCTTCCTGCGGATAGGTGCCCTGCGCGTCCAGCCATTGCTGGATGCGGCGCCGCACGCTGGGCAGCGAGAGCTCCGCGAACTGCTCTTCAAGGCCGGGATTGTTGGTGAGGAAGAGGTCGCGCTTCCACTCCCAGATGCAGGCCTGTGCGGAGGGGATGCCGGAACTAACCGATGCGCCCGCCCCCAGAAAGAGCGCATGCGGTGCCGCCCGCCTGACGCCGATGGAGCGGACGAAAGCGTCGAGCGATAGGCTCAGATCCTCTGTCTCCAGCGCCTTGCCGGGGGCAGCAGCCATGCCTACACCCCGCCGCTCGGTAGTTGGCTCGCGTTGGTGACCACGCGATAATTCACGTCCAGCGCTTCCGCAAAATGCCGTCGGCCGCACGCGATCTTTCGTCGCTCATCCGGCCTCAGATCGTCGGGATTGAGCGAGCCCTTGGTCTCGCGCACGAGATAGAGCAGGTCGTCGCCGCCGTCGGGGTCTTCCATGACGATCGCCCAGTCGGGATTGTAGTCGCCGACCGGCGTTGCCACCCTGAACCACGACGGAAGCTTGATGTAGAGCTTTACGTCCTTGCGCTTTTCGAGCGCCTCGATGAAGGGCTTTTCAATGGTCTCGGAGTCAAACGGCACGCCGTCATAGATATGCGTGCCGCCCGCGCCGTGGCTCGCCGTGCTGGGGACGATGTAGTCCGCCCAGGTTTCGATCTCGGCCTCGAACTGCGTCATCTCGTACCACTCGTCGATCTTCTCATAGCGAATGCCGTCCACAAGCTGATCGGCGAGCCGCGCCTTGATGAAGCCAACGGCCACCGTCGCAAATTCATGCGGATTTTCCAGCGCGGCGTCGCGGCTCTTCGAGCGGCGGTAAATTTCCAGCAGAGTCCTGCGGCTCACGCGCATCGGCGGAGAAGTGTTCTCCATCAGGTTTTCCATGATCTCGATCAGGTTGGGCAGCGGATAGCGCCCGGCGAGGTCGATGGCGGTACGCGCGCCGCTTTGCGTGAGCGCCTCGAACGTGTCTTTGTCGCTCGCGATCACTTCAGCCTTTGAGATCGCGATGCGGGGCTTGCGGATTTCGGCGGCGTCTAGGTCCGGCAGAACGCCTTCGATCAACTTTCCGGGATCGATCGTCACGGCATAGCGGGTCTTGTGCTTGATCTTCTCCCAGAGCTGCTTGAACTCGGGCTTCAGCATGTGCGCCTTGCGCAAGGTAAGCTTCGTCTTCTTGCGCGCATTCGCGGGCTTGGGCGGCGCGCCCTCCCTGCCGTATTCGGCCTCGATCTCGGATTGAAGTTCGGAGACGAAGCGTTCGTAGGTCTCGCTCGCGACCACGGTGAGCACGTTGATCCGCTCGTCCCGGATGCGCGCGCCGTCCTGGTTGACGGGAAGCCGCACGCCGCGGCCGACCTGCTGCCGCCGCTCGGTTTCGGACCCGACCTCGCGCATCGTGCAAATCTGGAAGACGTTGGGATTGTCCCAGCCTTCGCGCAGCGCCGAGTGCGAGAAGATGAAGGATACCGGCTCGTCGAAGGAGAGCAACTTCTCTTTCTCGCGCATGATGAGGTTGAAGGCTTCCTCGTCCGCCTTGCTCTTGCCGGTCGTGTCCAGATACTCGGTCGCGCCCCCCTTCTTCGTCTTGCTCGCGAAATAAGCCGAGCGCACCTCCTCGGGCTTGCGCTCCTTCCACTCGGGGTGACCGGCTTTGACCTCCTCGAATATCCGGTCGAAGAGCTGCCGGATCACGCCGTCTTCGGCAGCGTAGTTGTCCACCTTGTCAATGAAGAAGAGAGAAAGCACCTTGATTCCGTCATCCCGGAACCGAGCCTGCTTGCGCATGTGCTCTTCAAGCGTGTAGCGCATCTGCGCTTCAAAAATGGCTTCCTTCTCGACCCCGGTCGCCTGCCCGACGCGCAGCTCGACATTATTGGCGAAACGAACGAATTTGCCGCCGTAGTTAATTTCTTCGACGACGAAACCCTGGTACTCGGTCCGGCTGGCCTTCTTTTCAAGGTCGTCCTCGCCCTTGATGGTGAGGACCGTTTCGGAAATGGCGCCGCTCGCCATGAGCTTGTGCACAGCAAGACGGGCGACCGGCCGTTTTGCCTGAATCTTGATCTCGTCAAGGCGCAGAAAGGGAAGGTTCTGGTTGTTCTCCTCGATCACCGACGCGACTTCGATGCGCTTCACCAGCCCCTGCCTGTACGCCTCGAACGGCGTGAGGCGGTAGATCAGGTTATAGGGGTTGCGGTGCGTCGCGCTGTAGCGCAGCGCAAATAGCGGATTCAGACTGGCGAGCGCCGCGATGCGGTTCTCGCTCTCCATGTTCTGCGGCTCATCGAGGATCAACACGGGCCGGGTCGCCTGCACAAGGTGCAGGGGGCGCTCGCCCTGTAGCCGGTCGGTAGTCTGGCGAATGACGTTCTCCGCGCGCGCGAAGGCGTCGATCGTCATCACCATCACCTCAAGGCCGTCCGAAAGCGCAAACTGCCGAACCTGGCTGAGGTTGGCCGATTCGTAGACGTAGTAGCGGTAAGGCGGATTGTCGTAGAGCGCCTTCAGGTGGTTCTCGGTGACCTTTAGGGTCTTGAGAACGCCTTCGCGGACCGCGACGGAAGGCACGACGACAATAAACTTCCGCAGGCCAAAGCGCTTGTAGAACTCCATCGCCGTACGGAGGTAGACATACGTTTTGCCCGTCCCGGTCTCCATCTCGACCGAGAAATTCGGGAACCGAACTTCTCTTGAGCCCGTGGCAGTATCGATCTCACCGGCAATGGCCTTCAACTCGGAGTCCTGCTGGAAGCCCGCCTCGCCCTGCATCGACTGGAGATTCTTCAGCAGGTCATCGCTCGAAACGTCAAGGCGATTGGCGATCGCAGAGAAGGAGGCGCCGTCCGGCACGACAAGCTCGCTCCTCACGTGCGGCTGGCCTTCAAGGAGAGCGCACGCGGCCTCGATGGCCGCGAGCTGGTGTTCCTGGGTTGCCTCGAAGCGGAATTCCATCGCCATTTACAACACCTTCAGCCTGCACTGGAGGGCGAGATTGGCGGCGAGCGAGTCGTCCAGCGCCTTGTCCCGGCAGATGAAGAGGCTCTCCCGCGTGAGGCCGAGCTTGCCGACGGCTTCCATCGTCAGCTTGTCGTCGAGGCAGATGTGGAACGTCTGCTCGCGCTCGGGATCGGTCACGCGCCAGAATGTTGGCCCGCCTTCCTCGCGCTTTTCGATCTCGGAGGTAAGGGCGTATCCTTCCCGAAGCGCCACTTCCCAGATCACGTTCTCCGTCTTCCAGCCATCCGCCAGTGTGTCAGCGAAAGCGTCGAGCTGCTCGGCATACGCATCCGCATCCTTCGCCTCGACGCCCTTCCAACGACGCATGCTAGGCTCTGCGAGCTTGAAGGCGCGGACGCTCAGATTGGCTGCATCGCCATTGCTGTCAGCGAGGAGGGACTCGTTTTCGCCCCCGAGCACCTTTGCTACCGCCTGAATGCGGTGGAGGCCGAGCTGCGAAATCGTCCTGAACCCCTTTCTGCCCGCCTCAGAGTCGGGGTCAATCGGTTCCGGAAGCTGCACACATAGATAACGGCGGTGCCCGCCGTCGCGTCGGTTCTGCTCCATCACGGCCTGCGCGGTGGAGCACGAACCGGCGAAAAAGTCGATGATAAGGTCGTCGTCTGACGAGAGCTGCTCGACGAAGCGGCGAATCAGTTCAGTCGGCTTCGGAAAGTCAAATGCCTGAAAACCGAATATCTTCCGGACTTCCTCCGTCCCGTCCGACGTGTGAACGTCATCGATAATGGACGGAAAGGCCATAAACTGGTTTTGGAGTTCTTTCTTGAACTTTTTTTCGCGAGGGCGGCCCTCGGGGCTGGCGGGGAAGAGCACGCGGCCCTCTTCAATCATCTTCTCCATGCGCTTTTTAGAGTAGCGCCAGCCTCGGTTAGGCGCGGGCGGGTAGGTAATCCCGGTTGATGGGTCGGTAATGGGGAAGTGCAGGTTCGGACGCTGCTCGGCGGTAGCAAGGCCAAGCATGCTGCGGCTCATCCAGTCTCCCCGCGGATCATCGTCGGGGTTCTGGAACTTGGTCTCATCCCGCTCGTCGCCTCTAAACTGACCTTCAGCACTACGACGGTAAGCAAGCAGATACTCGTGATCCACTGATACCTGCGTCGTCGAGCGCGAGTCAGGAAATTTCCGGCTCTTCCAGATAAACTGGGCGATGAAGTTCTCTTCACCGAAAATCTCGTTGAGAAGGAGCTTCAGCGCGGCGACCTCGTGGTCGGAGATGCTGATGCAGATGACCCCCTCCTCGCTCAGAAGCTGGCGCGCCATGACAAGGCGTGGATACATCATGGATAGCCAAGCGGAATGAATACGGCCGCCCGTCTCGGTCACTGACGAAACATAATCCCCATTCCCGTTCTTCTGCCCCGTGATGCGGAGATAGTGGTCGAGCGGGTCCACAAAATTGTCCGGGTAGATGAAGTCGTTCCCGGTATTGTATGGCGGGTCGAGGTAAATCATTTTCGCGCGGCCGTAATAGGCGCGATAAATTGCTTTCAGGGATTCAAGGTTTTCGCCTTCGACGAAGACGTGTTGCGCTGCTTCGAAGTTCAGGCTGATGGCAGTTTCAGGACACAAAGTCGCCCGGGTCGGCGCCTGAAGCATGGCAACAGCCGCGCGCCTTCCCGACCATGTGAATGAGAACCTTTCCGGCTTGTCCTCGGCGTCGCCGCCCGTAAGCGAGCGCAGCCGTTCCAGGTCAAGTTTGCCCTCGGCAAACGCCTCGGGCGCAAGCACGCGAAGACCTGCAAGCAACTCCTGCCGCAGGTCAGGGCTTTGCGATGCCACACGCTCGATCGGCGCTTCGTCCTTGGTCGACTTTACCATTGCTACCTCAGCGGCCCCTCGTTATGGCTTCGGGCGGGAACAGGCTCGGCTGCGTGTCAGCCTTGTGCTCCGCGATATACCTCCGCATGAACTCTCGGAGCACCTGAGCGGCGGGCCGGTCCTGTAGACGGCACGCCTCCAGGAACTCGTCCCGGAGATCGCGCTCAACCCGAATCCGCAATCCGACATCCTTGGTTTTCATGGCCCTAGTGTAGCCAAGGGATACACGAATGTGTATCCCTTTTTTGCGGTTATCCAGTTGCATGAGCTGCAAGGGGTTGGACGAAGTCCCTTTTCTCCGGTCACCACACGAGAGTGAAAGTCCGGCGGCTTTCGCCGTGACGGGTTTGGAGGTCGAGAGAGAGGCTCTCGGGCCGCCCGTCATGGAGATGAGCCATGACTACAGTCGAGATCATGACCGGCCGCCCCGAGAGCGGCGGCTACAAGGTGGACGCGTCGCGCGGCGAGCGGGTGGGCCGCGTGTCCTCGGAATGGTTTTCCCGCCCGGACGACGAGCGCTTTCTGTCGCTCGACAACCTCTTCGCCTCGGTGAAGGGCCGGGCCGAGCGCAGCCGGACGCGCACTGTCGAGAGCGCGGCGATCCGCGTCGAGGCGCACCGGGACGACCCCGAACGGCTGGCGCTGGTCCTGCCCGAGACCGAGGCTCCGGTCGCGCCGACCCATTGGAGCTTCGGCCAACTCGCCAGTCTCGTGGGCGCTCCGGCGGCCTATCTGCGCCAGCTCCCTGCGCCCCTCGTCGGCATCAACCTGCAATACGGCCTCACCAACCACCGCGCCGAACAGGTCAAGACGCTGGAGACCGAGGACGGCCGGACCGAGCTGCGCGCCGTCACAGGCCCGGACTATGGCCGAATCTACGACCATGAGCTCGTCTCGGCCGTCCGGCGCATCGCAGGGAACGGCACGGGCGACACGCGCTGGAAGGTGCCGGGCGTGCTCGACTGGTCGACTGGCATCTACAACCCGATGGTCGACGTCACCAAGGACACCACCACGCTCTACGCCTCCGACCGGGACGTCTTCCTCTTCCTGGTCGACGACATGAACCCCATCGAGGCGGGACGGCTGCCGGACGGCTCGCCCGACCTCTATTTCCGGGGGTTCTACTGCTGGAACTCCGAGGTCGGCGCCAAGACGCTCGGCATTGCGAGCTTCTATCTCCGCGCCGTCTGCCAGAACCGCAATCTCTGGGGCGTCGAGGACTTCCAGGAGATCTCGATCCGGCATTCCAAATACGCGGCGAACCGCTTTGCGCATGAAGCCGCCCCGGCGCTGACCCGCTTCGCCAACTCTTCGCCAGCACCGTTCATCGAGGGCATCCGCGCGGCGCGCGAGAAGATCGTCGCACGCAGCGACGAGGGCCGCGCCGATTTCCTGAAGAAGCGCGGCTTCTCGAAGGCGGAAACGAGCAAGATCGTCGAGACCGTTCTCGCTGAGGAAGGTCGACCGCCCGAGAGCGTCTTCGACTTCGTGCAGGGCATCACGGCCGTCGCGCGGAGCAAGCCACAGCAGGATGCGCGCCTCGCCATGGAGACCCGCGCGAAAACGCTCCTGGAGCGCGCCGCATAAGCGTTGCGCTTCGCCCCGAACCTCCGTCCGCGGCCCATCGCTCCTAGAGGGAGAGGTGGGCCGTGGGCTTCGTGACGGGTTTGGAGGTCGAGAGAGAGGCTCCCGACCGCCCGTCGCGGAGAAGTCCGATGACGAAGTCACAGAAGATCACCCTCAGCGCCTCGCGCGACATCCCCTTCAACAAGCTCGTGCTCAGCCAGGCGAACGTCCGGCGCATCAAGGCCGGCGTCTCGATCGAGGAACTGGCCGAGGACATCGCCCGCCGCACGCTCCTGTCCTCGATCACCGTCCGGCCCGTGCTAGACGAGACCGGCGCCGAGACCGACATGTTCGAGATCCCGGCGGGCGGACGCCGCTACCGGGCGCTCGAACTGCTCGTGAAGCAGAAGCGGCTAGCGCGCACCGCGCCCGTGCCCTGCATCGTGCGCACCGATGGACTCGCCGAGGAGGACAGCCTTGCCGAGAACGTCCAGCGTGCGCCGCTGCATCCGCTCGACCAGTTCCGCGCCTTCCAGGCGATGCGCGACAAGGGCCGCAGCGAGGAGGAGATCGCCGCGGCCTTCTTCGTCTCCCCGAACGTCGTGAAGCAGCGGCTGAAGCTCGCCGCCGTCGCCCCATCGCTGCTCGACGCCTATGCGGAGGAGCAGATGACGCTCGACCAGCTGATGGCCTTCACGGTCAGCCCCGACCACGAGCGTCAGGAACAGGTCTGGGAGGCGCTCAAGCGCCACTACTCGAAGCAACCCTACGAGATCCGCCGCATGCTGACCGAGGGCGCCGTGCGCGCCTCGGATCGGCGGGCGCAATTCATCGGGCTCGACGCCTACGAGGCGGCGGGCGGCGTCATCCTGCGCGACCTGTTCCAGTCCGACGATGGCGGCTGGCTGCAAGATGCGGGGCTGCTGACAGGCCTGGTCGCCGAGAAGCTCGAGCGGGAGGCCGAGGTGATCCGCGCCGAGGGCTGGAAGTGGGTCGAGGTCGGCACTGACTTTCCCTACGGCCACACCTATGGGATGCGGCGGATCGTCGGCGAGCCCGAGCCGATGAGCGACGAGGAGGACGCGAGCTACGCCGCGCTGAAGGCCGAGTACGACGCGCTCGAAGAGGCGCACGCCGAGGCGGACGAACTGCCCGACGAGGTCGACCGTCGGCTCGGCGAGATCGAGGCGGCGACGGAGGCGCTCCAGACCCGCCCGGTCCGGTTGGAGCCGGAGGAGCTGGCGATCGCCGGGGCTTTCGTCAGCATCGACGGCGCGGGGCGGCTGCGCGTCGAGCGCGGCTATGTCCGCCCCGAGGACGAGCCGGTCGCAGAGCCCGACGCGGCGCCGGACGCCGATGCCATCGGGTCCGACAGCGGCGAGGTCGATGGCGAGGCAGGCGATGCGGTCTCCGACGCGCCCGATCCGGAAGATGAGGAGGAGGACGGCCTCAAGCCGCTCTCCGACCGGCTGATCTGCGAACTGACCGCGCATCGCACGCTCGCCCTGCGCAACGCGCTGGCGGACGACCCGCAGACCGCCTTCCTCGCCGCGCTGCACGCCATGGCGCTTCGGCTCTTCTACCATTACGGCCAGGAGAGCTGCGTCGAGATCGAACCGCGTTCGGCGGGTTTCGGCGCGCAGGCGCCGGGGCTCGGCGAGACGGCCTATGCCGAGGCGATCGACCGGCGCATCGAGAGCTGGGCGGCGGCGCTGCCGAAGCGGGCCGAAGACCTCTGGGAGGCGCTGACCGGGTTCGACGGCGACAGCCGCGACGCGCTCTTCGCCCATTGCGTCGCCATGACCGTGAACGCGGTGCACGAGCCCTACAACCGCCGTCCCCGCGCGCTCGCCCATGCGGGCGTTCTGGCGGCGACGGTCGGGCTCGACATGGCCAGGGCGGGCTGGACGCCGACGGCGGACAGTTATCTCGGCCGCGTCACCAAGGCGCGCATCCTCGAAGCGGTGCGCGAGTCGAAGGGCGAGACGGCTGCGGACCGCATCGCGGGCATCAAGAAGCCCGAGATGGTCGCGGCGGCCGAGGAACTGCTCGCGGGCACGGGCTGGCTACCGGAGGTGCTGCGCACGCCGCCGCTCGCTGCCGACGAAGCGCCGGAGTTCGAGATCGTCGACGACGCCGATGACGGTGCGCCGGAGGTCGAAGCGCCATCGGCGGACAACGACGGCGAAACGGCCATGGGCGATTCCGAGACTTCCGCCGAAGATGAGGAGGTCGCCCACGCCGCCTTCGCCTGAGGCGACCAACCCCACGGGGCGGACTTCCCCCAACCGCCTCGCACCTCGGGGCCCGCCGGACGCGGCGGGCCCCTTTTTTCTGCCCGCAGGCAAGGAGATTCCCATGGAGAGCGCTGCATCGGATATCGCGCGCCGTCTCGCCAGCGAGGCCGAGGCGGTCTGCCGTCACTACCTGTCGAACGGCCGCCGGCAGGGCCGCTACTGGATCGTCGGCGACGCCGAGAACACGCAGGGCCGCAGCCTCTATGTCCGGCTCACAGGGCCCACATCCGGGCCCGGCGCGGCGGGCAAATGGACCGACGCCGCCACCGGCGAGCACGGCGATTTGCTCGACCTAATCACGGCGAACCTTCAGCTCACATCGCTCGGCGAGGCGCTGGACGAGGCGCGCCGCTTCCTCAGCCTGCCGCGGGCCGACCCGCCTCCGCGCGCACCAGTGGCCAAGGCGCCGACCGGGTCGCCGGAAGCGGCGCGGCGGCTCTGGGCGATGGCCCAACCGATCGCGGGGACAATTGCCGAACGCTACCTCGCGAACCGCGGCATCGTCGGCATCCGGAATGTCGGCGCGCTGCGCTTCCATCCGCACTGCTACTATTGGCGCGAGGACGAACCTGATGATGCAGAGCCGGAGGCCTGGCCCGCGCTCCTCGCCAAGGTCACCGACACGGGCGGCGACCTGACCGGGCTGCACCGCACCTGGCTCGATCCCGAGACGGCGGGCAAGGCGCCGCTCGATCCGAACCGCAAGGCGATGGGCAATCTGCTCGGCCACGGCGTGCGCATTGGCGAGGCCACCGATCTGGTCGCCGCCGGCGAAGGTCTGGAGACGATGCTCTCGCTTCGCATGGCGTTCCCGGGCCTGCCGGTGATCGCGGCGCTCTCCGCCAACCATCTCGCAGCCCTCCTGCTGCCCGGCGGCGTCAAGCGTCTCTACATCGCCGCCGACTCGGACGAAGCGGGCCGCATAGCGGCGGACACGCTGTACGACCGCGCGCGCTCGGGCGGCATCGAGACCGCGCCGCTCGTCTTCCGGCTCGAGGACGCCAACGCGGAACTGCGCACTTTCGGCCTCGACGATCTCCGGGCGCATCTGAGATCCCAGCTCGCGCCGCAGGATGTGACGCGCC
Organism: Roseitalea sp. MMSF_3546; assembly: GCF_030732865.1. Lineage (GTDB taxonomy): Bacteria > Pseudomonadota > Alphaproteobacteria > Rhizobiales > Rhizobiaceae > Roseitalea. The sequence goes on from NZ_JASHKB010000010.1 coordinate 108,115, forward strand.
TGCTGCCATCCTCCGCCGCCTGATCGAAGCACGGGCGGCGCCGGTGCATCCGTCACGGACACGTCTCCGGCCATCGGAGCCGTGCCTCAGGGCCTTCCGAGAGGGGCGAGACGGAGCGGAGCCCGCCCGGTCCGGCAACGGCTGCGGCGTCACCGTTTTCCACCGCCGAACCAGAGGTTCGGCTTTGCATCGCGAAACAAAACGGCGCCGCCTCCGCCGTCCTCCGCTTCGCTCCGGCCGCCGCGAAGACGCGGCGGTGCAGGACCGGACGGCCCCCGCTTTCCCGTCGCCCGGGAAGGCCCGCGAGAGGCGCGGGTCCCTTGAACCGGAGACGACCTGCCATGACCGAACACGCCAGCACCACGCACCGCTCATCGACGGCCATCGTCCTCGACGAGCTCCAGCTCTACGGCTACCGCCCCTTCGCGGGCGAGCCCGATCCGCGCCCGCTGCCCGAGGCCGACGCTTTGCAGGGCGCGCTCGCTGACATCTTCGACGCCCTGATCGCCAGCTTGAGCGACACGCGGCTCGAACCCGATCTCGAAGATTTGCTCTGGTCGACCACCAACGTCTTCCACCGTATGGCCGCGCGCGTCGATCGCGAACTCGACACCAACGAGCAGGCGCAGAAGCGCTCGCAGCGCGAGCAGGACGGCTCCGAGGTCCGCTCGATCGAACTCGAGGAGCTGACAGCGGAGGGCATCACGCTCATCGAACGGCGCAACGCCTACGAGGGAATGCGCGACGTCGCAGCCGACCTCTTCGAGGCGCATCTCGGTACCGCTTGGCATCCGCATTCCGGCTCGCACACGAACCGGCGCAACCTGACCGCCTCGCTGATCGACAGCCGCGACTTCCTCGCCGCCAAGCGGAAGACCGAACTCGAACCGCTCCTGCCGACGGGCGCGAAGATCGCCTTCGCCGGCGGGACCGACTTCGCCGACCACAAAGCCGTCTGGGCCGCGCTCGACCGGGTGCATGCCAAGCACGCCGACATGGTGCTGCTGCATGGCGGGTCGCCCAAGGGCGCCGAGAAGATCGCCGCCTGCTGGGCCGACAACCGCAAATGCCCGCAGATCGTCTTCAAGCCCGACTGGAGGCGCCATGGAAAGGCCGCGCCGTTCAAGCGCAACGACCAGCTCTTGGACACCGTGCCGATCGGGCTGATCGTCTTCCCGGGCTCTGGCATCACCGACAATCTCGCCGACAAGGCGCGGGCGATGGGCGTGCCGCTCTACGACTTCCGCCCCCGCAAGACGGGTGCATCGTGACCCGCGATGCCTCCCACGCATCGCCCATGCGCGCGCCGGAGCATTCCGGCGCGCGATCACTTGCGCTATACTTCACCCGCGCCGTGGCGGTGGTGGAGGCGCGCCTCTTCGAAGGAGACCGCCCATGTTCGTATCCGCCATCTTGAGTGTCCTCGGCCTGGGCTTGATGGTCTATGTGCTGTTCGCGCTCGCCGTCTACGCGCTCCCGTTCTTCGTCGCCGTCACCGTCGGCATGCATGTCTACGACAGCGACGCTGGCGTCGCCGCCGCGTTCGTCTCAGCGTTTCTCGCGGGCGGCGCGACGCTCGTCGCGGGCCAAGTCGCGTTCGCGACGATAAAGTCCGTCCCCGTCAGGCTCGCCATCGGTGCGCTCGTCGCCGCGCCAGCAGGCATCGCCGGATATCACGCCATCAAGGGTCTCTCAGAGATCGGCGGTGCTGGCGAGACCTGGATACTCGTCTTCTCCTGGATCGGAGCAATCGTCGTCGGTGCCACGGCCTGCGCACGGATCGCCTCCCTCGCCGGGCCGGACGAAGACGCACCGGCGACAGCGCATGCATTCAGCGGCGGGCGCGCCGCCAACGACGGCTAATCTTGCGATTTAGCCGTTGCCGCAACGCAGCCAATGACGGCTGGGTTGTATTCCATCCGAAAACGAGCGGGTCCGGCGCTTTCTATTGGTCGCTATCGGGGTGTTGCCGATTGCTCAGATGGATCGCTTCCAGTCCTTCGGGATTCTCTTCCTCTGACGTGACCTGTTCTACGGGAAGCGGGTTAAGCACCGGCCATCGACTCTCTATGCCGAGTTCGGCTGTGATCGGGATATTTGAGGCCTTATCGAAAGCAGCGATGGACATCGATTGCCGCTCTGAGCCATCTCGCCGAAAGTAGAGGTAGGTTCCACAGAGCTTGCAGAAGCCGCGGAAAATACCTGCAGAACTTTCGAACTCGGAAGGAGCGCTTTTCGTCCATTTCAATGATTCGAGTGCGACACCCACGTGGGCAGCGAACGGCGCACCGACAGCTTTCTGACACATGCGGCAATGGCAAAAGTGACCGTTTTCCAGATCGGGCCCGGCCTGAAAACGGACAGCGCCGCACTGGCAGCCGCCGGACCAGGAATTCGCAGTCATGCCAGCTTCGCCCTCCGAGCAGATCTTGTGGTCCTCAATTGGAATAAACCCCAGTCCGGCGCACCCTCTACCGTGTTGCCTCTGCCAGCTTGCAGCAAGCGGTCGTTCGCGGCGACGGCAGTACAAGTGGAGGCGACCTCCCGTCTAACCGCTCTCGTCCAGCCGGACAAGGACGCACGCGCGACAGCGCGCGTGTTCGGCGGCGAGCGTGCAGCCGGTTGAGAGCATCTTGTGCCCTCTCTTCGTGTGCCGATCATCCATATCGATCATCGCCGGCAAGAAGGGTCTGGTCGACTCTCGACCCCCCCCGGTCGCCGATCCCCGTTCAGGTGTGGCCACGGATGAGCCGACTCCGGAAAGCGGCACGAAGTGTCGTTGATCAGGACAGCCGTTGTGCAGTGTCACTTCCTTTAGGCGACGATACATACCCGCCCGTCCGCACGCCGGGGCCTGTCTTCGCGCGACGCGCGCTGCCGGGATCTTGCCGGTGTCCATCGGTGGAGCTCAGGTCTTCTCCCATGCGCCCGTCACCCGCGTCCCACACGGCCTCTCAATGGGCTGATCTGGCCGGGGCCGGCTGCGCCTCGATCGCCTTGGCCGCAACGGCGGGTCCGGACTTTCTTCCCCTGGCCGAAGGCCATTCCTCGCGAGGCAAGAAAGACCGTCCCCGCCGTCCTCCGCTGCGCTGCGGGCCATGAATGGCTGCGTCGGCGGATCGCCCCGGCCTCTGCGATCGCCATCGAGGCCGCGATGGGCGCGGGCTCGAGAACTCAAAGGAGAACTGACATGGCCACCATCGGAACCTTCAAGAAGACCGGCAGCGAATACGTCGGCGAGATCGTCACCCTGAGCGTGCAGGCGAAGAACGTCCGCATCGTCCCCGAGGAGGGATCCACCAACGGCAACGCCCCGAGCCACCGCGTCTTCGTCGGCCGCGCCGAGATCGGTGCTGCCTGGTCCAAGCGCTCGAACGAGGGCCGCGACTATCTCAGCCTCAAGCTCGACGACCCGAGCTTCACCGCGCCGATCTACGCCAACCTCTTCGACGACACCGTTGTCGAGGGCGAGGAGAGCTACAGCCTCATCTGGTCCCGCCCCAGCCGCCGCAACGGCGACTGAGCCGCCGCCAAGCGCCCCGTCCGGAGACCCGGGCGGGGCGTTCCCATTTGAATGCCGGCGCAGCCCAGCGATCAGGAGCGTCGCCCAATACAGCCCTCGAATGTCAGATTCATGATGCTATATATTGACATTGTCAGCCTGTTGCCGTACATGGTTTGTGCAGGAGGCCGCCATGACCGATGGTCCGTTCAAGAATCTGAAGCTCGGGAAATGCTGGAAGCGGTTGGCTGAAGCCGTGCAAAACGACGCGGCATCGCCCGACGAATGCGGCGCCTTTGCGTCAGATGCACTGACCCGTCACCTCGTTACCAACGAACACGTCAAGGCGCTGCGGGAGATCGGCGCACATCTCGGTAGGGGCCAGCTTGAACTTGATCCTTTGGGGTCTATCGAAGCCATTTTTGATCGCTGTGAGAAGACGCCTTTCCTCGATGCGCTTCAGAAGGAGCTTTTGTATCGGGCGGCCAACGACGGGTCGCTCAGGGATGTCATTACGCCCGCACTCGATGCCGCCATCGATTCGCAGATCAACCAATCTCGGAACCGCTTTCACGAGGAATGCATCCGCGCTCGGGAAAACAACGAGATGAGCCACGAGGCAGCCGCTCGAGCGCGCGAAAAAGTTAATGCCGCCTTCGACGTCATGGACAGACAGAAGGTCCGCGACGCCCTTATTGAGGGTCGGAAGGACGCATTTGAGAAGGACGTCGGCAAAAGCGACGGTGTCGACGACGGGATGATCCGACTGTGAATACCCAGGTAAACAATCCCCAGCAGTACGGGCTGACTCTGCGCGTCGTCGAGTCTGGCCGGCGTCATGAGCAATGCCATTCCAATTCAGTGATCATCGCTGAAATCGGCCGGGAAATCACTTTCGTCCCGGATGCGCTGGACACGTATAACTACGACGGCTGGAAACCGATCCACCACGATCTGCTCGTCGTAAGCGCTGCCGTTGAATATGCGGATCGCCGCGCCGCAAGGCGAGTCAACCGATGGGCACGCGATTTCGACATCACGGTGCCTGTCGTCGAAGTAGCAAGGTGGCAACAGCCCGAGGTGCAAGCCAGCCTTCGGTCGGCGCTGCGACATCTGACCGGCGACGAGTGGCATTTCTCCTTTGTTCCCTGGCAGGGCGAAAGCATTCTCGGCGCGCGGCAGCGGTCGCTCCCATTTGGGACGGAGCGGAGCTTCGTGATCGCTTATAGCGACGGGCTGGATTCCCGCTGCGTCTCCAAGCTGTCGAGAAACGGGCGCGACGCTGTTTGCGTCCGCGTCACCAAACATCGCCATGCCCTGAAGGAGGGCGACGAGCCGTTCGACCAGATCCCCTTTCGTGTCGACGTCCCCTCCTCGCGGGAAAGCAGTGTGCGATCTCGTGGCTTCAAGTTTGCCGCCGTGACGGCAATTGCCGCCCAGCTGACGGGGCTGACCAGAATTGTCGTTCCCGAAAGCGGTCAGGGTGCACTCGGTCCGGTGCTCCTGCCGTTGCACAACGTCTATGCCGACTATCGCAATCATCCGACGTACTTCCGCAAGATGGAGCGGTTCATCGAGGCGTTGCTTGATCATCAAGTCCGTTATGACCAGCCGCGCCTTTGGAACACGAAGGGCGAAACGATTGCGGCCTTTCGACTCGCCACCAACAGGGCGGTCGGTGAGCTCTTCGAGACCCGTTCGTGCTGGCAGCAGCGCTGGAACGCGAAGATGGACGGCAAGCTTCGGCAGTGCGGTTTGTGCGCCGCCTGTCTGCTTCGCCGGATGAGCATGCATGCCGCCGGGATAGACGAGCCCAAAGGTACTTACGTGATCGCCGATCTGGCGGTGCCGTCGTTTCAGAATGCCCTTCCCGGCAGAAAGAAGGTGCGACTGAGCCGGTCGATGGCCGAGTACGGCAGCGTCGGGGCGCGGCACCTCCAGCGGTTGGCGGACCTGCCCGATACAGACTTGAAGGTTCATGCCTTCGAGATCGCACGCGCGACGGGGCAACCACAGGACGACGTCTTGGAGAAGCTCAGGAGCATGTTGCTGAGGCACGCGAAGGAATGGCGGGCGTTCGTGGCCGCCCAGGGAGAACAAAGCTTCCTCAGAAGCTGGACGAAGGGAGGGCGTAATGGCCGATCTGAATGAATTGAGCGCCCAGGAAATCGGTCGGCGCCTGCGTCTGGCGCGGGAAAATGCGGGTATTCGCCAGGATCAGGCGGCCGAGGTCATCGGTATGTCGCGCCCGACGCTCGTCTCCATCGAAAAGGGCACGCGGCGTGTCCGCATACAGGAGTTGCAGCTCCTTGCCCGGCACTACGGCGTTTCCGTCAACGCGCTTCTGCGTCGGGAAGCGGTCCATACCGATCTGGTGCCGCGGTTCCGCAAGATGCGCGAGACGGAGGACGACCACGCGCTGGAAGCCATCGAGCTTCTCAATGATCTGGTGAAGGCAGAGGTGGAACTCGAAAACGTCCTCGGCATCGAGCGGCGGCGGCATTATCCGCCGGAGAAAGGGATTAACGAGGGCGATGTTGTCGAGCTTGCCGAGAAGCATGCGCAAGAGCTTCGGGACTGGCTTGGTTTGGGCGGCGGTCCGATCGGCGACATTTTCTCGATCATCGAGTTCGATCTTGGCATCCGCCTGTACCAACGACGCCTCACCTCAAAATCAAAGGTGGCGGGCCTGTTCACGTATGATGACGCCGTAGGTGCCTGCATTCTTCTCAACGCCAATCACCCGCTGGAGCGGCGCGTTCAGTCCGCCGCCCATGAGATCGGGCATTTCGTCGGGACGCGCCGCGTGCCCGAGGTGCTGGAGGATGATGAGCAGTTCCTGTCGCGAGACGAACGGTATGCGAATGCCTTCGGCCGAGCCTTTGTAGCGCCACGCAAAAGCTTTTCGGAGAGCTTTAAACAGCTGACGGCTGGCGCGGACATGCTCACTCGTCGGCATGTGATCCTGCTGGCGCACCAATACAACATCTCCCGCGAGGCGTGCGTCCGCCGACTCGAAGAGCTGGGACTTCTGAAGAAAGGGACTTGGGAATGGCTCAAGACGAAGGGCGGAATCAAGGACTACCACGCCCGCGAAGTGCTCGGAGACGCCGCCGACCGGCTCGACATGGCCAAGGCCGATGCCGACCGACCAGTCTCCCATAGGATGAGCCTCATGGCGCATGCGGCATGGAAGCGTGGCATCATGTCGGAAGGGCAGTTGGCAGAGCTGCTGAGGATGCGCCGCGTGGAGTTGCGCGAGCTGATTGACCAGATCGAGCTTGAGGAAAACGTGACGGATGACCTTCTCAAGCTCCCTGGTTGATGACCCCAGACCGCTGGTGCTCGACACGAGCGTTCTGGTGAACCTGCATGCCTGCGCCCATGGCGAACGGGTGCTGTCGGCGATTCAGAACGAGATCGTGGTCGCCGACATCGTGGCCGGGGAACTGAAGCACGAGACGAGCCGGAGGAACGGAGAACACAGCTTCCTCCACGATCTGGTTTCGCGCGGCAAGGTCACCGTCGTCGGGATGACCGAGGCGGAGTACGAGCTGTTCGCCGTGCTCTCCGGCGGCCCCTCCTCTCTGGATGACGGCGAAGCGGCAACGATTGCCATCGCCGCCCATCGCTGCTTCCGCGCCGTCATCGATGAACGGAAGGGCCGCGCACGAGCTGCGGCTCTCATGAATGGTGAGCAACCCGCATGGTCCATCGACCTTCTGCGGCACCCGGAAATTGTGCTCAGACTCGGGGAGCAGCTAGCGGTAGAGACCATCTATCTGGCGCTACGGCATGGACGTATGCGGATCCCTTCGAACAGTGCCAATGACGTCGTGACTCTGATAGGGCGTAATCGCGCCCTTGAGTGCACCTGCTTACCAAACTTCAAAAGCCTGTCGCAAGAAGCGGCGGCGCTCGAACAGACGGAAGCGAAGGCAAACATGCGAGAACGCCGGCGCGATACGGATTAATCCGCGCCGTATCGCGTGGGTCGTTTTGCAAGAGTGGACACAATGTCGCTTACTTCTGCGAAGGTGCCTCCCGCGGCATCTCTTCGAGTAAAGCTGACGGCCTGACGCCGAGCTCGCGCGCGAGGCGCTCGAGCACGTCGATGCTGGCGGCGTACTGGCACCGCTCGATCGAGCTGATATAGGTCCGGTCGATGTCCGCCCTGTGGGCGAGCTCCTCCTGCGACAGGCCTCGTGCTTGCCGATATGTCCTTAGATTTCTGGCCAGTATGTCGCGGATCGTCATTCGCGCGAGGAACGGCCATTGTAGAGTATTTAACCACGGAGTATTCTCTACAATCGATGCAGACCTCCCGCTCGGAGAGGAGATGGCACGCGATCCGCGTCACCAGCTTTATGCTCACCCCTCGGGTCTCCGCAGTGGACGAAATTCCTTTGGAACCGTGGATCATGGTTACCAATCCGTTTATGACTCTCGGGAAGGACGGGGGACACCGACATGACCGATCTGCCGCAAGCGCCGCTCGCCGACGCGCCGCCCGCCGAGGATCGCGTCACCGTCTACGACCGCGATCACCTCAAACTCTACATGCGCCTGCTCGACGCCCATGCGGAAGGCGCACCGCTCCCCGAGATTGCGCGCATCCTGTTCGGCATCGACGCCGAGGCTGAGCCCGAGCGCGCGCGCCGCGTCCATGACAGTCATCTGGGGCGCGCCCGCTGGATGACCGAGCACGGCTATCGCGACCTTCTCAGGCGCGGCCTGCCCTGATGTAGTGCCGCGGTGATGCGCTCCGCGCATCGCCCGATGCCGCAGGGAGGTCTAGCCACGCGCAACCTGAAGCCGAAATTCAGTTCCGTCCGGCGCGCGCGAGCCGCGCCCTCGTCGGGGAGATCGGCCATGCCGCGCGACTGGCGTGAGGATCGGCATTACGACCATTTCGACACGCTCGGCCTGTCGGGCCTCGCCTGGGAGTGCCTGCGGAGGAACGAGAACTACTGCGCCGCCTGGCGGCGTGCGGACGGCGACACAAGCGTCGCAGACTGGGGGCTGCGATTTCCCGGTCGATCCGGAGCTCGACGCCCCCGAAGCGCCGGTCTTCTGGAATCCCGCAGACGCGCCGGCCATCACCCAACTCATCGCGCCGCTTCCGACCGACTTTCGGACCGCTCCGCCAGCTCGGCTCGTGCGGCCCGCGCAAACGCGCAGCGAAGCTGGCCTCAAATGGGCGCGACTCGATGATGGAAGCGTGCTCGTCGGCGCCGTCGATGATCGCGACGGCAAGCCCTTCGGCATCCTCCTGCCTCTCGACGACGACTGGCCGATCCGTCTGGCCGCCGCGGACGGTCTGCGCCGCGCGTTGATCGACCGAACGGCCGACCCGCCGCTGTCCTGCCAGCGCCGTGACCGGCTCAAGCGCGCGCTCAGATGTGTCGACGCCAGACGCGCCGGGGCGAGCTATCGCGAGGTGGCCGCGGTCTATTTCGGCGAGCGCCGCCTGAGCGCCGAACCCTGGAAGACCAGCTCGCTCAAGGCCCAGATCGTACGTCTGGCGGCCTATGGGCAGAGCATGATCGATCGCGGCTATCGCGATCTCCTGCGCCTCGCACCCCGCCGGCGGTAAGTCTCCCGGATTCCTCTCTTGCAACTACATAGGAGTCCTATTTATACTCGCTCCGAAAGGCGGAGCACCATGACGTCGCAAACACACATCGCGACCGGGCTGGCCAAGATCGGGCTGTTCCTGCGGGCCGAGAGCTGGCGGCAGGCCGACGCCGCCGCCCTGTCGCCGACCCAAGCGCAGATCCTCGCGCATCTGACCCGGCGCGGCCCGGCGCGCATCACCGCCCTCGCCGAAGCGCTCGGCGTCACCCAGCCGACGGCCAGCGACGCGGCCGGCGCGCTCATCCGAAAGGGCCATGTCGCCAGACATCCCGATCCGGATGATGCGCGGGCGTCGCTGCTCCATCCCACCGCGAGCGGTCGGCGCGCCGCCGCCGAGACGGCGGTCTGGCCCGACGCGCTGCTCGGCGCCATCGACACGCTGGACCCGGGCGAGCGGGCGGTGTTCCTCAAGGCCCTCGTCAAGATGATCCGCGAGCTGCAGGTCCGGGGCGCGATCCCCGTTCAGCGGATGTGCGCGACCTGTCGCTTCTTCCGGCCCAACGCCCATGACGATCCGGCCGCACCCCATCATTGTGCCTTCGTGGACGCCGCTTTCGGAGACGCGAGCCTGCGCCTCGATTGCGGCGAGCATGAACCGGCCGACGCATCCGAGACCGACGCCGTGTGGCGAACGTTTATCGGCGCGCCGGTCGGACTAGCGGACACCCCGCCCCCGGCAACGGGCGAGGCGTCCTGATGTCTGAGCCCGCCTCACATGAAAGACAGGAGACACTTATACCATGACACAGAAGGCCATCTTCTACCACGCCGGCTGCCCGGTCTGCGTCGCCGCCGAGAACAAGATCACCGAGATCCTCGACCGCAGACGCGTCGATCTGGAAATCGTCCATCTCGGCGATGCCCCGGACCGGATCGATGAGGCCGAAGCCGCCGGCGTCAAATCCGTGCCCGCCCTCGTCGTCGATGGCGCGGCGCTACACATCAATCACGGCGCCGACCTCTCGGCGCTGCGCTGACGGGCCGGGTATGGTTCCGAAGCCCGCCCCGGCGCTTTACGCGGCTCGGTGGCTCAACGCCGCCGAGCCGCTCAGCCTCGACCGGCTGCGCGGCCGCGTCGTACTCATCGAGGCCTTCCAGATGCTGTGCCCGGGCTGCGTCAGCCACGGCCTTCCGCAGGCCCAGCGCGTGCGCGAGACCTTTCGGGAGGCAGACGTCGCGGTGATCGGCCTGCACAGCGTCTTCGAACATCACGACGCCCAGACCCCGGTCGCGCTCGCAGCCTTCCTGCACGAATACCGCATCAGCTTTCCCGTCGCGGTCGATGAACCGGGCGAGGATCGCGGCCTGCCGCGCACCATGGCCGCCTATGGAATGCAGGGCACGCCGACCCTCGTGCTGATCGACCGGCAGGGGCGCCGCCGCGCGCAGCATTTCGGTCACATTCCCGATCTGCGACTCGGCGCCGAGATCATGGCGCTGATCGCCGAGCGCGAAGACAGAAGCATGGCGCCGGAACCCGCTGCCGATGCCGCCGCTCCGGCCTGTGACGAGGCCGGTTGCATCGCTCCAGAACCGCAAGGAGACCGCCCCGCATGAAGTCCGCAATCGCCATCCGTCATGTTGGTTTCGAGGACCTCGGCGCCTTTGCGCCCGCGCTCCGCTCGGCTGGTTATCAGGTCCATTATTGGGACATCGGCGAGCAGGAGCTCTGGACGGTGGACCCGGTGAAAACCGACCTTCTGATCGTGCTCGGCGGCCCGATCGGCGCCTATGATAACGAGGCCTATCCCTTCCTCGCCGAGGAGATCGCCATCCTCGAACAGCGCCTCGCCGCCAACCGGCCGACGCTCGGCATCTGTCTCGGTGCCCAGCTGATCGCCCGGGCGGCGGGCGCGCGGGTCTACCCCGGCCGCGCGAAGGAGATCGGTTTTGCGCCCATCAGACTGACGCAGGCCGGACAGTCCTCCTGTCTCACGCCCTTCGCGGACGAACCGATGACGCTGCACTGGCATGGCGACACGTTCGACCTGCCGGCCGGCGCCGAACGGCTCGCCTCCACCGATCTGTGCGAGAACCAGGCCTTCACGATGGGGCCGAACATTGTCGGCTTCCAGTTCCACCCGGAAGCCTCCGCGAAGGGCTTTGAGAAATGGCTCGTCGGCCACGCGGCCGAACTCGCCGCCGCGCGGATCGACGTGCCGCGCCTGCGCGCGGACGCACAGAGATACGGCGCGGAGCTCGAACGCAAGGCGCAGGCGGTACTCTCCAACTGGCTCGGCGGGCTCCAGGTCTGACCCAATGGGCGCGACACCGGTCAGTCATGGCGGCTTCCCCGCAGCGCGCAGCGCCGAGGACATCGCGCGCAATCTCGCCGCCGTGCGGGCGCGCATTGCGGCTGCCTGCGCGCGTGCCGGGCGCGACCCGGCGGAGGTTCGGCTGCTGCCGGTCTCCAAGACTGTCGAAGAAGCCCGCATCCGCATGGCGCATGCGGCGGGGCTCTCCGAGTTCGGCGAGAACAAGGTGCAGGAGGCGCGCGAAAAGGCCGAGGCGATGGCCGATCTTCCCATCGCCTGGTCGGTGATCGGCCATCTGCAAACCAACAAGGCGAAGTACGTCGCCCGCTTCGCCGCCGAGTTCCAGGCGCTCGACAGCCTGAGAGTGGCCGAAGCGCTTGACCGCCGCCTTGAGATCGAGGGCCGCGCGCTCGACGTTTTCGTGCAGATCAACAGCTCGGGCGAGGCCTCCAAATACGGCCTCGCGCCTGAGAACGCGCCCGCCTTCCTGCGCGAACTCCCCGCCTTCACCGCACTGAAAGTGCGCGGACTGATGACGCTCGCTGTGTTCTCCGCAGACGCGGCGCGCGTGCGCGCCTGCTTCCGGCTGATGCGCGATCTGCGCGAGCGGCTGCGCAATGAGGCGCCGGATGGCGTCACGCTCGATGACCTCTCCATGGGCATGTCGGGCGATTACGAGATCGCCATCGAGGAAGGCGCGACCGTCGTGCGGGTTGGCCAGGCGATCTTCGGCGCCCGTCCGCTGCCCGACAGCCATTACTGGCCGGGCGGCGCGCCATGAGCGGAGCCGCGATCGTTTCGATCCAGTCGCAGCTCGTCTACGGCTGCGCGGGCAACAATGCCGCCGTGCCGCTGCTGCAGCGACTCGGCGCGACGGTGCACGCTGTCCCGACCACGCTCCTGTCGAACACGCCGCATTATCCCACCATCGCCGGCGGGCCGCTCGATCCCCTTCTCGTCGAGGCGCTTCTGGACCGGCTGCTCGACCGCGTTCCGCCCACCGCGATCGAAGCCATCCTCGCGGGCTACATCGCGAGCCCCGGCGCCGCTGCGGCCGCCGCGCGGTTCATCGACCGCGTCAGGACCGCCCATGCAGGCGTCCTCGTCCTGTGCGATCCGGTCATGGGCGATGCCGACACCGGCCTCTATGTCGACGAAGCGGTCGCAGCCGCGATCGCTGCGGATCTCGTGCCGCGCGCGGACATCCTGACGCCGAACCTGTTCGAGGCGCGGCGCCTGACCGGCCTGGCCGACGGGAAGCCGGACGCGGTTCTCGAACGCCTCCTGACATGCCGCGCCCGCATCGCCGCGATCACCGGGATCGATTCCATCGATGGATTCGTCACGACGCTCGTCGGCAACGGCAAGGGGCGCTGGCGGGTGCGCACGCCGAAGCTCGCCCTGCGCCCGACCGGCACCGGTGATGTCTTCTCCGCGGCGTTCCTGCACGCTTTGCTGCACGGCGCCGACACGCCCGCCGCGCTCGAACGCGGCGTCGAGACCGTGTTCGGCCTGATGGAAACCGCGCACAGGACCGGCGCCCGGGAGCTCGATCCGGGAGGGATCGCGCCGCGTCCGGCAAACGCACCGGTGCGCTTCGCGGCTGCGCCTGCCAGCGAGGACAGCGATCGCGGTTCCTCCCTCTGAGCCCCGCCGCGCGGGGGTGACGATTTCGCCGCGCGCAATTCGTCATCCCTCCCGGCCTCCCTCATCCGCTTGTCTGACCTCCGACAGCCGGCCGCCTTCCGCGGCGCGGCGCAAGCACCGGAGGCGCTACCCATGCCCGATCCCAATGCCGGCCTACCGCCGCGCTATCTGAGAACCCCCGAAGCCGCCCGCTTCCTCGGCCTGTCCGGCCGGACGCTGGAGAAGCACCGCACCTACGGCACCGGCCCGCGCTATTCCAAGATCGGCGGACGCGTCGTCTACGCCATCGAGGATCTGCAGGCCTGGGTCGGCCGCGGCGAGAAGACCTCGACCTCGGACGACACCGGCGACACCGTGCTGCCCGCCAAGCGCCATGCGGCGATCTCGCCGGCCTATGCCGACAAGAGCCGGTCATGAGCGCGCGCACGACTGTCGATCTCCTGTGGATCGAGGGCCGGATCGAACGCTGGATCCGCTTCGGCCGGATCGTCCAGGAGACCATTCGAAGCCGCTCCGAAAGCACCGTCGGCTTCGAGCCGGGCAGTGTCTTTGCGTTCGTTCGCTGGTCATCGAATGACTACGGCACCGTCGAAAGCCGGATCGACATCCTGCGCGTCGTCCACCCCGGCGAGCGCTGTTCGACGGTCCCGCATGTCACCCCCGGCGGCGAGATGCTGCTGCGGATCTCCGGCTGGCCGAAGGTCGAAGCGGCGCTGCTTGCCATCGATCAGGTCGAGGCGCTCGGGCTCGCGCCGGAGGATGTCTGTCCCGACCATTGGCGGCACGTCCACAACCGCCTGACCACCGGTCTTAGCCCCCGCGCCTACACCGACCTGCGGCACGAAGCCTGGCTCAAGCGGCGCGCGGTGACGGCATGATCCGCGCACGAAAGACCCTGCTCGCAATGGGCGCTGCGCTCGCGTTGATCGGCGCGTCCGCCGTCGTGCGGAGCGACCCTGTCCTCGTCTGGAACGCGTCGACCAGCGTGCCGGTCGGCTTCTACGCGATCACCCCGATCGCGCGTCCGGACATCGGCGATCTCGTCGCCGTGCGTCCGCCCGAACCGCTTGGCCGTTGGCTGGTCGAGAACGGCTATCTCGGCCCGAACGCGCCGATTCTGAAGCGCGTCGCCGCGCTGCCGGGAAGCGAGGTCTGCCGCGAGGGCACGACGATCATCATCGATGGCCAAGCCGTCGCCGAGGCGCAACTGCGCGATCGGCTTAACCGCCCGCTGCCAGGATGGCGGGGCTGCCGGAAGCTCCGCGATGGCGAGGTCTTCCTGCTCAATGTCGACCATCCGGCGAGCCTCGACGGGCGGTATTTCGGGCCGCTTGACGCCGACACCATCATCGGTCGGGCGACGCTGATCTGGACGCGGGAGGGCTGAGCGATGCGCACCCTGCCGCCTTCCGGCCGTCGCCTTATTGTCGCCCCCGCTACCCGCCTCGCGGTCGCGGCGCTGCTGCTCGCCGCCGCGCCGACCGCGCTCGCAGAGCCATCCGACCGCACACCGGCTGACCAGCGAGCCACCGTCCGAGCAACTGCCCTCGACGGTTTCATCGCCGAAGCCTCGACGCGGTTCGGCATATCCGAGCGCTGGATCCGGGCCGTGATGCAGGCCGAAAGTGCGGGCGATCCGCGCGCGGTCAGCCGAGCCGGGGCAATGGGTCTGATGCAGATCATGCCGGCGACCTGGGCCGAGCTGCGCACGCGCCATGGCCTTGGCGCGAACGTGTTCGACCCGCGCGACAACATCCTCGCTGGCACAGCATACCTGCGCGAGATGTATGACCGCTTCGGCTCGCCGGGCTTCCTCGCGGCCTACAATGCGGGACCGGCCCGATACGCCGAGCACCTCGCGACCGGACGTCCGCTGCCGCGCGAGACAAGGGCCTATATGGCGGCGCTCACGCCGCTGATCAGCGGCTCATCCGCAGCGCCGCTGCAGGTAGAAGCGCCGGTGCTGACCGCAGACTGGCGCGCCGCAGCGCTGTTCGTTGCGCGGCTCGACCCGCGCTCGGGCGGCAATGCGGGTGCCGAAGGGGCAGCCGCGGAACCAACGCCACGTCGCGCCCGGAATGCCGACGCGCCGCCTTCAATTGCCAACCCGAACGGCCTGTTCGTGCGCTCAGGCGCGGGGGAATCGCGATGAAGGGCCTGTTCGCAGTTCGGCGCGTGCTGTCGTGCTTTCTCGCAGTCCCGGAAGGAGTGCGGCGGACGGACCGTGGAACAATTGCGGGAGTGCCGCCGTATTCGGCGGGGACTTGCGCGATGCGCCGGCTGTTGCAGAAGCGCCCGCGGACGCGTTGTTTCCTTGCGATCATATCGCTGCGCCCGCAGCGTCCTGTGCACCCAAACGCAAGCGCAGGAGACAAGCGATGAGCACCTTTGCAGGACTGGACGTATCGATCGACGAGACGGCGATCTGCGTCGTCGACGAGCATGGCGAGGTGCTGTGCCGGGCGTCGGTGGCGACCGACCCGGCGGCGATTGTGGAGGTGCTCGCGCCCTGGATGGCGAGCTTGAAGCGGGTCGGCCATGAAGCGGGCAGTCTGTCGCCCTGGCTGCAGCCCGAGCTGGTCGCGGCCGGGCTTCCGGCGGTGTGCCTGGAGACGCGGCACGTGCGCGCCTCGATGGGCGCCCAGCGCAACAAGACCGACGCCGCGGACGCACTCGGGATCGCGCATCTGATGCGCACCGGCTGGTTCCGCCAGGCGCATATCAAAACCGAAGCGGCTTACCGGGTGCGGCTCCTGCTGACCCAGCGCCGCAACCTCAAGCGCAAGTTCCTCGACCTCGAGAACACCATCCGCCACTCGCTGAAGGCGTTCGGCATACGGCTCGGCAAGGTCGGCCGCGGCGGCATGGAGAAGGCAGTGCGCGAGGCGGTCGCGGGCGATCCGATGATCGCCGGGCTGATGGACTGCATGCTGCGTGCGCGCCATGCGCTGTGGATCGAGTATCTCACGCTGCACAAGCTGGCGACGCAGCTGGCGATGCGCGACGAACTATGCCGGCGGCTGATGACGATCCCGGGGGTCGGCCCGATCACCGCGCTCAGCTTCACCAGCGCGATCGAGGATCCCTCGCGCTTCCGCCGCTCGCGCGATGTCGCCGCGTACTTCGGCCTGACCTCGAAGCGATGGCAGTCCGGCAGTTCGATCGACGTCAAGGGCCGCATCAGCAAGGCGGGCGATCCCGACGTGCGGCGCGCGCTCTACGAGGCCGCCTCGGCGCTGCTGACACGGTTCAAGGGAACCGATCTCATCAAGAGCTGGGGGCTGAAGCTGGCGAAGAGCAAATGCCATGCAAAGGCGCGCGTGGCGGTCGCCCGCAAGCTCGCCGTGGTGATGCATGCGATGTGGCGGGACGGCACGTTCTACGTCGGCGATCCGTCAGCCGAACAGCCCGACGTCGACGCCTGGAACGCTGCGAAAGTGCAGCGGCTGTGCAAGGCGCAATCATGAAGTTGAACGGTCAACACGCGCATCGGCTGCACGCCGGACGCGCTTGAGGAGGTCCGCTCAGGCGGATGAGAGATGGTACAGACCAGGAAAACGGGAAGCACGATATCTTGCCTGCGGCCGGTCCCTCGATGGAGGGATCAGGACCGCGCACGAGTGCCTGTGATGCTGCCCCGTAAATCCGATAGCGACATGCGCCGCGACGGTTCGCGCGCTGCCCCAGTGCAGCCAAACCCCCCCGTCGATGAGCGCGGAAGAGTGCACGGCGTACCTGATCTCGACGACTTGGCGGGACTTCGCATTATAGCGTCGAATAGCGTGCCACTTACTGCTATGAAGGAGAAATGGCGATGGCGAAGACTTGCAGAAAATCGACACCGAATAAGAGGGCGAGATAAAAGCCCGCGCGCCAACCGGCGCTACGGTGTTGTTGTTGTTGATGTTTTTGCCTGCCTCGCGAGGGGCCGCAGTGCCGTCCACACCGCTTATGTCCTGCTTTTACGGCACTTTTGCCGTGCCGCCCATCTTCAACGGGGGCGGACTGCATGAGCAATCGCGACGACGACCTCCGCATCAGACCGGGGCGCATTCGTGACCGCGGCGCCCGCGGCCAGAAGGCCAAGAGCTTCGTCGGCCAGGTTATGCGCGCGGCGAAGAAGGCGGGGCACACCGGCCATCGCTTCAACGGCGCGAAGCATCATGGCCGCGGCAATTCACGCTTCGGCCGCGGCCACTTTGTCAATGCAACTCGAGGGCTTTCCCGCACCGGGCGGCGCGTCGTCATCAAGGCGCGGATCGTCCGCCATCGCGGCGCCCGCTACCGCTCCGCGCCGCTCGCCAAACACATCGCTTATCTGAAGCGCGACGGCGTCACCCGCGACGGCCGGGATGCGGCGATGTTCGATCGGGACGGCGACGCGGCCGATGAGCGGGCGTTCGCGTCGGCTTGCGAGGACGATCGGCATCATTTCCGCTTCATCATCTCGCCCGAGGACGCCGGATCGATGCAGGACGTGCGCGCATTCACGCGTGACCTCATGGACCAAGCCGAACGCGACCTTGGAACCGGGCTTGACTGGATCGCCGTCGATCACTGGAACACCGACAATCCGCACATCCATGTTCTGGTGCGCGGCAAGGCGGACGACGGCAAAGACCTCGTCATCTCGCGCGACTATATCAGCCGCGGCTTTCGCGCCCGCGCCGAAGAACTGGTGACGCTGGAGCTCGGGCCGCGCAGCGAGCGCGAGATCGCCGCCGGTCTCGACGCCGAGGTGACGGCCGAACGCTGGACAGGCCTCGACAAAGCGCTGCGTAGCCTTGCTGACGACAATGCGGGCGTCGCAGACCTGCGCCCCGGCTCGCCCGAACCGCAAGACCCCGATCTGCGTCGGCGCCTGATCGGCCGCGCGCAGACGCTCGAACGGCTCGGCGTCGTCGAGAAGCTCGCCCCGGCGGTCTGGACGATGAAGCCCGGCGCCGAGCAGACGCTGCGCGATCTCGCGACGCGCGGCGACATCATCAAGACCATGCACCGCGCGATGGGAAGCGGCGCCGAGCGGCCGCTCGCCGACTTCGCCATCCAGGCCGACCCGGCCGAACCGATCCTCGGACGGCTGGTCGATCGCGGCCTGCATGACGAGCTGAAGGGCGAGGCCTACGCCGTCATCGACGGCGTCGATGGCCGCGTCCATCACTTGCGCTTTTCCGATCTCGACATGACGGGGGATACGCCGGTCGGCGGGATCGTCGAGTCGCGGAGTTGGAGATCGCGCGAAGGCGACCGTCCGCGCCTCTCTTTGGTCGGCCGGTCCGACATTACGCTGGACGCGCAGGTGTCGGCCGACGGCGCGACCTGGCTCGACCGGCTGCAGCTCGCACGCGAGCGCGCCCCGCTCAGCCAAGGCGGCTTCGGCGCTGAGGTGTCCGTCGCCCTCGAACGGCGGATCGATCATCTGGAGACGGAGGGCCTCGCCACACGACAGGGCGGCCGCGTCAGCTTCTCCCGCGATCTTTTGAAGACGCTGCGCGAGCGAGACCTCGCGGCCGCCGCCGCGAAGCTGGAATCCGAGACGGGATTGAAGCGCCAGAAGAGCGGCGACGGCGAGACGGTCACCGGCGTCTATCGCCAGCGCCTCGATCTCGCCTCGGCCCGCTTCGCCATGCTCGACAACGGATTGGGTTTCGAACTCGTCCCCTGGAAGCCGCAACTCGAAAAACATCTCGGCCAGAGCGTGACCGGCACGATGACCCCGGGCGGCGGCGTCGACTGGTCGCTCGGCCGCAAGCGCGGCCTGACGCTTTGAGCCGCTGACCGGAGAAAACGCCCATGACGAAACGCAACGTCCAATCCCCGGCCACCAAGATCCTCTGGGGCCAGATATTGATCGTCAGCCTGGTCGCACTGCTCTTCGTCTGGGCTGCGACGCAGTGGACCGCCTGGCGGCTCGGCTTCCAGCCCGAACTCGGCGAGCCCTGGTTCTCGGTCTTCGGCTGGCCGGTCTATATCCCGCCCGCCTTCTTCTGGTGGTGGTACTGGTACGACGCCTATGCGCCGCGGGTCTTCGTCGAGGGCGCGATCATCGCCGGCGCCGGCGGCATCATGTCGATCGTCGTCGCCATCTTCCTGTCCGTGCTGCGCGCGCGGGAGGCCTCGGACGTCACCACCTACGGCTCGGCGCGCTGGGCCGAGACGAAGGACGTGGAGGCGGCCGGTCTGCTCGACCCTGACGGCGTGGTGCTCGGTCGGTTTGACCGAAACTATCTCCGGCATGACGGTCCCGAGCACGTGCTCTGCTTCGCCCCCACACGATCCGGCAAGGGCGTCGGGCTGGTCGTGCCGTCGCTTCTGACCTGGCCGGGGTCTGCGATCGTCCACGACATCAAAGGTGAGAACTGGCAGCTCACCGCCGGCTGGCGATCCCGCTTCAGCCGGGTACTTTTGTTCGATCCGACCAACCCGGAGAGCGCCGCCTACAATCCGTTGCTCGAAGTCCGGCGCGGCGACAGCGAAGTGCGCGACGTCCAGAACGTCGCCGACATCCTGGTCGATCCCGAAGGTCTGCTCGAACGCCGGAACCATTGGGAAAAGACCAGTCATGCGCTCCTGGTCGGCGCGATCCTCCACGTCCTCTACGCCGAGTCCGACAAGACGCTTGCCGGCGTCGCCGCCTTCCTCTCCGATCCGCGCCGCCCGATCGAGGCGACCCTGACGGCGATGATGAAGACGCCGCATCTGGGCGACCGGCCGCATCCGGTCGTCGCCCAGGCGGCGCGTGAGCTTCTCAACAAGTCGGAAAACGAACGCTCCGGCGTGCTCTCGACCGCCATGAGCTTTCTCGGCCTCTATCGCGATCCCGTCGTCGCCAAGGTGACCAGCCGCTGCGACTGGCGCATCCGCGACCTGATCGAAGGCGACAGACCGGCGACGCTCTATCTCGTCGTGCCGCCGTCGGACATCAGCCGGACCAAGCCGCTCGTGCGCCTCGTCCTCAACCAGATCGGCCGCAGACTGACCGAAAACCTACACGCCAAATGCCGCCACCGGTTGCTTCTGATGCTCGACGAGTTTCCCGCGCTCGGCCGCCTGGACTTCTTCGAGAGCCAGCTCGCCTTCATGGCCGGGTACGGATTGAAGGCGTTCCTGATCGCCCAGTCGCTCAACCAGATCGAGAAGGCCTACGGCCAGAACAACGCGATCCTCGACAACTGCCATGTGCGCGTCGCCTTCGCCACCAACGACGAACGCACGGCCAAGCGCGTGTCGGACGCACTGGGTACGGCGACCGAGATGCGGGCGATGAAGAATTACGCCGGACACCGGCTCAGCCCTTGGCTCGGTCATCTCATGGTCTCACGTCAGGAGACCGCGCGGCCGCTTCTGACGCCGGGCGAGATCATGCAGCTCCCGCCCCACGAGGAGTTGGTGCTTGTCTCCGGCGCGCCGCCGATCCGGGCCCAGAAAGCGCGCTATTTCAAAGACCCGCAATTGCAGGCCCGTATTCTGCCGCCGCCGGCCTGTCGCGGAGTTGCCGGGATGGGCTTTACGGCCAACGAAGATGACTGGTCGTTTGCATCGCCAATCGCTCCGAGCCCTGCCGCTTCAACGAGTGAGGGGGCAGATGACGATGGCGGCATTCGGCGCGAGCCCGAAATTCCTGAGCACGAGGACATCGCGCCGGAACGTCCGGCGCCTGCGCGTGAGGAGTTCGCCTCGCTCGATGACGAACCCGATGACGAGGCCCAGCGCGCGAAGCAACTCCAGGACCGCTTTCGCGGCGTGGCGCGTCAGGCGTCGCTCGATCCGGAAGACGGCATTGAGCTTTGAGAGGGACCGGGATGAAGAAGGACCGCCTCAACGTCTATTTCGATCCCACGCTGACGGCCGAGCTGGAGAGTCTCGCGGCGCGGCGCAAGGTGTCGAAGTCGCAGATCGTCGAAGCCGCGCTCGCCTCCTACCTCTCGCCTGACGGCGCGGATCAGCGCGAAGCCGCCATCGTCCGCCGACTCGACCGGCACACCCGCGCCATCGAACGCCTGGAACGCGACGTCACCATCTCCACTGAAGCTGTCGCGCTGTTCGTCAAGTTCTGGCTCACCACCACGCCGCCGCTGCCCGATACGATGCGCGACGCCGCCCAAGCCAAGGGCCGTGAGCGCTATGAGGGGTTCGTTGAGGCGCTCGGCCGGCGGTTGGCGAGGGGCGGGACGCTGGTGAAGGAGGTATCGGAGGAAGTTGAGCCCGGAAAAGGCTGACCAGCTTCTTTGGTTCTCCCTCTGACCATGCGTCGGGTCGATGTCGAACGCAGTTCTGATGTGCGGAGTAACTGTTCTCAATGCCTTGCCTCTGGCAGACCGAGTGCGATCTTCTCCCATGCCTCGGCAACCGTCTCGAGGGTTTCCGCACTTACGGCGCGCAGATCGCGCGGATAGTCGACGCCCTCGGCTTCGGATGCCTTTACCGCATGGAATTGTCCGTTGCTGGCGCGGAGCACCCAGGCGCTGGCGCGGCAGTCTTCCGACACAAGAAAGACCGCGCCCGGCGCGACAGCATCGGGACGGAGCTCGTCGGGCTCGCCGTCGACGCTCCACATCCGCGTCTTCGCGACCGGTGAAATGGCGTTGGCGAGGATACCGTGAGGTTCGCCCTCGCTCGCGAGCACGTTTGTAATGCCGACGATCGCCATCTTCGACGCGGCGTAGGCGGCA
The DNA here is from genome assembly GCF_030732865.1 of Roseitalea sp. MMSF_3546. GTDB lineage: Bacteria > Pseudomonadota > Alphaproteobacteria > Rhizobiales > Rhizobiaceae > Roseitalea. The sequence continues at coordinate 129,828 of NZ_JASHKB010000010.1, forward strand.
AGCCCCTTTTGCACATGTTCGGGATAGAGCGCCCGGTCCGAGGTTGTGAGGAGGATGCGTCCGTAGCCACGGCTCTTCATGTATGGCCAGGCAGCCTGCGCCAGCCATAGCGGCGTTTCCACGCCGAGGGCGGTCATCCGGGCGAGAAAGTCCGGCTGGAGTTCCTCGATTTCCTGATAGCCGACCCAACCGGCATTGTGAATGAGGATGTCCAGGCGTCCATAGGCCGATACGGCTTCCTCGATAAGCGCCCGGCAGCCTTCCCGGCTGTCGATCGGACCGCTCGCCGCGCGAACATCGTAGCCCTGTGCATGCAGTCGCGCGGCGGCCGCTTCGGCGACAGAGGCATCAAGGGACCTCCCGTCCTTGTCGGCGCCGACATCGTGAAGAACGACGCCCGCGCCGCGCCGGGCGAGGAGTTCGGCATAGGCATAGCCCAAGCCACGTCCGGCTCCGGTCATGACGGCGACGCGGTTCTCGAAATTGATCATTGTTCGTCTCCTCGTCTTCTTGAGGAGACAGTTGGCGACGGTCCTACGATCCGTCCAATACGAAAGCAGTGAGGGTACGATACATCTCACCTATCGCAATGCCATATCGAGAAAATTCTGCGCGGCCGCGCCGAGCGGTCCATCGCGACGACAGAGGAGGAGCGTGAAGTCCGATCCCGCCATCTCCATGGGCTTGTAGACGATCTCGTCAGCGCGGAAGCCCATCATGCTGGCGGGCACGACCGAGACGCCGATCTCGACGGCGACCAAGGCGAGAACGCCATGCATTTGGTGCGCCTCCTGCACGACCTCGGGCACGAAACCCGCCGCACTACAGAGCTGGATGACCTGGTGATGAAAGCCCCGGCCTTCCGCCGCCGGCCACATTACGAACGGCTCGTCGGCGAGATCCGAGAGTGCGACCTCGCCCTTCGCGGCCAGCGGATGCGCCGCAGGGAGGGCGATGGCGAACCGGTCTTCGTCGAACTCGTTCATCCGCAGCCCGGTGTCGTCCGGCAGCGGCGGCAAGAGCACGGCCAGGTCACTCACGCCTTCACGCAACGCCGTCACCTGTGCGGCGGTCGTCGCTTCCCTCAATTCAACCCGAACGGCGGGAAAGCTACGGCGGAAGGCGCGCACCGTCTCTGCCAATCGACCATACATGGCGCTCCCGACATAGGTCAGGCGGAGCGTGCCTGTGCGCCCGGCAGCAGCATCCTGGGCCGCGACGACCGCAAAGTCCGCCTGCTCGACGGTCAGGCGCGCATGTTCAAGCAGGGCCTTGCCGGCCGGTGTCAATCGGATCACGCGATTGCCGCGTTCAAGAAGTTCCGCACCGATCTCCTCCTCCAGCCGTCGGACGGTGGCGGTGAGCGGTGGTTGGGACATGTTGAGGCGTTCAGCGGCACGGCGGAAATGAAGTTCCTCCGCGACGGCTATGAACTGACGGAGCTGTCTCAGGTCAATCATCGATCACCAACACTGACTGCCTTTGTCGATTGCGCAATACCCTGTCTTCTCCCGCCATTGCACTACTACGCCTTCGACTCTGTTGATCCACGCCCGATAGCGGTCTTCTTGATCGACCCCGTAAGCAATTGCGGGGCCGCCAATGACCGTCCAACCTCTCAGAACAGAAGCGATCAAGCGCGGCTCCCGCATGCTCCGGACCGCGCTCGGGCCGCATGTCGGCGCCTGGCTCGACGACCCTGCCGTCGTCGAGATTATGCTGAACCCGGACGGCCGTCTCTGGCTCGATCGGCTTCAGGAAGGCCTCGCGGATACCGGCGAGCGACTGGCGCCTGCCGACGGCGAGCGGATCGTCCGCCTCGTCGCCCACCATGTCGGCGCCGAGGTGCATGCGGGCAATCCGCGCGTCTCCGCCGAACTGCCCGAGACGGGGGAGCGGTTCGAGGGCCTTTTGCCGCCGGTCGTCGCCGGACCTGCCTTCGCGATCCGCAAGCCGGCCGTCGCGGTGTTCACCCTCGACGATTACGTCGCCGCCGGGATCATGTCGGACGCCGAAGCGGACGCGCTGCGCGTCGCCGTCGCCGAACGTCGCAACATCCTCGTCGCGGGCGGCACGTCCACAGGCAAGACGACTCTGACCAACGCGCTGCTCGCCGAGGTCGCCAAATCCTCCGACCGCGTCGTCCTCATCGAGGACACACGCGAACTGCAATGCCTGACGCCCAATCTGGTGGCGTTGCGCACCAAGGACGGGGTTGCGACGCTCTCCGATCTCGTGCGCTCGTCGCTTCGTCTGCGCCCGGATCGCATCCCCATCGGCGAGGTGCGCGGGTCCGAGGCGCTCGATCTCCTGAAAGCCTGGGGCACCGGCCATCCGGGCGGCGTCGGGACGATCCATGCGGGCTCCGCCGTCGGCGCGCTGCGCCGTCTCGAACAGCTCATCCAGGAGGCCGTCGTCACCGTCCCGCGCGCGCTGATCGCCGAGACCATCGATCTCGTCGCCGTGCTCGCCGGCCGCGGCGCTGAACGACGCCTCGCCGAACTCGCCCGCGTCACCGGCCTCGACCCCCAAGGCGACTACGCCCTCAGCCACACAAAAGGAGACCCTCAGTGACCAGAACATCAATCCTCTATCCGCGCTGGCCCTATTACCTGACAGCGCTCGTGCTCGGCTTCCTGATCGCCGATCCCGCCTATGCGGCCGGCTCCGGCATGCCCTGGGAGGAGCCGCTGCAGGCGATCCTCGAATCGATCGAAGGGCCGGTCGCCAAGATCGTCGCCGTAATCATCATTATCATCACCGGGCTGACGCTCGCCTTCGGCGATTCCAGTGGCGGGTTTCGCCGGCTGGTGCAGATCGTGTTCGGCATCTCGATCGCGTTTGCCGCGTCGTCCTTCTTCCTGACCTTCTTCGACTTCGGCGGCGGGGCGCTGGTCTGATGGAGGGCGGCGCCGACATCCCCGGCTTCACCGCGCCGGTCCACCGAGCGCTGATCGAGCCGATCCTGCTCGGCGGCGCGCCTCGGGCGATCGCCATCGCCAACGGCACGCTGGCGGCCGCCGTCGGCCTGGGGCTCCGGCTCTGGATCGTCGGCCTGCTGCTCTGGCTGGTCGGGCATCTCCTGGCCGTCTGGGCGGCCAAGCGTGACCCGGACATCGTCGACGTCACGCGCCGGCATCTGCGCTTCCCGACCTGGTTCGAGGCGTGAGCCGATGATGCGTCTCGCCGAATATCGCTCCAAAGCTTCGAAGCTCGCCGACTTCCTCCCCTGGGCGGCGCTGATCGCTGAGGGCGTCGTCCTCAACAAGGACGGCAGTCTTCAGCGCACGGCGCAATTTCGGGGACCCGATCTCGACTCCGCGACACCGGCCGAGCTGGTCGCCACGGCCGGCCGGCTCAACAGCGCCTTCCGCCGGCTCGGATCGGGATGGGCGGTGTTCGTCGAAGCACAACGCGTGCCCGCACGCGACTATCCACTCTCGGAATTTCCCGATCCTGTTTCGGCTCTCGTCGACGCCGAACGTCGCGCGCAATTCGAAGAAGCCGGTTCGCATTTCGAGAGCGCATATTTCCTGACGCTGGTCTGGATGCCGCCGGCCGACGATACGAGCCGCGCAGAGCGCTGGCTCTATGAGGGCGCGGAAAACGGCGGCGCCGATCCGCGCGAGCACCTGACCAGCTTCATCGGCCGCACAGATAGCTTGCTCGGGCTGCTCGACGGTTTCATGCCGGCGGCGGCGTGGCTCTCCGACGAAGAGACGCTGACCTATCTGCATTCGACGATCTCGACGCACCGCCAGCGCGTGCGCGTCCCCGAGACGCCGATGTATCTCGACGCGCTGCTCGCCGATTGCGGTCTCGTCGGCGGTCTGGCGCCGCGATTGGGCGAGACGCATCTCAAGACGCTGACGATCGTCGGCTTTCCGACCGCGACATGGCCGGGCCTGCTCGACGAGCTCAATGGTCAGGCTTTCGAGTATCGCTGGGCGACCCGCGCCATCTGCCTCGACAAGACCGACGCGGCCAAGCTCTTCACCCGCATCCGCCGGCAATGGTTCGCCAAGCGAAAGGGCATCGCCGCGATCCTCAAGGAGGTGATGACCAACGAAGCCTCGACGCTCATGGACTCCGACGCCGCCAACAAGGCGGTCGATGCGGACGAAGCGTTGCAGGAACTCGGGTCGGACATCGTCGGCGCCGCTTACGTCACCGCCACCGCGACCGTGTGGGATGAGGACGAACGCCGCGCCGAAGCCAAACTGAAAGCCGTCGAGAAGATCGTCCAGGGTCGCGACTTCACCTGCATGGCGGAAACCCTCAACGCGGTCGAAGCCTGGCTCGGATCGCTGCCGGGCCATCTCTACGCCAATGTGCGCCAGCCGCCGATCTCCACCCTGAACCTCGCCCACATGATCCCGCTCTCGGCGGTCTGGGCCGGGCCGGCGCACAACGACCATCTCGATGGACCGCCGCTGTTCTTCGCCGATACGGAGGGCGCCACGCCGTTCCGCTTCTCCACCCATGTTGGCGATGTCGGCCATACGCTGATCGTCGGACCTACGGGCACGGGCAAGAGCGTCCTCCTGGCCCTCATGGCGTTGCAGTTCCGGCGGTATCCGGGCGCCCAAGTCTTCGCTTTCGATTTTGGGGGGTCGATCCGCTGCGCGACGCTCGCCATGGGCGGCGACTTCGAAGATCTCGCGGGCGCGCTCTCCGAGGCCGAGGATGCGGTCTCGCTGCAGCCGCTCGCCCGAATCGACGACGCGGCCGAACGGAGCTGGGCGCAGGACTGGCTCGCCGGTCTGCTTGGGCGCGAAGGGGTGACGATTGATCCGGGTGCCAAGGATCACCTCTGGTCGGCTTTGACCTCGCTCGCTTCCGCGCCAGTCGAGGAACGCACGCTGACGGGTTTGTCCGTCCTTTTGCAATCGCAGGACCTCAAACGCGCGCTGCAACCCTATTGCATCGGCGGGCCGTTCGGCCGGTTGCTCGACGCCGAGCATGAGGCGTTGGGCGCCGCCGATGTGCAGGCGTTCGAGACCGAAGGGCTGATTGGCACGGCTGCGGCCCCGGCTGTTCTCGCCTATCTCTTCCACTGCATTGAGGGCCGTCTCGACGGACGGCCGAGCCTGATCATCGTCGATGAAGGCTGGCTCGCCCTCGACGACGCCACCTTCGGCGGCCAGCTCAAGGAATGGCTGAAGACGCTGCGCAAGAAGAACGCCAGCGTCGTCTTCGCCACCCAGTCGCTGTCCGACGTGGACGGATCGAATATCGCCCCGGCGATCATCGAAAGCTGTCCCACCCGAGTGTTCCTGCCGAACGAACGCGCCTTCGAGCCGCAGATCGCGGCGATCTATAGGCGCTTCGGGCTCAACGACCGGCAGATCGAGATCCTCGCCCGCGCGACGCCGAAGCGCGACTACTACGCCCAATCCCGGCGCGGCAACCGGCTGTTCGAACTCGGCCTCGGCGAAGTCGCGCTCGCCTTCACGGCCGCGTCTTCCAAGACCGATCACAACGCCATCACCGAAGTGCTCACCGAGCATGGGTCAGGCGGCTTCGCCGCCGCCTGGCTCCAGCGTCGCGGCCTCGACTGGGCCGCCGAGCTTCTGGCCTCGAGTGAATACGCCGAAACAACCTCCGCCGAACCTGCCACCCAAGAGAAGGAGACCCGACCATGACCTCTCAACGCCTGCGCGGCGCGCTGCTTGCCGCCGCCGCCTTCACCCTGCCGATCGCCGGCGTATCGACGCTCTCGGCGCCGCCGGCCTACGCCATCCCTGTCTTCGACTCCGCCAACTACGCGCAGAACATCCTCCAGGCCGCCCGCGCGCTCGAACAGATCAACAATCAGATCACGCAGCTTCAGAACGAGGCGCAGATGCTGATCAACCAGGCGCGCAACCTGGCGAGCCTGCCCCATTCGTCGCTCGCTGAGCTGCAGGCCTCCGTTCAGCGCACGCAGCAACTTCTTGGAGAGGCGCAGCGCATCGCGCACGATGTCGCCGACATCGAGCGCGCCTTCTCTGAACGCTACGGCGATGCGGCCGCGGCCGGCGATCATGATGCGATGGTCCAGGGCGCCCGGGAGCGCTGGGCCGACACCGTCGCTTCGTTCGAGGACGCGCTGCGCGTTCAGGCCGGCGTCGTCGGCAATATCGAGGACGCCCGCGCCGAGATGCAGGCGCTCGTCGCCGAGAGCCAGGGCGCGACCGGCGCGCTGCAGGCCGCCCAGGCCGGCAATCAGCTTCTCGCCCTGCAATCAACGCAGATCGCCGACCTCACCGCCGCCATCGCCGCGCAGAACCGCGCCCAGGCGCTCGAAGCCGCGCGGCGCGCATCGGCCGAGGCCCAAGCGCGCGAGAATCTCAGCCAGTTCCTCGACTACGGTACGGGCTACGAGCCCACGACCGTCCGGATGTTCGGGGGCTGAGGGTGCGCGCCGGCCCCGACACGATCCTGCGGCTGATCGCCATCGGCATGGGCGGGATCGCGGCGCTCATGGCCGCGATCGAACTCACCGACAGCGCGACGCCGCCATCCGGTCGGGCGCCGGCGACGCTCGAAGGCGATCCGCTGCGCGCGGAACTCATGCGCTGCCGCGCGATCAAGCCGGAAGACCTCGCAACCGACACCGTCTGTCAGGCGGCTTGGGCCGAGAACCGCCGCCCCTTCTTCACGCCGACGCGCGAGGCCGGCGACGGCAGGGACGAGGAGTAGGAAAATGGAGGGCGTGGGCGTCATTGATCGTTTTCTGGATGTCTTCACGTCCTACATCGACTCAGGCTTCGGGCTTCTGGGCGGTGACGTCGCGTTTCTGGCGACGACGCTGATCGTCATCGACGTGACGCTGGCGGCGCTGTTCTGGGCGTGGGGCGCGGACGACGACATCATCGCGCGGCTCGTCAAGAAGACGCTCTTCGTCGGCATCTTCGCCTTCATCATCGGCAACTGGAACGTCCTGGCGCGCATCGTCTTCGAGAGCTTCGCCGGTCTCGGCCTGATCGCGTCCGGCGGCGGATTGTCCTCAGGCGAATTGCTCCAGCCCGGCCGAATCGCCCAAGTGGGTCTCGACGCCGGACGGCCGCTGCTCGAAGCCATCGGCGAACTGATGGGCTTCGTCTCCTTCTTCGAGAACTTCATCCAGATCGCGATCCTCATGTTCGCCTGGGTGATCGTCCTGCTCTCCTTCTTCATCCTGGCGATCCAGCTCTTCGTCACCCTGATCGAATTCAAACTGGCGACGCTCGCCGGATTCGTGCTCGTGCCCTTCGGCCTGTTCGGCAAGACCGCCTTCATGGCCGAGCGGGTGCTTGGTCTGGTCATCTCCTCGGGCGTGAAGGTCCTGGTGCTCGCGGTCATCGTGGGGATCGGCTCGACCATCTTCGGCGAGTTCACCGCCGGCTTCAGCGGCGAGCCGACCATCGAGGACGCCATGGCCGTCGTGCTCGCCGCGCTTTCGCTGCTCGCGCTCGGGATCTTCGGCCCCGGTATCGCCAACGGCATCGTCTCCGGCGGGCCGCAGCTCGGCGCCGGCGCCGCGGTGGGCACGGGTCTCGCGGCGGGCGGTCTCGCTGTTGGCGGCGCCATGGCGGGCGGCATGGCCGCCGGAGCGGTTGGAGCAGGCGCGCGTGGGGCGGCTGCTGTCGCCGGCGGCGCTTCGACCGCTTACCGCCTCGGCAGTTCTGGCGCTGGCGGCGGCGCATCCGGGGTCGCCGCTGGTCTCGCAAACGTCGGCAGGGCCGGGATGAGCGCAGTCGTCAGCCCGCTGAAGCGGGCCATGTCCGACAGTTATCAGGCCGGATCGCGGGCCGCCTTCGCCGCGACCGGCGGCAAGTTCTCGAACACGCCGGAGATGCCAGCGTCCGCCCCAGGGACGTCAAATGACGGCCCGCCCGCGTGGGCGCGGCGTCTCAAGCGCCAGCAAGCCATGCACCACGGCGTCGCCACGGCCGCCCATGTCGTTCGCTCGGGCGACCATGGCGGCGCGGGCACGTCGGTCAGTCTCTCGGAGAAACCATGAGCCTCTTCAAACGCCCCAGCGTCCGCTACGCCACGAGGCCCGAGCCGGTCACGCCCTATCAGAAGGCCGCGCAAGCCTGGGACGAGCGGATCGGCTCGGCGCGGGTTCAAGCGCGCAACTGGCGGCTCATGGCCTTCTGCTGCCTCGCGCTCTCGGGTGGACTCGCCGTCGCGCTGGTATGGCAATCGACGCAAGGGACCATCGTCCCTTATGTCGTCGAGGTCGACGAGCTGGGACAGGCCCAAGCCGTGGCGCCCGCAACCGCTGACTACCGGCCAACCGATCCGCAGATCGCCTTCCACCTGGCCCGCTTCATCGAGAACGTCCGGCAGGTCCCGGCCGATCCGATCGTGCTGCGGCAGAACTGGCTGCGCGCCTACGACTTCACCACCGATCGCGGCGCCCTGGCGCTTAACGACTACGCCCGCGTCAACGATCCCTTCGCGCGCGTCGGCCAGACGCAGATCTCCGTCGAGGTCTCCAGCGTCATCCGCGCCTCCGACAACAGTTTTCGCGTCGCCTGGATCGAGCGCCGCTATGAGAACGGCCAGCTCGCCGTCACCGAGCGCTGGACGGCGATCCTCACCATCGCGATCCAGCCGCCGCGCGACGCAGAGCGCCTGCGCAGCAATCCGCTCGGCATTTTCGTTCACGCCATCAACTGGTCACGGGAGAGCGCCCAATGAGAAACACGAACCTACGCTCGGCGGCGCTTCCGGCGATCCTGCTTGCAGCAACGGTGCTGTCCGGATGTTCCACGTTCCGGCCGCCCCAGATCGAGTATGACGAACCGCCCATCGAGGCGACGCTTCTGCCCGAACCCGCCCGCCCGGTCGAAGTGGTCGAGCGGCCGGTCCCTCTGCCGCTGCCCGGACAGCTCATGTCGGTCGAGGACGGCGGACCGCTCGCCGAAGCCGGCGAGCCGCCCGAGCGGATCGAAGAGGCCAATGCCGCAGCCCGCATAGAACCTGTGCGCGACGGTTTCATCAACGCTGTGCAGCTCTATCCCTACAGCGCCGGGGCGCTCTATCAGGTCTACTCATCCCCCGGACAGGTTACTGACATCGCCCTCCAGCCCGGCGAAAGCCTCGTCGGCAACGGTCCGATCGCGGCCGGCGACACGGCCCGCTGGATCATCGGCGACACGATCAGCGGCGCCGGCGACACGCAGCGCACGCACATCCTCGTCAAGCCGACCCGGCCAGACATTGTCACGAATCTCGTCATCAATACCGACCGCCGGACCTATCATCTGGAGCTTCGCGCGCATCCGAGCGCCTATATGGCGTCGGTGTCCTGGCGCTACCCGGAAGACGAGTTGATCGCACTGCGTCGCGGCAACGCCGACGCCGAGGCGGCGCTGCCTATCGGTCGCGACGTCGCCCTCGATAGTCTCCGGTTCCGCTACCGGATCGAAGGCGACCGGCCGCCCTGGCGCCCGCGCCGCGCCTTCGACGACGGAAGGCAGGTCTTCATCGAGTTCCCGCGCGGCGTCGGTCAGGGCGAGATGCCGCCGCTCTTCATCATCGGACCGGAAGGCGAAGGCCAGCTCGTCAATTACCGCATCCGCCGCAACTACATCATCGTCGACCGTCTGTTCGCCGCCGCCGAACTGCGTCTCGGCGATCGTCAGCAGGTGGTGCGCATCGTCCGCACCGACGGCGTGCGGCGCGCGCCGCACCGCCATGACGGAGCGGACTCATGAGCGAGTCTGGCGACGGCCGGGACGAGAAGGAGATCCGGCCTGGCCCGCGTCCCGAAACGGACATCGCGGCCGAGCTGCGCCTGCGGCCGGATCCGCCGCGCGTCATACGTCTGTCCCGCAAAACGCTCGGCGTCCTCGCCGCCGTCGGCGGCCTGAGCCTCGGTGCGATCCTGATCGTCGCTCTGCAGGACCCGAAGCGCGGCGACGGACCGGCGGAGCTCTTCAACACCGAACGCGTTCCGACCGCCGATGAGCTGCTGTCGCTGCCGGAGGATTACAGCCAGGTCCCGCAGCTTGGCCCGCCGCTGCCCGGAGAGCTCGGGCGGCCGGTGCTGGCGGCGCGCGAGCGCGGCGAGCCGGTTCCGGTCGCGCCGGTCGCCCCTGGTCCCGCCATGGACCCGGAAGAGCAGATGCGCTTGCAGGAGCAGGAGGCGGCGCGCCTCAGCCGGCTGTTCCATGACGCCAGCACCGCCGAAAGCGACGGCCTGCTGGACGCCGCAACGCCGACCGGCCCGCAGATCGATCCGCAGACAGTGTTTCCAAAGGTTGCGCAGTCTGGTCCGGAGCCCGACGCCGTCGAACAGCGACAAGCGTTTCTCACCCAGCCCGTCGACAGGCGCACGATCAGCGGCGAGCGTCTCACCGATCCGGTCAGCCCTTACGTGCTCCAGGCCGGCTCCGTGATCCCGGCCGCGCTTGTCACCGGCCTGCGCTCCGATCTGCCCGGCCAGATCACCGCCCAGGTCACACAACATATCTATGACAGCCCGACCGGGCGCTTCCTGCTGGTCCCGCAAGGCGCGCGGCTCATCGGCGAATATGACAGCCGGGTCGCCTTCGGCCAGCGTCGCGTGCTCCTGGTCTGGACCCGGATGATCCTGCCCAACGGACGCTCCATCGTCTTGGAACGCCAGCCCGGCGCCGATGAAGCCGGTTACGCCGGGCTCGAGGACGGCGTCGACTATCACTGGGGCCAGCTCCTGCGCGCCGCCGGGCTCGCGACCATCCTCAATATCGGTCTGGAGCTCGGCCAAGACGATGACAACGAAATCGCCGAGGCGATCCGCGACGGCGCCCAAGACACGGTCGGCCGCGCCGGCGACGAGATCGTCCGCCGTCAGCTCACCGTACCCCCGACCCTGACCATCCGCCCCGGTTTCCCGGTCCGGGTCATGGTCACCCGCGACCTGATCCTCGAACCCTATGAAAGCTGATCGATGACGAAACTGAAACTTGGACCCATTCCCGACGACAAGCCGGTCAAGATCACATTGGACCTGCCGGCCGGCGTTCACCGCGATCTTGTCGCCTATGGGGAAGCGCTCGCCCGCGAGACTGGCCAGACCCACGAACCCGCCAAGCTGATCGCGCCCATGCTGGCGCGCTTCATGGCGACGGATCGGGCCTTTGCGAAGCTGCGGAAGGAGAAGCGTTCCGTTTCGCGTGGACCCGCGCCAGGCTCACAAAGCGCCTGAGCGCCGGGTTGTCGTTGTCGGGGCGCCAAGCCAATGAGAACGGCACTCGTTCATCTTCGTCGCCGATTGGAACGAATTTCACGTTCGGATAGCGGACGCCCCGCCAGTGATCAGCGACCAGACTGACCCCGAGCCCGAGACCAACAAGGTTCATGATACCCTCGCGGCCAAGCCTGTGACGGGTCACATGGAGCCGTCGTCCCAGCCGCGCTAATCGGCGAATTAGGTAGTCGTGAATCTCCGGGCCCGGCTCGGTCGCGCTGACAAGGAAATGCGCCTCCCTGACTTCGTCCCAAGCCAGGCGGCTTCGCTCCGCAAGCAGGCCTTCGTCATGCAGAGCGATGTAGATTGGTTCTTCGATCAGCAAGGCGCTGTCACCGTGGACTTCTGGAAACTCGCCAGACGCAATTACAACGTCCAATTGCCGGTGGCTGAGTAATGTCAACAGCTCGCCTCGCTCGGATTCGACAAATCCGATATTCACCCCTGGATGATTGGCTGCGTACTCGGCGACAACGTCCCGAAGCGCTCCCCGCGACAGAGATGCGATCATGCCTACATTGAGCGTGCCATCTCCGCCCATCCCTGCAGCATGGGCGGTGTCGACTGCATGATGCAAATCGTTGAAAACCGAACGCGCACGCGCTGCGAAAGACGACCCGGCCCGGGTCAGGCGAGCGCCCGTGGGACGTCGTTCGAACAGCGATACTCCGAGCGCATTCTCAAGTTTTTGCACTCGGCGGGAGACTGCCGATTGACCGAGATTGAGATGGAGCGCTGATTGACGGAAACTTCCGATCTCGGCGACTGCAAGCAAGACCTTGAGATCCTGGAACTCCAAGCGCTCCACGGTGATATTCTGCTCAGTGTGCCGTTTTCTCGACATTTGCGATTCTCTCAGCGTCCGAGGAACCACAAGATCGCGCTCAACACCACACTGATCACGAGCGAAGTCACGATAGGTATGTAGACGCGCATGGTCTCGCGCTCGATGACGATATCTCCAGGCAGGCGGCCGAGTCCGAGCTTCGACAGCCACGGCCACAACAGCCCGGCAACGACGAGCACAACGCCCAGGGTTACGAGAACGCGGCCGATCTCCATTGCACTGTATCCATCATCAAACGGTTTGCTTGTGATCGTCGATGCGAGTGGCGACGTCCTCGCGTTCCTTGCGATCCTGATCGCGCACCAGCCAGTAGACGATGCCCAGCGCCAGGCTGCCGGCGGCGAGCGCGAGAAGCTTGCTCGGATCGATCTCGCCGAGGTCAAGGACAATGACCTTGCGCACGATCGCGAGCAGGCCGATGAGGATCACTGCGCGCACTTGCACGATGCCAAACTGGCGCTCGCCGACCACCAGGATCGAGCGCTTGAACTCGAGCGCGATGATGACGGTCAGGATCATGCCGAACACCGACTGGAAGACCCGGTGGTCCGTCGGATCGAACGAGCCGGCCAGAATCAGACCGCCGATCACGCTCGTCAAAAGGTTCCACACCGCCGCGATGACCACCACGGCGATCAGCGCGGTCAGCACATAAACGACCGCCTGCTCGAACTTTTCGTAGATCGGCAGCGCCCACCACCCGGCGAGGGCTGACCGCTCGGCCAGATCCCTACGTTCTGTCTCTTCCATGTCCGTCGCCATTCAAGAAACCCTCCGCCCGCCGCCC
>NZ_JASHKB010000011.1 GCF_030732865.1 Roseitalea sp. MMSF_3546
CTTCCCTCCCCGTTGAGGGGAGGGGTGAGGGGTGGGGGTAACTGCGCCGCGGCACATTCACCCACCCGCCTGTGCCGCCAGCAACTTCATGACCTCGGCCACCAGATCATCCTGATCGATCTCGATCTGCCCCGGGCGGGCGGCGCGGTATTCCTCGTTGCTCTCGATCGCGGCGGCTTCCTTGCGCCCCTCGATCATGTCCTTGATCTGGATTTTTCCCGCCGCGCGCTCGTCCGAGCCCTGAATGATCGCGATCGGGCAGCCGCGCCGGTCGGCATAGCGCAACTGGTTGCCGAACTTCTTCCAGTTGCCCTGATACATCTCGGCGCGGATGCCCGCTTCGCGCAGTTTCTGCGTCATCTGCTGGTAGCGCCCGAGCGCTTCGGTGTCGCCATCCATGACGGTCACCAGCACGGGCGCCACGACCTCATCCGTGCCGAGCTTGCCGAGGTTTTTCAGCGCCGACATCAGGCGCGACACGCCGATGGAAAAGCCGGTCGCCGGCACGTCCTGGCCGGTGAAGCGCTTGACCAGCCCGTCGTAGCGCCCGCCGCCGCCGACCGAGCCGAATTGAACGGTCTCGCCCTTTTCGTTGACGACATCGAACAGGAGTTCGGCCTCGTAGACCGGGCCGGTATAATATTCGAGACCGCGGACGACGGAGGGATCGACGATAATCCTGTCGGATGCATAATCGCTGGCTTCTACCAACGCTCCAATTGCGCCTAACTCCCTGAGGCCTTCCAAACCCAGTTTAGTGTCTGAAAAGCGCTCCAATAGGAAGTCGACAGTGTTTTGGCTCTTCTTTGAACCATCCGGCTCCTTATGGATCCGTGCAGCAGCGATGATCGATAGAATACGGTCGATCTGCTTACGATCCAACCCCGCCCCCGGCGTGAAATCCCCGCTCTCGTCGCACCGCCCTTCGCCCAAGAGCTCCCGCACACCTTCGATACCCAGCCGATCCAGCTTGTCGATCGCCCGCAGCACGGTCAGCCGCCGGCCGGCATTGTCCTCGCCGCCGAGGCCAATCGCCTCCATCACCCCATCGAGCACCTTGCGATTGTTCACGCGGATCACATAGTCGCCGCGCTTGATTCCCAGCGCCTCCATCGTGTCGGCCATCATCATCGCCATTTCGGCGTCGGCCTGCACGCCCGGCGCGCCGACCGTGTCGGCGTCGAACTGCATGAACTGGCGGAACCGGCCCGGCCCCGGCTTCTCGTTGCGGAAGACCCAGCCGGCCCGATAGGTGCGGTAGGGCAGGGCGATCCGGTTGATGTTCTGGGCGACATGGCGGGCCAGCGGCGCGGTCAGGTCATAGCGCAGGCTCATCCACTGCTCGTCATCGTCCTGAAGCGAGAACACGCCCTCGTTCGGCCGGTCCTGGTCGGGCAGGAACTTGCCCAGCGCGTCGGTATATTCGAAGGCCGGCGTTTCGACCGGATCGAAGCCGTAACGCTCGAACACGGCGCGGATCCTGCCCATCATCTCGTCGGTCGCGCGAATGTCGGCGGCGGTCCGGTCGGTGAAACCGCGCGGCAGGCGAGCCTTCGGCCGTGGCTGCTTTTTGGTCTTGGCGGACATGACAACCTTGCATGAAAAAGCGCGCGGGCGAGCGCGCGCTTTCCCTAGACGAGCCGTTTGTGCGCCGCAAGGGCGCCGGGTCCGTCGCCGCCGGGGTCAGCCGGTCAGCGTCAATTCAGCGCCAATAGGGCGAGATGCACGGCTTGCGCGGCCCGTGATAGGGCTGGAAGCTGTTGTCGCTCGCCCGGTAGGAGCGATATTTCGCATCGCACCAGCGGTAATGCGCCCGGTTCAGATCGATGATCCGCGGACGCACCTTGTGCGGCCTGTGATAGCGCCGCACATAGACATGGCGCCGGTGGTCCGGGCCGATCACCACGAAGGCGCGCGGCGGATACCAGTAGCCCTTGTAGTGCCTGTAGCCGGAGCGCTTGTACTTGTAGCCGCGATGACCGTTGAGATAGATGTGGCCGCCGCGCCAGTGAATGCGCACGCTCACATGGCCGCGATGGCCGGCCTTGACGATGTCGGAAACGCCGGCCTCGGCCGCCGCCGCCGGCAGCTTGAACGATGTCGCCGCCGCTTCGGCGGGCGTAGCCGTTGCAAATGCGGCCGCGACGGCCAGCGCCGTTGCCAGTCCCAGAATCCTACGCATTGTCAATCTCCCGATTGCCGGTTCGGTCGCATCCCTTCGCTGGTTAATAAACCATGAATCGGGCAAGGGAGCAAAAGGGACCGGTCGCCGGCGGCCCGGCGCGCACTCATGGCCGCTGGAACGCGGCCCGCGCCGCCTCCACCTGCGGCCGGCGGTGGCAGCCTTCCAGATGATCGTTGACCAGCCCCATCGCCTGCATGAAGGCATAGACCGTGGTCGGCCCGACGAAGGTCCAGCCGCGCTTCTTCAGGTCCGTCGAGAGCGTCGTCGATGTCGGCGTTGCGGCGAGCGCGCTCAGCGTGGCGTGGTCGCAGACCGCCGGGCGCTCCTGCGGGCCCGGTTCGTGCGCCCAGAAATAGGCGGCCAGCGAACCGAACTGGGCGCGCATCTCGATGGCGCGGCGCGCGTTGTTGATCGTCGAGACGATCTTGCCGCGATGGCGCACGGTGCCCGCATCGGTGACCAGCCGCTCGATATCGGCCTCGCCGAAGCGCGCCACCTGCTCGAAGTCGAAGCCGGCGAAGGCGGCGCGGAAATTGTCGCGCTTTCTGAGGATGGTCAGCCAGGACAGGCCGGCCTGGAAACCCTCAAGGCACAGCTTCTCGAAAAGGCGGACATCGTCGGCGACCGGCACGCCCCATTCGGTGTCGTGATAGGCCATGTAGTCCGCGAGTCCGCCATGCCACCAGCAGCGCGCCAGCCCATCCTCGCCCCTCACCAGCCCGTCCATATCGTCCCGCCTGTTAACCCTGACGGTTAGCGGCCCGTTCACCACGCCGGCAAACCGCGCGCTAACCTTGCCGAAAGCTTTCGCCCGCCGGCGCGATTTTACGAGATTCGATTCATAGTTTGCTGGGCGCGCGGAGTCATCGTCCCGTCGAACGCTCATGACAGCCGGTGCCGCCGGGCGTCGGGGCGATCGGTGAACAATGTTGCGAGTGGACCGATGAGAATGAGACTTGACCTTGCGGCCGCGACGGCGGCCATCGGGCTTGTTGCGGGTGCCGGCGTCGCCGGCGCCCAGGACCGCTATACCGCACCGCCGCCCGTGGTCGTCAGCCCGAACCTGACGCAGCCCTGGGTTCTGCAGCTTCACGGTGGCTCGGCGCGCGGTGTCGCGGCCGCCGCGCCGCAGGTGGTCATCCGCCGGCGGACCGGCGAGCGGCAGGTCTACGAGCCGCGGCGCGAGACCCGGCAGGCGGCGCTGACGCCGACGCCCACGCCGCGTCCGCGCGGCATGGACCCTGTCTATCTGCCCCAGACCGTGCCGTATCACGGTAGCGAGGCGCCGGGCACGATCGTCATCGATACGCGCGACAAGTTTCTCTATCTGGTCGGCTCGGACGGCACGGCGCGGCGCTACGGCGTCGGTGTCGGCAAGCAGGGATTTGAGTGGACGGGCACCGAAACGATCTCACGCAAGGCCGAATGGCCGAGCTGGCGCCCGCCGGCGGCGATGATCGCGCGCGAAGCCAAGAAGGGCCGGCACCTGCCGACCTACATGCCCGGCGGCCCGGAAAACCCGCTCGGCGCGCGCGCGCTCTATCTCGGCTCGACGCTCTACCGCATCCATGGCACCAACCAGCCATGGTCGATCGGCCAGGCGGTGTCCTCGGGCTGCATCCGCATGCGCAATCAGGACGTCGAGGATCTGTATGCCCGCGTCGATGTCGGCACGACCGTGATCGTGCGCTGAGCCATGCGCCCGCATGCTGTGGCGCGTATGCCACAGCGGTGAGCTTTCATGCGCATTGCGGGCCCCGGCGCGCGTTGCATCTTGGCCGGCGTCCTGCCTTCGACTACCGTCGCGCCGAGCGAAGAGGGGACTCATGCACCGCCTGGCAGTTCTCGCCGCAGCCATCTTTCTTGCTGCAGCGCCACCGGCCTACGCCGATTTCCAGCTGTCCGTGTTCGGCGGATGGCAGGGCGCAGCCGACAGCGACGTCACCGTCACCGGAGCCAATCCGGCCGCTTTCAGCGCCCGCTGGCAGGGCCGGTCCTTCGAGACGCCGCCCTATTGGGGGGTGCGCGGCATCTGGTGGTTCGACCAGGCGCCGCAATGGGGCGTCGGGCTCGACTACACCCATGCCAAGGTCTACGCCGATGCGGCCACGCTCGCCGATGCCGGCTGGAGCCGGTTCGAGTTTTCCGACGGCATCAACTTCCTGACGCTCAATGCCATGCGCCGCTTTCAGCGGTGGAACGCTCTGGAGCCCTATGCCGGCCTCGGTGCGGGCATTTCGGTCCCTCATGTCGAGGTTACCCGGCCTAGCGACACGACCTTCGAATACCAGCTTGCCGGCGCGGTCATCCAGGCGCAGATCGGCGCCAACTATCATGTGAGCGACCGCGTCTCGCTGTTCGGCGAATACCGCTTCAACTATTCGATGAACCGGATGAAGCTGACCGGCGGCGACGAACTCGAGGTCGATCTGGTCACCAACGCGCTGGTGGCCGGCGTCTCGATACATTTCTGAGGGCGCGCGGGGGGTTCCGAGCGCGGGCGCGGCGGTCTACTCGGCCGCTTCGATCAGGCGCGACAGGTTCGAGCGTTCCGGCTCCGGCCGCGCCTCGGGCACGCCGTCCGGCTTGTTGCCGCCATGCACCCAGTTCAGCAGTTCGACCGTGTGCACGATCGGTAGCGCGGTGCCCGTGCCGATCTGCGTGATGCAGCCGATATTGCCGGTGGCGATCAGGTCGGGCCGCGTCGATTCGATGTTGCGCACCTTGCGCTGCTTGAGTTCGGCGGCGATTTCCGGCTGCATGATGTTGTAGGTGCCCGCCGAGCCGCAGCAAAGATGCCCCTCGGGCGGGTCCTTGACGGCGAAGCCGGCGGCCTTGAGCAGGTCCTTGGGCGCGCCCGTGATCTTCTGGCCGTGCTGCATCGAGCAGGCCGAATGGTAGGCGACCGTCAGGTTCGGCCGGATCGCAGGTTCGGGCATGTCGAGCTTTGCCAGATACTCGGTGATGTCGCTGGCGAGGGCGCTGACGCGGGCGGCCTTGTCCGCATAGTCCGCATCGAGCCGCAGCATGTGCCCGTAATCCTTGATCGTCGTCCCGCAGCCCGAGGCGGTGACGATGATGGCGTCCAGCCCGCCCTCCTCGATCAGGCGCGTCCACACATCGACATTGTTGCGGGCCTCTTCGAGCGCCTGTTCCTCGCGGCCCATGTGGTGGACGAGCGCGCCGCAGCAGCCCTCGCCCTCGGGCACCACCACCTCGACGCCGAGCCGTGTCAGAAGCGCGATCGTGGCGGTGTTGATCGATGGCGCCAGCACCGATTGCGCGCACCCGGTCAGGATCGCCACCCGGCCGCGCCGGCCGCGCAGCGGCGGATGCACCGCCGGCACCGAATAGACCGAAGGCCGCTCCAGCCTCGCCGGGGCCAGCTCGATCATGGCGCCGAACCGCCTGAGCGGCGCGACGGCGTTGAAGATCGGCGCCAGCGGCCGGCCGATCCGTGCGGCGTGCAGCGCTGCCCGGAACCGGCCCGGATATGGCAGCACCATCGCCAGCACCGCCCGCGTCAGCCGGTCGAGCAGGGGCCGGCGATAGGTCTTTTCGATATGGGCGCGGGCGTGGTCGACCAGATGCATGTAGTCCACGCCCGACGGACAGGTCGTCACGCACGCCAGGCACGACAGGCACCGGTCGATGTGCAGGACCGTCTTTTCGTCCGCCGGCCGGTCGTTCTCCAGCATCTCCTTGATCAGATAGATCCGCCCGCGTGGGCTGTCGAGTTCGTTGCCGAGCGTGACATAGGTCGGGCATGTCGCCGTGCAGAAGCCGCAATGCACGCACGAGCGCAGGATCTTCTCGGACTGCGCGACGTGCGGGTCGGCGAGTTGCTCGGGCGTGAAACTGGTCTGCATGACGACTGTCCGTATCGGTGCTGGCGGTCAGATCCACCAGCTCTGCGGGTCCGGCACCGGCTCGCCGCGGCCGAGCCATTGCAGGCCCTTGATCATGCGGATGATCACCCAGATCGCGACGGCAAGGAAGATCAGGAAGCCGATCCCGACGATCATCAGCAACAGGCCGACGAAGCTGGCCAGAAGGCCGATCCAGAAGGTGCGGATCGCCCAGGTGTAATGGCTTTCGACATAGCCGCCGGCCTTGCCGCGGTTCATGTACGCGATGACCACGCCGACCAGCGCGCTCAGCCCGACCACGAAGGCGGCAAGATAGAGAACGTAGATCAGTTGAATGTTGCGCGGCCCCGGCTCGAACCAGCCCTGCGCGGAAACGGGGCGGCTGTGGTCGGGTCCGGATGGATCGGGGGTCTGGCTCATGGCTGCGGGTCCCTTCTGCATGATCGCCTCATGCCGCATCGCGCTCCGCCTGGAAGCTGCGGCGCCCGCAGTTGAACACGCCATCGGGATCGATTGAAGCCCGAATTCGCTCGGACAATGCGCCGATTGCCGGCGCCTCGGGCTGAAAGGTCGGGGTTTGCGCGCGGACCGCCTCCGGCGCCCGGATCAGCGTGGCATGGCCGCCGCCGTTTCGCGCAACTGCGCCGCGCACCAGGGCTGCCTGCGGGTCTTCGCCCGCAAGGCGCAGCCAGATGAGCCCGCCCTGCCAGTCGTAATAGGCCTCGCCCCGGGTCATGGCGCGCACGTCGCCGACGATGGCATGGCCCGCCATCGGCGCCGCCGAGATGCGCCAGACGATTCCCTGTCCGTCGGCGAACGGCGCGCCATCGCCGATCGCCGCCCAGGCCGCGCGCGAGGCGGTCTCGCCGATCTCTTCGAGCGCAAGATCGGTTTCGAGCGCCGGCTCGAGCCGGCCGATGCGCTCGGCGATGGCATCGGCGAAACCCTCGAGCCGCAACAGCGTTGCCGGACCTTCGCCGACAACGGTTTCGGCCACGCGCGCCGGCAGGTGCGCGGCCGCCGAGACCTCGGCGCTGGTCGCCATGGCCCGTGCCATCAAGCGGGCGGCCGCGGCATCGTCGGCCCCCCTGATGAGGAGCGTGGTTTCGCTCGCCGGTCGCGGCAGCACCTTGAAGGCGACTTCGGTGATCAGTCCCAGCGCGCCCCAGGACCCTGCCATCAGCTTGACCAGATCGAGCCCGGTGACGTTCTTCATCACCCGCCCGCCGCTCTTGACCGCCTCGCCCCGGCCATTGACGAAGCGCACGCCCAGGAGCGCGTCGCGCGCCGCGCCCGCCGAAAGCCGCCGCGAGCCCGACAGGTTGGTCGCCGCGACCCCGCCGATTGTCTGGCCGGCATCGGCGTCCAGCAGCCGGCCCCAGTCGGGCGGGGCGAAGGCCAGCATCTGGTTGTTTCCGGCAAGCGCGGCCTCGATCTCGGCAAGCGGTGTGCCCGCGCGCGCCACGATCACCAACTCCTCGGGATTGTATTCGACGATCCCGCGCAGCCCGGTTGACGAAAGCGTCGCATCGGCCGTCGTCGGCTGGCCGATGACCGCCTTCGAGCCCGCGCCGGCAATGGCGAGCGTGCGCTTGCCGGCGCGCTGCTCGGCGACCATGGCGCAGGCTTCATCCTCGCTTTGCGGCGTCAGTTGCTCGGTTTCGGCCATGTCAGCCCGCCTTGCGCGCCGGCAGGTCGAGCGGGAAGACCTTGGCCGGGTTGAGGATCCAGCCGGGATCGAAGGCGGCGCGCACCGCCATTTGCTGGTCAAGGTCGACCTCGGCGTACTGGTGGCCCATCAGGTCGCGCTTTTCCATGCCCACGCCGTGCTCGCCGGTCAGGCAGCCGCCGGCATCCACGCACAGCTTGAGAATGTCCGCGCCCGCCGCTTCGGCCTTTTCGGCCTCCGCCGGATCGTTGACGTTGTAGAGGATGAGCGGGTGCATGTTGCCGTCGCCGGCATGGAACACGTTGGCGACCCGCAGCCCGTAGCCATCGACGATGCGATAGGTCTCGCGCAGGACGTGCGAGAGCTGGCCGAGCGGCACCGTGCCGTCCATGCAGATATAGTCGGCGATGCGCCCGGTCGCGCCGAACGCGCTCTTGCGCCCCTTCCAGATCTGCGCCGCCTCGGTCGCCGACTGGCTTTCCTTGATCGAGGCCACGCCATGGCGCCTGGCGATGGCGATGATCCGCTTGAGCATGGCGTCCATCTCGGCCTCCGAGCCCTCGACCTCGATGATCAGCAGCGCCTCGACGTCGAGCGGATAGCCGGCCTGGGCGAAGGCTTCGCAGATCTCGATGGCCGGCTTGTCCATGAACTCGATGGCGACCGGAATGATGCCCGCCCCGATGATGTCGGAGACGCACCGACCCGCCTCGTCGGAGGAGGCAAAGCCGAACAGCACCGGCCGCGCGCCCTCCGGCCGGGCGAGCAGGCGCACCGTCGCCTCGGTGACGATGCCGAGCTGCCCCTCCGACCCGCACAGAACGCCGAGCAGATCGAGCCCGGGCGCATCGAGCGCCTTGCCGCCCAGCTCGACCACCGTGCCATCGGCGAGCACCACCGTCGCACCGAGCAGGTTGTTGGTGGTCACGCCGTATTTGAGGCAATGGGCGCCGCCCGAATTCATCGCGATGTTGCCGGCGATCGTGCAGGCGAGCTGCGAGGAGGGATCGGGCGCATAGAAGAACCCGTCGGCGGCGACGCGCTCGGAAATGGCAAGGTTCGTCACGCCGGCCTGCACCGTCGCCGTCCGGTTGTCATGGTCCACTTCGAGGATGCGGTTCATGCGGCTGACGCCGATGACGACGGCATCCTCCTGCGGGATGGCGCCGCCGGCGAGCGAGGTGCCCGCGCCGCGCGGGACCACCGGCACGCGGTTGCCGGAGCAGTATTTCAGGACGGCTGAGACCTCGGCCGTGCTTTCGGGCAGCACCACGGCCAGCGGAACGCGCCGATAGGCGGTGAAGGCGTCGGTCTCGAACGGAACCAGCTCGCGCGGATCGGTGATCAGGCCCTGCTCGCCGACCCGATCCGCGAGCGCGGCCACGATTTCGGCCCGGCGCGCCATGATCGCCGGATCGGGTGCGGGAAATTCGATGGCGTTCATGCCTGCCCTCCGTGGACCGCCGGGTTCGTCCGACTGGTCAAGAAACTTTACCACTGATCCTCCCACAAGGCAACGCCGCCCGACGCAGCGGCGCGCGGGCTCTGGACTCCCGGTGCGGCTGCCCCATCTAGCGCGGTTGGGGTGAGGCAATGGATGCATGCCATGGGCGGACCGCGACATTTTGTCGACTTTCCTTGGACCGCATTCCAATGTGCCATGACAAGGTGCGACGCGTGTTTTTCCGTTCTTGAAAAGAAAGTCGGTTGGACATGAGCAATTTCGGGGATCTGGAAATCTTCGCGCGCGTCGTCGCCGCGGGCAGCATGTCGGCGGCGGGACGCGAGCTTGGTCTGTCGCCCGCGGTCGTCTCCAAGCGGCTGCGGCGGCTCGAGGATCGGCTCGGCACGCGGCTTTTGCAAAGAACCACGCGCCAGATCGCGCTGACCGAGGCCGGCCAGGGCTTCTATGAGCGCGTCGTCGCCATTCTCGCCGGCGTCGAGGAGGCCGAGGCCTTCGTCTCGCGCCGCTCCGCCCATGCCCGCGGCACGCTCAAGATCAGCGCGCCCACCTCCTTCGGCCGCATGCATATCGCGCCGCATCTGGCCCCGTTCATGAACGCCAATGAAGACCTTTCGGTGAACCTTCTGCTGTCGGACGATCTGGTCGACATCGTCGGCGAGGGGTTCGACGTGGCGATCCGCATCGCCGAACTGGCCGATTCGAGCCTGGTCGCGCGCAAGCTCGCGCCGGTGCGGCGGGTTCTGTGCGCCGCCCCCGACTATCTCGACCGGCACGGCACGCCGCGGACGCTCGAAGAGCTCGAAAGGCACAATTGCCTGACGCACCAGACCTCCGACACCTGGCGCCTGGAAGGGCCGGACGGTGCGATCGGTTTCCGGCCCCGCGGCAATCTGGCGACCAATTCCTCCGAAGTGGTGCGCGAGGCGGTGCTCTCGGGTCTGGGCATCGCGCTGCGCTCGACCTGGGATGTCGGCGGCGACCTGGCCGCCGGCCGGCTGGTGCAGGTCCTCCCCGATTTCGAGGGTTCGACCAATATCGGCATCTACGCGATCTATCCCTCGCGCCAGTTCCTGCCGGTCAAGGTGCGCCTGTTCATCGATCATTTCGCCGAGCTGTTCGGCTCGGTGCCCTATTGGGAGCGCGGTGCGCCGGCCGTTGCGCCAAGGCCCGCCATGGTCAAGGGCGAGGCTCGTGCCGGTCACCGCCCGCTGGGCGGCAACGGCATCGCTTCGAACGGGGCCAACGGCCACGGTCGCGGCAGGGCGCCGGCCGCCGAGTGATCGCCGAATGGCGGTCACCCAACGAAGCGATCAGGAACAGGCAGTCGCGGTTGGTCGAGCCGTGCCGGCAATTTCAGAGGTGTCCGATGCCGCTGGGATTGCCGATGCCGGGCTCGGCCGGTTACCGGTCCCTTTCCACATTGCGTGCGCGGATGCGTCGCACGATCGTCCAGATCGTCAGGACGGTGATCGGCACCAGAAGTGCGATCAGCACGTCGGCGCTCAGGCCGGGCAGTTGACCGCTGACGCCCCTGACCGCATAGGCGAACAGCCCGACGATGTAGTAGGAGACGGCCGCCACCGACAGGCCCTCGACCGTCTGCTGCAGCCGCAATTGCAGCTTGGCGCGCCGGTCCATCGACTGCAGCAGATTGCGGTTCTGCTTTTCGACCTCGACATCGATGCGCGTGCGCAGCAGGTTGGCCGCCCGGGCGAGCTTGCGCGACAGGTTTGCCTGGCGTTCCTCGACGGCGCGGCAGGTGCGCATGGCCGGCGCAAGCCGGCGTTCCAGAAATGACCGCCAGGTATCGTAACCGGGCAGTGGCTCTTCCTCCAGCGCGTTGAGGCGGTCCGAAACGATCTCGTCATAGGCCCGGCTCGCGCCGAAGCGATAAAGGCTCGATGCGGCATCGGCCTCCAGTTCGCCGGCAAGCGCGGTGATGTCGTCGAGCAGATACTCGGCGCCGCCCGGCTCGATGTTGCGCATCCGGTGGGTCAGTTCGGCCAGCCGGTCCTCGGCCTTGCGCATGCGCGGCGAAAGGCTCTGGGCCAGCGGCAGGCCGAGCATCGCCATGGTGCGGTAGATCTCGATGTCGAAAAGGCGCTGCGCAAGGGCACCGGTGCGCTGCGGCGTCAGACCCTTGTCGAGGATGACGATGCGGGTCAGCCCGTGCTCGTCCTGACGGAAGTCGGTGGCGATCAGCGCAAACCCGCTCTCTGTCGAGGACATGCACAGCGTCTGCCGGTCGAACGGTGCCAGCCACTTCTCGTGATCGTCGTCGAAGGGGCGCACGTCGATGCGCACGCCGGCGAGCAGCGAGCCCGGGGCGGGAAAGGCATCGCCGAAGGGATGACCGGTGATGTTTTCGCCGGGCGCGTCGGGCAGCGGGCCCTCCCAGAGATAGGTCGACGCCTCGGTATGGCGCTCCCACCACAGGCTGCCGACCCCGGTGCTGATCCGGTGATGGCGGGCGTTTTCGGCCGGCGGCGCGACGCCCTGGCGGCGCGACAGTTCGGCCAGCACAGCCTGGTCGACGCCCGAGCCCCCATCGGTGACAAAGCACAGCTTGAGCAGGGCGCGCGGCGCGGTCACCGACGGCGCGGGCCGCGAATGCACCTCGCCCAGCGCGACCGAGCGTTGCGGATGCACGGGAAAGCCGAAGGCGCCGGCGCTGGCGATGTCGCGCGGTCGCGCTTCGAGCGGTTCCGGGGCCGCCTTTGGCGCGTCCGTCCGTTCCGCCGTCTTCTGCTTGTCCAATGCCGTCAAGTCGCCGTCCTCGCCTTGCTTTCGATCATTCTAGCGCAGATGGCCCGATTGGCACGCAAAAACATCGACGCGGGCGCCGCCTCGACCGGGACCGGCCGCCATGCGCGCCCGACATTGTCGCGCGGCGGCACCACAATTGGACAAGCAAATTGACCAGTGACGGTCGGCTTGGATATCCTTGCTCCGAAAGGGCGGCGCGATTCATGGCCAGCAAAGCAACGATATTTTCACGCGTCAATCACGCACGCACGGCCGACGAGGTCTGCGCGCAGATCGAATCGCTCGTGCTGGAGGGCGTGTTGCGGGTCGGCGACAAGCTGCCGGGCGAGCGCGACCTTTCAACGCAGTTCAACGTCTCCCGGCCGATCGTGCGCGAGGCGCTCAAGCAGCTCGAAAGCCGCGGCCTCTTGTGCACGCGCCATGGCGGCGGCACCTTCATCGCCGATGTCATCGGCGACGTCTTCTCCAGAACCATGCTGGAGCTGATCGCCGACCACCCCAAGGCGACCGACGACTATCTCGAATACCGGCTCGAGGTCGAGGCGATCGCCGCCGACTACGCCGCCCGCCGTGCCACCGCCGATGACAAGGCGCTGCTGACCGCGATCATGGAGCGCATGGAGGCCGCGCACGCCAAGGAGGATTTCGGCGAGGAGGCCGGGCTCGACGTCGAGTTTCACCAGGCGGTGTGCGAGAGCGCCCACAACGTCATCCTGATGCACACGCTGCGCTCGTGCTACCGGCTGCTGTCGAACGGCTCGTTCTTTTCGCGCTCGCTGGTCTATGGCTTCCCTGGCGCCCGGGACCGGCTGATCGAACAGCACCGGGCCGTCCATGACGCGATCCTTGCCGGCGATCCGAACGCTGCGCGCGATGCCGCCAAGGCGCATATCCGCTTCATCCAGGCGTGCCGGACCGAGGCCGAGAAGGTCAGGGGATGGGAATCGGTGTCGCGCCTGCGCCGCGAGCAGCGGACGGCGGGCTGAGCGCGCCGGCCGCCATCGTTCTCGGCGGCCGATGCCGCTCAGGCATTGTGCGGCCAGGGCCGCGACGGCTCGGCGAGGTTGTGCCGGCCGACCTCGTTGATGTCGGTTTCGCCGGCAAGGCCCATGGTGATGTCCAGTTCCTTGTGAATGATCTCGAGCGCCTTGGTTACGCCCGCCTGGCCCATCGCGCCCAGGCCGTAGATGTAGGCCCGTCCGATATAGGTCGACCTGGCGCCCAGCGCGATGGCCTTGAACACGTCCTGGCCCGAGCGGATGCCGCTGTCCATGTGGATTTCGATCCTGTCGCCGACCGCATCGACGATCGGCGCCAACACATCGATGGAGGCAACCGCGCCGTCGAGCTGCCGGCCGCCATGGTTGGACACGACCATGGCATCGGCACCCACATCGGCGGCGATCCTGGCATCCTCGACGTCGTTGATGCCCTTCAGGATCAGCTTGCCGCCCCATTTGGACTTCACCCACTCGATCGAGTCCCAGTCGAGCGTCGGGTCGAACTGCGCGTGCGTCCATTCCGACAGCGACGTCATGTTGGTCACGCCCGGCGCATGGCCGACGATGTTGCCGAAGCTGCGGTTCTTCGTGCCCATCATGCCAAGGCACCATTGCGGCCGCAGGGCCAGGTCGGCGATCGATTTCAGCGTCGGCTTGGGCGGGGCCGAAAGCCCGTTGCGCAGATCCTTGTGGCGCTGGCCGAGCACCTGCAGGTCGAGCGTCAGCACCAGCGCGTCGCACCCGGCGTTTCGCGCCCGCGCGATCATGTCTTCGACGAAACCGCGGTCGCGCATGACGTAGAGCTGGAACCAGAACGGCTGGCCGGTCGCCTCGGCCACCGCCTCGATCGAGCAGATGCTCATGGTCGACAGCGTGAACGGCACACCGAACGCATTGGCCGCGCGCGCGGCGACGATCTCGCCGTCGGGATGCTGCATGCCGGTCAGTCCGACCGGGGCCAGCGCGACCGGCATGGCCACGTCCTTGCCGATCATCTTCGTCTTCAGCGAGCGCTTGTCGATGTTGCGCGCCACGCGCTGGCGGATCCTGATTCGGCCGAATGCGTCGGTGTTGTCGCGATAGGTCGATTCGGTCCAGGCGCCCGAATCCGCGTAGTCATAGAACATCTTCGGCACGCGGATCTTCGCGCGCCGCTGCAGATCGCGGATTTCGGTGACGGGTCCGAACATCTTCACACCTCCCTGTGACGCGCCCTGATACCGCCTCGCGGAAGGTGTGAAAAGGTGCCCTTTCGCCATCGTGCCCCGGCCGGCGATACGGCCTTCCGGCGGCCCCGGCGATTACGGGCTGGAAACGAAGTTGGCGGAAACGCCGTATCCGTCGACCGGCACGTTTCCGGTGATCGCAGCCTCACTGTAGACCGACAGGCCCCACAGCGAGATCCCGAACAAGGTGGCAAGCGAAAGCAACATCGCACGCATTGTCATGACGATACCCCATCATACTACGTCATTTCTGCGGGCATCATGGACCAGTGTTCTTATCGCCGGTGTGACAACTCTCACGCGGCGTGCGCCCGACGCGTTGCGGCGTAGCCTGACGGCCGGCTTTTGGCCAGCCCCTTTCGGCAAAAGCGGTGAAAAAGTGGCAGGCAAGTTTTGCGCGCGTATTGCCTTGTCCGGTCTTGCGGCAACCGGACATCGCCGGCCGTCGCGCTCGCAATGCTTGACCTTGGCCGCCATCGGCGCCATCGCATCGCCATGCGCGCCAACTACAAGCTGCAAAGACTGTTCGTCGACATCCCGCTCGCCGCCGATGCAAGGGTCGGCTTCGAGCCGGCCCAGCACAACTATCTGTTCAACGTGCTCAGGCTGAAGGCGGGCGCCAAGATCCTGCTCTTCAACGGCCGCGATGGCGAATGGCGGGCGGTCGTCGAGCGTGCGGGCAAGCGCGAGGCCGCGGCGGTGATCGTGGGGTGCGAGCGCCCGCAGCCGCCGGCCCCCGATCTCGTCTACGCCTTCGCCCCGCTCAAGGCGGGCCGGCTCGACTATATGGTGCAAAAGGCCGTCGAGATGGGCGCCGGCGTGCTCCAGCCCGTCATGACGCAGCACACCCAGGTCGGGCGGGTGAACGTCGACAAGATGCGCGCCAACGCCATCGAGGCGGCCGAGCAGTGCGGCGTCCTCGCCATCCCCGAGTGCCGCGCCCCGCTCGGCCTCGACGCGTTCCTCGCCGGCTGCGACGAACACCGTGCGCTCGTCTTTTGCGACGAGGCCCATGCCGATCACAACCCGCTTGCGGCGCTCGCCCCGCTCAAGGGCCGCCCGCTCGGCCTTCTGATCGGGCCGGAGGGCGGCTTCTCCGACAGCGAACGGGCCACGCTCAGGGCCTTGCCCTTCGTCACCGCCATTGCGCTGGGCCCGCGCATTCTGCGCGCCGACACCGCGGCGGTGGCCGCGCTGGCGCTCGTGCAGGCGGTGGCCGGGGACTGGGACTGATCGGCGCAACGCGTCCGAAAGCGCCGCGATTTGCACTTGCCGCGCCGGGCGCAATCGGCCATGCACGCGCCAAATCGACCAACGGACGATGCTGATCGATGGCCCGTGACACCACAGACGACACGCCGATCGAAGGCGTGGCGCAACTTGCCGACTATCTCGCCTCCGGCTGCAAGCCGGAAGACGACTGGCGCATCGGCACCGAGCACGAGAAATTTCCCTTCTATGCCGAGGACAACGGCCCGGTGCCCTATGCGGGCGAACGCGGGATCGCCGCCTTGCTCGAGGGCATGCGCGCAAAGCTCGGCTGGCAGCCGATCGTGGACGATGGCAACATCATCGGGCTGTACGAGGCGACCGGCATTGGCGGAGCGATCTCGCTGGAGCCGGGCGGCCAGTTCGAGCTGTCCGGCGCCCCGCTCGAGACGCTGCACCAGACCTGCCGCGAATCGAACGCCCATCTCGCCCAGCTCCGCCAGATCGCCGATCCGCTCGGCATCAAGTTCCTCGGCCTTGGCGCCAGCCCCAAATGGTCGCTCGAGGACACGCCGCGCATGCCCAAGTCGCGCTATGACATCATGCGCGCCTACATGCCCACAAGGGGCAGCCAGGGGCTGGACATGATGCACCGCACCTCGACGATCCAGGTCAATCTGGACTTCTGCTGCGAGGCGGACATGCGTGCCAAGATGCAGATCGCCTACCGCCTGCAGCCGCTGGCAACGGCGCTGTTCGCCAACTCGCCCTTCACCGATGGCAGGCCGAACGGATTCGTCTCCTGGCGGGCCGACATCTGGCGCGACACCGATCCGGACCGCTGCGGCGTCCTGCCCTTCGTCTTCGCCGACGATTTCGGCTTCATGGACTATGTGCAATGGGCGCTCGACGTGCCGATGTATTTCGTGCTTCGCGACGGGCGCTACATCGACTGCACCCATGTCACCTTCCGCCAGTTCATGGACGGCGCGCTGGTCGGCGAGATCCCCGATCCGCGCCCCAATCTCGGCGACTGGACCAACCATCTGTCGACGCTGTTTCCCGAGGTGCGCCTGAAGCGCTTCATCGAGATGCGCGGCGCCGATGGCGGGCCGTGGCGGCGCATCTGCGCGCTGCCCGCGCTCTGGGTCGGTCTGCTCTATGACCCGACGGCGCGGGAGGCCGCCGACGCGCTGACGCGCGCCTGGAGCTATGACGACGTCATCGCGCTGCGCGATGCGGTGCCGACCGAAGGTCTGAACGCGCGCATTCACAACGTCTCCATGCGCGATATCGCCTATGAAGTGCTCGACATCGCCCGCGACGGGCTCAAGGCGCGCGCCCGCGTCAATCCCGACGGTTTCGACGAGACGCACTTTCTCGCCCCGCTCGAGGAGATCGTCGCGCGCGGCACCACGCCGGCCGAGCAGATGGTCACCAAGTATCACTCGGTCTGGTGCGGCAGCGTCGAGCCCGCTTTCCTCGAATACGCATACTGATCCGCCGCCCGCCGGAACTCTCCGTCGGTCCCGCCGTTCCACTGGCGAAGCGGCTGCGTGCGCCATGCGGCGCCCCGCACCGACAGCGACACGAGACGATCGGAGGACCGACAATGGCACCCAAACTGGCAATCCTGACTGTGACGACCGCGCTGGTGGCCGCCCCGGCGGCGGCGCAAAACGCGATCGACCCGGGCGAGGTCGTCCCTCTGGGGACCTGGAACACCGTACTTGGCGAGAACATCAACGGCGTCAGCGTGCGCCGGCTCAACGGCAGCGACGTCAATGGCGAAGACGGTGAAGAGATCGGCACCGTCGAGGACATCATCGTCGGTCCCGACGGCCAGGTGATATCGATCATCGCCGAAGTCGGTGGATTCTGGGACATCGGCGACCAGCACATCAACGTTCCCTGGGAAGAGGTGACCGTCAACGCCGATGCCGACGACAACTGGTTCGACACGCAGTTCGACGTCCGTATTCCCGTCAACGAGGACAACGTGACCGATTTCGACCTGTTCGGCGACGATAGCGATCCGATCACCGCCGGTTCCGACCTCACCCGCATCGTCGACGATGCCGACTTCGAGGGCCGGGCCTGGCGGACGAGCGAGCTGATCGGAGATTTCGCACGCCTGGCCGGCGGCGACGGAGAGCCGCTCTATCACGGCTATGTCTACGACATGATCATCCGCGACGGCGAGGTCGTCGGCACGATCATCAACGCCCGCTATCCGGGCGGTTACTATGCCTATCCGAGCTATGCCGGCCGCGGCTATGGCTGGGCGCCGGGCAGCCCCTATTACGATCTGCCCTATACCGAGCAGGATGTCGCCGAATTGCAGCCGCTCGATGCGGGCGTCTACGACTGACCGATGCGAGGCGCGGCCTGCCGGTTGTCCGGCAGGCCGGCTATGCCGCCCGCGGCCGGCTCACAGCCGGTCCAGCATCGCATACCATGTCAGCGCAAGCGTCAGCAGCGGCTTGCGAAACCGCCGCCCGCCGGGAAACGGCGGGATCTTCATTTCCCTGAAGAGATCGAGCCGGTCGCGATTGCCGGCCACCGCCTCCGCCCAGAGCTTGCCGGTGAAATTGGCGAGCATGACACCGTGGCCGGAATACCCGCCCATGGCGGTCACGCCGGGCATGACTTCGCGCACGAACGGCTCGCGCGGCAGCGTGATGCCCACCGAGCCGCCCCATGCATGGGTGATCCCGATGCCCCGCAATTGCGGATAGACCTCCGTCATTTGCCGGCGCACGCCGGCGGCGATGTCGCCCGGTGTCTCGCCGCCATAGGTCTCGCGCCCGCCGAACAGCAGCCGCCCGTCCTTCAGCCGCCGGAAATAGCGGACCACGAAACGGCTGTCATCGACGCTCTGACGCCCCGGCAGGATCGAATCGAGCGCCCCTTCGAGCGGCACGGTCGCCCCGATGAACGAGCGGATGGGCATCACATGCGCCGCCATCGCCGGCTCGAGCCTTTCGCTGCCATGGGCATTGACGGCGACCAGCACGCGGTCGGCGGTCACCGTTCCATGGTCGGTTTCCACCCTGACAGCGCCACCCGTGGGCACGATCCGCCGGACCTTCGTGATTTCGTGCAACCCGGCGCCGCGCGCGGCGGCCACCCTGGCGGTGCCGACGACCAGCTTGAGCGGATGGATGTGCCCGGTGCCGCTGTCGTACACGCCGCCATGATAGCGCTCCGAGCCGAGCAGCCGCGCGGTCTCGTGCCGGTCGACGAAACGCAGATCCCCGTAGCCGAACATCTGGGCCATCTGATCGGGATAGCGCCGGAAGGCCTCGACCAGCCGGCCCTTGTGGGCGACCGAAAGGTGCCCTTGCGTGTAGTCGATGTCGACGGCGTTGTCCGAGGCGAAGGACAGAAGATTCGCCTTGGCTTCCTCGGCGAGATCGAAGAGCGCGCGCGCCCGTTCGAGCCCGAGCCGTTCGGCCATCTCCGGCGCTTCGCCGCGCTGGCCGGTATTGAGCTGGCCGCCATTGCGCCCCGAGGCGCCGTCGCCAAGGCGCGCGCCGTCGACAAGCACGACCGATGCGCCCAGCCGCGCCGCCTCGGCCGCCGCCGACAGCCCGGTGAAGCCGCCGCCGACGATGCAGATATCGGCGCGCCGGTCGCCGTCCAGCGCCGGCCAGGCCGGCCGTTCGCCGACCGAATCCTCGTACCAGGACCGGCCCGGCGAGATCGGACTCTGATAGCGCATCGGCTTGCGTTCACCTACACATTGAGCAGCAGGTATTCGCGTTCCCAGGGGCTGATCACCTGCATGAAGGTCTCGAACTCGCCGCGCTTGACCCCGGCATAGTTGGCGATGAACTCGCGGCCCAGAATGCCGTCGAAGGCATGCTCCCGCTCGAACAGCGAGACCGCTTCGAGCAGCCCGCGCGGCAGGTCGATATCGCCTTCATTGGCCGTCTCGGCGGTGGGGTCGGTCGGCACCAGCCCATGGACCATGCCCAGATAGCCGCAGGCGAGCGAGGCGGCGAGCGCCAGATAGGGATTGGCGTCCGAAGAGGGCAGCCGGTTCTCGACGCGCCGGGCAGCCGGCTCGGAATTGGGGATGCGAAAGGCGGTGGTGCGGTTGTCATAGCCCCAGGCGGTGTTGACCGGGGCGGCGATCGACTGCGTGAGCCGCCGATAGGAGTTCACGTAAGGGGCGGTCATGGCCAGCGCCTTGGGCATGTAGTGCTGCATGCCGCCGATGAAGGCGTGAAACAGCGGCGTTTCGCTGCCGTCCTGGGCGGTGAACACGTTCTGTCCGCTCGCCGCGTCGACGACCGACTGATGGATGTGCATGGCATTGCCCGGCGCGCCCTGGATCGGCTTGGCCATGAAGGTGGCATACATGTCGTGCTTGAGCGCCGCCTCGCGGATCGTGCGCTTGAACATGAACACCTGGTCGGCGAGCGCCAGCGGGTCGCCATGGCGCAGATTGATTTCGAGCTGGCTCGGCCCTTCCTCGTGAATCAGCGTGTCGATCTCCAGGCCCTGCGCCTCGCAGAAGGCGTAGATGTCGTCGATCAGTTCGTCGAACTCGTTGATGCCGGCGATCGAATAGCTCTGCCCGCCCGAGATCGGCCGGCCCGACCGGCCGGTCGGCGGCGCCAGCGGATAGTCCGGATCGGGGTTCTTGGCGACCAGATAGAATTCGATCTCCGGTGCGACGACCGGCTCCCAGCCGCGCTCGCCATAGGCGGTGACGACGCGCTTGAGCACCTGGCGCGGCGTGATCCAGGACGGATCGCCGGTGCGCTGTTCGACGAGGTCGCACACGACCTGCGCCGTGGGATCGGTTTCCCACGGCACGACCGACAGGGTCGAAAGGTCCGGCATGAGCTTGAGGTCGCCATCGCGCGGATCGTAGCGGAATTCGCCGGTCTCGTCGGGATATTCGCCCGAGATCGTCTGCCGGAACAGCGCCGAGGGCAGCGCCAGCGATGTCTTGGAGGTGAACTTGGACGAGGGCATCATCTTGCCGCGCGGCACGCCGGCGAGATCGGGCGTGATGCATTCGACATCCTCGATCGAGCGGGCGGCGAGCCATGGCCCGGCCTGGCTCCAGTCGGCCACGCCGCGCACATTGTTTATGTAGGTCGGGGTCGGTGGTTGCTTGGTCTTGGCCTTGAGGGATCTCGGCTTGGCCGCAATCGGGTCTTTCGCCATCGTTCACCTGAGTGGATTTGGCCCCTTATAGCCTGTTCGCGGCGTGGTGGTGAAGCGGTTCATCGCCCGCGCATGACCATCACGTTTCCGGCGATCACCAGCGCCAGCCCGCCGAACGCGGTGAACGTCCATTCATAGCCTTCGAGCACGGTCGAGACGAGCAGCGCGAAGATCGGAAAGATCACCGTCGCATAGCCCGCCCGGCCCGAGCCGATGCGGCCGACCAGCGTCAGATAGGCGGCAAAGGCGATGACGGTGGAGACGACCGCAAGGAAGACGAGCGCGAACAGATATTCGGGCCGCGGGTCCCAGCCGAACGGCTTGCCCATGATCAGCGCCAGGACCGCGCACCACGCCGCGCCATAGACCATGCCCCAGGCATTGGCCGAAACCAGCGGGATTTCGGCGCGCCGCCGCGACAGCCGCGAGGAGATCAGCGAGCCGACCGAAAAGCACAGCGTGCCGGTGATGCACAGCGCCAGGCCGCGCGCCACGTCGGTATCGAACCCGCCCTCGGTAATCTTCGGCCAGAACATCAGCGCGATGCCGGCAAAGCCGATGGCGCCGGCCGCCACGGTGCGCGTCGAGGGCCATTCGCGATAGGCGAGCGCGGCCACGAACACATTGGTCAGCGAAGCGAGCGAGAAGACCACCGACAACAGCCCGCTGACCAGGAAGGACGAGCCGTAGTAGAAGAAAAGGAAATTGGTCGAAAAGATCAGTACGCCCATTGCAGCGAAGGCGGCATGCTCGCGCGCGGCAAAGCGCATGCGCCGGCCACTGGCCAGGGCCCAGACCAGCATGATCGCCGCGGCGAGCGCGAAGCGATAGGCGATCGAGACCTCGTTGGCGACCACGCCCGGCTGCAGCGACAGCGCATACCAGGAAAACGACCACGCCATCACCGTGACCGCGTATAGCCCGTAGTCGACGGGCGCGAACGGCGCTTCGTCCTGGGCGCGCGTGCGCGCGATGAGCGGGGCTTCTGGCATTGTGGAACGGCTCGGAAAAGGCGGCTTGGGGCTCGGTTCGAGCGGTCGCCTACGCCTATCCACCGAGCCGTGCAAGCCGATACTTGACCGGTTCGGGCGCGCCTGTGACAACGGGCCATGCCTGTCACCGCCAAACCGGCCGGCCCCGCGCCGGCTTCCAATGTCGCCGAATACTCGGTCTTTGAGATCAGCCAGGCCGTCAAGCGCACCGTCGAGGACACCTTCGGCCGCGTGCGCGTGCGCGGCGAGGTGTCGGGCTACCGCGGGCCGCACGCCTCCGGCCATTGCTACTTCCGCCTCAAGGACGAGCGGGCCACGCTCGAGGCGGTGATCTGGCGCGGTGCTTTCTCCAAGCTCGCCTTCAAGCCCGAGGAAGGGCTCGAGGTCATCGCCACCGGCCGGATGACGACCTATCCGGGCTCGTCCAAATACCAGATCGTCATCGACACGATCGAGCCCGCCGGCGCCGGCGCGCTGATGGCGCTGCTCGAGGAACGGCGCCGGAAGCTTGCAGCCGAGGGCCTGTTCGACGGCGAGCGCAAGCGCCCGCTGCCCTATCTGCCGCGCGTGATCGGCGTCGTCACCTCGCCGACCGGCGCGGTGATCCGCGACATCGTCCACCGCATCGCCGACCGCTTTCCGACCCATGTGCTCGTCTGGCCGGTGCGCGTGCAGGGCGAGACCTCGGCCGCCGAGGTTGCCGCCGCCATCGACGGCTTCAACGCGCTTGCGCCCGGTGGCCCGGTGCCGCGCCCCGACGTGCTGATCGTCGCGCGCGGCGGCGGCAGCCTCGAGGATCTTTGGGGCTTCAACGAGGAGATCGTCGTGCGCGCGGCGGCGCGTTCGCAGATCCCGCTGATCTCGGCGGTGGGCCACGAGACCGACACCACGCTGATCGATCACGCCGGTGACCGGCGCGCGCCAACGCCCACGGGCGCCGCCGAGATCGCCGTGCCCGTGCGCGCCGAATTGCAGGCCCATGTCGCCCAGCTCGGCGCGCGGCTCGCCGGTTCGGCGACGCGCGCTGCCGATGACCGGCGTGCGCGGCTGCGCGCGCTGGCGCGCGGCCTGCCGCAGCCCGACCAGCTTCTCGCGATGCCGCGACAGCGCCTCGACGGCCAGGAGATGCGCCTGCGCGCCGGGCTGGGCGCGGCCGTCGCCGGCAAGCGCGCCCGGCTCGATGCGCTTGGCGCGCATCTGTCGCCGGCCCGGCTGCGCGTCCTGCTCGATCAGCACCGCGCGACGCTGGCAAGGCTCTCGCGCGACCTGCCCCAGGCACTCTCGCGCGGCAATGCGCAGCGCCGCCGCGATCTCGAGTTCCGCGCGGCGCGGCTGACCACGCGCACGCCCCAGCGCCTTGGCGCGGAGGGCGCCCGACGCCTGACGCTGGCCACTGCCCGTCTCGACCGGGCGGCGGTCCAGACGCCCGGTGCGGCGCGCGGGCGGCTCGAGGAGATCGCCCGGCTGATGAAGTCACTGTCCTATGAGGGCGTGCTCGAGCGCGGATTCGCCCTGGTGCGCGATGCGTCCGGCGCGCCGGTACGCGGTTCGGCCGGCGTCAGGACGGGCGACCGCCTGTCGATCCAGTTCGCCGGCGACGACCGGCTCGAGGTGCGCGCCGATGGCCGCAGCGGCGGCCCGCCATCGACCGGCAATCCGGCAAGGGCCAGGGGTCAGGACGCGAAGAACGCGCAAAAAAGGAAGAACGGCCCGCAGGGCTCGCTGTTCTGATCTGGGAAATGGCGATGCTGTCGCGTCCGCAACGGACCCTTGCGGAACTGGTACGAGCGGGTGGATTCGAACCACCGACCTCTGGAGCCACAATCCAGCGCTCTAACCAACTGAGCTACGCCCGCAGATGCGTCGATCCGCCTGCCTCGCATAGTCGCGCGCGCCGCGATTTGCAAGCGTCGCGCCCGCTTCTGGGCGATCTATTTCGCCCCTTGCGGCGATAACCGGGGCGCCCAATCGCTTTGCAGGGAACCAGGCGCGGCACCATGCGGCCCGCGCCTGAAACGCGCAATGGCCGGGGTTACTGCGTCTTGAGCGCGCCCATCGCCTTTTCGGCGGCCGCCTTTGCCGGCGCGGTCATGTCTTCGCCGGCTTTCTGGTACAGGCCCTGCATGGTCTTGGCCGTGTCGACGGCCATTTCCGCCTGCTGGCGCACGAAGGCGCTTTGCAGTTCGACCAGTTCGGCCATCGACTTGACGCCCATGAGCTTTTGCATGTGGCCGAACGTGGTTTCGGTGTTGGCGCGCATGGTGTCGATGGCAGCCAGCGTGATCTTCGACGAATGCGCCTGCGCCGAATGCAGGCCGGTCTCGGCCTCCTTCTGCAGGTCCTCATAGACCGAACGTGCCTTGTCGAAGGCGGCTCTGGACTTTTCCATATTGTCCTCGGCCATGGCGCGGAAGCGCTCGACGTATTCGGCCGGATTGCCCATCTGGGCCATGGCGAACGCGTCGTCCGCGGCCTGCTCGGCGGCGCTGGTTGCGGGGTCGGGTTTGGTCTGGGTCGTCTTGGCCATGATTGCTGCTCCGGAACGGAAAACGGGACCGGACCCGGCTAGCAGGTTTCGTTGTGCAATGCAATATTTTTGTGCGCCGCACAACGACGTTAACCAGACTTGACTTCTTTGTGGCGCACGCGTGCCGCAAAACTGGACTCCGAACGCCAATGCCGCAATTAATGCTTTGTTAACAGATATTACCGTGGACGGGACCTTTCCAGGCACGGGCAAAGCCAAGCGATCATGACACGTCACTGGACGGAAACCTCCTTCATCGACATCGCCGTGCAGGATGGCGTGCGCGAGGCCATGCTGGCCGGCGAGGCCGCACTTGTGCTCGACCGGCCGACGGGCGCGGTGCGCTGGGGCAATGGCGCCGCCGCGCGCCTGTTCGGGCTCGGCGCGATCGGCACGCGTGCCGGCGACGCCGTGCCGGGAGCGGGCGCCGAAGTCGGCCTGCGTCAGGTCCGGGCCGTCCTGTCCGCGCTCGGCGAGGGCCCGCGCACGGCGCTGGTGCGCCTGCCCACGGGCATGACGACGCGGCTGATCAAGGCCCATGTGCGCGCCATCGATCTGCCCGTTGCCGGCAGCCATGCGCTCGTCACCGCGCCCGCCAGCGACATCGCCCTTGCCGAGGACGAGCGACTGGCGTTGGCGCTTGGCGGACTTGAGGGCGACGACGAGGCCGGTGCGGCGATCATCGACGGCGCCGGCCGCGCGCTGCGCGCCGGCACGCGGTTTGGCGCACTGGGCCTTTCCCAGCGCGCGCTTGCGCTGCTGGCCGAACAGACGCGCCGCGAGGACGACCGGCTGGTCAAGAAGATCGTCGAGGCCGGCAGCGACGATGGCGAACTGGCCGTCGGCGTCGGCCGGCTGGGCGATATGCCCGAGCGCTATCTGGTGGTTGCGCTGCCCGTCGCCGAACCGGCGGGCCGCGCCGAGGCGCCGGCCGCGCGCGGCGCGCTTGGCTGGCCCCGGCCGCAACCGGCGGATCGGCCGGACCGCCCGGCCTGGCGCGAGATGAGCCCGGCGTCGACGGCCGACACGGACGCGCCGCGTGCCGCCGAACCCGGTCCGACACGACCAACCGCAGAAGGTGAAGACATGGCCGAGCCCGACGTCCAGCAAGATGGCGATGAAGCCGTGTCCCGCACGACCGGGGATCGGGCGCGCGCGGAGGTGGCCGGCGCCAGCCCGGCGCCGCTGGCCGAGGCGTTCCCGCGCGAGGATTTCGCCTCCGGGCCGGTTCGCTTCGTCTGGAAGACAGATGCCCACGGCGTCTTCACGGACATGTCGCCGGAATTCGCGCGCGCCGTCGGGCCGGTGGCGGCCGATGTCGTCGGGCGCGGCTTCGACGACATCGCACGCGCCTACGATCTCGATCCGGCCGGCGACATCAAGGCGGCCTTGAGCCGTCGCGACACCTGGTCGGGCAAGAGCGTGCTCTGGCCGATCCAGGGCACCGATCTGCGCGTGCCCGTCGACCTGGCCGCCTTGCCCTATTACGACCGCGAGCGGGTCTTTCAGGGCTATCGCGGCTTCGGCATCGTGCGCATGGCCGATGCCGTCGTCGACGCTGAGGAGACGGGTCTGACGCTGACCGCGCCGGGCGCCGCACAGATGAAGGCCGATGAACCGGCCGCCGAGGCCGAGGCTTCCGGTGAGGCAGACGAGGCCGGAGCCGCTGAAGCCGCAGCAACCGCGGACGCCGCAGAATCAGCAAAAGCCGCAGACGCCGCGGAAACGGCCGAGCCCGCCGAGCCGTCGCACGAGCCCGGGGCGCTGGCCGACGAGCCGCCGGTGCTGGCCAGGGCGCCGGTCCACCCCATGCGCCGCCAGACCGACCGCATCGTCGACCTTCAGGAACGGCGCAACGGCGCCGTGCCGCCGCATCTGAGCAACCAGGAGGCCGAAGCGTTCCGCAAGATCGGCCAGGCGCTGGGCGGGCGGCGCGACAGCGCCGGCGACGCCGCGCAGGTGCCGGCGGCCGACACGGGCGATGCCCCGGCCGACACGGTCGCCGAATTGCGGCCCCTGCCGACCGCGCCTGCGACCGGCGACGAAGCGTCGGCCGAGCCGTTGGCGCACGCGCCCGCCGACAACGGCGAAACGGCCGACGGCACCGTTGAGACGGCGGTCGACGACGATGCGGAGCTCGACCGGACGCGGCTCGCGGAGCCGGAGGGCGATCGCGAAGGCGACGGGGAGGAAACGCCCGCGCCTGCCGTTTCGGGAATCGGCCCCGAAACGCTCGACGCCCTGCCACTGGCACTGCTGGTCGTGCGCGGCGAGGAGGCGCTCTACATCAATGATGCGTTCGCAGCGATGACCGGCGATGCCGACGTCGGCGCGCTCAATGCGCGCGGGCTCGACGCGCTGTTCGACGGCGCCGCGCCGCAGGCGGACGACGAGGAGGCCGAGGAGCGGCCCGTCGCGCTCGTCGATGCCGATGGCGAGCCCTTTGCGGCCCGTGCCCATTTGCAGATCGTCCCGTGGATGGGATCGACCGCGATGATGTTCGCCTTCGAGCCGCGCGACGTGGCCGAGCCGCCAGCCGACCGGGACGTCGCCGATGCCGATGATGCCGTGCCCGATGGCACCGCGTCCGGGCAGGAGCCGTTCGACCGGCCGCGCGCGGCGGTCAGCGATGCCGAGGTCAACGAACTGCGCGCCATTCTCGACACGGCCAGCGACGGCGTCATCGTCATCAACGAGGATGGCACGATCCGTTCGCTGAGCGGTTCGGCCTCGGCGCTGTTCGGCTATGCGGACGAGGAGATCGAGGGCAAGTCGTTCTCCTATCTGTTCGCCCATGAAAGCCAGCGCGCGGCGATGGACTATTTGCACGGGCTGTCCAACAACGGCGTGGCCAGCGTGCTCAACGAGGGCCGCGAGGTGCTCGGGCGCGAGCGCAATGGCGGCTTCGTGCCGCTGTTCATGACCGTTGGCCGGCTCGCGGCCTCCAACGGCTATTGCGCGGTGATCCGCGACATCACGCCCTGGAAGCAGACCGAACAGGCGTTGCAGGAGGCGCGCCGGCAGGCCGAGACCGCATCGAACACCAAGTCGGAGTTCCTGGCCAAGATCAGCCACGAGATCCGGACCCCGCTCAATGCCATCATCGGCTTTTCCGAACTGATGAGCGAGGAGCGATTCGGCCCGATCGGCAATGCCCGCTACAAGGACTATCTGGACGACATCAACCGCTCCGGCCGCCATGTGCTCGATCTGGTCAACGACCTGCTCGACATCTCCAAGATCGAGGCGGGCAAGCAGGAGCTCGAATTCGAGAGCGTCGCCCTGAACGAGGCGATCGCCGAGGCGGTGGCGATGATCCAGCCCCAGGCCAACCGCAACCAGATCATCGTGCGCTCGAGCCTGGAAGCCTCGGTGCCGCCGGTGGTCGCCGATCTGCGCTCGGTCAAGCAGATCGTGCTGAACCTTCTGTCCAACGCGATCCGCTTCACCCATGCCGGCGGGCAGGTGATCGTCTCGACGAGCTACACCGATGCCGGTTCGGTCGTCATGCGCATTCGCGATACCGGCATCGGCATGAGCGAAAAGGAGCTCGAAAGCGCGCTCAAGCCGTTCCAGCAGGTCGCTTCGGTGGGCGAAAAGCGCGGCGACGGAACCGGGCTGGGCCTGCCGCTGACCAAGGCACTGGTCGAGGCCAACCGCGCCGAGTTCGTCATCACCTCCCAGCCGGGCCAGGGAACGCGCATCGACGTGATCTTCCCGCCCGCGCGCGTGCTGGCGAGCTGACCGGCCGCCGGCGCAAAGAAATGGCCGGTCGAAGGACCGGCCAGACAAAGGGAACTGCTGTATGAACGAGTGTGCCGCCAATGCCCGTCGGACGGGGCATACAAGATGTTAA
This sequence comes from Roseitalea sp. MMSF_3546, assembly GCF_030732865.1. Lineage (GTDB taxonomy): Bacteria > Pseudomonadota > Alphaproteobacteria > Rhizobiales > Rhizobiaceae > Roseitalea. The sequence continues at coordinate 27,950 of NZ_JASHKB010000011.1, forward strand.
CGGCACATTAAGCCGCGCACCTTAACGGTTCGTTACGGCCCGTGGTTAACGCGAGGTCGATCGCGTCCGGCGAGGCAACCGTGGTTAACGCTGCCGCGCATCATGCGCCCAGTTCAGGCCGGTCGGCGAACTGGGTCAGCGCCTCGGGGTTGGCCAGTGCCTCGATGTTCCTGACCGGACGGCCATGGACCACCTCGCGCACGGCCAGTTCGACGATCTTGCCCGACTTGGTGCGCGGAATGTCATCGACCGGCAGCACCACGGCCGGCACATGGCGCGGCGAGGCACCCTGCCGGATCCTTGTCTTGATCGCCCTGACCAGATCGTCGGTGAACGCCACGCCCTCGGCCAGCCGCACGAACAGCACCACGCGCACGTCACTGTCCCATTGCTGGCCGATGCAGATCGCCTCGAGCACCTCGGGCATCTGTTCGACCTGATTGTAGATCTCGGCCGTGCCGATGCGCACGCCGCCCGGATTGAGCGTGGCGTCGGAACGGCCATGGATGACGATGCCGCCGTTTTCGGTGATCTCGGCGAAATCGCCATGGCACCACACATTGTCGAAGCGCTCGAAATAGGCCGCGCGGTATTTGGCGCCGTCCGGATCGTTCCAGAATCCGATCGGCATGGAAGGAAACGGCCGCGTGCACACCAGTTCGCCCTTTTTGCCGGTCACCGGCCGGCCCGCCTCGTCCCAGACCTCGACCGCCATGCCCAGGCCCGGCCCCTGTATCTCGCCCGAATGGACCGGCTCGCCCGGAATGCCGAGCACGAAGCACGACACGATGTCCGTGCCGCCGGAGATCGAGGCCAGATGCACATCCGCCTTGATGCCCTCATAGACGAAGCCGAAGCATTCCGGCGAAAGCGGCGAGCCGGTCGAGGCGATCACCCGCACGCTCGCCAGATCGTGCGTGTCGATCGGCCCGAGACCCGCCTTGCGCACCGCGTCGACATATTTGGCCGACGTGCCGAAGAACGTCATCTTCTCGCGGTCCGCCAGGTCGAACAGCACGTTGCCGTCCGGGGCAAAGGGCGAACCGTCAAACAGCAGCAGCGTCGCCCGTGAGGCCAGCGCCGAGACCAGCCAGTTCCACATCATCCAGCCGCAGGTCGTAAAGTAGAACACGCGATCGCCGGCGCCGATGCCGCAGTGATAGCGCTGCTCCTTGATGTGCTGGAGCAGCGTGCCGCCGGCCGAATGCACGATGCACTTGGGAATGCCGGTCGTGCCCGATGAGTAAAGGATATAGAGCGGGTGGTCGAAAGGCAGCCGGACGAAGTCGACCGGCCGCGCCTCGAACGCGCCGAGCGCCGCAGCAAAGGCGCTCGCATTGGGCAAAGTGTCGGCCACCGCTTGCGCCTCGCCCAGATAGTCGACGACCAGAACGCGCCTGACGCTGGGCAGGTTCGGCACGATTTCGGCCAGCTTGTCCGCGATCGCGATGCGCTTGCCGTTGTACCAGTAGCCATCGCAGGCAATGAACATGACCGGCTCGATCTGTCCGAACCGGTCGAGCAAGCCCCTTGGCCCGAAATCGGGGGAGCATGAGGACCAGATCGCGCCGATCGAACTGGCCGCCAGCATGCCGGCGACGGCCTCGGGCAGGTTCGCGATCATCGCGGCGACGCGGTCGCCGGCCTTCACCCCGCTGGCCAGCATGACCTGCTGGAGCCGCGAGACCATGGCGTGCAGGTCGTCCCAGCTCAGCCGGCGCGTCACCTTGTCCTCGCCGGTGAACACGATCGCATCGCCATCGCCGGACCGGCGCAGCAGGTTTTCGGCGAAGTTCAGCGAGGCATCGGGGAAGAAGCGTGCGCCCGGCATGGCATCGCCGTTCTCGACCACGCGCTCGCCCTTGTGCCCGATCACGCCATTGTCGTCCCACACCGCCGACCAGAAATCCGCGCGATTGTCGATCGACCAGGCATGTAGGTCGCCATAGCCGGAAAGCGGCACGTCATGGCGCTCGGCGATGAAGCGCATGAACACGCGCATGGCCGACGCTTCGGCCATCGCCTCCGAGGGCGACCACAATGGAGTTGCCATGACCACGAACCCTCCTCATTTTCATGATCTTGTGTCTGGTAGGCAATCATGCGCCGGTCGGCAAGCGGTCCCGGCACGTCGGGCCCCCTGGCATCTGTCGAGGCTTGCCGCACCGAAAGGGCGCCGACGGCTTCCGGTGCGGCATATTTGTGGTAGATGGCCTCATGGTCGGTCGGTTGTTGCGCCTTGTTGCTGCGATGGTTGTCGTGCTTGCGGTCGCGGCGGGCACGGCGTGGGCGCTGCTTCCCTGGCTGGTCTCCTCGGAGACCGTGCAGACCGCGATCGAGCGCGAACTGGGCAACTTCTTCGGCACGCCGGCGACGCTGGGTGGCCGCACCGAGGTCACCGTCTTTCCCCGGCCCCGCGCCCGGCTCAGCGATGTCGCGATCGCCGCTCCCGATGGCGGCGACGCGCCGATCCTGTCCGCCGAGCGCCTCGAGGCGGAAGTGGGACTTTTCTCGCTGTTGCGCGGGCGGCCGCGCTTTTCCTCCTTCCTCCTGGTGCGTCCGCACGTGCGGCTCGTGCGCTCCGATACGGGCGCCATCGACTGGCGCTCGTCGACCGGCCGCATTGGCCGGCTGTTCGCCCGCCGCCATGCCGAGCCCGGCGACGACGCGCATGGCGAAGACGCCGGCGACCGTCTCGGCACCGTGGTGACCGAGCACGGCCGGATCACTCTTCTGGCCGACGATGGCGAGACGCTCGAGACGTTCACCTCGATCGATGCGTCCATCGTCTGGCCGCGGATCGACGCGCCGCTTTCGGTGTCCGCCTCGGGCATCTGGCGCGGCACGTCCGCCACGCTCGAGTTCGCCACGCAGTCGCCGGCCGATTTCTTCTTCGGCGAGCCGACCAAGACCACCGTCGCGATCGTTTCGGAGATCGCCGAGTTACGCTTTGACGGGGCCGCGAACCTTGGCGGTGGCCCCTTTGCCGACGGACCGATCGAATTCTCCACGCCGTCGATGCGCGGCCTGATGACCGTGCTCGACCGGCAATTGCCGGCAAGCCGCGCACTGGGCTCGGTCGATCTTGCCGGCCCGATGCGCCTGGCGCAGCAGCGCCTGCGTTTCGAGGCGCTCGACATCAGCGTCGATGGCAATGCCGGCACCGGCGTGCTCGAGATCGCCCTGCCGACGCCCGGCAGGTCGCCCTCGGTCACCGGCACGCTCGATTTCGCCTCGCTCGACATCGGCGCGTTCCTGTCCGCCTTCATCGAGATCCCTCATGGCGGCGGCGACAACAAGCCGGTGGGTCCGGGCTTCGTCGCCCGCCCCGACGCCGACCTGCGGGTTTCGGCGACCAATGCGCGCTTTGGCGAACTGTCGCTGACCAATCTTGCCGCCACCGCCCAGGTGACGCGCGATTCGGCGATATTCGATATCGGCGACGCCGAGGCCTATGGCGGTCACGCGCAGGCGCGTCTGCAGCTTTCCACCGAGCCCTATCCGGGGCGCGCCGAAGTCATCGTCTCGGGCCAGCAGGTCGACACGGCCCGCCTCGACCAGGCAATGGCGCTGCCGCGCGCCCTGCCGCGCGGCCTGGGCGATTTCTCGATCACGGTCAATGCGCCGATCGCCAGTTGGCGCGAAATGGCGCGCAATGCCCAGGGCAAGGTGTCGATAGAGATGACCGCCGGCGTCATGCCCGGCCTTGGCCTCGACACACTGATGAACAGCACCGGCACGACCCGTTACTTCTCGCTCGACACCCAGGCGCGGGCGCCCGGCTTTGCCAGCGCCAGGATCCATGGCGAGGTCCGCGACGGGGTGGTCTCGCTCGACGATGCGCTGGTGAGCTATCCCGACGGCAACGTGATGCTGCGCGGCATCGTCTCCCATGGCGGCAGCCTGGCCCTGACCGCCTTTGCCCAGCCCGCGCCGCCGGCCCAGGGCGAGGGGCTGGGGCCGCAGGAGCCGACGCGCTTTTTCATTGGCGGGTCGTGGAACCGGCCCTTTGCCACCCATGTGACATCGGCGCCTGAACGCCGGGATTGATCGCGGCCGCCGGCCCGCCTGCGCAAGGTCAACGCGCGGTAAACGCCATTGGCGGGCTTTTAGTCGATTTTTACGTTCTGCCGCGACAATGGCGCCGGTTTTCAGCGGCCTGGTTGTCGGTATCGGTGTTTCACGTCCTGTCCGTCGTCATCAAGATTGCCGCCGCTTCCATGCTCTTGGGGGCGGGGCTTTCCTATTTCGACGTCACCGCCGCCGAACTGCTCGCCCAGGCCGGGCTGACGCCCGAGCGCGTCGCCGAACTGGCCATTGCGGCGTTCGAATGGGCGCTGCCCAACATGGTCCTGGGCTCCATCATCATCGTGCCGATCTGGTGCCTGGCCTATCTGTTGCGCCCGCCGCGCGGGTGATTGCGCTCAGCGCGCCGCGGCGGCGCGGGCATCGGCGACCATGCGCCGCTTGTTGACCAGGGTCGCCGTGATCACGCCGATCGCCACCAGCCCGATCAGGATGGTCGACACGGCGTTGATCTCCGGCGTCACGCCGAGCCGCACCTGGCTGTAGATCTTCATCGGCAGCGTCGTCGCCCCCGGCCCGGACGTGAACGAGGCGATCACCAGATCGTCGAGCGACAGGGTGAAGGCCAGCATCCAGCCGGCCAGCACCGCCGGGAAGATCACCGGCAGCGTGACCTTCACGAAGGCCTGCATCGGGGTGCAGCCCAGGTCCTGTGCGGCCTCCTCCAGCGCCATGTCGAAGCTGACCAGCCGCGACTGCACGACGACCGCCACGAAGCACATCGAAAAGGTGATATGCGCCAGCGTCACCGTCCAGAAGCCGCGGTCCATGTCGATCGACACGAACAGCAGCAGCAGCGACAGACCGGTGATGACCTCGGGCATGACGAGCGGGGCATAGACCATGCCGGTGAACAGCGTGCGGCCGAAAAAGCGCGTATGGCGCACCAGCGCGATCGCCGCCAGCGTACCGAGCACGGTGGCGACGGTGGCCGCGGCGAGCGCGACGCGGATCGTCACCCAGGCGGCGTCCATCAGCCCCTCATTGCCGAGCATTTCCACGTACCACTTGGTGGAAAAGCCCGCCCAGACGGTCACCAGCCTGGATTCGTTGAACGAATAGATGACCAGCAGCACGATGGGGATGTAAAGGAAGGCGAATCCGATCACCACCGAGGTGATGTTGAACCAGCTCCAGCGGCCGCTCATTTGGCCTTCTCCTGGGCGCGTGCCTGGGCGTTCTGGAACAGCACGATCGGCACGACGAGCAGCAGCAGCAACAGGATCGCCACCGCCGAGGCGACCGGCCAGTCGCGGTTGGCGAAGAACTCGATCCACAGCGTGCGCCCGATCATCAGCGTTTCGGTTCCCCCGAGCAGATCGGGAATGACGAATTCGCCCACCGCCGGAATGAAGACCAGCAGGCACCCCGCCGCGATGCCGGGCAGGGCGAGCCGCGCCGTCACCTTCCAGAACGCGCCGAACGCCGTGCAGCCCAGATCGAGCGCTGCCTCGACGAGTGAATGGTCCATGCGCTCGAGCGTGGCATAGATCGGCAGGACCATGAACGGCAGGTAAGAATAGACGATGCCGATATAGACCGCCGTGTCGGTGTTCAGGATGGTCAGCGGCTCGCCGATGACGCCGATCCACATCAGGAACTGGTTGAGCAGGCCCTCGGGCTTGAGGATGCCGATCCACGCATAGACCCGGATCAGAAACGACGTCCAGAACGGCAGGATCACCAGCATCAACAGTATCGGGCGCAGCCTTTCGGGCGCCCGCGCCATGCCATAGGCCAGCGGAAAGCCGATCAGCAGCGTCAGGGCCGTCGAGATCAGCGCGATGCGCAGGCTCGACAGATAGGCGTTGCGATAGAGCGCGTCCTCGGCGAGCCACAGATAGTTGGCCGGGGATAGCTGCGACAGCGCCTCGAGGAATTCCTGCCAGCCCGCCGACCAGTCGAATTGCGGCGCATAGGGCGGCATCGCCAGCACCGGTTCGGACAGCGAGATGCGGAACACGATCAGGAAGGGCAGCAGGAACAGCGCCAGCAGCCACAGATAGGGCACGACGATGGCGATGCGCCGGAACGCTTCGCTGCCGCCGGTCCTGTTTGCCTGCTCCGGTTGCGCCATCGCCGCGCTCAATTCTCCAGCAAGAGACCGCAATCGGGCGTGAACGACAGCCAGACCCGCTCCTCGTAGCCGATCGGATCCTCGACCCCGCGTTCGGTGTTCAGCACGGTCGCCTTGACGATCGTGCCGGAGTCGAGCTTGACGTTGAACACGGTCAGCCCGCCCAGATAGGCGATGTCCCACACCTCGCCCTCGACGGCGTTGTGCTCCTGATCCGGCCTTTGCCGCGTCACCTCGATCTTTTCGGGCCTGATGGCGAAATAGGCATGCGCGCCGCTTCTGCCATGTGCGCCGGCGTGGGTGCGGATGGCAAAGCCGTCGCTTGCCGCCATGTCTGCCATCCCGTTCTCGATCGCGGTGACCCGCCCCTCGAAGGTGTTCACATTGCCGATGAAGTCGGCGACATAGCGCGAACTGGGCGCCTCGTAGATCTCCGCCGGCGTGCCGACCTGCCTGACCACGCCTGCATCCATAACCGCGATGCGGTCCGACATGGTCATCGCCTCCTCCTGGTCGTGGGTGACGATCATGAAGGTCAGGCCGAGCTCTTCCTGCAGGTCCATCAGTTCGAACTGGGTCTGCTCGCGCAGCTTCTTGTCGAGCGCGCCGAGCGGTTCGTCCAGCAGCAGCAGCTTGGGGCGCTTGGCGATCGACCGTGCCAGCGCGACCCGCTGGCGCTGGCCGCCCGAAAGCTGGTGCGGCTTGCGGCTTGCGAACTGCTCGAGCCGCACCAGCTTGAGCATCCGGCCGACACGTTCGGCGATCTCGCCCCTGGCCATGCCCTCCTGCTTCAGGCCGAAGGCGACATTGTCGGCCACCGTCAGATGCGGAAACAGGGCGTAGGACTGGAACATCATGTTCACCGGCCGCCGGTGCGGCGGCACGTTCTTCAGCGGCTGGCCGTCAAGGAAGATATCGCCGGCGGTCGGCTCCTCGAAGCCCGCCAGCATGCGCAAGAGCGTCGTCTTGCCGCAGCCCGACGGACCGAGCAGGGAAAAGAACTCGCGCTCGAAGACGTGCAGCGTCAGGTCGTCGACCGCGGTGAAATCGTCGAAACGCTTGGTCACGTTCTCGAACGCGATATAGGGCCGCGCCGACGAATCGGCCCATGGCGCGAACGACCGCCGCACATTGCCCAGCGATTTCATCGACGCGACCGTTGGCCGGGACGTCGACGCATCCTGCCAGTCCGGGCCCGACCTGCGCGCGCTTGTGTCGCGCCTGTCGCCTGGTCCCCGGCGCGGACGGGGGCGCGCGATCCCGGGAACATGTCCCGGGACGGCGGCAACGCGCCCGACAAGGCCGCTTCCCCCTACTGGCCCGTGGTGATCTTGGTCCAGGTCCGGGTCACCATGCGCTGTTCGCGCTGGGTATAGGGCGTGACGGTATAGAGCCGCTCGAGCGTCTCGTCGCTGGGATAGATCGCCGGATCGCCGATGACGTCCTCGTTGAGATATTCCTGCGAGGCCTTGTTGCCATTGGCGTAGTAGACATAGTTCGAGGCGCGGGCCATGACCTCGGGCCGCATGATGTAGTTGAGGAATTCGTGCGCTTCCTCGACATTTTCCGCGTCGGCCGGAATGGCCATGTTGTCGAACCACATCAACGCGCCTTCCTTGGGGATGATGTAGTCGACGGTGACGCCGGAATCGGCCTCGGCGGCACGGTCGCGGGCCTGCAGGACATCGCCCGACCAGCCGACGGCCAGGCAGATGTCGCCATTGGCGAGCGCGTTGATGTATTCGGACGAGTGGAACTTGCGCACCAGCGGCCGGATCGGCTCGTACACCTCGGCGGCCTTGGCCAGGCTGTCGGCGTCGCGTGCGTCCGGGTCCATGCCGGCATGGTTGAGCGCGGCGGGGATCATCTCGGCGGGCGCGTTCAGATGGTAGATGCCGCAATCCTCGAGCTTGCCGGCCACTTCCGGATCGAACACCAGATCCCAGCTGTTCAGATCGGCGTCCTCGCCGAGGCGCTCGCGCACCATGTCGACATTGATGCCGATGCCGGTCGTGCCCCACATGTAGTTGATCGCATATTCATTGCCCGGATCGTAGAGTTCGAGCCGCTCCATGATCACCGGGTCCATGTTCGAAAGATTGGGCAGGGCATCCTTGTCGAGCGGCTGGAACACGCCGGCCTTGATCTGGTTGGCCATGAACGTGCCGGTGGGCACGACGATGTCGTAGCCGGTCGAGCCGGCGAGCAGGCGCGTTTCGAGGATCTCGTTGGAATCGAACACGTCGTAGACGACCTCGATGCCCGTTTCCTCGGTGAAGTCTTCCAGGATCGCCTCGTCGATATAGTCCGACCAGTTGAAGATCTTGACCACGCGATCCTGCGCCTTTGCGGCGCCGGTCAGTGCGAACGCGGCGAGCGCCGTGGTAACCATGAGGGATGTCAAACGCATGCGAGAAGCTCTCCCGGATTGGTGTTCGTGTGCGGGGCGCGGCGCCGACCGGCGCCCGCCATTGGCCGAAACCTATTGGTCTTCACCGCGCTGCACAAGCGGCTTTTGCGCCCCGAACATCGCGGCCGGTCACAGATAGCTCGCGCGTTCGAGCGGCGAGATCTCGCGGCGGAACGCGGCGATTTCGGCATCCTTGACATGGCCGACAATGGCGGCGAGTTCGGCGCCGAGCGCGCGGCGCACGAAGGCGCTCGACCGGAAGGCGTCGAGCGCCACCGCCATGTCGGCCGGAAGCCGCGCGCCGTCATCGTCATAGGCATTGCCCTCGACCGGCGGCGGTGGCGGGCGTCGTGCTTGCAGGCCCTCGGCCATCGCCGCCAGTATCGCGGCCAGAACGAGATAGGGATTGGCATCGGCGCCGGCAATGCGGTGCTCGATGCGTCGGTTGGCCGGCCCACAGGCCGGTATGCGCAGCGCGACCGACCGGTTGTTCTCGCCCCAGACCGCCCGCGTGGGCGCATACGAGCCCGGCTGCAGGCGGCGAAAGCCGTTCCATGTGTTGATGAAGACGATCAGTGCCTCCTCCATGGTCGACAGCAGTTCGGCCACCGCGCCGCGCAGCCGCGCCTCGCCCTCGGCCGGGTCGGCGAAGACGTTCGCGCCGTTCTGGTCGAGCAGCGAGACATGCACATGCATGCCGTTGCCCGCCGCCTCGATGAACGGCTTGGCCATGAAGCTGGCGGTCAGCCCGTGCCGCCGCGCCGCCGCCGCCACCAGCCGGCGCAGCCTGATCACGTCGTCGGCGGCCGCCAGGGCATCGGCACGGTGCCGGAGATTGACCTCGAACTGGCCGGGCGCGGCCTCCTTGACGATCGTGTCGATCGGAAGGCCCTGCGCGTCGGCAAAGGCGCGGATGTCGTCGATCAGCGCCGCCCGTTCGTGCAGCGGGTCGACGCCGTACATGAGCTGGCGATCGGGCCCCGCCGCATCGTCGACCGGGCTGATCGCGCCCGTGTCCGGATCGGTTTCGACAAGAAAGAATTCGAGCTCGAAGGCGACCGAGGCGGCAAGGCCCATGGCGGCCAGGCGCTCGACACTGCGAACGAGCGCGTTGCGCGCGTCGCCGGCGAACGGCCGGCCGGCGGCATCGAAGGTGCGCAGCAGCACCTGCGCCGTGTCGCGCTCGGCCCAGGGCACCGGCGCCAGCGAACCGGGCACGGCGCAAAAGAAGCCGTCCCGGTCGCCCGATTCGATGTGAAGGCCGGTCGCCGGCACCTCGCGCCCCCACACGTCGAGCCCGTGGATCGACAGCGGAAAGTTGACGCCCTCGGCATAGGCCTTGCCGAGCGCATCGGCCGGCGCCCACTTGCCGCGCAGCACGCCGTTCGGGTCGACGATCAGGAGTTCGACCGCGGCAAGGCCCGGATGGGCGGCCATGAAAGCCTCGTATTCGGCGCGCTTGGCCGGCCTGTCGTGACGTTCCGGGGCTTCGCCGGGCGCTTGCGGCGTGTGCAGCAATCTGTGCGTGTCCTGTTGTTCGGGCGATCAACAAGAAGGCCTTTGCGAGGGCTTTGTCAATCGCCGCCGGCGCGGCGTGGCCAGACGCCCGGCGAGCCCGCGCAGCCGCGCCGCGATGCGGCTTGCTTCGTCCATGGCTTCGGCGAACCCGGTGCCGAACGCCAGGCCGTGCTCCTCATAGAAGCGGTCCTGTGCCTTCGCGCAGCGGCAATCGTCCCATGAGGGCGGCTTTTGGAAGATGGGCGGTGGCATGATCTGAGACATGAAAATCTCCCGTTGTTTTTCATGCCTGCAACATATTAGGCTGAACGTGCCCGTCCTACGGGCCGGAATCGAAAGGAGCTTTTCGCACGTGAAAGACCTGAACTGGGATGACGTGCGCATCTTCCTGCGTGTGGCGCAGGGCGGCGGATTGTCGGCGGCCGCCGCCACCACCGGCCTGAGCCCGGCAACGGTCGGCCGCCGCGTGACCGCGCTCGAGCAGTGCATCGGCCGGTCGCTCTTCGTGCGCTCGCAGACCGGCTACGCCCTGACCTCCGACGGCCGCGCCCTGATGGAAAAGGCCCTGGCCATGGACGCCAGCATGCGGCCGATCGCCGATTGGTCGCGCACATCGAGCCAGAGGCCCGGCGTGCGCGTTTCGGCCGGCACCTGGACGGCCAGTTTCCTGGCCGCCAACATCCATGCGCTCTGGCGGCCCGGGGACGATTTCCACCTGTGCTTCAAGACCACCGAAGCCCGTCTCGACCTGGCCCACCGCGAGGCCGAGATCGGTCTGCGCAATGCCATGCCCGAAAGCGGCAATCTGGCCGGGCGCAAGCTCGCCGACGTCGCTTTCGCCCCCTATCGCGCCCGCCACCTGCCCGCCGACGAACCGCTCGACTGGGTGGCGGTCGGCCGCGACGAGGCGCTGACGTCATCGGCCCGCTGGGTGCTCGACCAGCCGGACATGCGCGTCGTCGTGTGGTCGAACACGCTCAGGACGCTGCGCGACCTGATCCGCGCCGGGGCCGGGCAGGGCGTTCTGCCCTGCATGGCCGGAGACCGCGACCCGCAGCTCGTGCGTGCCGGCCCGGTGATCGCCGAAATGGACCAGGCGCAGTACATCGTCGCCCATGCCGACGATCGCCACCGGCCCGAGGTGCGCACCGTGATCCGCCGGATCACCGCGCTGGTCGAGGCCAATGCCGCGCTCTATCGCGGCGAGCGGCCCTTCGCGCCGGCGGCATCGGCCGAGCCGGCGGCGTCCGCACCAATGCCCGCTACACGAAATCGAACGCGCTGAGCCCGGTTGTCATGTCGTCGAGTCCGAGCGGCCTCGTGATCGGCGGTTCGGCCCGCGCCAGGCAGCCGGCGCGTTCGCACACCCGGCAGGCCGGCCCCACCGGCAGGGTGTGCACGCGGCCCTCGGCACCGGCCAGCGGACGCAGCATCGTGCCATAGACGATGTCGTTGCGATGGGCGATTTCGCAGCCCAGCAGGATCGCCGTGCGGCGCGGCCGTTCGTGGAAGGCCCCTTGCGGGCCTTCCAGCGTGCGCGCGATGACCAGGAATTCGACGCCGTCGGGCATCTGCACGGCCTCGACCAGAATGTGCCCGGGCGTCGAGAACGCCTCGTGCACGGGCAGCTTGGGGCACGAGCCGCCGAACCGCGCCTGCGGGTAGCCGCGCGCGCCGGCCCGCCGGAAACGGTTACCGGCCTGGTCGATCTCGGCCATGAAGAACGGCACGCCTGCCGCCCCGCGCCGCTGCAGCATGGTCAGCCGGTTCGCCGCCTGCTCGAAGGAGACGCCGAAACGCGACTTGAGCACGTCGATGTCGTAGCGCTCGCGCATGGCGACTTCGAGGAAGCGCGCATAGGGCATGATCAGCGCATGCGCCGCATAGCGCGCCATCTCGAACCGCGCGATGCGCCGGGCTTCGTTCGATGAAAGCGCCAGGTCCTCGATCTCGGCGGTGATCGCCACCTGCATGCGGATGAGCGCCGCCTCCATGGCGACCTCGCGCAGCTGGTCGAACGGCGACAGGCGCTCGGAGATGAACAGCCGGTTCGAGTGCCGGTCATAGCGCCGGCGCCAGTTCGGCATGGCCTGCACGGGAAGCACCTTGACCGAAATGCCGTGGTCGGCGCGCAGCCAGTCCTTGAGCGCACCGGACAGATCGTCGCCCGGCGACAACAGCTTGATGAAGCTCTCGGCCTCCTCCTCGAGTCGGGCGAAATGGTTGGGGCGCTTTTCCAGCGTGTCGCGCACCTCGTCGGCCGGCAGGCGCGCGGCGGCAAGGCGCGTCTCGTGCCCCTCGCGCGCCAGCATGTCGGAAAGGTCGCTCAGCCGCTGCTGCCCCTCGCGATAGGCCCGGTAGAGCTTGACGAGCGCGCTCGAGACGTTCGGCGCGCCCTCGGTGATCTCGACCAGTTCCTGGTCGCCCGGCAGTTCGCCGGCGAGCAGCGGGTCGGCGAACATCTCCTTGAGCTGCGGCAAAAGCGATTCGCCCGCGCCCTGCAATTCGTTCACATCGACCTTGTAGACCGAAGCGAGCTTCAGGAGCAGCTGCACGGTCAAAGGTCTTTGGTTGCGCTCGATCAGGTTGAGATAGCTGGGCGAAATGCCCAGATCGGCGGCCATCGCCGTCTGGGTGAGCCCGCGCTGGGTGCGGATTCGCCGGATGCGCGCTCCGGCGAAGATCTTCTGGTCGGCCATGGCGGCGCCCTTCCCGTGTGCGGTCAGTAAACACGAAATCGGGGCTTTGACAATCTTTACAGCTTTACATAAGCGCGAGGTCACAGCGTCGACCAGGCCACGTGAATCTGGCGCTGCACTGCAAAAAATCGCGTGCTTTCAGGCAAATGCGGGATATATGTCGGTTTCGGTCGTGACCTGTATGGACGTTGTCAATCCGGGCCGGATATCGGACGCCAGCCGATGTTGACAGCACTGCAGGACGAGCGCGGTGAGCGTCCGGGGCAGGGCATGACCGAAAGGGGCGGTGGACTTTGCGCGGCCGTCCCGTCCATAAAGGCCGAAACCAGACATCGCCACGGAGCACGAGCACATGTCGAGCCACGAACGTCCCAAGACCCATGTCAAGGAGCGCGCCGAAGAGCAGTCCTCGACCATGGGCGCCGACCAGCAGGCGGCGATCCGCATGCTGGCCAACGACCTGCATCGCCTGAACCAGTCGGTGATGAAGGCGGTGGAGGCAGGCGTGTCGGTGGAACTGGTCCGCTCGGCCCGCCATCACGGCGGCGATGGCAACTGGGGCGATCTGCTCATCCCGGTGATTGTCACGCGCGAGAGCTGAAGGCGACCGCGACCCTCCGGCGCCGCCATTCCTGGCCTTCGTGCCGCCGGCACATGGCGGGGCCAAGCGGCCGAGATGCATGCGACCTGATTCAGGTCAATGCGTGAGCCATCGGCATGTGCGCTTTGTCATCGGGTGGTCTTCGTTTCACCCGATGGAGAAAACCCATGGACGACGTAGAACGACTGCTCAAGAACACGGTCGAGGAACTCGACCGGCTCCTCAGCGCCAAGAACGTCCTGGGCGCACCGATCGAAAAGGACGGCGCGACGATCATCCCGATGGTCAGCTATGGTTTCGCCTTCGGTGCCGGCGGCGGCAGTGACCAGAAGGCCGGCCAGGGCGGCGGCTCGGGTGGCGGCGGCGGCATCAAGCCGATCGGCGCGATCGTCTTCGACAAGGACGGTGCCCGCGTCGAGGCGGTGCATGGCGCGACCCGCAGCCTTGTCGAGGCGCTCGGCGATGTCGCCTCGCGCGCCATGGATCGCGCCGGCGGCAAGGACAAGGACACCGCGTCCGACACGGACTAGGGTCCGCTGAGCAACATCGCGCGGGCTTCGTCGCAGCCAACTTCGCCGGTCTGGAAGCAAGGACGACAGACATGCAGCGCGCCTTCAGGGAGGAGCGAAGCCGACCGGGCGGATTTCGGACGCCAAGGCAGCCTCGCGCGCTGACACTCGAAAGCCCCTTAAGAGCGTCAGCCACGGAAGAGCGTCCCGTGACGAGATTAAACCATCGTGCCGGAGCAGGTTCGGATCAACGCCAAGGGCTCTGGCGAAGGGCGGATCTGGATCCGTCCGGGCCGAAGACTGCCGGATTTGACCCGGAACGTCCCGGCGCGATGGTCCATTCTCGTCACGGCACGTTCTGAGCCGGCACGATGGCCGCGATCCTGTGGACCATCGTGTGGGCCGTGATCGTGATCGTGGTTCTGGTGCTGGCGGTCCTCGCCGCGCCGGTGCGCCTCGCGCTGGCAGCGCAGACCGCGCCGCCACGGATCAGCGTCCGGCTGGGCCTGCTCGGCGATCTGGTGCCGCGCATTACCGTGCACGACACGGCGCGACGGCGTCCGAAGAGGCCACCCAGGAAGCCAGAGCCCGAGCCGGAGCCGCAGACCGGCGGCAAGCCGAAGCCGAGGCGACGCCGCAAGCGCCGGGCACCGCGCGTCATCGCACTGCGCCCGCGTCATCTCGTCGATCTCGTCCGCCCGATCCAGGTCCGGCGGCTCGAGGTCGAGGCCGATCTCGGCCTTGGCGATCCGGCGCTCACCGGCCAGCTTTTCGCGCTGGTCTACGCGCTGAGCAGCGTCCTGGCGGGCCGCCTGCCCGGTTCGATCGCCATCCGCCCCGATTTCACCGCCGCGCGCGCATCGGGTGCGCTGTTCGCCGAAATCGGCTTCGTGCCGCTGACCTTCGTGCCACCGGGCCTGCGCCTTGTGTGGATCCTGTTCGGGCCTCGGCGATGACGGCGGCGCTCGATCCTGTGGTGACCATCGGCGCAGCGCGCATTGCCGCTATCGTCGAGCGCAGCATCGGCAGCCAGCGCGCCGGCGGCGTGTTCGCCTGGGGCGCCAAGCGACCGCTGGCGATCCTGATCCGCCACAACGGTGTCACGACCGCCTTCGACACCGATGGCAAGCCGATCGCGCTGGCCGATGTCGACCGCCGGTTTGCCGGGCTGCGGGCACGGTTCGAGCGCCTGGCCGAGGGCATGCCGTGAACCGGCGCCCATTGTCTGACCGCGCCCCCGTGCGCCGCGCCGCGCCTGTCGACGAGGCGGCGGTCGCCGCCATCGCCCGGCAGGCCTACGCCCCCTTCGTCGCCGCCATTGGCCGCAAGCCCGCGCCGATGCTCGCCGATTTCGCCGCGCAGATCGAGGCCGGGCACGTCCATGTCGCCGAAGCAGACGACGGTTCGGTCGCCGGCTTCGTGGTGGCCTTTGCGCGCGGCGACCATCTCTTCATCGAGAACATCGCGGTCCGGCCCGCGGCCCAGGGCACCGGACTTGGCGGCCGGTTGATGCGGTTTTGCGAAACGCTGGCGCGGCGGCAGGGCCTTGCCGCCATCGAACTTTACACCAATGCGGCGATGACCGCCAATCTTGCGCTTTATCCGCATCTTGGCTTCGTTCGGACCGGCCGGCGCACCGAAGACGGCTTCGACCGGGTTTATTTCCGCAAGGTGCTCGACTGACGGCCCGCCGGGCCTCTTTCCTTCACGGAGCGGTTGTGCCATCCCGCGCGCCATGACCGGCGACCAGATCTTCCTTTTCTCGCTCTTCGGTGCCCTGTTCGCCTTCCTGGTCTGGGGGCGGGTGCGCTACGATCTGGTCGCCTTCACCGCGCTGCTGATCGCGGTCTTCGCCGGCCATGTCGAACCGGACGCCGCGTTCGCCGGCTTCGGCCATCCGGCCGTCGTCATCATCGCGCTTGTGCTGATCGTCAGCCGCGGCCTTGTCAATTCGGGCGCCGTCGAACTGATCGCGCAGTTCGTGGTCAAGCCCGACCGCGCGCTGCCGGTGCACATTTCCATCATGTCGGTCGCCGGCGCGGCGCTTTCGGCGGTGATCAACAATGTCGCCGCGCTGGCGCTGCTGATGTCGCTGGACATGGATGTCGCGGCCAAGGCCAAGCGCGCCGTCTCGCTGAGCCTGATGCCGCTGTCCTTCGCCACCATTCTGGGCGGCATGATCACGCTGATCGGCACGCCGCCCAACATCGTCATCGCCCAGTATCGCGCCGACGCGCTGGGCGCGCCGTTTTCCATGTTCGATTTCGCGCCGGTCGGCCTGGTCGTCGCCAGCATCGGCATCGCCTATGTCGCGCTGATCGGCTGGCGGCTGATCCCGGCGCGCGAGCAGCGCGCCTCCATCGAGGGCGATGCCGGCCTTTACGTGGCCGAGGCGCGCGTCAAGGAGGGCTCGAGATCGATCGGCGCGATGGTGCGCGATCTCTACCCCGACGCGGCCGACAAGGACATCCAGATCCTGGGCCTGGTGCGGCGCGGCAAGCGCCTTCCGGGCTTTTCGCGCACCCAGGAGTTGCGCAAGGGCGACTTTCTCGTGCTGGAGGGCGATCCGAAATCCATCGAATCCTTCATGGGCGCCGCCGAACTCGACTTCTCGGGCTCGGAAAAGCATGGCGGCCTGCGCGGCGCCAATCTGACGCTGATCGAGGCGATCGTCCCTGACGGCGCCCGCATCGTCGGGCGCACCGCCATGGATGTGCGCCTGCTGTACCGCCATGGCGTGACGCTGCTGGGCGTGTCGCGTCGGGGCAAGCGCTTCCGCGACCGGGTGCGCAAGCTGACGATTGAGCCCGGCGACGTTTTGCTCCTGCTGGGCCCGGACGACCGGATGGAGCAGACCGCCCACTGGCTCGGCGTCTATCCGCTCGCCGACCGCAAGACATCGGTCATCCAACGCCGCAAGGCGGCCGCCGCCATCGCCGCCTTTGCCGGCGCGATCGCGCTTGCCGTCATGGGCGTGACCAGCCTGGCGATCGCGCTGGGCGCCTGCGTGGTCGCCTATGTCGCGCTCGGCCTTCTAGGCGGCGAGGATTTCTATTCGCTCATCGAATGGAAGGTGATCGTGCTGCTGGCTTCGCTCATCCCCCTGTCGGCCGCGCTCGAGGCTTCCGGCGGCACCGAACTGATCGCCAACCTGATCGTCGCCAACGGCGATGGCTGGCCGGCCTGGGTGATCCTGCTGGTGCTGATGGTCGTCACCATGACGATGAGCGACTTTCTCAACAATGTCGCCACCGCCCTGATCGCCGCGCCGATCGGCGTATCGGTGGCGGGTTCCATCGGCGCCAGCCCCGATCCGTTCCTGATGGGCGTGGCGGTCGCCGCCTCCTGCGCCTTCCTGACGCCGATCGGCCACAAGAACAACACCATCATCATGGGCCCGGGCGGCTACCAGTTCGGCGATTACTGGCGCATGGGCCTGCTGCTCGAGGTGATCGTCATCGCTGTCGCCGTGCCGACCATCCTGTGGGTCTGGCCGCTGTGAATGGGTGGCGCGTCTTCGCCTTGTGCGCCATGGATACCGGGAACAAGTCCCGGTATGACGGAGCCGGGCGGGGCGGCGCGGCCGGCCCGAAACGAAGACAATGAAGGACCGGCCATGACATCGGTCGCCATCACCGGAACCGGGGTGTTCACCCCCGAACTGGTCATCACCAATGACGAGCTGGTCGAAGCGTTCAACGCCTGGGCCGACCGGCAGAACGCCGTCCATGCCGACGCCATCGCCGCCGGCGAGCGCGCGCCGGTGTCGCATTCCTCGGCCGAGTTCATCGTCAAGGCGTCGGGCATCGAGAACCGGCATGTCATGGACAAGTCCGGCGTGCTCGACCCCGACATCATGCATCCGGTGCTTCCGGCGCGCTCCGAGGACGAGCTCAGCATTATGGCCGAGATGGCGCTCGACGCCGCCGGCAAGGCGCTGAAAAGGGCCGGCCGCACCCCCACCGACATCGACGCGGTGATCTGCGCGGCCTCCAACCACGAGCGCGCCTATCCGGCGATCGCCATCGAGATCCAGCAGGCGCTCGGCATCGAGGGCTTTGCCTTCGACATGAACGTCGCCTGCTCGTCGGCCACCTTCGGCATAAAGGCCGCCCACGACATGATCGCCAATGGCTCGGCCCGCGCGATCCTGATCGTCAATCCCGAAATCTGCTCGGCGCATCTGGAATGGCGCGACCGCGACTGCCATTTCATCTTCGGCGATGTGTGCACCGCCATGGTGCTCGAGCGCGCCGACGCGACCGAGGCGCCCGGCCGCTTCGAGATCGTCTCGACGCGATGCAAGACGGTGTTCTCCAACAACATCCGCAACGACAACGGCTTTTTGCGCCGCACCCGGCCGGGACACATGGAGGACCGGCGCGACATGCTCTTTCGGCAGGAGGGGCGCAAGGTGTTCCGCGAGGTCGTGCCGATGGTCGCCGAGCTGATCGTCCGGCATCTTGCCGACAATGCCCTCGCGCCCGATCAGGTGGCGCGCCTGTGGCTGCACCAGGCCAACAAGTCCATGAACGATCTGATCGGCGCCAAGGTGCTCGGCCGCACGCCAGAGCGGCACGAGCAGCCCAACATCCTGCAGGACTACGCCAACACCTCCTCGGCCGGCTCGATCATCGCCTTTTCGCAATTCAGCGACGATCTCAAGCTTGGCGATCTGGGCGTGATTTGCTCGTTCGGCGCGGGCTATTCGGCCGGCTCGGTGATCGTGAAGAAGGCCGGCTAATCGCGACGTCGCGCTCGAAAGCGGGCACGGCATCGATGGCGGGCGCATGCAGCATGCCGGCGCGGGCTTCCTCGCCCCGGTTGCCCCAACACCACCGAGGAAGGCCGGGCGCTGAACCGGCGCGTCGGGATCATCGCGCGCCGAATGCTGCCTAAAACTTGGGCGCAATCGGCAGTTGCGCAGAAATTCCAATGCCCTAAGCTTGACCCATGGCATCAGGCGGGCGGGACCATTTCGACGAGATGTGCGGCCGGGGCGAAGGTGTGCGTGTGCCCTACCGCCGCTATCAGCACTGGCTCGACAGCGAGGACCCGACGCGGCTCAAGCGCAAGGCGGGCGAGGCCGAGCGCTTCTTCCGCCGTCTTGGCATCACGTTCAATGTCTATGGCGATGAGGAGGCGACGGAGCGGCTGATCCCGTTCGACGTCGTCCCGCGCATCATCTCGGCGCGCGAATGGGCGCGCCTGTCGCGCGGCATCGAGCAGCGCGTGCGCGCCATCAACGCTTTCCTGCACGATATCTACCATCGCCAGGAGATCCTCCGCGCCGGCCGCATCCCGGTCGAACTGATCGCGCAGAACGACACCTTCCTGCCGCAGATGATCGGCCTCGCCCCGCCCGGCCATGTCTACACCCACATCGTCGGCATCGACCTGGTGCGCACCGGCGAGAACGAGTTCTACGTGCTCGAGGACAATGCCCGCACGCCCTCGGGCGTCTCCTACATGCTGGAGAACCGGGAAACCATGCTCAACATGTTTCCCGAACTGTTCGCCACCGTTCCGGTGCAGCCGGTGAGCACCTATCCGCGCGACCTGCGCCGCTCGCTCGCCGCCTGCGCGCCGTCCGACCGCGCGGCGACCGGCACGCCGACCATCGCCGTGCTCACGCCCGGCATCCACAATTCGGCCTATTACGAACACGCCTTTCTGGCCGACCAGATGGGCGCCGAACTGGTCGAGGGCCACGATCTGCGGGTCGTCGACGGCCATGTCGCCATGCGCACCACGCGCGGCTACCAGCCGATCGACGTCATCTATCGGCGCGTCGACGACGATTTCCTCGACCCGCTCAACTTCAACCCGCAATCCGTGCTCGGCGTACCGGGCATCTTCGACGTCTACCGTGCCGGCAACATCACCATTGCCAACGCGCCGGGCACCGGCATTGCCGACGACAAGGCGATCTATTCCTACATGCCCGAGATCGTCGAGTTCTATACCGGCGAAAAGGCGCTGCTGAAGAACGTGCCGACCTGGCGCTGCTCGGAAAAGGATGCCCTGTCCTATGTGCTCGATCATCTCGACGAACTGGTCGTCAAGGAAGTGCACGGTTCGGGCGGTTACGGCATGCTGGTCGGCCCGGCCGCCTCGAGGCGCGAGATCGCCTCGTTTCGCAAGAAGCTCATGGCGCGGCCGGGCAACTATATCGCCCAGCCGACCCTGTCGCTGTCCACCGTGCCGATCCTGACAAGGGCCGGGCTGGCGCCGCGCCATGTCGATCTGCGTCCCTTCGTGCTGGTCTCGCCGAACGGGATCTCGATCACGCCGGGCGGGCTGACCCGCGTCGCGCTCAAGAAGGGCTCGCTCGTCGTCAATTCCAGCCAGGGCGGTGGTACCAAGGACACCTGGGTGCTCGATGAGTGAGGCGTTGCGCATCGCGCTGACATTGCGGCGGGCGGCACACTCCCCTCTGTCCGTTCGGGACATCTCCCCCACAAGGGGGGAGAGGGCAGCCGAAGCCGAACACCGCTCCAAAGCCGGAGAACTCGGCGCAGTCGGTGAACATGAACTCCGCTCTCCCCCCTTGTGGGGGAGATGTCCCGAAGGGACAGAGGGGGGTAAAAGACAGGACAGGCAAACAGCCGCACCGCCCGATCTCCTGCACCGAATCAGGCCCCGCCATGGACCACAAGCGGCGCAAGGCGGGAGCGGCTGATGCTGGGCAAGACCGCCGGCGGCATCTTCTGGATGTTCCGCTATCTCGAGCGCTCGGAGAACACTGCAAGGCTGGTCGATGCGGGCTTTCGCATCGCGCTCACCCGCTCCGAGGCGGCCGAAAAGGAGTGGGAATCGGTGATCGCCACGGCCGGTGTGCGCGACCTCTATCTGCGCCGCCACGAGGCCTATCAGGGCGCAACCGTTGTCGATTTCCTTTTGCGCGACCGGTCGAACCCCTCGAGCGTGCTGTCGATCATAAGCGCGGCGCGCGACAATGCGCGGCTGGTGCGCACCGCCCTGACCCGCGAGGTCTGGGAAGCGGTCAACGAATGCTGGATGACGCTGAGCGAGGCACTGTCGCGCCCGGTGCGCGAGCGCGACCTGCCCGAGTGCCTGGCCACGATCCGCCAGCAGAGCGCGCTGGTCCGCGGCGCCCTGCACGGCACCATGCTGCGCAACGACATCTACGATTTCGCCCGCATCGGCACCTTTCTCGAGCGCGCCGACAACACCGCGCGCATTCTCGATGTCAAATATTACGTGCTGCTGCCCTCGCTGTCGCTGGTCGGCTCCTCGCTCGACAATGTGCAGTGGGAGACGATCCTGCGCTCGGTCTCGGCGCATCAGGCCTATCGCTGGGTGACAAAGGGCGACACCAACCCGCGCGGCATCGCCCATTTCCTCATCCTCGACCGTCGCCTGCCGCGCTCGCTGGCCTTCTGCTACGCCAAGATCTGCAACAATCTGGGCTACCTGGAGACCGATTACGGCCTGCGCCTGCCGGCCCACACCATGGCCGACGCGTGCTACCAGAGCATCGGCAACCGGTCGATCGACGATATCTTCGATGAGGGCCTGCACGAGTTCATCACCGCCTTCATCGCCGAAAACCAGGCGCTCGGCGCGCAGATCGAGCGCGACTTCAGGTTCTATGAGTAGCCGATGCAGCTTACCATCTCGCACACCACCCGCTACCGCTATGACAGGCCCGCCCAGCATGCCCTGCAGCAGGTCCGCCTGACGCCCAAGAGCCGCGCCGGCCAGACGATCGTCGACTGGCGGCTCGATGTCACCGGCGGCCGCAAGGAACTTTCCTATGACGACCAGAACAACAACCATGTCGACCTGGTCAGCTTCGAGCCCGATGCGACCGAGATCGTGCTGCATTCGCATGGAAGGGTGGAGATGACCAACGACAGCGGGATCGTCGGCGCCCATGGCGGTTTTGCGCCGCTGTGGTATTTCCGCAGGACCACCGATCTGACGCGGCCCGGGCCGACGCTGCGCAAGCTGGCCCGCGGCCATCCCCGTGCGGGCGAGGGCGATGACATCGCCAATCTGCATGCCCTGATGGGATCGATCGAGGCGGTGGTGCGTTACGAGACCGGCAACACGCACACGCAGACCTCGGCCGAAGAGGCGGTCGAAGCCGGCCATGGCGTCTGCCAGGACCACGCCCATGTGTTCATCGCGCTGGCGCGCATGCTGGGCTATCCGGCCCGCTATGTCTCCGGATATCTGATGATGAACGATCGCATCGAGCAGGAGGCGACCCATGCCTGGGCGGAAGCCCATGTCGCCGGGCTTGGCTGGGTGGGGTTCGACGTCTCCAACGCCATTTCGCCGGACGAGCGCTATGTCCGTGTGGCGACGGGTCTGGACTATCGCGAGGCCGCTCCCATATCCGGCATTCTGCTGGGGGCAGGCGACGAGGATATGGTTGTCACACTGCAGGTGCAGCAATAGTCTGCGCGCTGCTCAGCGCTCGGGAATCGCCCCATGACCTATTGCGTCGGCCTGACCCTGAACCGGGGTCTGGTCTTCATGTCCGACACGCGCACCAATGCCGGTGTCGACAACGTCTCGGTCTTCAAGAAGATGTACACGTGGCAGGATCGTGGCGAGCGCGCCATCATGCTGATGACGGCCGGCAACCTCGCCACCACGCAGGCCGTGGTCAGCCTGCTCGACGAGCGTTCCAAGGCGCCCGGCGAGCGCCATCCGACGATCCTCGAGGCGCCCTCCATGTTCCAGGTCGCGCGCATGGTCGGCGAGACGCTGCGCGAGGTCGTGCAGGGCCACGCCGTCGACGGCCAGAACGCCGACGCCGCCTTCGGCGCGACGATCATCGTCGGCGGCCAGATCAAGGGGTCCGAGCCGCGCCTGTTCCTTGTCTATCCGGAAGGCAATTTCGTCGAGGCAAGCGCCGACACGCCATTCTTCCAGATCGGCGAGACCAAATACGGCAAGCCGATCCTGGTGCGCGCCTACGACCCCGACATGAGCTTCGAGGACGCCATCAAGCTGCTGCTCGTCTCGTTCGATTCGACCATCAAGGCGAACCTGTCGGTCGGCCTGCCGATCGACTACCAGATCTATGTGCGCGACAGCTTCGCATTGGGCGCCTGGGGCCGCATCGAACACGCCGACCCGTATTTTTCGTCCATCTCCGAAGGCTGGAGCCAGGCGCTGCGCAGCGCCTTCCATTCCCTGCCGGACTTCTCCTTCGACAACCGGTAGCGCGCGGTTCGGTGCGCGCCGCACCGCCGACCATTGGCGAACGCTTTGGCTTGTCTTGGCTTTGTCTTTCAGGTTAACTCCGCGCACGTAAGTCCGGAAGATGCCGGTTCGGCCAGCCGGACGGACGCGTGCAATAGGGAGTATCATCGCAATGAAGAAAACGCTTCTCGCCGCCGCGAGCGTGCTGGCGCTGACCGCCGCCGCCCAGGCCGAAGTCAAGATGGGTGTCATTCTGGGCTTCACAGGCCCCATCGAGTCGCTGACGCCGGACATGGCGGCCGGCGCCGAGCTTGCCATGCAGGAGGCCTCGGAGTCCGGCAATTTCCTCGATGGCGAGACCGTGACATCGGTGCGCGCCGACTCCACCTGTGTCGACAACGCCGCCGCGACCGCCGCCGCCGAGCGCCTGATCACGGCCGATGGCATCGTCTCGATCATGGGTCCGGACTGTTCGGGCGTCACCGCCGCCGTGGTCAACAATGTCGCCGTGCCCAATGGCGTGGTCGCCATTTCGCCCTCGGCCACATCGCCGGCCCTGAGCGACATCGAGGACAACGGCCTGTTCTTCCGCACCGCGCCGTCGGATGCGCGCCAGGGCCAGGTGCTCGCCAGCATCGTCAACGACAAGGGCGTCGAATCGGTCGCCATCACCTACACCAACAACGACTACGGCAAGGGCTTTGCCGACGCCTTCCAGGCCGCCTTCGAGGACCTGGGTGGCGAGGTGACCATCGTCACCCCGCATGAGGACGGCCGCGGCGACTATTCGGCCGAGGTCGGCGCGCTGGCCTCTGCCGGCGGCGACGCGCTCGTCGTGCTCGGCTATGTCGACGAGGGCGGCCGCGGCATCATGGAAGGGGCCATCGACACCGGCGCGTTCGACATGTTCGCGGTCGGTGACGGAATGATCGGCGATTCGCTGCTCGACCTGCCCGGTCTCGAGGACGTCACGGTCGTCGGTTCGGCCGCCGGTGGCGAGAGCGAGAACATCTCCAAGTTCGACGAGATGGCGGCCGAGGCCGGCATCACCGGCACCGGCGTCTATCGCGGCGAGAGCTATGACGCTGCCGCGCTGATGATCCTGGCCATGCAGAAGGCAGGCTCTGCCGAGCGCGGTGCCATGGCCGAGCACATCATGGACGTCGCCAATGCGCCGGGCGAGCAGATCGGCCCGGGCGAGATCGGCAAGGCGCTCGAACTGATCGCCGCCGGCGAGGAGATCGACTATCAGGGCGCCACCGATGTCGAGTTCAACGATGTCGGCGAGCCGTCGGGCCGCTTCAACGAACTTGCCATCGAGGATGGCGAGTGGAACGTGGTGACAACGCGCTGACCGCCGTTGCGCGCCGCAACGGTGCGCATCAAGGCAGACCCACGACCCCGGAGCCCGGCTCCGGGGTCGTTTTGTGTCAGGCGCCCAGTCCTGCCTGCACTTTCTTTGGCAGTTTCGAGCGCACCAGTTCGTAGGACATGCGCAGTCGGTGCTCGAGTTCCTCCGCTTCTGCCTCGAACGGCACCAGGATCCAGCTCTTGTGAAAATAGGGCGCCCGCGCCGCCGCGCCCTGTTCGATCAGCATCTGCGCGGTCTCGACATCGGGCGTCTTGACGCTGACGCCCGGCGTGATCGCCCCGATGCAGGCGAACATCTTGCCGCCCACCTTCCAGGCATCATGGCCGCCGCCCCAGGGATCGCTGCATTCGGCGCCCGGAAACTGCGCGCAAATGGCGTTGATGCGTTCGCGGCTCATGGCGCAAGGGTGCCGCCCGGCGGCCTTGCGGTCAATCGGGACTTGCCGGCAAGCTGACAGTTGCCGCCAGCGTTCATCCGGCCGACCGGCGCGGCGCCTCCGCCTCGCCGAACGGGTCGTCGACGATCGGCCAGATGGCGCGGTCGAATGTCTTGTAATCGGCCTCCGCCGGATGGCTCGGATAGCCGCCGGGCACCGACACATAGACGATCTGGCTGGCGATCGGCGCGAATCCGGCATGGAAATGGTTGGTCGACTTGATCAGTAGCACGCGCTTTTCGGCCGGCTCGATGCCCAGATTGGTGAATATGTCCGGTTCGAAAGTCTGCGTGCGGTTGGAGTTGACGATGATGTCGATCTGGGTTCCCGCGAGCCGCAATACGGCGGTCGGCCCCAGCGTTACCCGGCTCGCCTGGAAGGACTGCCAGCCCGGATCGGCGAGCTTGCGGATCTCGAACAGCCCGTCGATCGGCGCCCCGCTGGTCGCGTGCGTCTTGCCGCCGATGCGCATTTCAAGCTGCGTGCCTTCGCCCGCGCCACGGGCGAGCAGCGCCGCCTGCGGGTCCCAGATGGTCGCCACCCCGACCGACTCGATGCCCGCATCGATCAGCGCGCGCAGCAGCACGGTGTTGTCGCCCGCCGTGCCGCCGCCCGGATTGTCCCAGACGTCGGCGAGCACCACCGGCGCGGCGCCGGCGGGCGTCGCCTTGACACGCGCCACCGCCGCCTCGGCCGGGATCAGGTCCATCTTGGTCGTCCCGCGCATCGCGAACACCTCGCGGCCGAGGGTTTCGGCGAGCGCGTCGCCGCTGGCCTTCGCGCCGTCGGTGACGACCATGACCTGCGTGCCCATTTCGGGCACGTCGCCGGCCATGAAGCCGTGGATCAGCGAGACCGACAGCACCTTGTCCTTGCCCTCGAGCGCCTTGATGCGGTCGACGAACGAGCGCATCGGCTCGCGGCTGGTCGGAAAGATGTCGATCATCCGGCAGTCGAAGGTCGAGATCACCGGCCGCGTTCGCCCGCGCGCGGCGGCGAGCGCGAGGTCGACCACATGCTCGGCCCGCGCCTCGAAATCGGTGTGCGGAAACTCCAGGAACGCCGCCAGGATGTCGGCCGCCTGAACGCGCTTCTTCGTCAGATGGCTGTGCGGGTCGAGTTCGGCGGCAACGATCACATCGGGCCCGACGATCGTGCGCACGCGCGCCAGGAGGTCGCCCTCGCAATCGTCGAGCCCGCGCGCCACCATCGCCCCGTGCAGGCCGAGCACCACGCAGTCGACTGGCATCGCCGCCTCGAGCTGCGAGAGGATCTCGTCGCGCAGCGCTTCGTAGACGTCGAGCCGCACATAGCCGCCCGGCTCGGCCCAGGCGGCGGTGCCCTCGATCACCTCCAGATCGGGGTCGAGGGCGGCGCGCCGGCGCAGGACCGGCATCACCGCCGAGCAAAGCGTCGGCGTGTCGGGATGCGCGCCCGGCGCCGCGTAAAAGGCGGTCTCGAAGGACAGCCGGTCGGTGGGCACGGGCGAGAAGGTGTTGGTCTCGGTGGCCAGCGAGGCGGTGAAGACGCGCATCGTCGATACCTCCGCCGCCTGTCAGAGAGGCTTGTAGGCGATCGCCTCGATCTCGACCTTGATGTCGATCATCAGGCGGGCCTCGGCGGTGGTGCGCGCCGGCGGGTTGGTGGCGAAGTGCCTGCCATAGGCCTCGTTGAAGGCGGCGAAATCGTCCCGGTCGGTCAGGTAGACATGGGTCTTGATGACGTCGGCGAGCGTGCAGCCGGCCATCTCCAGCACCTGCTTGATATTGGCGATCACCTGGTCGGTCTGCGCCCCCACATCGGCGCCGACGACCCGGCCGTCCACCACCGGCACCTGTCCGGAGACATAGACGAAGTCGCCGGCCCGCACGGCGGGCGACAGCGGCACATGGGCGGCGCCGAAATGTTCGATGGTCATGATTGGTCCTTTCGGTTTGCGTTACTTGACCGCGCCGACACCCAGCCCGCGCACCAGATAGCGTTGCAGCCAGGCAAAGATGATGGCGACCGGGATGGTTGCGACGAGCGAGGCGGCCATCACGTGATGCCATTCGACCGTGTAGCGCCCGGCCACCAGCGAGAAGATCTGGATCGGCAGGGTGTAGCTCTCCTGCCGGCGCAGCATTGTCAATGCGATGACGAATTCGTTCCACGCCTGGATGAACGAGAAGATCGCCGTCACGGTGATCGCCGGCACCGCCAGCGGCAGGAAGACGCGGACCAGCGCCGATGCGTGCGAGGCGCCCTCCAGCCAGGCGGCCTCCTCGAGGTCCCTGGGGATGGTGGCGAAATAGCTCTGCAGCATCCACACGGTGAACGCGATGTTGAACGCGCCATAGACCAGCACCACCGAATTGACGTTGTCGATCAGCCCCAGCGCGGCGGCGATGCGAAACAGGCCGATCACCAGCACGATCGGCGAGAGCATCTGCGTGACCAGCAGGAACTGGCGCAGGAAGCCCTTGGCGCCGAAGTCGAAGCGGTTGAGCGCATAGGCGAACGGGATCGACACCGCGATCGCGATCGCCGTCGACAGGACGCCGACATAGATCGAGTTCCACAGCGCCGGGCCGAAATTGGTCGCCGACCACATGGAGACGAAATTCTCCCACGCCAGCCGGCTGGGCACCCAGTTCGGCGTCAGCACCTCGGTCGGCGGCTTGAGCGCGGTGATCAGCATGACCGCGAACGGAAACAGCGTCACCACCACCAGCGGCGACAGCACCGCCCAGGCGATGACCGTGCGCTTGAGTTTGGCGCTCATTCGCGCACCTCCCGCGAGGCGAGATAGACGTAAAGGATGGTGAAGGCGAGCAGCAGCGCGAACATCATCAGCGACAGTGCCGAGGCCTCGCCGAGCTTGCCGAAGCGAAAGCCGAGCTTGTAGAGATAGGTGACCAGAATGTCGGTCGAATTGGCCGGCCCGCCCTGCGTCGTCGCCCAGATGATCGGAAACGAGTTGAACACGTAGATCGTGTTCAGCACCACGGCGATGTTCACGAAGGGCCGCATCAGCGGAAAGGTGATCTTGCGAAAGGTCTGCAGCGGCGAGGATCCCTCGAGCCGTGCGGCCTCGTAAAGATCGCCGGAAATCGACGACAGCCCGCCAAGGAAGATCGTCACCGTGAACGGCACCGTCACCAGGATGCCGATCATGATCTGCACCGGAAAGGCGGTCGCCGCCTGGGCCAGCCATTGAATGTTGGTATCGATGATGTTCAGGTTCTTCAGGCCCGAATTGAGCATGCCGCTCTCGCCATTGAGCGCCCAGCGCCAGACGATCGCCGTCATGGTGATCGACACCGCCCAGGGCAGCATGACGATGACGCGCGCCACGCCGCGGCCGTAGAAGTCCTCGTGCAGGATCATCGCCACGGGAAACGACACCGCCAGCGCGCCGAAGACGATGCCGAAGGTCCAGATCAGCGTGCGCCACAGCGCGCCGATGAAGTCGGGATCGGTGAAGACGGCGACATAGTTCTCAAGGCCGGCGAAACCGCGCAACTGGCCGAAGCGATTGACCTCGCTCGTCGAGATCACGCCGAGCTGATAGAGCGGCCACAGCACGATGAAGGCCGCGAGCAGAAAGCCCGGCATCACCAGGGCATAGGGCGCAAGCGGTGCGGTTCGCTGCATGGCTCGGAGGTCTCTTGCCGTGTCGCCGAGAAGATCACCGCGCCGGGGGCGCGATGATCCATGAAGCCGGGCGCCCGGTGCGCAGGGCACCGGGCACGCCGGGCGTTACTGGTCGAGGATCTCGTTGATCTCGGCGGCGGCCGCATCGAGCGTCGGCTGGATCTCGCCTTCGCCCAGATAGATCGTCTGCAGCGCATCCGAGGTGATGCCGGCAATCTCCTCCCAGCCGGCGATGACCGGCGCGAAGCGGGCATCGGGCAGCAGGGCGGTGAACTCCTTCAGGTCCGCATTGTCGGCGAAGGCCGGCATGGCGGCAACCTCGGGATTGACGGGCAGGAAGCCCTCGCCCTCGGTGAACTTGGCGCGCCACTCGGTGGTGAAGATGAAGTCGAGGAACTCCCAGGCAAGCTCCTTGTTCTGCGAGTTCTCGAACATGATGATCGAGTCCGTCACCCCATAGGTGCCGCGATCGCCGTCCGGTCCGGCGGGAATGGCGGTCACGCCATAGTCCAGATCGGGCGCTTCCTCGGCGATCTGGCTCGACAGGAACGGCGCGGTGATCATCATGCCGACCTTGCCCTGCTTGAACAGGTTCTGCACGTCCTCGCGGTTATAGGCGGTCACGCCGGGCTGCGTCGCGCCGGCATCGATCAGCGACTTGTAAGTCTCGGCCGCCTGATAGCCGGCCTCGGTGTCAAGGCCCGACGTGCCGTCCTCTTCGACGAGATCGCCCCCATAGGCCCAGAAGGCATAGTAGAAATAGACGTCCGTCTCGATTTCCTTGCCCTGCATGCCGAAGCCGGCAATGTCATCGCCCAGCGCCGAGATCTTCGGCGCCGCTTCGGCCAGTTCGTCCCAGGTCTGGGGCGGGCCGTCGATCCCGGCCTGCTCGAGAAGGTCCTTGTTGTAGTACATGGCACGCGCCGACGCGGCGACCGGAAGGCCGTAGGTCTGCCCGTCCATCACCGAGGGCGACAGGAACACATCGAAGAACCGGCCGCGGAAGTCCTCGTCCATATATTCGTCGAGCGGGGCGGCGATGCCCTCGGAGACGAAGTCGATCAGCCAGCGCGTGCCGATGATCGACAGGTCGGCATTTGCGCCGCCCGAAATGTCGGTGGTCAGCTTCTGCAGCAGCACGTCCCAGGGCACGACCTCGATCTGCACGTCGGCGTCCGGATTGGCCTGTTCGAAAGCTTCGGCGGCCTCCTCGAAATAGGGGCCGGTCTTGGCGCTGTATTCGGCGACGGTCACGCGCAGTGACTGGGCCGATGCCAGCGTCGTGGTCATTGCGAGCGCAAGGGTGAGCCCCGTTGCGCCGAGTGTGAATCTCTTCATGGTTTCCTCCGTTGGAACACGCATTGCGCGTGCAATGGGCCATCCCGTGCGCCCGGCCGGGGCGGCCGAGCGCTAATGTAATCTTTTTACGTTTTGCGCGCGAACGCAAGCGGTTTTTGAGTTTTTTGTTGCGAAATTACATTTTTGTCGTTAGCGTTGCGTGGCCGGCCGGCATTCGCCTCCGGTTTGCGATGCCAACAAGGGATGCAGGATGTTCGGGCTCGAAGGCAAGAGGGTTGTCATTACCGGGGCGAGCGGCGGCGTCGGCATGGCGCTGGTCGGCCGATTCGCCGAGCTGGGCGCGGTCGTGGTGGCCTGCGACGTGCCGGGCACCGATTTCGGCGCGTTGCCCGTCGACCGCTACCATCTGTTCGACATCACCGATCGCGACGCGGTCGAGACCGCCGCCCGGGCGATCTGCGAGGACGGCGCGCCCGACGTCATGGTCTCCAACGCCGGCTGGACGCGCGCCGAGACGATGGCGCAGCTGACAACCGAACGGTTCGACCATGAAATGGACCTCAATTTCCGCGGCGCGGCCGACCTGTCGCGCGCGCTGCTGCCGGCCATGCGCGCCAATCCCTCCGGTGCCAGCTTCGTCTTCGTCTCCTCGGTCAACGCGCTCGCCCATTACGGCAATCCGGCCTATGCGGCGGCCAAGGCCGGTCTTGGCGCCTGGGCGCGGGCGCTCGCGGCCGAAGAGGGCGTCAACGGCATTCGCGCCAATGTCGTCGCGCCCGGTTCGATCCGCACCGCCGCCTGGGATCACCGCATCGAGCGGGACCCGGCGATCCTCGAGCGCGTCTCGTCCTTCTTTCCGATCGGCCGCATGGTCGCGCCGGGCGAGGTCGCCAATGCCGTCGCGTTTGTGGCGTCGCCCCTGGCGAGCGGCATCACCGGCGTCACAATTCCCGTCGATGGCGGGCTGAGCTCGAGCCATCTGCCCTTCGTGCGGGAGATCGCCTGATGCTCACGCATTCGCGAGGAGAGCCCTGATGGCGACGCTGGAGCTCAGGAGCATCGCCAAGCGCTTTGGCGCCGTGACGGTGATCGAGGACCTGTCGCTTTCCATCGCCAAAGGCGAGTTCGTCGTGCTGGTCGGCCCGTCGGGCTGCGGCAAGTCCACGCTGCTGCGCATGATCGCCGGGCTCGAGCCGATTTCGGGCGGCGATCTGCTCATCGACGCGCGCCGCGCCAACGACATCGCCCCGCAGCGCCGCGACATCTCCATGGTGTTTCAGTCCTACGCGCTGTTCCCGCACATGACGGTGCGCGACAACATCGCCTTCGGCCCCAATGTGCGCGGCGAAAACGCCGACGAAGCCGCACGGCGCATCGAGCAGGCAAGCGCGGTCCTCAACCTGACCGATTATCTCGAGCGCAAGCCGGGCCAGCTTTCGGGCGGTCAGCGCCAGCGCGTCGCCATGGGCCGCGCCATTGTCCGCGATCCCAAGGTGTTTCTGTTCGACGAGCCGCTGTCCAATCTCGATGCCAAGCTGCGCGTGCAGATGCGCACCGAGATCAAGGCGCTGCACCAGAAGCTCAAGACCACGATCGTCTACGTCACCCACGACCAGATCGAGGCGATGACCATGGCCGACCGCATCGTCGTCATGAACGGCGGCAGGATCGAGCAGACCGGTGCGCCGCTCGAACTCTACGACCGGCCGGCCAACCGTTTCGTTGCCGGCTTCATCGGCTCGCCTGCCATGGGTTTTCTGTCCGGCCGCTACGTCACCGGCGGCAACGGGCCGGCGGTGCACATAGGCGATCAGGCCGTCCTTCCCGTCGCGCCCGTCGCTGCGGCGGACGGCACGCCCGTGACGGTCGGGCTGCGGCCGGAGAATTTCCGCCGCGATGCCGACGGTCCGCTTGCGATGACCGTCGAGGTGGTCGAGCCGACCGGGCCGGAGATTCACGTCTTCGGCCACATCGCGGGCACCGAGATCCGCGCGGTGTTCCGCGACCGCGACATTCCCGAGCCCGGCGAGACCCTGCATCTGGGCGTCGATCCGGCGCTCGTCCATGTCTTCGATGATGGGAGCGGCCAGCGCCTGTGAGCACCCCAGCCCGAGCAGCCGAACTGTCCACCCGCGCCGGTCAGACCGTCGACATCGTCGGCCGGCTGCGCGAACGGCTCGAAAAGGGCAAGGACGCCGAGCGCCGCCTGGTCGAATGCATCCTGTCGGATCCGCAATTCGCCGCCCATGCGCCGATCGCCGAAATCGCCGAGCGTGCCGCCGTCAGCGAGCCGACCATCACGCGCCTGGCCCGGGCGCTGGGTTTTTCGGGCACGCGCGACATGCGCTTTCATCTCGCCCAGGCGCTCGCCATCGGCGGTGCCTATCTGCGCGAGCCCCCGCCCAGCCCCGACGAGGGTTCGCTGACCAACAATCCGATAGCCGCCGTCGCCACCGGCGCCCATGACGCGCTCGACCTGATGACCTTCGGGCTCGTTGAGTCCGACATCAAGGCCATTGCCCGCCGCGTGGCCGACGCGCCGCAGATCCTCGTCTGCGGCACGGGCGGCGGCTCGTCCATGGCGGCGGTCGAGTTGCAGAACCGGCTGTTCCGGCTCGGCCTCAAGGTCACTGCCCAGACCGACCCGCAATTGCAGCGCATGAACGCCTCGGTGCTGGTCGACCCCGACGTGATCATCGGCTTTTCGATCTCCGGTCAGGCGCGCTCGGTGCTCGATGCGCTGCTCATCGCCCGGCAGTACGGCGCCCATGCGGTGGCCGTCACCGCCCCCGACACGCCGCTGGCGGCGAGCACCGACACGATGCTGCCACTGACCTTTCGCGAGGATGGCAATCTCTACAAGCCATCCTCGGTGCGCTATGCGCTGCTGGCCGCCGTCGATATCCTGTCCATGGCGACAGCCCATGCCGTCGGGCCGGGCGCCATCGAGCATCTGCGCCGCGTGCGCCAGAGCCTTGCCAGCCAGGACATCCGCAATCCCAAGCTGCCCATCGGTGACTGAGTTGACTGACTTTCCAAGCCTTGAGACGCCCTGCGTGCTGATCGATCTCGACCGCGTCGAGACCAATCTCGGCCGGGCGCAGGCCTATGCCGATGCCCATGGCCTGGCGCTGCGTCCGCATGTCAAGACGCACAAGCTGCCGCGCTTCGCCCGCCGACAGGTCGAGCTCGGCGCCAGCGGCGTCACCTGCCAGAAGCTGGGCGAGGCCGAGGTGATGGCCGATGCCGGGCTCGACGACATCCTCGTGACCTACAACATCCTCGGCCAGGCCAAGCTCGACCGCCTCGCCGCGCTGCACGCCATGGCGACGATCACTGTGGCCGCCGACAACGACACCGTCGTCGACGGCTATGCCCGGCGTTTCACCGATCCGACGCGGCCGTTGCGCGTTGTCGTCGAGTGCGACACCGGCGCCGGGCGCTGCGGCGTGCAGTCGCCCGAAGCCGCGCTGGCGCTCGCCCGGCGCATCGATGCCGCGCCGGGGCTGCATTTCGCCGGGCTGATGACCTATCCGCCCGCCGGCAAGACCGCCGAGGTCGGCCATTGGCTGACCGCCGCGCGCGATCGTCTCGTGCAGGCGGGTCTTGCGCCGCAGATCGTCTCCAATGGCGGCACGCCGGACATGTACCGCGCCCATGAGGTGAGCGCCGCCACCGAGCACCGGCCCGGCACCTATATCTATTCGGACCGCATGCAGGTCGGCTTCGGCCACGGCACGCTCGACGATTGCGCCCTGACCGTGCTCGCCACGGTGGTCAGCCGGCCGACGCCGGACCGCGCCGTCATCGATGCCGGTTCCAAGGCGCTTGCCGCCGATACCTGCGCCGCGCCCGGCCACGGCCACGTCGTCGAATACCCCGACGCGGTGATCACCGCGCTCAGCGAGGAGCATGGCATCGTCGATCTGACCGCCTGCGCCGATAGGCCGCCGATCGGCGCGCGCCTGCGCGTCGTTCCAAACCATGTCTGCGTCGTCTCGAACCTGTTCGACGAGGTCCATCTCGTCCGCGACGGCCGGCTCGAAGACACCGTGCCCGTCGCCGCGCGCGGCCGGCTCGCCTGATCCGACAAATGGAGCCCAAAATGACCTACGACACGAACCCGTTCCCCAAGGCCGATGCCGACCGGCACGCCATGTGGGAAATGCTGGTGCGCCGCGACATCGATGCCTTCATCGCCCAGGACTGGTCGATGGTGGAGGGCGATTTCGCCACCGACCGCTTCTTCGGTCTGCATGGCCATTTCCGCGCCAATCCCGATAGCTGGCGGCTCGATTTCCCCACGCTCGATGCGTATCGCGACGAATGGCTGCGCCAGGCCGCCGAATCGGCCCGCACGGACTATGCCGAGCCGCTGCGCGAGGCGCTGTTCCGCACCACCAATCTGCGCGACATGGAGATCGACGGCGACCGGGCCGTGCTTCACAAGAAGTTCGACGGCACCGTGGCCC
Source organism: Roseitalea sp. MMSF_3546 (assembly GCF_030732865.1). GTDB lineage: Bacteria > Pseudomonadota > Alphaproteobacteria > Rhizobiales > Rhizobiaceae > Roseitalea. The sequence goes on from NZ_JASHKB010000011.1 coordinate 62,248, forward strand.
GCGCCGACGGCACCGTCGACCGGCTCAACTGGCAGACGCTCTATTTCTGCCACAGGATCGACGGGGCCTGGAAGATCGCCAGCTTCGTCGGCTACATCCCGCATCCGCTCGGCTGATCTGCGGCGCCGTCAGCGCCGGATGAAGCTCGTGTAGATGAAGCCGCGCTGGCCGTCATAGACCACCGCGCACCAGTGCTGGCAACGCGCCTGCGTCTGCAACTGGGCGTTGGCCGGCACCACCGCCAGCACCGCTGCCCCATTGTCCGGGCCGGCGCGCATGTTCACATATTCGCTTGCCCGGCCGGCGACCATGTCCGGCTCGGCGGCCGCCGCAGGTTCGGGCGCCACAGCGGCGGTCTGGGTTGCTGGTTCGGCCGGTTCGGGCTCGGCCGCCGGGGCGGCGGCGTCGCCGGCAGCTTCGCCGGGCGCCGCTGTCGCCAACACGCCCGAGCCGTTCGCTGCCGGCTCCGACGGTCCGGGCAGCTCGAACAGCGCCGTGCCCTGGGCCGCCATGCGCGCCTCGATGGCCAGCGCCTCGGCCTCCGTCTCGGCGATCTCGACGGCCGGGGCCGGGCCGCTCGCGCCGACCGAACCGCCCGTTCCCTGCATGCGCGTTTCGGCATTGGCAAGGGTTGAAGGCGTCGGCTCGACGAGGCGCTCGGCCGATGCCGGACCCGGACCGGTCCGCGCCGCAGGCTCGGCCCGGGCGGCCATGGCGCTCGTGATGATTCCGGGATCGGTCCGCTGGCCGGCCGTATCGATCTCGAGCGAAGCGCCGGCCTGGCCTTCCGATGGCTCGATGATCACGGGCGCCGGGCTGGTGGCGATGGCGATCGCGTCGGCCTTTTCGGCTTCGGTCAGTTGCCGCTCGAAGGAATTGGCGCCGGCCTGCTCGTTGACCGGCCCGACCGAGCGAAATGCGCTCGCACCGAGCACGGTGCCGGCGGTCAGCGCGGCGACGGTCAGCGTGCCCGCCGCGACATAGGGAAGGACGACGCGCAGCGTCGGGTTGGGCCCGGTCCGGCCGCGGCCGGCGGGCTGCATGGGATAACGCATGATCTTACTCCAGTTTCGCAGGCGCGAATGGAGCGTTGCTTGCGCCATCCGCGCTGCCCCCATGGCGGATGACATCGCCCGCCAAGGCGGCGAGAATGCGGACGCCCGCCGCCGCGACCGGTCACGTTCGGAAACACCGATGTCGATTTCGGTGAGGCGCCGGCACGGCCCGGTCGCCTCAGGAGTGGCGCACCTTCTCGGGCAGGATGCCGCGCGGCGCAAAGCGCAGGAAGAGCAGCAGCACGAAACCCATCACGAAAAGGCGGAACGGAGCGGCGATGTCCTGCAGATGCCGGTACAGCTCGGTGCCCGGATCCATGTCGGCGGTGACCTGCGCGATGATCCAGGCGCCGGCCGGCTCGGCCTGTACCCAGCAGAACCAGACGAGGAAACCGCCCAGCACCGCGCCCAGATTGTTGCCCGACCCGCCGACGATCACCATCACCCAGACAAGGAAGGTAAAGCGCAGCGGGTTGTAGGTGCCCGGCGTGAACTGGCCGTCCAGCGTCGTCATCATCGCACCGGCGATGCCGATCATCGCCGAGCCCAGGATGAACACTTCCAGATGCCGCTTGGTCACGTTCTTGCCCATGGCCGAGGCGGCTTCCTCATTGTCGCGGATGGCGCGCATCATCCGGCCCCAGGGCGAATTGAGCGCGCGCACGCACAAGGCGAGGAGCACGAGCAGCACGACCGTGAACAGGCCGGCATAGGCGATGTCGACGAAGTAGCCCGACCCGTCCACGACCAGTTGCCGCAGCGCCTGCTCGCGCGCGGCCGCGTCCGTGATTCCGGCGAGCCGGTTCTGATAGACGCGCTCGACCAGTTCGATGAACCAGGCCTGCTGCTGCAGGTCGATCTCGTAGGGCACGGGCCGGGGCAGGCCGGTCACGTTCTTGACGCCGCGCGCCAGCCAGTCCTCGTTCTTCAGGATCGCGATGACGATCTCGGCGATTCCCAGCGTCGCGATCGCCAGATAGTCGGTGCGCAGGCCCAGCGCCACCTTGCCGATGATCCAGGCGACCGCCGCCGCCACGAACCCCGCCGCGATCCACGACAGCGTGATCGGCAGGCCGAACCCGCCGATGAAGCCGGTCGCCGCCGGATCGACCGACTCGATCGCGCCGACCGCCGAACCGAACACCGGCCGCAGCAGCGCATAGCCGACGATCACGGTCACGAAGATCAGGAAGGAGCGCGTGCGCCCGCGCGTCGCCGAGACCAGAAAGGCGATGGTGGCGACGATGGCGAGCACGATCAGCAAGGACAGGGCGAGCCCGCGCCCGCCGACCTGCAACGCCTCCCAGACCGGCGGGTGCGCGACGAGCACCGCCGTCACGCCGCCAAGCGCGGTAAAGGCCATCACGCCGGCATTGAACAGGCCCGCATAGCCCCATTGCAGGTTCAGCCCCATCGCCATGATCGCCGACACCAGGCTCATGTTCAGGATCGTCAGCGCGACGGCCGGCGACTGGAAATAGCCGGTTGCGACCAGCGCCCCGCCCATGAACACGAAGGCCAGCGGCGCGCGCAACGGCGATTGCCGGCGCTCGACGATGGCGTGGACCGGCGCCTCGTCGGCATTGGCCGACTTGCGCGTGGCGACACCTGCCGCTCCGGTGACGGTCGTATCGGTCATTACTTGATCACCGCCCCCCTGAAGATGCCGGTCGGCCGGATCAGCAGCACCACGACCAGGATGATGAAGGAGATGGCGAACTTGTAGTCCGTGCCGAGCAGTTGCACCAGCCCGTCCGGCTCCCATTGCTCGGGGACCAGATAGGCGATGAAGCGCTTGTAGGCATAGGTCATCATCACTTCGGAGAAGGCGACGATGTAGCCGCCCACCACCGCGCCGATCGGCTGGCCGATGCCGCCGACGATCGCTGCCGCGAAGATCGGCAGCAGGAGCTGGAAATAGGTGAACGGCTTGAAGCTCTTGTCCAGGCCGTAGAGCGCCCCGGCGATCGTGGCCAGCGCCGCCGCCAGGATCCAGGTCACCAGCACCACGCGGTCCGGGTTGATGCCCGACAGCAGCGCCAGGTCCTCATTGTCCGAAAAGGCGCGCATCGCCTTGCCGGTGCGCGACCGGCGCAGGAAGGCGAACAGCGCGATCATGGTGACGATGGCGACGACCAGGCTCAGTGCCTGCGTGGTCTGGATGGCGAGTCCCTCGTCGAGCCCGGTCATCTCGCGGAACTCGCGGGCGCGGATGATGAAGCGTTCGCCATCGGTGAAGCTGCGATTGTCGGTGCCCATGATCACGCGCACCGTCGCCGACAGCATGAACATCACGCCGACGGAGGCGATCACCAGCACCACCGGCGCCACGCGGCGCTTGCGATAAAAGGAGAAGACAGACCGGTCGATGCCGATGGCGATGATCGCCGTCACGACGATCGCCGGCACCAGCGCGATCAGTGCGGTGGGCAGCGGGCCGGCGCTGACGCCGTTGGCCTGAAGCACCCAGGTCAGAAGGATCACGATGGTCGTGCCCATCGCCATCAGATCGCCATGGGAAAAATTGGCAAAGCGCAGGATGCCGAACACCAGCGTCACGCCGAGCGCGCCCAGCGCCAGCTGCGAGCCATAGGCCAGCGCCGGCACGAACACGAAATTGCTCATCAGCACGAGGGCGTTGAGAATGTCGGTGGTCTCGGGCAGCATCGCGCTCAGCCTCCCAGGAAGGATTGTCGCACCTGGGGGTCGGCGAGCAGTTCCTCCCCCGTGCCCTCGCGCCAGTTGACGCCGCCGACCAGCACATAGCCGCGATCGGCGATCTCGAGCGCCTGGCGGGCGTTCTGCTCGACCATCAGCACCGCAAGCCCGGTGTCGCGCACTTCGAGGATCCGGTCGAACAATTCGTCCATGACGATCGGCGAGACGCCGGCCGTCGGCTCGTCGAGCATGAGCACGCTCGGCTGCGTCATCAGCGCGCGGCCGACGGCGACCTGCTGGCGCTGGCCGCCGGAGAGTTCGCCGGCATGCTGGCGGCGCTTTTCCTTCAGGATCGGAAACAGTTCGAACACCTGTCCCATCGTGCCCGAAATGTCGTCGCGGCGCAAAAACGCACCCATTTCGAGATTTTCCTGCACGCTCATCGTGGTGAACACATTGCCCGTCTGCGGCACGAAGGCGATGCCTTCGCCCACGCGCGCCTGCGGCGTGAGCGCGGTGATGTCCTTGCCGCCGAGCGTGACCCGGCCCTTGCGGATCGCCAGCATGCCCAGCATGGCCTTCATGGCGGTCGACTTGCCGGCGCCGTTCGGCCCGACGATGACGGCGATCTCGCCCTTGTCGACGCCGATGGTGCAGTCCTTGATGATGTCGGCGCCGCCATAGCCGCCGGTCATGTCCTCGCCGACCAGATACATCAGCCGTCGGCTCCGGCTTCGGCCTTGACCGTCTCGGCGCCGTCATCGGCCGTTTTGGCCTGCTTCTTCTTGCGCGAGCCCCGGCCCAGATAGGCCTCGATCACCGCCTCGTTGGCGCGCACTTCGTCGGCCGTGCCCTTGGCGAGCACCTTGCCCTCGGCCATCACGATGACCGGATCGCACAGCCGGCCGATGAAATCCATGTCGTGCTCGATCATGCAGAACGTGTAGCCGCGCTCGCGGTTGAGCCGGACGATGGCATCGCCGATCTCGTTGAGCAGCGTGCGGTTGACGCCCGCGCCCACCTCGTCGAGCAGGACGACCTTGGCATCGACCATCATGGTGCGGCCCAGTTCGACCAGCTTCTTCTGCCCGCCCGACAGGTTTCCGGCCAACTCCTGGGTCAGGTGCGTCAGGTTGAGAAAGTCGATGACCTCCATTGCCCGGGCGCGGATCTGGCGTTCCTGCCGGCGCACCTCGCCGAATGAGAACCAGGCATTCATCAGGTTCTCGCCCGACTGGTAGGGCGGCACCATCATCAGGTTCTCGAGCACGGTGAGCGTGGAGAACTCGTGGGCGATCTGGAAGGTGCGCAGCAGGCCCTTCTCGAACAGCTGGTGCGGCTTGAGCCCGGTGACGTCCTCGCCGTCGAGCAGGATCGTGCCGCTGGAGGGCTTGATGTTGCCGGCGATGATGTTGAACAGCGTCGTCTTGCCCGCGCCATTGGGGCCGATCAGCCCGGTGATCGATCCCTTGGCGACGCGCAGCGAGGCGTTTTCCACCGCGTGCAGGCCGCCGAAATGCTTGTAGACGGAGTCAACGACGATCATCGCGCTTTGGGCCGCCCCCGCGGAAGGATTTTCTGCTGTATGTCGGCAATTCCGGCGCTTGTGCAACGCCTGTGCGGTCGCGTCAAGCGTGTCGGTTTGACTGGCGCCCCAGCTCCGCCGCCCGGTCGCGGGCCGCCCTGACCGCCTCCTCGAGCAGCGCGCTCAGCCCGCCGGGCCGCATCAGCACTTCGAGCGCGGCGGCGGTCGTCCCGTTCGGGCTGGTCACCTGCTCGCGCAGGGCCGCCGGGTCCTCGGCGCTCTGCCGGGCATAGGCGGCCGCGCCATAGACGGTCTGGATGGCGAGCCGGTGGGCGATGTCCTCGGGCAGGCCGGCCGCCGCGCCCGCCGCGCGCAGCCCCTCGATCATGTGGAAGACATAGGCCGGCCCCGAGCCCGATATGGCCGTGACCGCGTCCATCTGCGCTTCGTCGTCGACGGTGGCGACGACGCCGCTGGCCTTGAGAAGTGTCCGCACGCCGTCGAGCTGGCGGTCGCTGACCGTGGTGTTGGGGCACATTACCATCATGCCCTCGCCGATGGCCGCCGGCGTGTTCGGCATCACCCGCACCACCGGCGCGCCGGGGGCGAGCGCCTGTTCGAGCCGCGCCAGCGTGATGCCGGCGGCCACCGACACGAAGGTCGTGTCCGATCCGCGCTGCGAGAAGCGGACATAGTCGCGGACCACCGAGTCGATCGCCTGCGGCTTGACGGCGAAGACGATCAGGTTCGGCGCCAGATCGTCGGGCAGGGCCCGCGCGGTCGAATAGGTGCGCGCGCCCTCGTCGCTGGCGCGCAGCAACAGCGCATCGAGAGGTTCGACCACGTGCACGTTCTGCGCCGAAAGCGTGCCCGTCGCCAGCCAGCTGCGCAGCATGGCGTGACCCATATTGCCGCACCCGACCAGGACGACGCTTGTCAGATGCCTCACCAAGGCTGTGTCCCTTCGTTGCATTGTCCGGCGACGAAGCTGCAATACCGTTCATGCATGTGCAAGCGCTGTCGGTGCCAATCCACCGCCGGTGCCGCTCAATCCCCGCGCATCGGCAGCCGGGCGGTCAGGCGCAGTCCGCCAAGGGCGACAAGCGTTGTCAGCCAGATCGGGTCGGCGCGGCGGAAATAGAAGCTTTCCAGCGCTGCCGTCAGCACGGAAAACACCGCGATCATGTAGAACAGATCGGCCAGGATCGCATTGTCGCGGCTGTGGCCGGACCGCGCATAGTCGATCGCCGGCGCGATCGCGACGAGCCAGACCATCAGGGCCAGTCCCGGCAGGCCGAAGAACAGCACCACGTCCATGAACCCGTTGTGGCCGTGGATGATGCCGCGCGGATCCCAGGAGCGGTCGAAGGGCTGTTCGGTGTCCAGAAGCAGCGGCGTGCGCCAGAACCCCTCATAGCCGAACCCGGTCCAGGGCCGAGAGAGCACGTAATCGCCGGCAAAGTCCCAGATCGCCGTGCGGCCGGTGAACGTCACATCGGCGACGATCGAGGTCAGCACGGTGTCGAAGGCCGGCACGAAAACCGAGCCGAGCGTGAGCATGTGTGTGCCGGCGATGGCCGCCAGCGAAGCGACCACTGCGAGCGGGCGCAGGCCGGCGAGCGCGGGCACAAGGACGATCGCCACGACGACGGGCGCGAGCGCCAGCGAGGTCTTCGAGCCCGCCTGGACCATGAAGGCGAAGGCGAGCGCGGCGATCAGCGCGCCGGCGCCGAGCCGGCCCCGCCGCATCAGGTAGATCCCGGCGAAGCCGACCATGACCATCACCGGCCCGGCGATGTTCTTGTGCGTGAAGGTGCCGCGCCACAGCCCGGCATGCTCGGCCTCGAATTCGCCGGCCTGGTGCACGGCGGCGTCCGGAAACACGAGCAGGCCCGCATAGCACGTCGCCAGCAGGGCGATTGCGGCGATGGCGATCGCCCGATCGAAATCGCGCAGGCTCGCCGGCAGCAGCGCGACCGAGCCGGCAAGCCCGGCGGCGATCAGCGAGAACAGCACCGAGCGCCACACGCTTTCGCCCGGATCGCCGGTAAGGGCCGAGGCGGCGACGATCGCCAGCATGGCGATCCACGGCACGCCGACAAAGGCGCCGACCACGCGCCGGTCGACAAGCGAGACGATGGTCGCCAGAACGGCGGCCGCCATGGCGCTGTAGCCGAGCTGGTTGATCAGCCGGCCGGCCTGCACCGCTTCGCCCGAGCGAATGTACTCGGCCTCGAAGGGACGCAGCGAAATCCAGATCAGCGCGAGCACGGCCGTCGCCAGCGCAAGGCGCAGGTGGTCCTGCGTCAGGCGCACATGGACCCTTGCGGCCTCAGTCGGCAGGGTTGCGGTACTGCTCATGGGCGTAGCCGAACTCCGAAAGGATGCGCCCGGCCGCGATGTGCACGGGATAAAGCGCGTTGAGCAGGCAGCCCGATCGGGCGAACCCGGCCAGCGCGCGCGGCAGCGCCGCAAGCGCGAGCGCCAGGCTTTCGGCGATCGTGGTCACACGTCCCAGGCGCGCATTGGCGCGGCGGCGATGGGCGATCAGCGCCGAGAGCTGGCCATTGCGCAGCGCGCGGTCGCGGATCCAGCGCCGCGACACGCGGGTGCGCGGGATCGACTCGCGGACGGCCGCCTCCTGGCACCAGGCGGCGGTAAAGCCGGCATCGCGCGCCCGCGCCAGGAAATCGGCATCGCCGCCGCCGGTGAAATTGAACACCGGGTCGAAGAAGGGCTGCGCCATCGCCTGCAGCACGTCGCGGCGGACCAGCAGATTGCCCGACGAAAAGAGCGCCGGCACCGGGCCGGTGGCGTGATAGTGCGGCGTGAACACCGGATGGCGCGTCCATTTGCCGTTCGACCCGGTCTCGAACACGGGCAGTTGCGGCCCGCCGACCAGGGCGGCATCGAACCGCGCCGAGGTGGCGCACAGCGCCTCGATCCAGCCCGGGCTCGCGATCTCGTCATCGTCGATCACGCACAGGGCGCGCAAATTCGCAAAGGCGGTCAGCGCGGTGAACCAGCCGGCATTGTAGGCATGGCAATTGCCGCGATCATGGGCGACGATGACCAGGCCCTTGTGCGTGCCGTCCTCGAACAGGTCGGCGACCGCCCGTGCGCCGGCGCGTTCCTCGGCCTCGTTCTCGATCACGATGACGGCGAAAGGCCGTTCGGTGGTCTGCGCCTTCAGGCTGTCCAGCGTGCGCACCAGATGCTCGGGCCGGCGAAACGTCGGCACGGTCACCACGACCTCGATCGCGCCGGCGTCGAGCCCCGGCGTCTGGGCGACAAGCGAGATGTTGTCCGCCAGCCTCTGCTTCATCGGCGTTCTGCCTCGATTGCGCGTGCGCATCGACCCAAGCACGAAAGCCGTTAAGGATCGATTGAGGCTCCCGTCGCCGGCAAGCGCGCGATGCGCCGCGGCTTAAGCGGACCTTCATCCATCTGTGCTAGCCCGGCCATCCAAGCAACCGCGCACGATCCCATGCATCTCGTACTCGCCACCTCGCTGGTACCCGCCGGTCAGCCCGAAAGCGGCTACGAAATCGCCAATGCCGCCATCGCGGACGCCTTCGCCCGCGCCGGCGTCCGGGTGACGCATCTGGGCTTCAAATGGCCAGACAAGCCGCTCGCCGATCCGCACAACACCCATTGCCTGGGCAGCGTGCAGGTGCGCACCGCCGATGCCGGTCTCGGCCAAAAGCTCATCTGGCAGGCCAGATCCATGGCCGGCAATGTGCCCTTCGTGTCGGCCAAGCTGCGTGTGGTGCCCCGGCGTGCCGTCGCCGAGGCGATCGCGGCCATCGGCGCCGACGCCATGGTGGTCAATGGCACCGCGCTGGCTGGCGCCTTCGAGCCGGCGCTGACATCGGATCGGTTCATCTACATCGCCCACAATGTCGAGCATGAAAGCGCCGCCGATGCGGCGCGCCACGCGCAGGAGCCGGTCGAGCGCTTCATGTATCGGCGCGAGGCGCGTCTGCTCGAGGGGCTGGAACAGCGGCTTGTGGGCGGCGCGCGCCACGTGCTGACGCTGTCCGAAGAGGACCGTGCCGCCTTCGGCCTCGCCGGCTCGCCGCGCGCCGGCGTCCTGCCGCTCGTCACGCCGGCCGCCGATGGCGCGAGCGGGCCGCGCGTTCCGGCCTTCGACATCGGCATGATCGGAAGCTGGACCTGGGCGCCCAATCGGATCGGGCTCGAATGGTTCCTGCAGCACGTCATGCCGCATCTGCCCGAGCAGGTGACCGTGGCGGTCGCCGGCGCCCTGCCGGCGGGCTTTCCGCAGCGCGACCGGCGCGTCCGCTTTCTGGGCCGGGTTCTCGATGCCAAGCAGTTCCTGCGACAGTGCCGGGTGGTGGCGCTCGCCGCGCGCGCCGGCACCGGGGTCCAGCTCAAGACGATCGAGGTCTTCGAGATGGGCCTTCCGGCCGTGGCGACGCCGTCCTCGCTGCGCGGCATCGCGCAAAGGCCGGACAATCTGCGGGTTGCCGATGCGCCACAGGCGTTTGGCCAGGCACTGGCCCGGCTCGTGGTCGATCACCGCACCGGCGCGGCCGGCGACGTCGACGGCGCTGCCTTCCGATCGGCGCAGATCGCCGGCATGGACGCGGCGATCGGCCGGGCGCTGGAGGCCATCTCGGTAAACGGCCGATAGTCGATCCGCGCTTTCGGATTAACGCAAACAAAAGCCTTGCCGGCTAGTGTGCGGTAGCGACCAATCGGGGGCGGACGCACACGATATGACCGATCTGGCGGCCATGGATATCGAGACGATCCCGCATGCGGCGCGCGATATTCTGGGCGTGCGCGTCCATGACATGACGCGCGACCGCGCTCTCGCCCATGTTCTAGGCATGATCGACAGCAGGCTGCATTGCCCGGTCACCTTTCTGAACGCGCACAACGCCAATATCGCTTTCACCGATCCGGACTTCCGCGCAACGCTGTCGCGCTTTCTGGTGCTCAGCGACGGCATCGGCGTCGATATCGCCGCATGGCTGCTGCATGGCGCGCCCTTTCGCGCCAATCTGAACGGCAGCGACTTCGTGCCCGCGCTTCTGGCCGCCGCCGACCATCCGCTCAAGGTGGGCCTTTTCGGCGCGCGTCCCGGCGTGGCGGAAAAGGCGATTGAGGCCTTCGCGCGCATCGATGCGCGCCACCAGTACCGCGCGCTCGCCCATGGCTATGTCGATGCCGACGATGAACGCGCGATGCTGGACGAACTGGCACGCTGGCGCGCCGACATCCTGCTGGTCGCGCTCGGCGTGCCGCGTCAGGAAATGTGGATCGCCGCCAATGTCAGGGCCCACCACTGCACCGTGCCGATGGGCGTGGGCGCGCTGTTCGATCTGACCACGGGCACCGTGCCGCGGGCCCCGCGCTGGGTGCGGGCGGCGCGCAGCGAGTGGGTTTACCGGCTGGCGCAGGAGCCCGGACGCATGTGGCGGCGCTACCTGCTGGGCAACCCGGTCTTCCTGTCCCGGGTCGTTCGCCAGCGCCTTGGCGCCACCCTGCCCGGGGAGAGCACCGCATGAGCCCCGCCGCCGTGCCGCCAGGCAAGACCAACGCGATCGTCACCGCCTCCTATGCGCCCGATTTTCCGCGCTGCCGGATCCTGTGCGAGAGCATCGACCGCTTCGTGACCGGCTTTGACTGCCATTACCTGCTTGTCGATACGCCCGATCGCGACCTGTTCGCCGCGCTCGAGGGGCCAAGGCGCAGGATCGTCACCGACACCGAGCTTCTGCCCTGGTGGCTGAAACGGATGCCGCAATCGCTGTCGCCCAGGCAGCGGCGCATCTGGCTGAGCGCGCTCACCCTGCCGCTGCATGGCTGGCACGTCCAGCAGCTCAAGCGCATCGCCATCGCGCATCGGCTCGATGTCGACGGGCTGATCTATTGCGATTCGGACACCGCCTTCGTCAAACCCTTCGATGTCGGCGCCATCTGGCGCGGCGACGCCATGCGGCTCTATCGCGAGCGCGGCGGCGCGCTCAAGGCGCTGGCCGATCACCGCCACTGGGTGACCCATGCCGGCGAGGCGCTGGGCATCGCCGAGGCCGACCGCGCCGATCACGACTATATCTGCCAGTTCGTCACCTGGAAGCGCCAGACCGTTGTCGACATGTGCGCGCACATGGAGCGGCTGCATGGAAGGCCCTGGCCGGCGGTGATCGGCCGCAGCCGCAAGTTCTCCGAATGCATGATCTACGGCGCCTATGTCGAAGGCGTCCTTGGCGGTGCGGGGCACTATATCGATGCCGAGACGCTGTGTCCGATGCAATGGTTCGATCCCGCGCCGAGCGATGCCGAACTGCAAGCGGTCGTCGACGGGCTGAGCGAGCGGCAGGCCGGCATCGGCGTGCAGTCCTTCATCGCGCTCGAGCCGGCCCGCTTCCGCGCCGCCGCCTTCGGCGAGCGTCTGGCCGCCTGATCACACGCGAACCGCGCGGCGCCCCATCGCCCGGTAGGTGATCGAAAACGACACCAGATAGAGCGCGGCGAAGACGGCATTGATCCACACGAGCCAATGCTCGATGTCCCCGGCTCTTCCCAGCAGGGCGACCATCAGCCCGGCCTTGATCGTGCCGACCACCGCATAGAGCACCAACCGCGTGAAGGTCTGCCCGCGCCCGTACAGCAGTTCGGCCTGATATTCGATCAGATTGCGCAGCCCCGGCACGAGCAGCACCATGACCAGCAGCGGAGCCGCCTCGGCGACATTGGTGCCCAGAATGTCGGGCTTGACCGAAAAGACGAGGACCATTGCGACCAGCGCCGCCGTCGACAGCGCAAACACGCCCGCCTCCAATGCCGCACGCATCCGCACACCGTCCAGAAGCTGCGGCCGGCGCATCAGCCGCTGGGTGAGCAGCGTCGAGAAGGTGCGCACCGGCATGGCGGTCAGGTCGACCAGCCGCATGACGATGGCATAGAGCCCCGCCGCCATCGGCCCGCCAAGCGACAGCACGATCAGCTTGTCGAGTTCGTTTTGCACATAGAACAGCACTTCGGCGCCGCTCACCGACAGCGCGTCCGGCACCCGCCGCCGGAACAGCCGCAAGGGCAGGCGCAGCCGCTGGCGCGGATAGAAGACGGCCACCGCAAGGGCGGCCATGGCGGCTTGCCCGCCCATGTAGATGACGGCCCATTGCGCAAGGTCCGGCGCCGGCGACAGGGCGAGCGCCAGCGCGGCGGCGGCCTTGACCGAAAAGCCGAAGACGATGACGACCGAGGCGCGGCCGAAGCGTTCGAGCCCCTTGTTGACGGTGATCACCACTTCCAGCGTCCGCCACAGCACGATCTCGGTGCCCGCGATCATGGCAAAGACGACAAGCGGCATCGCCGCGCCGAAGAACAGCGCGTGCGCGCCCCATCCGACCGCAGCGACGAGCGGCAGCGAGATCGCGACCGCCAGCAGATAGCCGCCCGTATAGGCGCCGATCAGTTGCGGCTTGACGGTCGCGATCCGATAGAGCGGCGACACGAAGCCGAAGCCGGCAACGCGCGACAGCACGATGCCGACGGATGAAGCCGTGGCGAACAGGCCGAATTCGGCGATCGTCAGCGTGTTGGCGACGAGGTAGAAATAGAAGAGCTGGATGAAGACCCGCGCGCCATCGCCCGAAAAGGCGCGCGCATACTTGCCGGCCAGCACCGCGAGCGATTCGTCGCCGGCAGCGCGTGTCTGCAATGTCGGGTTGTCGGCGGCAAGCTGTTTCACGTCGCGCAGGTTAGGGTGCAACGCTTAAGATCGCGTATGCCGCCTGGCGATGCTCTCGATCGCCGGCAATGCCCGCTTTCCGAAACGGAAATTAACCCTTTGTTTCCCATGTCCGTTCAATCTGCGTTTACCGGACCGGCCCGGGCGGATCCTCAATTCTCGCGTAAGCAGTGATGTTTGAACCCAGACCAGAAACGGCCCCCAGATCGCTGCTCATGCGCGCGCGCGCCGAAGCGGCAGAACCGCGCGAGGCGGCCGATGCCCGAAAGGCGCCAACGGCCGACGCGCCGGGCACCGACCGGGACCGCCCGGATCGCCGGTCGCGCGGGACTGCGTTCATGCGCGGCGACGGCGACCGCGACGGCACGGAAGGCGCGGGCGGGCACGCGCCGCAACGCGACGACGGCGAGCGCCCGGATGCCACCGGCGCGCCCGCACGTCCGTCGCACCGGTCGATGCCCGCGCAGGCCTCGCCGAACGGTGCGCTGATCGACCCGATCGCCATGGTCACCACGATCTGGCGCTGGCGCTGGTCGATCGTCGCCTTCACGCTCGTCGGCGCCATCATTGGCGTCATGGTCGCGCTGTCGGTGCCCAAGCGCTACACGGCCTGGTCGGAGATCCTGATCGATCCGCGCGAACTGGCGCTGATCGAGCGCGATCTCGAACGCGAGTTCCTGGCCAACGAGGCCGCGCTCGCCATCATCGACAGCCGGCTTTCGCTCGTCACCTCGCGCCAGGTGCTCGACCGGGTGATCGAGCGCACCGACCTGGACGAAGACACCGAGTTCAACGGGCAGGACGAAGCCGGCTTCGACCTGTTCGGCGGCATCGACCAGATCGCATCGCTTTTTGCCGGCGAACCGCCGGTCGAGGACACCGCGCGCACCACGCTCGAGAACCTGCGCGATGCGATCACGATCGACCGGACCACGCGCACATTCGTCATCAATATCGGCGTTGAATCGGAGAGCCCGCGCAAGGCGGCGCTGCTCGCCAACGAGGTCACCCGCGCCTTCATCGACGAGCAGGCCGACATCACCTCCGACAAGGCGCGCGCGGCCAACAACGCGCTGACCTCGCGTCTTGCCACGCTGCAGGCCGATGTCGAGGCCGCCGAGCGGCGCGTCGAGGACTTCCGCAACAGCAACGGGCTGATCAGCACGCAGGGGCGACTGCTCACCGAGGACGAACTCAATGCCTCGAGCGCCCAGCTCGCCGAGGCGCGCGCGGCCACCATTCGCGCCCGCTCGCGCGCCCAGGCGGCACAGGCGACGACGGTGGAGGCGGTCATCGAGGGCTCGCTGCCCAACGATCTGATCACCTCGGCGCTGTCGACGCTGCGCGCGCAGTTCGCGGCGCTGCGCCAGGAGGCGGCCCAGCTCGAAAGCGAACTGGGTCCGCGCCATCCGCGCCTTGCCAGCGCCCGCGCCTCCATCGAGGCCGCCCGCCAGGACATCGCCGCCGAACTCCGGCGCATCGTCGCCGGCACCCAGTCCGAACTGCGCCAGGCGGTTCAGACCGAGCAGCAACTGGCCGCCGAAGTCGTCCGCGCCAAGGCCGAGATCAGCAACAAGAGCGACGCGCTGGTCACCCTGCGCGATCTTCAAAGCAACGCCGAGGCGGCCCGCGCCATCTATGCCGGCGCACTTCTGCGTGCCCGCGAGACGGGCGAGCTGGAAGCGCTGGGGACGGTGAACGCCTCGGTGCTTGCCGAGGCCGAGCCGCCGCTCAATGCCTCGTCCATGTCACGGCGCACGATCGCCATGGGCTTCACCATTGCCGGCTTCCTGATCGGCCTGGGCGTGGCGATCATGGCCGGGCTTGTCGGCAGCCTCCGCTCGACCGGCCTTCTCGGCCAAAAGGCCGGCCCGGACGACACTCTGACCGACGGTCCGGGCGCGGGCACCCGCCCGCAACGCAGCGACACAAACCCCACCGAGCCAATGGAACCCGCGACCATGCATTCAGATTATCCGCCCTATCCCTACGCGCCCTATCCGCATCCGCAGACCGCGCAGGGCCATCATCCGACCCATAGCGGCGAGGGGGCACCGGCTGCCTACCCGGCCTATCCGCCGCAACCGGCCCATGGCTGGAGCCATCCGCCCGCGCCGGTCGCGCCGATGCCGCCCCATGGCTATCCCGCGCCGCATGCCGTCGCCGCGCCGGCGCACCATCCCGACTATGGCCGGCCGCCCTACGCCGCGCCGATGCCGGCTCCGGCCCCCTGGCCGCATGCCCCCTATCCGGCGCGCGCCGATGCGTCCCACCACATGCCGCAGCCCGACCCACGCGGGCATCGGTCCCCCGCGCCCGTCGCCGATGCTCCGGGCGATGACGGCGAACTCGAGGACATCCGCCAGGCCCTGCGCGACATTCGCGAGGTCGTCGACGAACTCGTCGCGCGCCGCGACAATGTCCGCCGCCTCGGCTGACTGACCGGCCCGTTCCGGACGCGCCGCGCCAGGGCGCGCGATGGGCGAGATTGGTGTCGCTCGCGGCACCGATTTGGTCTATGCGCTGTGCGAACGGGCAAGGAGCGATCATGGCGCACATCATCGACGGCAAGGCCATGGCGGCCGATGTGACGGCACGTGTCACCGAGGCGGCAGCCGCGCTTCAGGCGACGACCGATGTCCGGCCAGGGCTGGCGGTCGTCATTGTCGGCGAGGATCCCGCCTCGCGGGTCTATGTCGGCAACAAGGGCAGGACGGCGCGCGCCTGCGGCTTCATCTCGGTCGAGCACGCCCTGCCGGCGGACACCGAACAGGCCGCTCTTCTGGGCCTGATCGCCGAACTGAACACCGATCCGGCGATCCATGGCATACTGGTGCAACTGCCGCTGCCCGAACATGTCGACGAAGGGGCGGTGATCCAGGCCATCGACCCGGCCAAGGATGTCGACGGATTTCACTTCGTCAATGTCGGACGCCTGGCCAGCGGACACGCCGACCAGGGCTTCGTGCCGTGCACGCCCGCAGGCGTCATGCGCATGGTCCGCTCGGTGCTCGGCGCCGATCTTTCGGGCAAGCATGCCGTCGTCGTCGGCCGGTCCAATATCGTCGGCAAGCCGATGGCCAGCCTGCTGCTTGCGGCCAACGCCACCGTGACCATCGCCCATTCGCGCACCGCCGATCTGCCTTCGCTGTGCCGCAGCGCCGACATCCTTGTTGCCGCCGTCGGTCGGCCGCAATTGGTCAAGGGCGACTGGATCAAGCCGGGCGCGACGGTGATCGATGTCGGCATGAACCGCATTCCCGCGCCCGAACGGGGCGAGGGCGGGACGCGACTGGTGGGCGACGTCGATTTCGAGGAGGCCGGCCGGATCGCCGGTGCGATCACGCCGGTGCCCGGCGGCGTCGGTCCGATGACGGTCGCCATGCTGATGGCCAACACGCTGATCGCCGCCCGCCGCGCCGCGGGCGTGCATGGGCCCGATCTCTGATCTCGATGGCACTTGCACTGCGGTTGCATTGCATCCAAGCTCGACGGCCGGACAATCAATCACCGACCCTCGCCCGATGAACGATGGAAATCCTTCGCGGCATTTCGCCTTCATACTCGCCGAGGGTTTCTCCATGTTCTGCGTATCGGCCGCCATCGACGTGCTGCGCAGCGCCAATCTGGTCTCCGGCCAGACCTTCTATCACTGGTCGGCGATCTCCCATGATGGCGAGCCGGTGCGCGCCTCCAACGGGCTGACCATCAAGCCGGCCCATTCTGTCGGCGATATCCCGGCGGCCGATCTGATCTTCATCATCGCCTCGATGAATCTCGACTTTCCCGGCAAGGCGCGGGTGATATCGCAATTGCGCGCGCTCGGTCGGCGCGGCGCCAGTCTCGGGGCGCTGTCGGTCGGCAGTCACGTCCTTGCCGAGGCGGGCCAGCTTGAAGGACACCGCTGCACCATTCACTGGGAGAACCGCGCGGCCTTCCGCGAGGCGTTTCCGCACATCGAATGCACGTCCAATGTCTACGAGATCGACCGCAAGCGCTACACCGCCGCCGGCGGCATCACCGGCATCGATCTGATGCTGGAACTGGTGCGCGGCGATTTCGGCGCCGATATCGCCAACAAGGTCGCCAACAATTTCCAGTACGAACGCATCCGCAGCCATCTCGATCGCCAGCGCGTCGGCCGCGAGCCGGACCTTGCCGCCAAGTCGGACAAGCTGCGCAGGCTCACCGAGTTGATGGCCGACAATCTCGAGGAGCCGCTTTCGGCGGGCGAACTCGCCGCCGCCGTGCAGCTTTCGGTGCGTCAGGTCGAACGGCTGTTCCTCAAGCACTTGAACTCCACGCCCGGACGCTACTACATGACGCTTCGCCTCGAGCGCGCCCGCCAATTGCTGCGTCAGACCAACATTCCCATTCTCGAGGTGGCGCTTTCGACGGGGTTCACCTCGCACTCCTATTTCGCGCAGAGTTACCGGATGCAGTTCGGCCGTGCACCGAGCGACGAGCGACGCACAACCTTTTGAGGGGATCGATGAAACCAGGGGCAACTTCGGCGGTGAAGGTCCATGACCTCGTCGCGCGCGGCTTCCAGATCGTCGGCTGGCGCGAGAAGCTGGCCCTGCCCGATATCGGCGTGGGTCTGATCCGCGCCAAGGTCGACACCGGCGCACTGACCTCGGCCCTTCATGTCGATGATCTGAAATTCTTCGACCGCAACGGCAGGCGCTGGGTGCGCTTTCATCCGCCCGGTCCCAATGGCAGGCCGGCGCCCGAACACGCGAGTGCCCGCATGCGCGAGTTCCGGGAGGTTCGCAGCAGCAGCGGTCAGGTCGAGCGGCGCTGCGTGATCGCCACGCGCTTCGTCATCGGCCGGGAAATCTTCCGCGCCGAGGTGACTCTGACCGACCGCACTGACATGGTCTACAACATGCTGGTGGGGCGCAGCGCGATGCGGATCGGGCGGCTGATCGTCGACCCGACCCGCTCCTGGATGGCCGGCAATCCCGTCGGTCCCGAACAGATGGACGCTGACCATTGAAAATTCTCATGCTGGCCCGCAATGCCGGTCTTTATTCGCACCGGCGGCTGAAGGAAGTCGCCGAGAGCCGCGGCCATGCGCTCGACATCGTCAACACGCTGCACTGCTACATGAACATCACCTCGCGCCGACCGTCGGTCTACTATGACGGGGCGAAGATCGAGGGCTATGATGCGGTGATCCCGCGCATCGGCGCCTCGATCACCTTTTACGGGATGGCGGTGCTGCGCCAGTTCGAGATGATGGGGGTGTATCCGCTCAACGAGTCCGTGGCCATCGGCCGCTCGCGCGACAAGCTGCGTTCCATGCAGCTCATGGCGCGCGACGGGGTCGGCCTGCCGGTGACGGCCTTCGCCTACGATCCCAAGCGCGCCGAGGACATCGTGCGCATGACCGGCGGGCCGCCCGTGGTCATCAAGCTTCTGGAGGGCACGCAGGGCATCGGCGTGGTGCTCGCCGAGACCATGCAGTCGGCCAAGTCCGTGATCGAGGCGTTTCGCGGCGCCAAGGTGCACATCATGGGCCAGGAGTTCATCAAGGAAGCCGGCGGCACCGACATCCGCGCCTTCGTTGTCGGCGGCAAGGTCGTGGCCACGATGAAGCGCGCCGGAAAGGCCGGCGAGTTCCGGTCCAACATCCATCGCGGCGGCAGCGCCGAGGCGGTCAAGATCACGCCGACCGAGCGGGCGACGGCGGTTCAGGCCGCCAAGACCATGGGTCTGAACGTGTGCGGTGTCGACATGCTGCGCTCCAACCACGGCCCGGTCGTCATGGAGGTCAATTCCTCGCCCGGGCTGGAGGGCGTCGAAAAGGCGACCGGCAAGGATGTCGCCGGCCGGATCATCGATTTTCTCGAGGCCAATGTGAAGCAGGGCAAGACCCGCACGCGCGGGCGCGGCTGAGGGCGCTCGCCTGGGTGAGGCTTGCCTGCGGTCAGGTGCCGCATCGCCCCGGCGAGCCTTGCCTGCCGGCGCATTCGGGTGAAAAAAGGGACCGGCCGACCGACCGGCGCCCCGTATCGACCACAGGACACGACCCATGACCCGATCCACCCTTGCCGCCATCGCCGCGCTTTTGCTGACCGGCACCGCAATTGCCCATGACGGCGCCAAGGGCGCGCTGCATATCGACCATCCGGTGATCCGCGCAACGCCGGCGGGCGCGCCGGTTTCGGGCGGCTACATGATCATCCGCAACGAGGGTGCCCAGGCCGACCGCCTGCTCGGCGGCTCGGCGGAATTCGCCGGCCGCGTGGAGGTTCATGAAATGGCCATGGACGGCGATGTCATGCGCATGCGCGAGATCGAGGGCGGCATCGAGATCCCGGCCGGCGGGCAGGTGACGCTGCGCCCCGGCGGCCTGCACGTCATGTTCATGCAACTCGGCGAGCCGATGGTCGAGGGAACGCTGTGGCCTGCGACGCTGACCTTCGAGCAGGGCGGCGATGTCGCGGTGACCTTCACGGTCGAAGACATGAAGACGATCGGCGAGCTTTTGGGCAAGGGCGCCGGACACGGCGGGCAAATGACGTCGCAATAGACCGCGCGCCGTGGCGGCCGGGCGTTACCGGCCGTCGTGGCTGGCCATGATCGACTTGGGCAGGCCGAGCACCGTTTCCATGCGGATGTCGGCTTCGGGAAACAGCCTCGCCATGGTGCGCGGGCGCAGCAGTCGCACGCTGTCGACGATGGCGCGCGCATCGTCATAGCTGCGCTGACGCCGGTAAAAACCCAGTCGCCGCGCCTGCAGCATCCTGGTGCGCAGATGGGCGGGCAGCCACTGATAACCGGGCACGCGGAAATGCGGCTCCAGCGGAAACCAGAAATTGGGCGTCTGTACATAGTAGCGCGCGCCCAGCCGTCGCACGTTTTCGGCAAAGCGGCCGATCCGCTCGTCATCGCCGACATGCTCGATGACCGAATTGGAGTGGACGAGGTCGAACCGCCGACCCTCGAGCAGGCGCCGGTCGCAGGCATCGCCGGCCTGCGCGGTGAACAGCTCGCTCCGGCTGACCGGCTGGCAATCCTCCTCAAGATTGACCAGATGGATGCGGATGCGACCGCGATGGGCGTCGAGGAACTCCCTGCCGATATCCCAGTAAAGCTCGCGCCCGCCAAGATCGAGGATGTCGACCCGGCCGCGCTCGGCGAGCGCGTCCTCGATCAGTGACCGGATATGGGCGAACCGGCCCCGGCGGAACCGGTTCTCGATCGAACCGGGGTTCTTGTAGGGATCGGCGATCGACGGCGTCTGGATGGCAATACTGGACATGGTTCGCTTCACAGGGTTCGCGGGCCGCCTTGCTCGCATCGCCACGGCGGATCGACCCATGTTTACGATTGCTTGACCATCTGCGTAAACCTCCCGTTAACCTGTCTTTACAAACAGGGTTAACGGTTCGTTGCGCTTGTCCGGCCGCTGCACGGGCGGTCATTGCGCTCGATGCACGGCGGCACCCTGGGGTGATTGGTCCCTGCGTTCCCGTCCGCGCAAGGCCGGCCGGCCTCAGCGGAACGCGTCGTCGGCGAGCTTGACGTCGACCGCGCCGTCGGCCCGCGCCGAGCCGGACGCGGCGGGCGCGGGCATGAACACGCTGGCGCCCTGATCGGCGCGGCTCGCGACCCGGCGGAAGGTCTCGAACAGTTCGCGCCCCACGCCATGCGTGTTGCCCGAAAGATCGGCCACCGCCGGCGCGCGCGCCTCGAATTCGGCCCGGTCGACCAGCACTTCGAGCCGGCCCGTGGCTGCGTCGACGCGCACCATGTCGCCTTCGCGGACCCTGGCGATCGGCCCGCCATCGACGGCCTCGGGCGTCACGTGGATCGCCGCCGGCACCTTGCCAGAGGCACCCGACATGCGCCCGTCGGTGACCAGCGCCACCATGTGCCCGCGATCCTGCAGGATGCCGAGCACGGGCGTCAGCTTGTGCAGTTCGGGCATGCCGTTCGCCTTGGGGCCCTGGAAGCGGATTACCGCGACCATGTCGCCGTCGAGATCCCCGGCCTTGAAGGCGGCCTGCAACTCGCCCTGGTCGTGGAAGATCTTCGCCGGTGCCTCGATGACATGGCGCTCGGGCTTGACCGCCGAGACCTTGATGACCGCATTGCCCAGATTGCCGGTCAGCATCTGCAGCCCGCCGGTCGGCTGAAACGCCTTGGCGAACGGCGCCAGCACCTTCTCGTCGCCCGAGACCTTCGGCGCGGGCTGGCGCGTGACGGTTCCGTCCTCGGCGCCGAGCCCCGGTTCGATCATGTAGGGATCGAGCCCGTGGCCCCACACGGTGCGCACGTCACGGTGCAGGAGGCCCGCATCGGCCAGTTCGCGGATCATGAAGCCCAGCCCGCCGGCGGCGTGGAAATGGTTCACGTCGGCAAGCCCGTTCGGATAGACCCGCGCCAGCAGCGGCGTGACGTCGGACAGGTCCGAAATGTCCTGCCAGGTCAGCGTGATGCCGGCCGCGGCGGCCATCGCGATCAGGTGGATGGTATGGTTGGTCGACCCGCCCGTGGCGTGCAGGCCGACCAGGCCGTTGACGACGGACCGCTCGTCGATCATCTCGCCGACCGGCGTGTATTCGTTGCCGAGCGCGGTGATCGCCAGCGCCCGCTTCGTCGCCTCGCGGGTCAGGGCCTCGCGCAGCGGCGTGTTGGGATTGACGAAGCTGGCGCCGGGAATGTGCAGGCCCATGATCTCCATGAGCATCTGGTTGGAATTGGCCGTGCCGTAGAAGGTGCAGGTGCCCGGGCCGTGATAGGAGGCGCTTTCGGCCTCGAGCAGCTCGTCGCGGCCGACCTTGCCTTCGGCGTAGAGCTGGCGGATGCGCGCCTTCTCGTCGTTCGGCAGGCCCGAGGTCATCGGCCCGGCCGGGATGAAGACCGCCGGCAGATGGCCGAAGGTCAGCGCGGCGATGACGAGCCCCGGCACGATCTTGTCGCATACGCCGAGATAAACCACCGCGTCGAACATGTCGTGCGACAGGCCGACGCCGGCGGCGAGCGCGATCACGTCGCGCGAGAACAGCGACAGTTCCATGCCCGCCTGGCCTTGCGTGACGCCGTCGCACATGGCCGGCACGCCGCCGGCGACCTGGGCCACCGCGCCCGCCTCGCGCGCGGCGGCCTTGATCACCTGCGGAAAGGTCTCGAAGGGCTGATGCGCCGACAGCATGTCGTTATAGGCGGTGATGATCCCCAGATTGGCGACCACGTCGCCCTTCAGGTTCGCCTTGTCGGTCGTCCCGCATGCGGCGAAGCCGTGCGCGAGGTTGCCGCAGGACAGTTTCGTGCGCTTGGGCCCCTGGCTGGCGCGTTCGGCGAGCCGTTCGAGATAGATCTCGCGGCCGGCGCGCGAGCGCTCGCGGATGCGTGTCGTGACGGCGGCGACGGTGCTGTTGACGTCGTAGGCGGTCATTGTGGCCTCTCAGTCGCGGTTTTCGTTTTCGTCAAGTGGCAAGGTTCACGGCGCCCAGAAGACGTGCACCGGCGCGATGTCCTGCTTGAGCACGGCGCGCACGGGCATCTGGTTCGTATCGTCTCCGTCAAGAGCCGCCTCGAAGACTTTGCGCTTTTCAGCACCCTCGATATGCAGCGCGACGAAGCGCGCATCCAGGATCGGGCCGAGCGTCAGCGTCAGGCGCGGCTCGCCGGCGGCCTCGGCATACAGCGCGATCACCTTTTGCGCGGCTTGCGGATCGAGCGCTTCGCCGAGCGTGTCACCGCCGGGAAAGAACGAGGCGGTGTGCCCGTCCGTTCCCATGCCCAGCACGCAGGCATCGAGCCGGTGGCCGTCCTGCTCGAAGGCGGCCTGCGAAAGCCGCGCGCATTCGGCCGGCGTATGCCCATCCACGACATAGGGCACGAAGCGGGCCTCGGCCGCCCGGTTCCGCAAAAGGTGCCGGCGCACCAGCCCCGCATTGGCGCGCTCATGGTCCGGCGGCACCAGGCGCTCGTCGACGAGCAGCACCATCACCGACGCCCAGTCCAGATCGGCCCTGGACAGCGCCTCGAAAAAGCGCCTGGGCGTGGAGCCGCCCGAAACGGCGAGCGTGGCATGGCCGCGCGTGGCGATCCCGCCGGCCAGCACGCCGGAGATGCCGGCGGCGAGCGCCTCGGCCAGCTGGTCGCGGGTGTCATAGTCGTGGCGGCGGATATCGCCCATCTCACACGCTCTCGTGCCAGGTGCGGCCGTCGCGCTCGATCAGCGCGATCGAGGCCGACGGCCCCCAGGTGCCGGCCGTGTAGCGCTGGCAGAGCTGGCCCGTTTCCTCCCAGGCATCGAGGATCGGATCGATCCAGCGCCAGGCGGCCTCGACCTCGTCGCGGCGCATGAACAGCGTCTGGTTGCCGCGAATGACGTCCATGATCAGCCGCTCATAGGCGTCCGGATTGCGCACGTTGAAGGCGGACGCAAAGCTCATGTCGAGCGGGACGTGCCTGAGGCGCATGCCGCCCGGGCCGGGATCCTTGATCATGATCCATTGCTTGACGCCCTCGTCGGGCTGCAGGCGGATCACCAGATTGTTGGCGGTCAGCCGGCCGGCCTGCGCGCCGAAGATCGAATGGGGCACCGGCTTGAAGGCGACGACGATCTCCGACACGCGTGTCGTCATCCGCTTGCCGGTGCGCAGGTAGAACGGCACGCCGGCCCAGCGCCAGTTGCCGATCTCGGCCTTGAGCGCAACGAAGGTCTCGGTATTGCTCTGATCGTCGCCCAGTTCGTCCAGATAGCCAGGCACCGGCCCGCCGGCCGAGGCCCCCGGCCCGTACTGGCCGCGCACGGTGGCCTTTTCGATATTGGCCTCGTCGATCGGTGCCAATGCGCGCAGGACCTTCAGCTTCTCGTCGCGCACCGCATTGGCGTCCATGGAGGCGGGCGGTTCCATCGCGACCAGGCAAAGAAGCTGAAGAAGATGGTTCTGCACCATGTCGCGCAGGGCGCCGGCCTTGTCGTAATAGCCCGCCCGGCCCTCAAGGCCGACCGATTCGGCGACGGTGATCTGCACATGATCGATATGGGCCGAATTCCACAATGGCTCGTAGAGCGCATTGGCAAAGCGCAGCGCCATCAGGTTCTGCACTGTCTCCTTGCCCAGATAATGGTCGATGCGGAAGACCTGGTACTCGTCGAACACCTCGCCGAGCGTGTCGTTGAGCGCCATCGCCGACTTCAGGTCACGGCCGATCGGCTTTTCGACGATGATGCGGGTTTCGGGCGTGATCAGCCCCGCATCGTGCAGCCTGGTCGCGATGTCCCCGTAAAGCGCCGCACCCACCGCCAGATAGCAGGCGCGCTTCTTGGTGGCGTTGTCGCCGATCAGCGCCTTGAGCGCGTCCCAGCCCCGGTCGGCGCGCACATCGATCGACACGTAGTGCAGCTTGGCGAGGAACCGCTCGACCTCGCGCGGGTCGAGATCGTCGGGGCCGTGCGTCTTCAGCGCTTCGAGCGCGAAAGCGCGATACTCCTCGTCCGACATCGCCGCCCGCGAGGCGCCGACGATCCGCGTCGGGTCGGTCATCTGCCCGTCCTTCTGACGGTGATACAGCGCCGGCAGCAGCTTGCGTTCGGCAAGATCGCCGGTGCCGCCAAAGATGATGCAGTCGAACGGGTCGACAGGGATGATCTGGCTCGACATGGATCGGATCCGGTGATTGGAAGGCGCTCGCCGGATCATAATCTAATCGATTTAGGAATGCCACCCGCCGGGGCGGCCTTTCTCGACCGTTCACCGAACCAGGCCCGGCCGGCCGCCACGGGCCGCAAGGCGTCGCGGCAGCCGGTCAGCTACGTCCGGCGTGGCCCACATGCTCGGCGGTTTGCGTCCAACGGCCTTCGCCACCCGGCGACAGCGAAGGCAGCGTATGGACGTGGACATCGGCGGCGTTGTGCCCGTCCATGATTGCCAGCGCCCGTTTCTCGTGCTGGGGATCCCGCGTCCGCACCCACAGCAGCAGCCCGCCGCGCTCCAGATGATCGGCGATCTCCCGGGCGCGCCGCTTGCCGACCAGCCCGGCCAGCACGGTGCCGAGCGCCGCGCCGACCCCGCCATAGATGGCCGCCGCCGCGATCGCCGCAGCCAGCGCGCCGCCCGAGGCGACGACGGCCGAGGCGCCGACGAGCGCCGGCACGTAGATCAAGGCGCCGACGATGCCGCCTTCAAGGGCGCCGTAGGATTCGCGGGCGACATAGGCCGTCGTCGGCACTTGGGCGCTGTCCTCGATGTCGCGTGCCGACATGTACTGGCCGTGCAGCTTTTCGATGACGGCGTGTTCGGAGGCCATCAGGCTCAGTTCGGACCGGTCGAAGCCCTGCGTGAGCAGATCGTCGATCGCCGCCTGCAGATCGGCCTCGCTGTGAAACAGGCCGACCGCTTCGGTCACCCGGCCATAGTCGATCGGCACTTCATCCATGGCATGGCCTTTCCTGTCGACACTCGCCATCTTCGCCTGTGCGCGCTGCCCAGGCCTTGATGCGCGTCAATGCGCGTTCTCGCGCCGGCCCGTCAGCGCCTGCACCGTATAGGCCAGGAAGGTCAGTCCGACGGCGCCGGCCAGCCCGATCGCGATCAGCGCGATCACGTCGATCGGCCCGCCGATGTCGCCAAGCCCCGATCTTGTGATGAAGAAGACGAACCAGATCGCCGCGACCGCCCCGATCGGCGCGACGAGCTCGGCGCGCAGGAACCAGCGGCTGCGCAGCGAGCGGTCGCGCACAAGAACATAGATGAACCCCAGCGTGATCAGCCCGGCCGCGACCACCAGCGCCCAGAACAGCGGCTGGCCGAACATCTCTTCGAGCACCGCGATCAGCGTTCCCAAGGTCAGTTCCTTCATGGTCTCACTCCCATTGTGTTGGTGCGGGCGCTCAGGCGCGGCCGCGCAGCATGGCGTTGTAGGTGGCCTTGAGCGCGATCTCCTTCATCAGCCAGGAGATCCACAACTCCTCCAGCGGGGCGATCACGCCGGGGAAGGACGGCACCAGATTGTTGTCGTAGTCGAACTCGATGAGCATCGCCCGGCCGACCCGCGTGATCAGCGGGCAGGATGTGTAGCCGTTATAGGTCTGTTCGGACCGGCCGCCGGCGATCTGCGCGACGAGCTGGTCCTCGACCACCGGCACCTGCCACTTGACCGAGGCGGCCGTCTTGCCCTTGGGCACGCCGGCGACGTCGCCCACCGCGAACACCTCCGGATAGCGGCGATGGCGCAGCGTGTGCGGGTCGACCTCGACATAGCCCTGCCCGACCCAGCGGTCGGCCCAGGGAAGGGGAGAGTTGCGCACCACGGCCGGCGCGCTCATCGGCGGGATGACGTTGATGAAATCGAACCCGATCTCGGTGTCGCCTTCGGGCGTTGTGAAGGTGGCGGTCTTCGTGCCCGGATCGATCGCCTTGATGACGTGCTCGTAGCGCACGTCGAAACCGCGCTCGTCGTAGAGCATGCGCACCTTCTCGTTGACGATCGGCACGCCGAACAGCGACTTCGAATGGGCCGCATAGACGATCTCGGTCTTGCCGCGATTGCCCTTGCGGCGCGCATAGTCGTCGGTCAGGAACGTGTATTTGAGCGGCGCGCCGGCGCACTTCATCTCCGTTGCCGGGCGGAAGAACAGACCCACCCCGCCCTGATCGGTGAACCGGTCCATCTCGCGCCAGGTCGCTTCGGCCGCCTCGGGGCTGGCATAGACCGAGCCGATGCCGTCCTTGCCGATCAACTCCGTCGACATGCCCTCGATCTGCTCGTAGTTGAGCGTCAGCCCGGCGGCGACGACCAGATAGTCATACGCGACCGCCGTGCCGCCCTCGGTCGTCACGGTCTTGGCCTCGGGATCGATCTCGGCGGCGCG
Source organism: Roseitalea sp. MMSF_3546 (assembly GCF_030732865.1). Lineage (GTDB taxonomy): Bacteria > Pseudomonadota > Alphaproteobacteria > Rhizobiales > Rhizobiaceae > Roseitalea. The sequence continues at coordinate 89,052 of NZ_JASHKB010000011.1, forward strand.
TTCCTCGATCCAGCGGGCATCCGGCGGCAGCCAGTCTTCGGTCTGCGAGACGGCGTAGTCGGCCGGTTTCAGGCCGGCGGCGATCAGCGTGAAGCCGGGCTGATACAGGTGGCGCTGGCGCGCATCGATCACCGTGATCTGCGCGCCGTCCAGTCTTTGCGACAGGCGGCTGGCGAGCGAGGCGCCGGCCGCGCCCGCCCCGATGATGACGATCTTCGCCGATGTGCGGACCTGCGCGGCGGCCTGTCTTGCGCCCATGCCCGCAAATGCCAGCGCCGATGTGCCCGCCGAGGCCGTCAGGAACGCGCGCCTCGATAACGTCAGAGCCATGGCTTCCTCCCTTGGGTTTCGCCTTTCCGGCTCTGATAGATCGTCGCGGGCGCGCGCGGCATGATCTATATCAATCGACTCTTATATTCGCATCCTCATTGCGCGATGCCCGAACGGCCCTTTCCGTCGCCGTGCCGGTCCGCTATGGCGGTGCCTTCGACGCAAGGGGACCCGATCACATGCGCCTTGGCGGACGCATCGCCGCGGCCATCGACGTGCTGGCCGACATCGACACCAACCACCGGCCGGCCTCGGTCGCGCTCGCCGACTGGGGCAGGGCGCACCGCTTCGCCGGTTCGGGCGACCGCGCGGCGATCGGCAACATCGTTTATGACGCGCTGCGCCGCCGCGCCTCGATCGGCTATCGCATGGACGATGACGGCCCGCTCGCGCTCGCCTTCGGCGCGTTGCTCGAGGGCTGGTCGCTGACGCCCGAAGCCATCGCCGAGGCGCTCGCCGGCGACCGCTTCGCGCCCGAACCGCCAATGGCCGCGCTCGCGGCGGCGGCGACCTGCGACATGACGTTCGCCGATGCCCATGTCGAGGCCGACGTGCCGGCCTGGTGCGCCGATCTGCTTGCAGACAATTTCGGCGAGGAGTGGATCGACGAGGCCAAGGCGTTCGCCGAGCGCCCGCCTCTCGATCTGCGCGTCAACACGCTGAAGGCCGACCGCGACAAGGTGCAAAAGGCGCTCGCCAGAACCGGCGCGCGGCCGACCGCGATCGCAAGGCACGGCCTGCGCATCACGCCGCCAGGGGGCGCCGGGCGGCTGCCCAACGTGCAGGCCGAGCCGGCCTTTCAGAAGGGCTGGTTCGAGATCCAGGATGAGGGATCGCAGATCGTTGCCGATCTGGTCTTCGCGCAGCCCGGCGAGCAGGTCTTCGACTTGTGCGCCGGCGCCGGCGGCAAGACGCTGGCGCTCGCCGCGGCGATGCAGAACAAGGGCCAGGTGCATGCCTTCGATGCCGACAAGCAGCGTCTGGCGCCGATCTTCGACCGGCTCAGGCGCGCCGGAACGCGCAATGTGCAGGTGCATGCCGCCGATGCGGACCTGTCGCCGCTAGACGGCCGATGCGACCGCGTCGTGGTCGACGCGCCGTGCACCGGTTCGGGCACCTGGCGCCGCAATCCCGACGCCAAGTGGCGCCTGACACAGGGCCAGCTCGACCGGCGCTGCGCCGAGCAGGCGGCCATCCTGGACGCCGCTGCCCGTTACGTCCGGCCCGGCGGCTATCTGTGCTATATCACCTGCTCGGTCTTCCTGGCCGAGAACGAGGAGCAGGTTTACCGCTTCGGCGACCGCCATGCCGGCTGGTCGCTTCTTTCCGCCGGCGAGGTCTGGCAGGATCTGTTCGGCTTCGACAAGCCGCAGCCCTGGTCGTCCGATCTCGATTGCGTCACGCTCACCCCACGGGCCACGCAGACCGACGGCTTCTTCTTCGCCGTCCTGCAGCGCGCGCAGGGGAACCGGCCATGACGCGGTCCCGTTTGACCGGTATCGGCGGCGATGACCGAAAGGGAAACGAGATGGCGACCAACAGCAACTCTGTCGATGATCTGACCGGCGGCCGGGGCCCGCAAGGCGCCAAGTCTCCAACGGGGCGCTGGATCGCGCGTGCGGCATTCATCGCCCTGGCCCTTGGCGGCGGCATCCTGATCGGGGCAATGACGCCGCCGGGCGAATGGTACGACCAGTTGCAAAAACCGTTCTTCAACCCGCCAAGCTGGCTGTTCGGGCCGGTCTGGACGATCCTCTACGCCCTGGTTGCGATCGCCGGCTGGCGCACCTGGATGCGCAACTACAAGGGCGCGGCCATGCAGGTCTGGTTCGGCCAGCTCGCGGTTAACTTCCTGTGGTCGCCGGTCTTCTTCGGCATGCAGCTGCCGGGGCTGGCGCTCCTGGTCATCGCCGCGATGATCACGCTCACGGTGACGTTCATCGCCCTGACCTGGACGGCGGACCGCATCAGCGCCTGGCTGATGACACCCTATCTGGCCTGGATCGTCTTTGCCGGCATCCTCAATCTGGCGATCTGGTGGATGAACTGACGATGGCCTTGGCGGGCAAGGCGCGATAGTCTGCGCCGGGGAATCGATCATGCTCAAGGCTGTCGGCGACACCAAGCTTCTATACGTCATGGCCGCCGACGCCGAATATGGGCCGCATCTGAAGGCGCGGTTCTCGCCGCTTGTGTGTGGCGTCGGCCCGGTCGAGGCGGCGGTCAATCTCACCCGCGCGCTCGCGACGGAACGTCCCGACATGGTGATCTCGCTGGGCTCGGCCGGCTCGCGCAGCCTCGAGCAGGGCGCGGTCTACGAGGTCGCCTCGGTCAGTTACCGCGACATGGACGCCTCCCCCCTGGGCTTCGACAAGGGGCTGACGCCGTTTCTCGACCTTCCGGCCGAACTGCCGCTGACCGTCATGGGCGACCTTCCCGCAAAACGCCTGTCGACCGGCGCCGGCATCATCTCCGGGACGGCCTATGACGCCATCGACGCCGACATGGTCGACATGGAGACCTTTGCGCTTGCGCGCGCCTGCATGGCGTTCGATGTCCCGCTGGTCGGCGTGCGCGGCATTTCCGATGGCGCCCGGGACCTGCGCCATTTCGACGACTGGACGCAATATCTGCACGTCATCGACGAAAAGCTCGCCGATGCGGTGGATCGCATCGAGGCGGCGATACGCGGCGGCCCATAGAAAGGGCCCCGGCACGGCGGTCGCGCCGAGCAAGGCGCGTTCACCCGGTAGTCCGGACGCAGTGTCCGGCCACCCCACGACAATGAGGAGGCCGACGCGCGCACCGGTCCGCCCGATTTTCCACGTGCGGGGGCGCGGCCATGCCCGGCGCCGGCGCCGGGCCCGCAATTGCGCGCCGTGCCGCGATGGCGTAAGCGCCTTGGCAGACGCGATCTGCCCGGAGCCCCGCCATGACCGGCGACGTTCGAACCGGCCGCTGCCTTTGCGGCGCCCGTACCTGCACCGCAACGCTCGGCAAGCGCCATTTCCGCGCCTGCCATTGCGGCATGTGCCGGCGCTGGGCGAGCGGTCCGCTGATGACGATCGCCTGCACCCGGGTGCGTCTTTCCGATGAGGCGGCCATCACCCGCATCGCTGCTCGCAATGGGCCGAACGCGGCTTTTGCGCCACCTGCGGCGGCAATCTGTTCTATCGTCTGTTGGGCGATGACACGTATCACGTTTCGGTCGGCACGCTCGAGGGTGCGGGCGGTCTCGACATGAGGGTCGAGGTCCATATAGACAAAAAGCCGCCGTTCTATGCCTTCGCCAACGACACCGGAAAGCTGACCGAGGCCGAAATCGTCGCGCTGTACGCGCCGCCGGGCGCGCCATTGCCGGACACCGATCGCAAATGACCGAAGCCTTTCATCCCGAAACCGTGCTGATCGTCGATTTCGGCAGCCAGGTCACCCAGCTCATCGCCCGCCGGGTGCGCGAGGCCGGCGTCTATTCGGAGATCGTGCCCTTCCAGTCCGCAGAAGAGGGCTTTGCCCGGCTTGCGCCGAAGGCGGTGATCCTGTCGGGCGGGCCGGCCTCGACCGTCGATATCGGCTCGCCGCGCGCGCCGCAGGCGATCTTCGAGGCGGGCGTGCCGGTGCTCGGCATCTGCTATGGCGAGCAGACCATGTGCGCCCAGCTTGGCGGTGCCGTCGAGACGGCCGACCATCGCGAGTTCGGCCGCGCCTTCCTGACCGTGGAGCGTGACAGTCCGCTGTTCGAGGGTATCTGGCGCAAGGGCGAGAGCCATCAGGTCTGGATGAGCCATGGCGACCGGGTCACCGGCCTGCCCGCGGGCTTTGAGGTCATCGGCACGTCGCCCGGCGCGCCGTTCGCCGCCATCGCCGACGAGGCGCGGCGCTATTATGCCGTCCAGTTCCATCCCGAGGTGGTTCACACGCCCGACGGCGCCAGGCTGCTGGCCAATTTCGTGCACCGGATCGCCGGCCTTTCGGGCGACTGGACCATGGCCGCCTACAAGGACCAGGCGATCGCCGCCATCCGCCAGCAGGTCGGCCAGGGCCGGGTGATCTGCGGGCTTTCGGGCGGCGTCGATTCCTCGGTGGCCGCGCTCTTGATCCACGAGGCGATCGGCGACCGGCTCACCTGCATTCTGGTCGATCACGGCCTGATGCGGCTGAACGAGGCGGCCGAGGTCGCCGAACTGTTCCGCCGGCACTACAACATCCCGCTGGTGCATGTGGATGCATCGGACACCTTCCTGGAAGCGCTCGACGGGGTCTCCGACCCCGAGCAAAAGCGCAAGACCATCGGCAGACTGTTCATCGATGTGTTCGAGGCCGAGGCGAACAGGATCGGCGGCGCCGATTTCCTCGCCCAGGGCACGCTCTATCCCGATGTCATCGAGAGCGTGTCCTTTGCCGGCGGTCCGTCGGTGACGATCAAGAGCCATCACAATGTCGGCGGGCTGCCCGAGCGCATGGACATGGCGCTGGTCGAGCCCTTGCGCGAACTGTTCAAGGACGAGGTGCGCGAACTGGGCCGCGAGCTCGGCCTGCCCGACAGCTTCATCGGCCGCCATCCCTTTCCCGGTCCCGGCCTGGCGCTGCGCTGCCCCGGCGCGGTGACGCGCGAGCGGCTGGACATCTTGCGCAAGGCCGATGCGATTTATCTCGACGAGATCCGCAAGGCGGGGCTCTACGACGCCATCTGGCAGGCCTTCGCCGTGCTGCTGCCGGTCCAGACGGTCGGCGTGATGGGCGACAGCCGCACCTACGAGTTCGTGTGCGCGCTGCGCGCCGTGACCTCGGTCGACGGCATGACGGCCGATTTCTACCCCTACGACATGGGCTTTCTGGGCCAGGTCGCAACGCGCATCATCAACGAGGTCCGCGGCATCAACCGCGTGGTCTATGACGTGACGTCGAAACCGCCCGGCACGATCGAGTGGGAATGATTCCGAAGCGCCGGGGACGATCGGCCACGATCGCAAGACTGCCCATGACCCGCTGGTAGAGGATATGCAAGGCTTCGCCCACGATCGCGGAACGCGAGCCCGTGGTCGCCGGCCCCGCCAGAACCGCCGTTGCGCTGCGCGCCGACCATGCCGAAGTCGCGAAGACCGCCGCGCGCGCCGAAAGGATCGTCACGCACGAAAAGCCAGCCGACGGCAACCCAAAGCAGAAGACATCAGGAGCAGCGAGCCGGTTTAAGCGAGTGACCTAGCCCGCCGCCGTCGCGAAACGGTCCTCCTGCTCCGCCCGGATTCGCTCCTGTTCGCGCGCGCGTTCGGGCCGGTCCGGCTTGATTTCCGGGATCAGCCGGAAGGTGAAGGACTGTCCCGGGCTCATCTCGCGCCCCTGTCCGCGATAGGAGATCGTCACCGGATACGCGGTCATCTTGCGGCTGGTCACGGTCAGCTCGTCCTGCGTGATCTCGAAATCGAGGATCTGGCGGCGGAACCGGACCGTCGAGCGCAGCCGGTCCACCTCGTCGGGCAGGCGCGGGTTGAACATCAGCGTCCCCGACCGGAGTTCGATGCCCGTATAGCACCGCTGCATCAGGTCCACCGTTCCGGCCATCGCGCCCAGGTGGATACCCTCCTTCGTCGTTCCGCCCTGGATGTCGGCGATATCCGCGTCGAGCGCCTTGAGTGCCAGTTGCCAGGAGCGCTGCCGGTCGGCCCGGGCGAGAACCCAGGCATGGGCCACCCAGCTCAGCGTCGAACCGTGCGAGGTGCGACGCATGTAGTACTGGATGTTGCGCAGGATCATGTCCGGATCGAAGGGGTAGCCGAGGCGGTCGAAGATGTGGCCGATCTCGTCGCTGCCGAAGAGATAGAAGATCATCAGCGTGTCGGCCTGCTTGGAGATCTTGTAGTCGTTGGGATCTTCCCCCTCGGCCTCGAGGATGCGGTCGAGGCGCTGGAGATTGCCGTATTTGCCGCGGTAGCCGTCCCAGTCGAATTCCCTCAGTTTTTCGTATCCCTCGAACTGGCTGATGATGCCCTCCTCGTGGAAGGGAATGTAGAGCCTGCAGCTCACATCCTCCCAATGCGCCAGTTCCTCGCGGCTCAGTCCGATCCGCTCGCACAGGCGCCGCCGCTCGTCGGCCGGGATCAGCTCGAGCACGTCGTCGACGCGCGAGAGCACCCAGCAGGACATGAAGTTCATGTAGGCGTTGTTGTCGAGCCCGCCGTCGGTGCTCGGATCGGCACCCGGATAGGCGGTGTGAAACTCGTCCGGTCCCATCACGCCTCGAATACCGTAGCGGCCGTCGGGCCGCTCTTCGGCGAGACTTGCCAGAAAGCGCGCGATCTCGCAGAACAGCTCCGCGCCGTAATCGCGCAGGAAATCGCGGTCGTCGGTGGCCTGCACATATTCCCAGACATTGCAGGCGACGGCCGCCCCGATATGTCTCTGGCGCCAGGAATTGTCGGCAATCCAGTTTCCGGATCGGGGATTGAGGTGGACGCGTTGGCTCTCCTCCCGTCCGTTGGAACCGCTCTGCCAGGGGAACATGGCGCCCTTTCGCCCTGCCTCGCGTGCCGCGCGCCGCGCCTCGTCGAGGCGGCGGTAGCGATAGCGCAGCAGCGCGCGCGTCAGCACCGGCATGCGCAGCGTCAGATAGGGGAAGATGAACAATTCGTCCCACATGATGTGCCCGCGATAGGCCTCGCCATGCCAGCCGCGGGGCGGGACGCCCACGTCCATTCCGACCGAATGGACCGAAGCGGTCTGCAGCAGGTGCAGGATATGCAGGCGCAGCTTGAGCTGCGCGTCGCTGTCGGCATCGCCAAGGCGGATGTCGAACTGCTCCCAAAGGTGGTGCCAGGCTTGTGAATGCTCCTCTTCGAGCGCGCGGAAATCGCCGGAGTGACGCACATGGTTCGCGGCCTCCTCGAGCGGCTCGGTGATGCCGGCGTCGCGGCTGTCGAAATAGGCCGCGATCTTCTCGACCGTGATCGGGTGCCCCTGTCTTGCCTCGAGTTCGAACGCCTCCTCGACGATGTCCGGCAGCACGTTCGTGCGCGCAGCGGGAACGTGGCCGCCATCGATCGCGACGGTGGTCCGTGCGGCGAGCGCCACTTCCCGCCGCGCCTGAACGAAGCGCGAGCGCATGGCCAGGATATCGCCGTCCTCGCGGCCGGTATGCAACGTCTCCAGATGCCGGCTGGCGAGATCGCGGTATCGTTGCACGCCCCAGTTGATGACGCTGCCGTCCAGACCCGCGCGCAGCTGCATCCCGCCCGACCAGTTCTCGGGCGTCAGGGTCACCGAAAGCGCGGCGAGGTGGGGATCGTGCATGGACACGAGGCGCCGCTCGTCCCAACGCGTGACCCGGCCCTCCCCGTCGCGAAAGCGCATGCTGCGCGTGAGCACGTTGTTCTTCAGGTCGAGCTCCTGCCGGTAGTCGAGATGCTCGACATCGTCGGGGCATAGCCAGTCGCCGTCCTCGGCCCGCATGGTCAGCGGCAGCCAGTTCGGAATGTTGACGAGGTCCTCGTTCTCGATCCGGTGCCCGGCGACCTCGGAGGTCAGCCGATCGTAGCCGCCCGCGAGGTAGGTGCCGGGATAGTGCACGTCGTCGGCATGGGCGTTCGGCGCGGCTGCGCGCGAGACGATGTAGCCATTGCCGAGCGCGCAAAGCGTTTCGCGCAGGCCCTCGGCTTCGGGGTCGTAGCCGGTATACCTCAGATGCCACGCGTCCATGGTTCCCCCATGTCCAGTCCGGCCAGCCATTCGACGAAGCGGCGCACGTCCTGCGGATCGGCCAGAGCATAGTCCGCCAATGTGGCACGAGTGTCACCTCGCACGGCAATGCACAGGCCGGCGCTGCCGAGCGCGCTGAAGGCGTCTTCGTCGGTCAGATCGTCGCCAAGATAGATGGGCAGCGCGTCGCTCTCGCCAAGCCGCGTATGCGCGAGCAGCCATTGCACGGCCCGCCCCTTGTCCCAGTCGGCGCGGGGCTGGATCTCGAAGACCTTCTTGCCCCGGCTTCTGCGCAGCTTGTCGTGGCGACCGACGATCCTGTCCACCGCGTCCTCGATCGCCGCGACATCGCTGTCGGCCGCACGGCGATAATGCACCGCCACCGAAAAGGTCTTGCGCTCGACATCGGCCCCCTCGATGCCCGAAAGCGCGTCGCGCAGCTGCGCATCGGCCTGCTCGATGGGGCGTACGAACCCCTCGGCCGCATCGGGGCGTTCTTCGAGACCGTCGGGCCCGGCAATGTCGAAACCATGGCTGCCGGCATAGATCACCTCGTCGAGTCCGACGCGCGCACGCACATCCGCAAGGTCGCGGCCGCTGATGACGGCGACCGGGCAACGCTCGGCCAGGCGCGCGACGGCGGTGCGGGTTTCCTCGGGGATCGTCGCGTCGCGGTAATCGGCGACGATGGGCGAAAGCGTGCCGTCATAATCGAGAAAGACAGAAGTTGGCCCCGATCCCAGGCGGTCCCGAACCGCGTCCAGCCGGTCCCGGACGAGCGGCAGCCGGTCCAGCGTCCGCAGTCCGCCGCCCTCGGGCAGACACAGCCGCCGCAAATCGTCCGTGACGAGGTCGGCCCCGTTCGACCGCAGCGCGTGGCGATGCTGGCCGGCATCGTCCTGCCGATCCACGCCGATCACCAGGCCGAAGCGCCCGGCTGCGCCGGCGCGCACGCCGGCGACGGCATCCTCGACCACCGCGGCCCGTGCCGGCGCGCAGCCGAGCCGCCGGGCGGTCTCTTCGAGCTGGTCCGGGGCCGGCTTGGGCGACAGATCGCGTTCCTGCGCGTCCGCACCGCTGACGGTGACATCGAAAAGCTGGGCGATTCCGGCGCTTTCCAGCACCCGCGGCGCATTGCGGCTGGCCGAGAAGACGCCAACACCGATGCCCGCCTTCTTCAGCGCGTGTATCAGCTCGACGGCATCGTCGAACACCGGCACCCGGTTCTTCTCCAGCCAGTTACGGAAGGACCGGTTCTTTCGATTGCCGATACCCCGGACCGACTCCAGATGCTCGTCGTCATCGCCGCCCTCGGGCACCTCGATGCCGCGCGAGCGCAGAAACCGGCGCACACCGTCATAGCGGGGAATGCCGTCGACATGCGCGAGGTAGTCGCCATGGGTGAAAGCCGCATCCGCCCCGCGCGCCTGAAGCACCTCGTCGAAGACCCGCTTCCACGCCGCGAAATGCGCCTGGGCCGTGTCGGTCACGACACCGTCCATGTCGAAGATGACTGCCGCGATTCCGTCGCCCTGGCCGGCAGACTTGTCCATCTGACTCTCCGTCCAATCCGCCGGACATCCTCCCGCCTCGTCGGCGTCGGGCAATGCCCCGCCCTACAAGGGACGATCCAAGCCCTGAGAAGTTACCCGTTGAACCTTACCGAGCGTGGCGAGGTCGGTCACGGAGAAAAGCACGACCGAATGCCGCGAGCGAGATTTCCGCGCCATGGCGAGAGCCCGTGGAGCCGCGACCGACCGCTTCGCCGGCTGGACCGACATCGATCCTTGTGCCGGCGGCGCCGAGCTGGCGCCCCTTGCCGGCAACGCTGTGCGGGCCGGTTCGGCTGCCAGCGGGCGGCCGCGGTCAGTCGGACAGGGCGTTGGTCGTGAACAGGTAGTCGCCCCCGTCCGCGTCCGAGTGGCAATTGATGCATCCCTGCGCCAGTCCGGCTAACGGCGTGCCGTTCGGCGCCTGGTCGAGCGAGCCGTCGGGCAGATATTTCGCCCAGAACCAGTTGCCGCCGTCGGGCGCATAGCCCTCGGACCGCCGGAACATGACCGTCACCGAGGCGAGATGGTCCTCGCGTGCGCCGATCACCTCGTCCACCGAGACGCCTTCGGGGCCATAATTGCGCTTGATCACGAGATCGCCCGAATGACCGTCGATGGTGGCTTCGGTGTAGAACGTCTCCAGCATCACGTGAACGGGTTCGGGGGAAGGCGGCCATGCGGCGGCTGGGCCGCCGCCGAGAGCATGATCCGGTCCGGGCTCGGCAGGAGGCATCGGCATGGCGGCGATGCCTTTGTATCGATCGTTGCCACGCCCAAGCGACGCAATTGGGCCCGTCGCACGCCAGTGCCGCCAAGCATCGATCGGTTGCGCACCGCGCGTGTCCGGCGGGTGCGCCCCATGCGCCATTTCAAGCTGGCCGGCAGGGCCAACCTGGTGTCATGCGACCGGAGCGCCCGAAACTACGCTGCGAGCCATTCCAGCAACGCGGCATTTGCCTCGGCCGGTTTTTCCAGCGTCACCAGATGGCCGGCGCCGGCGACGATCGCCAGCCGCGAACCGGCAATGAGTTCGTGCATCAATTCGTGCCGGCCGACGGGGCACAGCCGGTCCTGTTCCCCGCACATCACAAGGGCGGGCACGGCGACCCGGCGCAGCGTGTCCTGCTGGTCCGGTCGCGATTGCAGCGCGCGCGACTGGCGCACGAAGACCTCCGGACCGAGCGCTTCGGCCATGTCCATGCACAGGTCCAGGACCGGTTGCCGGCCGGGGCCCTCGGCCAGATAGTTGGGCTTCATCTCCTCGCGCATCACCGCGCGCAACTCGCCCGCCCGCGCGCGCGCCATTTGCGGCTCGCGGCGCTGGCGGATCGCCTCGGTTTCGGCCTTCGGGTTTGTGTCGAGCAGCGCGATGCGCTCGATGCGGCCGGGCGCCTGCCGGAACACTTCCATGGCGACGATCCCGCCCATCGACAGTCCGGCGAGCGCGAACCGTGGCGGCGCATGGGCCAGGACATCGGCGGCCAGGGCCGCCATCGTGTCGTGGCCGGCAATCGTCGCCAGGTGAAGCGTGCACATGCACGAAAGGGCCTCGATCTGCGGCCCGAAAAGGCGCGCATCGCACATCATGCCCGGTAGCAGGACCAGCGGCGTCATCACGAAGCGCCGGCCAGCCTTGCGCCTTCGGCCAGCGTTTTCAGTTTGGCCCAGGCGATTTCCGGATCGACCGCGCCGAAGCCGGCGAACGTGCCGAAGCCGCAATCCGAGCCGGCAATCACGCGGTCGGCCCCGACAATGTCCACGAACCGCTCGAGCCGCTGGGCGACAAGCTCGGGATGCTCGACGAAGTTGGTCGTCGTGTCCACGACGCCGGGCACGAGCACCTTGTCGGCTGGAATGTCGGCCGCACGATCGCGGAACACGGTCCACTCATGGCCGTGACGCGGATTGGAGGACTCAAACAGTACGTATCGTGCCCTGGTCGACATCAGCGTGTCGAACATCTTCGCCATCGGGATATCGCACACATGCGGACCTTCATAGTTGCCCCAGCAGATATGGATCCGGATCTGCTCCTCGGGCACCTCGGCCAGGGCATGGTTGAGCGCCTCGACATGGCTGGCGGCGATCTTGACGAACTCGTCGTCGGACAGATCGGTGAACAGCATGTGGCGTGACAGTGCCAGATCGGGACAGTCGATCTGCACATCGAGCCCGGCGGCCGCGATCGTCGCGTATTCGTCTTTCATCGCCTCGGCCAGCGCTGCCAGATAGGCCTCGCGCGAGGGATAGAAGTCGTTTTGCAGGAACAGCGAGATCACGCCCGGCGAGGCAGCGTTCATGAAGCCGCGCCGGGCGCCGTGCCGGTCCATGGCCGCCTTGAGACTGGCGATGTCCTTTTGCAGTTCGCCCTGTCCCTTCGAGCGCACCTCGCCAACGCACATGGGCCGGGCGTAGGTGGGCGTGCCGCCCGAGTCCGCCAGGCGCTGCAGGAACGAGGGAAACAGCTTCAGGTCGGCCGGCGCGTTGCGCGGGCTGTCGCCGGCAAAGCCGGTATAGCGGTCCTTGACGTAGGTCGCATAGGAGATCTTGGAGGTTTCGCCGTCGCTGACAATGTCGATACCGGCCGCCACCTGGCGCCGCACCGTTTCGTCCGCCGCTTCCGTCATCACCGCGTCGAATCGGTCCGGATTGATGCTTTCGCCGCGCTCCCGCGCGAACAGCTGGTCGACGACGGCCTGGGTCCGTGGCAGGCTGCCGACATGGGTCGATCGCAGGCGCATCGAACGCTCCCTCATTGCTTCCAGGTCGGGCCGGCCGGATCGTCGGTTCCGACCACGCGATAAAGCGCGGCCTCGCCGGTCATGGACGGGGCCACGCCATGGTCCATCCCCTCGGGGACGCTCATCGTGTCGCCCGGGGCGAGAACCGCTTCACCACCTTCCCATGCGACGCGCCAGTGGCCCTTGACGGGCATCAGCACGCTGGGCCGGTCGTGGCGTTGCATGGTCCGGTCGGCCGAGGCGCGGGTGATGAAATCCACCTCGAAACCGGGCCTGTCGCGGATGATGCCCGTCTCCCCGATGACCTTGACCGGCTTTTGCTCGGCCATTGCCACCATGTCCCAATAGCGGCGCACATAGCCGCCTATGACCTCGGTGGGCGAGGGTTCGGGGAAGGCGGCGAGTTCGTCTTCGGTCAGGACCGGCATCGGCGCGACGCCTTCGGGCAGGCTCTCGCCCTTCTTGGTGTCGTAAAGCCGGCCCTGTTCGGACAGCACGAGCCCGTGCGCCTTCGCCTCCTCGATCACCTGCGGCGCCCAGACGACGCCGCCGCCGGCATCGTCCCCGCCCAGGATCGCCATGATCATCCCGTAGTCAGTGCCGATGTTCTCGAAGCCGCGGAAGATGCCGGTGGGGATGTCGAAGATGTCGCCTTCCTCCAGCACGACCTCGCCGGCACGGCCCCAGCGTCCCCAGAAGAACCGCCAGCGGCCCGACAGCACGAAGAAGACCTCCGCGGTCCGGTGCGAATGCAAAGAGTTGCGGCACTTGGGCGGCTGGCCCGCCGCACCGATGTTGAAGCCGTGCGGGATCGTTAAGTGCACATGCTGGTCGGGGCTTTCGGACACGCCGCCGCCGATGATCGTGAAGTTTTCCTTCTGATCCGATCCGGGCGTGTGCGCATCGATAAAGGCCGTGCGGCACGGGCGCAGGTCTCCGTAGCGGACGATCCTTTCTTGCATGGCTTGCGGTGTCATGGGTGTCATCCTGTATGCATGAGGATCTGTTTCCAGATCGCGACTTCGTCATAGAGCGTGTATTCGCGGCGCAGGCCCCAGGGGCCGAACTCGGCGTGGGTGATGCCCATCACATGGACCATGGCGTGCGACGGCGCGCCGAACGTGCCCCAACCGTCGTGCCGCCCCCAGAGCGACCAGCGCACCGCCGCGCGCGGCGGCATCAGCGGGTCGTCGCGGCCGATGACGTGGTCGATCGCGAAGGCCGCCGAGGGAAACGCCGCGCGCAATCCCATCCAGAACCGGTCGGCCGGCCCGACGCCGTGGTCGGTGATGCCGCCCGCATAGCCCAGGTGGCAGGCGCGGTCATATTCGTTCGGGATCACGCTCATGTCCGCGGCCATGATCCGCGTGAGGATATCGGCCAGCTTGCCGCCCCATTCATTGTCGTTGCCGCGCCCGGTGTAGGGTCCGGGCCGATCGTTGTCCGGGGTGAGCGGCCGCGTGCACGCATCCGCGCCGCCCTCCTGCGCGATCAGGTCCGCGGCGCAGGATTTGGGATCCCGGCCGAGCTGGCGGACGATCGCGCCCTGGTCGCGGACGATCCACTCGTCATCGATCCGGTTGTCCTTGGCGTGGCAGTCCGCGTGGATGCGATAGACAAGACGCTTGCCGGTCGCCCGGCCGTAGACCCCGTCGCCCAGATGCGTCGCCGTCGACAACAGCCGGTGCGACGAGAGCATGCCGTCCTCGGGAGTGCCCGACCAGATGACGTCCTCGCCCAGCAGGGTCCGATCCGGAAACTCGTGCAGCGTCGCCATGGTGGCGGCGATGACGTCCTTGTTTCCGGCCACGACCGAGGCGGGCGAACGCACGACGATGTCCGGCGCGTAGTAGTCGTGCAGCGTATGGATGCCACGGTCTTCCCAGATTTCCTTGGTGATCCCGATGATGAAATCGGGGAAGTCCCTGAACTTGGGGTCAAAGCCCTTCATGCTGACCATCCTTTCGGAGTTCGGGCCGAGGCCCGCACGACCAGGTTCGATTCGATGCGCCGCTTCTGCCCCGCTTCGACGGTCCCCTCGATCTGCCCGAGCAAGATCTCCACCGTCTCGCTGACCATGCGCCGCACCGGCTGGCGGACCGTCGTCAAACGGTAGGCCGGCCAGGCGGCGATCGGCACGTCGTCATAGCCCACGATCGAGACGTGATCGGGCACCGAAAGCCCGATTTCGAAGCGAACGGTGTCCATGACGGCGAACGCCATGTGATCGTTGCCGACGAAAATGGCGTCGGGCGGGGACGGGCGGTCGAACAGGGCGCGCGTGAGCTGTGCGGCCGTGTCCCGGCGGTACATGCCATCGACCACCGCCAACGGTTCGAGGCCCGCATCCTTGAGCGCCGCCACGAATCCCTGGGCGCGGTGACGGCCGGTGGACGAGCCCTGCCAGCCGGAGATGTGCGCGATCCGCCGGTGCCCGCCCGCAACGAGGAACTCGGCCGCCGCGCGGCTTCCGGCAACGTTGTCCGAGGTTACCTCGCACAGACGCGGATCGTCCTGGCCGCGATTGAACAGGACGACGGGAATGCCGGCCGCCTGGCATCGGCGGGCCAGTTCGTTGCTGATCGCCACCGAGGCGGTGATGATGCCGTCGACCTGATAGTCGAGCAGTTCCTGCATCACCGCGGGCACGTCGCGCGTTTCGTTGCCGGCCATGAACACCAGCACATGATAGCCGCGCGCCTGAAGTGCGTTCGACAGGTGCTCGAGGGCGACCGGATAGAACTGGTTGTCCAGATAGGCGACCACCAGGCCGATGATCCGCGTTCGCCCGGTGATCAGGCTGCGCGCGAGAACGTTGGGCCGGTAGCCCAACTCTTCGGCCGCCTCGCGCACCTTGCGAACGGTTTTCGCCGAAATGCTGGCCCCCGGTGTAAAGGCCCGGCTGACCGCCGACTGGCTGACGCCGGCCAGCCGCGCCACGTCCAACGATGTGATTTTTTCGCCCGCCATCACCCGGCCGTCCATCCGCCGTCGACCATGAGCGCGGAGCCGGTCACCAGCGCCGATGCGTCCGAGGCCAGAAAGACGACGGGGCCCATCATGTCCTCGACGGTGCCGATGCGGCCCAGCTTGATCCTGTCCTCGATCCATCGCCGCCGCTCCGAATCCTCGAAGGTGGGTTCGGTCAGCGGCGTGCGCACGAAAGTCGGGCACAGCGTGTTGACCCGGATGCCGTGCGGCCCCCACTCGATGGCCATCGATTTGGTCATGCCCTCGATGGCATGCTTGGACGCCGCGTAGACCGCTCGGTCGATGCCGCCGACATGACCCATTTGCGAGGAGACATTGATCAGGCTGCCCGGCCGACCCGCGGCGATCAGGCCGCCTGCCACCGCGCGTGTCAGAAAATAGGCGGCCCTGGCATTGACGTTCATCACCGCGTCATAGTCGTCCGCGCGCGTTTCGAGCGCCGGCCCGTGCCGGGCCATGCCCGCCGCGTTCACCAGCACGTCGAACGGCCCGTCGCGCGCCACGGCATCGGCCGCCGCCGCCAGGTCCGTGATGTCGAGCGGGAGCGCTTCGGCATCGAGCCCGGCTTCGGCCAGTTCCGCACACAGGGCGGCGAGCGCATCGGCCCGCCGGGCAACGAGGGTGACCGTCGCGCCCGCCCGTGCCAGCGCCACCGCGCACCCGCGGCCGATGCCCGAGGAAGCGCCGGCGACCAGCGCCCGCTTGCCGTCAAGACGAAACGACGGCGTTTGCGGCAGGTTCATGCCAACGCCTCTCCGGTCTCGGGGTCGAACCCGCACCGCGCCTTGTTGAATTCGCGCAGCCGCGCGAAGACGTCGACGCCGATCTGCCGGTACATGTGCAAAAGGTCGACCAGCACCCAGTTCTCGCGGATCAGGCCGTTCTCCACTCGCCAGAAGTCGAGGCTGCGCATCTCGATGCGCTTGCCGACGGGCGCAATGCCCAGCCAGCCGCCATGGCTCAGCGTCTGGATCATGTTTGGCCAGCCGGTCACGCCGACATAGGCGCCATCGCCGAAGAAATGGTAGGTGATCTCGTCGACATACCGGCCGCGATCGGGCATGCCGGCAAGGAACGGGATCTGGTGCCAGTTGCGAAACCCGGCAATGCCGCGCCCGGTGCCGATACCGGCGGGCCCGTACCAGCTCATCTTCGGATGCCAGTACCGGTCCATTTCCATGACCTCCGGCCCGCCTTCCGAAGGATGGCGCTTGAGCGCATCGAGCATGTCGACCACGTGCCGGCAGGACCCGGCGCTGGCCGCTTCGTCGTAAGGGCCGGGCACGATGCCGTCTTCGGTCGCCGGCCCGGGCACGTGCCACTCCCGGCCCAGGCTCGGGGCCAGCGGCCAGGCGCCGGCCAGCATCATCACCTCCGGCACGTCCCAGAGCGCCTGCACTTCGCTCACCCGCCCGTCCTTTAGCCGGTAGAACTCGTGAAAGCGCATGTGCGCCACGTGCCCGGTCGGCGGGATATCGAGCCAGGGATGCACGAATGTGCCGGTATAGTAGCCCCCGCAGCCGACCCAGTCGGCACCGTGTTCGGTCTGTCCGGCCATGACGATGTAGTCGCGCCGCTCCAGATCGGGCCAGGCCGCGGCAAACGGTGCGACGATGTCGCGAAAATAGCCCTCGGGCCCTGTCGTCTCGCCGAGCGGTTCGGAAAAACGGACCGGCGCGTCGGGGGCGACCAGCCCTTGAAGCTGCGCGCGCAGCGCGGCCGGATCGTAGTCGTAGAGCGCCGCGCGCAACGGCGCGATCGCCGCCTTGTTTGCGGTGTGGATGTCGCCTGACATCATTCCGCTGCCAGTTTCGGCTCCGCCGCCGCGCCGTAGGGCACGTTCCGCCCGCCATAGCGGCGCACGCGGACGTTGCATTGCTCGGCATGGCCGACAAAGCCTTCCAGCATGCACAGCCGGGAGCCGTATTCGCCGATCTGCGTTGCAGCCTCGTCGGTGAGCACCTTCTGATAGGAATGGGTCTTGAGGAACTTGCCCACCCACAGCCCGCCCGTGTAGCGGCCCGCCTTCTTGGTGGGCAGCGTATGGTTGGTGCCGATCACCTTGTCGCCATTGGCGACATTGGTGCGCGCGCCAAGGAACAATGCGCCATAACAGGTCATGTTGTCGAGGAACCAGTCGTCCCGGTCGGTCATCACCTGCACGTGCTCGGAGGCAATGTCGTCGGCAACGGCGAGCATCTCGTCATGGTTGTCGCAGACGATCACCTCGCCATAATCCTCCCAGCTCTTCGACGCGGTGTCGGCGGTCGGCAGGATCTTCAGAAGCCGGTCGATCTCCTCGAGCGTGTCGCGGGCGAGCCGTTCGGAGTTGGTGACCAGCACGGCGGGCGAATTGTAGCCGTGTTCGGCCTGGCCGAGAAGGTCGGTGGCGCACAGTTCTGCGTCCGCGCCCGTCTCGTCGGCGATGACCATGGTTTCGGTCGGGCCGGCGAACAGGTCGATGCCGACCCGGCCGAACAATTGACGCTTGGCCTCGGCGACAAACGCGTTCCCCGGGCCGACCAGCATGTGCACCGGCTCGATCGTCTCGGTCCCGATCGCCATCGCGCCGACCGCCTGGATGCCGCCGAGCACGTAGATCTCGTGCGCGCCGCCCATATGCATGGCGGCAATCACCGCCGGGTTCGGCGCGCCCCTGAAGGGCGGCGTCGCGGCGATGATGCGCGGCACGCCGGCCACCTGCGCCGTCAGCACCGACATGTGTGCGGAGGCGACCATCGGAAACTTGCCGCCGGGCACATAGCAGCCGACCGATTGCACGGGGATGTTCCTGTGACCGAGAATTACGCCGGGCAGGGTCTCGATCTCGATGTCCAGCATCGAATCGCGCTGGGCGCGGGCGAAGTTGCGCACCTGGTCCTGCGCGAAGCGGATGTCGTTCATGTCGCGCTCGGAGACCCTTGCCATGAGGGCTTCGATCTCGCTGTCGGTGAGCCGGAAGGCGGGCGGCGAATAATTGTCGAACTTTTCGGACAGGTCCCGCACGGCCGCGTCGCCGCGCGCCTCGATGTCCGCCAGCGTCTGTTCGACGATGGCCCGGACCCGGGCATCGTCATGGGCACGTTCGGTCTGCGGTTTTGCGGTTTTCAGATGCCTGATCGCCATCTCATCCTCGTTCATTCGGGACCGGCGGCGTCTTCTCGCCGCGGTCGTAGGCCTCCCAGCCCTGTCCGCCGAACACGTCGACGCCGAGCTGGGCGAGCACATGCGGGAAATCGACCATCACCCAATTGTCGGTGATCTTGCCGTCGACCACCTTCCAGAAATCCATGTACCGGATCTGAACGCGCCTGCCGGTCGGCTCCAGGCCCATGAACGGGCCGGAATGGGTCGCCTCCTGCCGGCCGAAGGCGGCGGCCCATTCCCCCATGAAGAGCCGGGCCTCGTCGATGCAGACCTTGTCGGAAAACGCGGCCTGAAAGGGGCGCTGCCAATGATCCTGGAATTCGCGCAGCCCGTTCTTGGTGCCGCAGCCACAATTGCCCATCCAGCGGAACGACTCGGCGAAGAATTCGCCCATATCGTCGATGCGGTGATCGTTGAGCCCGTCCACCATCGCTTCGATGACCGCGCGGGTCTCGCCGGTCTTCGAAAGATCCGTGGCGCGGCTGAGCACCGCCTGTTCGGGACGGGCCCCTGTCATCCCTTGACCGCTCCGGCGGTCAGGCCGCTCACGATCTGGCGCTGGAAGACCATCACCAGCAGGAACAGCGGCGCGGTGATGGAGACCGCGGCGGCGACAGCCTCGACCTGGTCGGTGGTCGTGGTCTCGCGGTTGAAATAGCCGGCGATCGCCGGAACCATGGTCTGGTTCTGCGCGTCCAGCAGCAGCGATGTCACCAGCAGGTCGTTGTAGGCCAGAAGGAACGAGAACAGGCCGGTGGTGATCACCCCGGGCCACATTACGGGCATGATCACCCAGCGGAATGCCTGGAAATGCGTGCACCCGTCGACCCGCGCCGCTTCGTCCAACTCGTTGGGAATGTTCTGGAAGAACGAGCGCAGCATCCAGATGGTGAAGGGCTGGTTGATGGCCACCAGCACGGCGATGACCGCCAGCGGCTGGCCGTACAGCGTCGGCGCGTTCTCGCCTAGGATCGGCCGGAGGATTTCAGCCGAGTTGATGAACACCGGCAGATAGCCCGCCACCAGGACCGAATGGGGCAGGGCGCGGAAGACCAGCGCGACGATCAGGATCCAGAAGGCGAGATTGGAGCCCGAGCGGGCGAGTCCGTAGCCGGCCAGCGTGCCCACCGTCAGCGAGACCGTGACGACGCCGGCGGTGACGATCAGCGAATTCTGGAAGTTGCGCCAGAACTGGTTTTCGACCCAGACCGCGTAATAGTGCTCGGCTGTCAGCCCGATGATCGGCGTACCCAGCGGCCCCGCGATCGAATTGAGCACGGCGAGAACCGGCGGCAGCAGACCGAAAAATACCAAAAGGAATGCGGCGGCGAACGCGCCGGCTCCGACCAGCCAGCCGACGACGATCAGGCCCTTGGGCGTGAAGCGTGCGACCCACCTGGGCAATTGCGTGAACGCGATGCGGCCGGCGCCGACCAGAACCGCCAGTCCGACCGCGATATCGAGCAGCGACAGGCCATTGCCGTCGGCCCGCGTCGCGGGGCCGAAGACGACGTTCAGCGGGTTGGCCGAGAACGCGTCCACCGGCGACTTGAAGCTCATCACCGCGATCCAAACGATCGGGAAGGCGGCGATCAGGCACCACAGCGTCAGGAACGATGCCGACGCAAAGCGCAGCGAAAAGGGCTGTTGCATGGCCTTGGCGGTCGCCATCAGCGCGCGCTCCCCTTGTGGTCGCGCCATGTGCGGCGCAGTAGCGGGATCAGCAGGATGACGATGCCGATCATGGTCAGCATGGCGCTGGCCGAGGCGCGGCTGATCGCCCGGTTGCCCGCATCGTCCGGCGTCAGCAGGTCGTAGGTCAGCCATTGCAGCGTGATGCGGTGCGCCTGCGAGGAAAAGCCGACCACTTCCTCGAAGGCCCGGTAGGCGTCCATCAGGTGGATCAGCGCGACGAAGATGATCAGCGGCATCAGGTGGGGAACGACCACGAAGCGCAGCCGCTCGAACCGGCTCGCCCCGTCGATGATCGCGCTTTCCAGCGTGTCCTGATTGACCGTCTGCAAGCCGGCATAGAAGATCACGAAGGCGAACGGCGCGACGTGCCATACCCGGTAGAACATCATCAAGAACTCGATGGCCCATCCGTTGGCGGCCACCGAGATGTCGGTTGCCAGCATGTCCTCGAGCAGCGCCGTCACGATGCCGTCGCCGTAAAACAGCCAGCGGATGGACAGGGCGCCGATCACCGGCGTGATGATGAAGGGCAGCAGCGAAACGAAGATGATCTGACCGCGGACCGAACGCGCCGCATTGTTGACCGCCAGCGCGATTGCCAGGCCCAGGCCGATCACCAGCGGCAGGGTGACAAGCGTGAATGTCAGCGTGAACCGGAGCGCCTTCCAGAAATCGATGGCGAGGATCGAACTGAAGGCACCGCTGGCGATCGCCGCGCCCACCTGATCGAATTGCAGCAGGCGGGTGTAGCTCAACAGCCCGACCCATTCGGTCGTCGTCACCGGGTTGCCGTTGGCATCGAGCACCGGCGTCGTCTTGGTCTCGGTCACGCAGGTCTGGCCGACAAAGCCAGGCGTGCAGGTTTCGACCTCTACCGTCTCGACCACCGGCTGGGTGACCTGAAAGCTCTGCAGGAACACCGAAACGAGCGGGAAGGCGATGAACAGCAGCATCATCAGGACCGACGGCCCGACGAACCATGCAAATGTTCTGAATTTCATCGCCGCCTCCCCCAAGGCCCCATGGAGCTTGCCGCAGCCGGTCTCGCCGGCTGCGGGACTGTGCCCGGCGGCTACTCGATCAGGCCCGCTTCCTGCGCGGCCGTGATATAGGCATCTTCCACCGCGGCCAGCGTCGCCTCGGCGTCGCGTTCGCCGGTGAAGAAGGCCGGCAGTTCGTTGCCGAGCGCGGTGTGCATCAGGCCCATCTGGCTGGTCGACGGGTAGGACGGCGGCGCCGGTTCGGCCGAAGCGGTCGCGATGGCGCCTTCGGCCAGGCGGTTGGGCTGATAGCCCGAAATCAGCCAGATCGCGGCGTCATTGTTGGCCTTGACCATCTCGGTGTCCAGGCCCTCCATGGCGACACGGAAGGCGGCTTGGGCTTGCTCGTCGGAGATGTTGCGGGCGATCACGATGCCGTCCCACCAGAGGGTCGTCGCCGGTGCGCCGCCCTCCATGGCGAGCGGGGCGGCGGCCGCGTTGACCTTGCCGACCACCTGGCTTTCGGCTTCATCGTCCATCGCCGCGCCGCGGCTGGCCCACAGATTGGCCATGGCGATCTTGCCCTGCTGGAACTGCTGCTGCACGTAGGTGGAGTCCGAAACCAGATATTCGGGGTCCATGTATTCGGTCAGCGCCTTCATCATTTCGAGCGCGTTGACGCCCGCTTCGGTGTTGACCGTCGGCATTGACTCGGCGTCGGTGAACTGGCCGCCATAGCCCAGGAACATGTTGTTGAAGTCCTGCGCCAGGTTCCAGCCCGACTTCATCGTCGCGCCGAGGGGATAGTCGACGACGTCCGCTTCCTCGATCTGCGCCGCGACCTCGAGCGCCTCGTCCCAGGTGGTGGGAACCTCAAGGCCGAGCTCGTCGAAAATGTCCTGCCGGTACATCAGGTGCTGCGTGTTGACCATCATCGCGATGGCCATCGTCTGCCCGTCGACCTTGATGAGCTGGTTCGGCGCGAGGTTCTCCCCGTACTCGGCCACAAGATCGTCAAGGGGGCGTATGGTGCCCTCGTTGAGCAGCGGCGTGATCGTCCCGTTGGCCACCCCGCCAATGTGGTAGAGCGACGGATTGGCAGCGAAGGCGGCGGGCTGCTTGGTGCGGAATTCCTGATCGAGTTCGGCATCGACATTGCCGCATTCGGCCATGGCGTCGGTGACCGCCTTCCACGCCTCGAAGCCGGCCGACAGCACCTTGACCGGCGTTTCGTTCTCGAACGCGCAGTCGGCCTGGGCGGCCGACACGGGCAAGAGCGAGACCATGCCCGCCATCATGAGGGTTCTCAGTGTCATTGCATTCTCCCTTTCCAATGCGTCAGCGGCGGGCTTGCCCGGCGTGATACCGGTCGGCCCGTTCAGTGGCCTCCGATACGCGCCCCTGTCTTCTTGTCGAACAGGTGGCAGATGCTCGCCGGGACCGAAAGCGCTACCGAATCGTCGATTTCGGCCCGGTAATCCTTTGGCGCCTTTACCGAGACGAGAGCCCCGCCCGCGCGCACCGTGATCATGGTCGCATCGCCCAGAAGCTCGATCGTGTAGACCGGCGCGTTGATCGCGCCCTGTGCCTCGCCGACACTGGCGTCTTCGGCCCGAAAGCCCAGAACGACCGGCCCGTCCGGCCCGTCCAGGCCCGAGATGCAGACGCGGTCCCCGGTGAATGTGCCGTTTTCGAGCACGCCATCCATCAGGTTCATGGCCGGCGAGCCGATGAAGCCGGCCACGAACGTGTTCGCCGGCCGGTCATAGATATCGGTGGGCGTGCCGACCTGCTGAACCACGCCCTGCTTCATGACGACGACGCGGTCGGCCAGCGTCATGGCCTCGATCTGGTCGTGGGTGACGTAGATGGTCGTCACCTTGAGCTCATGGGAGAGATTCTTGATCTGCGCGCGCGTCGACACGCGCAGTTTCGCATCGAGGTTCGACAGCGGCTCGTCCATCAGAAAGGCGTTGGGCTCGCGCACGATCGCACGGGCGAGCGCGACACGCTGGCGCTGGCCGCCGGACAGCTCGGCCGGTCGTCTGTGCATGAACGGCTCCAGTTCGACCATCCGGGCCGCGCGCATGACCCGCTCTTCATGGCTCGCCGGATCGACCTTGCGGACCTTGAGCGGAAACCGGATGTTCTCGAACACGTTCATGTTCGGGTAGAGCCCGTAGCTCTGGAACACCATGGCGATGTCCCGATCCTTGGGATCGAGATCATTGACCACCTTGCCGTCGATCGAGATCTGGCCCTCGGTGACATCCTCGAGACCGGCGATCATGCGCATGGTCGTGGTCTTGCCGCATCCCGACGGACCAAGAAGGACCAGGAATTCCTGATCGGCGATCGTCAGGTTGAAATCATCGACCCCGATGAAATTGCCCCAGCGCTTTGAGACATTGTGAAGCTGGATCTCCGCCAAGGGACCCCCTCCCTGGACCGTATGGCGTTGTTGCCGGACGCTTTGCATACGATTTCAAAAACCGTAGACTCGCGATGTTCTTTTTGGCAAGCACTTTTTGAATACGTTTGCAATTGATTGAGAAATACAAGGAAGATCAACATGATGGACGATTGGAGGGAAGCGAGTCACGCCTTTCTGAACGCCCTGATCCGCATCCCCGACGCCGAGCTGGACTGTTTTTCGCGCTCGATGATCGCGCACGATACGGTCTGGGACGTGTCGCATCCGGTCGGACGTCTGGACGGGCTCGAAGCCGTCGTCGAAGGCTTCCTGATGCCGCTGCGCCGGGCCCTGTTCCGGATCTGGCGCCGTGACGAAATCTTCTTCGGTGCGGCCAACCGCCGGGCCGAGGGCGGCAACTGGGTGTGCTCGGTGACCCATTATGTCGGCATCTTCGACCGCGACCTGTTCGGGGTGCGGCCCGCCGACCGGCTTGCCTTCCTGCGCTCGGGCGAGTTCTATCGCATCGATGACGGCAAGATCACCAAAGCGCGCATCATCATCGATCTGATCGATCTGATGCGCCAGGCCGGCCGCTTTCCGCTGCCGCGCATGCTGGGCACGGAAATGCTGTTCCCCGGACCGGCGACGCATGACGGCATCCTTCCCAACGATCCCGAGGCCGGCAGCACCTCGCTGGACATCGTCGAAGCGATGATCGCCGACCTGCACGATTTCGATCCCGACACGTTCCATTCGGAAGCCCAGACCGGCACGCACGGTCACTGGCACGAGGACATGATGTGGTACGGACCCGGCGGAATCGGGTCGACCTTCGGCTGGGACGGGTTCGTCAACCATCACCGGGCGGCATTCCTGCGCGCCTTTCCCGACCGCAGGGGCGGCAACCATTTCTGCCGTATAGGCGATGGCGACTATGCGGCCTTTTCGGGCTGGCCCTCCATGACCATGACGCATCGGGGCGAATATCTGGGCGTTGCCGCGACCGGCAAGGCCCTGACGCTGAACGTGATGGACTTCTACCGGCTCGCCGACCGGAAGATCATCGAGAACTGGGTGCTGCTCGACTATCTGGGCCTTTTCGATCAGATGGGCGTCGACCTTCTGGCCCGATCGAGGGCCCTTCCGGCAGCCGGATCGGGATGAAGGCCTGCGACCAAGCGTGCTTGCGCGCAATCTGCGACAGCGATGCGCTCTCCGACATGGCGCGCGTGGCCGGGCGCGACCATGGGATCGGGCGTGCCGCCGTCGCGCCCGTGATGGGTGCGCCCGGACAGTCGGAAAAGCCGATTGTCGTCATGGGTGGAATGAGCGATCCTGCTCGTCGGCCGCGCGGCCGGGATGAGGGCGCACGAACTGCTGCTCGCGCACCTGTTCGCCCCATTGCCGGCCGGGCTTTTCCCCGACGAGGCGGAAGCCGGCGCGCTCGTAGAGCGCCCGGGCCGCGTCGAGGCCGGAAAAGGTCCACAGCCGTGTCTCCGCAAAGCCGTGGCTATCGACGAACTCCATCGCCGCCTGCATCAGCGCCCGGCCGATGCCCGCCCCGCGCAGGCCGTCGGCGACGATGAACCAGCGCAGATGCGCAACGTTCGGCGCCAGATCCTCGCCGTCGATGGCGATCGTGCCGACGATCGCGCCGCCGCGCCGGGCGCTCCAGATGGCGTTGCCGTCGCGCCCGAGCCGTGGCACGAAACCGGCCATTGCGCCGGCGACGGTCGCCTCGAACGGCGCCCCGAACCCGGCCGCCCGGCTGTAGTAGTCGGCATGCATGGCCACCGCCCGGCCGATCAGTCCGGGCACATAGCCCTCGACGATGTCCGTGACAGGCTGTCGTTGCGCTTGATCGCCGAGCGCCCTGGCATAGGCGTCGAGCGCGCGGGCGAGATCGGGCGCGCCCAGCCCGTCGAGCCGGTCGACGGCGCCGCGCACCTGACCGCCGGCGAAGGCGTTGATGGCGGCATAGGCCTGCCGGCCCCTGTCGGTCAGCGTCAGCCGCTTGAGGCGCGTGTCGGTCCCATCGCGCGCCTCTGCGAGATAGCCATCGGCGACGAGCGCGCCGACCAGCCGGCTGACGGTCGATTTCTCCAGCCGCAAGGCCGCGACCAGATCGCGGGCGCTGACGTTCCGGCCCAGACCGACCTCGATGATGGCATGCACGGCCGATGGCGACAGGTCCGTGCCGGCCAGCGTTGCCTGCATGAAGCCCAGTTCGCGCACCAGCCGGCGCGAGGCATCGCGAATGTGCGCGATGGTCGCCGCGTCGTCCGTCACGGGATCCTCCATTCAGTTGTATGTTACAACTAAATGCAGGCCGGTCTCTTGGCAATGGGCGATCGGGCCGTCGCCGGTCTGGCGCGCCCGCGATGGGGGCCGGGCCGGCGCGCGTTGCGCTCGGCTTGTGCCGGGCCCTGCGGTTTCAGGCCAGAAACAGCGCGGCCAGGACGACAGCCGTGCCCAGCAGCACCGGCCCGGCCGTGCTCCAGCGGCGCAGTCCCCGCTCGAGCCTGTCGATCGGGTCCAGCCGTCTCATCCCACGGCGAGGCCCGGGGTGCGACGGGGCAGGCCGTCGCGAGACGGCCGGGGGAACCATCCGTTCGGCGACAACGACAAGGTCGCCGGCCGGGATGCGGGGCACGCCAATCCTCAGGCCGATGACCGCAGCGGCGATCGCGGCGGCGGCAAGAAGCGGCCAGGTGGCGCTCCACAGATTGGCCGCGGAAAGCACGTAGGACGCCTTGACGCCGACGGCCGGCGCCAGCAGCCAGGGCAGCACCAGCGCCGTGGCCCCGGCTGCCAGGAACGGTGCCCACAACAGCCGGCCGGGCCGGCTGCCATGCGCGCTTGACCGGCGCAGCAACACCCACACATGCAGCAGCAAGAGCGCCGTTCCGGCCGCCGATGCGGCCACCAGCGTCGCCGCCGGACCCTCAAGGCCGCTCTTGAGCGCGGTCTTGGCGACGGCCCCGCCGGTCAGCGGCAGGCCCGCCACGGACAACGCCAGTAGTGCCACGGCCGCCAGCAGGGCGTGACGCGCGCGCCCGTTCACCTGGCCCGCCACGCCCACCGACATGAAGAGCGCGCCCTTGGCCAGCCCGTGATGGACCGCATAAAGCGCGATCACGGCGGCGAATTCGGCGGGCGCATCGGCGAGCGGGGCCGCGCCCGCCGCCGCGATCATCAGGCCCATTTGACTGACCGTCGAATAGGCGAGCGCGGCCTTGGCGCCGTTCTGGCCCAGGCCGGCGACGATGCCGAAATAGGCGCCGCCAAGGCCGGCGGCGACAAGCGCCAGGCTCCAGTTCGCCATGCCCGCGCCGGCCGGCAGCAGGACGAGCATGCCGAAAATGCCGGCCTTGACGATCGCGCCGCTGAGCACCGCCGAGGCTGGCGTCGGCGCCTGCGGATGGGCGAGCGGCAACCATACATGCAGCGGCACCAGCCCGGCCTTGATGCCAAGGCCGATCAGCATCAGCGCGAGTGCCGCCTCGCGCCCCGGTGCGTCGGCGAGCGCGTCGCGCACCTGGCTGATCACGAGGCTGTCCGCATGGGCGCAGGCGATGATCAGGCCAACCAGCAGGCTGGTCTCGCCGACCAGGGCCAGGATCATGTAGATCCGCCCGGCACGCAGCGCCTCGCGCGTGGCATCGTGCACGATCAGCAGATAGGCGGGCAGCGAGACGGCCGTGAAACTGACATAGAACGTCACCGCGTCCCGCGCCAAAAACACCCCGAGATTGCCTGTCAGGGTGAGGCACCAGAACGCGACGAACACCTCGCGCTTGTGCGTCCGGCGCATATAGGCCGTCGCAAAAACGCCAGCCAGCGCCCAAAGAAGGGCCGAGGCACCCAGAAACATCGCGCCGGTCGCATCGAGGCCGAGCCGGACGCCGAGCAGCAGAACCGGCAATTCGGTGTGCTCGCCCGTCGGCCCCGAAAGCGCCAGTGCCAGCGCCGGAAGCGGCGCGATCGGCAGCAGCATGAGCACGCGCGGCCGCATCGCCGGCACCGCCGCGAGCAGCCCCAGCAGCAGCGGCAGCGCCAGGGCGGCAAACGGCAGCAATGGACCTGACACGATCATGGCGCGTATTGCCGTTCGACGATCAGGGTGGCCCAGCCGAGCGGGCTGAGCGCGGCGGCCGCGAACAGTCCCGCGGCCAGGGCGAGCGCTGCGGTGGCAATGGGCGGGGCCAGCAGCATGGCCGGCCCCTCCGTTTCGGCGGCGGCCGCGTTGGGGCCCGGCTCGCGGAACCAGATCCGGTAGAGAACCGGCAGGAAATAGGCGCCGTTGAGCAGCGTCGAGACGGCCAGCACGGCGACGACCCAGGGCTGGCCGGCCTCGAGCCCGCCGGTGCCCAGATACCATTTGCTGGCAAAGCCGGCGATCGGCGGCAGGCCGATCATGCCGAGCGCGCCGAGCGTGAAGGCGACCGATGTCCAGGGAAGGCGCGCGCCAATGCCGTCGATCTCGTCGATGTCGTGGACTCCGGCCCGTTCGTCGAAGACACCGGCGCAGAAGAACAGCGTGATCTTCATCAGGCCCTGATGAACCAGGTGGACGAGCCCGCCCACGACCGCCGTCTGGCTGAACAGCGCAGCGCCCAGAACGATGTAGGAAACCTGGCTGACCGTCGAATAGGCGAGCAGCGGCTTGAGGCCATGCTGGGTCAGCGCACGGATGGAGCCGAACAGGATCGTCGCCGAGGCAATCGCCGCAAGCGGCAGGCCCATGTCGATCTCCTGGACCAGGGCGATGCCGTAGATGTCGTAGACCACGCGCACGATGCCGAAGGCGCCGGCCTTGACCACGGCCACCGCATGCAGCAGCGCGCTCACCGGCGCGGGCGCGACCATGGCCTGGGGCAGCCACACATGCAGGCCGACAAGGGCCGCCTTGACGCCGAGCCCGGCGATCAGAAGCAGGAAGATCGCCCGCAGGCTCCAGGCGTCGAGCCCGGCCAGTTGCGGCGGCGCGGCGAAGGCGACCGGCCCGGTCAGGCTTTCGAGCCAGACGATCCCGACAAGCAGGATCGCACTGCCCGTCAATGTGTAGCCCAGATAGGTCCGGCCGGCCCTGATCGATGCGGCATCGCCCTTGTGCACGACCAGCGGCCAGGTGGCGAGCGTGAGCAGTTCATAGAACAGGAAGAAGGTGATCAGCGAGCCGGAAAAGGCAATTCCCGTCGTTGCGAAGACGCACAGGCTGAAGAAGCCGAAAAAGCGCGGCAGGTTCTTGCCGCCGTGCAGATAGGCGATCGCATAGACCGTCGTCAGCAGCCACAGCACGGTCGACAGGGTCACGAACAGCAGCGACAACGCGTCGATCCGCAACACCAGCGACAGGCCGGGCACCAGTTCGAACTCGGTCTGATAGACCTGCCCGCGGCCCACCTCGGCCAGCATGAAGACCACCAGCGCCAGCTTGAGCACCGCGCCGCCAAGGTTCAGCGCATTGCGAACCCAGACCCGATCCTCCGCCAGAAAGAAGGTGATCAGGCTCGGCACCAGCGCGGTGGCCAGGATGATCAGCGGCAGGGCCTGGTTCACTCGAGCCCCTCCTCGGCCGCTGCGGGACGGCCAGTCTGAAGGAAATCGTAAGGTGCCGCCGAGACGATGCCGAGCACCACCGACAGCATCGCCAATGCCAGTGGCAAAGCCTGCTGGGCGCGCGGCACCGTGCCGTATCGCCCGCGATCGGGCAGGAATGCCCGCGCCAGCGGCCGGAACAGATAGGCGGCCGCCAGCACGCCACCCAGCACGATGATCGCCGCCCACAGCACCTGGCCGCTGGCGAAGGCCGCTGTCAGAAGCAGGAATTTCGCCGTGAAGCCGCCGCTCGGCGGCAGGC
This sequence comes from Roseitalea sp. MMSF_3546, assembly GCF_030732865.1. Taxonomy (GTDB): domain Bacteria; phylum Pseudomonadota; class Alphaproteobacteria; order Rhizobiales; family Rhizobiaceae; genus Roseitalea. Next base: position 118,460 of record NZ_JASHKB010000011.1, read on the forward strand.
CCATCAGCGTGACCGCCGACACCCCCAGCGCGAACGCGGTCATCGGCATGCGCCTTGTCAGCCCGTCCATCGCCGACATCCGGTCATGGCCCGCCGCGAGCACCGCGTGCCCGACCGCCAGGAACATCGCCGCCTTGGCAAAGGCGTGCGAGACCGCATGGAACACCGATCCGGTCCAGGCACCCGCCGTCCATGGCTGCGGCTCGGCGCTGCCTCCGGCCAGCGGGAAGACCAGAAACAGATAGCCGATCTGCGCGACGGTCGAATAGGCGACAAGCTGCTTGAGCCGGTTCTGCCGGACCGCGAGGATCGAGCCATAGACGATGGCCGTCGCGCCAAGCGCGCCCAGCAGTTGCAGGGCGATCGCACCGGCCGCTTCGGGCATGGCGTCGAACCAGAACCGCAACAGAACGTAGAACGATGCCTTTGGCACCAGCGCCGAAAGCATGGCGCTCGCCGGTGCGGGGGCTCCGGCATGGGCGGGCGGCAGCCATGCGTGAAAGGGAAACAGCGCGGTCTTGGCCGCCAGCCCCGCCGTGATCAGGCCGGCCGCCACAAGGCTCGCAGTGTCCTGGGCCGGCAACTGGGCCAAGAGCCCGATGTCCAGCGTTCCGTGCGCGGCATAAAGCAGCGCCACGCCCAGCAGATAGGCGAGCGAGCCGAACAGCGCGAACATCGCATAGCGCATCGCCGCCTCGACCTGCTTGGCCTTGCCTTCGAGCGCGACAAGGGCGAGCGTCGCCAGCGTCACGAATTCGATCGCGACATAGATGTTGAACAGATCGCCCGAAAGGAAAACCGCGTTCAGCGCCGCCCAAAGCAGGAATGCGAGCGGCCAGAAGGCCCAGCCGGCCCGCGTTTCGTTCTGCCTGATCGGGAACTGCGGCAGCGCGACGACAAGCACGGTGCCGATTGTCAGCGCCGTGGCCACGAGGAAGGCGGTCGACAGCCCGTCGGCGACCAGCGCGATGCCAAGCGGCGGCTCCCAGCCGCCGACCGCAAGGACGAGCGGGCCGCCCTGACGCACCCCGAGCACGGCGAGCGCCATGACGGCCAGCATGGCCGGCACGGTGACGCCCACCAGCAGCCGCGGCCGCGGCGCAACGACCGCCAGGAAGGCCGCAGCCAGCGGCACGGCGACAGACAGGGCCGGGGCCAGTGCGGGCAGGATCATTCCTTGCCGTCGTCCCCTGGTTCGTCTTCGGGCAGCGTGGCGCGGCCGGCAAGGTCGGCGTAGCGGATCACCAGCGCGACGAGCAGGGCGGTGGTGGCGAGCGCCACGACGATCCCGGTGATGATGAGCGCCTGCGGGACCGGATCCGGGCCGAGATCGGCCCGTCGCGCGCCGCTTGCGCCGAACACGAGGAAGATGCCCGATCCGACGACATTGAAGGCGACCAGCCGGCGCAGCATGTGCCGATTCGCCAGAAAGCCGTAAAGGCCGATCCCGATCAGCCCGGCTCCGCACCAGGCAAACAGCGTGGCGGTATCGAGCCCGGTCACCGGGCGCCTCGCTGAGGCGGCCCCGCGACCAGCAGCGCCAGGGTTGCCGCGATCGACAGCGCAAGGCCCGCCTCGATCGTCTGGATCAGTTGCTTGGCGTGCTCTGGCGGCAGATGCAGGAAGCCGCCCATGAAGATCCCGGCCACCGCCACGGCGAGAAAGAGCGCCGGTCCGGCGACGATGGTCAGCCGCAAGCGGCGCGCGGTGACCGGCGGCGCATCGACCAGCCCGGCCATTGCCACCAGCAGCCACACCGCGGCCAGGATCGTGCCGCCCTGGAACGCACCGCCCGGCTGGTCCGTGCCCGCCCAGACGACGTAAACGCCGGCAAGCAGGCCCAGCGGCGGCAGGAAGCGGCCATAGGTGGCCAGCACGCCGCCGGGCTTGGCGTGCTGACGCAGGCCCGGCCGCCCGCCCCAGTACCGGTCCTCGGCCAGCGACCAGACGCCGATGAGCACGACCAGCAGGACGACGGTTTCAAGCAGCGTGTCATAGCCGCGAAAGTTCAGCAGCACCGCCGTTACCGGGTTGCCCACGCCCGACGCTTCAAGGTTCTGTGCGACCGTTGCGGTCAACCCGGCCGCATCGGGGTCAAGCCCGGCTATGGCGGCGCCCACCAGCCCGGCCGCGAGCACGCAAATGCCCATCTGCGCGCCTCTGGCCAGCGGACGCGGTGGCGTGGGCTCGACGACGCCGCCGCGCCTCAGGCGTGCCACGGCGCCGACCAGCAGAACGCCCGTCAGACCGGCGCCGATCGCCGCCTCTGCGAGTGCCACGTCGACCGCGCCCAGCCGCGTCCAGGCAAGGGCGACGAGCAGCCCGTAGACGATGAAGAACACAACCGATCCGAACAGGTCGCGGCCAAGGATCGCGGCCAGCGCGACGGCCAGGATCAAAAGGCAAAGGACGATGTCGAAGATCGCGCCGGTCATGCTTCGGGATCGGCCTGCCCGGGCAGTGTCGCCCGCGCAATGGTCTGGGCCGTCACGGCCGAGGCGGCGACGGCGAGGATCCAGATCAGGGCAAGCTTGAAGACGACCAGCGGCCCGCCCGCCTGCGCCATCGCGCCCAGCACGATCATCCCGAGGCCGAGATTGTCGGCCTTTGTCATCGCATGCAGGCGGCTGTGCTGATCGGGAAAGCGCAGCATGCCGACCGAGCCGGCAATGAAGAAGATCAGCCCGCCGGTGGTCATGAGCGCGGTGAAAAGGGTGGCGATGCTCACGGATCCTCCTCGGGGTCGCCCTGGCCATCGCGGCTGGCCGCCTTGACGAAGGCGACCGAGGCGAAGGCGGCAAGCAGCGACAGCACCAGCGCCACGTCGAGCATCGCCCAGTTTCCCTCATGTGCCGCCAGCAGGATCACCACGGCGACCCCGGTCGTGCCGACGAGCTGGGCGCCCATCATCCGGTCGGCCGCATCGGGTCCGCGCGCGACCCGCACGAGCGCCGCCGCCGCCGTCGCCAGCAGCACGACGGCCGCCGCCAGGAGCCAGCCGCTCATGGCCGGGCCTCGTCGATTGCCCGCCGAAGCGCCGCCTCGCCGGCCTCGAAATCCTGCACCACGTCCCTGTTCCGGTCGAGCACATGAACAAGGAAGCTGTCGCCGCGCGTTCCCGCCACCAGCGTTCCGGGCAACAGGCTGAACTCGCCGCCGAGCATGACGCGCGGACCGCCTTCGGGCAGGCGGGCGGGGATGACGAACCAGCCGGGCGCGAGCGGCATGGCCGGGTCGAAGGCGCGCCGCGCAACGTCGAGCCCGCCCAGAAAGGACTGCCACAGGAAACCCGGCACGAGTGCGAAGGCGCGCAACGGCCGGACGGGCGTGGCGCCATCAGGCCGCAGTGCGTGGCTGAGCCAGGTCGCGGCGGCAACGGCGATCAGCCCGAGCGGCAGCGCATCCGGATCGGCGGCGGTCAGGACCAGCCATACCGTAAAAAGAAGGATCGCGCGCTTGGCGATCTGTCCGCCGGTCGTCCGCAGCAATGCCTCGTCTCCCTGCCTCGTCGCAGCATCCAGATGCAATGATCGAGGGCGGTCTGTCCAGCACAACCGCCCCTGCGTCCGATCCAGCCCGGACAAACGGCCTGTGCCGCGATGGTCCGCCGGTTATCCCAGGACCGCGCCTGCGCGTTTCGGCCGCGCCCAACCCCCGTTCGCGGCCGGGCCGGCATGCGGCGAAAGGTCCGGTCCGGCTGCCCGCTTGCCCGGAAAGCCCCTTGACGGCCGCGCCGAGCAGGGCGGGGTTAGAAACGAGCGGCTTGTCCATGATCAGACGTCCCGGGCGAGCCGCAGGCCCATCATCTGCCAGCGCTGATGGGGGTAGAAGAAGTTGCGATAGCTCGGCCGCATCTGCGCCGCCGGCGTTGCGCAGGAGCCGCCGCGCAGCACGAACTGGTTGACCATGAACTTGCCGTTGTATTCGCCAATGGCGCCCTCGGGCGGCCGGAAGCCGGGATAGGGCGTAAAGGGCGACTGCGTCCATTCCCAGACATCGCCCCAGGGTCCGCCGCCCGGCAGCGGGCGCAGCGCACCGCCGTCCAGGAAGTTGCCTTCGATCGGCCGGTCGGCAAAGGCCACTTCCCATTCGGCCTCTGTCGGCAGACGCGCGCCGGCCCAGCGGGCAAACGCGTCGGCCTCGTAGTAGCTGACATGGCAGACCGGGGCATCGAGATTGACCGGCTGCGCGCCACGCAGCGTATAGGTCCACCATTGCCCGTCCTGCTGCCACCAGTAGAGCGGTGTCTGCCAGCCATCGCGCCGGCACGCCGCCCAGCCGTCCATCAGCCACAGCGGTGCGCTCTGGTAGCCGCCGTCCTCGATGAAGCCGATCCAGTCGCGATTGGTCACCGGCCGGTCGGCGATCTCGAACGGATCGAGCCAGACCCGGTGGCGCGGCGCCTCGCAATCATAGGCAAAGCCGGTGCCGTCATCGCCGATTTCGACCAGGCCGCCGGCGTTGGGCGTGAAGGTCAGCGGGACCTCCGCGGTCACCGGCATCGGCTCGGGATCGCGGTAGGTGGGCAGCAGCGGGTTGTGCGACAGCCCGTGCAGAAGGTCGGTGAGCAGCAATTCCTGATGCTGCATTTCGTGGTGGCATCCCAATTCGGTCAGCGCGGCGATGGCATCGGCGTCCTCGCGATCGGCGCCGATCAGCGCGGTCATCGCCTCGGTGACGTAGGCCCGGTAGGCGCCGACATCCTCGCAGCCCGGCCGCGAGACCAGTCCGCGCTGGTTGCGCGCGTGCCTGGGACCGGCCTGCACATAGTAGGAATTGAACAGATAGGCGAAGCGCTCGTCCGGGCTGGCGTAATCGCGCTGGCGTGCCTTGAGGATGAATTCCTCGAAGAACCATGTGGTATGGGCCAGATGCCATTTGGCGGGGCTGGCATCTTCCATCGACTGCAGCATCATGTCTTCGGGCAGCAACGGGGCGACAAGGGTCTCGGTCTGCTTGCGGACATGGTCGAACAGCCCGGCGATCTCGCTTGGGCTTGCGGGGCGCTGTTGCGGGGAGGTGCTGGACAAGGCGGGACTCCTGTTTGCCGCCGGTAACGCGGCGCAGCCGATACCGTTCCGCCCCGTCCCCGCGATTGGCATTGCACGCGCGCCCATCGACGCCGGGCTCAACGCGTTGTGAAGCCAAATCTCTGGCAGGCGCGGACAAATTGCCTTAAGAGGGAGGCCATGAGACGTGTGCTGAGCCTGCTTGTCATGCTTGCGTTCGTGGCGGCGGTGGCCGCTCCGGGCTCGATGCTCGACGGCCCCGGCCAGCGCCTCGAGGCCGGCCAGCACACCTCCGTCCAAACGACGGTGGCCGCGGTGCTCGCCGAATGCTGCGATGTCGAAAGCGGCATGATGCACCACGCCATGGCCGGCTGCGCGATGGACTGTTCGACCGCCGAGCCGATGCTTGCGGTCAGCTTGGCGGAAGATGACGCGGGGCTGCGCATCGGCGCGTCGCCGGTCGTCATTGCCGCGTTCGCCTCCGCACTGTTCCGACCGCCGATCGCCGTTTGACCTGAACCCGCCGGCGCCCTGAGCGGCGCCGTCATGCCATCGGTCAATCGAGCGCTTTCATGCTCCCAGACAAGGACGACGTGCCAAGAGCGCGGATTCGCGCGGCGGCTTTGCCGCCGGCGGTCGCGCATCTCCAACGCAGGACAATTCTTCCATGAACAAGACCATCACTGCCCTTGCCCTGACGGCGACACTGGCGGCATTCGGCTCCGCCTCGGCCCAGCAGGCCGACCCCGACAAGACGATCACGGTCTACAAGACGCCCTGGTGCGGCTGCTGCCAGGTCTGGGCCGACCGCATGATCGAAGCGGGCTTTACCGTCCGCACCCATGACATGGAGGATCTGAGCCTCATAAAGAAGCAGGGCGGGGTGAGCGATGAACTCGCCTCCTGCCACACCTCGGTGATCGGCGGCGAACGCAAATACGTTCTTGAAGGCCACGTGCCGGTCGAGGCGGTCACCCAACTGATGAGCGAAAGGCCCGATGTGCGCGGTCTCGCCGTGCCGGGCATGCCGCAGGGCTCGCTCGGCATGGGTTTCGATCCCGATGCCCGGTACAACGTCTACGCCTTCAGCGGGCGCAGCCAAGACCGTCCTGCCGTGTTCGTGCGGATGGGCGAATGAAGGCCCGCGCGATAAGCCGGACGGCCCATCGGGGCCCGGTCGTGACATGAAGCGCATGATCGGGCTTGCGGCGGGCGCGGCGGTGGCGGGCACATTGGGGCTTGCCGCCATCGTCGGACTGGCCCCCGGTGCGGCGGATCGCGACGGTCTGCTGCGTCCGGGCGACGCGGCGCTGGTCGCGCGCGGCCAGGCACTTTACGCGGCCAATTGCGCCTCCTGCCACGGAGCGGACCTGCAGGGCGAGCCCGACTGGCGGACGCCGGGGGCCGACGGACTGATGCCCGCGCCGCCGCACGACGAGACCGGCCACACCTGGCATCATCCCGACCGGGTGCTGTTCGCGATCACCAAATACGGCCTCGCCCGCGCCGCCGGGCTCGACGACTACCGCTCGGCCATGCCGGCCTATGAGGACACGCTGACCGACGAGCAGATCATCGCCATACTGAGCTACATCAAGAGCACCTGGCCCGAACAGATCCGGCTCGGCCATGACGAGCTTAACCGGCGCGACGCGGAGAGCCGGCAATGAGCGCCCCGCACGGCGGACATGCCGGTCATCTGCCCTCCGGCGGCCGGGCTCTGACGATTTCGGCCTGGCTGACCGGGCTGTACTTCGTCGCCGAACTGATCGTCGGCCTGTGGACCGGCTCGATCGCCGTCCTGTCGGATGCGTTTCACACGTTTTCCGCCGTCGGCGGCGTGCTGGTCGCCATCGTGGCGGCGCGCATCGCCCGCAGGCCGGCCGACCTGCAACGCACGTTCGGCTGGTACCGCGCCGAGATTATCGGCGCGCTGGTCAACGGAGCGTTCCTTCTGGTCATGGCGCTCGTTGTCATCGTCATGGGGCTGATGCGCCTTGGCGAGCCGATCCACCTGCCGACCGGACCGATGTTGCTGGTCGCCGCCGGAGGGATTGCCACCGAGGTGGTTGCGCTGGCGCTGCTGTGGCGTCAGCAGGGCGAGGATCTGAACGTGCGCGGCGCCTATTGGCACATCATCCAGACCTTCGTCGGCAGCCTGCTCATCATCGTGGCCGCGCTGGTCATCGAAGTGACCGGCTTTCTGGCCATCGACCCGTTGCTGGGGATCGGCTTCGGCATCGTGCTGCTGTGGGCCAGTTGGGGCATATTGCGCGATTCAATGCACCTTCTGATGGACGGCACGCCGCCCGGGGTCGACCTTTCGCAAGTCGCCGACGCGCTGGCGGAACTGGAGGGCGTCGCCGATATTCACCACGTGCATGGCTGGGCGCTGACCAGCGGTCGCCATGTGTTTTCGGCCCATATTCGCGTGGACCCCGACTGGCAGGGCCAGGCGGCCGATATCCTGAACAGGGCGCACGAGATGCTGCGCGAGCGCTTCGGCTTCTTCTTTGCGACCCTGCAGATCGAGACCGAATGCCTCGACGAAGACGCGGCGGCGGCGATCGACGTCAGGGCAAACCCGCAAGCAAGCCCGATCCCGCAACGCGCGCGGGGCGGGCAATCACAACGCAAGGAGCATGATCGATGATGTTTGGAAACGGTATGATGGATGGCGGCTGGTGGTTCGGCGGGATGGGCCTGGTCTGGCTCCTGATCGTCGCACTGCTGGTGCTCGGCATCGCCGCGCTCATCAAGTATCTGATGAAATGACCATGACCGCCGAAACGCAAGGCGCGGATCGTTCGCTTTGGGCCGTGCCCGAGGTCACGGTGGCCTTTCTGTCGTTCTGCCTGCACTTCGTCTGGGAGTACCTTCAGGTGCCGACCTATGCCGGTATGGCCGAGATGCCGCATTGGGACGGCATCAAGCTGTGCACCTCGGCCACGGTCGGCGATGTCGGCTTTGCGCTGACCGCGTTCTGGGTGACGGCACTGGCGGCGCGCTCGCGGCGCTGGATCGCCGATCCGGCCGGCTGGCAGCTCGGCCTGTTCGTCGCCGTCGGCGTGGCGCTCACCGTGGGGTTCGAATACTACTATACCGAGGTATCGCTGCGCTGGACCTATTCGGAGTTGATGCCGCGCGTGCCGCCCTTCGGAACGGGTCTTTCGCCGCTGGTGCAGTGGCTTGTCATTCCCCTTCTCGTTGCGAGCCTTGCCCGCCGGATCGTGCGCAATCGCGGCGGATCGACCCCGTCACGGACCGCTCCCTAGGCTCATAGCGGATCGGTCGCCATCCAGGCGATGAACCCGGCCAGCAGCGCATAGGCAAGCATCGGCGCGAGCGTATGGCGGATCACCTGGCCTTCCCGGCCGATCAGCCCGACCACCGCGGCGGCGGCGACGACATTGACGACCGAGACCATGTTGCCGGCATTGGCGCCGAGCATCTGCGCGGCCAGGACGCTGTGCGCAGAGACTTCGGCGCGCTCGGCCGCGCTGAACTGGAACAGCGCGAACATCATGTTCGAGAACGTCGCGCTGCCGGAAAGAAACGCGCCGATCGCACCGACAAGCGGCGCAAAGATCGGCCAGGTCGCCCCAGCCGCGTCGGCGGCGACGATGGCCAGTTCCATCGGCATGCTGGGCAGGTCGGCCGCGTTGACGTCGGTCTGCAGGAACACCCGCACGGTCGCCACCGAAGCGCCAAGCGCCAGCGCGCTGCCGATCACCGGGCGGATGCCTTCGCGCAGCGCACCGCGGATCTGCGCCGGCCGCATGCCAAACAGGGCGATGCCGGCAAGCGCCACGGCGACGAAGCTTGCCGCCGGCGAATAAAGTGGCGCGATCGCCACCGCGATCCCCGTGCCGAGAATATCGCCCCAGGAGACGGTGACGTCCTGCAGCCAGGCCTTGAGCGGCAAGGCGTCCAGCCGGGTGAGAACCAGGACGAGCGCCAGCAGCACATAGGGCGACCAGGCGCGCCACAGCGCCATGGCGGGTTCATCCTGGGCCGTCTCGCCCTTGGCCCCGCTGGCGCCGGTGTCCGGCAGCAGCCAGCCCTTGCGGGCGACCGGCACCATGATCGCAAGACCGATCAGCGCTCCGATGAGCGAGGGAAATTCGGGACCGAAGGCCCAGGCGACGGCGAGCGCGGGCAAGGTGAAGGCAAGACCGGCGACGAGCGCAAAGCGCCAGGCGCGCAGGCCATGCCACCAGGGTGCCCGCGGGCGGACGAACCGGCCCAGGATCACCAGCAGGACGAGCGGAACGGCCGAGCCGATGAACAGATCGAACAGGCTGGCGCGGACCGCAACCGAGGCGATGAAGGCCTCCAGCGAGCCACCACCGAGCGCTTCGGCAAGGCCCGGCGCCGGCACGCCGCCCGGTTGCAGCCCCTGCGCAAGGCCGATTACCACCGGTGTTCCGATCGCGCCGTAGGAGACGGGGCTGCTGTCGGCGACCAGCGCCAGCACGACCGCGGCCATGGGCGTGTGCCCGAGCGCGACCAGCAGCGGCGCGATGATCGCCGCCGGCGTGCCGAACCCGGCCGCCCCTTCCAGAAACGCGCCGAACAGCCAGGCGATCAGGATCACCTGCGCGGCCGAATCGGGGGTGACATGGGAAAAGCCGTCGCGAATGGCGGTCAGCGCGCCGCTCTGGCGCAGGACATTGAGAAGGAAGATCGCGCCGAACACGATCCACAGGATGGAGGCGGCGATGAGCAGTCCCTCCAGCGAGGCGGCGGCGATGCGACGCGCCGGCACCTGCCAGACGAGATAGGCGACCGCCGCCGTCATGACGAGCGCCAGCGGCATGGCCCGCGCCGCCGGCAGACGCAGCACGACCAAAAGACCGAACACGGCAATCAGCGGCGTGAGGGCGGCGAGGACGAACATGGCTGGCCCCGATTGGTGACGACAGCGCGATATCTGGCGACACGGACCGGGTGTAAAGGTCAAAACCGATCGCCGGCGGGGACGACAGCATCGGCGCCGACACGATGACGACGCCGATGATGACCGGCAACCTCGCGGTGGAACCGCGCCACGGGTCTGCGCACGGCCCGATGGCGCTTGGACGGCCTATTCGGCCGGGGCCAGTTCCGAGCGCGGCGCCGGCCCGCCGCGCGCCTCCGAGGCGGGCATCGGCGCTGTGAACCGGCGCAGGCGCAGCGCGTTGCCGAGCACGAACACGCTCGACAGTGCCATCGCGCCGGCCGCCAGCATGGGCGACAGCAGCAGCCCGAAGGCCGGATAGAGCACGCCCGCCGCCACGGGGATCAGCGCGGTGTTGTAGGCGAACGCCCAGAACAGGTTCTGGCGGATATTGGCGAGCGTTGCCTTGGACAGCGCGATGGCGTTGGGCACGCCCTTCAGACTGCCCGACATCAGCACGACGTCGGCGGCCTCGATGGCGATATCGGTGCCGGTGCCGATGGCGATGCCGATATCGGCTTCGGCCAGCGCCGGCGCGTCGTTGATGCCGTCGCCGACGAAGGCGAGCGTGCCGTGCTCGGCCTTCAGGCGCCGGACCGCATCGACCTTGCCGTCCGGCAGCACTTCGGCCGCCACCTCGTCGATGCCGAGCCGGCGGGCGATGGCCTCGGCCGTGCGCCGGTTGTCGCCCGTGATCATCGCCACCTTCAGGCCCAGATCGTGCAGCGCGGCGATCGCCTCGGGCGTGGTCGGCTTGACCGGGTCGGCGACGGCGACGATGGCGGCGAGCTTGCCGCCGATGGCCGCATAGAGCGGGGACTTGCCCTCGTCGGCCAGCCGGCCCGCGGTCCGGGCGAACAGCGCGACGTCATGGCCGAGATCAGCCATGTAGCGGTCGGCGCCGATCTGAACGCGCGTGCCGCCGACATCGGCGAAAACGCCGAAGCCGGTGACCGAATCGAACCCGTCGGCCTGCGACAGGTCGAGGCCCTCGGCCTCGGCCGCCTCGACGATGGCGCGCGCGATCGGATGTTCGGACCTGGCCTCGACGGCGGCGATCTTCGCCAGCACGTCGGCGCGGTCGAAGCCCTCGGCCAGTTCGAGATCGGTCAGGGCGGGCTTGCCCTCGGTCAGCGTGCCGGTCTTGTCGAGCGCGACGACATCGGCGCCCTTGAGCACCTGCAGCGCCTCGCCCTTGCGGAACAGCACGCCCATCTCCGCGCCGCGGCCGGTGCCGACCATGATCGAGGTCGGCGTCGCAAGGCCCATGGCGCAGGGGCAGGCGATGATCAGCACCGCGACCGCGTTGACCAGGCCAAAGGTCAGCGCCGGCGTCGGGCCGAAGGCCAGCCAGACGATGAACGTCACCACCGCGATGCCCATGACGACCGGCACGAACCACAGCGTCACCCGGTCGACCAGCGCCTGGATCGGCAGCTTGGCGCCCTGCGCCTGTTCGACCATGCGGATGATCTGGGCAAGCATGGTGTCGGCGCCCACGGCGGTCGCCCGGAAGGCGAGCGCCCCGGTCTGGTTGACCGTGCCGCCGACGACCGTCGTCCCCTCGGTCTTGGCCACCGGCACCGGCTCGCCGGTGATCATGGATTCGTCGATATAGCTCGACCCCTCCACCACTTCGCCGTCGACCGGCACGCGCTCGCCCGGGCGAACCTCGACGATATCGCCGGGCCGGACCTCGGCGACCGCGATCTCGGCGGCGGCACCGTCGCGGCGCACGCGCGCCGTCCGGGCCTGCAGGCCGACGAGCCGCTGGATCGCCTCGGACGTGCGGCCCTTGGCGCGCGCCTCCAGCCAGCGGCCGACCAGGATCAGTGTGACGATCACGGCCGCCGCCTCGTAATAGACATTGACCGTGCCGGCCGGCAGCAGGCCTGGCGCGAAGGTGGCAACCAGCGAATAAAGATAGGCCGCAGAGGTGCCGACGGCGACGAGCGAGTTCATGTCCGGCCCGCCGCGCAAGAGGGCGGGAAAGCCGTGCCGGTAGAACCGGCGGCCCGGAACCGCCAGCACGAAACTCGTCAGTGCGAACTGGATCAGCCAGTTGGCCTGCATGCCGATGGTCGCCATGATCGCCTCGTGCATGCCGGGGATGATCTTGGCGCCCATTTCGAGCGCGAATACGGGCGCCGTGGCGATGGCGGCGAGGATCACGTCGCGCCTGAGCCCCGCCTCCTCGGCGTCCTTGCGTGCCGTGGTGTCCTCGAGCGCCGGCCCGCCCGTGTCGATCGGCCGCGCCTGATAGCCGGCCGCGGCGACGGCGGCGACCAGCGCGTCGGTGTCGGCGGTTCCCTGCACGCGGGCGCGTTCGGTGGCCAGGTTGACGCTTGCATCGGTGACGCCGGGCACGCCCTTGAGCGCGTTTTCGACGCGGCCGACGCAGGAGGCGCAGTTCATGCCCTCGATCGCCAGTTCGCTCGCCGCGGGCGGACGCACGGTGTAACCGGCATTGTCGACGGCCCTGACGAGCGCGTCGCGGTCGGCCGGAGCGGCAAAGGCGACCTGCGCGGTCTCCGTCGCCAAGTTGACATGGGCCTCGCTCACGCCGGGCACCGCCTGAAGCGCCTTTTCGACGCGCCCGACGCAGGACGCGCAGTTCATGCCTTCGATCGGCAGCGTGACCGTTTCGCTGGCCTCGATCCTTACGGGGGCGTTCATGGTCTCGTCCCTTGGTTTGCGTTGCTGGCGCGAAGGTGGGGCTTCCAGTAATGGGAAGGTCAAGGGCGGCCTGTCGAAATCCTCCGTCAGAGCTTGCCGTTTGTTCCGCCACGGCTGATATCGGGGTCGAACGTCCGTTACCCGGGGGATTGGACATGAAGACACTGACGATCACGCGTCCGGACGACTGGCACGTGCATTTGCGCGACGGCGCGGTGATGCGCGCCGTGCTGCCGCATTCATCGGCCGATTTCGCCCGCGCCATCGTCATGCCGAACCTTTTGCCGCCGGTCGTCACCGGGGCCGATGCCCGGGCCTATCGCGCCCGCATCTTGGCCGCGCTGCCCGAAGGGCACGATTTCGAGCCGCTGATGACGCTCTATCTGACCGAGAGCACCGATCCGGACGACCTCGCCGCCGCCTTCGAGGCCGGGGATGCCACCGCCGTCAAGCTCTATCCGGCCGGCGCGACGACCAACTCGGCCAGCGGGGTGCGCGACATCGACATGGCCATGCCCGCGCTCGAGCGCATGGCGCGGATCGGCATGCCGCTTTGCGTGCATGGCGAGGTCACCGATGCGGATATCGACATCTTCGACCGCGAGGCGGTGTTCATCGAGCGCGTGCTCGACCCGTTGCGCCGGCGCCTGCCCGAACTGCGCGTGATCATGGAGCACGTGACGACCAAGGATGGCGTCGACTATGTGGCAAGCCAGCCGGCAAACCTGGGCGCGACGATCACCACCCATCACCTGATCATCAACCGCAACGCCATTCTCGCCGGCGGCATCCGCCCGCACTATTACTGTCTGCCCGTCGCCAAGCGCGAGATCCACCGCCAGGCGCTGCGCCGGGCGGCGACCTCCGGCGATGGGCGCTTCTTCCTGGGCACCGATTCGGCGCCCCATGTCGATGCGGCCAAGCAGACCGCCTGCGGCTGCGCCGGCATCTTCACCGCGCCCAACACGCTCCCATGCCTGGCCCATGTGTTCGAGGACGAGGGCGCGCTCGACCGGCTCGAGGCCTTCGTGTCCTTCAACGGCGCCGATTTCTACGGACTGCCGCGCAACCGGACCGCGATCGTGCTCGAGCGCGAGGAAACGCCGGTCGCGTTTGCGGACCGTATCGAAACCGGCGAGGGGCCCGTGACCGTCTTCGATCCGATGTTCCCGATCCACTGGAATGTTGCCCGCGCCGCTGGCACCGCCGCGCCATCGTTGATAGCCAGGGGCACCGCTTGATCGATGGGACTGCCGATGTTCTCAAACACCTTTCCGGACCGCGCGGTGATCTCCGAGACGGTGGCGAAGATGCTGCTGGAGATCGAGGCGGTCCACTTCCGCGCCGACGAGCCCTTCACCTTCACCTCGGGGCTCGCCAGCCCGGTCTATATCGATTGCCGCAAGCTGATCTCCTATCCGCGCATCCGCTCGGCGGTGATGGATTTCGCCGCCTCGGTGGTCTTTCGCAATGTCGGTTTCGAGCAGTTCGACGCCGTGGCCGGCGGCGAGACCGCGGGCATTGCCTTCGCCGCCTGGTTCGCCGACCGGCTCGGCCTGCCCATGCAATATGTGCGCAAGCAACCCAAGGGGTTCGGGCGCGACGCGCAGATCGAGGGCGCGCTTGCCGAGGGCGCGCGCGTGCTGCTGGTCGAGGACCTGACCACCGATGGCGGCAGCAAGCTCAAATTCGCCGAGGCGATCGCCCGCGCCGGTGCCGATGTCACCGACACCTTCGCCGTGTTCTATTACGACATCTTTCCCGACACGCCCGCCAGGCTGGAAGCGGCCGGCATGCGGCTGCATTATCTTGCCACCTGGTGGGACATTCTCGAGGTGGCCAGAAACAGCCGGGCCCTTCCCGCCGAAACCATCGCGGAGGTCGAGAGCTTCCTGAAGGCGCCGGTCGAATGGTCGGCGAACCATGGCGGCATCTCCGAACTGCCGGGGTAGACCCCGTTCGGCGGCCAGTCATGCCCGACGATCCGGCCTGCGGGCCGGACAGGTGCCGCCGCCCCCGCGTGCGACCCGGATCATCCCCGTTGTCGCAGTGGTGAGTTCGGTAGCGATTGCCACGGCCGGCATTTGTCAGCAACCGGATGTCGATTGCGCTCCATCGCAAGGCGGCCACGACTTCGCCAAGGTTGATCCGCAGTGACCAGCCATCATGCCCATCGCCGATGTCGTCTATCGTCCGTTCGAGCGCCTGATCCGCCCGCTCGATCTGCCCGTCCGGCCGATGCCGCCGGACGGGCCCGTCAAGCTGATCTGGCATTTCGCCAAGATGTTCCGCTGGCTGCTGTTGCTCGTCGCCCTTTCGACCGCGGCGGTGAGCGGCATCTCTCTGGTCATCGTATGGGCGGTGGCGTTCGTCGTCGACGGCGTCGCGGCCGATGGCGCGGCTGACTTCGTCGAGGCGAACTGGCCGCTGCTGATCGGTCTTCTGATCCTGGTCGTCATCGTCGAGCCGCTGGTCAAGTTCGCGATGGACGCCCTGATGAGCCAGGCGGTCTCGGTGGGACTTCCCGCGGCCATGCGCTGGCAGGCCCACAAGGCGGTCGAGCGCCAGGATGTCGGCTTCTTCGACGATCTGTTCGCCGGGCAGGTCGCCTCGCGCATCGCCCAGGTGACCTCGTCCGTGCAGCACTCGTTGCTCTACGGTTTCGAGTACGGCCCCTATTTCGCGGTGCAATTTCTCGGCGCGTTCGCGCTTCTGGCGGCCCTGTCGTGGCCGCTGGCGATCCCGGTGGCGGTGTGGATCGCGGCCAACGGGCTGCTCACCTGGTCCGTCCTGCCGATCTACACGCGCCGCTCCGAAGAGGTCGCCGAGGTGCAGAGCCGGGCCACCGGCGCGATGACCGAGGTCTACGGCAACATCCGCATGGTCAAGCTGTTCGCGGCCGAGGGTTCGGAGGCCGGCGCGATCCGCGACGTGATCGCCGAATCGGTCGCCACGGAACACCGCCAGCGCCGCATGCTGGTCACCACCGAGACCGCGATCCATCTGCTCAACGTGGCATTGACCGCGTCGATCTTCGTGATCGGCATCTGGGGGCTGATCGCCGGCTTCGTCACCATCGGCGCGTTCGCGGCCGCGGCCGCTGTGGTTCGCATCCTCTCCCACAGCGCCACGGCGTTCATCGGGCTCGGCCAGGGGGTCGCCGAAGCGCTCGGCACGGTGCGCGATGCCATGCCGGTGCTGACCACGCCGCCGACCGTCGCCGACCGCGCGGACGCAAGGCCGCTCGAGGTGCGCGAGGGCGCGATCGCGTTCGATCATGTGCGGTTCCACTACGAGGCCGGCAACCGGGTGATCGACGATCTGTCGCTTGCGATCGAGTCGGGCGAGAAGGTCGGCCTGGTCGGCCTTTCGGGTGCCGGCAAGTCGACGCTCGTCAGCCTGCTGCTGCGGCTCTACGACGTCGATGCAGGCGCGGTGCGCATCGACGGCCACGACGTGCGCGCCGTCACGCAGGAGAGCCTGCGCGCGCAGATCGGCGTGATCACCCAGGACGTGGCGCTGCTCAACCGCTCGGTGCTCGACAACATCCGCTACGGCAGGCCGGAGGCGTCGATGGAGGACATCGTTGCCGCGGCGCGGATGGCAGAGGCGCACCGCTTCATCGCCGATCTCGGCGACGGCAAGGGCCGCACCGGCTATGACGCCCATGTCGGCGAGCGCGGCGTGCGCCTTTCGGGCGGCCAGCGCCAGCGCATCGCCACTGCCCGGGTTCTGCTCAAGAACGCGCCGATCCTGGTGCTCGACGAGGCGACCTCGGCGCTCGATTCCGAAGCCGAGGCGGCCATCCAGGAGTGTCTCGGCGAACTGATGCAGGGCAAGACCGTGCTGGCGATCGCCCACCGGCTGTCGACCATCTCGGCGCTCGACCGGATCGTGGTGATGGAGAAGGGGCGGATCGCCGAAAGCGGCCGGCCGCACGAGCTTCTGGAGCGCGAGGGGCTCTATGCCCGGCTGTGGCGGCGCCAGACCGGCGGCTACATGCCGCAATGATGCGCGCACGGCGGAGCCGGGCCGGCCGATTGCCGGCCGACCGGCTTGCGGCTTGTCCGGCCCCGCGCCGCCGATCGCCGTTGTGCCACGGGGCGATGTGGCGGTTCGTCCCGGCCGCGATGCGCCCGGTCATCGTCCGGCGGCGGCGCGCCATGGCCGCGCGAGCACGACCACGGCCGCGCCCAGCAGCAGACCGCCCAGATAGCCCAGCGGCCCGAGCCGCTCGCCGAAGACGAGCGCGGCGAGCAGGCTCGCCGTCAGCGGCTCGATGAGCACCAGAACGCCCGACATCGTCGCCGAGGTCGTGCGCATGCCGAAGAAGAACAGTCCGTAGGCAAGGCAGGTCGACACCAAACCGATAAAGGCGGCGAGCAGCCAGCCGGTGGGCGTTTTTGGAAGCGGCAGGCCGCCGGCGAGCGCGGCGGGCGCCAGCATGGCCGTCCCCAGCGTGAATCCGACGGCCAGGATCGCCAGCGGATGATGGTGCGGCGCAAGGCTGCGCGCGGCCAGTGCGAAGACGGCATAGGCGAGCGCCGCGCCCAGCGCCATGAAAAGGCCGAGGACGGTCCCATCGCCGGCCGGCGCCGCCGCATCGGGAATGCCGACGAGCAAGACGACACCGGCTCCGGCCAGCGCGATGGCAAGGACCACCGGCCGGTCGATGCGTTCGCCGAGCACCAGCGCCGCCAGCAGCGCGACCAGCACCGGCGCGCCGCCGAGCGCGGCGATCGTCGCCATGCTCACGCCGACGCGCTCGACCGCGCCGAAGTAAAGCCCCTGATAGGCCGCCTGGCCGACCCCGATCATGGCCAGCGCCATCCGGTGCCGCCGCGCAAAGCCGATCCTGACGGCCGGCAGCGCCAGCGCGACCGCGAGCAATGCAGGGCCGGCAATGGCAAGGCGCACAAAGCCGATCGCCGGGGCATCGAGATCGGTTGTCTCCAGCAGCACGCGCGAAGCCGGCCCCGCCGTGCCCCACAGCGCGGCGGCAAGCGCGACGATCGCCGGCCCGGCAAAGCCGGAATCGGCAATGGTGCGTCCGGTCACCGCCGCTCCCGGCCGGCCCTTCCGGCTTGTGGCGGCACCAATTTCACGCCGGCGCGCCCGCCGCGCCTGCGCACGCTGCCGGCCCTGCCCATCCACGATGAATTGAGCCGATGTGAACGGCCGGGGTGTTCAACCGCTCCCATTTCCCTACAACGTTCGATAGCATTCATGTCTTTCAGACCAATGGGCAGCCCGCACCGTGTTCAAGTCCTTTTTTCCCCAACCCAAGCTCTTCTTTCTGTCAGCACTCGTTTGGACCGCCATCGGCATGATCGTCTGGTATGCCGGCGCCAGCGGCTGGGGCGCCGCCCTCGGTCTGGGCAGCACGCCCGACGGCACCGAGCCGGTCATCGGCCTTGGCCACTTCACCACGCCCGAATTTCTGTGGTTTTACCTTTATTACCTGATCCTGACAGGGCTGTTTGCCGGATTCTGGTTCCGTTTCTCGCCCCATTCCTGGCAGTTCTGGTCCATTCTGGGCTCGTCGCTGATCCTGTTCGTGACCTATTTCAACGTGCAGGTCTCGGTCGCCATCAACAATTGGCGCCGGCCTTTCTTCGACGGCGTTCAGGAGGCGCTGGGCGAAGATTCGACCATCACCGCTGCCGACCTGTTCGGCCTGATCCTGATCTTCGCCCAACTCGCCTTCCTGTTCATCTTCGTGGCGGTGCTGTTCCGCTACTATGTCAGCCACTGGATCTTCCGCTGGCGCACGGCGATGAACGACTACTACATGGCGCGCTGGAAGCAGGTACGGCACATCGAGGGCGCCTCCCAGCGCGTGCAGGAAGACACCATGCGCTTTGCCGGCATCATGGAGGGCCTGGGCGTTTCCGCCGTCGACGCGGTGATGACGCTGATCGCCTTCCTGCCGGTGCTGTGGACGCTGTCGCAATATGTGACCGAACTGCCGATCGTCGGCGAGATCCCGGCCCCGCTTTTTACCGCGGCGATCGTCTGGTCGGTGTTCGGCACCGGCATATTGGCGCTTGCCGGCATCCGCCTGCCGGGCCTTGAGTTCAAGAACCAGCGCGTCGAGGCGGCCTATCGCAAGGAGCTGGTCTATGGCGAGGACCGCCCCGAACGCGCCCAGCCGATGACGGTGCGCGAACTGTTCGGCAATGTGCGCCGCAATTACTTCCGGCTTTATCTGGAATACATGTATTTCAATGTGTTCCGGTTCATGTATCTACAGGCGGATAACATTTTCGTCTATATCCTGCTCATTCCGACGATCATCGCCGGCGCGGCGGTAGGCTTTACCTTCGGCATCCTCCAGCAGATCCTGACCGCCTTCAATCAGGTCTCCAATTCGTTCCAGTACCTCGTCAATTCCTGGACGACGATCGTCGAGCTGTTGTCGATCTACAAGCGCCTGCAGAGCTTCGAGGCGGCCATCGACGACAAGGACCTGCCCGATATCGACCGCGAATGGCTGGAGATCCATGGCGGCGGCGCCCGCCAGCCCGAGGTGGAAACAGTCGGGTCGGGGTTGTAGGGCGCCCGCGCGCGCCGATGAGCGATCACTCGGCGGGCAGGCGAATCACTCCGTAGCGCGCATAGTCGCGATAAAGCGAGGTGAAGGCGAGTGAACCGCCGACGTCCCGCGCGGTCTCGCCCATCACCGTCTCGAGATCGGCGCGCGGGGTGACGTGGAATCTGGCGAGCCAGCCATGCAGCGCGTTGCCGAACCAGCTTGGCAGGCGTGCCTGCTGGCCGAAATCGACCACGTGCAGTTCGCCCCCGGGCGCCACCACCTCCATGGCGTGGGCGACCGCTTCCTTCCAGACCGGGATCATCGACACCGAATAGGAGATGAAGACGCGGTCGAAATTGCGCACGCCGAACAGGGCGGCCGGATCGAAGTCGGTCGCATCGCCCTCGGCCAGCGCCACGCGGTTCTCGAGCCCCTTGCGCGCCATGGTCGCCTGCGCCGATTTGAGCATCTGGGCCGAGATGTCGAAACCGTAGAGCCGGGCATGAGGGTAGAGGCGGGCGGCCAGCGCCAGGTTCCGGCCGGTGCCGCACGCCACTTCGAGCACGCTGCCGTCCTCGGGCACGTCGAGCTGGCCGAGCATGTGATCCCGGCCGAGCAGATAGTATTTGCGCGTCAGATCATAGATGTGGCGCTGGTTGCGGTAGACCGCATCCATCAGCCGCGAGTGGGATTGCGTTTCGGCGGTTTCGGTCATTGGCGGATTCCGACCTTGCCGATGCGTGACACCCCCTTGTGTCCCTGCGGGACATCTCCCCCACAAGGGGGGAAAGGGAAGCCGGGCTTGTGCCTTGCCGTCCGGTCGGCTCCAATCCTGGTGTTCGCCGGGCGCTTTCGACTCCGCGCTCCCCCCTTGTGGGGGAGATGTCGGCGAAGCCGACAGAGGGGGGTGCTTCCGGTCACCGCCTATTCCGCCATCGTATAGAGATGGAAACCGCCATAGATCGCCGAGCGGTCCTTGCGGTGCAGGTCGGCCGAACGCTCGGCGTGATAATCCCAGCGCCGCAGCAGGCTGGTCGAGACCCGGCCGGGCAGGATCGTCTCGATGCCCGCCGTGCGGAAGATCACCCGCGCGCCGGGCCGCGCCGTACGCGTGATCTGCGCCCACAGGTCATCGAGCTGGCGGTCGGTCATCCAGTCCTGGGCGTCGAGCAGCACATAGCAGTCCTTGGAGGCGGCGGGCTGGTCGCGCAGGAAGTCGGTCAGCGAGCGGTTGTGGATGCGCGACTTGTGCGCGTTCGCGCGCAGCGCCTCGAAGCGGTCCGGCTGAAGATAGGGCGGCAACGGCCCGTTGCCGGCGGGCTCGTAGCCGCGATTGAAGGCGGCCCAGGCGAAATAGTTCTCCGACAGCGGAAAATCGCACATTAGAGCGGATTTCGAGCGTTTTGAATCGAAAGGGATTCCCACGGGGCTGGTTTTCTGATTCAGGCTCTGTGCCGGGATCAGGAGGCCGGTATGGATGGGTCAGCCACT
>NZ_JASHKB010000012.1 GCF_030732865.1 Roseitalea sp. MMSF_3546
CCGCAACCGAGCCGCCCCATGTCGTCGATTCTCCTGATCGAACAGGTGCTCAACGGCCTTCAGTTCGGCGTCATGCTGTTCCTGATGGCCGCCGGGCTGACGCTGGTCTTCGGCGTGATGGGACTGATCAATCTCGCCCATGGCTCGCTGTACATGATCGGCGCGTTCGCCGCCGCCTGGGTGGCGGCGCAGACCGGCTCGTTCCTGCTGGCGCTGGCGGCGAGCCTTGCGGCGGCCGCGGCGGCGGGCGCCCTCGTCGAAATGGCTGTCATTCGCCGCCTTTATGACCGCGACCATCTCGACCAGGTGCTCGCGACCTTCGCGCTGATCCTGATCTTTTCGGAAGGCACACGCTACGTCTTCGGCTCGTTCCCGCTCTATCTCGACCTGCCGGACTGGCTGTCCGGGCCGGTCACGCTGCCCGGCGGGATCGAATATCCGTTCTACCGGCTCGTGCTCATCGGCATCGGGCTGGCGGTGGCGGCCTTCCTGTTCGTGCTGATCGCGCGCACCCGGCTCGGCATCCAGATCCGTGCCGGCGAGAGCGACCGCGAGATGATCGCCGCGCTCGGCGTCGACATCACCCGGCTTTACACGATCGTCTTCGCGCTGGGCGCGGCGCTGGCCGGCTTCGCCGGGGCGCTGGTCGGCGCCATCCAGTCGGTCGAGGTGGGCATGGGCGAGCCCGTGCTGATCCTGGCCTTCGTGGTCATCGTCATCGGCGGCATCGGCTCGATCAAGGGGGCGCTGATCGGCGCGATCCTGGTCGGGCTCACCGACACGCTGGGCGGCTTTCTGCTGCCGCAGGCCTTCGGCCTGGTCATGACCGCCTCGGATGCCAATGCGGTCGGCTCGGCGCTTGCCTCCATGCTGATCTACATCCTGATGGCCGCCGTGCTGGTGGTGCGCCCCTCCGGCCTTTACGGGGTGCGCTGACATGGGCCGCGAAACGCTTCTGAACGCGGCGATCGCGCTGGGCCTTGTCGCCGTGCCGGTCTGGGCGCATCTGGCCGGCGAGCCCTTCATCATCACGCTGACCACCAAGGCCGTGATCCTCGCGCTGGCGGGCGTGGGGCTCAATATCGCGCTCGGCCATGGCGGGCTGATCAGCTTCGGCCATGCGGCCTATTTCGGCCTTGGCGGCTATGCGGCAGGGATCCTTGCCCATCACGCGCAGACCTTCACGCCGCTGATGAGCGCGCCCTTCATCATCGAGGGCACCAAGTTCATGCCGGTGATCTGGCTGGTGGCGGTCATCGTCGCCGGGCTGGCGGCGCTGGTGATCGGCGCGCTGAGCCTGCGCACGTCGGGCGTCTATTTCATCATGATCACGCTGGCCTTCGGCCAGATGCTGTTCTTCTTCGCCATTTCCTGGCCGGCCTATGGCGGCGAGGACGGGCTGGTCATCTATGTGCGCAACGAGTTTCCGGGCCTGAACACGCTCGATCCGATCCAGTTCTTCGCGCTTTGCTATGTGATCCTGGGTCTGGCGCTGTGGTTCTCGCACCGTTTCGGCCGCTCGCCCTTCGGCCTGGCGCTGAACGCGGCGCGCCAGAACGCCGAGCGCGTGCAGACCGTGGGGATCAGGCCGTTCAGGCTGCGCCTGACCGCCTTCGTCATCTCGGGCATGATCACCGGGCTCGCCGGCGCGCTGTTCGCAGACCTGAACCGCTTCGTCAGCCCTTCCATGCTGTCCTGGCAGACCAGCGGCGAGATCATGATCTTCATCATCCTGGGCGGCGTCGGCCGGCTCTACGGCCCGGTGGCCGGCGCGGCGCTGTTCATCGCGCTCGAGCATTTCCTGGGCGGTGTGTCCGACTACTGGCTGGTCTTCGTCGGTGCCCTGCTCCTGCTGGTCGTGCTGTTCGCGCGCGGCGGCATCATCGGCACGCTGGCCGGCCGGGAGGTCGCCCATGACTGAGACGATCCTGAAGGTCGACAACGTCTCCAAGGCGTTCGGCGCGCTGCGCGCCTGCGACCGGGTCTCGCTCGATCTGCGGCTTGGCGAAATCCACGCGCTGATCGGCCCGAACGGGGCCGGAAAGTCCACGCTGATCAAGCAGATCGCCGGGAATCTGAGGCCCGATTCGGGGCGGATCGAGTTCCTGGGCCGCGATGTTGCTGCGCTCGATACCGTCGAGCGGGCGCGCATGGGTCTTGGCCGCAGCTTCCAGATCTCGGCCGTCATCGCCGAGTTCACGGTGCTGCAGAACGTCGTCCTCGCCGTGCAGGGCGCGCGCGGCACCAGCTTTCACTTCCTGCGCGGCGCGCTGTCCGACCGGGCGGTGACCGAGGCCGCCCGATTGCAGATCGAGCGCGCCCATCTTGGCGGCCGCGAGGCGGTGCGCGCCTCCGATCTCGCCCATGGCGAGCGCCGCCGGCTGGAGCTGGCCATGGCGCTGGCGCTGCGCCCCAAGGCGTTCCTGCTCGACGAGCCCATGGCCGGGATGGGCGCGGACGGCGTCGCCGAGATGACCGGCCTGCTCGACGGGCTGCGCCACGAGGCGCCGATCCTGCTGGTCGAGCACGACATGGACGCGGTCTTCGCGCTCGCCGACAGGATCTCGGTTCTCGACTATGGCCAGATCATCGCCTCGGGCACGGTCGATGAGATCCGCGCCCATCCGGAAGTGCGCCGCGCCTATCTTGGCGAGGAGGACGCCGCGTGAGCCTTCTGAACGTCGAGGAGATCACCGCGTCCTATGGCGCGAGCCAGGCGCTGTTCGGCGTCAGCCTGACCGTTGCGCCCGGCGAGGTGGTCGCGCTGATGGGCCGCAACGGCATGGGCAAGACGACGACGATCCGCTGCATCTGCCGCATGCTGCCGGTGCAGTCGGGCACGATCGCATTCGACGGGCAGGTGCTCAACCGCATGCCCTCGCACCGGGCGGCGCAACTGGGCATCGGACTGGTGCCCGAGGGGCGGCGCTGCTTTGCCAATCTGACGGTCGCCGAGAACCTTCTTGCCGCCGCCCGGTCGGGCCACTGGACCTTCGACACCGTGTCCGGGCTGTTTCCGCGCCTTGCCGAACGCCGGCACCAGTCGGCCGCTTCGCTGTCGGGCGGCGAGCAGCAGATGCTCGCCATCGGTCGCGCGCTGATGACCAATCCGCGCCTGCTGATCCTTGACGAGGCGACCGAGGGGTTGGCGCCGATCGTGCGTCAGGAGATCTGGGCCGCGGTGTCGCGGCTGAAGGCCGAGACGGCGCTGGCGATCCTCGTCGTCGACAAGTCGCTCAAGGAACTGCGCGCGGTCGCCGACCGCGCCGTGATCGTGCAGCGCGGCGAGCAGGTGTGGAGCGGGGCGATGGACGCGCTCACCGACGATCTGACCGACCGCTATTTGGGTGTATGAAAATGAGTTACCGCTTTGCGCAGAAGGTGCTGTTCAAGCACTGCGATCCCGCCGGGATCGTCTTCTATCCGCGCTATTTCGAGATGATCAACGATGTCGTCGAGGCCTGGTTCTGCGACCGGCTCGACGCCCCGTTCGAGGGCATGCATCCCGATGGCGGCGTACCGACCGCGCAGATCCAGGCGACCTTTACCGCGCCCAGCCGGCATGGCGACCATCTGGTCATCACGCTTGAATGCACTCGCATCGGCGGGGCGAGCGCGGATCTGGCGTTCACCGCGACATGCGGGGAGCAAACCCGCTTCACCGCCAGTTCGACACTGGTCAATGTCAACGCCAATGGCCGGCCCGAACGGTGGCCGGACCGGTTGCGCGCGGCAATCAACAGGGAAATCGGAGAGAACTAGATGGGTCATCGGATCATCCAGCCACAGGGATGGGCACCGGCAAAGGGCTATGCCAACGGCATGCTGACCGAGGATGGCCGGCTGTTCATCGGCGGACAGATCGGCTGGACCGCCGAACAGCGTTTCGAGGCCCATGACTTCGTCGGCCAGATGGAACAGGCGCTGCGCAACATCCGCGCGGTGGTCGAGGCGGCCGGCGGGCGCGTGGAGGATATCGTGCGGCTGACCTGGTATGTCACCGACAAGCGCGAGTATGTCGCCCGGCAAAAGGAGGTCGGCCAGGCCTATCGCCGCGTGCTGGGCAAGCATTTTCCGGCGATGACCATGGTCGTCGTCAGCGCGCTCGTCGAGGACGAGGCGCTGGTCGAGATCGAGGCCACGGCCGTCCTGTCGAAGGAGTAAGGCATGCCCCGCGCCTATGTCTGCGACTATATCCGCACGCCGATCGGCCGCTATGGCGGGGCGCTGTCCGCGGTGCGCGCCGACGATCTGGCCGCCCATCCGATCCGGGCGCTGATGGCGCGCCGGCCGTCGCTCGACTGGGCCGCGACCGACGAGGTGATCCTGGGCTGCGCCAACCAGGCCGGCGAGGACAACCGCAACGTCGCGCGCATGGCGGTGCTGCTGTCGGAACTGCCGGTCACCGTGCCGGCCCTGACCGTCAACCGCCTGTGCGGTTCGGGCATGGACGCGGTGGCGGCGGCGGCGCGGGCGATCCGCTGCGGCGAGGCGGATCTGGTCATCGCCGGCGGCGTCGAGAGCATGTCGCGCGCGCCATTCGTGATGGGCAAGGCCGAGACCGCCTTTTCGCGGCAGGCCGAAATCTTCGACACCACCATCGGCTGGCGCTTCGTCAACCCGGTCATCAAGGCGCAATACGGCATCGATTCCATGCCCGAGACCGGCGAGAACGTCGCCGAAGCCCATGGTGTGACCCGTCAGGACCAGGACCGGTTCGCGCTGGCAAGCCAGGAGCGCGCGGCCGCTGCCATCGCCTCGGGCCGCCTGGCCCGGGAGATCGCCCCGGTCGAGATCGCCCAGCGCAAGGGCCCGCCGGTCACGGTCGACACCGATGAGCATCCGCGCCAGACCTCGCTCGAAAAGCTCGCCAAGCTGCCCACGCCGTTTCGCGACGACGGCACGGTGACCGCCGGCAACGCCTCGGGGGTCAATGACGGGGCGGCGGCGCTGCTGATCGCCTCCGAAGCGGCGGTCGAGCGCCACGGGCTGGAGCCGCTG
The DNA here is from genome assembly GCF_030732865.1 of Roseitalea sp. MMSF_3546. Classification (GTDB taxonomy): domain Bacteria; phylum Pseudomonadota; class Alphaproteobacteria; order Rhizobiales; family Rhizobiaceae; genus Roseitalea. The sequence goes on from NZ_JASHKB010000012.1 coordinate 5,002, forward strand.
GCCGAGATCGCCGGCAGTGCAAGCGCCGGCGTCGAGCCGGCGGTGATGGGGGTCGGGCCGGTGCCGGCGACCGAGAGACTGTGCGCGCGGCTCGGCGTGACGCCGGCCGATTTCGAGCTCGTCGAGTTGAACGAAGCCTTTGCCAGTCAGGCGATCGCGGTGCTGCGCGGGCTCGGCATCGATCCCAATGCCGGGCACGTCAATCCCAATGGCGGGGCGATCGCGCTCGGCCATCCGCTGGGCATGAGCGGGGCACGGCTGGTCGGCACGGCGGCGCTCGAAATGCGCCTTCGGGATCACGCCAACGCGCTGTGCACCATGTGCGTGGGCGTGGGGCAGGGCGTGGCGCTCGCCCTGCGCAAAGCGTGACGCGAGGCAGGGCCATGATCTTTCATGCCATTTCGGACTGGGACGATGCCTATGCCAACGGGCCGAACATCCCGGCCGGCGATCAATGGCCGGCACGCTGGGTCGGCCCGGCTGAGGCATTCCGCGCGGTCCATGGCGGCGAACGCGACATCGCCTATGGCGCCGGCGAACGCCATGTGCTCGACCTCTTTCGCCCCCAGGGCGAGCCCAAAGGCCTTGTCGTTTTCGTCCATGGCGGGTTCTGGGTGAAGCTTGACAAGTCCTACTGGTCGCATCTGGCCGGCGGCGCACGCGCGCAGGGCTGGGCGGTGGCGGTGCCGTCCTATCCGCTATGCCCCGATGCGGGGATCGGCGAGATCGTTCGCGCCATCGGCGCGGCCATCGAGACGGCGGCGGGCATGGTCGCCGGGCCGATCCGCCTTGCGGGTCATTCTGCCGGTGGACATCTGGCCACCTCGATGATCTGCGAGGACACGCCGCTGTCGCCCGCCGTTGTGGATCGCATCGTGCGGGTCGTCTCGATCTCGGGCCTGCACGATCTGCGCCCGCTGCTGAACACGAAGCTCAATGACGATCTGCGCCTGACCGCCGAGACCGCCGCCGCCCTGAGCCCGGCGCTCAAGCGGCCGGCCGGTTCGGCCGAGCTCGTCACCTGGGTCGGCGCCGGCGAGCGCAACGAGTTCATCCGGCAGAGCCGGCTGATGGCCAATATCTGGACGGGGCTCGGCATGCGCGTCGCCGAGATCGAGGAGCCGGACCGGCACCATTTCAACATACTCGATTCCATGGCCGATCCGCAGGGCGCGCTGACGGTCGCGATCACCGGCGCGATCTGAGCGCGCTGGCGTGTTCCAACTTCAGCCGAACTGCGCTAAGCGGCACGCGCACCGACGCCTTCAGATCGAAATTCGCCATCCATGTCGCTCATCATCAAGATCATCTGCCGGGACCGCCTGGGCATCGTCGCCGGCATCTCCACCGGGCTGAGTTCGCTCGGCTACAACATCCTGGAGAGTTCGCAGTTCTACGAGCCCGAGCCGGGCACGGACCGCGAGTCGGGCGAGGGGCGGTTCTTCATGCGCATCGAGTGCGTGGCGACGCGGACCGATGACCGATCCAGGCTCGATGCCTTCCTTGAAACCTTCGCCGCCGAGTTCGCCGCCGAGGTGAACGTCGCCGACAAGGACCGGCCCGTGCCGACGATCGTGATGGTGTCGAAATTCGACCACTGCCTGCAGGACATCTTCTACCGCGCACGCATGGGCGAGTTGCCCATCGACATCAAGGCGGTGGTCTCGAACCATCCCGATTCGCAGGCCGACAGCGAGCGGCGCGGCATACCGTTCCACCTGCTGCCGGTCACCCGCGACAACAAGCTCGAGCAGGAAGACCGGCTGCAGGCGATCATGGACGACACCGGCGCCGAACTGATCGTGCTGGCGCGCTACATGCAGATCCTGTCGGACGGCTTCAGTGGCCGGCATTTCGGGCGGATCATCAACATACACCATTCCTTCCTGCCGGCCTTCAAGGGCGCCAAGCCCTATCACCGGGCCTGGGACCGCGGCGTCAAGCATATCGGCGCGACGGCCCATTATGTCACGCCCGATCTGGACGAGGGACCGATCATCGAACAGGACACGGTGCGCGTCAGCCATACGTCCGATCCGTCCGACCTGGTCGCACGCGGGCGCGACGTAGAGGCGCGGGTGCTCTCGCGCGCCATTCGCCTGCATGCCGAGGACCGGGTGTTCATCAATGGCAGCCGGACGGTTGTCTTCTATCCCTGATCGGGCCGGCCCGGGAATGCCCTTGCGCTTGTGAACTGGCCGGTTCGGACTGGCTTGCTCGGCCTGGCCTGTTCGACTTGGCCCGTTTGACTTGGCCGCGCGCGGCTTCATATTGGGCCGATCGCAACCGGCCTTCGGGAGGCAGCCCTGGTCGTGGCCTTGGACAGCGACGGCATCGATATCGTGCGCCGACTGGAAGCGGCGCGCGCGGGCATTGCCGCCATCGCCACGCGCGACGAGGCCCATGCGCGCCGGGCGATGACCGCGCGCTACAAGCGGCACGATCTGCGCCCGGTTTCGGGCGCCGGCCGGTTCGACTTCTTCCACGCGGCGATGGCGGTGCCCGAAGGCAGCTTCAACGTGCTGCGCTACGGCGCCGGCGTGCGGATCGATCCGGGCGATTTCGAGAATTTCTACATGGTCGAGATGCCGCTGACCGGGCGCACCGAGATCGCCATAGGCTCGGGCCGGTACGGCTCGGGGGCGGGGCGGGGCATCGTCATCTCGCCGGGCCGGCGGATCCGGTCGCACTGGTTGCCCGGCACCACGCAGATCATGCTCAAGATCGACAAGGCGGCGCTGATGGCGCGTTGGCGGATGGCGACGGGTGGCGGCGAAGACGACGAAAGCTGGCCGCTTTTCCATCCCGAACTCGACCTTGCGAGCGCTTCGGGCTGGCGCGTGCGGCAGTTGATGGGCCTGTTGCTGGCCGAGTTCGAGCGCTCGGTCGACGGCCAGCGGTCCCAGGGCGATGCGACGACGCTTTCGGGCGCGGTGATCGACGCGCTGATCGGCGACTTCCTGACCTGCGGCACGGGCCGGATCGCGCGCGAGGAGGCGTGCATCCTGCCTGCGCATATCAAGCGCTGCCGGGCGCATATCGGCGCCCATCTGGACGGGGAGATCACGGTCGGCCGGCTGGCTGCCATTGCCGGGGTCAGCGAGCGGGCGGTCTATGAAGGCTTCAGGCGCTTCCTTGGCAAGACGCCGATGCACTATGTGCTCGATGCGCGGCTGCAAAGGGCGCGGCACCTGCTCAAGGCGGGCCAGGCGCCCGTCGCCACGGTCGCGCGGGCCTGCGGCTTCGGGCATATGGGCCGGTTCTCGCGCTATTATCGCGAGCGCTATGGCGAGGCGCCCTCGACGACGCTGCGCCGGCAGGGCTGAGCGGGTCGGCCGTCCGCATTGTCCGGATTGTGCGGCAAAGATGCCGACCTGCCTTGAAGCGGATGCGGCGCGCCGATAACCCTCCGGCGCCACAAGGGGGAGCGCGATGGACGACGGCTATCTGATCGGCATGGATGTCGGCACCACGGCGGTGAAGGCGGCCGTCTTCGATGCCGATGGCGCCATCGTCGACCGCTATGTCGGCCAATATCCGATTACACGGCAGCAGGGCGGGCGCGTCGAGCAGGACCCCGAGGACTGGATGCGCCATGTGCTGGCGGCGCTGTCGCAATTCCAGGCCAATGTCGATCTGGCGCGCGTGCACGCGCTGGGTCTTTCCTCGCAGGTCAACACCCATGTCTTCGTCGATGCCGAAGGGCGGGCGCTGGCGCCGGCGATCGTCTGGCAGGACGGGCGCGCGGCGGCGGAGGCGGCCGAACTGGATGGGCGGATCGCCGAGGCCGACAAGCTCGCCTGGTGGGGCGCACCGCTGCCGGTCGATGCCAGCCACTGCCTGAGCCGCATGGCGCATATGGCAAGGCATGCCCCCGACATCTGGGCGCGCACGGACAAGGTTTTGCTGCCCAAGGACTTCTGCATCGGCCGGTTGACCGGCGCACGGCTCACCGATCCGATCTCCAATGTCGGGCTGATCGATCCTGGCCTTTGCCATGTCGCCCCGCTCTTGTCGCTCGTCGATGGGGCGGCCGAGCGGCTCGTGCCGATCGCGCCGATGACGGCGATTGCCGGAGAAGTCCGGCAGGGCCTTCCCGGCGCGGGGCTCAAGGTGGCCATCGGCACGATGGATGCGTGGAGCGGCATGCTGGGCGTCGGGGTCACCGCGCCCGGCCAGGCCTATTACCTGTCGGGCACCAGCGAGATCGTCGGCATCGTTTCGGACGATGTCGCGCCGACGCCGGGCGTGATCGCCTTTCCACGATGCGAGGGAATCAGGCTCCATGTCGGGCCCACGCAGTCGGGCGGCGCCTCCAAGGACTGGTTCTGCCGGCTGATGGGCATTGCGCCCGACGCCATGGCCGATCTGGCCGCAAGGGCCGGGGCCAGAGCGCATGTGCCGCTGTTCGTGCCGCACCTTCAGGGCGAGCGCGCCCCGATCTGGGATGCCGATGCGCGCGGCATGTTCCTTGAACTCGATGCCAGCGCCGGCGCGCCGGAGCTGGCGCGGGCGGTCTATGAGGGTGTCGCCCATTCGGCGCGCTGGCTGCTCGACACGCTGCGGCAATCGGCCGTGCAGGCCCCGCAATCGGTGCGCAGCGGGGGCGGCGGGTTCCGCTCCGATGTGTGGAACCAGATCCGCGCCGACGTGCTCGGCGTGCGGCTGGAGCGCGTGGCGGTGACCGATCCGGGCGTTCTGGGCGCGGCCGGAATCGCCAGCGTTGCGGCGGGCCTTCACACCTCGCTGGCGGAGGCGTTCGACGCGCTGGTCTCCATCGACCGTGTCTACGAACCCGATCCGGCGATGGCGCCGTATTACGACGAGCGCTTCGCCCGCTATAAGCGCGCCTATTTCAACAACAACCGGCGGTGACCCCGGTGCTGGCCGATCACGCCCGCTCTGTCCGTATCCTGCACGAAAGCACCGCTTTCGGCCACGGTTCGGGCCGGGCGGTGCCGCATGGGCGCACATTGCGGTAGGATTTTGCCCCGTCGGCGCCTATCACACGCATCTGAAACGCATGTCGAGGGAGGACGAAAATGTTCAGACCAATCGCAACGATGGCCGCCGGCGCATTGGCGCTGGCGTTCGCCATGGCCGGACCGGCGCTGGCGCAGAGCGTCGCCGTGATCACGCCCTATCTGGCCCAGCCGGGCACGCAGTTCTATGTCGACGGCTTCACCGCCGAGGCCGAGGCAAAGGGCTGGGACGTCAATGTGGTCGATACCGCCGGCGATGTCGCGGCCGTGATCAGCCGCATCGAGGATGCGGTGACGCAAAGTGTCGATGCCATCGTCATCAATGTCGACCCCGCCCAGGTAGAGGCGGGGCTGCAGAGCGCGGCCGATGCCGGCATTCCGGTGGTCGGCATGGATGCGGGCAGCCATCCGCTGCTCGCCACCAACGTCACCTCGAACGGCTATGCCATGGCCGCCGAGACGGCGGTCTATGTCGCCAACCGCATCGGCGGCGAGGGGCGTGTCGTCATGTTCGTCTTCGACGCGTTTCCGCCGGTGCAGATACGCGGGGTGATCGCCGATGCTGTCTTTGCCAATCATCCGGACATCGAGGTGATCGACCGCATCACGCCCGACGTGCAGGATGGCGGCATCGCCGACAGCCGCGCCCGGATGGAGGCGCTGCTCGCCGCCAATCCCGAAGCGGGCTCGATCGATGCGGTCTGGGCCGCCTGGGACCAGCCGGCGCTGGGCGCGCTGCAGGCCATCGAGGATGCCGGCCGCGCCGATGAGGGCATCGTCATCGTGGGCATGGACGCCAATCCGCAGGCGCGCGACGCCATCGCCGCGGGCGGCAATTTCGAAGCCTCCATGGCGCAGGACTTCGTGGGCATCGGCGCGCGCGCGGCCGACGCGGTCGAGCGGCTCGTCAATGGCGAGGAACTGCGCCAGTCGGTGATCTATGTGCCCACCAAGCTGATCACCGCCGCCAATGTCGACGAGCAGTGACTGACGGTGCGGGCCGGTCCGCCGCCGGCCCGCATGCCTGCGCCCGAGCGACGCGATGAGCCTTCTTGCGATCGACAACGTCTCCAAGACCTATGGCCGCACCCGCGCGCTCAAGGGCGCGTCGCTGACGGTGGCGCGCGGCGAGGTGCATGCCCTGATGGGCGAGAACGGGGCGGGCAAGTCGACGCTGATCAAGATCCTGGCCGGCGTCGTCGCGCCCGACACGATGGAGATGACGGTCGATGGCCGGCCGGTTGCGCTGCGCGGCGCGCAGGACGCCTTCGACCTCGGCTTCCGCTTCATCCACCAGGAGCTCAATGTCGTCGCTCATCTTTCGGTCGCCGAGAACATGGCCATGGGCAAGCCCTGTCCGCGCCGGTTTGGCGTCGCGGTCGACTGGCCCGCGCTCAACGCGCAGGCGCACGCCGCGCTCGACCGGCTGGGCGTCGGCCATATCGATCCGCGCACGAAGATCGGCCGGCTGAGCGCCGGCGACCAGATGCTGGTGTCGATCGCCGGGGCGCTGTCGGCGACCGGCGAGGGCGCGCGGCTGTTCGTGATGGACGAACCGACCGCGTCGCTGACCGGTGATGAGTGCGACAAGCTTTTCGCCGTCATCGAGACGCTTAAAAGCGAAGGCGCCTCGGTGCTCTACGTTTCGCACCGCATGAACGAGGTGATGGCGATCTGCGACACGGTCACCGTCTATCGCGACGGCAGGCACGTGGCGACGAAGCCGGTTTCGGAAACCGGCAAGGACCAGATCATCCGCTTCATGACCGGCCGCGACGTCGCCGACGCCTTTCCGCCGCGCACGACGCCGGTCGGCGAGCGCGTCGTCTGCCGGGTCGACGATGTTTCGACCGAGGTGCTCTGCGGCATCGATTTCGCGCTTCGCGAGGGCGAGATCCTGGGCATTGGCGGGCTCGCCAATGCCGGTCAGAGCGAACTTCTGCAGATGCTGCTCGGGCTCGGCACACGCCGGTCGGGCCGCGTCGAGATCGCCTCGGCGCCCGGCCTTGCCGATCCGAGCGATCCCTGGACGCATGGCGTGGCCTATGTGCCGCGCGAGCGCCGTCGCGAGGGGCTGATGCTGGCCCGGCCGATCACCGACAATGTCGTCCTGCCGCATCTGACCGCGCTGAGCCGCGCCGGCACCATCGCCCATCGCCGGCGGGAGCGGGCGCTGACCGCGGAGATGGGCGGCGTTGTGCGGCTGAAATCGGACGGGCTCGCCCAGCCGGTCTACCAGCTCTCGGGCGGCAACCAGCAAAAGGTCGTGTTCGCCCGCGCCGTCGGCGCCGCGCCGCGCCTGCTGCTGCTCGACGAGCCGACGCGCGGCGTCGATGTGGGCGCCAAGTTCGACATCTATACGCTCATCCGCGAGTTGAGCGGGCAGGGCTGTTCCGTGGTGCTGACCTCGTCGGAACTGACCGAGCTGATCGGGCTGTGCGATCGCATCTTGATCCTGCTGGACGGCCGGCAGAGCGAGATCGTCGCGACCGATGGGCTGACCTCGGCGGACCTGCTTGGCCGGTTCTATGACGAGGCCCATGGCGGTCATGCGGCAGCGTGAGGACACGATGGCCGTGATCACGCTCTTCAGGCGCTATGGCACGCTGATCGGCTTTTTCGCGATCATCGGCTTTTTCGCCTGGCAGTTGCCCGACACCTTTGTGACGCCGCGCAACCTGATCAACGTCTCCCAGCAGATTTCCATGCTGGCGGTGGTCGCCTTCACCATGACCATCGTCATGGTGATGGGCGATTTCGACCTGTCGGTCGGCTCGATGGCCTCGCTGGCCGGCGTGGTGGCGGCGGTGCTGTTCGCGCAAGGCTTTCCGGTCTGGGCGGGCGTTGCGGCGGCGCTCGCGGTCGGCCTTGTGGGCGGGCTCGCCAACGGGTTTCTGGTCTCGATCATCGGCATCCTGCCGTTCGTTGCAACGCTCGGCACGCTGACCATCCTGTCGGGTGTGGCGTTCGTGGTCAGCGACGGCCGGACGATTTTCGGCCGGGACATCCCCTCGGCCTTCAGCGGCTTTGCCCGGTCGGGGATTTCACTGGAGCCGGTCGGCCTTGCCGGGCTCAGCCTGCCCTGGCTGACGGTGATCGCGCTGATCGTGCTGTTCATCGTCTGGTTCGTGCTCGAACAGACGATCTACGGCCGCCGGCTCTATGCGATCGGCGGCAATCGCGAGGCGGCCAAGCTGGCCGGCGTCAAGGTCAAGCGGCTGCGCATGAGCGCGTTCGCGCTGACCGGGCTGGGCGCGGCGATCGCCGGGCTTATGTATGCCAGCCGTGTCGCCTCGGCCAATCCGACGCAAGGGTCCGGGCTGATGCTCGATGCGATCGCGGCGGTGTTCGTGGGCATGACGATGAGCGAGGAGGGCGAACCGCGCGTGCTGGCAACGCTGGTGGGCGTGTTGATCCTGGGCATTCTCGACAATGGCCTGACGCAGATGGCCGTCGATTCCTATGTGCGCGAGATCCTCGTCGGCGGGATCGTGGTCGCCGCCGTGGCCTTTTCGAGCCTTTCCAAACAGACGCGGTAAGGGCGGGTTTTTGCCCCGTTCGTCATCCCCGGCACGCCCGAGGATGACGAAGGGGGACGGCGCCCTCAGGCCATCTCGGCCTTTTCCGGCACGAAGCTGCGAACCGTCTCGATGGCGCCGTCGAGCATCTTGCCTTCCTCGTCCTTGAGGGCGGCCTCGCGCAGCCGGGCGGCCCACTCGGCCGCGTCGTCGCGGCCGGCCAGGAGCGCGATCGCGCCGATGACGCGGTCGAACTTGCTCAGCCCGCGCGCATGGGTGTCCGAATAGCCCTTGATCAGACGGCGGGTGCGCAGCACCTCGACGGCAAGGTCGTAGTCGGTCTTCAGATAGTCCATCGCCGTGGCCAGCCAGCGCTCCAGATGCTCGACCTCATAGGCGTGGCGCAGCGTGCGCCGGCGCCAGCCCTTCAGACCGCCCAGGACATAGAGCGGCACGAATCCGGTCAGCCGGTCGGTGCGTACGCGGCGCCCCTTGTTGAACAGCCGGTCGATGCGCCTCATCCACCTGGCGTCCGCCTCGATCCTGCGACCGATGCGCGCCGGGAACATGCCGACGATCTCCTCGGCGCGCGGATGCATGAACTCCGTCAGCATCAGCCGGGCCTCGTCCGGCGTGTGCATCTCGTCATGGATGCGTTCGAACCGGCTGGCGCGCGTCTTCAGGTCGGCGACGCGGATGACATCGTCATAGGCCATTGCCTTGGCGACGTATTTGGCGGCCTGTTCGGTCAGCGCGTACTCCTTGTCCGCGCGGTCGACGGCGAGAATGGCGTCGAGCCGGCCAAGATAATCCTCGCCATAGTCGATATCCTGGAAGTCGACGACGACGCGAAGGCCCCGCCGGGCCATGTCGCGCACCGGCGCGGGGTAGGCATCGATGCGCGCGGTCAGCGCGTTCCAGCGGTCGATCAGCGCGTCCGGCCCGGTGATGGCGAGCGGTTTGTGGGCGGGTTCGGGCGCTTGGGTCGGCTGTTCCGCGCCGGCCTGAGTCGCCTCGAAGGCGGCGGCGAAGGCGCGCAGGCTCGCGTCGACGCCGCGGCCGCCGGCCCTGATCGCCGCTTCGAACTGTTCGCGCGTGAAGGGCAGGGTAGCCGAGCCTGCGAGCGCGCCGAAAAGGCTCGCCGAGATCACCGAGCCGGCGTCGACGGCCATCTTGTTCATGTCGAAGACGATGAAGCGCTGGGCGGCGATCTCGGCGGCGGCCTTGACCTCTTCGGAATTGGCGATGCCGTCGCCGGGCACCATCTTCTCGGAAACCGCCAATGCGCGGTGCGAGGAGGCGATCAGCGTGGTGCGGTCGGGCGTGACGAAGCCGCGCTGGATGGCGCGGCCGGCCTCCATCATCTCGGCGGCGAGCAGGATGTCGACATCGCCGGCCGCCGGCATGAGCGAGAACACCGGCTGCCGGCCGGTGTCGGGCGCCATCTCGATATAATAGATCGTCGCGCCGGTGCGCTGGGCGACGCCGGCGACCGAGGTCGCCTGGGCCGCATAGCCATTGTTGCGCGCGACCTCCTCGATCCAGTTGGTCAGAACGCCGCCGCCCTGACCGCCGACCGCCATGATCGCCAGCTTGATGATCTTGTCGACGCGCGCGTCACGGCTTTTCGGGGTGAAGTCGGAATGGACGACGTTCATGATCCGGCCCCGGAGAATTCAAGGCGGGCGCGCGCGCGGCGCTGCTGCAGCCAGCCGATGATGCGCCCGGCGACTTTCGACATCGCCCTTTCGAAGGCGGGCGGGTTGTGCACCACATCGGCACGGTAAAAGGACGGGCACAGCACGGCCGCATCGGCCACCTCGCCGCAATTGCCGCAGCCAACGCAGCTTTCGTCGATCGCCGCGATCGGATCGTCGCGCAGCGGATCGTCGAGCGTCTTCAGCGACAGGGACGGACAGCCGGACAGCCGGATGCAGGCGTGATCGCCGGTGCAGATGTCCTCGTCGACGCCGAAACGCGGTTTCTCCACCCGCCGGCCTTCCCTGATCGCCTTGGCGACCTTGGGCTTTTCGCGCCGCTGCTTGTTGAGCATGCACTCGGAAGAGGCGACGATCACCTTGGGACCGTCATAGTCGGTCGTCAGCGCCTCCTTGAGCGTGTCGCGCATCTTGCCGACATCGTAGGTGTGGTCGATCTGGCGCACCCATTCGACGCCGACCCCCTTTACGGCCTCGGCGATGGGATGCTTGGTCGACTTGGTGGCATTGTCGGCGCGCGAGGACATCACGTCCTGGCCGCCGGTCGCCGCCGAATAGTAGTTGTCGACGATCACGGTGACGCTGTCGGACTTGTTGAAGACCGCATTGCCGATCGAGGACGACAGACCGTTGTGCCAGAAGCCGCCATCGCCGAGCACGGCGATCGACCGCTTCTCGCCGCCGCCGTCGAAGGCGGCGTTGGAGGCCGGGCCGAGCCCGTAGCCCATCGTCGTGCCGCCGATCTCGAAGGGCGGCAGGGTGGCGAACAGGTGACAGCCGATGTCGCCGGCGATCTGGTGCTTGCCCAGATCGCCTTCGACCAGCTTCATGGCCGCGAAGATCGGCCGCTCCGGGCAGCCGGTGCAAAAGCCCGGCGGCCGGATCGGCACGGTCTTTGACAGATCGGGCACATCGGTGTCGTCGGGCCGGTTGGGCGCCCGGCGCTGGGCCGGCAGCAATTCGGGGGCGCTCTTCTTGAAGAAGGCCTCGATGGAATCGAGCATGACCTGGCCGGTATATTCGCCGGCCATGGGAAAGACGTCCTTGCCCGAAAGGCCGGTGCGGGCGCCGGCGCGATAAAGGATAGAGCCGAGCTGCTGCTCGATGAATTCGGGCTGGCCCTCCTCGACCACCAGCACGGCGTCCTTGCCCTCGCAGAATTCGAGAAACTCCTCGTCGACCAGCGGGTAGGTGACGTTGAGAACGTAAAGCGGGATCTCCGTGTCGCCGTGGATGTCGGCAAGGCCAAGGCGCTGCAGCGCGCGGATGACGCCGTTATACATCCCGCCCTGCATGACGATGCCGACCTTGCCGTCCGAGGGGCCGAAGAACTCGTTGAGCCCCTGTTCGCGGATATAGGCCTTGGCTGCGGGCCAGCGGTTTTCCACCTTGTCCTTTTCCTGGGCGTAGGACATGGGCGGCAGCACAACGCGGGCGAAATCGCGCTGCGGGTTGGACAGCGCCTCGCGCACGGTCAGCGGCGGGCGCTTGTTGTCGCGCGCCGTGAAGCTGCCGGTGACGTGGCACGAGCGGATGCGCACCATCAGCATGACCGGCGTGTTGGAGGCCTCGGACAGATCGAAGCCCTGTTCCACCGCCGTGACGATCGAGGGCAGGTTGGGGCGCGGGTCGAGCAGCCAGAACTGCGACTTCATCGCAAAGGCATGGCTGCGCTCCTGCATGATCGAGGAGCCTTCGCCATAGTCCTCGCCGACGATGATCAGCGCGCCGCCATTGACGCCGGAGGAAGCGAGATTGGCGAGTGCGTCGGAGGCGACGTTGACGCCGACAGAGCCCTTGAAGGTGACCGCGCCGCGGATGGGATAGTGGACCGAGGCCGCCAGCATGGCCGCGGCCGCCGCCTCGGAGGCATTGGCCTCGAACCGCACGCCGAGTTCGGACAGGATTTCCTCGGCGTCGGCGAGCACGTCCATCAAATGGCTGATCGGCGCGCCCTGATAGCCGCCGACATAGCCCACGCCGCATTCGAGCAGCGCCTTGGTGATCGCCAGAATGCCCTCGGAGGTGAAGGTCTCGCCTTCGCCCATCTTCAGCTTCTTCACTTCCTTTGCAAAGGATCGTTCGGCCATATGCGTGCCTCCCTTCGGATCCCGGTGGCCGTCGCGCTGATGCGCGCCGCACCGCCGGCTGGTCAGAATTCGTGTTTGCGGATGTTCCTGAGCATCTTCTGCAGCGTCGCCACGAACGCTGCGCGCTCGTCGTCGGCGATGCCGGCGAACATGCGTCTGTACATGCGCGCCATGGACGGCCAGATGCGCTCGAAGGCCGCGCGGCCCGCATCGGTGATGACGATGCGCGTCACCCGGCTGTCATTGGGGTCGGGCTGGCGGCGGATCAGCCCCTCGGCCATCAACTGGTCGAGCGCGCGGCTGAGCGTGGACTGCTCGACCACCGCATAGACCGAAAGCTGGCTGATCTGAATGCCGTCGATCACCGACAGAACAGCAAGCGCCCGCATCTTCGGCGTCGACAGCCCGAACTCGGCCATTTCCTCGCGCAGGCTGGCATTGTAGCGGCCCATGATGCGGTTCATCAGATAGGGCGCGAAATTGTAAAGGCCGATCTCGCCCAGGCGCGGCACCGGCTCGCCCGCCCCGAAGGCGTGTTGCGGGTCCTGCTTCATGCGCCCAGCCTCCTGGCGAGGAGATAGCCCGAGCCGCCGCCGAGGCCGGGGCCGGGATGGGTGGAGGCGCCGATGTGATGCAAATTGCCGATCGCCGTGCGGTGATTGACCGTGTCGGCGAATGGCCGCCACAGGAAGAACTGGTCGAGCGCGCAATTGCCGCCATAGGGGTCGCCGCCGACCAGATTGACGTTCAGCGCCTGAAGATCGGCGGGCGAGTAGGCGCGCCGGCCGATCACGGTCTTGCGGAAATCCTTGATGTGGCTGGCCAGGATCGCCTCGATGCGGTCCGCATAGGCCTCCCGGATCGCCTCGGTCCATTGCGGTCCCGTCTCGATCTCGCCGGCCGCATCGCCCTTGATGACGCGCGGGGCATCGGGCATCTGCAGCCAGAGAACCGCCTTGCCATCGGGGCAGCGGGTGGCATCGAGCCGGTGCGGCTGGCCCACGCAGATGGTCGGCACTTCGGGCAGCATGCCGCGCTCGGCTTCGTTGGAGCATTTGGAAACCGCGTCGATCCCGTCGGTCAGGTGGATCAGCGCGACGTCGTCGAGCCCGGGCGTGTTCCACCGAACCGGGCCGTCGAGCGCATAGTGAAGCTGGAAATTGCCGCGCCCGTGGCGGAAGCGCCTGAGCTCGTCCCTGGCGCTTTCGGGGGCGGCATCGCCGAGCAGGCGCTCATAGAGCTGGCCGGGCGCGACCGAACAGATCACCTCGCCGGCCTCGATGCGCTCGCCGTCGGCGGTCACGACGCCTGTCGCCGCGCCGCCCTTGACCGTGATCTGGGCGACATCGGTGCCGGTGCGTATCTCGCCTCCGCGTTCCTCGATGAGGGCCCGGAACGCCTCGGCCGCCGCGCCGGCGCCGCCCTTGACCACGGGAGCGCCCGCAGCCTCCAGCGCAAAGGCGATCACCTTGCCCATCTGGCCGCCATAGGCCGCCTCGGGCGTCAGCCCGGTATGCAGCACCCAGGGCGCGAAGAGCGCCTGCACGGTGGGCGAGGCAAAACTCGATTCCAGCCAGGCGCGCGCCGGCATCAGCGCGCGTCCCATGAAGGCGGCCAGATCGCGTGGACCCTTCTTCCAGCCCTGCTTGCCGATCAGGGTGGCGGTCTGCCGGCTCCACAGATCGCCGCCGAGCAGGGCGAACAGGAAGTCGGCATCGGCCTCCACCGAGCCGACATCGGCGGCATGCGCCTCGCCATCGCCGGCCGACAGTGCATTGAAGGCGGCGATATTGGCGGCGCGGTCCGTGGTCAGCACCAGCGACGATCCGTCCGGCCGCAGCACGGCGGTCGGCTGCGCGCTGTGGCAGAACTCGAGGCCATGGCGCCCCAGATCGGCGCCGAGCGCCTCATGCGCCGGTCCGGTCAGGAACAGCACGAAGGTCGCCGCCATGACGTCATGGCGAAAGCCGGGCGCGGTGATCTGTTCGGTGCGCATGCAGCCGCCGACGCGGTCGGCGCGCTCGAGCAGGAGCACGCGCCTGCCGGCGCCCGACAGCATGGCCGCGGCGACGAGCGCGTTGATCCCGCCGCCCACGATGATCACGTCATGGCGCGCCATGGCGGCAACCGCCGGCTACTGGACCAGGGCGAGCGCGCGGATCGGGCTGCCCGTACCGTTGACGATCTTCAGCGGCGCGGCGATCAGCACGGCGCCCTTGGGCGGAAGCTGGTCGAGATTGGCAAGGCTGGCCAGACCGTATTTGTTGGCCTTGTGCAGAAGGTTGTGGGCGGGGAAGGGCGGTTCCATGCCGCCGGCGCTGCCCGCATCGGTGCCGATGCATTGCGAGCCCCAGCCGATGATGCCCTTGGACAGAAGATACTCGATGCATTCGACCGTGGGTCCGGGCGAATGCGGGCCGTTCTCGTCCATGTTCAGGAACTCGGCCTCCGAATGGGCGCGCTTGTCCCAGTCGGTGCGCATGACGACCCACTCGCCCTCGCCGATCTCGCCGTGCTCGGCCTCCCAGGCCTTCACATGGTCGGCGGTGAGCAGGAAGTCGGGGTCTTCGGCGGCCTCCCTGGAGCAGTCGATGACATTGACCGGGCCGACGAAATTCTGCGGCGCGATCTTGTCGGTATAGCCGTCCTCGAAATCCTTGCCGGTGATCCAGTGATGGGGCGCGTCGAAATGGGTGCCCGAATGCTCGCCGATCTTCAGCCAGTTCCACGCCCAGAACGGGCCGTCATTGTCGTATTCGGAAATCTTGTGGACCTCGATCTTGGGCGTGTCGACGGCCAGGTCCGGCGGCAGCTTGAGAAGCGGTGTGTCCGGTCCCAGCGCGCCGGACAGGTCGACGACCCGGACATCGCCCGACAGAAGGGCCGCTCCGAGCTTGGCGACGATGGACTGATCGTTCATGCGTTTTCTCCTCCGCTGCCGGCCGATGTCCGGCGTTCAATGGTCCTGGTTCCGGGCCGGTGCCTGCGGGTCCCCCGAGATCCGGCCCCCGATGCCCGCGCGCCGACGCCCGGGTCGGACCGCGATTGCGCGATGGCTCAACAATACGCTAGACAAATAATCATGCGTTTGCAAATATCTTTCGAACGGGAGGCGATCCGATCGTGCAAAAATCCTACGATGCGGTCATCATCGGCGCCGGGCACAACAGCCTGGCCTGCGCGGCGCATCTTGCCGCCAAGGGCTGGTCGGTGGGCGTGTTCGAGCAGGCGTCGGTGCCCGGCGGGGCGGTCAAGACGCTGGAGCTGACCGAGCCCGGCTTCCGCCATGACTGGGCGGCGATGAATGTCAGCCTCTTCGCGGGTTCGGCGTTTTTCAAGGCCTATTCGGAGGAACTGACGCGGCATGGGCTGGCCTTCGCGCCGGCGGAGAACTGCTTTGCCAGCGTGTTCGAGGACGGCACATGGCTCGGGCTGGGCAATGACGCAGCGGCGAACATGGAGCGAATCGCCGCCTTCAGCGAGGCGGATGCCGCCGCCTGGAAGCGCCTGACCGACGGGTTTCCGGCACGGGCCGAGCACATCTTCGCGCTTCTTGGCAGCCCGATGAAATTGCATGTTTTTGCACGTTTCATGCTTAAACTATTCATGAGGGCCGGGCATCGCGAGGCGATGTCGCTGGTGCGGTTCCTCCTGGCCTCGCCGCGCGCCTTCCTGACCGAGACCTTCGAGGACGAGCGCGTGCGGGCGACGCTGGCCGCCTGGGGCATGCATCTGGATTTCGCGCCCGATATCGCCGGCGGTGCGTTGTTTCCGTACCTTGAGGGCATGGCCAACCAGTCCTTCGGCATGGTGCTCGGCCAGGGCGGGGCCGACACGGTGGTCAAGGCGCTCGTCGGCATGATCGAGGACAGGGGCGGGGCGGTCCATTGCGGCCAGCGCGTGGCGCGCATCGTCCGCAAGGGCGGGGCGGCGGTCGGCGTCGAACTGGAGGACGGCACGCGGATCGACGCGCAAAAGGCGGTGATCGCGGGCAGCGCGCCGTCGCGGCTCGTCGGGGATCTGCTCGAGGGCGGCTCGGGCGACAAGGCGTTCGATGCCGGCATGGCCGGTTTCCAGCATGCGCCGGGCACGATGATGATCCATCTTGCGATGGACGACCTGCCCGACTGGTCGGCCGGCGAGGCGCTGAGATCGTACGCCTATGTGCACCTCGCGCCTTCGCTCGATCAGATGGCGCGGGCCTATCAGGAGGCCCGGGCCGGCCTTTTGCCGAAGGCGCCGGTGATCGTCGCCGGCCAGCCGACCGCGGTCGACCCGTCCCGGGCGCCCGAAGGCAAGCATGTGATGTGGTTGCAGGTGCGCATGGCACCGGGCACCGTCAAGGGCGATGCGGCCGGCACGATCGAGGGCACGGACTGGGAGGCCATCAAGGGCCCGTTCGCCGAACGGGTGATCGACATCATCGAGGGCCACGCGCCGGGCCTGCGCGACAAGATCATCGCCAGGCGCATCGTCTCGCCCGAGGAACTGGAGGCCGACAATCCGAACCTTGTCGGCGGCGATCAGGTTTGCGGCAGCCACCATCTGACCCAGCACTTCTTCTTCCGGCCCGCCTATGGCCACGCCAACGGGGAGACGCCGATCACGAACCTGCACCTGACCGGCGCGGCGGTCTGGCCCGGCGCGGGGCTCGGCGCGGGCTCGGGCTATCTGCTCGGCCGCAGGCTGGCGGGAAACTGACAACCATTGCGACACTGTCCAACCATTGGGAGGTAGCGACATGAATTCCATCACACGACGCACGGTACTCAAGGCGTCAAGCGCGCTGGCGGCGGCCGGCATGGTCGGCGTTCCGGCGCTGGCGCAGGAGATCGAGGAACTGGTGATCGCCTACAACGTCAACCTGCCGTCCTGGGATCCAACGGTCGGTCCGTCGGCGGTGAACCCGACGATCCAGGGGCTCTATCAGTCGGTTTTCGACATGTTCATCCATCAGAACCCGGATCTGAGCTTCGCGCCGGGGCTGATCACCGACTGGGGCTGGAACGAGGATCGCAGCCAGATCTTCATGGATGTGCGCGAGGGCGTGACCTGGCACAATGGCGACCCGTTCACGGCCGAGGACGTGGCCTGGTCGCTCGAGCGTGCCGGCAATCCCGAAACGGGCAATCCGATCCAGTTCGTCTGGGGCACGATCGGCAACTTTTCCGTCGACGGCAATCGCGTGACGGCCGACGTGAAGCAGTTCGATCCGACCATCTTCAAGTGGATGGCGTTCCTGACCGGCTATGTGATGCCGAAGAAGTACTTTGAGGAAGTGGGCGCGGAGGGCTTCGAAGCCGCGCCCATCGGCACCGGCCCTTATATGGTCGACCGCTTCGAGCGCAACGCCTTCGTGCGGCTGAAGGCCAACGAGAACTACTGGAACGGCGCGCCCGAGTTCAAGACGGTCACGATCAAGTTCGTCACCGATTCGGCCTCGCGCGTCGCCGAGGTGGAATCGGGCAATTCGCACGTCACCCTCGAAATGCCCTATGAGGAGTATGACCGCCTCAAGGGTCGGGCGGGGCTGGCCGGCAGCGACCGGCCGATCTCCGATATCGGCATGATCTTCATCAACGACGTCGACGTCATGCTCGATCCCAATGTGCGCAAGGCCATGGCCCATGCCATCGACAAGCCGCTGATCGTCGAGCGCCTGCTGTCGGGATACGGCGTGCCGATCGACACGCTGCAGACGCCCGAATATGTCGCCTTCGACCCGTCGATCACCGTCGAGCACAATCCCGACAAGGCACGGGAACTGCTCGCCGCATCCGGCTATTCGCCCGACAATCCGGTGCGCTTCACCATCCAGACCACGCGCGGCTTCAAGCCCAAGGACTATGAGATCATCCAGGCGATCGTCGGGCTGTGGCGGCAGGTCGGCATCAAGGCGGAAATCGAGGTCTACGAGATCGCCAAGCATTTCGAGCTGCGCGCCGCCGACCAGCTCGCCCCGGCCGCCTTCTACAATTGGGGCAATGCGGTGGGCGATCCGACGACCTCGACCGGCTTTGCCATGTTCGGCCCGTCGCCGCACTCGGTGTGGGACGGCGAGGAACTGGTCAACAAGATCGCCCCGCTGTGGGGTGAAGCGGACGAGGACAAGCGCATCCAGGGCTGGAAGGACGTCGACCGGTTCGTCGCCGAGAACGCGCTGGTGATCCCGCTGATGCAGTATGTCCAGCCGATTCTGCACTCGGACCAGGTCAAGGTCGTCCAGCACGCCTCCGGCGCGCTGCTGCCGCATCTGATGACGCGCGCCTGATTGCGCGGGTATGAAAGGGACCGCCGCCGGACTGGCGGCGGTTCCGTGCTGTCGGGGTCGCTTTCGGTGCTCTTGCTGAGAATAGTCCTGGGCCGTCTGGCCACCATGGCGATCACGCTGTTCGGCGTGGCGGTGATCGTGTTCGTGGTCATCCGCGTGGTGCCGGGCAATCCGGTCGCCATGATGCTGCCGCCGGGGGCGACCGAGGCCGATATCGCCCGCCTCAATGCGCTGTATGGGCTCGACAAGTCGATCCCCGAGCAGTTCGTCATCTGGCTGGGCGGCGTGGTGCAGGGCGATTTCGGCACGTCGATATCGACGCGCCAGCCGGTGCTCGACCTGGTGCTCGGGCGCCTGCCGGCGACGCTCGAACTGTCCATCTTCGCGCTGGTGCTGGCCGTGATCATCGGCGGGGTGATGGCGCTGACCGGCACGCGCTTTCGCGGAACGCGCACCGAGGGTGCCGTGGACGTGGCCAACGGGGTCGGGCTGTCGGTGCCCGATTTCCTGTGGGGGCTGGTCTTCATCCTTCTGTTCGGCGTGCTCTGGCCGATCTTTCACATTTCCGGACGCATCTCGCCGGCGCTCGATCTGCCCTTCGTGACGCAGTTCTACGTCTTCGAGAGCATCGTGCGGCTGCGTTTCGATCTGTGGTGGGATCTTCTGACCCACATGTTCATGCCGGCCCTGGCGCTGGCGATCCCGCTGGCGGCGATCATCAGCCAGCTTCTCAAGCAGTCGCTGAAGGAGACCATGCATCTCGATTATGTCGTGCTGGCGCGCACCAAGGGCTATGGCGAGAACCGCGTCATCGTCGGCGAGGCGCTGCGCAATGCCGTGCTGCCGACGCTGACGCTGATCGGCGTGCAGTTCACCTTCCTGATCGGCGGCACCGTGATCATCGAGCGGCTGTTTTCCTATGAGGGGCTCGGCAACATGGCGATCGACGCGGTGATCAATCGCGACCTGCCGCTGATCCAGGGCATCGTGATCGTATTCGCGCTCATCTTCACCGTGGTCAATCTGATCGTCGACATGCTCTATGCCGTCCTCAACCCCCGGCTGCGCCATGCTTGACGGGCGCGCCGCGGTGCGCCGGCGCATCAATGCGCGGCTGTGGCTTTCGGGCGGCTGGCTGGCGCTGCTGGCGATCGTCGCGCTGCTTGCGCCCTGGCTCGCGCCCAAGGACCCGCTCGCCCAGGACCTGTTCGCCGCGCGGCTGCCGCCGTTCTGGATGGCCGGCGCCGAGCCGGGCTTCTGGCTGGGCACGGACAGCCTGGGCCGCGACGTCCTCTCGCGCATCATGCATGGCGCGCGCATCGCGCTGGCCGTGGCGCTGGTCGCCGGAATCGCCACCTGCCTGATCGGCTCGGCGCTGGGGCTGGTCGCCGGCTTCATGCGCGGCTGGGCCGACCGCATCATCTCGCGGCTCGTCGATATCTGGATGGCGTTCCCGCCGGTGCTGTTCGCGATCCTTCTGATCGCCGTGCTCGGCACGGGGCTGCATTCGATCATCATCGCCATCGTCGTCATCGACTGGACGCGCTTTTGCCGGGTCGTGCGCGCCGAGGCGCTCAACCAGTCCGCCATGGACTATGTGGCGAGCGCCAAGGTCGCAGGGCGCACGCGGCTGTCGATCATGGTGCGCGAAATCCTGCCCAACGTGCTGCCGACCATCGTCGCGCTGGTGACGCTGGAGATGGGCATCGCCGTGATCGTCGAGGCGATCCTGTCCTTCGTGAACCTGTCGATTTCCACCGACGCGCCGACCTGGGGCGGCATGATCGCCGAGGGGCGGATCTCCATCCATCAGGCCTGGTGGGTGCTGGTCTTCCCGCTCGTCACGCTGTTTCTGACGGTCCTGTCCTTCAGCCAGTTCGGCGAGGGGCTCAAGGACCATTTCGACCCGGTGCTGCGATGAGCGCGTTCCTTGAGATCGAGGGGCTGAGCGCCGTTCTCGCGGGCACCGGCGCGCGGCTGCTGCGCTCGGTCTCGCTTGCCGTCGATACCGGCGAGGTGCGCGGGCTGGTCGGCGAGAGCGGAGCGGGCAAGTCGATGATCGGCAAGGCCGTGCTCGGCATCCTGCCCAAGGCGGTGCGCGTCGCCGAGGGCGCGATCCGGCTCGACGGCCACGATCTTCTGGCGATGCGGCCGGCCGACCGGCGCCGGCTGATCGGCTCTGTCGCCGCGCTGATCCCGCAAGACCCGCTGACCGCGCTCAATCCGTCCAAGCGCATCGGCCCGCAGATCACCGACCGGCTGGTCGACATACTGGGCTGGGGCAAGGCGGACGCGCAGGCGCGGGCGCTCGAACTTCTGGGCGAGGTGCACATCGAAGATCCAGAACGGGTGATCGGCCGCTATCCGCACGAATTGTCGGGCGGCATGCGCCAGCGCATCCTGATCGCCTCGGCCTTTGCCGCCGAACCGCGCCTGATCATCGCCGACGAGCCGACCACCGCGCTCGACGTCACCGTGCAGAAACAGATCCTCAAGCTGATCGGCGAGATGCAGGCCCATCACGGCACCGCGCTCGTGTTCGTCACGCATGATCTGGGCGTCGTTTCCAAGGTGTGCCAGAGCCTGAGCGTGCTCTATGCGGGCAAGGTGGTCGAGGACGCGCGCGTCGCCGACTTCTTCGCGGCGCCCCGGCACGCCTATTCGCGCGCGCTGCTGGCGGCGACGCCCAAATACACCGATCCGGCCGCCTCGCTGCAACCGGTCGATCCGTCGGTGATCGAGGCGGTCACTGCCGAAGTCGCCGTCGCCGACCGGGAGTGGATTCATGGCCGGTAACGGGTCCGCCACGAACGCGCCGGGCCACCTCCCGCTCTACCAGGTGCGCGGGCTGAAGGTGGCGCTGCCCGATCTTGCCGCAAAACCGCTGTTCGGCCCGCCGCCGCGCATCGACATCCTGACCGGGCTCGATTTCGACATCGAACAGGGAACGGCGCTCGGCATTGTCGGCGGGTCGGGCTCGGGCAAGTCGACGCTGGGGCGGGCGCTGCTGCGGCTCATCGAGCCCACGGGCGGGACGATCCGCTTTGCCGGCACGGACATCACCCATCTGGACGAGACCGGGCTGAGGCCGCTGCGCAAGCGGTTCCATATGATCTTCCAGGATCCGATGTCCTCGCTCAATCCGCGCCGACGGGTCGGGGCGATCATCGCCGATCCATTGCATCTGCACGGGTTCGACCGGGTGCGCGAGCGGGTGGGCGAGGCGCTCGACCATGTCGGGCTCGGCCGGGCATTCGCCGCGCGCTATCCGCACGAACTGTCCGGCGGCCAGCGCCAGCGCGTGGGCATCGCCCGGGCGATCGCGCTGGAGCCGGAATTCATCCTGGCCGACGAGATCGTCTCGGGGCTCGATGTGTCCTCGCAGGCACAGGTGCTCAACCTGCTCGAAAGGCTGGTCGCCGAACTGGGCCTGACGCTCGCCTTCATCAGCCACGACCTGTCGGTGATCCGGCGGCTGTGCAGCGAGGTGATGGTGCTGCACCGCGGACAGATCGTCGAGCATGCGCCGGTGGGCGAGGTCTTCGCCGAGCCCAGGGCCGCCTATACGCGGCAATTGCTCGACGCGATCCCGCTGCCCGACCCGGACCAGCCGGGCTGGTAGCGCGCTATCGGCCGTCCGTGGCGCGCGACAGCGCCCGGTAGCTCTGTTCGGCCTGTATGACGAAGACGAGCATGCGCTTTTCGGCGCCCAGCACGTCGCGGGCGCGGAACAGGTCGAGCAGTTCGTTCTGCCCGTCGGCAACGATCTGCTGGACGCGCCGATCGTGCATGGTCACCATGCGCACGGTCTGCACATGGCTGAGATAGCGCCGCACCGCGCTTTGCATCTCGCGGTTGGGCACGGCCGAGATCCAGCCATTGCGGAAGGCCTCGCTCGCCCGGTACAGCGCCTGGTAGTCGCCATCGTCGATGGCGGCCTGCGCGTCGGCGGCGTGCCGCTCGAGCGCCGTGATCTGGCCGGGATCCAGCGACTGCGCCGCCCAGGCGGCGGCGCGCGGGTCGAGCAGGCGGCGGACCTCGAAAATCTCCAGAACCGTCTCGTGCGAAAGATTGGGCAGGGTGAACCCGCGGGTCGTCGCGGTCAGATAGCCTTCATGGGCGAGCCGCATCAGCGCGTCGCGCACCGGCATGCGGGAGACGCCCAGCTCGGCGGCGATGGTCGTGTCGACGAGCCGATCACGGCGCGCGATCGCCCCGTTGCGGATGCGCTCGAGGTAGTCCTCATAGATGCGATCGCGATGGCTCTTGCGCGGCTGCGCCATGGTGGTAAATCCGGAGACGGCCAAAACAGTATACGACTAATCCCGGCGATGGGCCGCTTGCAAGCCGGTTTGTCGGCTCAATTATATGCAAATGGATGTTTCAGGCTTAAAATAGGCTTGAAAAAGTATACAGATTGTGGGAGCGTTGCCGCGCCGGATGCGATGCCTCGGCGCCGCGCCGGAAACGACTGAGATTGTGACGGGAGCATTCGGGAGGAACCATGATGCGCATCACGAAAAGGGCCATGCTGGCATTGGGCGTGGCGGCGGCACTGGCTGGCGGCGGCGTTCCGGCGATGGCCGAGGGCGTCTTGAAGGTCGGCGCCTATCCGGCCAATCCGCCCTGGCAGTTCAAGAACGAAAGCGGCGCCTTTGAGGGCTTCGAGGTCGATATCGTCAACGAGATCGCCGAACGCATGGGCATGACGACGGACATTCAGGCCTTCGACTTCAAGGCGCTGTTCGTCGCCTCGGCGTCAAGGCGCGTGGACATGGTGATCTCGTCGCTGACCATCACCAATGAGCGGCTGGAGAGCCAGTCCTTCACCCAGCCCTATTTCCAGGGCGCGCTGGGCGTCGGCGTGCGCGCCGATTCCGACATTTCGGGCGTCGCCGACTTCGAGGGCAAGCGGATCGGGTCGATCGCCACCTCGTTTCCCGAGAACTGGGTCAAGGAGCGCGAGGACGAACTCGCATACAGGGCCTATAACAGCTACGACACCGTTGCCAACATGCTGACCGACCTGCGCAGCGGGCGCGTCGATGCGGTGGTCAACGACATTGTCGGCCTGCGCTACGCCTTCACCCAGATGGAGGGGCTCGAAGTGGCCGAGGAGATCGTCACCGGCGAGCAATTCGCAATGATGATGCCCAAGGGCTCGGACAAGCTCGAACAGGTCAACCAGATCATCTCCGACATGAAGACCGACGGCACGATGAACGCACTGCACGAGAAGTGGTTCGGCGTGCCGGCGGCGCCCGACAGCCTGACGCTGACGCCGATGGACGTGCCGACCTCGGTCGACGGCTGACACCTGCCCCCGGGCGGCGCCGTGCGCGCCGCCCCCGACCCTGCGGAGTTTTCGATGGGTGTTGCGCACATGGCCTCCGTGACGCTGGAGGTGCCGCTGAATTTTGCCTTCGACCGGCTCACCGAGCCGGCCGCGCTCGGCCGCTGGACGCTGGGCAGCTTCGGGCTTGCGCCGATCGGGCAGGGCGATCTCGTCGAAGGGGTGTCGCTGTTCGACGGCGCCCGATCGATCGTCGAGATCGTGCCGCACAGGGGGCTGGGGCTGATCGACTATCATGTCGGGGACCGTCGGACCCGCGTGCCGCGCGTGTCGATCCGGCTGTCGCCGGGATCCGACTGGGGCCTGGACGCGGACAGCTGTCTTGCGGCGATGAGCACCTGGCGGGCGGGCTGGATGGACGAGGAGCGCTGGGCGCGCACCTGCGCGACACATGAATGCGAGGTGCTGCTGTTCAAGGCGCAGATCGAGACGGCCTACAAGGAGGCGCGCCAATGACGCCGACACAATTGCGGGCGCGGTTCCGCGCCGGCGCCGAGCCGGTGCCGACGGGCTCCATGGCGCCCGGTTTCGCCCAGGCCAACCTTGCCATCGTGCCCGGGAACGTCGCCGACGATCTGGAAGCGTTCATGGCCGCCAACCGCGCCGCCTGTCCGCTTCTGGCGCGCTCCAGGCCCGGCGATCCGGCCCTGGCCGAACTTGGCGAGGGGATCGACGTGCGCGTCGACCTGCCGCGCTACCGTGTCTTTCGCGACGGCGTGCCGGCACAGATGCCGACCGACATCGTCGATCTGTGGCGGGACGACCTGGTCGCCTTCGCCGTGGGCTGTTCGCTGACCTTCGAGGCCGATCTGGTCGCCGCGGGCGTGGCGCTGCGGTGCCACGCGCCGGGCAAGACCTGCTCGGCCTTCGACACGGCGATCCCCAACACGGCGGTCGGCCCGTTCGGCGGCAATCTGGTCGTTTCCATGCGCGCCATCGCCGACGATCAGCTCGATCTGGTCTGCCGGATCACCCGCGCCCATCCCCAATCGCACGGCGCCCCGATCCATGTCGGCGATCCGGCCGCCATCGGCGTCGATCTGGACAAGCCGATCGACGGCATCGGGCTGACCGATATCGGCCCCGGCGAGACGGCGGTGTTCTGGGCCTGCGGGGTGACGCTGGAGCGGGCCATCGCCTCGGCGCGGCTGGACCTGGCGATCACCCATGCGCCGGGCCACATGCTGGTTACCGACCGGCGCGCCCGCCGGTGGGAGCACTGACCCATGGAAATCATCGACATCTTCTTCAACCTGTCGGTGCTCGAGCGGGCCTTTCCGGCGCTTTTGCGCGGGGTCTGGAACACGCTGCTACTGGGCGCGACGGCGATCGTCGTGGGCGGCATTGCCGGGGTTCTGATCTGCCTCGTGCGGCTTTACACGCCCTGGCCGACGCGCTGGCTGGCGATCGCCTATATCGACCTGTTCCGGGCCATGCCGGTGCTGGTGGTGCTGATCATCACCTATTACGCGCTGCCCTTCGTGGGCATCGTGTTCACGCCCTTCGTCGCCGCGGCGATCGCGCTTTCCATGGTGCTGGCCGCCTATACCGCCGAGGTGGTGCGCGCCGGGATCGAGGCGGTGCCTCGTGGACAGTTCGAGGCGGCAACGGCCCTTGGCCTGCCGTTCCACCTGACCATGCGCAAGGTGATCCTGCCGCAGGCGGTGCGCATCGTCATTCCGCCGCATGCGTCCAACTGCGTGTCGATCATCAAGGACACCTCGCTCGCCTCGGTGGTGGCGATGAGCGATCTGCTCAAGCAGGCCACCGATGCGCAGGCGCTTTATGCCAACCCCTCGCCGCTGATCGGGGCGGCGCTGATCTATGTGGCCATCCTGTGGCCGGCGGTGCGCTTCACCAACTGGCTCGAACACCGCTATCCGCAAAAGGTCGCCCATTGAAATCAAGCACTTGCCGCGTGGATCGGACAAAATGATTCCGCGCCGAAACCAAACCCAAGGAGGCAATTCCATGAAGCCATTCAACCCCCGTTCGCTTGCCGGTGCCTGCGCGCTGGCCGCAACGATCGCGCTCGCCACACCGGCGCTGGCCCAGGAGATCAAGGTCGGCCTGTCGCTGCCCGAGACCATCGAGGGCTTCGACTTCGTCAACGGCATGTACGAGACCTTCAAGTCCGAGGTCGAGGCCAATTCGGACATGACGGTCGATCTGGTCTATGGCGGTGCGCTGGGCGCGCCCAATGAGCGGCTCAGCCAGATGCGGCGCGGCGTCATCCAGATGACCGATGCGGCCGACGGCAACTACGCCTCGATCTACAGCGACATCCAGGTGCTCAACATGCCTTACCTGTTCCCCGACGAGCAGACGGCCTGGGCGGTGCTCGACGGCGCGTTCGGCGATGCCATGGCCGAAGATTTGCGCGCCAAGACCGGCGTGCGCGTGCTCGGCTGGTGGGAATCGGGCGGCTTCAAGCATTTCAGCGCCAACCGGGCGATCGAGACACCCGATGACATGGACGGGCTGAAGATGCGCGTCCTGGGCCCGCTCGCCACCATCCCGGTCGAGGCGCTGGGCGCGTCCGCCGCGCCGATCTCGTTCGGCGAACTGTACACCTCGCTGCAGACCGGCGTCGTCGACGGCCAGGACAATTCGGCCGCCATCTTCAACCTGATCAAGCTTTACGAGGTGCAAAGCCACCTCAACCTGACCGGCCACACCTATGCGTTCGGCCCGCTGGGCATCTCCGACCGCTTCTTCGCCTCGCTTTCGGAAGACGACCAGCAGGTCATCCTCGATGCCGCCGACAAGGCCATCGCATTCAACCGGGAGGCCTCGCGCGACCTTGAAGGGCGGGCCATCGATTTCGCCCGCGAGCAGGGCGTGAGCGTGGTCGAGCTCACCGACGAGCAGCGCAATGCCTTCCGGCAGATCATGCAGCCGGTCGCCATCGAGTGGCTGCGCGACAATGTCGACCGGCCCGAGCTGATCGAAGACGCCATGGCTGCGGTCGAGGCCGCCGAGTAACGCCATGCATCATTGGGCCGAGATCGCCAGCAAGGCGCTGCGCGCGGTCGCGGCCCTTTTGCTGGCGGGCATGAGCGTGCTGGTGATCTGGCAGGTGGTGACGCGCTACTTCCTGGGTGGCGCGCCGCTGTTCGCCGAGGAACTGGCGCGCTACGCGATGATCTGGATGGCGCTGTTCGCCGCCGCCGCGAGCGTGACCGACAACAGCCATATCCGCATCGACTTCGTGCCGGACCTGCTGCGCCGCCATGCGCCACGGGCCGGCCGATGGCTCGCCATGGTGCTGGCGGCGATCTCCTGCGTCATCTTCGCCGCGATCGCCTGGTATGGCCTGGATGCGATGCGGTTCGCCGCCGGCCAGCGCAGCGACGGCCTGCGGATCTCGCTGGCCTGGCCCTATGCGGTGCTTCCGATCGCCTTTGTCCTTGCGGCCGTTCTGGCCGTCATCCGCCTCATCGGGCTTGGACGGAACCAGTGAGCGCTTCCATCATCGTTCTCATCCTCAGCTTTCTGGGGCTGATCATGCTCGGCCTGCCCATCGCATGGGCGATGATGGCCTCGGTCTTCGTGTGGGTCGCCTTCACCGGCGACTGGCACTTCCTGCCGATCATGGCCGAGCGGGTCTATCAGGGCATGGACTCCTTCGTCCTGATGGCGGTGCCGCTGTTCATCCTGGCGGGCGAGTTGATCAATGAGGGCAAGATCACCGATCGGCTGATCAGGCTCGCCAATGCCCTGTTCGGCTGGATGCGCGGCGGGCTCGCCCAGGTCAATATCGGCGCATCGATCCTGTTTTCAGGCATTACCGGCGTCGCGCTGGGCGATATCGCCTCGCTCGGCCGCGTCTTCATTCCCTCCATGGTCAAGCAGGGCTATGGCGCGGCCTATGCGGCAGCCGTGACCGCATCGTCCTCGATCATCGGCCCGATGGTGCCGCCCTCGCTGGTGGCCGTCATCTACGGTTCGATGACCGGGCTGTCGATCGGCGCGTTGATGGCGGCGACGCTCATCCCCGGTCTGCTGATCGGCGCGGTGCAGATGGTGCTGGTCGGTTTCCAGGCGCGCCGGGCCGATTTCCCGATCGTGGAAATGGACCGCTCGCCGCCGCAGATGCTGCGCATCGTCGGCGGCGCCATCGCACCGCTGATGATCCCGGTGATCATCCTCGCGGGCATGCTGGGCGGCCTGATGACGCCGACCGAGGCGGGCGGGGTCGCCGCGCTCTACGCGCTCGTGCTGGCGGTCGTCTTCTATCGCAGCGTGACGCTGGCCGGGCTGGGCGGGGTGTTCTCGCGCTCGGCGGTGTTTTCGGGCCAGTTGCTGATCATCGTGGGCTGCGGCGGGGCATTCTCCTGGGTGCTGGGCGTCGAGAACGTGCCCAACATGGTCTCGGGCGTCATCGCCGGCTGGGATCTGGGCTATGTCCAGTCCATGCTCGTGTTCAACGTGATCCTTCTGATCCTGGGCATGTTCATCGATCCGACCACGGTGATCATCCTGTTCGGGCCGATCCTGTCGATGGCGGCGGTCGAGGCGGGCATCGATCCGCTGCATTTCGCCACGGTCGCCATCCTCAACCTCAATATCGGCCTTCTGACGCCGCCGCTGGGCGTGTGCCTGTTCGCCGCCGAGCGGATCGCCAAAAGCGGTCTGGGTCCGTTGATCCGGGCCAACATGCCGTTCCTTGCCGTCAACATGGTCGCGCTGGCCCTGCTTGTCGCCTTCCCGCAGATCAGCCTTTGGCTGCCGACCCGGCTGGGCTTTTGAACTTCACGGAGACGAACGATGCTCGATACAACCGACCGGCGCGATGGCAGCGCCTATTTCCTGTACCACTCCATCGGCCAGTATGACGGCAAGGCGCAGGCCATGGGCCGGGCGCTGAGCGCGTTCTCGATGAGCTGGGGCCGGTTCGACGACGGCCAGTGGGGCTATGCGTTGGGCCAGCGCCAGCGCTTCATCGATTTTTGGCGTGAGCTGATCGGGGCACCGGCCGGCACGCTGACGACGGCCGAGAACGTGACCACCGCGCTCGCCTCGATCATCGGCGCGCTGCCCGATCACACGCTGCGCGGCAAGCGCGTCCTGATCGCCGCGGACTGCTTTCCGAGCCTGCATTTCCTTCTGTCCGGCCTGGCGGAGCTGCACGGCTTCACGCTCGACACCGTGCCGTTGCGCAAGGGGGCGCACTGGGTCAGCGATGACGATGTCGTCGCGCGCTGGGGCGAGGATGTCGGCCTTGCGCTTCTGACCTGGGTGACCTCCACAGCCTCGCATCGCTGCGACCTTGACCGGCTGATCGCCCATGGCCGCAAGATGGGATCGATGATCGGCGTCGACATCACCCAGGGGATCGGCCTGATGGCGTATGACCTTGGCCGCTTCGACGCCGATTTCACGGTCTCGACGAGCCTGAAATGGCTGTGCGGCTCGCCCGGAGCGGGAATCCTGCAGCTCAAGCCCGAATGGATCGCGCGCTGCGCGCCGCGCCTGCGCGGCTGGTTCAGCCAGGAAGACATCTTCTCGTGGGACATCGACAGTTTCGCCTATGCCGGCGACATCCGCCGTTTCGACCATGGCACGCCATCGATCCTGGCCTGTGCGGCCACCGTGCCAAGCCTTGAATGGCACGCCGCCCAGGACAGGGCCGAGATGATCGCCCACAACCGTACCCTGTGCGAGGCGATCATTGCGGGCGTGGACCGGCTGGGCCTCGAACTGGCCAGCCCGCGCGAGGCGGAACGGCGCGGCGGCAGCGTGATGGTGCGCCTGCCCGAGGTGGTCGACCCCGAGGCCGTCCTCGAGGCCTTCCGGCGGCAGGCCGTCCATGCCGACCGGCGCGACCGCATCCTGCGCCTGTCGCCGGGGGCGGTGACGACGATGGCCGGCGTCGAGCGCATGCTGGCGTGTCTGGAAGCCGTCGAAGCGGCTTGACGGGGCAGGGCGCCGTGCGTCGCTGCCCCGGGCGCCGGCGCCATCATTGGAGCGCGATGGCGCGCTCCTCGATGATGCTCCGTTCGGCCGCGAGCACGATGCGCAGCGAGTTGACCGCCGCGTCCATGGATTCGCCCAGGTCCAGATCGTCGCGGATCGCCTTGAGGAAGAAGTCCTGCTCGCGGTCGCAAAGCTCCTGGTGATCGGGCTCGTCTTCCATGCTCATGATTTCGTCGGGCGTGGTGAAATTCTTGGTCTGCGGGTCGACCCCGGCGTGATGCAGGCGGATCGCATCGGTCTTGGTGTGCTTGTCGATGTCGGCGGAATCCGACAGGTCCGTGCCCTGGCGCGCGCTCTGGTCGGGCACGATCGTCACCGCCCCGTTCGGGCCGACGACGTCTTTGACGAAGAATGCCTCCTCGGACATCATCGGACCCCAGCCGGCCTCGTACCAGCCGACCGAGCCGTCATCGAAGCTCACGTGCAGATGGCCGTAGTTCTGCTTGTCGGCCTCGGCCCACAGTTTGGCGCCGATGCCGTGCACGCGCACCGGCCTGGCGCCGGTGAGCTGGCACATGACATCGACATAGTGCACGCCGCAATCGACGATCGGGATCAGCGAGTCGATCAGGTTCTTGTGCCAGTGCCAGGCATCGCCGCTTGACTGCTGGTTGAGGTTGAGCCGCATCACCAGCGGCTTGCCGAGCGTCCTGCCGACCTCGATGAACTTGATCCAGGAGGGATGGACGCGCAGAATGTAGCCCAGCACGAGCTTGCGGTTCCTTTCGCGCGCGGCGGCGACCACCTTTTCGGCGTCCTCGATATTGGTGGCGATCGGCTTTTCCATGAACACATGGCAGTTGTGCTCGTTGATCGCCTTGAGCGCGTATTCGGCATGGGTGTTGGGCCAGGAATTGATCGACACCGCATCGGGCCTGGTTTCGGCAAGGGCCTGGTCGAGATCCTCGTAGAGCGGATAGCCGGCCAGTTCGTCGGGGATCGTCTTCGACTTGATGGTCCGGCTCATCAGCCCGACGATCTCGAAACCGTCATTGCGGTGATAGGCGCTGGCGTGCGAGGTCCCCATATTGCCAAGGCCGATCACCAGGATCCTGATCTTGTCGGGCATGTCGGTCGTCCCCCCCTTTTGATTGCGGTGTCGTGCCGGGCCGCGCGGCGGCGGCCCGGGCGGTCGGCGTTCGGTGCGCCGCCTCAGATTGCGTCGGCGAACAGGTTTGCGCGGATCTGCTCGATGTCGAGTGCGGCGAATTCGTCCGACAGTTCATAGGCTTCGGCGTCGGCCTTGACCTTGTCGTGGTCGAAATCGTTGGCCGGGCCGATCAGATCGTTTGTGATCACGTCGTCGGCATTGACGGGCTCGGAAACCTGGCCGATCTCGTGGATCAGGTCGAAGAACTGCTGCCAGCTTGCCATGTCGTGCCAGCCCCAGCCCTCGCGCTCGTCCATATTGCCGCGGAACACGTTCATCTGCTGCAGGATCGAGGTGGTGCCCAGCTCCGGGCCGACATTGCTGGCGAGCGAGGGGAACTGGTCGAAGACCGCCTCGACCGCCGCGCGCGGATTGTGGTGGCCGAATTCAAGGCCCATGGCCCAGCCGCGCAGATATTCCTCGAGGAAGGAGCGGCGGTCGGGGTCATCCAGATCCTCGGCGCGCACGACGAAGGTGTTGGCGGGCAGCGGCGAGTTCTGCACGCCCAGCCAGTAGTCGAATTCCAGGCCCGTGGCGATCCATTCGGCGCGCAGGCCCTCCCAGGACAGCGCCGCATCGCCCTGGCCCTGCGACAGCGCCGTGCCCCAGACCGGCCAGCCCGCTTCGAGATAATTGACCTTGGAGACGTCGACCCCTTGCGCGGCAAGCATCGGGTCGACGATGGACTGCCAGGCGGCCGAGCCGAGCAGCATGGTCTTGCCCTCGAGCCATTTGAGGTCGGACGAACCTTCGCCCTTGCGGAAAGCGATCGAGAAGGTGTCGAGCGCGCCCATGTGGAAGACCGATTTGAGGTTCATGCCGTTCTCGATGGCAAAGGAGAACACGCCCGGCGAGGGAAAGCCCATATCGGCCTGGCCGACATCGACGAACTTGACCGTCGCCGTGCCGTCGGACGGGCCGGGCTGCATCTCGGTGTCCAGATCGCCGAAATAGCCTTCGCGCAGCGCCGTCCAGTAGGGATAGTCGTCGAGCACCTCGAGCGTGCCGCGCGGCGAGATCCAGGTGAAGGTGTCGTAGGGCTCGGCGCGGGCCGGGCCGACCAGCCCGCCGGCGCCCAGCGCCGAGGCGGTGACGACGCCGGCGCCGGTCACCTGAAGGAAATAACGCCGGTTCATCGGAAGCCCGGCGGTCGTCGCAATCGTCTTTTTCATGGCGTTTCCCCTGTTTGCTCGTGGTCCATTGTGCACTTGGTCGACTGTCTGGCCGGCGGCCTCGCTCACGCCTCCCAGCTCGCCCATTTCTTTCCGATTAGGAAGAAGGTGACGTAGATCAGGATGCCGAGGATCGACAGGATCAGCACCACGGCGAAGAATTGCGGCATCTGGATCATCGACGAATAGCTGGTCAGCCGGTTGCCAAGGCCGAAGCCGCCGCCGACCATCTCCGCGCCGACCGTGGTCAGAAGGCCGAAGATCGCTCCGATCATCAGCCCGACCAGGATCATCGGCAGGGCCATGGGCGCGCGCACCTTCCAGAAGATCTGCAGCGTGCTGGCGCCGTAGGAGCGGGCGAGCGCGATCTTGGCGCTGTCGACGCGGCGGAAGCCGGTGGCCGCGTTGATCATCACCATCGGACCCGAGGCGAGGGCGACGGCGATGATGCGCGGCGTGTAGCCGAAGCCGAAATTGAGGATCAGGAGCGGCACCAGCGCCAGCATCGGCGTGGTGACGAGGATGAGTATGTAGGGCGCGACGATCTTTTCGACGAAGGGGAACTGGGTGATCGTCGCCGCCAGGATCAGCCCCACGGTCGAGCCGATGGCAAAGCCGCACACGAGCTGGAACAGAGTGTGGCCCAGATGCGGGGCGATCAGCGGAAATTCGGTGAAGAGCGCGGCGATGATCGCGCTCGGCGTGGGCATGATGTATTCGGGCACGGCAAAGGCGCGCAGGGCGATTTCGATGCCGCCGATGACGATGACCGCCACGGCGATGATGGCGATGACCTCGCGCCGCGTGGTGGCGCCGATGCCGCTGGAAAAGGCCGAAAGATTGGTCAGGCTGACCTTGTCGCTGCCGCCGCTGCCGGCCTTGCGGAACTCGGGAATGGCGTCGGCATCGCTCACGGGTTCGCCCCTTTCTGGCCGCTTCAGGCGGCCGCCTCGGCGGTGCGGCTGCGCTCCTTGCGCACGCGGCCGCCGACAATGTCCATCTTGATGGCGTTGGTCAGGTCGAAGACTTCCCTGGTCGCCATGATCTCCAGCGTGCGCGGCCGCTCGAACGGCACGCGATACTCGCTCGCCACCTTGCCCGGACGCGGCGTGAGCACGACGACGCGGTCGGACAGGAACACCGCTTCCTCGACCGAATGGGTGATGAAGACGATCGTGGTCGGCGAATCCAGC
Organism: Roseitalea sp. MMSF_3546; assembly: GCF_030732865.1. Taxonomy (GTDB): domain Bacteria; phylum Pseudomonadota; class Alphaproteobacteria; order Rhizobiales; family Rhizobiaceae; genus Roseitalea. Next base: position 38,428 of record NZ_JASHKB010000012.1, read on the forward strand.
CAGATGTCCTCGACCAGACGGTTCATCTCCTCGCGGGTGAAGCTGTCGAGCGCGCCGAACGGCTCGTCCATCAGCAGCACCGAGGGCTTGAGCGAGAGCGCTCGCACCATGGCGGCGCGCTGCTGCATGCCGCCGGAGAGTTCGCGCGGATACTTGCCGCCGAACCCCTCCAGGCCGACCTGGTGAAGCAGATGCTCGATCCATGCCCTGTCGGGGCGGGTGCCCTTGATCTCGAAGGGAAAATTGATGTTGGCGTCGAGATTGCGCCAGGGCAGCAGGTTGGCGTCCTGAAAGACCAGGCTGATATCGGGGTGCGGGCCGGTGATCGGTTCGCCGTCGAGCGTGATCTGGCCGCTGGTCAGACGATGCAGGCCCGACATGGACCACAACAGCGTGGTCTTGCCGCAGCCGGACGGGCCGACGATCGAGACGATCTCGTTCTTGCCGATGGCCAGTTCACACCCGTCCAGCGCCAGAAGATCGCCGGAGGCGGTCTGGTAGACCTTGGTCGCCGCATGGATGCCAAGCTTGGCCGGCTCGGCCCTTGGTGACTTCATCGGTGCCTCGATCCGGGGCTGCGTGTCCCGTAGAGGAAAAGTGTGTAACTATCCTACGTCGGTGTCAAGCGATTGCTGAATTTCATCGGGATCAATTTATCGTCTTTGTATAAGCCAATGATCTGCCGTTGCTTTTCTGGCTTGATCGGCATGTCATTTTCCTACATATTTGTCGCTGAAGGCCGAAATCGGCCCGTTCCTGTCGGGCTGGCGGTCAAATGGGCAGGGGAGGCGCCCAGTGAGCGAGCCGCAATTGCGCAAGGGCATCGATCCGGCCGGTGCGGCGGCACGGTGGCTGGAGCGGTTCTCCGGTGCCATGGCCGGGGCCGATATCGCGGCGGTGACCGCGCTGTTTGCCCAGACCTGCTATTGGCGCGACCTACTCAGCTTCACCTGGAACATAAGGACCATGGAGGGCCGAGCCGCGATCGCCGACATGCTCGAGGCGACGCTGGCGGGCACCGCGCCGCGCAACTGGCGGCTGCGTTCGGGTGCTCGCGAACGCGACGGGTTCGTCGAGGCCTGGTTCGATTTCGACACCGCCGCGGCCCGCTGCCAGGGCATGATGCGGCTGCGCGGGGGGCTCTGCGTCAGCCTGTTCACGGCGATGGATGCGCTTGCCGGCCATGAGGAGCCGACAGGCGCGCGCCGGCCCAAGGGCGTCAAGCACGGCGCGTTCGCGAACCGGCGCACCTGGCTGGAGGAGCGCCAGGACGAAGCGCGCAGGCTGGGCTACAGCGAGCAGCCCTATTGCGTGATCGTCGGCGGCGGGCAGGGCGGCATCGCGCTCGGCGCGCGGCTGCGCATGCTCGGCGTGCCGACGATCATCGTCGAGCGCAACGCGCGCGCCGGCGACAGCTGGCGGCACCGCTACCGATCGCTCGTCCTGCACGATCCAGTCTGGTACGACCATCTGCCCTATATCCCGTTTCCCGACCACTGGCCGGTCTTCGCGCCCAAGGACAAGCTCGCCGACTGGCTGGAGATGTATGTCAGGGTGATGGAGCTGAACTACTGGACCGGTGCGACGTGCCGGTCGGCGCAGTACGACGCGGCGAGGGGCGAGTGGACCGTCAAGGTCGAGCGCGAGGGTGCGCCGGTCACGCTGCGGCCGCGCCAGATCGTCTTCGCCACCGGGGTCTACGGTCCGCCCAGGATGATCGATCTGCCCGGCGCCGACACGTTCGGCGGTACGTTCATCCATTCGAGCCAGTATCGCGACGGTGCCGATTTCGCCGGCAGGCGATGCGTGGTGATCGGTGCGGCGAGTTCGGCCCATGACGTCGCCGGAAACCTGTGGGAAGCGGGCGCCCAGGTGACCATGGTCCAGCGCTCGCCGACCACGGTCGTCAGGTCCGAAACGCTGATGGAGCTCGGCTTTGCGGACTATTCGCAGGAGGCGCTCGAGCGCGGACTGACCCACGAGATGGCCGATCTTCAGGCCGCCTCGATGCCCTATGCCATGCTGCCGCCCGGACAAAGGGCGCTCTGCGACCGGATCCGGCAACGCGACGCGGCCTTTTACGAGGGGCTGGCGGCGGCCGGCTTCGCCGTCGATTTCGGCGAGGACGAGACCGGGCTGATGATGAAGGCGTACCGGACCGGCTCGGGCTACTACATCGATGTCGGCACGTCCGATCTGATCATCAGGGGCGAGATCGCCGTGCGCAGCGGCGTTGCGGTGGAGCGACTGACCCCGGGCGGGGTGGTTCTGAGCGATGGCGGCGAACTGGACGCCGATGTCGTGATCGCCTGCACCGGCTATCACATGCTGCAGGAGACCATCGCGGAGCTCGTCTCGCGCGATGTCGCCGAAAGGATCGGCCCGGTCTGGGGGCTCGGTTCGGGGGTCGCCGGCGATCGCGGGCCGTGGAAGGGCGAATTGCGCAACATGTGGAAGCCCACCGCCCAGCCGGACCTGTGGATCCATGGCGGCAATCTTGCGCTGTCGCGCTTTTACTCGCGGTTCGTCGCGCTGCAGATCAAGGCGCGCATGGAGGGCATTCCGACACCGGTCCACGGCGCGCCGGGATAGCGCCGGCGGGCAGCGCCCGTACTGCAAGCGCCCGGTTGACTTGCCGGCCGGCCTGCCGGTAGCTGCCGCAGGCGCGCATCCGGCGCGCGGTTTTCGGAGACATTCCGGCATGGCCCGCCTGCATATCGACCACGAATATCTGCTGTCGACGCTCGATACGCTGCTCAGGATCCCCAGCCCGACCGGCTACACCGACACCATCGTCCGCAAGGTCACGAGCGAGCTGACGCGGCTGGGACTGACGGTGGAACTGACCCGGCGCGGGGCGATCCGGGCGATCCGGCACGGCCGGGAGGAGCGCGGCGCGCGCGCCATCGTCTCGCACCTGGACACGCTGGGTGCACAGATCAAGATGCTCAAGGACAATGGCCGCGCCGAACTGGTGCCGATCGGCCACTGGTCGGCGCGCTTCGCCGAAGGGGCGCGGGCCACCGTCTTTGCAGGGGAGGGCGCCTATCGCGGCACCATCCTGCCGCTCAAGGCATCCGGGCACACCTTCAATGACGAGGTCGACACCATGCCGGTGGGCTGGGAGTTCGTGGAAATGCGCATCGATGCGCTGGCGCGAAACCGGGACGATCTGGAACGGCTCGGCATCGGCATCGGCGATATCGTGGCCATCGATCCGCTGCCCGAGTTTCTCGACAACGGCTTCATCATCTCGCGGCATCTGGACAACAAGGCGGGCGTGGCGGTGATGCTCGCCGCGCTCAAGGCAATGCAGGAGGAGGGCGTCGACACCCCCGTCGACGTGCACTGGCTGTTCACAATCGCCGAGGAGGTGGGCGTGGGCGCCTCGTCCGTGCTCACCCACAACGTCGCCTCGATGATCACCGTCGACAACGGCACCTCCGCGCCGGGGCAGAACTCGGACGAGTTCGGCGTGACAATCGGCATGGCCGACCAGACCGGCCCGTTCGACTTCCATCTGACCAAGAAGCTGGTCGAGCTGTGCGAGGACAACGACATCCGCTATCAAAGGGATATCTTCCGCTACTACCGCTCGGATTCGGCGAGCGCCATCGAGGCGGGCGCCGATGTGCGCAGCGCGCTGATCACCTTCGGCGTCGATGCCAGCCATGGCTATGAGCGCATCCACACCCACGCCCTGCGCTCGCTGGCCGAACTGATCACCGCCTACGCGCTCAGCCCGGTCAAGATCCCGCGCGACTTCGAGGAAAGCGGCGACGTCAAAGGCTTCACGCGCCAGCCGCTGGACGAGGCCGACCAGAACCTGTCGCCGGAGATCGAGGACGAGGAACTGGAGGAATAGCTATCGCGTGAGCCGGGTCAGCGCCGCCAGCATGATCCGTGCGCCCTTTTCTATGTCGGCCCAGTCGGTCCATTCGGCGGGCGCATGGCTGATGCCGCCGCGGCTTGGCACGAAGACGAGCGCCGACGGGCACAGCGCCTGCATGGTCTGGGCGTCGTGGCCGGCGCCCGAGGGCATGCGCAGCGTCTCGATGCCAAGGCGCGCGCCCTCTTCGGCCAGCAGATCCTGAAGCCCAGGATCGAGCGCGATCGGCGCGATCCAGCTTTTTTGCTGGACGGCGACGGTGAGTCGGTGCCGGCCGGCGGCCCGGTGGATGCGGTCGAGCAGGCTGTCGCGCAGCGCGCACATCACCGATTCGTCGGTGTCGCGGACGATCACCGAAAACACGGCGCGGCCGGCAATGGTGTGGGCGAAATTGGGCGACAGCGCCACCTTGCCGATGGTGACACGGCTCTGCGCGGTGCCCCGCGCGGCGATGATCTCCTCGATGGCGGCGGCCGCCTCGGCCAGCCCGGCAAAGGCGTCGGCGCGCATGGCCATGGGCGTGGTGCCTGAATGATTGGCCTGGCCGTCGAGCGTGATCTCGAGATTGCACACGCCCGAGACGGCCGTCGCGATGCCCACGGGCGTTCCGGCACCTTCCAGCAGCGGGCCCTGCTCGACATGCAGTTCGATGAAGGCGCGCACCTGATCGGGGGTTCGGGCCGCCTCGCCATAGCGCTCCGGCTCGAGCCCCTGTTCGGCCATCGCGTCGGTCAGCCTGACGCCGTCACTGTCGGTCGCGGCGTGGAACCAGGCCGAATCGACGATGCCGGCGATGGCCTGCGAGCCGAGCATTCCGCCGAAGCGGCCTTCCTCCTCGGCGGTGGCCACCACTTCGACGGCCAGCTGCGGCGCAATGCCGGCATCGCGCAGCGCCCGGACGCATTCGAGCGCCACGCATACGCCGAGCGCACCGTCGAAGGCACCGCCCTCGGGCACGGTGTCCAGATGCGAGCCGGCCATCACGCAGGGCCCCTCGGCCGGACCGAAGCGGCCGATCACGTTGCCGACCGCGTCGCGATGCACGGCGAGCCCGTCGGCGCGCATCCGTTCGGCGAACCACGCGCGCACGGCCGTGTCGGCGTCGCAAAAGCCGATCCGGTTGTAGCCGCCCGTTTCGGGGTTGAAACCGAAGCGGTTGACGCCGTCGAGCAGCGCCCGAAGCCGGGCCGGGTCGATGGTCGGGGCGTTCTCGCTCATGCCGGCGCAGTGCCCTGCCGGCAGAACCTGCAAGCGTTGCGGACGGGCTGTGACGATGAATTGATCATAATAAATTCTTGCATATGGCAAAATTCTCCGGATTAATAGGGCCGGAAAAACAGGGAGAGTGCCATGAAGCGTTTTCTGGCAGCGGCGGTCGCCGCCGCGTCACTCAGTCTTGCCGCGCCAGCATTGGCGCAAACGCCGCCCAACGTGCTGGTGGTCGGGCAGATCGCCGAGCCCAAGTCGCTGGACCCGCATGCGGTGACGGCGGTCAACGACTTCCGCATCCTGGTGAACCTTTATGACGGGCTGACCCGCTACAAGGACGGCACGCTGGAGCCCGAGCCCTCGCTCGCCGAGAGCTGGGAAATCTCCGAGGACGGCACGGTCTACACCTTCACCCTGCGCGAGGACGTGACCTTCCATGACGGCACGCCCTTCAACGCCGAGGCGGTGAAGTTCAATTTCGACCGCATGCTCGACGAGGACCACCCCTATCACGACACCGGTCCGTTCCCGCTGGCCTTCTTCTTCTCGGCGGTCGAGGAGGTCAATGTCATCGACGAGTTCACCGTCGAGTTCCGGCTTGGCGAGCCCTATGCGCCGTTCCTGTCGAACCTGGCCTATCCGACGGGCCTGATCGTCTCGCCGGCGGCGGTGATGGAGCATGGCGAAGATTTCGGCCGCAATCCGTCCGGCACCGGCGCCTATTCGTTCGTCGAGTGGGAGCCCAACACCCAGGTCACCGTGCAGCGCAATCCCGACTGGTGGGACGGCGCGCCCGATCTCGAGGGCATCGTCTACCGGCCGATCAACGACGCCAACACGCGCATCGCCGAGATGCTCTCGGGCGGCATCGACGTGATGGTCGAGGTGCCGCCGGACAGCCTGGCCCAGTTCCGCGACACCGACGATTTCAACGTCTACGAACAGGCCGGCCCGCACGTCTGGTTCCTGATCCTGAACATGAAGGAAGGCCCGTTCACGGACCAGGCGGTGCGCCAGGCCGCCAACTACGCCATCGACAAGACGGCGATCGTCGAGAACATCCTGCAAGGCACCGCCGAAGTGGCCGCCGGCCCGATCCCGCCGGCCTTCGCCTGGGCCTATAACGAGGATCTGGAGCCCTATCCGCACGATCCCGAGCGGGCGCGCGAATTGCTCGAGGAAGCCGGCTATGACGGCGAGACGGTCACGTTCTACGTCACCGAGGGCGGCTCGGGCATGCTCGATCCGGTCGCCATGGGCACCGCGATCCAGGCCGATCTCGAAGCGGTCGGCATGGATGTCGAGATCGAGACCTATGAGTGGAACACCTTCCTGGGACGCGTGAATCCGGGCCTGGAAGGCAAGGCGGACATGGCCGAGATGGCCTGGATGACCAACGATCCCGACACGCTGCCCTTCCTGGCGCTGCGCACCGAGGCCTGGCCCGAGGAGGGCGGCTTCAACTCGGGCTACTACTCCAACGAGGAGGTCGACCGGCTTCTCGAAGAAGCGCGCCGGGCAACCGACCAGTCCGAACGTGCCGAGCTCTACAAGCAGGTGCAGGAGATCGTGCAGGAGGACGCGCCCTGGGTGTTCGTGGCCAACTGGAAGCAGAACGCGGTGACCAAGGACGAGGTCGAGGACTTCAAGCTGCAGCCGTCCTTCCTCCTGATGCTGCAGGACGTCGCCAAGCCGCAATAGGCGCCAAGGCCGCCTCATGCGGCGATATCCGCCCGAACGCGGACGTCATTGCGCATACGCGCACGTCATTCCGGGGCTTGACCCCGGAATCCACACGAGGCGCCGCCACAATGGATCCCGGGATCAAGTCCCGGGATGACGTCTGCGGGCGGACAGTAGCGGAGCCAACATGATCGCCTATATCGCCAAGCGTCTGCTCGCCGCGATCCCCGTCCTGTTCGGGCTGACGGTGATCGTCTTCGCCATCATGGCGCTGATCCCCGGCGATCCGGCCCAGGCGATCCTTGGCAATTTCGCCACTCCCGAAAACGTCGAAAAGCTCAACCGCGACCTCGGCCTCGACAAGCCGCTGGTCCAGCAATACTTCATCTGGCTGGGCAACCTCTTCCAGGGCGATCTGGGCCGCTCCTACATGCAGAACCGGCCGGTGCTCGACATCGTGCTCGAGCGCTTCAACGCCACGCTGATCCTCGCCGGCACCGCGCTCGTTTTGTGCTCGGTGCTCGGCCTGATCGCCGGCGTCATCTCGGCCGTGCGCCAGTATGGCTGGGCCGACAAGGCGATCACCTTCGTCGTCCTGATCGGAATCTCGATCCCTTCCTTCTGGCTCGGCCTGCTGCTGATCCTGGTCTTTGCGGTCAATCTGCGCTGGTTTCCCGCATCGGGCATGTATTCGATATTCGGCGGCGGCGACCTGCCGGATCTTCTGCACCATCTGTTCCTGCCCGCGCTGACGCTCGCCGTGGTCGCCACCGGCGTCATCGCCCGGCTGACGCGCACGGCGATGCTCGAAGTGCTGCGCCAGGACTTCATCCGCACCGCGCGCGCCAAGGGCGTCACCGAACGCTCGGTCATCTACAAGCACGCCTTCAAGGCCGCGCTCGTCACCGTCATCCCGGTGATCGGCATCCAGGCCGGCTTCGTGCTCGGCGGGGCGGTCTATATCGAGACCGTCTTCCAGTGGCCCGGCATCGGCTCGATGCTGGTCACCGCCATTTCGACGCGCGACCTGTTGCTCGTGCAGGGCGGCGTGCTCGTCGTCGCCGCCGCCTATGTACTGTTCAATCTGGCCGCCGACGTCGTCCAGACCATCCTCGATCCGAGGCTGCGCTGATGACCGCCGTCGAAAGCGCCCCGATCCAGCCCGCCAGAAAGGCCTCCGGCCGGCCGAGCGCCACGCGCCTTCTGCTCAACAACACGCTCGCCACCGGCGGGCTGGTCGTGCTTGCCGCCATCGTGCTGATCGCGCTTGCCGCTCCCATCCTGCCGCTGGCCGACCCGAACGTGACGGCGCCGGCCAATCGCCTGCTGCGCCCGCTCTCAGAGGGCCATCTGCTCGGCACCGACGCGCTCGGCCGCGACATTCTCTCGCGGCTGATCTGGGGCACCCGCGTCAGCCTGCTCGTCGGCATTTCGGCGACGCTGATCGCCGCCTTCTTCGGCTCGCTGATCGGGCTGGTCGCCGGCTATGCGGGCGGGCGCATCGACACCGTGCTGATGCGCGGCATCGACATGGTCATGGCCTTTCCCTACATCCTGCTCGCGCTCGCCATCGTCGCCGTGCTCGGGCCGGGGCTCCTGAACGCGCTCTACGCGATCGCCATCGTCAACATCCCGTTCTTTGCCCGCAACATTCGCGGCATCACGCTGGGCCTTGCCAGGCGCGAATTCGTCGACGCGGCGCGTCTTTCGGGCAAGTCCAATGCGCAGATCCTGTTCATCGAGGTGCTGCCGAACGTGCTGCCGGTGATCGTGATCACCATGTCGACCACGGTCGGCTGGATGATCCTGGAGACGGCGGGCCTGTCGTTCCTCGGCCTTGGCGCGCAGCCGCCGCAGGCCGATCTGGGCTCGATGCTCGGCGATGGCCGCAAGATCCTGTTCACCGCGCCGCATGTGTCGATCATTCCCGGCCTGATGATCTTCGTGCTCGTCATGAGCATCAATCTGCTCGGCGACGGGGTGCGCGACGTGCTCGACCCGCGCCTGAAGTCCGGCGCGCTGTCGCGGCCGGTCGCCCGTACCGCCGTGACGCGCCAGGGGCTGGTGCCCGATGCCGCGCCCGATCCGGCGGCCGTGCTGGACGTGCGCGAGCTGCGGACCGAGTTCCATATCGGCGGCGAGGTGTTCAAGGCCGTCGGCGGCGTCGACATGCGTGTCGGCAAGGGCGAGTGCCTCGGGATCGTCGGCGAATCGGGCTCGGGCAAGTCGGTCTCGGCCATGTCGATCATGGGGCTGGTGCCGACCCCGCCCGGACGCATAACCGGCGGCGTGGCGCTGCTCGAGGGCGAGGACCTGTTCTCGGCATCCGATGAACGGATCCGCCAGCTGCGCGGCTCGGCCGTCAGCCACGTCTTCCAGGATCCGCTGTCGACGCTGCACCCGCTGTTCACGGTGGGCGACCAGCTCGTCGAGGCGATCAGGGCGCACGAGCCGGTCGCGAAATCGGCGGCGCGCCGCAAGGCCGAAGAACTGCTCAGGACCGTGCGCATCCCCAATCCGGCCGAGCGCCTGAAGGCCTATCCGCACGAACTGTCCGGCGGCATGCGCCAGCGCGTGTGCATCGCCATGGCGCTGGCCCACGATGCCAAGGTGATCATCGCCGACGAGCCGACCACCGCGCTCGACGTGACGGTGCAGGCGCAGGTGCTGTCGCTGCTCGACACGCTGCGCGCCGAGCGCGACACGGGCGTGCTGTTCATCACCCATGATTTCGGCGTCGTTTCGGCGATCTGCGACCGCGTGGCGGTGATGTATGCGGGCCAGTTCGTCGAGACCGGCACGACCGAGCAGATCCTGTCCTCGCCCGCGCACCCCTACACCGCCAAGCTGATCGATTGCGTGCCCGTTCTCGGTGAACCGGACCGCCGGCTCGACGCCATCGAGGGGCGTCCGCCCATGGTCAACGATCTGCCCAAGGGCTGCGCCTTCGCGCCGCGCTGCCCGCGCGCCAGGGACACCTGCCGCGCCGCGCCGATCGGGCTGACCGAACTGGGCGACGGCCGCACCGTGCGCTGCCTTTACCCGCTGACGGAGGATGGCGATGAGTGAGGGCGCGCTTCTGACCATCGAGGGCGTCGACAAGACCTTCGGCGGCGGCCGCACGCTGTTCGGCCAGCCCAGACCGGCCGTCCACGCCGTTCAGGACGTCTCGCTCGACGTTCAGCCCGGCGAGACGCTGGGCGTGGTCGGCGAATCGGGCTGCGGCAAGTCGACCCTGGCGCGCATGATCGTCGGGCTGGATGCACCCACGGGCGGGCGCATCACGTTCGACGGGCGCGATCTCGCCGCCGAGGCGGGCCGCGACCTCAGGCGCCTGTCGCGCGACGTGCAGTATGTGTTCCAGGATCCGGTCGCCTCGCTCAATCCGCGCAAGACGATCCGCACGATCCTCGAAGCGCCGCTGAAACACCTGACCGATCTCGATGCGGCGGGCCGCAGAGAGCGCCTCGAGGAGTTGATGGGCGCGGTCAATCTGGCGCCGTCCTTCCTCGACCGCTATCCGCACGAATTCTCCGGCGGGCAGGCGCAAAGGATCGGCGTCGCCCGCGCACTCGCCGCCGATCCCAAGCTGATCGTGCTCGACGAGCCGGTCTCGGCGCTCGACGTGTCCGTGCAGGCGCAGGTGCTCAACATCCTGGACGGGCTGAAGGATCGGTTCGGGCTCACTTACGTTTTCATCAGCCACGACCTGTCGGTGATCGAGAGCGTTTCGGACCGCGTGGCGGTGATGTATTTCGGCCATGTCGTCGAGATCGGCACGAGCCGGTCGGTGTTCGGCCGCCCCCGCCATCCCTATACCCACCTGCTGCTCAATTCGGCGCCGGCGCCGGGTCGCCGCTCGCTGAGCGCCGAGGATGCCCATACCGAACTGCCCGATCCCTACAATCCGCCGCCGGGGTGTCCCTTCGTGCCGCGCTGTCCGCGCGCGACCGAGATCTGTTCGACGGCCATGCCGCCGCTCGAAGGCGAAGCGGCCGATCCCGGGCACCGGGCGGCGTGCTATCATCCGCACGAGCATGGCGCGCCATGACCGGCGCCCAGGGCGACAGGATCGTGCACATTCCACAGCCTGCGGCGCTGGCGCGGCGGCGCAAGCGGCCTGACGTGATCGCCGATGCGATCCGCGACAAGATCATGCAGTCGGACCTTCAGCCCGGCGACCGCGTGCCGACCGAGTGGCTCGCCGACGAGGCACTGCGCGCCTCGCGCGGCACGCTGCGCGAGGCGATGACGATCCTCGAATTCCAGGGCCTGATCACCACGCGCACCGGGCCAGGCGGCGGCGCCTTCGTGACCGCGGTCGACACGACCAACGTGCTGTCCATGCTCAACAATCTGTTCCTGTTCGAGCCGCCCTCGATCGCCGACATCTATGCGCTGCGCAAGTTCGTCGAGCCGGAACTGGCCGCCTTGGCGGCACGCGAGGGGCTGTCGGACGCCGCCTTCGAGGCGTTGCAGGCGACCGTGCGGCTGTACGAGGCCGAACCCCGTTCGGCCAGCGAGGAATACCGCCAGCGCCTGGCCGAGCTCGATTTTCACGCCGAACTGGCGCGCATGGGCTCCAACAAGCTGTTGGGCTTCATCGCCGTCTTCCTTCTGAACCTGCTGCGCGACATGACGGTCTGCCGGGAAATCTATCAGCAGCCCAATCCGCGCCTGCGCCGGACGGGGCTGCATTATCAGGTGCAGTTGCTGCGGGCGATCCGCGCCGGCGAAAGCGAAAAGGCGCGAACGCTGATGCACGATCACATGGTCGAGGCGGAAGCCTACATGCTCGAACGCGCCGCGATGCGGACAAGGCCCGAATCGTCCGGCGAGCGTGACGATCGCTGAACCGTCGGCGCCGCGCCGGCGACTTGCCGTGCCGGACCGATCGGCCGCGCAATGGGCTTGCCGGGCATGGCCGCATGCTGGCATGAGACCGGACGGTGGCCGGCACGGTCCGGCAAGGGTGGGCAGGAACCGCCGATGCGCTCGACACGGAGGGGAAGATGACAAGACCGGCGATCACGTGCGTTGCACCGACGGGCGATGTGGTGGGCGAGGCGGCGACCTGGTCGGCCGACGAGGACCGGCTCTACTGGGTCGATATCGGCCGGTTCCTCGTGCACGTCCTAAACGTGCGCACGGGCGCCGTGACCAGCCGCTTCTTCGACGAACCTGCCGTAGCCCTTTCGATGACCGACGTGCCGGGCCGGCTGCTGGTGGCGCTCTCCTCGCGGCTGGTCTATCTCGATGTGGAGAGCGACGCGCGGCACGATCTCGGGATCACGCTGGACGATTTCCCCACCGCGCGTTTCAACGACGGCCGCACCGACCCGAACGGCGCGTTCTGGGTCGGTTCGATGGGCAACAATGTCGGCCCGCATGGCGAGAGCATCGACATGGCCGAAGACGCCGGGCGGCTGTTCCGCTATCGCGCCGGCGGCGGGCTCGAGGAATTGGAGAGCGGGATCGGCATCTCCAACACCGTGTGCTGGGCGCCCGACGGCAAGACCTTCTATTTCGGCGATACCCTGAAGAACGAAATCCGCGCCTATCCCTACGACCCGGCGAGCGGGGACATCGGCCCGGGCACGCCGCACTTTGCCGGCTTCGACCGCGGTCTGCCGGACGGTTCGGCGATCGACAGCGAGGGCTTCTTGTGGAACTGCCGCTTCGGCGGCGGCTGCATCGTGCGGGTGGCGCCGGACGGGACCGTCGACCGGGTGATCGAGATGCCGGTCAAGAACATCACCACCTGCACCTTCGGCGGTCCCGGCCTGAAGACGCTTTACGTGACGACCGCGGCGCTGCAAAAGGCGGTCACGGACCGGCTCGCCGGCAGCGTCTTCGCCATCGAGGCCGATGTGGCCGGCATGGACGAGAACCGCTTCAGAACCTGAAACCGGACCGGCGCCGATCGCACCATCACACACGCCCCTGCGGCCGGCGCGGTACGTTCTCGCAGAGCGCTTCAAGCTCGTCGACCGCCTGCAGCATCTGCCGGCGCAGCACCTTGATGCGCAAGGGATCGGCACCGGACCGATAGGCCTGTCTGAGCGAGACCAGCAGATCCTGAACCTCGTCGGCGGCAGCGCAGATGGCGACGCCGCCGGCATAGCGCGGCATGCATTTGAGCATCAGCCGACGCAGCCGGTCGGCCTGGCCCGGTTCGCTGCGATCGATGGCGTGCACGAAACTCCTGACGGGGTCGAAGCGGCGCATGGTCGTTCGTGTCCTTGCTCGGGCCGGCGGCGGGCCCAGGCGGCAAATCTGCCCGCAAAGGAACATGCGCGTTGTGTCCGAGGTCACAGGTCGAACGATGATGGCGATCACGGGCGAGGCGGCGCGGCTGGCGCCGCGGATGGGCCCGGTTCGCGGATCGAATCCGGCACGGCGCGCAACTGCTTGAAAAACCGAGAAAAATCTGGTGGGCGATGCTGGGATTGAACCAGCGACCCCTGCCGTGTGAAGGCAGTGCTCTCCCGCTGAGCTAATCGCCCGATCCGGCGCAGCGGCCGACGGGCGGCCGGCGTGATGCGCAGTGGTCAGGGCCGCGATATAGGCGGGCGCATGCGCGCAAGTCAACGCTCAACTTCTCTGGCCGCGGCCGGCGGCGCATTGACGGTTGGCGCCATGCGAACACCGTGATAACGCAAGGCCGCCCGCGACGATCGAGATTGGGGGGAGATGTCAGACGAAGCGATGAAAGCCCGGGCCGCGCGAGCGGCGCTCGCCCATGTCGACAGCGGGATGCGGCTTGGCATCGGCACCGGTTCGACGGCCGAATGCTTCGTGCGGGCGCTGAGCGAAGCGATCGGCGACGGGCTTTCGATCACCGGCGTGCCCACATCGGAGCGCACGGCGGGGTTGTGCGTGCAGCTCGGCGTGCCGCTGGCCTCGCTCGGCGAGGTGCCCGAACTCGACCTGACCGTCGACGGTGCCGACGAGATCGACCCCGATCTCAACCTGATCAAGGGCGGCGGCGGGGCGCTGTTGCGCGAGAAGATCGTCGCCGCCGCCTCGGCGCGCATGATCGTCATCGCCGATGACAGCAAGCGCGTGGCGCATCTGGGCCGTTTTCCCCTGCCGATCGAGGTCAACGCGTTCGGCCTGGAAGCGACGCGGCGCGCGGTGGCGCGGGTCGCCCTGGCCCATGGCGCCACCGGGGAGCCCCGACTGCGCATCGGGCGCAAGGGCGAACCCGTGGTCACCGATGGCGGCCATCACATCATCGACGCATCATTCGGCCATATTTCCGACCCAGGTGCATTGGCCTGCGCACTCAACCGGATTCCGGGCGTCGTCGAGCACGGGCTGTTCCTGTCCATGGCCGACCTGGCGATCCTGGCCGGTCCGCAGGGCGTCGAGGAGATTGCGGCACCGAAGCGCGACGGCGAGGCGGCCGGCTGATCGATTGCGGCGACAACACAGCACAATGGGAACGAGCGAAATGATGTCATTGAGGATAGTGCGGAACGGGCTGCTTGCCGCGGCCATGGGCGTGACCATGGCGATGGGTGCGGCGCATGCCCAGCAGGAAATCTCGGAGAGCCACCTTCAGGCCGGGCGCGACGCCATCGCCGCGATCAAGGCGACCGAACGGTTCGATACGATCCTGCCGGAAGTCGGCCTGGCGCTGAAGGAGCGGCTGATCCAGAGCAACCCCGACCTCGAGGCCGAGATCATCCAGATCGTCGATGAGACGACGCTGGAACTGGCGGCCCGCCGCGCCGATCTCGAGCGCGAGGCGGCGGCCATCTATGCCCGCTCGATCAACGAGGAGCATCTGCGCCAGATCGCCGACTTCTACGAAAGCGAGGCCGGCCAGGCGCTGCTCGATGGCGGGCCGTTTCTGGCAAGGCAGGTGACCACGGCCGCCTCGATCTGGCGGCGCGGCATCGAGCGCGATCTTCTGGCGCTCGTCACCCGCCGCATGAACGAGGCGGGCCTGCGCCGGGTGACGGCGCCGGACGACGCGGCCCAGGCAAGCGAATAGGCGGGCGCCGGCGCGCCGGGCAGGGCCGGCGCAATCGCTGGCGCCCGAGCCGGCGAGACGGCCGCAAACAGGCAACGAAACGGGCAACAGGCGGGACCATGGCCGCGTATGACTATGATCTGTTCGTGATCGGCGGCGGTTCGGGCGGGGTGCGCGCGGCGCGGCTGGCCGGAGCGATGGGCAGGACCGTGGCGCTGGCCGAGGAATACCGCATGGGCGGTACCTGCGTGATCCGCGGATGCGTGCCCAAGAAGCTGCTGGTCTATGCCTCGCAGTTCTCCGAGCATTTCGAGGACGCGCCCGGCTATGGCTGGCAGGTGGGACGCACCGCGTTCGACTGGCCGACCCTGATCGCGGCCAAGGATCGCGAGATCGCACGGCTCGAAGGGCTCTATCGCAAGGGGCTCGACACGAGCGGCGTGCGCATCTTCGACAGCCGCGCAAGCCTGGTCGACGCCCATACCGTGCTCATCGAGGCGACCGGCGAGACGGTGACGGCCGACCAGATCCTCATCGCGACGGGCGGCCATCCCAATCTGCCGCTCGATCTGCCCGGCCACGAACTGGCCATCACCTCCAACGGCGCGTTCAATCTGGCCGAACTGCCCAAGTCGGTCATCGTCGCAGGCGGCGGCTATATCGCCGTCGAGTTCGCAAACATCTTCCACGGCCTTGGCGTCGAGACCACGCTGATCTATCGCGGCACCAAGATCCTGGGCGGGTTCGACGAGGACCTGCGCGACCATCTGCAGGACACCATGGTCGCCAAGGGCATCCGCGTCATCTGCCACCAGATCCTGCACGAGATCGGCCGGCGCGAGGATGGCCGGCTCGATGCGCATCTGTCCAAGGGCGAGCACATGGTGGTCGACCAGGTGATGATGGCGATCGGCCGCTGGCCGAATACGCGCGGGCTCGGCCTTGAAGGCGTCGGCGTCGAGACCGACCGGCGCGGGGCCATCGTCGTCGACGACTATTCGCGCTCGAACGTGCCCAATATCTGGGCCGTCGGCGACGTGACCAACCGCATGCAGCTCACGCCGGTGGCGATCCACGAGGCGATGTGCTTCCTTCAGACCGCGTTCAAGGACAACCCGACGAAGCCCGACTATGAAGCGGTGGCGACGGCGGTCTTTTCCCAGCCCGAGATCGGCACGGTCGGGCTGACCGAGGACAGGGCGGCGGACATTCATGCCGAACTCGAGGTCTACAAGGCCGTGTTCCGGCCCATGCACCATGTGCTGCCCGACCGGCGCGAACGCATGATGATGAAGCTGATCGTCGATGCCGCAAGCCGCGTCGTGGTCGGCGCGCATGTCATCGGGCCGGGCGCGGGCGAGATGGCGCAATTGCTGGCGATCCCGCTCAAGGCCCGTTGCACCAAGGACGATTTCGACGCGACCATGGCCGTTCACCCCACGGCGGCCGAGGAACTGGTGACCATGTATGCACCGAGCTATCTTGTGCGCGCGGGCGAGCGCGTCGATATCTAGGGCATGACGGAGCACCTTCATACCATGGCCGCGCGCGGGGAGATTGTGGCCTATTTCGGCTATGGCTCGCTGGTGAACCCGGCGACCCACCGCACCGCGACCGTCCATTGCGAGCGCGCCCATCTGCGCGGCTACCGCCGGGCGTGGCAGGAACGGCCCGACGAGGCCGAGCATCCGATCGCGCTTCTGACCGCCGCGCCCGAGCCGGACGAGGCCATCGAACTGAGCGGGCTGATCGTCTTCGACCGGGCCGAAAACCTGCCGGCGGTGGACGAGCGCGAGGCGGGCTATGACCGGCTGGCGCTGGCGCCCGACCGGCTGCGCCTGGACCGGCCCGATGCGGCGCTGCCCGACATGCCGATCTATGTCTACAGAGCGCGGGCGCCGGCGCGGCCCGAGACGGTTCATCATATCCTGCAAAGCTATCTCGACGCGGTGCTGCAGGGCTATCTGCACCAGTTCGGACCCGAAGGCGCGCGCGCCTTTGTCCGGCACACGGCGCGCTTCGATACGCCCGTGCTGCGCGATCGCGACGAACCGCTTTATCCGCGCGCGGTGCGCCTGAGCGGGGACGAGCGCGGCTTCATCGACGCGCTGACCGCCGATCTGAGGCTCGTCGACGGGTTCGTGTGATCGCGCCGCCCGCCATTGCGGGGTGGCAGGGCGACCGGCTTTGCTCTATAGAGGCGCGGTCGCGCGGGCCAGCCCGCGGGGCATTTTCAGTGCGTGCAAGACCAGGCGGACGATCATGGCAGACAATTGGACACCCCAGAGCTGGCGCAACAGGCCGATCCAGCAGGTGCCGGCCTATCCCGACGAGGACAAGCTCAAGGCGGTCGAGGACCGGCTGCGCAGCTATCCGCCGCTGGTTTTTGCAGGGGAAGCTCGGGCCCTGAAGAACGCGCTCGCCGATGTCGCCGCCGGCAGGGGCTTCCTGCTGCAGGGCGGGGATTGCGCCGAGAGCTTCGCCGAGCATGGCGCGGACACCATTCGCGACTTCTTCCGCGTCTTCCTGCAAATGGCGACGGTGCTGACCTTCGGCGCCTCCAAGCCCGTGGTCAAGGTCGGCCGCATCGCCGGTCAGTTCGCCAAGCCGCGCTCGTCGGACATCGAGCAGCGCGACGGCAAGACGCTGCCTTCCTATCGCGGCGACATCATCAACGGCATCGAATTCGACGAATGGTCGCGCATTCCCGATCCCGAGCGGCAGATCATGGCCTACCGGCAGTCGGCGGCGACGCTGAACCTGTTGCGCGCCTTCGCCCAGGGCGGATTTGCGAGCCTTGAAAACGCCCATCAGTGGATGGTCGGCTTCATCGAGGGCAGCCCGCAGAGCGAGCGCTATCGGCGCCTGGCCGATCGGCTGTCGGAGGCGATGGAGTTCATGGCCGCGATCGGGCTGACCGCGGACCGGCACGCGCGGCTGCGCGAGACCGATTTCTACACCAGCCACGAGGCGCTGCTGCTGGGCTATGAGGAGGCGATGACGCGCGTCGATTCCACCTCCGGCGACTGGTACACGACCTCCGGCCACATGATCTGGATCGGCGACCGCACGCGCCAGCACGATCATGCCCATGTCGAGTTCGCGCGCGGGGTGAAGAACCCGATCGGGCTCAAATGCGGCCCCTCGCTGCGTCCGGACGATCTGCTCAACCTGATCGACACGCTCAACCCGGCCAACGAACCGGGCCGGTTGACGCTGATCGCCCGCTTCGGGCACGAAAGGGTTGGCGAGCATTTGCCGGCGCTGATCCGCGCGGTCGAGCGCGAGGGAAAGACCGTGGTCTGGTCGTGCGATCCGATGCACGGCAACACGATCACGGCGAACGGTTACAAGACGCGGCCCTTCGACCGCGTGCTCGGCGAGGTGAGCGCGTTCTTCGACGTGCACGAGGCCGAGGGCACCTATCCGGGCGGCATCCACATCGAGATGACCGGCAAGGACGTGACCGAATGCATGGGCGGGGCGCGCGCGGTGACCGAGGAGCAGCTCCAGGATCGCTACCACACCCATTGCGACCCGCGCCTGAATGCCGACCAGGCGCTCGAACTGGCTTTCCTGGTGGCCGAAAGGCTGAAGGACGGCCGCAAGGCCGATGCGCCCAAGGTGGCGGTAAACCAGTAGGCCCCGCGCCACCGGTCGACACCGGCCGCGGCGCCCTTGCGGCGCCGCAGTTCCCTCGTTTCGTGGATGGACAGGCGTGATGAGCACCGCCCCCGACGTCCTGCGCATCGCCGTCGCCCAGATCAATCCGGTCGTCGGCGACATTGCCGGCAACCTCGAAAGGGCGCGGGCCGCGCGCGCCGCGGCGGCCGCCCAGGGCGCCGATCTGGTGCTGCTGACCGAACTGTTCCTGTCGGGCTATCCGCCCGAGGATCTGGTGTTCAAATCCGCCTTCATCGCCGCATGCGAGGCGGCGATGCGCACGCTTGCGGCCGATACCGCCGATGGCGGGCCGGGCGTGATCGTCGGCCTGCCGCTCGCGCGCGCCGACGGGCTGCACAATGCGGTCTGCGTGCTCGACGGTGGGGCGGTGACCTCGGAATGGTTCAAGGTCGATCTGCCCAATTACGGCGAGTTCGACGAAAAGCGCGTCTTTGTGCCCGGGCCGATGCGCGGGCCGGTCGATTTTCGCGGGGTGCGCATCGGCATTCCGATCTGCGAGGACATCTGGGGCGACAAGGGCGTGTGCGAGACGCTGGCCGAGAGCGGGGCGGAGATCCTGCTGGTGCCGAACGGCTCGCCCTACTATCGCGGCAAGATGGATGTGCGCCACCAGGTCGTCCTGCGCCAGGTCATCGAGAGCGATGCGCCAATGATCTATGCCAACCAGGTCGGCGGGCAGGACGATCTGGTCTTCGACGGGGCGTCCTTCGCCTTCAATGCCGATCGCCGGCTCGCCTTCCAGATGCCCCAGTTCATCGAGCAGGTGGCGGTGACCACCTGGCGCCGCGGCGACACCGGATGGGCCTGCACGGACGGGCCGATGGCGCCGCTGCCCGAGACCCTCAAAGCGGATTACCAAGCCTGCATGCTTGGCTTGCGCGATTATGTGAACAAGAACGGCTTTTCCGATGTGGTGCTGGGGCTGTCGGGCGGCATCGACTCGGCGCTGTGCGCGGCACTGGCGGTCGACGCGCTCGGCCGGGAGCGCGTGCATTGCGTGATGATGCCCTACGCGTACACCGCGCCGGAATCGATCGCCGATGCGGAAGGCTGCGCGAAGGCGCTCGGCTGCCGCTACGATGTCGTGCCGATCCACGCGCCGGTCGAAGGTTTCCGCGCCGCGCTTTCGGCCATGTTCGCCGGCACCGATGAAGGCGTGACCGAGGAGAACCTGCAAAGCCGGACGCGCGGGACAATCCTGATGGCGATCTCCAACAAGTTCGGCTCGATGCTGGTGACCACCGGCAACAAGAGCGAGATGAGCGTCGGTTATGCCACGCTCTACGGCGACATGAATGGCGGGTTCAATCCGATCAAGGACGTCTACAAGATGGAGGTCTATGCGCTGGCGCGCTGGCGCAACGCGCACCGGCCGGACGGGGGGCTGGGGCCCGAAGGCGAGGTGATCCCGGTCCACGTCATCGAAAAGGCGCCCTCGGCCGAATTGCGACCCGACCAGACCGACCAGGATTCGCTGCCGCCCTATGAGGTGCTGGACGACATCCTCGAGTGCCTGGTGGAAAATGAGATGGCGGTCGACGCCATCGTCGCGCGCGGGCACGACCGGGCGCTGGTCCACCGCATCGAGAACCTGCTGTACATCGCCGAATACAAGCGCCGGCAATCGGCGCCGGGCGTGAAGATCACGCGCAAGAATTTCGGCCGCGACCGCCGCTATCCGATCACGAACCGGTTCCGGGACCGAACTTGAATATATATGGAGTATGCATTACCTTCGAGCAGGCGGCTGCATTGGAGCGACCGGAAGAACCGGGAGCTTATGGAGCGCCATGGTATCGGATTTTCCGATGTCGTCAGCGCAATCGAAAACGGTGGTTTTCTGGATATGCGGCGGCATCCCGACACAAGGCCCTACGGTCACCAGTTGCAGCTTTTGGTCGAGATCGACGGTTATGTTTTCGTGGTCCCGTGCGTTGTCCATGACGATGGCCTTTTTCTGAAGACGCTGTATCCGTCACGAAAGGCCACGGCGGCCTATCTGGGAAGGGGTTCGAATTGATGGCGCGTTTGCCCGCAGAGACGGAAGACATGACGCCGGAACAGGAGGCGGAGTTGACTGCCACGACCGAAGCCGGTGAATGGAAAAGTGTCGACAATGTCGATGAATGGAAAGCATGGCTCGGGGCGGCGGCGCGCAATACGCTCAATCCGAAACGCAAACGCATCTCGATCGCGGTTCCCGAACGGGACCTCGTGAAGCTGAAGGCGCGCGCATCGGAGGAGGGGATCGCCTACCAGACCCTGATCAATTCGCTGATCCACAAATATGTGGAAGGGCGCCTCAAGGACTGACCGGCCAAGCGTCGGCGACAGCCGCTGTGCGATCACGAACCGATTCGGTGACCGGACGTAGCCAACTGGCGGTTCACGCATTTTCCGCTGTGCCTCGATCGGTCACGCCGGCACCATGCCGCGCAGCGCATAGCCGATAAGATAGGCGATGAGCGCCGCGCCCAGCCCGATCGTCAGCGTCTCCAGCCCGGAAACCCACCAGCGCTGCACCGACCAGCGGCTCTTGATCGAGCCGATCAGAAAGAACACCGAGGCGGTCATCACGAGCGCGATGGGGCTGGCACGGCCGGCTTCGAACAGAAAATAGGGGACGAGCGGTACCGCACCGCACGCAACGAAGGCGGCAAAGGTCGCCAGCGCCGCGGCTCGCGGATCGCGCACATTCTCGCTCAGGCCGAACTCCTCGGTCACCATTGTGGAGATCCAGCGCTCCCGGTCGGCGGTGATCGCCTCGACGGCCCGCTCGAGCGTTTCGCCCTCAAAACCCTTGGCGGCGAAGATCTGGCGGATCTCCTCGCGCTCGCCGTCGGGGTCGGCGGCGATGTGCCGGACTTCCATCTCGCGGGTGCGTTCGAGTTCGTCATGCTCGGTCTTGGTCGCCGAATAGTTGCCCGCGGCCATCGACACGCCGTCGGCGATCAGATTGGCAAGGCCCAGTATGATGACGATGTTCGCCGAAAGGGCCGCGCCGACGACGCCGGCCACGATGGCGAAGGTGGTCACCGCACCGTCAATGCCGCCATAGACCCAGTCGCGCAGATAGTTGGGCCTTGCGCCCGCGGCGAGCCGCCTGCGAATGGCCGTTGGATGATGGTCGTGTTCGAGCTGGTTCATCTTCGTTCCCCGATCGGCGCAGCCGCCTGCGGCGTTGTTGCCATGCCAGCGGCGACGCGTTAGCAAGGCCGCAGGCGGCATCCTTCGCCCAAGGCCCTTCCCGATGTCCTTCATCTCTTTCGTTGCCAACAATGCCCGTTGGATCGTCGGCGGCTTCCTGCTCACATTTTTTTCGGCCTTCGGCCAGACTTTCTTCATCTCCCTGTCGGCTGGCGAGATCCGCGCCGAATACGGGCTCAGCCATGGCGAGTTCGGCATCCTTTACATGGCATCGACGCTCGCCAGCGCGCTGACGCTGCCATGGCTGGGCCGAATCGTCGACCGATACGGCGCTGCCAAAGTGACGCTGATCATCGTGCCGCTTCTGGCCGCGGGCGCGCTGGGCATGGCGATGTCGACCCATGTGCTGATGCTGGTGATCGTCATCTATGCGCTTCGCCTATTCGGACAGGGCATGATGACGCAGAACGCGCTTACGGCGACGGGGCGATGGTTCGCAGCCAACCGGGGACGGGCGGTCTCGCTGGTCACGCTGGGGCACAATGCCGGCGAAGCGGTGTTCCCGTTCGCCTTCGTCGCGCTGGCGGCGGCGCTCGGCTGGCGCCAGGCGTGGATCGTCGCGGCCGTGGTGCTCGTCGCCGTCGCGCTGCCGGTCATCACCGCGCTTCTGGCGCGCGAGCGCGAGCCGCTGTCGGACGCGCCCGACGAAAAGGCCGTGCCGGTGCGCGACTGGACGCGCGGCGAGGTGCTGCGCGATGCGGCGTTCTGGCTGCTGCTGACCGGCGTTCTGGCGCCGGCCTTCATCGGCACCACCATCTTCTTCCATCAGGTCTATCTGGTCGAACTGCGCGGCTGGTCGCTGTCGGTCTTTGCCTCCTCCTTCGCGCTGATGAGCGTGACGACGATCGTCTTTGCGCTGATGACCGGCGCGCTGATCGACCGGTTTTCGGCGCTGGCGCTGCTGCCGTTCTTCCTGCTGCCGCTCGCGGCGGCCTGTTTCGCGCTCGGCCTCGCCGAGGCGCAATGGACCGCCTTCGTGTTCATGGGGCTGCTGGGCGTGTCCTACGGGCTCTCCTCGACGATGATGGGCGCGATCTGGCCCGAAGCCTACGGCACCGCCCGGCTCGGCGCGATCCGGGCGATCGTGGTCGCCTTCATGGTGTTCGCAACCGCCATGGGGCCGGGCGTGACGGGCACGCTGATCGATCTTGGCGTCAGCTATCCGGGCCAGATCGTCGCCATGGGGTTTTATTGCCTGGCAATCTCGGCGGTCATGCTGATCGTCTCGCGAAGGCTGGTCGCGCGGCGCGATGCGCACGCGCTTGCCAACCAGCCGACGGTTCCGTAAGCGGGCGCCATGAGTGTCACCGTCCGCTTCGCGCCGTCGCCGACCGGCCATATCCATATCGGCAATGCCCGCACGGCGCTGTTCAACTGGCTTTTCGCACGCCAGCGCGACGGGCGGTTCATCCTGCGCTTCGACGACACGGACGTGGCGCGCTCGAAGGCCGAATACGCCGCCCAGATCGAGGCCGATCTGCGCTGGCTGGGCATCGCGCCCGACCGGATCGTCCATCAGTCGCAGCGCATGGCCGCCTATGACGCGGCGGCCGAGACGCTGAAGAAAGCCGGCCTGCTCTATGCCTGCTACGAGACGCCCGAGGAACTCGAGCGGCGGCGCAAGATCCGCCTGTCGCGCAAGCTGCCGCCGGTCTATGGCCGCGAGGCGCTGAAGCTGACCGACGACGAAAAGGCGGCGCTCGAAGCCGAGGGGCGCCGGCCGCACTGGCGCTTTGTGCTGCCCAATTTCGCCGACGATCCGTTCGCGCCGCAGCGCACCGAAAGGCGCTGGGACGATGTGGTGCGCGGGGAGCAGGCGGTCGATCTGGCCTCGATGTCGGACCCGGTGCTCATCCGCGCCGACGGCAGCTATCTGTACACCCTGCCGTCGGTGGTCGACGACATCGAGATGGGCGTCAGCCACGTCATTCGCGGCGACGACCATGTCACCAATACCGGCGTGCAGATCGCCCTGTTCGAGGCACTGGGCGCTGGCGCGCCGGCCTTCGGTCACCACAACCTGCTGACGACGGCGACCGGCGAGGGGCTTTCCAAGCGCACCGGCGCGCTGTCGATCCGCGCGCTGGCCGAGGCCGGCTACGAGCCGATGGCGGTGGCGAGCCTGGCGGTGCTCACGGGCAGTTCGGCCGCCGTTTCGGCCGTGCCCGACATGGCGGCGCTGGCCGCCGCGTTCGACATCACCGCCACCTCGCGTTCGGCGGCGAAGTTCGATCCGGCCGATCTGGACGGGCTCAACGAGACGCTGGTGCACGATCTGCCGTTCGAGGCGGTGCGCGAGCGGCTCGCCGCCGCGGGCGTCGACGTGGACGATCGGCGCGCCGCGCCGTTCTGGCGGCTGATACGCCGCAACGTGAAGAAGGTCGCCGAGGCGGGCGCCTGGTGGCCGATCCTCACCCAGGGGCCGGCGAAGGAGGCCGCGCTCGAAGGCGAGGATCTCGCCTATACGCGGAAGGCCTTCGACCTTTTGCCCCCGGGCAATGTCGATGGCGAGACCTGGAAGGCGTGGACCGATGCGGTGAAGGCGCAGACCGGCCGCAAGGGGCGGGCGCTGTTCATGCCGCTCAGGGTCGCGATCACGGGCCGGACCGCCGGTCCGGAGCTCGCAGATCTATTGCCTCTTCTGGGTCGGGAAGAAATTGCCCGCCGACGACCCTGATGTCCTCGCGCCGGTCGGCCACGTCGTAGACCTCGCCAACCTCGACCGTGCGCGCGATGTCGGCCAGAAGCCCGGGCGTCATGGTGTGCCGGGTCATCGTCGCGGTTTCGGGATCGGCGGCCAGATCGGGCCGGCCCTGCGGGCGCGGCATGTCGGCAAGCGGCTCGCCGGCCGGCGCATCGGCCTGCTTGCCGGGCGCGATGATGCCGGCAACGCCGATGGCGCCGGGGTCCGGGCGGCCGCAAGTGCAATCGGCTCGGCGCGGCTTGTCGCGGAACTCGAAGGCGGTCTCAAGGTCGGTATAGGCCGTGCCGTCGAGGGCGATCATCGACATCGGGGCATTGTCGGCGCCGCTTGGATGGGCGAACAGCCTGGTCGGCGCGGCCGGGCACAGCGCCGCGCAGACCGCCCGGTCGCGCTCGAGCGTGTCGCGCCCGGTGGCAAAGGAAATCGGAAAGAAATAGCCGTCGCAGGTGCGCACGCACATCGTGCCCAGCCGGTCCGGGCCGCTCGGCAACGGACCCGGCGTGCGGCGCGGCGTCGCGATCTGCGGGCGCACCGGCGTGCGGGTGCCGGTCTCGCGGCGGATCGAGGCGGTGCGCGTCTGCCGGCCGGAATCGCAGGCGCGCGACACCGCCTGGCGCAGGCGGGCGATCTCGCGGCGCGAGGCGCCGCCGGCATGGCTGTCGCGCAGCCGTGTCAGGCGACTCAGATTGGACTGCATGTCGCCCAGCGCGGCCGCGATGGTGCGGCACTGGCGGTCGCGCGAACGGGCGCAGCCAAGGCGGCGATAGTCGCGTTCGGCAATGGCGATCTCGCGGGTCTGGCGGCGGACCGCGTCGGAAAAACGGCGATATTGCGCTGCATTGCCGCCGCCGCGCAGGGCCGAAGCCAGTTCCGCCTGAAGGCCGCGGCACGATTGCGCCATGGCCGGCCCGGCGCCGCCGAGGATCGTGACGACGGCCACCGCCGCGGCAATGGCAAGCAACGCGCAAGGGCGCGACAACACTGTGAACGCACGGACCATCGATACACCGTCTCCCCGCCACCATGATGGCGGACAAACGCCAGCGGACGATTAAGATACGCCCGCAAGCATGGCGCGTGCGGGCTGAATTGAAGATGAACGTTAACGAAGGATGAGGTTCAGGCGTGCGCGGCGCGGGTCTGCGTCTGGGCGCTCTGGCTGGCCTCGACGGCGGCGATGGCCGACATGTTCACCACGCCGCGCGAGGTCACCGAGGTGGTCAGCACGTGGGCGGGACGGGCCGTGCCCAGAAGGATGGGCCCGACATGCAGCGCGTCGGTCATCGTCTTGACCGCGTTGAGCGTGATGTTGGCTGCGTCCAGATCGGGGAAGACCATCAGGTTGGCCTCGCCCTGAAGGATCGAATGGGGCAGCACGCGGGCACGCAGTTCCGGGCTCAGCGCGCTGTCGGCATGCATTTCGCCGTCCACGCACAGATCGGGCGCAATCCGGTGCAGGATTTCGGTTGCCTTGCGCATCTTGGCCGCCGAGGCGCTGTCGCGCGAGCCGAAATTGGAGTGCGAGAGCA
The DNA here is from genome assembly GCF_030732865.1 of Roseitalea sp. MMSF_3546. Lineage (GTDB taxonomy): Bacteria > Pseudomonadota > Alphaproteobacteria > Rhizobiales > Rhizobiaceae > Roseitalea. The sequence continues at coordinate 64,314 of NZ_JASHKB010000012.1, forward strand.
GCGCCGCCTTGGGCTCGATGCCAAAGCGCCGGATCTCGGCGGCGGCGAGCACGGTCATCTCGGCAAGTTCCTCGGCGTTCGGTTCGATCGATACATAGGTGTCGGTGTAGAAGGTCACGCCGCGCCCGGAGATCAGCAACGACAGCGCCGACAGGTCGCGCGCCTGCTCGCTGATGCCGACGATATGGCGCACGGTGCGCAGATGCCGCTCATAGCGCCCGTCGAGCCCGCAGATCATCGCGTCGGCCTCGCCGCGCATCAGCGCGATCGCCGAAATGACGGTGGCATTGGTGCGCACCAGCGTGCGCGCGAAATCGGGCGTGTAGCCGAGCCGGCCGCCAACCTCGATCAGATGGTCGACATAGGCGCGGTAGCGCGGATCGTCCTGCGGGTTGATGAGCTCGAAATCCGTGCCGGGGCGGATGCGCAGGCCGTAGCGGCGCAGACGCACATCGACCACTTCGGGCCGGCCGACCAGGATCGGCTGGGCGATCCGATCCTCGAGCACGATCTGGGCGGCGCGCAGCACCCGCTCATCCTCGCCATCGGCATAGATGACCCGCTGCATGCCGGCGCTCTGGGCGGCCGAGATGATCGGCTTCATGACCAGGCCGGAGCGGAAGACGAAGCGGTTGAGCCGGTCGCGATAGGCGTCCATGTCCTCGATCGGCCGGGCGGCGACGCCGCTGTCCATGGCCGCCTTGGCGACGGCCGGCGCGATGCGCAGGATCAGGCGCTGGTCGAAGGGCGAGGGGATGAGATAGTCCGGCCCGAAGATCGGCGTTTCGCCCGAATAGGCGCGCGCGGCAACGTCGGAGGGCTCCTCGCGGGCAAGCTGGGCGATGGCCTGAACGGCCGCGGTCTTCATCGCCTCGTTGATGGTGCGGGCGCCGCAGTCGAGGGCGCCGCGGAAGATATAGGGAAAGCACAGGACGTTGTTGACCTGGTTGGGAAAGTCCGACCGGCCGGTGCAGATCATCGCGTCGGGCCGGGCGGCGCGGGCCTCGTCGGGCATGATCTCGGGCACGGGGTTGGCGAGCGCCATGATCAGCGGCTTGTCGGCCATCTTGTCCAGATAGTCGGGCTTGAGCACGCCCGCCGCCGACAGGCCCAAAAACACGTCGGCGCCGTCGATGGCCTCCTGCAGCGTCCGGCATTGCGTGTCGCGGGCATAAACCGCCTTCCACTTGTCCAGATGGCCGGTGCGCCCGGTGTGCACGACGCCTTCGAGATCGGTGACGAGGATGTTCTCGCGCCGGGCGCCCATGGCGACGAGCAGGTTCAGGCAGGCGATCGCCGCCGCGCCGGCGCCCGAGGTGACGATGCGCGCCTTTTCGAGCGTCTTGCCGGCCAGTTCGAGCCCGTTGACGATGCCGGCGGCGACGATGATCGCGGTGCCGTGCTGGTCGTCGTGAAAGACCGGAATGTTCATCTTCGCGCGCAGACGCTCTTCGAGCTCGAAGCATTCGGGCGACTTGATGTCCTCGAGATTGATGCCGCCGAAGGTCGGCTCGAGCGCGCCGATGACATCGACCATGCGGTCGACCGCCCTGGCATCGATCTCGATGTCGAAGACGTCGATGCCGGCGAACTTCTTGAACAGCACCGCCTTGCCCTCCATGACCGGCTTGGAGGCGAGCGGGCCGATATCGCCAAGGCCGAGCACGGCCGAACCGTTGGAGATGACGGCAACCAGATTGCCGCGCGCGGTGTAGTCGGCCGCGCGCATCGGCTCGTCGGCAATGGCAAGACAGGGCGCGGCGACGCCGGGCGAATAGGCCAGCGCCAGATCGCGCTGGTTGCCCAGCGGCTTGGTGGCGCGGATCTCCAGCTTGCCGGGCACCGGATGCTGGTGGAAGAAGAGCGCATTCTCCTCGAAATCCGACGCGCCCGAGCCCGGCGCGGCTGCATCCTGGCGGTTCATGGCCGCTTCCTTTCCTGTCCGTGGCGGTGAGCGGTAGCGCAGCGCCATGGCCGCGTCGAGTGGCAATGCGTCAAAACAGCTTCACGCCCGCGGCGCGGGGCGCCGGTCAGAACGCGCTCGAATACACCCCGCCATCGAGAAGGATGTTGCGGCCGGTCATGTAGCCGGCATGCGCCGAGCACAGGAACGCGCATGTGGCGCCGAATTCGTGCGGCGAGCCCAGGCGCCCCGCGGGGATGAGCTGTTCCTGCCGCGTCGCTTCCTCCTCGGCGCTCACGCCGTTCTTTTCGGCGGCGAAGGCGATGGTCTGCCGGATGCGGTCGGTGTCGAACTTGCCCGGCAGCAGGTTGTTGATCGTCACGTTCCTTGCGGCGACCGAACGGGCGATGCCTGCGAGGAACGCCGTCAGGCCGGCGCGCGCGCCCGAGGACAGGTCGAGCCCGAGGATCGGCTGATAGACCGAAAGCGAGGTGATGTTGACGATGCGGCCGAAGCCGCGCTCGGCCATGCCGTCGACGGTGCGCTGGATCATCTCGATGGGGGTGACCATGTTCTGCGTGACGCCCTCGAGCAGGGCCTGGCGGTCGAGTTCGCGAAAGTCGCGGAGCGGCGGGCCGCCATTGTTGTTGACCAGGATGTCGGGTTCCGGGCAGGCGTCGAGCAGGGCGTCCTGCGTCGCCTTGAGCGAGACGTCGCCGAGCACCACCTGCACGTTCACGCCATGGGCGCGCAATTGCTCGGCGGTCTGGTCGGTCGTGGCTTCGTTGCGTCCGTTGATGGTCAGGTCGACGCCCTCGCGGGCGAGCGCCTCGGCGCAGCCGCGGCCAAGACCGCGGCTCGACGCGCACACGATGGCTTTCCTGCCCTTCAGTCCCAGATCCATGGCCGATCTCCCTTCCTGATTCCGCAAACCGGTGTAAACGCCTGGCGCGCAAGGTCAATCGCCCGCAGGTTCAGCCCCACAGGGCCGGCTCGGGCGGGTGCACCATGCCGCCATCATAGCGCAACGCCGGCGCGAGGTCGGCGGCGAGCAGCAGCGGGCCGTCGAGATCGACGAAATCGGCGTCGCGGGCGACAAGCACGGCTGGCGCCATGGCCAGCGACGAGCCGAGCATGCAGCCGACCATGACGCCGAAGCCGAGGGCTCGCGCGCGTTCGCGCATGACGATGGCTTCGGTGAGCCCGCCGGTCTTGTCCAGCTTGATGTTGACGACGTCGTAGCGCGCGCGCAGCGCGGCGAGGTCGGCGCTGTCATGGGCGCTTTCGTCGGCGCAGACCGGCACCTTGCGGTCGAGGCCGGCGAGCGCCATGTCCGCGCCGGCCGGCAGCGGCTGCTCGATCAGCGCCACGCCGAGCCGGGCGGCCTCGTCCATCAGGGCGGGCAATTCGGCGGCCGTCCAGCTTTCATTGGCATCGACGATCAGGCGCGCGCCGGCGGCGTGTTCGGCGACCGCGCGCATGCGGGCGATGTCGCCGCCATCGCCGCCGAGCTTGAGCTTGAGGAGTTCATGACCGCGCGCCTTGCGCGTGGCCTCGGCCATGGCGGCCGGCGCATCGAGCGAGATCGTCAGCGCCGTCGGCACGGGATGCGGCGCCGGCAGGCCGGCGAGCGCATGCACCGGGACGCCGGCGCGTTTGGCACGCCAGTCCCACAGCGCGCAGTCGAGCGCGTTGCGTGCCGCGCCCGGCGCCAGCAGGCGCGACAGCCGGGCATGCGGATCGGCCTGGGCCGCATCGATCGGGGGCAGGGCGGCGATCTGGCCGAGCACGCTGTCGACGCTCTCGCCATAGCGCGCATAGGGCACGCATTCGCCGCGGCCGGCGGCGATGCCGTCGCCGACCGTGCACACCACCGTCTCGGCCGCCGCCCTTGCGCCACGGGCGATCCGGAAGGCGCCGGCGATCGGAAAGGTGCAACGTTCGGCGCTGATCGCCAGGGCTGACGGCATCGGCTTCTCCCGGCAAGGGCGTGGCGGCCCGCATCGATAAGCGGCGCGGTGTTGCCCGATTGCTGCTGACGTGCCGGGCAGGCGGGGTTAAACAGGCACGATGAAGGATGCGTCAAGCCATCGCAACGGGTCCGATGTCCCGCTGGTGCGCGACCATGCGCGCGTGGAATCACGCCTGGAGCGCCAGCATGCCTCGATCGTGCTGGAAGGGGCGTGGCTGACCGGAACGGTCGGCGCGGTCGACGGACCGCTGCTGCGCGCGTTCACGGAGACGGCCAAGCGTCCGGTCCTTGCGCTCGACGCAAAGGCGCTGACCAAGGTCGACACGGCCGGCGCCTGGCTGATCGTGCGCACGATCCGAGCGGCGCAGGCGCGCGGGCAGACCGTGCGGCTGATCGGCATTTCGGCGTCGGCCCAGGCGCTGGTCGACGAGGTGGCGCATTCGGTGTCGGAGCGCGCCGCGCCCGCGCCGGCGCGGCGGCCGGGCTGGATCGTCCAGGGGCTGGCGGCGGTCGGCCGGGCGATGGTCGAATTGCGCGGCGATGCGGTGATGGGCCTTCACATGCTGGGCGCGGCGGTGCGCGGCAGCCAGATGAAGTCGGGCCATCGCAATCCGCTGCCGCTGGCGCCGATCGTCAACCAGATCGACCGCATGGGCATTCGCGCCATTCCGATCATCGTCCTGATGTCGACGATCATCGGCGCGATCATCGCCCAGCAGGGCGCGTTCCAATTGCGTTACTTCGGCGCCGAGATCTTCGTTGTCGATCTCGTCGCCATCCTGGTGCTGCGCGAGATCGGCGTGCTCTTGACCGCGATCATGATCGCCGGGCGTTCCGGCAGCGCCATCACCGCCGAGATCGGCTCGATGAAGATGCGCGAGGAGGTCGACGCGCTGACCGTGATCGGGCTCAACCCGATCGGCGTGCTCGTGTTTCCGCGGCTGGTCGCGCTCGTCATCGCGCTGCCGCTTTTGACCTTTATCGCCAATATGGCCGCGCTGGGCGGTGCGATGTTCGTCGCCCAGACCTATTCGGGCATCTCGCCGGATGCCTTCATCACGCGCACACGCGATGCCATCGATCTGAGCACATTCTATGCGGGGGTGATCAAGGCCCCGTTCATGGCCATCATCATCGGCATCATCGCCTCGGTGGAGGGCATGAAGGTGGGCGGCAGCGCCGAATCTCTGGGCACGCGGGTGACGGCTTCGGTCGTCAAGGCGATCTTCGTGGTGATCGTCGTCGACGGGGCCTTCGCCATGTTCTTCGCGGCGGTTGATTTTTGATGGGAGAGCACCAGGAAGTTGTGATAAGCGCCAGGGACGTTCATGTCCAGTTCGGCGAGTCGGTGGTGCTGCACGATCTCGATCTCGATGTCCTGCGCGGGGAAATCCTTGGATTCGTCGGGGCGTCGGGCACTGGAAAGTCGGTGCTGATGCGCGCCATTTTGGGCCTGACGCCGATGCAGAACGGCCAGATCCTGATCTTCGGCCGCGATGTCGAGCGCCTGGACGAGGACGAGCGCATCGCCGTCGACATGCGGCTGGGCGTGCTGTTTCAGCACGGCGCGCTGTTCTCGGCGCTCACGGTCGCCGAAAACATCGAGGTTCCGATGCGCGAATATGTGCGCCTGCCCAAGGCGCTGATGCGCGAGCTTGCCATCGTCAAGCTGGAGATGGTGGGGCTGAAGGCGGCCGATGCCGACAAGTATCCCTCCGAATTGTCGGGCGGCATGATCAAGCGGGCGGCGCTGGCCCGTGCGCTGGCGCTCGATCCGGACATCGTCTTCCTCGACGAGCCGACCTCCGGGCTCGACCCGATCGGGGCGGCCGAGTTCGACGAGCTGATCGTCAAGCTGCGCGACACGATGGGACTGACCGTCTACATGGTCACGCACGACCTCGACAGCCTGTTCACGGCGGCCGACCGGGTCGCCGTGCTCGGCCAGGGGCGGGTGATCGCCACCGGGACGATCGAGGACATGCTCGAACACGATAATGCCTGGATCAAGTCCTATTTCCGTGGCAAGCGGGCGCGGCTCATGCCGGCGCGGGCGAGCTGAGGGCGATCATGGAAACAAAGGCAAATTACGTTGCAGTGGGCGCGTTCACGGTGCTGGTGTTCGCCGCCGCCTTCGCCTTCGTCTACTGGGTGGCGCGGGTCGATACGGGCGGGGAGACCGCAAGGCTGAACATCGTCATCGAGGGCTCGGTGACGGGCCTGGCCCAGGGCAGCTTCGTCAAGTTCAACGGCATCGATGTGGGCAAGGTGACGCGGCTTTCCTTCGATGCCTCCAATCCGCGCATCGTCATCGCCGAAGCCCAGGTGCGCCGCGACCTGCCGATCACGCGGTCGACCAAGGCCGTGCTGTCGTTCACCGGGCTGACCGGCATCGCCCATATCGAACTGGAAGGGGGCGATGCCGACCAGCCCAATGTCTTTACCCTGGCCGAGCGGCGCGGCGAGGTGGCGACGATCACCGCCGACCCCTCGGCGGTCAACGACCTTCTGGCGACGGCCCAGGACATCGCCGACCGCGCCGACAGCATCCTGTCGGAATTCGAGGGCTTCGTGGCCGAAGCGCGCACGCCGCTGACCCGCGCGGTCAACAATGTCACGGAAGTCACCGACGCGCTGGCGGCCAATGCCGGCCAGCTCGACGAGTTCCTGTCGGGCATGGGCGAACTGGGCGGCTCGCTCGACACGCTGGCGGTGGCGCTCGAAAAGACGCTGTCGGGCGCCGACCGGCTGATCGCGGCCGTCGATCCGGCCGAGGTCGATGCCATCGTCGGCGACGTGCGCCGCTTCACCGGCAATCTGAGCGAAACCTCGGGCGAACTGGACGCCATGGTCGCCTCGGCGCGCAAGACGCTCGAGGGGCTGGAGACAATCGGGGCGCGGGTCGACGGCTCCTTCGACCGGGTGGATACGCTGATCGGCGCGGTCGATCCGCAAGCGGTCAACGAGGCGGTGAACGGCTTTGCCCAGGCCGGCCGCGCCGCGCAGCAGGCCGCCAGCGACGTCTCCGAACTGACCGGGGCGCTGGAGGGCCGGGAGGCGGACATCGACGCCATCTTCGCCAATGTCACCGAGATGTCCGAGCGCCTGAACGCCGCCTCGGTGCGGGTCGACGGCGTGCTGGCCAAGCTCGACGGCTTTCTGGGCGAGGGCGATGCCGGCACGCTGGTGGCCGATGCGGGCGAGACGCTGCGCGCTTTCCGTCAGGTGGCCGATACGCTCAATGCGCGCATGGACGGCATCGCCTCCGGCATCGAGCGGTTCTCGGAACGCGGGCTGCGCGATGTCGAATCGCTGGTCAACGAGACGCGCCGGTCGATCACCCGCATCGAACAGGCCATCACCGCGCTCGAACGCGACCCGCAGCGCCTGATCTTCGGCGGGGATGACGGCGTCAAGCGCTTTGACGGTCGCGTGCGACGCTGATAATCGTTGCGCGGGCGAAATGTTAAGGCCAATGCCCCACAGCAGCGGCCGTCAGAGAAGGTCCCTGTTGTGAGTGAGCGCCCGACACGCATGCCCGCCGAGCGACGATGCGCGGGCCGGCCGAACGGATCGGCCGTCACGCGCCGCGCGCTGGCCGGCTCCATCGCCGCCATCGGTATCGTCCTGTCCGCGTCGGGCTGCAGCGTGCTGGCCGGGTTGCGGCCCGATCCGGATACCTTCGACCTGAACGCCCCCGACGTGGTGGGCGCGCAGCCGGTGCGCCGTGGCGCACAGATCCTGGTGGCCGAGCCGGCGGCGCTCAAGGCCATCGATTCGGAGAACATCGTCGTCGAGGTGTCGCCCTTCGAGATCCAGTATCTGGGCGGGGCGCAATGGGGTGACCGCCTGCCCAGGCTGGTGCAGCGTCGCCTGGCGACGGCCTTCGACAGCGCCGACCGGTTCGCCGGCGTCGGCCTGCCGGGGCAGGGGCTGGCCATCGACTATCAGATCGTCTCGGAGATCCGCCAGTTCGGCATCGACGCGCTGGCCGGTGCCGCCGAGGTGACGCTGGAGGTCAAGCTGCTCGACGACCGCACGGGCAACATCGTCTCCGACCGAACCTTCTCGGCGAGCATGGCAGTGGCGCCAAATTCCAGCAATCGCGCCTATATCGCCGCGCTCAATGCCGCATTCGCCGAAGTCGCCCAGGAGATCGTCGTGTGGGTGACGCGGCGGATATGAACGGTGGGTGCACAGGCGGCGCGACGGTTGCCGCACCGGCTGGCCTTCATGCCGCAAACCGCTGAATTTGCGTCAAGAATCGTCAATCGTCGCGATACACCTTCTCACGCCGTTCGTGGCGCTCCTGAGCTTCCAGCGAAAGCGTCGCGATCGGACGCGCATCGAGCCGCTTGACCCCGATGGGGTCGCCGGTTTCCTCGCAGAATCCGTAGGTGCCATCGTCGATCCGCCTGATCGCCATGTCGATCTTCTTGATCAGCTTGCGCTGGCGGTCGCGGGCGCGCAGTTCGATCGCCCGGTCGGTCTCGGAGGTGGCACGGTCGGCAAGGTCGGGGTGGTTCGAGCTGTCGCGCGCCAGGTTTTCCAGGGTCTCGCGCGATTCGTCCAAAAGGTCGTTCTTCCAGGCGATCAGCTTCTCGCGGAAATAGGCCCGCATGCGATCGTTCATGAACGGTTCGTTCTCGCTGGGCACATATCCATTGATCGTGATTTGGTCGGTCATGGTGTGTTCCCTGCAGCAGGATTGGCCGCTGTATAGTCGGCTGACCGCTGCGCCACAAGTTGCAATTGCGTGAATTGTCCGGCGGCGGGGATGGACAGGGGTGCGCTTGTGGAGCACGGCGAATCGCCTGACTTTTCGGCAACTTGCCCGCCGATCGTCGCGATTGCGCGCGCCGCCCCGGCACGTTATGCGAAAGGGCGCCGATCTGCCGGGGGAAGCCATATGAGCAGGCTGTTTTTGCTGCGCCACGCCAAGGCCGAATGGGCCGAGCCCGGTCAGCGCGATTTCGACCGCGCCCTTTCGCCCTGGGGCGTCGAGGAGGCAAGAGCCATGGGCGCGGCGATGGCCGCCCGCGGGCTCACCCCGCAGCGCGTGATCTGCTCGACCGCCGCCCGGGCGCGCCAGACGATGGATGCCATCAACCAGGCGCACGACCTGTCGTCGGTGACCGAATTCGAGCAGAACCTTTATGGCACCGACGCGCCGGGCTATCTGGAGGTCGCCGCGCGCTCGGGTTTCAACGGCGATCTGATGCTGGTCGGCCACAATCCGATGCTCGAGGACGTCGCCGTGGCACTGGCGGCCGAGGGCGAAGCCGAGGCGATCGAACATCTCAACATGGGGTTCAGGACCGCCGGGCTTGCGATCATTGCCCTTGACGGGCCGATGGGCGCGGTCGAAACGGCGCGCGGCCGGCTCGAGGTCTATCTGACACCGGCCGATCTTTGAGGCCCGTTTCGCGCCGGGCTTTCACGGGCGCGATGCGGCGCCTATATGGCGCGCAACGACAACCGGCAAGGACGGGGACGAGACCCATTGGCTGGCCTGACATCGCTGGGCGATGAAGCCCTGATCGCCCTTGATACGGCGGCCGGCCGGGCGAACGCGCTGGTCAACCCCAATGTCCGGCTCGGCGTGACCGGCCTGTCGCGCGCGGGCAAGACGATCTTCATCACCGCGCTCGTGCACAACCTCATCCATGGCGGGCGGCTGCCGATGTTCGACGTCGTGCGCTCGGGGCGGCTGGCGCGCGCCTTTCTCGAGCCGCAGCCCGATCACGGCGTGCCGCGCTTTGCCTATGAGGACCACATCAAGGCGCTGGTCGACGATCGCGTGTGGCCGGAATCGACGCGCTCGATCAGCCAGCTGCGGCTGACGCTCGACTACGAGAGCGCGTCGGGCTGGGGACGGATGTTCTCGCGCGGCAATCTGCATGTCGACATCGTCGACTATCCGGGCGAATGGCTGCTCGACCTGCCGCTGTTGGGCAAGGATTTCACCACCTTCAGCGCCGAGGCGCTGGAACGGGCCGGGCAGGGCCGGCGCGCGGACGTGGCGGGCGAGTGGCTCGCCATCGCCGATGCGTTCGACCCGCATGAGGAGGCCGACGAGCTGCGGGTGCAGCAATTGTCCGACGCCTTCCGCGACTACCTCGCCGCCTGCCGGGCCGAAGGGCTCGCCATGTCGACCCTGCCACCGGGACGGTTCCTGATGCCCGGCGACATGGAAGGCTCGCCGGCGCTCACCTTCGCGCCGCTCAAGCATGTCGCATCGCGCGCAAGACCGGGCTCCATGCAGGCCATGATGGCGCGCCGCTACGAGGCCTACAAGACGCTGGTCGTCAAGCCGTTCTTCCGCAGGCACATCACCCGGCTGGACCGGCAGATCGTGCTGATCGACGCCATGGCGGCGATCAATGCGGGCAGCGAATCGGTGGCCGATCTGGAGCGGGCGCTGACCGAGATCCTGGAATGCTTCCGGCCCGGCGCGGGCAACCTGCTGACCTCGCTGTGGCGGCGGCGCATCGATCGCATCCTGGTCGCGGCGACCAAGGCCGACCATCTGCATCACGAAAGCCATGACCGGCTCGAGCGCATCGTCGAGCGGCTGACCGAGCGGGCAACGAAGCGCGCCGGGCTGTCGGGCGCCTCGGTCAAGACCGTGGCGATGGCCGCGGTGCGCGCGACCCGCGAAGCCACCGTCACCGAGGACGGCGAGACGCTGCCGGTGGTGGTCGGCACGCCGATCGCCGGCGAGACCATCGGCGAGGACACATTCGACGGCGAGCGCGAGACGGCGATCTTCCCCGGCGATCTGCCCGAGGACCCCGAACAGCTCTATGCGCAGCGGGCCGAGCCGGGCCAGCGCTTCGTGCGCATGCGCCCGCCCAGACTGGAGACCACCGCCGAGGGGGTGACGCTGTCGCTGCCCCATATTCGCCTGGACAAGGCGCTTCAGTTCCTGCTCGGAGACCGGCTGCAATGAGCGAGGAGCGACAGGGCCGGCCGCCACGCGCCTTTTCGGTGAAGCCCGAGGCGCCCGAAGCGCCCGAAGCGCCCGAAGCGACGCCGAAGACCGAACGCACCGCGCCGCGCAGACCGCGCGCGATCAGCGAGCCGGACCGGATCGAACTGGCCGAGGAGGACTATTTCGCCTCCGAACATCCCGAGGAGGGCACCACGCCGCCGCCCGTGCCCGAGGCTCCGCGCCGGCGCGGGCCGAAGCTCGTGCCGATCGCCGCATCGGCCTTCGGCTTCATCGTCGCGCTGGCGCTGGGGCTGTGGTTCGAGGCGCTGGTGCGCGAATTGTTCGGGCGCAATCCGGTGCTTGGCCAGGCGGCGCTGGTCGCCATCGGCGTTCTGGTTTTGGCACTCATCGCCTTCGTCGCGCGCGAGGTTTCCGCCATCGTCAAGCTGCGCTCAATCGCCGGGCTGCGCCAGGACATCGCCACCGCGCTCGCCGCCGGCAACCGGCGCGACCTTGCCGAGGCGACGCGGCGCCTGGAGGGCCATTTCGCCCATCATCCGAAGACCGCCAGCGGGCGGGCGCGGCTCGCCGAACTGGACGAGGACATCATCGATGCGGACGACCGCCTGGCGCTGGTCGAGACCGAACTGCTCAAGGGGCTGGACGCCGAGGCGCGCGGGCAGGTGATGAATGCGGCCAAACGGGTGTCCATCGTCACGGCCGTGTCGCCGCGCGCGCTCGTCGACATCGGCTACGTGCTCTATGAGAACGTGCGCCTGATCCGCATCATCGCCCAGCACTATGGCGGGCGCACAGGCACCTTCGGCACCATCGCGCTGGTGCGCCGCGTGATCACGCATCTGGCCGTCACCGGCACGATTGCCATCGGCGACGGGCTGGTCCAGCAAATGCTCGGCCACGGCCTCGCCGCCCGGCTATCGGCACGGCTGGGCGAGGGTGTCGTCAACGGGCTGATGACGGCGCGGATCGGGCTGGCGGCGATCGATGTGTGCCGGCCGGCGCCGTTCCACGCGCTCAACAGGCCGCGGATCGGCGATTTCGTCGGCGCGCTGACCGCCGTTGCCGGCACGCGCGACGGAACCACCAAGGTTGATTGATTCCCGGCGAGCCGGTAAGGTTGCAAAAGGATGCATTAACCATTCGCGGCGATGATCCCGGCCGACCGGATCTCCTGGAAAGTGTGTTTCATGTTGCAACGCCTGGCATTGTCGTTTCTCGTTCTCGGCGCAGCTTTGAGCGCCATCCCTTCGGCCCAAGCGGATACCACGCGCGATGCCAAGTTCTTCCAGAAGATCGAGGGCAAGTGGCGCGGTCCGGGCGAGATCGTCGCCGGCAAATACAAGGGCACCAAGTTCATCTGCGAGTTCGACGGCGCAACGCCGGCCGCCGATATCGGCATGTCGCTCGATGGCGGCTGCCGGGTCGGCGTGTTCACGCAGAAAATGTCGGCCAGCGTCAGGCGCCAGGGCCGCAGCTATCGCGGCACCTTTCTTGACGGGGCGGACGGCGAGGGGCTCGATGTCACCGCCGGCAATGTCAGCACCGACCGTGTGGCGCTGACGCTCAACCGCAACGACCTCAAGGGCGCCATGCTCGCCCGTCTCGCCGACCAGGACACGCTCAACATCACCGTGTCGGTGCATGTGGGCGACGAACTGGTGCCGGTGATCGGCATGAGCCTCGATCGGCTCGACGGCGTGCGCGTCGGCTCCATCGACTGACCGAGCGGACCGGGCGGACCGGGCGGGCGCCGGACAGGGCGGTCGCTCCGGATGCCCGGTGGCCGGTGCGCGCACCTTCCAGGGCGGTCGCGTTCCGGTCTCCGCGGCGATGTCGCGTCATGGCCGGCGCGGTCAGCTTGCCCGCGGCACTTCCAGCCGATGCTGCGTCCTGACGATTCCGGTGCGATCGATGCGGTCGGCCGCATCGCCGATGCGGTGGCCGGCGATCACGCGGTCGCCGGCGATGTCGGCCAGCGGCACCAGCACGAAGCCGCGATCGAACATGCGCGGATGGGGAATGGTGAGCCGGTCGGTCGTCACCGTCAGCGCGCCATAGACCAGAATGTCGATATCGAGCGTGCGCGGCCCCCAGCGTTCGGTTCGCTCCCGGCCGGCGCCGCGCTCGATCTGCAGGACGACATCCATGAGGGCGTGCGGCGTCAGCCGGGTTTCGAGCGCCGCGCAGGCGTTCAGGAAGCGCGCCTGGTCGGTGATGCCCCAGGGCGGGGTCGAATAGACCGGCGAGACGGCCGCGACCGTGCAATCGGCGCGGTCGTCGAGTGCGTCGAGCGCGGCCTGCATTGTCGCCGGAACGTCGCCGACATTGCCGCCAAGACCGACGAGCACCCGCACGGGCTCACGCATCATGGGCAACGCGCACCTCGATATGGTCGAGCACGCCCTGCACCGGCGCGTGGGGCTTGCGCAGGGTGATCTCCGCGCGGCGGACCTGCGCGAAACGGGCGCACAGCGCCTTGGCGATGTCGAGCGCCAATGCCTCGATCAGAAAGCGCCGCCTGCCGGTGATGATGCGTTCGATCTCGGCATAGGCAATGCCGTAATCGACGGTATCGGCGATCCGATCGTCCTCCAGCGCCCCGCTCGGTTCGACATGCATCACCGCGTCGACATAAAAGCGCTGGCCCAGGAACTCCTCCTGGTCGAACACGCCGTGACGCGCAAAGAACGCGCAATTGATCATCCGGATCTCATACATCGGGGCCGAACGTCCCGTCTGCGGCGAGCATCGCATCGGTCATCGACAGCGCATCCATGTTCGCCGCAACATCGTGCACGCGCAGCAGCGCCGCGCCCTTGTAGCGCAACAGCGCTGTCGTCGCCGCGGTTCCGATATCGCGCGCGGGCGCCTCGCGGCCGGTGACATGGCCGATGAAGCGCTTGCGGCTGGTGCCCGCCATCAGCGCAAAGCCGAGCGCGTGCAGTTCTTCAAAACGCGCCATCAGCGCCAGATTGTGCGCGGCGTCCTTGGCAAAGCCGAAGCCGGGGTCGAGCACGATCCGGTCCTCGGCGATCCCGGCCGCCAGGGCGGTCTCGACCGAGCGCGACAGGAAGGCGCGCTGATCGTCGATCGGGTCGGGCAGGGGGTGGCGCTCGCGTCCGGTGTGCATGAGCACGATGCCGGCGCCATGGTCGGCGACCATGCGCGCCAGCTCAGGATCCTTCTGCAAGCCCCAGACATCGTTGACGATATGGGCGCCGGCCATCAGCGCCGCCCGTGCCGTGTCGGCGCGATAGGTGTCGACCGAAACGGGCGTGTCGGGCAGTGCGGCGAGCACGCCCCGCAGCACCGGCATGAGCCGGGCGCGTTCGGTCTCGCCGTCGATCGGAGCGGCGCCGGGCCTGGTGCTCTCGGCGCCCAGATCGACCAGGCTCGCGCCCTGGGCGGGCATGGCGCGCGCGGCGGCGATCGCGCCGGAATGGTCGGCGAACCGGCCGCCGTCGGAAAAGCTGTCAGGCGTCAGGTTGACGATGCCCATCAGGTGACCGCGCGGGCCTAGGGGCAGGGTGCGTCCGCCGCCGATCCGCCACAGGCGCGGTGCGAAGATCGCGCTCACCGGGCTCGCCATGCGCCCTGCGCGCGTCCGCCGCTCAAGCCTGCTGCTCGGGAACGTGGACGACGAGTCCGTCGAGTTCGTCGCTCATCTTGATCTGGCAGGACAGGCGCGAGGTCGGCTTGGGCTCGTAGGCGAAGTCGAGCATGTCCTCCTCCATGATGTCGGGCTGGCCGACCTTTTCGGTCCAGGCGTCGTCGACATAGACATGGCAGGTGGCGCAGGCACAGGCACCGCCGCACTCGGCCTCGATGCCGGGCACCGCGTTGCGGATGGCGTTCTCCATCACCGTTGAACCCGTCTCGGCATCCAGTTCGAACCGTGTTCCGTCAAAGGCGACGAGCGTCAGCTTGGGCATTCCGGTCTCCGGCAGGAGGTGCGCCGCAGCGCACAATCAAACAGCCCCGCGACTTAGCCGCTCGCCTCCGATTGTCAAGAAGGATGGGCCGCTTGGCCATCGTGCCGCAGCCGGCGCACCGCTCAGCGCAGGAGCGAATTGATGTAGTCGCAGGTCCTGTCGATCTCGCGCAGCAGCGCGCGCAGGGCCCTCGTCTCGTGCGGGGCGTGTTCGAGCGCGCTCGCCCGCTCGGCGACCTTGCGGGCACCGACGGCCCGTGCGGCGCCCTTGAGCGTATGCGCGTTCCGGCGCCGCGATTCGGCATCGGCCTGGCCGCGCACCGTTCGGGCGATCGCGGCGGACTGGCGCAGGAACAGCCGCAAAACCTCCTCTTCGAGGCCCCGATCACCTCCTGTCTGGCGGGCAAGCTGGGCAAGATCGACCGGGCGGCCGCCGCGTAAGGGCTCGGGTTCGCTTTGAGGTGGATAAAAGGCCGGTCGTTCGCTTGCGGGCATTGCGCGTCACCCAGATTGGCCCGACGATGGGATGATCCAGCGTGACGCGAAATCATGGCCAAACGGTTAATGCCGGCCGCACCGGGCGATGGTTAGCAGTGGCCTAAAAACGAACAAAAAATGCCGCCATCACACCTTGCGTTAACTCTATGTTTAAAGTTTCGAGGGCGCGGCCAATATGCTGTTCCATTCTGGCACCTGTCCCTTTACGATGCAATTCAAACAGATAGCGCCATAAGTGCGCCCTGCGTTCCGGGGCGTCGGACAGGCATGATCCATGTGGCGCAGGCGTCATGACCGGGCATCGTCCCGGGTCGAGTAGCAGGTGAGGTTTTGATGGCTGTCAAGAAGAAAGCAGCGAGCCGCGATCGCGACACCGAACAGGCGTTGCACGATGCGCTGGACGCCGAACTGGCGTCGGCCAGCGATGGCGCGCTCGACCTCGATCTCGATTCCGAATTGTCGCTTGACGATTTCGAAGCGCAGATCTCCGAGGCCGCCAGCAAGCTCTCCGACGGCGACAAGCCGGCCGCGACCCGCGGCGCCAGCGCTGCAAGGGCCCGCAAGCCGGCGCGCGCGCCCGAGCCCGCACCGGCGCCGAGCTTCAAGGCAGAGGCGCCGCCACCGCCGGTTTCGGCCGGTGAGGACGAGGAAACCACCGGCTTTGCCGGCTTCCGCCCGGCCAATGACGACAATTCGGACCGCGAATATGCCCGCATCCTGTCCGGCATAAAGTCGGGCTCGTCGAACCTGCCGCTGTACTGGGCGGCCGGCGTCAGCGCGGTGTGGGCGCTGATCGGCCTGGCCCTCATGCAGATGCTCTATGCGCCCGAGATCTGGCAGATGTCCTCGCTGCGCGATCTGCGGGCGATGCCGGGCGTGATGAGCCTTGTGATCGGCATCGTCTTCCCGATTCTCGTGTTCTTCGCCTTTGCGGTGATGGTGCGCCGCGCCAACGAGATGCGCGCCACCGCCAAGTCGATGAGCGAGATCGCCTATCGGCTGGCCGCGCCCGAGAACATCGCCCAGGGGCGCGTCGCCATGGTCGGTCAGGCCGTTCGCCGCGAGGTCGCGGCGATGAGCGAGGGGATCGAACGCACCATCGCGCGCGCCTCCGAACTCGAAGTGCTCATGCAGAACGAGGTGTCCGAACTCGAGCGCGTCTACACCGACAACGAGGTGAAGATGCGCGCGCTGCTGACCGATCTCGGCAATGAGCGCGAGGGCATGATCGCCCATGCCGAACGGCTGCGCGGGTCGATCGCGGGCACGCACGACCAGTTGCGGGAGGAACTGGCCGGTGCCGCCGACGTGATCCGCGAGAACGTGCTGAACGCCTCCACCCAGCTCACCGCGACACTGAACCGGTCCGGCGAGAGCCTGATCGGGTCGATCAACGACAGCGGCGTTGCCATCAACACCGCGATTGCCGAGCGGCTCGAGAACGTCTCCAAGCAGATTACGTCCTCGGGCGAGACGTTCGCGAGCATGCTCGACACCCGTATCGCCAATCTCAACCACGAGACCGAGACCGCTTCGCAGCGCCTGTCCGAGGCGCTCGAAGCGCGCGCGACCGAGTTCGTGCTGCATGTCAGCGAGGCCTCGCGCACGCTCACCAACGAGTTCGATGCGCGCATGGCGGGCCTCGAGACCACGCTGGACAAGCGCGGCGGGCACCTGCTCGAGGAGTTCGAGACACGGATCTCGGCGGTCAACACCGGCACCGAGCGGCTCAATGCGGCGCTCGATACGCGCTCGCGCCAGCTCAACGAGACCCTGGTCGAGCGCACGCGCGCCATCGCCCAGACGCTGTCGGGCGGTGTCAGCGCGATCATCGAATCGGCCGAAGAGGCGCGTACCGGCGTTGCCCGCCAGACCGGCGAGATCCAGACCGCGCTCGCCAAGACGCTGGACGAGCGGGCGGCGAGCTTCGCCAAGTCGCTTGACGGCGTCGCCGACCAGCTCGGCCAAGAGATCGATGTGCGCACCGAAGGCCTGGCCGACCGGTTCAAGGCGGCCACAGAGCGCAGCATCGAGCGGTTGAGCCTTGACGCCGACCAGTTCGCCGCGCGCGTCGACGAAAAGACCGAGGCAGTCTACAACGCCGCTTTCTACAACGTCCAGAAGCTGACCGGCGCGATCGAGGAGCAGACCACCTCGCTCGAACGGCGCACCGAGGACATGGCCTCCAAGGTCATGACCGCCGGCAACACGACTGCCGAGAAGGTCAACGAGAACGTCGACGACTTCCTGCGCCGGCTCGACGAGAAGACGGTTGCGCTTTACGGCGCGGTGACAGCCACCACCGACCGGTTGACCGGGGCGCTCAACGCGCCGGCCAACGACCTGGAGGCCAAGGGCGAGATCCTCGCCCAGCGCCTGAGCGAGGTTTCGGGCGAGATCACCGAAACGGTCAAGGTGCGCACCAATGCGGCGATCGAGACCATGCGCGATTCCACCTCGACGATGGAGCGGGTCTTCTCCGATCACGCCAACGTCATCGACGAGCGTACCGTGACCATGCAGGAAGCGCTGACCATGGGCATCGACAATGTGCGTCGCGTGCTCGAGGACAGCGCGGGCCAGCTCGCCAATTCGCTGCGCGAACGGGCGCTGGAAACCCATCGCATGATCAAGGAGGAGACCGAGCGCGTCGCGGCGCTCGGCGCCGATCAGAACGCGCAGCTCTCGCAATCGCTGGGCGAGATCCTTGCCGATCATCAGCGCAGACTGAGCGACGACATCGCCGCCTATGACCGGCAGATCAACGAACATGCCGCCTCGATCCGTCAGACGCTGGAGGAGACGGCCGGGCCGATGATCGAGCGCCTGGGTGCCGATGGCGAGCGCATCACCTCGCGTCTGGCCGAGGTGTCACAGGCCGCCGCCGACCGGCTCAGCGAGGACAGCGAGCAGATCACCGCCCGCTTGTCGGAGGTCGCGCGCGCGGCCAGCGAGCGCCTCGGAGCCGACAGCGTCCAGGTCTCCGACCTGTTCAACGAGGTCGCACAAAGTGCCATAGACCGGCTGGCGGGCGACAGCGCCCAGGTGGTCGAGCGGCTCAACGACGTGACCCAGACCGCCACCGAGACGCTGTCGACCCAGAGCGCGCAGATCACCGATCTGTTCGCCGAGGTGACCCAGCGCGCGACCGAGCGGCTGGGCAGCGACAGCGCGCATATCACCACCCGCATGGCGGAAGTGGCGCAGACGGCCACCGAGCGGCTGAGCGCCGACAGTGCGCAGATCACCGACATGTTCGGCGAGGTCGCCAACAAGACGGCCGAGCGGTTCGGCGCCGACAGCGCCCATATCGCCGACCGCCTGACGGAGATCACACGCTCGGCGGTCGAGAAGCTGACCACCGAAAGCGACGAGATCACCGGGCGTTTCAACGAGGTGACCAGCCGCGCGACGGCCCAGCTCACCGGCGAGACCTCGCAGGTCGCCGACCGTCTGAGCGAGCTGACGCAAACCGCTTCCGAGCGCCTGACCAATGACAGCGCCCAGGTGACCGAACTGTTCAGCGAGGTCACCCAGCGCCTGACCGGCCAGTTGACCACCGACAGCGCGCTGATCGCAGAACGGCTGACGGAACTGGCCCAGTCGGCCACCGAAAAGCTCTCGACCGAGAGCCTGCAGGTCACCGAGATGTTCGGCGAGGTCAGCCAGCGGACGACCGAGCGGCTGGGCACGGAAAGCGCCCAGATGGCCCAGAAGCTGGCCGAGATCGCCCAGGCCGCGTCCGAACAGCTGACCAATGACGGCCGGCAGATCACCGACCTGCTCAACGAGGTCTCGCAGTCGGCCACCGACCGGCTGGGGACCGACAGCGCGCAGATCGCGACCATGCTCAACGAGGTGGCGCAGGCCGCGACCGAGCGGCTGGGCACCGAGGGCGCCGAGATCGCTTCGATGCTGTCCAACGTCGCCCAGTCGGCCGCCGACCGGCTGCGCACGGAAAACGAGAACGTGCTGGCGGCACTGACCGACCAGACCGAAAGGACGGTCAGCGCGGTCAACGACAACGCCAACACCTTCCTGCGCCGGCTCGAGCAGCGCACCGCGGCCATTCATGGCGCGGTCATCGCCACGTCCGAGCAGCTCACCGCCGCGCTTGACGCACCGGCCAGCGAACTGAACGCCAAGACCGACGAACTGGCCCGGCAGCTCGACGGCATCAGCCGCGAGATCGCCGAGGCCGTCGATGCGCGCACCAACGAGACGATCGAGCGGCTTCGGGCCTCGGCCGGCGCGCTCGAACAGGCGATCGGCGAGCAGGCCGGCGTCATCGACGAGCGCACGAGCACGATGCAGAACGCGTTGTCGGTGGGCGTCGATCACGTGCGCCGCGTGCTCGAAAGCAGTGCCGGCGATCTGGCCGGTATCCTGCGCGAGCGCGTGGCCGAAACGCGCAAGGCGATCAGGGAGGAGACAGACCGCGTCGCCGAACTTGGCGCCGAGCAGGGCGAGTCGATCGCCGCACGGCTGGGCGAGATCCTGGCACGCCACCAGGCGGCCCTGAGCGAGGATGTCGCGCGCTATGACCGGGAGATCGCGACCCACGCCGAAGCGATCCAGAAGACGCTGGAGACGACGGCGGCGCCGCTGATCGAGCAGTTGGGCGCCGATGGCGAAAAGGTCGCCGCCCAGCTCGGCCAGGCCACACAGGCCGCCGCCGAGCGGCTCAAGAGCGAAAACGAGGCCCTGGTCACCGCGCTCGCCAACCAGACGGTGGACACGATTACCGCCGTCGAGACGATGCAGGGCAATCTGAGCAGCAAGGTCGACGATCTGCTGCAGCGCCTTCAGGCGTCCAATGGCGAACTGGGCTCGCTGATCGAGACCGCATCGACCAATCTGGGCTCGCTGGAGGGCAGGCTCGGTGAACAGACGCGCAATCTCGACACCCGGATCGGCAAGATCGCCGAGAATCTGGGCGCGTCGGTCTCGCTTCTGGGCACCAATGCCGACAAGCTCGATGTCGTCTCCTCGCGCACGCTGACCGATGTGGGCGCCATTGCCGAGCGGTTCAACGAGCATTCCAAGGTGCTCGAATCGGCCTCCGACCTGCTCGGCAAGGCCCAGTCCAATCTGAACGGGCAGCTGGAGGATCGCGGCAAGGCGCTCGAGCGGCTCGCTTCGGGGCTTTTGAACAAGTCCGAGGAGATCCAGAAACTGCTCGGCTCGCTGGAAGGCGTCATCACCAAGTCGGTGGGCTCGATCGGCAAGACAGCCAAGGATTCCACCGAACGCCTGTCCGGCGAACTGCGCAAGACGACCGAGACGGCCGTCCAGCAATTCGTCAAGGCGACCGAGGACATGCGGCGCGCCTCCACCGACATACGCAGCGACCTGGAGGCCACCCGCAAGGAGGTCAAGCGCGGCGTGCTCGAACTGCCCGAGGAAACCCGCGAAAGCGCCAACGCCATGCGCAAGGCGGTGACCGAGCAGATCAACGCGCTCAAGGAGTTGTCGCGCATCGTCGACGAATCGGGCCGCGCCTTTGACAGGGGGGACCGATCGGCGGGAAAAAAGTCGCAGGTCCGGGCGGATGATGGCGGCAATGCCGCACCGTCCGGACAGATCGCTGCCGCTGCCGCCGCACCGGCCGCCACAGCACAGCGCAACGAGACCGTCGAACTGCGCGGGTCGATGACCGGCACGCATGGGCCGGCGACCGGCTTGGCGCAGGTTTCACGGGCGGCGTCCGCCCCGGTGACGACGACGCGCAGCGCGCCGGCGTCGGGCAATGGTCAGGACTCGGGCGGCTGGGTTCGCGACCTGTTGCGCCGCGCCTCCAGCCAGGAGGATGTGCAACCGGCGGCGGCGAACGAGGCCGGCTCGTTGAACTCGCTGTCCCAGGACATCACGCGGGCGATCGATCACGACACCGCCGCCCATGCATGGCAGCGCCATCGCAATGGCGAGCGTGGCGTGTTCACCCGGCGGCTCTACACGCTCAACGGCCAGAGGACGTTCGACGAGATCAAGGCCCGCTATGGCAACGATGCCGGCTTCAAGGCCTCGGTCGACCGCTATGTGCAAGACTTCGAGCGCCTGCTGAAGGATGTCGAGCGCACCGACCGCGACGGCACGACGGTGCAGACCTACCTGACTTCGGATACGGGCAAGGTCTACACCATGCTGGCCCATATAAGCGGCAATCTGGGCTAGCGGTCCGATTCCGGCATTTGCATCCCACGGGTATCATCCAGGTCTGCAAATGCCGGGATCGCGGGACCGCAGATGACGCGTTGATCTGCGTGAACCTTCGAGGTTCACGATCGGATCTCGAGCGCAGGGCGAGCCGGGCCTTTAAGGGCAAATCCGTCCCGCGCGGGTGCCGGACTTGAAGACCTTCGCACGCTTGGCGGCAGGCCCGGAAACCGGCTTCACATCCCGTTCGCACGGCATTGAACGGTCTGCCCGCGGCCTTTCACGGCCGGGCTTCGCTCAAGGCCGGAGCACGAATGCAACCGACTTCGCGGGCGGCGCCGTCAGTTCTTGCTGCGCGTGGCCGTCACAAGCTGATCGAGCAGGCGTTCCATCTCGCTTTCCAGATCGTCAGGGCGATCCTTGGCCGGCTCTTCCGGCGGCCGGATCTCCGGCGCCGCCTCGGACCGGTCTTCGGTCGGGGCAGGCGCTTGCTCTTGCGGTTCGGCCTGGCTGTGCTGTTCGGGCGGCTCTGCCGGGCCTGCAGGTCCGGCCTG
This sequence comes from Roseitalea sp. MMSF_3546, assembly GCF_030732865.1. Lineage (GTDB taxonomy): Bacteria > Pseudomonadota > Alphaproteobacteria > Rhizobiales > Rhizobiaceae > Roseitalea. Next base: position 86,283 of record NZ_JASHKB010000012.1, read on the forward strand.
CGTGTCTTGGCGTTGCGACGGCAGGGAGGAGACCGGTTCAAAGGGCGCGGGGCGACCGTCGTCCTGGCCGGCGGGGGGCGCGGGTTCGCTGGTCGTGAGCGGCGCCGGCGCCTGTGGTCCGGCCTCCGGCCGGCGCGGGTCCTGGCGTGGCGCATCCTCGTTGGCGTCGGCCGGTTCGGGCGCCGCGAACGTCCGCTCGGGCGGGGCGATGAGATCCTCCTCGTGCCGCCCCGCAATGTCGGACTGCATGGCGGCGATGTCGAATGCAGGCGTCTGCGACGCCGGTTCGGGCCGCTCCGGCTCGGGCCTGGTGCTCGTTGCGGACGGGGCGGGCGCTTTGGCGGACTCTACGGACGGAGGGGCCGCGCCTTGCTGTCGCGGCTCGGGCTCTGACAGTGCCGATGGCGGCGCAAGCGCGTCGGCCGATGCGTCGGGCATCCCCTGTCCCTCCACCTCCCGACCGGGCCGACGAGGAGCCGACGTCGCCGGCGGCTCGTCTGGCGGAAGCGCGTCGGGCGCCGGCCTTTCAGCCTGCGCGGAAGCGGCCGGCTTCCGGCTGGCGGCCTGTTCGGAGGGTCCGGGCATGGCGGCTGCCGCACCCGCACCGGCGGCGCCCACTGCGGCGAAGGTCGCGCCCGCCGACGAAGCCGGCGTGCCGGCGGCGGGTCCGGCGCCTTGCTCGGAGCCGGCCGCGTCTTGCCGTGCTGTCCCGCTCGCGGCGGCGGCCGGCGGCGTTGCCTTGTCGCCCGGTCCGCCGGCGGGCCGCGAGGTCGGCCGTTGCACGGCCGGTGCCGGCTGCCGGCGTTGGGCTTCGGCGTGCCTTTCGCCGCCGCCGGGCGCCGGTGCGGGATGCGCCGCGGGCTGGCCGGACTGGCGTGGTTGCGCGGCCGCCGGTTCGATGCCGGCCTCGACGATGACGTCATTGCTGCCGCCGATCAAAATCAGATGTTCGACATCGTCGCGACGCACAAGGACAAGCCGGCGGCGGTTGTCGATGGCGGTGGCGTCGAGCACCGCCAGCCGGTGGCGCCGCTGGCGACCACCGGACATGAACAAGCCGTCGCGCAGGCGTCTCACCCGGGCGAAGCCTATGATGACCAGCAGGATCACCACAAGAATGGCCAGCCCCCAGGCAGCCGGTGCGGTGGCGCTGTCGGTGAACAGTCCGGTCAGCCAGTTCATGGCGATTTCTCCGGCCGGGCCGCGGTCACGGGCGCGGCCGGCCCTTTTGACGGTGACGATACGGGGTGAACATAGCACGCTCCCAAACCATCCACACCGGCGGGTAACAAGCCCCCACAACACAAATTTTTCGGGGCCGGGGCTTTTCCGCTTTCATCGATTGTGATTCAACGATTGCGGGACGAAGGGCTGGGATGATGGGACGCGATTGATGGCCAAGGCAGCGCAGGGGGCGGGCCGCCGAGGCATTGCCGCAAGAGCCGGCACGGGCCCGTCCACCGCCGCGCGTCTGATGATCGTTGGCATCGTGTCGCTGGGCGTCGCCGCCTTCCTGTTCTTCTACCGCGACGGTATCGACGAGGGCTTTCTTCTGGCGCTGCTCGGCATTCTGGCCATGGTGGGCGTGTTCTACCTGTTTGCCTCGCTGATCGGGCTTGTCGAGTTCTCGGGCCAATGGCGCGATGCCGAGATCGTCAACGCGTTCGCCGAAAGCCTTGGCGATGGCGTATGCATCACCGACGAGAGCGACGCCGTCGTCTACACCAACCAGGCCTATCGCACGCTGATCGGAGCCACCGGCGATGTTGCCGTGCAGACGCCCGAAGCGGTGCTGTCGCGCCATGACGATGCGGCGAACGCGCTCTATCGGCTGGCCAACAGCGCCGCGCGCGGCGCCGAGGCCGAAGAGGAGTTCCGGCTGCTCAACGGGCTCGGCCCGCAGGCGAGCGCGCCCCGCTGGTATCGCGCGAGCGTGCATCCGGTGCCCACGCAGCGCGCCGACAAGCCGTTGAAGGCCTGGCGCATCGCCGACATCACCGGCGAACGCGAGGAGCAGGAAGAGTATTTCCTCGAACTGCAAAAGGCGATCGACCATCTCGACCGCGCACCGGTCGGGTTCTTCGCGGCCGACGGGGCCGGGCGCATCCAGTATGTCAATGCCACGCTCGCCGAATGGCTGGGCCTCGACCTGACCGATTTCGTGCCCGGCGAACGCAAGCTCGAGGATCTGGTTGCCGGCGAGGGCCTGTCGCTGCTCACCGGCATCAAGGCCGACCCCGGCACGGTGCGGAGCGCCATCGTCGATGTCGATCTGGCCAAGGTCAATGGCGAGCGGCTGCCGGTGCAACTGGTCCATCGCGTGCAGACCGCGCGCGACGGCTTGCTCGGTCCGACCCGCACCATCGTCATTCACCGCGGCGAGGGAGCCGAAAGCGCGCAGGATCTGCGCAGCGCCGAGGTTCGCTTCAACCGCTTCTTCAATTCGACGCCCATGGCCATCGCCGCGCTCGATGCCGAGGGGCGCATCCTGCGCACCAATGCGTCCTTTGCGGGCCTGTTCGCGCCGCTCGCCGACCACGACGCCATCGCCCGGCAGGTCAGGTTCGCCAGCATCATCCATGAAAACGACCGCGACCGGTTCGAAAAGGCCTTTGCCGCGGCCAAGGCCAATCGCGCCAAGATCGACCCCTTCGACACGGTGATCCATGGCGAGGGCGAGCAGCGACACGTGCGCATCTTCGTCAATGCGGTGACCAGTCCGGTGGAGGCGGCTGGCGGCGACGAGGCGGCGATCGTGCACGCCATGGACACAACCGAGCAGAAGGCGCTCGAGGCGCAGATGGCGCAGAGCCAGAAGATGCAGGCGGTCGGTCAGCTCGCCGGCGGCATCGCGCACGACTTCAACAATGTGCTGACCGCCATCATCATGGCCTCGGACCTGCTTCTGACCACGCATCGGCCGTCCGATCCGTCCTTTCCGGACATCATGAACATCAAGCAGAACGCCAATCGGGCCGCCTCCCTGGTGCGGCAGCTCCTGGCGTTCTCGCGCCGGCAGACGCTGCGGCCCGAAGTGCTGTCGCTCACCGACGTTCTGGCCGATCTGCGCATGCTGCTCAGCCGGCTGATCGGCAACGAGATCAAGCTGACCATCGAGCATGGCCGCGATCTGTGGCCGGTCAAGGCCGATCTGGGCCAGTTCGAGCAGGTGATCGTCAATCTGGCGGTCAATTCGCGCGATGCCATGCCCGATGGCGGCGAGTTGACCATCCGCACGCGCAATCTGGCGGCCGACGCGGTCGCCGAAAGCGGCGCGACGGGCATCGAGCCGGGCGACTACGTGTCGATCGAGGTGACCGACACGGGCGTGGGCATCGAGGCGGACGTGCTGGAGAAGATCTTCGAGCCGTTCTTCACCACCAAGGAGGTGGGCAAGGGCACCGGTCTGGGCCTTTCCATGGTCTACGGCATCGTCAAGCAGACGGGCGGGTCGATCCACGCGACCTCGGAAGTGGGCAGGGGGACGACGTTCACCATCCTGCTGCCGCGCCATGTCGCCGAGGCGACGCGGGCGCCGGTGCGCAAGGAGGCGGCCGAGGATGTCAGGACGCGCGACCTTTCGGGTTCCGCGACGGTTCTGCTGGTCGAGGACGAGGATGCGGTGCGCATGGGCGGCGTGCGTGCGCTGACGTCGCGCGGCTACACCGTTCTGGAGGCGGCCGACGGCCTGGAGGCGCTCGAGGTCCTCGAGCAAGCCGAGGCCGGGGTCGACATCGTCGTCTCGGACGTGGTGATGCCGGAGATGGACGGCCCATCGCTTTTGCGCGAGGTGCGCAAGACCCATCCCGACATCAAGTTCATCTTCGTGTCCGGCTATGCCGAGGATGCCTTCGCCAAGAACCTGCCCGAAGGCGCGCAGTTCGGCTTCCTGCCGAAGCCGTTCTCGCTCAAGCAACTGGCAACAAAAGTCAAGGAGACGCTGGAGGGCTCCGGCTGACCGCGACCGAGGGCAGCCCGAAGGGCGCGTCCGCCGATGTCAGTGGCGCGGGCCAGCGATGCGCGCCGGCTCGAGCCGGGCGGCGTGATGGCCCAGGCCGTTGATGGCGATGGCGCGTCGGGCGAGTTCGCGCGCTTCCGCGATCAGGCCGGCATTCTTGAGAAGCTTGGCCTGCTTGATCATCATGCGTGCCAGATCGAGCGCCTTGTTGGTACGGCGGTAGCGGCTGGTCATGGCGGTACTCCCTGTTCGCCTGTGGGCCGAAACGGGCATTGCCCTCTCCATCGAGGTGGGGCTGCCGGCGGCCGGCGAAAGGTTCGTGCCGGTGAACACTGCGTCACCGTTTCGGTGCACCTGCCGGCTTCAATGGGCCACGGCTATGCCGCCATGAGCGTCCTGACCCCGTCGGCGACGAACTGTACCGCGAGCGCGGACAGGATGACGCCGAGCAGGCGCGTGAGCACCGAGCGGCCGGTTTCACCCAACAGCCGATCGACGCGCTCGGCAAGGATGAAGACCGCCCAGGTGACGGTGAGGATCCCGGCGACGATGGCGATCAGCGCGAGCCGGGCGAGGGGGCCGGCGAAATCGCCTGAAAGCAGAACGACAGCGGAGATGGCGCCGGGGCCGGCGATCAGCGGAATGGCCAGCGGAAAGACGGCGACCGAGCGCAGCCGGTCATTGGTCACCGCGCGCGTGGCGGTGTTCTCGTGCCGCTCCTGGCGCTTTTCGAAGATCATCTCGAAGGCGATGGCGAACAGCAGCAGCCCGCCGGCGACGCGAAAGGCGGCCAGAGTGACGCCGAAAATGGCAAGGATGGCCGTGCCCAGAACGGCGAACAGCACCATGATGGCAAAAGCGATCGCAATGGCGCGCGTGCCGACCTCGCGCCGCTGACCCCGGTCCATGCCGACCGTGACCGCCAGGAAGAGCGGGGCAAGACCCACCGGGTCGATCGTCACGACCAGGGTGACGATCGCGTTGACGATCATGTCGGCGGTCATGTCGGCGGTCATGGCGATGCCCTCCGAATGGCGGCCTAACACCGGGCGGCGCGGGCGGCAATCGGGGCGTGCACGAGCGCTGCGGCGCAACGCCGATGCGGCCGGGTTCAGGCCGGCTCCGCCTGCCCGCCAAATCGCGCAAAACAGCGACGAAAACCGGTGCAAATGGTTTCAAATGCTTGGTTTTCGGGCTCTGGAACACTATGTTGAGGACACGCGATTCTGTAACAGGAAGCCATCCTCTTGAACGACGAGACCCCTCCCGGCGGCGGTGCTGGCGACGGCATCGAGCCGATTTCCATCCTCGAGGAGATGCAGCGCTCCTATCTCGATTACGCGATGAGCGTGATCGTCAGCCGGGCGCTGCCGGACGTGCGCGACGGGCTCAAGCCCGTGCACCGGCGCATTCTGTATGCGATGCATGAGAGCGGTTATCACTACAACCGCAAATATGTGAAGTCCTCGCGCATCGTCGGCGATGTCATGGGTAAGTACCACCCCCATGGCGATGCGGCCATCTACGACGCCATGGTGCGCATGGCGCAGGACTGGTCGATGCGGGTGCCGCTGGTCGACGGGCAGGGCAATTTCGGTTCCATCGACGGCGATCCGCCCGCGGCGATGCGCTACACCGAGTCGCGGCTCGACAAGGTCGCGCACGACCTGCTCGAGGACATCGACAAGCAGACCGTCGACTTTCAGGAGAACTACGATTCCTCGGACAGCGAACCGGTGGTGCTGCCGGCGCGGTTCCCCAACCTGCTGGTCAACGGCTCGGGCGGCATCGCCGTGGGCATGGCGACCAACATCCCCCCGCACAATCTGGGCGAGGTGATCGATGGCTGCATCGCGCTGATCGACAACCCCGCCATTTCGCTGATCGAGATGATGCAGTTCGTGCCTGGGCCGGACTTTCCGACCGGTGCCATTGTTCTGGGCCGCGGCGGCATCAAGTCGGCCTATGAGACCGGGCGCGGCTCCATCGTCATGCGCGGCAAGACCCATGTCGAGCAGCGCCCGGGCGACCGCGAGGCGATCGTCGTCACCGAGGTGCCCTACCAGGTCAACAAGGCGGCGATGATCGAGAAGATGGCCGACCTGGTGCGCGAGAAGCGCATCGAGGGCATCTCCGATATTCGCGACGAAAGCGACCGTCAGGGCTATCGCGTGGTCATCGAGCTCAAGCGCGACGCCAATGCCGACGTGATCCTGAACCAGCTCTATCGCTTCACGCCGCTGCAGACCTCGTTCGGCGCCAACATGGTCGCGCTCAATGGCGGCAAGCCCGAGCAGATGACGCTGCTCGACCTGCTGCGCGCCTTCGTCGCCTTCCGCGAGGTGGTGGTCAGCCGGCGCACCAAGTTCCTGCTCAGAAAGGCGCGCGAACGGGCCCATGTGCTGGTCGGGCTTGCCATCGCGGTCGCCAATATCGACGAGGTGATCGCGCTGATCCGCGCCGCGCCGGACCCGGCCACCGCGCGCGCCCAGCTCATGGAGCGGCGCTGGCCGGCCAGGGACGTCGCCCCGCTGGTCGCGCTGATCGACGATCCGCGCCACCGGCTCAACGAGGACGGCACCTACAACCTGTCCGAGGAGCAGGCCCGCGCCATCCTCGATCTGCGCCTGCAGCGGCTGACCGCACTCGGCCGCGACGAGATCGCCGACGAGCTCAATGAAATCGGCGACCAGATCAAGGACTATCTGGAGATCCTGGGCTCGCGCCGGCGCATCCTCGACATCGTCAAGCAGGAGCTTTCGGCGGTCAAGGAGGAGTTCGGCACGCCGCGCCGCACCGAGCTTGCTGAGGGCGGGCCGGACATGGAGGACGAGGACCTCATTGCCCGCGAGGACATGGTCGTCACCTTCTCCCACCAGGGCTACATCAAGCGCGTGCCGCTCGACACCTACCGGGCGCAGCGCCGCGGTGGCAAGGGCCGCGCCGGCATGGCGACCAAGGAGGAGGACTTCGTCACCCGCCTGTTCGTCGCCTCCACGCACACGCCGATCCTGTTCTTTTCCTCGCGCGGCATCGTCTACAAGGAAAAGGTCTGGCGCCTGCCCGTCGGCACCCCGCAATCGCGCGGCAAGTTCCTGCGCAACATGCTGCCGCTTCAGGCCGACGAGCGCATCACCACGATCATGCCGCTGCCCGAGGACGAGGACAGCTGGGCCGATCTCAACGTGATGTTCGCAACCACTTCGGGCTCGGTGCGCCGCAACAAGCTGTCCGATTTCGTCCAGGTCAATCGCGGCGGCAAGATCGCCATGAAGTTCGAGGACGGTTCGACCGACTCGATCCTGGGCGTGGCCACCTGCTCGGAAGACGACGACGTGCTGCTGACCACGGCGCGTGGCCAGTGCATCCGCTTTCCGGTCACCGATATCCGCGTCTTTGCCGGCCGCTCCTCGACCGGGGTGCGCGGCATCGCGCTGGGCGAGGGCGATCACGTGATCTCGATGACGATCCTGAGCCATACCGAAGCCGCGCCCGAGGAGCGCAACGCCTATCTGCGCCGGGCGGCGGCCGAGCGCCGTGCGGCCGGCCTGCCGGACGACGAGGCCGGCACGTCCGGCGCCGAGGAGGGGGCCGACCTCGATGTCTCGCTGGACGAGGAGCGCTTCACCGCGCTCGCCGCGCGCGAGCAGTTCGTGCTGACCGTCTCCGAACGCGGCTATGGCAAGCGCTCGTCCTCCTACGACTTCCGGGTCTCGGGCCGCGGCGGCAAGGGCATCCGGGCGACCGATACCGCCAAGCGCGGCGAGATCGGCGATCTGGTGGCGGCGTTTCCGGTCAGCCATGGCGACCAGATCATGCTGGTCTCCAACACCGGCCAGGTGATCCGCGTACCGGTCGACGGCATCCGCTTCGCCGGCCGCGCGACAAAGGGCGTGACGATCTTCGCAACCCGGCAGGGCGAAAAGGTGGTCTCGGTCGAGCGCATCCCCGAGGCCGAGAACGGCAATGGCGAGGCGCCGGACGGCGAAGGCGCCGATACGGCGCAGGGCGGCGGCACGGACGCTTGACGCGCCGACCCGGCGGGCCGACAAGGGCCGGGTTCAACGGAGTGCACGTCATGGTCGACCCGGCCACCCTTCTTGCCTATGTCCTCGCCTGCATCGTCATCGTCATCGTGCCCGGTCCGTCGGTCACGGTGATCATCGCCAATTCGCTGCGTTCGGGCACGCGTGCCGGGCTTGCCAATGTCGCGGGCACGCAGGCGGGCCTCGTGACCATGATCGCCATTCTGGCGATCGGGCTGGAAACCGTCGTCGCGCTGATGGGCGAGCTCTTCGTCTGGGTCAAGTTCGTTGGCGCGGCCTATCTGATCTGGCTGGGGATCCGCATGTGGCGTTCGGACGGCTCGCTGGCGGCGCCCGATGCCGAATCGCGGCGCCTGCGCTCGCTGCACGGCTATTTCTGGCAGGGCTTCCTGGTCATCTGGTCAAACCCAAAGGCACTGGTGTTCTTTGGCGCGTTCATCCCGCAATTCATCGTGCCGACGGGCAACGCGGCGCTGCAGACGGTCTTGCTTGGCCTTGTGTTCATGGCGATCGCGACCGTGCTGGACAGCGGTTATGCGCTGGCCGCCGGCAAGACGGGCAGCCTGCTCAACCGCCGCAACGTGCGCATTCTCGAACGGGTATCGGGGACACTCCTGATCGGCGGCGGGATGTGGCTGGCGCTGACCAAGCGCGCGCAGTGACCGTCACGGCTCGCGCAGCACGATCGCCTCGGCCTCGCCGCCGCTTTCGAGCACGCCGGCATGGGGCGGACGGACGATGAGCGCGCCCGCCTGCGCGTAGAGCCGCAACAGCGAGGAATCCTGATTGTCGAAGGCGGTGGCGATCAACGTGCCGTCGCCGCCGCGTTCCAGCGTTGCGCGCATATAGTGCTCGCGCGGCCCGTTTGCGGGCAGCGCCGCGCCAAGGCGCACAGTCGTCCGCCGCTGGCTGGCGGGCCGGCCGGCGAGGCGCTCGATCAGCGGCACGGCGAACAGATGCGCGCACACCAGGCTCGAAACCGGGTTGCCCGGCAGGCCGAGCACGCGCATGGCGCCGAGCCGGCCGAACATCATCGGCTTGCCCGGCCGCATCGCGATCTTGTAGAAATCGAGGGCCATGCCGCGCGCGCCGAACACCGGGCGGACGAGATCGTGATCGCCGACCGAAGCGCCGCCGAGCGTGATCAGCACGTCGCATTCGGCCGCCAGCGCGGCATCGAGCCGTTCCTCGAGCGCGGCGGCGTTGTCGCGGGCAATGCCCAGATCGATCGGCTCGGCGCCGGCGCCGGCAAGGATGGCGGCGACGCCATAGCCGTTCGAGGCGACGATCTGGCCGGTCGCGGGCTCGGTGCCGGGCGCAACGAGTTCGTCGCCCGTCGCCAGCACGCCGACCCTGGGCCGGCCGATGACAGGCAACCGGGCATGGTTGCCGGCGGCGGCAAGGCTCAGATGGCCAGCATCGAGCAAGGTGCCTGAAACGACCAGCACATCGCCCTTGGCGAAATCGAGACCGGCGGGCCGGATGTATGCGCCCGGTCCGGGCGTGGCCCTTGCCGTCACGGTGCCGTCTTCGGCCGGCGCGGCATCCTCCTGAATGAGGATCGTATCGGCGCCTTCGGGCACCGGCGCGCCGGTGAAGATGCGCACGGCCTGGCCGCGTTCGAGTTTGCCGTCAAAGACCGCACCGGCGGCGACCGCGCCGATCACGGCGAGCCTTGCCGGCGGTTCGGCGAGGTCGGCGGCACGCACCGCATAGCCGTCCATGGCCGAGACGGAAAAGGGCGGCTGGGTGCGCCGGGCGACGATGTCGCTCGCGAGCACGCGGCCGGCGGCGTGGCCGAGCGGCACGGACTGGACACCGAGCGGAGCCGCATCGGCGAGCAGCCGCGCCAGGGCTTGCGCGACCGGAAGCATGCCCGTCACGGACCGGGCCGGCGGAAATCGCCGGACTTGCCGCCGCTTTTGGAGACCAGATGCAGATCGGCGATGCGCATGGTCCGTTCGAGCGCCTTGGCCATGTCGTAGATCGTCAGGCAGGCGATGCTGGCGGCCGTCAGCGCCTCCATCTCGACGCCGGTCTTGCCGGTGACGCGGACGGTTGCGGTGACGCGCAGCGCACCGTCCGCGTCGGGCGCGATGTCGACGGTGACCTTCGAGACGGGCAGGGGATGGCACAGCGGGATCAGGTCGGCGGTCTTCTTGGCGGCCATGATGCCGGCGATGCGCGCCGTGCCGATGACATCGCCCTTGGCCGCATCGCCCGCAAGAATGGCATCGAGCGTTGCCGGCGCCATCAGGACGCGCCCCTCGGCGACGGCCTCGCGCACGGTGTCGGCCTTGTCCGAGACATCGACCATGCTGGCCGCGCCGGTCGCGTCCAGATGGGTGAGCGCGTCGCCGCCCGTCACGCCTCGGCCCCTTCGCGCGCAAGAAGCGCGCGGGTCGCCGCGGTCACGTCGGCCTGGCGCATCAGGCTTTCGCCGACCAGGAAGGTGGTGATGCCGGCGCGGGCCAGGCGGGCGCAATCGGCCGGCGCGAAAATGCCGCTCTCGCCGACCAGATGGCGATCGGCCGGGACCATGGCGGCGAGGCGCTCGCTGACCGCCAGATCGGTGACGAAGGTGCGCAGGTTCCGGTTGTTGACGCCGATCAGCGTCGAGCGAAGCGCCAGGGCGCGCTCCATCTCGGCCTCGTCATGAACCTCGATCAGCGCATCCATGCCCAGCTCCATCGCCGCTTGTTCGAGCGCGCGCGCGGTGGCGTCGTCGACGCTTGCCAGGATGATCAGGATGGCATCGGCGCCCCAGGCGCGGGCCTCGAAGACCTGATAGGGATCGAACAGGAAATCCTTGCGCAAGGCGGGTAGGGCGGTCGCCGCGCGCGCGGCGTTCAGATAGGCCGGCGCGCCCTGGAAGGAGGGCGTGTCGGTCAGCACCGACAGGCAAGCGGCGCCGCCGGCCTGATAGGCGCGGGCCAGCGCCGGCGGGTCGAAGTCGGCGCGGATCAGGCCCTTGGAGGGGCTTGCCTTCTTGATCTCGGCGACCAGCCCGTACTCGCCGGCCTTGCGGCGGGCGTCGAGCGCTGCGGCAAAGCCGCGCGGCGGATCGGCATCGGCAATGGCGGCCCTGAGCTCGGCCAGCGGCGTGGCCGCCTTGGCGGCGGCGATCTCCTCGCGCTTGTAAGCCTCGATCCTCGCCAGAATGTCGCTCATGGGTCGTCCCTGCCATTGGAGATGGCGACCACCCGCTCGAGCACGGTCGCGGCCCGGCCCTGATCGATGGCTTCGCACGCCTTGGCGATGCCCTCGCGCAAATCGCCGGCAAGGCCGGCGACGACGAGGCCGGCCCCCGCATTCAGGCAGGCAATGTCCCGATAGGCGTTGCGTTCGCCCGAAAGGACGGCGCGCAGCGCGGCGGCGTTTTCGGCCGGCGTGCCGCCCTTGAGCGCTTCGGGCGCAACCCGCGTCAGGCCGACCTCTTCGGGCGTCAGGGTGAAGCTGCGCACCTGACCGTGGCGGAGTTCGGCGACCATGGTCTGGCCCGCGGTGGTGATCTCGTCGAGCCCCTCGCCATGGACGACCCAGACATGGGTCGAGCCCAGCGCCTTGAGCACATGGGCGAGCGGCTCGACCCATTCGGGCGCGAAGACCCCGACGAGCTGACGGTCAACGCCGGCCGGGTTGGACAGCGGACCGAGCAGGTTGAAGATGGTGCGCGTTCCGAGTTCGACCCGGCTCGGACCGACATGGCGCATGGCGGCGTGGTGCATGGGCGCGAACATGAAGCCCAGCCGCGCGCCGGCGATGCAGGCGCCGATGATGGCCGGGCTCGCCTCGATGTTCACGCCCAGCTCGGCCAGCGCGTCGGCGGCGCCCGAGCGCGAGGACAGCGAGCGGTTGCCGTGCTTGGCGACATGGGCACCGGCGCCCGCGGCGACGATCGCGGCGAGCGTGGACACGTTGTAGCTGCCCGAGTTGTCGCCGCCCGTACCGACGATGTCGATGGCGCCCCGGGGCGCCCGGACCGGCGTCATCTTGGCGCGCATGGTGGCGACCGCGCCGGCGATCTCCTCGACGGTCTCGCCGCGCACGCGCAGCGCCATCAGAAAGCCGCCGATCTGGCTGGGCGTGGCCTCGCCCGACATCATGATGTCGAAGGCCTGGCGCGATTCGGCCTCGCTGAGAGGCTCGCCCGAGGCCGCCTTGGCGAGCAGCGCGCGCAGATCGGTGGGGTCGGCGGCCATCTCAGTTACCCGGCGACAGGGCGCGCTCGAGCGCGCTGCGGTTGAGCGTGACCGGAAACTCCTGCTGGAGCCGATTGACCATCTGGTTGAGCAGGTCGTCGGCGAGGCTGCCGCTGACCGCCTGGGGGAGGCGGTCGTCGAGTTGGTCGGCCCCGCCCACCGGATCGGAAATCTGCTCGATGCGGAAGACGATGCGGCGGCTGTCGGATGCGCCCGGCGCGACGCCGACCTCGCCGGGGCCGGCGGTGAAGATCTCGGCCAGGGCCGCATCGCCGATATCGGCGTCGGTGCCGGTTCGGCTCAGCCCGAACTTGGAATCGGCGCGATAGCCGTCCGCCTCGGCGATCGCGGCGGGGTCCGCGCCATCGCGCAGCCGGTCGGCGACCGAGCCGGCCTGTTCATCGAGCGCCGCCTGGGTCCGGTCGGCGCGCCAGTCCTCGATCACGCGCGCGCGCACCTCCTCGAGCGTGCGGGCGCGGTCGGGCTCGATGTCGGTGACCTCGTACCACAAGAAGCCCTCGCGGCCGGCATTGAGCGGGCGCGATTCCTGGCCGATCTCGGTCTCGAACGCCGCCTCGAGCAGGGCCCGGCGCTCGGGCAGGTCGGTGACGGCTGCGCCCTGTTCGTCCTGGCCCTGGCGGTCGATCGCATCGACGGTCTGCACGTTGAGGCGCACGCGCTCGGCCGCCTCGGCCATGGTGGCGCCGGCGGCGCGGGCATCCTCGTAGTCGTCATGGATGTCGAGCAGGATGTCGCGGGCCTCAAGCAGGGCGAGTTCGCTGCGGATCTCGGCACTGACCTCCTCGAACGGTCGCGTCTGGCCGGGAATGATCTCCGAAACCCGCACCAGCACCGGGCCGAAGGGGCCCTCGACGACGTCCGACACCGCGCCGGGCCGGTCGAGCGCGAAGGCGGCGTCGCCGACCGCGCCGGGCGCGTCATCCTCGGTGAAGGTGCCAAGCGTGATGTCGGCGACGCTGCGACCCATCTCCGCGGCGATGGTCTCGAAATCCGCGCCCGCATCGATGCGCTCGCGCACCGCCTCGGCCTGCTGTCGGTCCGAAAAGACGAGCTGCTGGATGGTGCGCTGCTCGGCGACCGCATAGCGCGCCTGGTTGTCCTGGTATTCGGCGCGCACGGTCGCGTCACTCACCGTGGCGGGATCGGCGATCGTCTCGGGCGTGAGCAGCACATACCGGATCGAGCGATATTCGGGTGCGCGGTAGCGCTCGGCATTGTCCTCGAAATAGGCCTGCAGTTCCTGATCGGTGGGCTCGCCCACGGGATCGATGGCGCCGGCCCCGATCTCGACGAAGGCGATGTCGCGGGTCTGGCCCTGATAGCGGTGCAGCGCATCAAGGAAGGTCTCGGGCACGGTGATGCCGTCGGAGACCGCCTCGACCACCTGCTGGCGGATCGCGGCCTTCTCCCGGTCGACGATGTAATCGGCCTCGCTCATGCCGACCTGGTTGAGCACGAAGCGGAACTGGCTGCGGTCGAAGCGCCCGTCCAGCCCCTGAAATGCCGGATCTTCGGCGATCAGGCCGGCGAGCCGGTCCTCGGACAGGCCAAGGCCCATCACCCGGGCCTGCTCGTCGAGCACGACCGAGCCGACCATGCGCGCCTGAACCGCATTGTCGACGCCCAACAGCCGCGCCTGCTCGCGGGTCAGGCGCGTTCCCAGACGCTGCGATTCCAGCGCCAGCTGGCGGTCATAGGCGAGCCGGTATTGCTGGACGGTGACGGCGGTGTCGCCGCTTTCCAGCACCACGTCGCCGCCGGCCCGGCCCAGGATCTGGTCGGAAATCCCCCAGACCGCGAAGGACAGGATGAGCAGTATCAGCAAAAGCTTGGCGACCCAGGTGCGGGCGCCCTGGCGCAGCGTATCGAGCATGGCGGGCCAATCGGGTTGTCTGGTTTCGCCCCGTTATTATGAACGCTTGGTCCGTTATGCAAGAAGCGGCGGCACGGGGCTTTTTTCCGAGGCCCGAAACGGCTAGGCCGTGGGCAGTGCACAAGGAGGACATCGATGGCCGACGCTAGACGCAAGCTGGTCGCCGGCAACTGGAAGATGAACGGCACCGGCGCCGACCTGCCCGAACTCAAGCGCATCGCCGACGGTGCGGCGGGCACGCGCGGCAATTCGCCCTATGACGTGGTGATCTGCCTGCCGGCGACGCTGATCGATCGGGCCGTGCGGATCGCGGTCGGATCGCCGCTGGGCATTGGCGGGCAGGACTGCCACGGCGCCGCCTCGGGCGCCCATACCGGCGACATCTCGGCCGGCATGCTGACCGATGCCGGCGCGAGCCACGTCATCGTCGGCCATTCCGAGCGCCGCACCGATCACGGCGAGAGCGATGTCGACGTGCACGCCAAGGCGGTCGCGGCGATCGAGGCGGGCCTGATCGCGATCATCTGCGTGGGCGAAACGCGCCAGGAGCGCGAGGCGGGCCGGGCGTTCGACGTCGTCGACGCGCAACTGGCCGGCTCGGTGCCCAGGCAGGCCACGGCCGAGAACACGGTCATCGCCTATGAGCCGGTCTGGGCCATCGGCACGGGGCTGACGCCCTCGCTGCACGATATCGAGGAGATGCACGCCCATATTCGCGGCCAGCTGGCCGGCGCGCTTGAATGGGAAGCCGACAACATGCGGATCGTGTATGGCGGATCGGTGAAGCCGGACAATGCGGGCGAAATCTTCCCGCTCGCCGACGTCGACGGCGCGCTGGTCGGTGGAGCGAGCTTGAAATCGGCCGACTTCCTTGCCATCTGCGCGGCGTGCGAGGGGCGGTGAACGGGCCGGCCCGCGCCTCTTGGCAGGCCGGGCCAAGCCATGTAAGGACGCCCGTCAGTCAGCGCCCCAGCACCTGAGACCCGTTCGTTTGTGACATGAAGCGCCCCGCACGGCGCGATGAAAGCCGAGCCCGATGGAAACCATTTTGATCGTCATCCACCTTCTGATCGTGATCGCGCTGGTGGCGGTGGTGCTGCTGCAGCGTTCCGAAGGCGGCGGTCTGGGCATTGGCGGCGGCGGCAATGTGATGAGCGCGCGCGGGGCGGCCAACACGCTCACGCGCACCACGGCGATCCTGGCGGCGGCGTTCTTCGTCACTTCGGTGGCGCTGGGGCTTCTGGGCCGCTACGGGCAGGACCCGACCGACGTGCTCGACCGGATCCCCTCGATCGGCGAGACCCAGCCCGGTGCGGACGTGCCGACGGGCGATGGCGTGCTCGACCTTCTGGGCGGCGAGGAGAGCGCTCCGTCGGGCGGCGTTCCCACCGAAAACGAGGTTCCGGCAACCGGCGTGCCGACCGATGACGGCCCGTCGGGCGGCGTTCCCAACAACTGATCGGCGGGACCCTGGCCGCGCCTGCCCGTCCGAGCGGCCATATCGCAGCCGGACCGCAACCATCCACACGGCGATCCATGCATGGCGATCTTTTCCTTTGCGGAATCGCCGCTCGCCGTCTAAGCGTGAGGCCCCATGGCACGGTACGTCTTCATCACCGGTGGCGTGGTCTCATCGCTCGGAAAAGGCATCGCTTCTGCGGCCCTCGGCGCGCTGTTGCAGGCGCGCGGCTATTCGGTCCGGCTGAAGAAGCTCGACCCCTATCTGAACGTCGATCCGGGCACGATGAGCCCGTACCAGCACGGTGAGGTGTTCGTCACCGATGACGGGGCCGAGACCGATCTGGACCTTGGCCATTACGAGCGCTTCACTGGCCGGTCGGCCAACAAATACGACAACATCACCACCGGGCGCATCTACCAGAACATCATCACCAAGGAGCGGCGCGGCGACTATCTGGGCGCGACCGTGCAGGTGATCCCGCACGTCACCGACGAGATCAAGCAGTTCGTCCTTGACGGCAATGACGGCTACGATTTCGTGCTGTGCGAAATCGGCGGCACGGCCGGCGACATCGAGGCGATGCCCTTCATGGAGGCGATCCGGCAGCTCGGCAACGATCTGCCGCGCGGCAACGCGGTCTATGTCCACCTGACGCTGATGCCCTTCGTGTCGGCGGCGGGCGAACTGAAGACCAAGCCGACCCAGCACTCGGTCAAGGAACTGCGCTCGATCGGCATCGCGCCCGACATCTTGCTGGTGCGCGCCGACCGGCCGATCCCCGAGGCCGAGCGGCGCAAGCTCTCGCTGTTCTGCAATGTGCGCGAAAGCGCCGTCATCCAGGCGCTCGATGTCGGCAACATCTACGATGTGCCCAAGGCCTATCACGAGGAGGGACTGGACGCCGAAGTGCTTGCCGCCTTCGGCATTGAGCCGGCGCCCAAGCCGCGCATGTCGGTCTGGAACGATGTGTGCGAGCGCATCCACAATCCCGAGGGCGAGGTGACGATCGCCGTCGTCGGCAAGTATACCGGCCTGAAGGACGCCTACAAATCGCTGATCGAGGCGCTGCATCACGGCGGCATCGCCAACAAGGTCAAGGTCAGGCTCGAATGGATCGAGTCGGAGATCTTCGACAGCGAGGATCCGTCGCCCCACCTTGAAAAGGTGCACGGCATCCTGGTGCCCGGTGGGTTCGGCGAGCGCGGCGCCGAGGGCAAGATCAAGGCGGCGACCTTCGCGCGCGAGCGCAAGGTGCCTTATTTCGGCATCTGCTACGGCATGCAGATGGCGGTGCTCGATGCGGCGCGCAACCTTGCCGGCATCGACGACGCGGTGTCCTCGGAATTCGAAAAGCCCGGCACGAACGTTGTCGGGATCATGACCGAATGGCTGAAGGGCAACATGCTCGAAAGGCGCACGGCCGAGGGCGATTTGGGCGGTACGATGCGCCTTGGCGCCTATCGCGCCGTACTGGGCGAGGGGACGAAGATCGCCGGCATCTATGGCGACACGCAGATCTCCGAGCGCCACAGGCACCGCTACGAGGTCAACATCGAATACAAGGACGCGCTCGAGGAGGCCGGCCTGACGGTGTCCGGCCTGTCGCCGGACGGCGTGCTGCCCGAGACGATCGAATATGCCGACCATCCCTGGTTCATCGGCGTGCAGTATCACCCCGAACTGAAGTCGCGCCCGTTCGACCCGCATCCGCTGTTCGCCAGCTTCATCGAGGCGGCTGTCACGCAGAGCCGGCTGGTGTGATCTCACTCGGGGGCGGTCGCATCTTGCCCTGGCCGCATTTGTCGTGTATGCAGCGCGTATCGACCCAATTTTGGCCTGGCGATCTTTGGCCTCGCGTTATCCACGCTGCTGACGTCATCTCTTCCAAAATACGATTCGATCGGAAAGCGGCCCGGCTTGGCCGCACGTCACATGCGTTTGAAAAGGATACGCGCCATGGCAACAGGTACAGTCAAGTGGTTCAACACCACCAAGGGTTTCGGCTTCATCGAGCCCGAAACGGGCGGCAAGGATGTGTTCGTTCACATCTCGGCAGTGCAGCGCTCGGGCATGCATGGCCTCGATGAAGGCCAGAAAGTCAATTACGAAGTCGTCGAGGACTCGCGCACCGGCAAGAGCTCGGCCGAACACCTTTCGGCCGCCTGAGCGGTTCGCGCCGTCCCGGCCCACCCGGCCGATGGCAGCCCGGTCATTGGCCGGCTCGCCCGACACCAGGACCCCGCCATCGCCGGCGGGGTTTTTTTTGACCGTCATCGACGGCCTGCCGTGGCCGGGCCGGTCGTGCCGGCATGATTGTCAGGCCGCGTCCTTCCACTTGATCGAGCACCCCATGGAGGCGACCTGCTCGCGCGGCCCCTTGCCGGTCTCGGCGATCTGTTTCATGGCCTCGAAAAGGTCGCGGCGGGCATCGACCGCGCCGGCGGTCTTGTGCGCCGAATCGAGCCGGCCGCGATATTGCAGTTCGAGATCGGCGTTGAAGCCGAAGAAGTCGGGCGTGCAGGCCGCGTTCCAGCTGCGCGCCAGCGTCTGGTCCTCGTCGTAAAGGTAGGGAAAGGTGAAGCCATGCGCCTGGGCGAAGGCCTTCATGTTGTCGAAGGAATCCTCGGGATGGCTCCGGGCGTCGTTGGACGAGACCGCCACGAAACCGATGCCGAGCGCCTTGAGCTCGGCGGCTTCGCGCACGATCCGGTCGATGACCGCCTTCACATAGGGGCAATGATTGCAGATGAACACGACGACCAGGCCGTTGGGCCCGGCCTGATCGAGCACCGAGCGGGTCTGTCCGTCCACGCCCACAAGGCGGGCGTCGACGGGCTTCCAGCCGAATTCGCACACGGGTGGTATGGCAGCCATTGTCAGTCTCCTGCGAGCTGAGGTGATCGTCGGGCGCGGGCACGCGCTCCCGGCCTTGCGGCACATGCTGGCACGAGACGGCCGCGCGAACCAGCCCCACCGGCCGCCTGAACGGCATCGAAGCAATGCCGCGGCACGGGCCTTGCGCATCGGCGGGACGGGGCGGAACGGTGGTGAGCGCGCAGGGGCTCGAACCCTGGACCTACTGATTAAAAGTCAGTTGCTCTACCAGCTGAGCTACGCGCTCCCGACAAGGGAAGCCGCGCCGGTGTGTGCCAGGCGCGGGCAGGCGGTGCATACGCAAATGCCCCGCGCCGGTCAACCGCGATTGTCGCGCGGCGCGGCCCGGGCCGGGCGGCCGCGCCGAGCAGGCGGGCGGAGCGGGCACCGAACCAGTTGCGCCCGCCCCGCTCCGTCCGGCCCGGTCAATCGGTCGCGCTTGCGGGCATGTGATTGGCGTGTGACGGCCCGAGCGATTATGTCATAGGCGGTGCGTCGGTCCGGTCCCGCATGGCTGCGGGCGGTGGGCGCGGATCGGCGGCAGGCAAGGGCGCGCGCGGCGCGCCGGCAGAGCGAAGGCGGAGGCCATGGCGATCGATGTATCCTTTGCGGCGGCCCTCGGGGCGGGGGCGATCTCCTTTCTGAGCCCGTGCGTGCTGCCATTGGTGCCGCCTTATCTGTGCTACATGGCCGGCGTGTCGATGGACGATTTTCGCGACGGCGAGCTCGCGCCGGACGCATCGGGCGCGGCGACCGCGCGCGCGGCGGCCGTCCGCCTGCCGCTGATCACCGCGGCGCTTGCCTTCATCGCCGGCTTTACCACCGTCTTCGTGGCGCTCGGGGCGGGCGCGTCGACGATCGGCGGCGTCCTGCGCGCCTGGCAGACCGAACTCGCCATGGTCGCGGGCGTCATCATCATCGTCATGGGGCTCAACTTCCTGGGCGTGTTCCGCATCGGGCTGCTCGCGCGCGAAGCGCGCTTTCAGACCCAGGGCGTCCCGGCCAATCCGGCCGCCGCCTATCTGATGGGGCTGGCCTTCGCCTTCGGCTGGACGCCGTGCATCGGCCCGGTGCTCGGGCCGATCCTGACGCTGGCCGGCGCGCAGGACAGTGTCGGCCATGGCGCGGCGCTGCTGGCGGTCTATTCGGCCGGGCTGGGCATTCCGTTCATGATCGCGGCGATGTTCTCGAGCGCCTTCATGCGCTTTCTGACGCGCTTCCGGACGCATCTGGGCACGGTGGAAAAGGCGATCGGCGTGCTGCTCGTGCTTGCGGGCGTGCTGTTCCTGACCGGCGGCATGCAGGCCATGGCATTCTGGTTGCTCGAGCGTTTTCCGGCACTTGGCCAGTTGGGCTGAAACGACGAATCAACCGCGCCGCCGGCAAACGCACACCGCGTATGGAAACGGCACGGTTTTGCCGCTAAGCGGGGCGCATCGACCGGCCCCGCAAGCGGAGGATGCCCATGGCCCGTTCCTGTCTGACCATCGTCCTGGCCGCCGGGGCGGGCACGCGCATGAAGTCGGACCGGCCCAAGGTGCTGCACGAGGTTGCCGGGCTGCCCATGGTCGCCCATGTCACCGCCGCCGCGCGCGCGGCGGGCGCCGACCGGCTGGCGGTCGTCGTCGGCCATGGCGCCGATGCGGTGCGCGCGGGCCTTGGCGCGCTCGAGGGCGAGGCGCGGTTCTTCGAGCAGGCCCCGCAACTGGGGACGGCCCATGCGGTGCAGGCGGCGCGCGCGGCGATCGACGAGGGCGCCGATGACGTTGTGGTGCTGTTCGGCGACACGCCGCTGATCGAGGCCGAAACGCTTGCGGCGGCGCGGGCGCGGCTGGCCGAGGGCGCCGATCTGGTCGTCGTCGGTTTTCGGCCCGCCGATCCGCATGGCTATGGCCGGCTGATCGAACGGGACGGCGAGCTCGTGGCCATCCGCGAGCATCGCGACGCGAGCGCGGCCGAACGCGCGGTCGGCCTGTGCAATGGCGGGCTGATGGCGTTCGCCGGCCGCCAGATGGGCGCGCTCCTCGATGCGATCGGCAACGACAACGCAAAGGGCGAATACTACATGACCGATGCGGTCGCCATCGCCCATGGGCGCGGGCTCGATGTGCGCGCCATCGAGGCGCCGGTCGAACAGGTGCTCGGCGTCAACACGCCGGTCGAACTGGCCGATGCCGAAGCGATCTGGCAGGCGCGGCGACGGCGGGCGCTGATGCTGTCGGGCGTGGCGATGACCGCGCCCGAAACGGTGTTCCTGAACCACGACACGCAGATTGCACCGGGCGCGCGCATCGAGCCGAATGTCGTCTTCGGCCCGGGCGCGAGGGTGCAGGCGGGCGCCACCATCCGCGCCTTCAGCCACATCGAGGGCGCCCATGTGGGGCCGGGCGCGGTCGTCGGGCCCTATGCGCGGCTGCGGCCGGGTGCGGTGCTCGGCGCCGATGCGCGCGTGGGCAATTTCGTCGAGGTCAAGAATGCGGCGATCGAGACCGGCGCCAAGGTCAATCACCTCAGCTATATCGGCGATGCGTCCGTCGGCGAGAAGGCCAATATCGGCGCGGGCACGATCACCTGCAATTATGACGGCTACAACAAGCATCGCACCGAGATCGGCGCGGGCGCCTTCATCGGCTCCAATTCCTCGCTGGTCGCCCCGGTGGAGATCGGCGCCAATGCCTATGTCGCCTCGGGCAGCGTGATCACCCGGCCCGTGCCAGACGATTCGGTCGGCTTCGGCCGGGCGCGGCAGGAGAACAAGCAAGGGTTCGCCTCGGTGCTGCGCCAGCGCTTTTCGGGGCTCAGGGACCGGCTGCGCGCGGACAGCGATTAGGGTCTGTTGACGCCTTCGGACCGGACCTGTTCAGCCGGCCGACAAGAGCTGCACGGCGGTGTCGCGCTCGAACAGGTAGAGCAGCGGCCGCAGGGCCTTGCCGCGTGGCTGGCCGAGTTCGGGGTCGGCGTCGAGCACCATCCGCGCATCGACGCGCGCGGTCGCCAGCAGGTCGCCATGCGCCTCCAGCCGGGCGAGCCGGAAGCCGGGCATGCCCGATTGCCGCGTGCCGAGGATCTCGCCCTCGCCGCGCAGGCGCAGATCCTCCTCGGCGATCACGAAGCCGTCCTCTGTCTGGCGCATGACGTTGAGCCGCGCGCGGGCGGTCTCGCCGAGCGGTTCCTTGTAGAGCAGGATGCAGGTCGAGGCCCGCTCGCCGCGCCCGACGCGGCCGCGCAGCTGATGCAGCTGGGAAAGGCCGAAACGCTCGGCATGCTCGATGACGATGATCGTCGCATCGGGCACGTCGACGCCGACCTCGATCACGGTCGTGGCGACCAGAATGCGTGTGCGCCCCGATTTGAAGGCGTCCATGGCCGCGTCCTTGTCGGCGCCGCGCATGCGGCCATGGACGAGCCCGACCTGGCTGCCGAATCGGGCGGCGAGCGCGCGATGGCGGTCCTGCGCGGAGGTGACCGGCAGGTCCTCGCTGTCTTCGACCAGCGGGCAGATCCAGTAGGCCTTGTGGCCGCGCGCCAGCGCGGTGGCGATGCGCTGGAGCAGCGTGTCGAGCCGGGTGAAGGGCAGGGCGATGGTCGTCACCGGCTTGCGGCCGGCGGGCTTCTCGTCGAGCCGGGAGACATCCATGTCGCCATAGGCGGTGAGCACCAGCGTGCGCGGGATCGGCGTTGCGGTCATCACCAGCATGTCGACGGCCTGGCCCTTGCGCGCCAGCATCAGCCGTTGGTGCACGCCGAAGCGGTGCTGCTCGTCGATGATCGCAAGGCCGAGATCGGCAAAGCCGACGCTTTCCTGAAACACCGCGTGGGTGCCGATCACGATGTCGGTGTCGCCGGAGGCGAGCGCGCCCAGGATCTGGGCGCGGCGGGCGCCCTTTTCGCGGCCGGTGAGCAGCGCCACGCGCAGGCCGGCGCGTTCGGCGAGCGGGGCGATGGTGGCATGGTGCTGGCGGGCGAGCACCTCGGTGGGCGCCATGAGCGCGCCTTGCGTGCCCGCCTCGACGGCGCGGGCCAGCGCCATCAGCGCGACGATGGTCTTGCCCGAGCCGACATCGCCCTGCAGCAGGCGCAGCATGCGCGCGCTCACGCTCATGTCGGCGGCGATCTCGTCGAAGGCGCGCTGCTGGGCACCGGTCAGTTCGTGGCCGAATGCCTGGCGGACGGCGCCGACCAGATGGCCGTCGCCGATGAGCGGTCGGCCCTTCTTGACCTTCATCCGGCGCCGCACGACCGCCAGCGCGAGCTGGCCGGCGAGCAGTTCGTCATAGGCGAGCCGGCGTCTGGCGGGCGATTGCAGCGCGATGTCCGCGGCCGTTTCGGGGTTGTGCAGGCGGCGCAGCGCCTCGGCAAAGCCCGGCCACTCGCCCTTGAGAATGACCGTGGGGTCGAGCCAGTCGTCGAGCCTTGGCAGGCGGTCGAGCGCCTGCAGGATCGCCTTGCGCAGCACCTTTGGCGAAAGCCCGGCCGTGAGCGGGTAGACAGGCTCGATCAGCGGCAGGTCGGCGGCATTTCCGGCAAGCACCATATGGTCGGGATGGACCATCGAGGCGCGGCCGTTGAACCACTCCACCTTGCCCGAAACGATGACATCGGCGCCCACGGGCAGGGCGCGTTCGAGCCAGCTTCGCCGGGCGTGAAAGAAGGTCAGCGCGATCTCGCCGGATGCGTCGTGGGCGAAGACACGCGCCGGCGTGTTCGACTTGCCGGACGGGGCTGGCTGGAAGCGGTCGACATGCAGGTCGAGCGTGACGATGGTGCCCGGCGTCGCGCCCATGATGGTCGGCCGGTGGCTGCGGTCGATCACCGAATGGGGCAGGTGGAACAACAGCGCGCCGATATGGGGCACGTCGCGCTCGCCGCCATAGGCCGTCACCTGGCCGATCAGCGCGGCAAGCTTGGAGCCCACGCCGTCGAGCGAGGTGACCGGCGCAAACAGCGGATCGAGGACCGAAGGGCGCATGCACCGGTTATGTTGGGGCGGCGTTCCAAGATCAAGGCTGACAGCGCGGCGTGCCGACGCTATATGCGGCGCGGTGTGCCGCCGGGCACTACAATTTCATGCAGCGTCCGCCCATATTGAGATGACCGCACCATCAAGTCTCGACCACCGCCGCCGCCGCGCGCGCTTCCGCGCCTGGCATCGCGGCATGAAGGAGATGGACCTGATCCTTGGCGGCTATGCCGATGCGCATGTGGCGGCGATGGATGCGCAAGCCCTGGCCGAGTTCGAGGCGCTGATGGAGATCCTCGACCGCGATCTGGTCAAATGGTTCACCGGAGAGAGCCCGGTCCCGGCCGCCCATGACACCGCCCTGTTCCGCGCCATATGCGCGCACCACCGGATCGAACTGACCTGACCATGGCCGAAACGCTCTTTGATGTGCCGCACGTGCCCGATGATGCCGGCGCGGTCGTTCTGACCGGCGTCGCCGACGGCATGGAAGGCTTCGTGCTGGCCCATCTGGCGCGCGACATGGCGCGACCGGTGATCCATGTGGCGCGCGACGCTCCGCGCGCCGCCGATATCGCCCAGGTGATCGGCTTTGCCGCGCCCGAACTCGACCTGGTCAGCCTGCCGGCCTGGGACTGCCTGCCCTATGACCGCGTCTCCCCCGGCGCCGAGGTCGTCGCCCAGCGCCTGGACGCGCTCGCGCGCATCGCCGAGCTTGCCCAGACCGGCGCGCCCGCCGTCATCCTGACCACGGCCAATGCGCTGGTGCAGCGCATCGTGCCACCGGGCTCGGTCGCCGCCCAGTCGCTCAGCCTCAGGCCGGGCCAGGTGGTGGCGATGGACGCATTGACCGGCCGGCTTGCCGGCCAGGGCTTCTCACGCGTGCCGACCGTGCGCGAGGTGGGCGAGTTCGCGGTGCGCGGCGGCATCGTCGATCTGTTCGCGCCCGGCGCGGCCGAACCGGTGCGGCTCGACTTCTTCGGCGACACGCTGGAGACGATTCGCGGCTTCGATCCGGCCAGCCAGCGCACCACCACCCAGCGCAAGGGCTTCGTGATGCGACCGATGAGCGAGGTGCCGCTCGACCCGGCCTCGGTCGCCCGGTTTCGCACGCGCTACATCGAGCGCTTCGGCGCGCCGGCGCGCGATGACGCGCTCTATGCGGCGATCGTCGCCGGCCATCGCTTCGCCGGCATGGAGCACTGGCTGCCGCTTTTCGCCGAAGAACTCGTCACGCTGTTCGACGCGCTGCCCGGCGCGCCGGTCGTGCTCGAGAACCTGACGCGCAACGCCACCGCCGAACGTTTCGAGCAGATCGACGAATACTACCGGGCGCGGCTCGACCAGCTGGAGGGCAAGGCGGCGGGCGAAGCAGCCCCCTACAAGCCGGTGCCGCCCGAGGCGCTCTATCTGGCGCCGGGCGAGCTCGACGCGGCGCTCGCAGCGCGCACCCATGTGCAGCTTTCGCCCTTCGACCAGCCCGAGGGCGCCGGCGCGGTGATCGCGCTTGGCGGTCGCGCCGGGCGCAACTTCGCCGCCGAACGGGCGCAAAAGGACGTCAACGTCTTCGAGATCGCCGCGCGCCATATCGCCGACAGCCGCGCCGAGGGGGCGCGCGCGGTCCTTGCGGGCTGGTCGGAAGGCTCGCTGACCCGGCTCACGCAGATTCTCGAAGAACACGGCCTTGAGGGCTTTTCGGGCATTGCGCCCGATGCGGACGCGCTCGCCGGCTTGCCGCGCTCGGTCATCGGCACGGCGATCCTGAACATTGAGCACGGCTTTGCCTGGGGCGACACGCTCGTCATCGGCGAGCAGGACATCCTCGGCGACCGGCTGGTGCGGCGGCGACGCCCGAAGCGGTCGGCCGATGTGCTTTCGGATGCGGCCTCGCTCAATGTCGACGACCTGGTCGTCCATGTCGATCACGGCATCGGCCGGTTCGCGGGGCTGAAGACCATCGAGGCGGCGGGCGCACCGCATGACTGCCTGGAAATCCGCTATCACGGCGATGACCGGCTGTTCCTGCCGGTCGAGAACATCGAGCTTTTGTCCCGTTACGGGTCGGACGCGGCCGAGGCGCAGCTCGACCGGCTCGGCGGCGGCGCCTGGCAGGCGCGCAAGGCCAGGCTGAAGAAGCGCCTGCTGGAGATGGCGGGCGATCTGATCCGCATCGCCGCCGAACGGCAGATGCGCACCGCGCCCGAACTGCGCGCGCCCGAGGGCCTTTACGACGAGTTCGCCGCGCGCTTTGCCTATGAGGAGACCGACGACCAGCTCGGCGCGATCGAGGCGGTCGAGGAGGATCTGGGCAAGGGCCGGCCGATGGACCGGCTGATCTGCGGCGATGTCGGCTTCGGCAAGACCGAAATCGCCCTGCGCGCGGCGTTCCTTGCGGCGATGAACGGTGTGCAGGTGGCCGTTGTCGTGCCGACGACGCTGCTTGCGCGCCAGCACTACAAGTCTTTCACCGAGCGCTTTGCCGGCCTGCCGATCAACATCGCCCATGCCTCGCGGCTCGCCGGACCCAAGGCGCTGGCGGCGGCCAAGAAGGGCGTGGCGGACGGCCATGTCGACATCGTGGTCGGCACGCACGCGCTGCTGGGCCAAGGCGTCAAGTTCGCCGATCTGGGCCTTCTGATCGTCGACGAGGAGCAGCATTTCGGCGTCAAGCACAAGGAGCGCCTCAAGGAGCTGAAATCCGACGTGCATGTGCTGACGCTTTCGGCGACGCCGATCCCGCGCACGCTGCAACTGGCGCTGACCGGCGTGCGCGAGTTGTCGCTGATCACCACGCCGCCCGTTGACCGGCTGGCTGTGCGCACCTTCGTTTCGCCCTTCGACCCGCTGGTCATCCGCGAGACGCTGCTGCGCGAGCGGTACAGGGGCGGGCAGAGCTTTTATGTCGTGCCGCGCATTTCCGACCTGGCCGATGTCAAGGCCTATCTCGACGACAACGTGCCGGAGCTGAAGGTCGCCGTGGCCCACGGGCAGATGGCGCCCGGCGAACTCGAAGACATCATGAACGCGTTCTATGAGGGCTCCTACGATGTGCTGCTGTCGACGACGATCGTCGAGAGCGGGCTCGATATCCCGACCGCCAACACGCTGATCGTGCACCGCGCCGACATGTTCGGCCTTGCCCAGCTCTACCAGCTGCGCGGCCGGGTGGGCCGGTCCAAGCTGCGCGCTTATGCGCTGTTCACCCTGCCGGCCAACAAGCCGCTGACCGCGACCGCCGAGCGGCGGCTCAAGGTGCTGCAGTCGCTCGACACGCTCGGTGCGGGCTTCCAGCTCGCCAGCCACGATCTGGACATTCGCGGCGCCGGCAACCTTCTGGGCGAGGAGCAGTCCGGCCACATCAAGGAAGTGGGGTTCGAGCTCTACCAGCAGATGCTCGAGGAGGCGGTCGCCGAACTCAAGGGCGAGGACGATGCCGACCATGGCGAATGGTCGCCGCAGATCACCGTCGGCACGCCGGTGATGATCCCGGAGAGCTATGTCGCCGATCTGTCGCTGCGCCTATCGCTGTATCGCCGGCTCGGCGGGCTGGAGGACGTCGCCGAGATCGACGCCTTCGGCGCCGAAATGATCGACCGTTTCGGGCCGTTGCCCAAGGAGGTCGAGCACCTTCTGAAGATCGTCTACATCAAGGCGCTGTGCCGCAGGGCCAATGTCGAAAAGCTCGACGCCGGGCCGAAGGGCGCTGTGGTGCAGTTCCGCAACAAGGAGTTCGCCGACCCGGCGGGGCTGGTGCGCTGGATCGGCGAGCAGGGCGATCTGGCCAGGATCCGGCCCGACCAGTCGGTGGTTTTCTCGCGCAACTGGCCGACGCCCGACAAGCGGCTGGCCGGCGGGGCCGTGTTGATGACGCGGCTGGCCGATCTCGCCGACGCGCAGAAGAAGGCGGCCTGAGGCGGGCAGGGGGCGGCTATTCGCCGCCCTGCTTGGCGCGTTCCTGCTCTTCCTGAAGGCGCTGCTGGAACTCGGCGCGGCGGCGCTCGATCTCGGCCTGCAATTGCTGCTGGCGCTGCTGCACCTCGGACTGCTGGATCGGGTCGCCGTCGAAGGCCGCCGTGAACCCCTGCAGCGAAACCTCGATCGGATTGGGCTGGTTCTGGAAATTGACCGTCGTGAAGGTGACCTCGCCGCCGGCCTTGAAGGCGTTGACCAGATCCTCGGTCAACGGCGCCTCGGCGATGCAGCGGTCGGGAAGGCAGATCGAATAGCCGATGCGCTGGGTCTCGCCTTCGTCGACCTGCATGGCGATGCCGGCCGGAATGACGCGGCCGGTCGGCACGGCGATCTGGAACAGGGCGCGGTTCTGCTTGCCGGTGATCTGGATCAGGTTGACCGCCGTCAGAAGCTGGCCCGTCGAGGCGGTGCGGATGTTCTGCACGTTGCAGATGTCGTTGTCGGCCTGCTTGGTGCAGACCTTGAACCAGGAATTCTGCGGCGCCTGCTCCTGTTGCGCCGTCGCAAGCGTCGTCGAGCCCATCAGCGCCATCGCGCCGAGCCCCGCCGCAACAATTGCGGATTTCACTCCCATCGCTGTGTCCGTCCTTTGTCTGTCGAAAACCCGTGTATGGATTGCCCAGCCGTGGTGCCCAATTGAGGCCGCAGCGTGACAGCGTTCCCCGACGGCCTGATACACAGCCGGCGGCCCGGTTGAAACCCCCGCACGCAGGACATGGTTGATTTCATGGTTGGCGTCGGACCGATTTGCCGCCATGCTGGGCCATGCTGAATCGCACATCTGGGAGGTTCGCCTTGCCCCGCCGCTTCCATTGCACACTTGCCGCTGGCGCCCTCGCGCTCGCGGCATCCCCCGCCCCGCTTCACGCCGAGCTGAGCCATGGCATCGCCATGCATGGCGAACCGGCGCTGCCGGCCGACTACACCCATTTTCCCTATGCCAATCCCGACGCGCCGCAGGACGGGTCGGTGACCTATGGCGTGGTCGGCACGTTCGACAGCCTCAACCCGTTCGTGCTGAAGTCGATGCGCACCACCGCGCGCGGCATCTGGGATCCCGAATTCGGCAATCTGGTCTATGAATCGCTGATGCACCGCTCGCGCGACGAGCCGTTCACCATGTATGGCCTGCTCGCCGAGAAGGTGGAGACCGACGACGAACGCACATGGATCGAGTTCACGCTCGATGAAGATGCGCAGTGGTCCGACGGCGTGCCCGTGACGCCCGAGGACGTCATCTTCACTTATGATATTTTCACCGAAAAGGGGCGGCCGCCCTATTCGAGCCGCATGAACCGGATCGAGAAGATCGAAAAGACCGGCGACCGCAAGGTCAGGTTCACCTTCAACGAGAACTCCAATCGCGAATTTCCGCTGATCATCGCATTGACGCCGGTCCTGCCCAAGCATGCGATCGATGTCGACACCTTCGAGGATTCCACGCTCGAACCGCCGGTTGGCAGCGGCCCCTATCTGGTCGAGGAGGTGGTGCCGGGCACGCGCATCGTCTATCGCCGCAACCCAGACTACTGGGGCCGCGACGTTCCGGCCAAGCAGGGCTTTGACAATTACGAGACGATCACGGTCGAGTACTTCCTCGATTCGACGGCACGATTCGAGGCCTTCAAGAAGGGTGTGTTCGACATCTATCCCGAGGGCGATCCGGTCGCCTGGGACACTGCCTACAATTTCCCGGCGGTCGAGAACGGCGAAGTGATCAAGTCGACCTTCGTCTCCGACCGGCCGGACCGGTTCTTCGGCTTCTTCTTCAACACGCGGCGCGACGTCTTTGCCGACCGCCGCGTGCGCAAGGGGCTGTCCATGCTGTTCGACTTCGAATGGGTCAACGAGAACCTGTTCTCGAACCGGTTCTCGCGCACCGGCTCGTACTGGCAGAACTCGCAGGAGCTGTCGGCGCTCGGCCGGGCGGCAACCGAGCGGGAACGGGAACTTCTGGCGCCGTTCCCCGACGCGGTGTCCGAAGCGGTAATGGAGGGCACCTACGCGCCGACGGTCACCGACGGGTCGGGCCGCGACCGAACGGTCATGCGCGAGGCGGTCGCGCTGCTCGAAGAGGCGGGCTGGTCGATCGAGGACGGGCAGATGACGAAGGACGGCGAACAGCTCGCCTTCGAAATCCTGCTGGGCACGGTGGCCGGCGCCACCAAGAACGAGATCGAGCGCATGGCGCTCGCCTATGAGCGCACGGCCGAGGCGATCGGCATCGACATTTCGATCCGCGGCGTCGACGATGCGCAGTTCCAGAAACGCCGGCAGACCTGGGACTATGACATGGTTGCCGGCAGCCTGTCGGCCTCGCTGTCGCCGGGCGCCGAGCAGATCTGGCGCTGGGGTTCGCAGTCGGCGGAGCCCGAAGGCACCTTCAATTTCGCCGGCGTCGCCGATCCGGCGGTCGACGCGATGATCGAGGAGATGGTCGACGCGCGTGATCGCGAGGACTTCGCCGCCGCCGTGCGGGCGCTCGACCGCATCCTCATTTCGGGCCACTACGCGGTGCCGCTCTATCACCTGCGCGAGAGCTGGGTTGCCCATTGGAGCCACATCCAGTACCCCGACGGGGAGACGCCGCTTTACGGCTACCAGTTGCCGGTGTGGTGGTCGACGCAATAGGGCGGGCGGGCCGGCAGAGAAGCGCCATGGCCGACAACCGGACGCAGACCGTCACCATCGACGTGATCTCGGACGTGATGTGCCCGTGGTGCTTCATCGGCAAGAGACGGCTCGAGCGCGCTGCGGCGATGGTCGAGGGCGCGTTCTCGCTGGCCGTGGCCTGGCATCCGTTTCAGCTCGACGCCTCGCTGCCCCCCGAGGGGCTCGATCGGCGGGCTTATCTGGAGGCGAAGTTTGGCGGTGCCGAACAGGCGCGGAAGGCCTATGACCAGATCGCCGAAGTGGGCAGGGGCGAGGGGATTGCGTTCGATCTGGATGCGATCATGGTCTCGCCGAACACGCTCGACGCGCATCGGGTAATCCGCTGGGCGGGGCAGGACGGGCCGGCCACGCAGGATGCGGTGGTCGAGGCGCTGTTCGTGCGCTTCTTCACGCGCGCCGAGCATATCGGGCGCCACGCGGTGCTCGCCGATGCGGCCGAGGCGGCGGGCATGGATGGCGCGGCGGTCCGGGCGATGCTC
>NZ_JASHKB010000013.1 GCF_030732865.1 Roseitalea sp. MMSF_3546
CTTTGGGCCATCGTCAGCAACCGGACGCCCTACGCGACAAACTTCAAAAATGCTGCTTGACTCAAACATTAGGCTGCGACCTCCTGCGACCGGCCGGCCATGGCAAGGCCGACCGCGTTGCGGTCGACCGGTCCCTTGCTGGCGTCGAACTCGGCGACGATGCGGCCCTTGAACATCACGACGATGCGGTCGGACAGGGCCAGGATCTCGTCGAGTTCCGATGACACGATCAGCACGCCATCGCCTTCGTCGCGCGCATGCACGATG
This sequence comes from Roseitalea sp. MMSF_3546, assembly GCF_030732865.1. Lineage (GTDB taxonomy): Bacteria > Pseudomonadota > Alphaproteobacteria > Rhizobiales > Rhizobiaceae > Roseitalea. The sequence continues at coordinate 268 of NZ_JASHKB010000013.1, forward strand.
CGGCCGTGGATATACTCCACGGACCCCACGTCGAGCCCGCGCGTGGGCTGGGCGGCGACCAGCACCTTGGTGTCGCGCGACAACTCGCGCGCGACGACGAGCTTCTGCTGATTGCCGCCCGAAAGCTGGAAGGCCTTGGCATGCACGGAGGGCGTACGCACGTCGAAATCGACCGCGTTGCGGGCCGACTGCTCGAACACGGCCGGCCACCTTATCGCCGGACCGGCCGCAAAGCGGTCCTCGTAATAATTGTTCAGGGCCATGTTCTCGGCGATCGTGAAGTCGCCGATGATGCCGGTGCGCTGGCGGTCCTCGGGGATATGCGCCATGCCCATGGCATGGCGGTCGCGCACCGAGGCGCGGGTGATGTCCCGGCCATCGAAGATGATGGTGCCGCCATCGGGGCGTCGCAGCCCGGTGACGGCCTCGACGAGCTGCGACTGGCCATTGCCCTGCACGCCGGCAACGCCGACGATTTCGCCGCTTCTGACATCCAGCGAAACGTCGTCGACGATCAGGTCTCCGCTTTCGCGATAGACCGTCAGCCCGCGTATCTCCAACAGGACCTGGCCGGGCGCGAACGGCGCCTTGTCGACATCGAAGCTGACCGGGCGTCCGACCATCATCTCGGCAAGCTGCTGCTCGTTGACCTGTTTGGGGTCGCCGTGGCCGGTGATGCGGCCCGCACGCAGCACGCTGATGCGGTCGGCGATCTCAAGGATCTCGTCGAGCTTGTGGGTGATGAACACGATCGCCTTTCCCGCATCGCGCAGCGACCGGACGATGACGAAGAATTCCTCGACTTCCTGCGGGGTCAGCACGGCGGTCGGCTCGTCCAGGATGAGCACGTCCGCCGAACGGAACAGCACCTTGATGATCTCGACGCGCTGCTGGATGCCCACGGGCAGGTCTTCGATCAGCGCGTCGGGGTCGACTTCCAGTCCGTAGGTGTCGCCGATCTCGCGCACCTGGCGGCGTGCCGTGTTCAGATCGAGATAGTCCAGCCTCTGGGTCGGCTCGATGCCCAGGATCACGTTCTCGGCGACGGTGAACACGGGCACGAGCATGAAGTGCTGATGCACCATGCCGATGCCGGCGGCGATCGCATCGCCCGGCCCGCCAAAGGCCACCGGCTTGCCGTCGATGCGGATCTCGCCCTCATCGGGAGAATAAAGACCCGAAAGCACGTTCATCAACGTCGACTTGCCCGCGCCATTCTCGCCAAGAAGGCCGAGGACCTCGCCGGCGCGGATATCCAGATCGATGCCGTCATTGGCGACGACGGATCCGAAGCGCTTGGTGATGCCGCGCAGCTCAATGTCCATGACGCACTCCGGTAAAGCCGGCCGGCCGCGGTCGGGCCGGCCGTCGGGGCAGGGGCCTGCACCTATTGCGTCACGTCGACCTCGCCGGCGATGATGTCTTCGCGCAACTGCTCGATCTCGGCCTTCAGGTCGGCGGGCACGGCGTCCTCGAAGGCGTGGTAGGGCGCAAGGCTCACACCGCCGTTCTCGAGCGTGCCGACGATGACACCGCCTTCGAACGCGTCATTCATGGCCATTTCGATCACCTGGAAGACCGTGGCGTCCATCCGTTTCATGATCGACGTCAGATACACATCCTGTCGCTCCGGATCGGTGAAGTACAGATCGGCGTCGACACCGATGATCTTGAGCGCGTCCGTCCCCAGTTCGTCGGCCAGCGTTGCCGAGCCCAGACCGACCGGGCCGGCCACCGGCAGGACGATGTCGGCGCCCTCGTCATAAAGGTTCTGGGCAAAGGCGCGGCCATCATCGAGCGACTCGAAATTGTTGGTGAACAGGCCCTGTTCGCTCTCGGGGTCCCAGCCGAGCACTGTCACCTCCGCGTCCTTCTGTTCGTTGTAGAAGTCGACCCCGCGGGCGAAGCCGTTCATGAAGATCGTCACCGGCGGGATGTTGATGCCGCCGAAAGTGCCGACAATGCCCGTCTCGGTCATGCCGGCGGCAAGATAGCCGGCGAGAAACGCGGCCTGATCGGTCGCGAACACCTGGCCGACCACGTTCGGAAGCGGCGGCTCGTAGGCGAAGTCGACGATCGAGAACATCTGGTCGGGGTTGGCTTCGGCCGCTTCCCTCGTGGCGTCGCCCAGAAGGAAACCGACCGTGACGATCAGGTCGCACTCGCCCAGAAGCGAGTTGATGTTGGGCATGTAGTCGGTTTCCGCCTGCGACTCCAGAAAGCGAGCGTCGATGCCGAGCTGCTCCTGGGCCATCTGGACGCCTTCCCAGGCGGTCTGGTTGAACGAATTGTCGTCGATGCCGCCGGTATCGGTGACCTGGCATGCGGTGAAGGCGGCGGCCGAGGTGGCCATTCCGAACGTCAACGCAGCCGCAATCAGGGCCGCTTTCGCGAAAACAGGCCTGCTTCCCATGGTGCTTCTCCTCCAGTGATGATCCTGTCATGCGCGACGGCGTCACGCATGCATGGCGCGCCGGCACACGACATGATGCGGCGTTGACCGGCTCGCATGCTAGCAAGCAAGCCGTCATTCGGGCTTGACGTGAATCAAGCTGCGCTGTCTGGCGTGGTGCGCGCGAACGGGGCGGTCAGCGCGCCAGCCAGCCGCCGTCCACCGGCAGGATCGCGCCGTGCACGAACCGGGCCGCCTCGCTTGCAAGGAACACCACCGGGTCGGCGATCTCCTCGGCCGTGCCCCAGCGCCCGACCGGCACGCGCGCCATCAGTTCGGCGCTGCGCGCCTGGTCCGTCTGCAGCCCGGTGTTGATGTCGGTGGCGATATAGCCCGGCGCGATGGCGTTCACATTGACGTTTTGCGGCGCCCATTCATTGGCGAGCGCGCGCACGATCTGCGCGATCGCGCCCTTGCTCGCCGCATAGCCGGGCACGGTGATCCCGCCCTGAAAGCTCAGAATCGACGCCACGAAGACGATCTTGCCGCCGCCGCGCTCGATCATGCGCCGGCCGATTTCGCGCGAAAGGATGAAGGGCGCGCTCGCATTGACCTCCATCACATGGTCCCAGTCCGCATCGGCGTGCTCGGCCGCCGGCGCCCGGCGAATCGTGCCGGCATTGTTGACCAGAATGTCGATGGCGTGGTCGTCCGCATCGAGCGTTTCGACCAGCCGGTAGATTGCCTGCCGGTCGGCGAAGTCGCACCGATAGCCGGCAAAGCGCCCCCCATGTCCGGTAACGTCCGCTTCGACATCGCTGCCGGTGGGTTCAAGGCTGGCGCTGACGCCGACCACATCGGCCCCGGCCCGCGCAAGGCCCGCCGCGATCGCACGGCCGATGCCCCGCCGGCAGCCGGTGACGAGCGCCGTGCGACCGCTCAGGTCGAAGTGGGACAGGTCGCCGGCCATCACCGCGCCCTCACAGCAACAGCCGACGCGGGTCGGCGAGCAGACTGGCGTAGCGCGCCAGAAAACGCGCCGCATCGGCGCCGTTGATGACGCGGTGGTCGTAGGACAGGTCGAGCGGCGCCATCGGCACCGGCAGCCATTGCTCCTGGTCCCAGACCGGCACGGTCTGCATGCGGGTGATGCCCAAAATGGCGACCTCGGGCGGATTGACGATCGGCGTGAAGGCCGTCCCGCCAATGCCGCCCAGATTGGAGATCGACATCGATGCGCCGCCCATCTCCTCGGCGCGGATCTTGCGCGCCTGCGCGCGCGCCGCCAGATCGGCGATCTCGGCGGCGATGCGCCAAAGCCCCTTGCGGTCGGCCTCGCGAATGACCGGCACCATCAGTCCATGCGGCGTGTCCACGGCGATGCCGATGTGAACGTAGTGCTTGAGTATCAGCGTTTCGCCATCGGGCGACAGCGAGGCGTTGAAGCGCCCGAAGGCGCCGAGGCAATGGGCGAGCGCCTTGACGTGGAAGGCAAGAGCGGTCAGCCGCACCCCGCGCTCGGCCGCTTCGGTCTTGAGCGAAGCGCGCAAGGCCTCGACGGCGCGCATGTCGGCGCGGTCGTGATGGGTCACCTGCGGGATCAGCGCGTTGGCCGCCGACAGATTGTCCGAAGCAAGCCTTGCAAAGCGCGGCAGCGGTTCTTGCGACACCGCGCCATGGGCGCCATGGTCGACGGCCCAGTAGCCTGTCGGGCCCTGCCGTGCCTCGCCCTTGTCGCCGCCGCCGTTTCCATCGCCCAGATGCCTGTCGATGTCCTCGCGCGCCAGCGTCTGGCGGCCTGCGGCGCGGGCCACATGGTCGATGTCGACGCCCTTGTTGCCGGCATAGGCCCTGACCGAGGGGCTGGCCACGACGCTCATCGCATGTCCTTTCCGGCCGCTACCAGGCCGCCGAGATGTATTGCGTTTCCATGAATTCGAGCATGCCCTCATGGCCGCCCTCGCGGCCCAGACCCGACTGCTTGACACCGCCGAACGGCGCGGCCGGATCGGAGACCAGCCCGCGATTGAGACCGACCATGCCGTATTCGAGCCGTTCGCACACCTTCATGGCGCGTTTCATGTCCTCGCAGAAGACATAGGCCACCAGCCCGTATTCGGTGTCGTTGGCGCGGGCGATCACGTCCTGCTCGTCCGTAAACCGCTGGATCGCGGCGACCGGTCCGAAAATTTCCTCGCGCACGCAATCGGCATGGGCCGGCACGTCGGTGATCACCGTGGGCGGGTAGAAGAAGCCCGGCCCGTTCGGGATCGCACCGCCGAGCTTGAGCTGCGCGCCCTTTGCAAGCGCGTCGTCGACGAAGGCGACGACCTTGTCGCGCGTGTCGGCGTTGACCAGCGGGCCGACATCGACGCCCGCGTCGAGCCCGTTGCCCATCTTCAGCGCCGCCATCTTCTCGGTGAAGCGTTCGGTGAAGGCCGCGGCGACATCGTCATGGACGTAAAGGCGGTTCGCCGCCGTGCACGCCTCGCCGATATTGCGCATCTTCGCCAGCATGGCGCCCTCGACCGCCTTGTCGATGTCGGCGTCCTCGAAGACGATCAGCGGCGCGTTGCCGCCCAGTTCCATGGCTGGCTTGAGCACCTGGTCGGCGGCGGCGTGCAGCAGCTTGCGACCGACGCCCGTCGAGCCGGTGAACGAGATCACGCGCACGCGCGGATCGTGCAGCAGATGGTCGACCAGCGCGCCGGTACGCCGCGAGGGCAGCACGTTGACGAGCCCCGCCGGCACGCCCGCCTCCTCGAGCAGCGGCATCAGTGCCAGCATGGTCAGCGGGGTTTCCGAGGCCGGCTTGATGATGACCGGGCAGCCGGCGGCAAGCGCCGGGGCGATCTTGCGCGTGCCCATGGCGGCCGGATAGTTCCACGGCGTCACCAGCACGGCGATGCCCGCAGGCTTGTGCTGCACGATGATGCGAGCGCCCGAGGCGGGCGCGTGGGTGATCAGCCCGTCGGCGCGAACCGCTTCTTCGGAGAACCAGCGGAAGAACTCGGCCGCATAGGCCGCCTCGCCCATGGCGTCGGCCCGCGCCTTGCCGTTTTCCAGCGTGATCAGGCGCGCAAAGTCCTCGCGCCGCGCCGTCATCAGCTCGAATGCCTTGCGCAGCACCTCGGCGCGCTCGCGCGGCGGGCGTCCGGCCCAGTCCGCAAAGGCGGCCTGGGCCGCATCGAGCGCCGCATCGGCATCGGCGATCTCCGCCGAGGCAACCGATGCCAGCACCTCCTCGGTGGCCGGGTTGATCACGTCGAAGCGTTGGCCGTCCGCGCCCGGCCGCCAGGTTCCGTCGATGTAAAGGTCGGTATGGTCCATGGTGCCGGTGTCCTAGAGCAAGTGCCTGAGCGGCTCGGATATCCGACCGGCGAACGCATTGACAAGGGCGACCGCCTCGGTTGCGGCAAGCGCGCCTTCAAGCGCGATCGCCAAGTGCGCGCCGGCGTCGGCGATCTGGATCACCACCGCGTTCTCGCCGTCCCGGCGCATGGCCGTGATCGCGCTTCCGGTAAGATCGCGAACGATCAAGTCCGCCGGCCCGTCGGGTCCTGCCTCACAGGTGGCGGCGAGCGAAATCCGGTCCGGGTCGACCAGACGCGCCGGCGCCGTGGTGCCGGCCGTCTCGATGCCGACGCGGAGTTCGGTCTCGCGCCCGGTCGCCTCGCGCAGGGCCGCGGCGGCGAAGGCGGCGAACACGCGGCCGGGCTCGGCCGCAGCGCCGGTCTCGGCGGCGATGAATTCGAGCAGTTCATCGAACTGGGCGCGCGGCGCTTGCGCCTCGATCCGCGTTGCGGCGGCCGCTGCCGGCGCGGTGGCAGGCACGGCGCGCAGGACCTCGAGATCGGCGACATGGTAGGGCGGCCGGGCGCCGCTCCGCGCCAGGTGCCCCAGATCGAGCCCCTGCTCGCGCGCCAGCCGCCGTGCCTTGGGAGAAGCCAGGATGCGGCCATCGCCGGCCGCTGCGACCGGCGCGGCCTGCGGCGTCGGCTCGCGCGGGGTTTCGGCCGGGGCTGCCCGTTCCGACGGGGCGGGCCGGGCGTCTTCGACCTGCGGCTCGGGCGCGGCCGGCTCGACAGTGACAGCGGCATCCTCGGTGTCGGCGATCACCGCGACCACTTGCCCGATGGGCACATGCTCGCCCGCCGCCGCCGCGACGCCGGACAGGAAGCCGTCGACCTGCGCTTCGACCTCCATCGTCGCCTTATCGGTCTCGACCTCCATCAGCCCCTCGCCGGCCTTGACCGCGTCGCCCGGCTGCTTGAGCCAGGCGACGATCAGCCCGGTGTCCTGGGCCATGCCGAGTGCCGGCATGATCACGTCATGCGGCATCGAACACCTCGCCGCGAACGCACAGCCGCGCCCGTTCGGCCACCTGCTCGGCGGTCGGCACGGTCAGATCCTCGAGCGCCGGCGAGAACGGCACCGGCACATCCATCGCGCCCATGCGCTGCACTGGCGCGTCGAGATGGTAGAACGCCTTCTCACCGATGCGGCTGGCGATTTCGGCGGTCACGCCATAGCTCCGATGGCCTTCGTCGATCACGATCGCGCGGGATGTCCTGCGCACGGAATCAAGGATGGTGTCTTCGTCCAGCGGCACGATGGTGCGCGGGTCGATCACCTCGGCGGAAATGCCCTCGCGCGCCAGCGTCTCGGCCGCGCCCAGCGCCACCTGCACCATGGACGAGGTGCCGATCAGCGTGATGTCGCGGCCCGGCCGCACGATCTCGGCCCGGCCGAACTCGATCAGATATTCGGTGTCCGGCACTTCGGCCTTGTCGTTGTACATCAGCTTGTCTTCGAAAATGACGACCGGATTGTCGTCGCGGATCGCCGTCTTCATCAGACCCTTGGCCTCATAGGCCGAGGACGGCAGCGCCACCTTGAGCCCGGGAATGTGCGCGACCAGCGTATGCAGGGACTGCGAATGCTGCGCGGCCGAACGGCGCGTCGCACCCAGATTGGTGCGCAGCACCATCGGCACAGTGAGCTTGCCGCCGGACATGTAGTGGGTCTTGGCGGCCTGGTTGCACAGCTGATCCATGACCAGGAACAAGAAATCGCCGAACATCAGATCGACGATCGGCCGCGATCCGGTCATCGCCGCGCCCACCGCGATGCCGACGAAACCCGGCTCGGAGATCGGCGTGTCGATGATCCGTTCGGGCCCGAACTCCTCGACCAGTCCGGACAGCACCTTGAACGGCGTGCCTGCCTCGGCGACATCCTCGCCGATCAGGAAGATCGTCTCGTCGCGCCGCATTTCCTCGGCGATGGCCTGGTTGACGGCCTTTGCCAGCGTGATCTCGGCCATGATCGTCTCCTTAAAGCGCGCGCAGCGCCGGCGTTTGCGCATGCACATGCATGGCGACCTCGCCCGCATCGGGGTAGGCGGCGGCTTCCGCGTAGGCGACCGCTTCCTCGGCCGCCCCGCGTTCCTCGGCGTCGATGGCGGCAAGGTCGTCCGCGCCGGCAATGCCCTGCTCGCTCAGCCAGCGGCCGAAATTGGCGATCGGGTCGCGCTCGGACTTCCACAGCGCTTCCTCGTCCTTTGACCGGTAGTAGCCGCGATTGATGTCGCCGACATGGTGGCCGTGATAGCGATAGGTATCGAGCTGGACGAAGAAGGGTCCCTCGCCCTTGCGCGCCCGTTCGACGAGATCCTGCGCCAGCCGGTTGACGGCGAGCACGTCCTGGCCGTCGACGCGATGCGCCTCGATGCCGAAGGCTTCGGCCCGTGCCGTCAGTTCGCCGGCCGCCATCTCCTCGACCCTGGTGTACTCGCCATAAAGATTGTTCTCGCACGCATAGATGACCGGCAGCCGCCACAGCGCGGCCATGTTCATCACCTCGTAGAGCAGTCCCTGGCCGAGCGCGCCGTCGCCGAAAAAGCACACCGTGACATCGTCGCGCCCGGCGCGCCTGGCCGAAAGCGCCGCACCGGTGGCGATGCCCGCCGAGCCGCCGACGATCGCGTTGGCGCCCAGATTGCCGTTGTCCTGATCGGCGATGTGCATCGAGCCGCCCTTGCCCCGGCAATAGCCCTCGGCCTTGCCGAGCAGTTCGCAGAACATCGGACGGAACTCGGCGCCCTTGGCGACGCAATGGCCATGGCCGCGATGGGTGGAGGTGATCTTGTCGTCGACGCGCAGTGCTTCGCAGATGCCGACCGCCACCGCCTCCTGTCCCGAATACATGTGGGTCAGGCCCGGCATCTTGGCCGCAAGGTAGAGCTGGTTGGCGTTGTCCTCGAACACCCGGATGCGCACCATTTGCCGGTACATGCGCAGATAGCCCTGACGATTGGTCTTCGGATCGGCGGTCATGGCGGCGCGGCCTCAATAGCGGTTGGCGATGGGCAGGTCTTCGGCCGGGAACAGGCTGATCACCTCGCAGCCCCTGTCGGTGACAACGACCTCCTCCTCGATACGCGCGGCGGAATAGCCGTCGGTGGCCGGGCAGTAGGTTTCCAGTGCGAACACCATGCCGGTCTCGATCACCATCGGGTTCTCGAGGCTGACCGCGCGCGAGATGATCGGCCGCTCGTGCAGCGCCAGCCCAAGGCCGTGGCCGAATTGCAGGCCGAAGGCGGAGAGTTCGTCGGGAAAGCCGAAATCGGGCGCGGCGGGCCACAGCGCGGCGACGGCGTCGGTGGTCACGCCCGGCTTGATCGCCTCGATGGCCGCATCGAGCCACTCGCGAGCCTTGACATAGGCGTCCACCTGCACCGGCGTCGCCCGGCCGACATTGAAGGTGCGATAGTAGCAGGTGCGATAGCCCTGATAGCTCTGCAATATGTCGAAGAAGGCCTGGTCGCCGGGCCGGAACAGGCGGTCGGTGAAATTGTGCGGATGCGGATTGCAGCGCTCGCCGGAGATGGCGTTGATCGCCTCCACATCGTCCGAGCCCATCTCGTAGAGCATCTTGTTGGCCATGGCGACGATGTCGTTCTCGCGCACGCCCGGCTTCAGCTCCTCCGAGATCATGTGATAGACCCCGTCGACCATCGAGGCGGCCTGGTTGAGAAGCTGGATCTCGTCGATATTCTTGATCTCGCGCGCCGACAGCATGATCTGCTGGCCGTCGACCACCGTGATTCCGGCCTCCTGCAGGGCGAAGAACATCGCCGTCTCCGCATAGTCGACGCCGACCGGCATGTCGCCGACCCCGGCCTGCCTGAGAAGGTCCGCGATCTCCTCGGCATAGCGTTTCATCAGCCCGAAGGCGGGCGGGATCGTCCCGCGCATGCCGACCACTCCGGCGCGGCAGCGCTCGGGGTCGAGCCAGTCGCAATATTCGCGGTGGTGGACCGCCGCCGAGCCGAAATCCCAAACATAGGGCTCGCCGTCGCCGGCCAGAAGCGCGAAGCGGCACATCTTGTCGCGCTCCCACTCGCCGATCTTGGTGCCCGACACGTAGCGGATGTTGTTGACGTCGAACAGCAGCAGCGCCCCGCAATCGGACTTGGCGAGCGCCTCCCTTGCGCGGGAGAGCCGATAGCGCCGCAGCCGGTCGTGATCGACGCGTCTCTCGAAATCGACGGCCATGTGGCCGAGCGCCGGGATATGCCGGTCCCAGCGCCAGTTCGGCTCGAGGTCGGTCGGTTGCAGGATGCGTGGGTTCAGGGCCTGGTTCATTCTTGCCTCCCCGCGCGCTGGGGCGCGTTTCGATGGGTCTGATTGCGCGCCGCCCCTTGGCGGATGCGCACGATCGTCACTGGATGCACCAGCCGCCGTCGATGTGGATCATCTGGCCGGTCATGTAATCGCTGTCGGAGCTGGCAAGGAACGCCGCCGTGCCCTTGACGTCGTCGGGATAGGAGACCCGCTTGATCTTCAGCTCGTTGGCGACGATGTCCTCGTAGGCCTGGCCCTCGCGCTTCTTGAAGCCGATCTCGATGAGGTCCTTGTCGAGTTGCTCCCACAGCGGGGTGACCACCACGCCCGGCGCATAGCCGTTGACGGTGATGTTGTGCTCGGCCAGTGCCACCGCGCCGCAATGGGTCAGCGCCAGGCAGCCATATTTGGAAGTGCAGTAGACCGTGACGTCGACCAGCGGCTTGCGCGAGGCGATCGAGCCGACATTGATCAGCTTGTAGGGGTAGTCCTGCCTGCCCTGGGCGATCATCTGTCTGGCCGTCTCCTGCATGCCCAGCCACATGCCCTTGGTGTTGACGTCCATGATGTGGTCCCAGTTGTCCTCGTCGATATCCATGAAGAAGCGCGGCTTGTTCAGCCCGGCGTTGAACACCCCCACATTGATCGGTCCGAAGGCCTCGACGGTGGCGGCGACCGCCGCCGCATTGTCCTCGCGCCTGGTCACGTCCATCCGGACCGCGATCGCCTCGCCATTGCCGCGCCGGTTGATCGCGTCGGCGACGCGCCGGGCCTGCTCGACATCGATATCGCCCAGGCACACATTGGCGCCCTGCTCGGCGAAGTGCTCGGCATTGGTCGCGCCCATTCCCTGGGCCGCCCCCGTGATCAGGATGTTCTTTCCCTTCAGGCGATTGGAATCCATCGTCTCCTCCCTCGTGTCATCGATGCCCGGGCTGCTCGAGCGCCTCTTCGGCCCGCCCTTGCGCAGCGCGCAGCGCCTGGCGCGGCGACTGGATGCCGCGCAGCATGTCGTGGAATTCCTCGCCGCAGATCTGGATGATCCGGTTGATCTGCGGAATCGGCGGGCGCGGCCAGAACTGCAGTTCGTCGCGCCAGGACATGGCGTCGACCGCCTCGAAGATCGGCGACGAGCCGCGCACCTCCGGATCGGCGCCGACCGAATAGCGCGGATTGGTGCGGCTGCCGTTCTGGATGTAGAGCTTTTGCGCCTCGGGCGACGTGAAGACGATCAGCGCCTCGGCCACCGCCTCGAGCCGCTCGGGCGCGATATTGGCCGGCACGCACAGCACATAGCCGCCGACCGGCGCGACGGGTGCGGCACCCGGTCCGGCCGGATGCGGCAGGTAGCCGGTCTGGCGCGCCGCCGGCGAATCCGGGTCGAGCTCGAAATAGGGCGCCAGCAGCGTGTATCCGTAGGCCATGGCGATCTCGCCGGCCGCATAGGGGCGCACGCGCTCGTACCACGACATCGACAGGATGTAGGGCGGCGAGTATTTCAGCAGCGCCATCAGATATTCGGCCGCCGCCAGCCCGGCCTCGGTGTCGATGGTCGGCCGATGCCCGCCCTCGGCGAGGCGGTCGGTGTCGAAGCCGCCGGCGGAACGCGGCAGATCGATCACCGGCTGGCCGAAATCGGCCAGCGTCATCAGGAAGGTATGGCCGAGCGCGGTGCCCCGGGCCGCGTTCCAGGCGATGCCGTAGCGCCCCTGCGTGGGGTCGTGCAGCGCCTCGGCCGCCCTGAGCACGTCCGCGGTGCGTCGCGGCGGCTCGAGCCCGGCCCGGGCGAACAGGTCGCGGCGATAAAAGAACAGCTCCGGCGTCGTCTGCGCCGGCACCCCGTAGGCCCTTCCGCCCCAATGCGCCGCCTTCCAGCCCGCCGTATGGAAATCGGCCGGGTCGAGCCGGGCCGGGTCCAGCGCCCGGTCGAGCGGCATCAGCATGCCGCGCTCGACGAACTCGCCCACCCACGGCAGGTCGACGGCGATGATGTCGTACCGGCTCGTCTTGCGCTCGGCGTTCTTGATCGCCTCGGCATGCAGCCGGTCGATCGAGAAGGCGCGCTGGTTGATCTGCGTGCCGATGACCTGCTCGAACTGCCGCTTGAGCGTGTCCATGACCATGAAGGTCGGATCGCCATGGACAAGAACGCGCACGCCGCCGGCGATCTTCAGCGGCTCGGGCAGCACCTGCAGCGGCGGTATCGACTGCGCCGCCAGATAGGACGCTCCGAAATAATAGTCGCGCGCCTCGTCGCGCGGCGCGCCCCATTCGAAGCTCTGCTCGGCGAGCCGGCGCGTGCGGGCGGTGAACTGCATCCAGGCGTCGACCAGCTTGTCGCTGGGATGCATGGAGTAGGTCTTGCCCGAGCGCGTGCGCGGCCGCTGCTCGATCAGCCCGGCTTCGACCATCGCCTTCAACCGCCGGCTGGCGGTCGCATAGGGCACGCCGGACGCGCCGATCAGCGATGTCGGCGTCACCGTCTTGGCTTCCAGATGGCTGCGGATGAGATGCAGGGACATGCGAAAATACGGATTGGGCGCAGACACTTCCAGGGCATGCTCGAGCTCGTCGCAAAAGTCCTCCACGAAGGACAGCGTGCGCAGGACTTCGTCCCGGTCGCGCGGCGAGACCGCCATGGTCTGTGCGCTTGCTCCTCCCGATTGCGTGGCCTCGTGTCGGACGCGCCGGCCAGCGCCCCCGTTCACGTCTGCCCGCCTGTCGCGGGCGTTCGATTCTGACGGTCGCTGGCTGTTCACTTGCGCCTCCCATGCAAAATGTCCAAAATGACGCACCGACCATACGGGCAAAATATCCATATCCGATACGAAAATTCTCAGATTGGATATCTTCCGGACTCCAGCCGGAAGGTTCCTTCGGCACTGTGATCGGCGATCACCCGGGATTCGGGTGGCCGTTGACGGCTGGTCCGCTGGCCGCGACGCGAGCATTGTTTGTTGGGAGAAATCGGGAGGAGTACCAGATGACCAAGCGCATCACGCTTGCCGCCACCACCGCACTTGCCGGGCTGATGCTGGCCGGCGCCGCTCAGGCGGAGACGATCACCATCGGCATCACGCAGAACAATGTCGGTGTCGACAGCTACCAGACCACCTATGAGAAGGCCTTCATCGAGGCCGCCGAGGCCAATGAGAACGTCGAGGCCATCGTGCTCGACGCCGGCGGCGACGTCGCCCGCCAGATCGCCCAGATCCAGGACTTGATCCAGCAGGAAGTCGACGCGATCATCATCTGGCCGACCAACGGCAAGGCCGTCGTGCCCGCCGTTCGCAAGGCCGATCAGGCCGGCATTCCGGTGGTCATCACCAATTCGAACATCGCCGAGGAGGGCTTCGAGTTCATCGAGTCCTTTTCCGGACCCGACAACATCACCCAGGGCGCCTATTCGGCGGAACTGATGTGCGACGCGCTCGACGGCGAGGGCCAGATCGTGCAGATCTCCGGCCAGCCCGGCTACACCACCGCCATCGAGCGCCAGAAGGGCTTCGAGGATCGCCTCGCCGAGGCCTGCCCCGGCGTCACGATCATGGAGACCCAGCCCGGCGACTGGAATCGCGAGAAGTCGCAGCGCGTCATGGAGTCCTTCCTGGTCAAGTATGACGAGATCGATGGCGTGTATTCGGGCGACGACAATATGGGCGTGGGCGCGCTCAACGCGGCCAAGGCCGCCGGCCGGGCCGACGGCATGATCTTCGTGGGCGCGACCAACTTCGCCGTCGGCTACGAGGCGATGGGCCGCGGCGAGTATTACGGTTCGATCTACCAGTCGCCGGTCGACGATGCCAGGAACGCGCTCGCAACCGCGATCGCCGTCGTCAATGGCGAGGACGTGCCTTTCCTCAACTACTTCGATACGCCAAAGATCACCCAGGAGAACATGGAAGAGTTCTCCAAGCCCGTTTTCTGAGGCACAACGACCATGCGGCGCGGGACGCTTGACGCCCGCGCCGCCTGCGGCTTGGCACGGCCGCCCGATCCGCTATCCTGCGCCAGCGGGCGCATGGCAGCCGATCGCGCCGGGAGGAGACGCGGCGCGGGCCGTCGGGGCACCGCGCAAGCCCGTAGCGCCCGAACCCTTGGGGAGCGCGCAAGGCCACGACCATCGAGCGTCATGTTCGCCGCCCGGGCCGGCGGGCAAGGGCCGTCACGGGCCGGGAGGAGGCAGACATTGGCATCGACCACGTCACCGGACCGCATCAAGGATCTGACGACCGTTCTGGCGCGTCAGGGCATCCTCATTGCCTTCATCCTGTTCATGATCGGCTTCGGGCTCGTTTCCGACCGCTTCCTGACGCCGGAGAACCTGATGACCGTGGTGCGCCAGTCGGCCATCATCGGGGTCATGGCGATCGGCGTGACGGTTGTCGTCCTCAGCGGCAATCTCGACCTTTCGGTCGGCTCGATGCTGTCCTTCGCCACGGTGCTGGTGGTCGATCTGCACGACAAGCTCGGCGCCGCGCCCGCCATCGGCGTGATGCTGGTGGCAACGCTGTGCATCGGAGCGATCAACGGATTTCTCGTCGGCTTCCTGCGCCTGAACTCGCTCATCGTCACGCTCGGCATGCTGTCGGCGATCCAGGGCGTCACGCTGATCTATTCGGGCGGCAAGAATGTCGACATCGCCGATCAGGAAACCACCTGGTTCGCCATCTTCGGCCGCGGCGAGGTGCTGGGCATGGCAACGCCCATCGTCATCTTCCTGGGGCTCGCGGCGATCATGCATCTGGTCATTGCCTATACGCCCTATGGCAGGCGCATCTACGCCGTCGGCGGCAATCCCACCGCCGCGGTCTTCTCGGGGATCCGGCGCAACCGGGTCGTGTTTTCGACCTATCTGGTCTCGGCCTTCTGCGTGGGCATCGCCGCAATCATACTCGGCAGCCGCGTCATGGGCTCGCAGAACAATGTCGGCCAGGGCTATGAACTGCTCGTGCTGTCGGCCGTCATCCTGGGCGGCACCTCGCTTCTGGGCGGTTCGGGTACGATCTGGAAGACCGTCATCGGCGTGCTGATCCTGGGCTTCATCCAGAACGGGCTGCTGCTGCTCGGCTTTCCCTATTTCGCCCAGTGGATCGTCACCTGGATCGTCATCATCCTCGCCGTCTGGCTGGACGTCGCCGCCAAGCGCGGCCGGCTGTTCTCGCCGATCGCGTAAGGGAGCCGGCCATGGCCCAAGTTCTGTCGACACCGACCGCACCACGCCTTTCCGGCGCGTTCCGATGGCTGCTGCGCCATCCCATCTGGGGCTTCGTGGCGGTGGTCTTCATCTTCTTTTCCTTCGCCACCGCGCACTTCTTCGACGTTCAGAACCTGCAGAACGTGCTGGTGCAGACCTCGACGATCGGCCTGATCGCGCTCGGCATGACGCTGGTCATGATCAATGGCAATATCGACCTGTCTGTCGGCGCCACGCTCGCCCTTGCCGCCAGTCTGACCGTCGACATCATGGGCTGGCCGGTCTTCGCCGACTGGGGCAACTGGCAGCTCCTGCCGGCGGTCCTGGCCGGCCTTGCGGCCGGTGTCGCCATCGGCGCGCTCAACGGCATCATCGTATGGAAGACGGGCGTCGACGCCTTCATCGTCACCCTGGGCGCCATGCTCGGCGTGCGCGGCCTGGTCTTCGTCTACACCGAGGAGCAGTCCTTCTACGCCATGAACTTCGCCTATTCCGATTTCGGCGCCAGCTCCATCGGTCCGCTGCCCACGCTCGCGGTCATCTTCATCGTCTGCGCCATCGCCATCCATCTGCTGCTGTCGCAGACCGTCCACGGCCGCAACACCTACGCAGTCGGCGGCAATCGCGAGGCGGCGGTCAATGCCGGCATTCGGGTCGGCCCGCACATGGTCGTCAACTTCATGATCGTCGGCTTCTTCGCCGCGCTCGCCGGCATCACCCTGTCCACGCAAATGGGCGCTTCCACGCCCAATCTTGGCCGCGACTACGAATTGTGGGTGATCACCGCCGTGGTCCTTGGCGGCACCAAGCTGACCGGCGGGGCCGGCAACATCATCGGCACGCTGGGCGGCGTGCTCGCCATCGGCATCCTGCGCAACGGCATGAACCTGATGCAGGTGCCGGCCTTCTACGTGCTGGTCATCCTGGGCACGATCCTGATCGCGGTGCTTTTCCTGGACAAGCAGCTCAACCGCAAGGGCGAAGAGGAGTTGCGCCTGTGACCGAAAGCGAACCGACACTTCGCCTTGAGGGCATCGTCAAGACCTTTCCCGGCGTGCGCGCGCTCGACGGCGTCAGCTTTGAGGTCCGCGCCGGCGAGGTGCACGCGCTGCTTGGCGAGAACGGCGCCGGCAAGTCGACGCTGATGAAGGTGCTCGCCGGCATGTACCAGCCCGATGCCGGACAGATCGTCGTCAGCGGCAGGCCTGTCGTCATGCGCAACCCGATCGAGGCCAAGCACAACGGCGTCATCCTCATCCACCAGGAGCTGTCGCTGGCCGAAGAGATGAGTGTGGCCGAGAACATCTTCCTGGGCGAGTTGCCGCGCCGGCGCTGGGGCTTTGTCGACTGGAAATCGCTGCACGAGCGCGTCGCCACCATCCTCGACAAGCTCAATTGCGATTTCGGCCCGCGCACGCGCATCGACACGCTGTCGATCGCCAAGAAGCAGATGGTCGAGATCGCCCGCGCGCTCACGCACCAGGCCCGGATCGTCGTCTTCGACGAGCCCACCGCCTCGCTCACCGACCAGGAAAAGGTCGTCCTGTTCGACATCATCCGCGACCTGCAAAGGGACGGCGTCGGCATCGTCTACATCTCCCACCGCATGGAGGAGATCTTCACCATTTCCAACCGCATCTCCGTGCTGCGCGACGGGACCCATCGTGGCACGCTCGAGACCGCCGAAACCGACGAGGACGAGGTCACGCGCCTGATGATCGGGCGCAGCCTGAGCTATGAGCGCAACCGCGAGGCCCCCGACGTCGGCGATGTCGCGCTCGCCGTCGAGGGCCTGTCCTGCGGCAGGCTGTTCGACGACATCGGTTTCGAACTGCGCGCCGGCGAGGTGCTGGGCTTTTACGGTCTGGTCGGCGCCGGCCGAACCGAGCTCGCCGAAACCCTGTTCGGCCTGCGCAGGCCCACTGCCGGCCGCATCGTGCTCGGCGGCAGCGAGGCACGCATCG
This sequence comes from Roseitalea sp. MMSF_3546, assembly GCF_030732865.1. Lineage (GTDB taxonomy): Bacteria > Pseudomonadota > Alphaproteobacteria > Rhizobiales > Rhizobiaceae > Roseitalea. Next base: position 17,449 of record NZ_JASHKB010000013.1, read on the forward strand.
ACTCCTCGGTCGAGGCCATCCGGCAGGGCATTTCGCTGGTGCCCGAAAGCCGCAAGGAACAGGGCCTGGTCTTGTCCATGAACTGCCGTGACAACATGACGCTGCCGCAGATCGACGATCTGACGGCCGGCCCGTTCGTCTCCAATGGCGGCGAGATCGCGATCTACGACATGTATCGCGACCAGCTCGACATCAAGGCGCCGAGCTGGCGCCAGCTCGTCCAGTTCCTGTCCGGCGGCAACCAGCAGAAGATCGTCATCGGCAAATGGCTTGCCATGAAGCCGCGCGTGCTGATTGTCGACGAGCCCACGCGCGGCATCGATGTCGGCTCGAAGGCCGAGATCCACAATCTGCTGCGCGAACTGGCGCGGTCGGGCTACGCGGTCATGGTCATTTCCTCGGAGATGCCCGAGGTGCTGCATGTCTCCGACCGCATCATCGCCATGTATCAGGGGCGGATCACCCGGCAGTTCACCGCCGCCGAGGTCAATGAGGACAACCTCGTCCAGGCGATCTCCGGCATCGGTCCGGGGAGCGGCGGCAAGGCCCGGCCGATCGGCGCGCAGGCGGCCTGAACACGGTGATCGGGCGACCTCTCCGGTGTCGCAATTGGACCATTGTGACAATTTCGAGGCGATTTCTTCGGTCGGCTTGCCGGCCGAAAAGGCCTTGTGCGCCAATGGCTTCAGGCTCGTCTCACCGGCCAGGGGCATCGCCCCTGCACGCATTGGGGGTTGACCTTGGTCGCTGATTGGCCATGCTTATGAGAGGCAACAGGTGGAGGCTCGCCATTCGGGGCAGAAAGAAAAAATTGGATCGATACCGGTCGGATTGCCGCTTCTGCGCGAATGTCGTGAGACCACGGGAACGCCCCCCGGCTTTCTGACGTTGCTCTTTTGGACAGGACCGCAAGCGCGGACTGGTTGCCCGCTTCGGGCGTCTTACCGCTTCCGGCTTCTGGTCCCCCGATGTTCTGCTCAACAGGAGTTATTCATGCGTAAACTCGCACTTGCCACATGTGTCGGCGCCGCCATGTTCCCGGCCGCCGCACTCGCCCAGGACGACGGCTGCGGCGAAGTCTCGATCACCGAGATGAACTGGGCTTCGGCCTCGATCGTCACCCAGGTCGCCAATTTCATCATGGAACAGGGTTACGGCTGCGACGTGACGATCGTTCCATCGGACACCGTGCCGGCCGTGACGTCGGTGGCCGAGAACAACGAGCCCGATATCCTCACCGAACTGTGGCGCAACTCGACCGGCGAAGTCTATCAGCGCCTCGTCGACGAGGGTAAGATCGAGCCGGTTGCCGACGTGCTCGATCCCGGTGGCGTCGAAGGCTGGTGGATCCCGACCTATCTCGCCGAGGAGCATCCCGAACTGACCGATCTCGAGGGCGTGCTCAACAACCCCGAACTCGTCGGTGGCCAGTTCAACAACTGCCCGGACGGCTGGGGCTGCCGGGTCGTCAACGACAATCTGATCCGCGCCATCGATCTGGAAGACCATGGCATCGAGGTCTTCAACCACGGTTCGGGCGAAACGCTCGCCACCTCGATGGCCTCGGCCGTCGAGAACGAGGAACCCTGGTTCGGCTACTACTGGGGCCCGACCGTGCCGCTCGGCAAGTACGACATGACCCAGGTCGACCTCGGCGAGGTCAAGCCGGACGTTCACGCGGCGAACGCCACGCCGGACAATCCGGACCCGCAGGTCTCCGACTTCCCCGCCGCGCCGGTGCTGACCGTCGTCACCAGCGACTTCGGCGAGCGCGAGCCGGAAATCGTCGAGTTCCTATCGAACATGACCTTTCCGACCGAGCTGATGAGCTCGCTGCTGGCCTGGCAGGACGAGAACAGCGCCTCGGGCGAGGAAGCGGCCGTCTACTTCCTGCAGAACAACACCGAGCTGTGGTCTGAGTGGATCAACGACGCCGCGCGCGAGAATCTCTCGGGCCTTCTGTAAGGCTCCCCGTTAACGGATGAACACCGGACAGGGCCGTCAGCCGGCCCTGTCCTCTCTTTATTGAACAGGGGGCGCCGCCCGACACCAACCGGCGCTTGATTGATGGCAACATATGATTTCGTGTTCGACGCGCTTGGCTTGCGCGGGTGGTGCGACGCAGGCGGCTCTCAGGCGCCTGCTTCGATGTCCGACCTGCTCGCTCAGGCCCAGGGCGCCGATGCTCCGGCACCGTCCCTGTGGGATCTGCCGTTCCCCTCGCTCGACGCGCTGAACGAAGCCTGCGGCCGCATCCCGCAGTCTCGCGATCTCACGCGCGGGCTCGAGCAGGGTTTCCTCGACATCAAGGACGCACTGTCGCTCGTCCTCGACCCGATCACGCAGCCACTGAGCTGGATGCTCAATGGCGCGCTGTGGACGATCCTGAACACGCCGTGGTGGATCGTCATTCCGGCGCTTTTGCTCGTGACCTTCTTCGTGGCGCGCTCATGGGGCCTGGTCGGCTTCGTTGCGGCCTGTATCGGTCTGCTGGCCTTCATCGACCACTATGAATTCGCCATGCAGACGCTGGCCATCATATTCGTCTGCGCCTTCCTGTGCGTGCTGCTGGGCGTGCCCATCGGCATCGGCATGTCACGGTCCGATGCGGCACAGCGCGCGATCATACCCGTGCTCGACATGCTGCAGACGCTGCCGCCCTTTGTCTATCTCATTCCGCTGATCTTTCTGTTCAGCGTCACCGAACCCAAGCTCTACGGCATCGCGATCATCCTTTACGCCATCGTGCCGGTCATCCGGCTGACGGACCTGGGCATCCGGCTGGTCGATCCGGCCGTCATCGAGGCCGCCGACGCCTTCGGCATGACCGACCGGCAGAAGCTCTACGGCGTGCAGGTGCCGCTGGCGCTGCCCAACATCATGGCCGGCGTCAACCAGACGATCATGATGAGCCTGGCCATGGTGGTGATCGCCTCGCTGGTCTCCGCGCCAGGGCTCGGCGTGCTGGTGCTGCGCGGCATCCGCAATCTCGAACTGGGCGTGGGCCTCGTCGCCGGACTGGGGATCGTGCTGCTGGCGATCATCCTCGACCGCGTGACCAAGGCATCGCTGGCCCGCGTCAACGCTTCGCAGAAGGCCGGGGGCTGAACGATGAGCGACGAAGCCGTCAAGATTCGCATCCGCGAGCTCTACAAGATCTTCGGCGAGGACCCGCAAGCGGCCCTCGAACAGGTCAAGGCCGGCATGTCCAAGCCCGAACTGCTCGACCAGACCAACCACGTGCTCGGCCTGTCGGACATCAATGTCGACATCCGCGACGGGCTGACCACGGTGATCATGGGGCTGTCGGGCTCGGGCAAGTCCACGCTGATCCGGCACCTCAACCGCCTGATCGAGCCGACCGCCGGCGAGGTGCTGGTCGACGGCGAGGACATACTGGACTACGGCCCGGCGCAGCTGCGCGACCTGCGGCGCCGGCGCATGTCCATGGTGTTCCAGAAATTCGCGCTCTTCCCGCACCGGACGGTGCTGGAGAACGCCGCGCTGGCGCTGGACGTGCGCGGCATCGCCCGTGCCGAATACGAAAAGGAAGCCACCAAATGGCTCGACCGTGTCGGTCTTGGCGGCAATGAATCGCAGTTCCCGCATCAGCTTTCGGGCGGCATGCAGCAGCGCGTCGGCATTGCCCGGGCATTGGCGTCGAACTCCGAGATCATGCTCATGGACGAGGCCTTCTCGGCGCTCGACCCGCTGATCCGCACCGACATGCAGAACCTGCTCGTCGAACTGCAGGCCGAACTGCAAAAGACCATCGTGTTCATCACCCACGATCTGGACGAGGCGCTCAAGCTCGCCGACCATCTGGTCATCCTCAACGAGGGCGCCGTCGTCCAGCAGGGCGAGCCGCAGCACATCCTGCTGCATCCGGCCGATCCCTACATCGAGGACTTCGTGTCCGACATCAACCGGGCGCGCGTGCTCAAGGTGCGCTCGGTCATGACCCGGGACGAGGGGCCGGCGGGACCGATCGCCGGCGAGGTCGACCAGGAAGCGACGCTCGAGGACGTCATCTCCATTTCCGAGGGCGACATCTCCAAGAACTATCTGGTCACCAAGGACGGCCAGCGGGTCGGAACGCTGAAGATGAAGGATCTGGTCAAGGCGCTGGTGCCCTCCAAGCCCGCCGAGGACGGCATCCGCGTCAAGATGAGCGCCTGACCGACCGGAAGAACCCGACGACATGGCACGGTGCGGCCGGAACGCCGCGCCGACCGCGAGGGTTATCCCGGGATCGCGTGTTGATCCCGCCGCACCCCTGCGTCACAACAGAACCGATCGCAATCCGACGAAAGGCCGCTTTCCGATATGTGTGGAATTGCCGGAGAAATCCGCCTTGACGACGACTTCGCCGACCCCCGTGCCGTGGCGACGATGGTCGACGCGCTGGCGCCGCGCGGCCCCGATGGCAGCGGCGTGCTCGCCCAGGGACGGGTCGCCTTCGGCCACCGCCGCCTGAAGATCATCGATCTGTCCGACAAGGCCGCCCAGCCCATGGCCGACCCGGCGCTGGGGCTGAGCATCGTCTTCAACGGGTGCATCTACAACTATCCCGAACTGCGCGCCGAACTCGCCGCCGCCGGCTACCACTTCTTCTCCGACGGCGACACCGAGGTCGTCCTCAAGGCGTTCCACAAATGGGGCGAGGCGTGCGTGACGCGCTTTCACGGCATGTTCGCCTTCGCCATCCATGACCGCGACAGCGGCCGCGTGACGCTGGCGCGCGACCGGTTCGGCATCAAGCCGCTCTACCTTGCCGAAGGTCCGGGGCGCCTGCGCTTTGCCTCCACCCTGCCGGCGCTGCTCGCCGCCGGCGAGGTCGACACGCAGATCGACCCGGGCGCGCTGCACAACTACATGTCCTTTCACGCCGTCGTGCCGCCGCCGCGCACCATCCTTCGGGGCGTGCGCAAGCTGCCGCCGGCGACAACGCGCACCATCGAGCCCGACGGGCGGACACGCGACCGGCTCTATTGGGAGCCCTCCTATGAGCGGCGCGCCGAAGATGGCGGCCTGACCGCCGATGACTGGCGCGACCGCGTGCTCGCCGCGCTGCGCACCGCCGTGCGGCGCCGCATGGTCGCCGATGTGCCCGTCGGCGTGCTCCTGTCGGGCGGTGTCGATTCCTCGGTCATTGTCGGTCTTCTCGCCGAGGAGGGCCAGAAGGATCTGATGACCTTTTCGATCGGCTTCGAGGAGGCGCATGGCGAAAAGGGCGACGAGTTCGTCTATTCCGACCTGATCGCCGAGCGCTTCGGCACGCGCCACCACAAGATCTTCGTGCCCGGCGACGACATGATGACCCATCTGCCCGAGGCGATCGCCGCCATGTCCGAGCCGATGGTTTCATACGACAATATCGGCTTCTACCTGCTCAGCCGCGAGGTTTCCAAACACATCAAGGTGGTGCAGTCGGGTCAGGGCGCCGACGAGGTGTTCGGCGGCTATCACTGGTATCCGCCGCTCGCCCATTCCAACGACGTCGCCGCCGACTATGCCCGGGTGTTCTTCGACCGCAGCCATGCCCGGCTCGCCGAGCATCTGTCGCCGCAATGGCTGGCGGACCGCGACGACAGTTTCGAACTGGTGCGCGATCACCTGATGCGGCCGAACGCGGCGACCCCGGTCGACCGCGCGCTGCGCCTTGATTCCCATGTCATGCTGGTCGACGATCCGGTCAAGCGGGTCGACAACATGACCATGGCCTGGGGGCTTGAGGCGCGCGTGCCCTTTCTCGACCACGAACTGGTCGAACTGGCCGCCTCGATCCCGCCCCAGTTCAAGCTTGCCCATGAGGGCAAGGGCGTCCTCAAGGAGGCCGCGCGGCTCGTCGTTCCCTCCGAGGTGATCGATCGCAAGAAGGGGTATTTCCCCGTGCCGCAGCTCAAATACATCCAGGGGCCGTTTCTCGACATGGTTCGCGACGCGCTGACCTCGCAGGCGGCGCGCGAGCGCGGCCTGTTCCGGCAGAGCTATCTCGACGCCCTGTTCGAGAGCCCGGCCGAGCACATCACCCCGCTGCGCGGATCGGAACTGTGGCAGGTCGCCCTTCTTGAGATGTGGCTGCAAACGCACGACATGTAAGGGTACATGACCAAGGGCAAGGACAGCTCCAAGACGTGGGCCGGCGGACGCGAGCGCCAGCACGGCGATGCCTATGCCCATCGCCTCAAGCGCATGCGCGAGCAGGGCCTCAAGCCGCCCATCGCCCATCACGGCAATGACGCCGACCAGATGAAGCCCGAGTTCGCGCTCGATTGCGGCTGGGGCCGGCTCGTCTTCGCCCAGACCTTCGAGACCGCCGAACCCCTGACCGCCGCCCTGCGCGGAGAGCAGCCCGACCAGCGCGACATCGCCGTCTATGTGCGCAACCCGCACGTGCTGCTGGCCCATGCCCCGCAGGAGCTGTTCCTCGACCCCTCGCACACTTTCCGGCTCGATCTTTCGCACTACCGGCCCTCTCGCCGGCCGATCAAGGGCTACTTCATCCGCCGGCTGACCTCGCAATCGGATGCCGAGGCGATCAACCGCATCTATGCCAGCCGCTCCATGGTGCCCGTACCGCCGGAATTCTTCTGGTCCAAGCGCGATGCGCGCACCATCGTCTATTTCGTCGCCGAGGATGAAAAGACCGGCGAGGTCATCGGCACCGTCACCGGCGTCGACCACATGCGCGCCTTCAACGATCCCGAGCGCGGCGCCTCGCTGTGGTGCCTGGCCGTCGATCCGGCGGCGCGCCATCCGGGCATCGGCGAGGCGCTGGTGCGGCGGCTGGCCGAATACTTCATCGCGCGCGGCGCGGCCTTTCTCGACCTGTCGGTGATGCATGACAACGAGCAGGCCATCAAGCTTTACGAAAAGCTCGGCTTCGAGCGCGTCTCCTTCTTTTCGGTCAAGCGCAAGAACCCGATCAACGAGACCCTGTTCACCGGCCCCGAGCCGGACCACGATCTCAATCCCTACGCCACGATCATCATCGACGAGGCGCGCCGCCGCGGAATCCATGTCGACATCGTCGACGCCAGGGGCGGCTTCTTCCGCCTGACCCAGGGCGGCCGCTCCATCCTGTGCCGGGAAAGCCTGTCGGAGCTGACCACGGCCGTGGCCATGTCGATCTGCGACGACAAGGCGGTCACGCGCCGCATCGTCGGCGCGGCCGGCGTGCGCGTGCCCGAACAGTTGTCCGGCGATGCCAGCCCCGACGAGATCGCCGAGTTCGTCGCCCGTTTCGGCACGATCGTCGTCAAGCCGGCGCGCGGCGAGCAGGGCAGGGGCGTCTCGGTCGGCCTGTCCGATATGGACGATATCGAGGCGGCGATCGCGGCCGCGCGCGAGGTGTCGGACACGGTCCTGCTCGAGGAGTGCGTCGAGGGCGAGGATCTGCGGCTGGTTGTCATCAATTTTCGCGTGGTCGCCGCCGCCGTGCGCCGCCCGCCAGTGATCGTCGGCGACGGCGAGCGCTCCATCGCCGACCTGATCGCCGCGCAGAGCCGCCGCCGTGCCGCCGCAACGGGCGGGGAATCGCGCATTCCGCTCGATGCGGAGACCGAGCGCACCGTGGCCCAGGCCGGCTATGCGCTGGAGGACATTCTGCCCGCCAGGACCCAGCTCGCCGTGCGCCGCACCGCCAATCTGCACACCGGCGGCACGATCCACGACGTCACCGACACGGTCAATCCGGTGCTGGTCGAGGCCGGCATCAATGCCGCCCGCGCCATCGACATCCCGGTGACGGGCATCGACCTGATGGTGCGCTCGCCGCATGAGGCCGACTACGCCTTCATCGAGGCCAATGAGCGGCCCGGCCTTGCCAATCACGAGCCGCAGCCGACCGCCGAGCGCTTCATCGATCTGTTGTTTCCGCTGTCCATGCCCGCCTCGGCGCGGCAGGCGCTGCGGCAGGCCGGCGACCCGGCGCCGTAGCCGCGCCTCAGCGCTCGCCGCGCCGATACGGCGCCATCAGCGCTTCGGGCACCTGTGCCCGGCGCGCCACCAGGATCAGCGCCAATATGGAAAGTAGATATGGCGCCATCAGGAAGAGCTGGTAGGGCACGTCCTCGACGACGTTCTGCAGCCTGAGCTGATAGGCATCGAAGAAGGCGAACAGCAACGCGCCGAGCAGCGCCTTGCCCGGCCGCCAGGACGCGAAGACGACCAGCGCGATGCAGATCCAGCCGCGCCCCTGCACCATCTGGGGAAAGAAGCTGTTGAAGGCGGCCATGGTCAGGAACGCGCCGCCGACCGCCATCAGCGCCGAGCCGGCGACGACCGCGCCGATGCGGATGGCGATCGGGTCGAGCCCCTGCGCTTCCACCGCATGCGGGTTCTCGCCGGTCATGCGGATGGCCAGCCCGACCGGCGTGCGATTGAGCACATAGGCGAGCACCGCCACCGCCGCCAGCGCCAGATAGGTCGGCGCGGTCTGCGCGAACAGCACCGGGCCGAGGAACGGTATGTCCGACAGGAACGGAATGGCGAGCGGCCGGAACGGCGCGATCGTCGGTGGCAGATCGCCCACCTCGACGATCAGCCGGTAAAGATAGTAGGACAGCGAGGAGGCGAACAGGGTGATGCCAAGCCCCGAAACGTGTTGCGACAGGGCGAGCGGCACCGTCAGAAAGGCATGCAGCAGCCCCATCAGCGCGCCCGACAGCGCGGCCACCGCAAGGCCGGTCCACAGATCGGCGCCCAGGAACACCGTCAGCCAGCCGACCATGGCGCCCATCGTCATGATCCCCTCGATGCCCAGATTGAGCACGCCCGCGCGCTCGCACAGGAGCGCGCCGAGCACGCCGAAGATCAGCGGCGTTGCGATGCGCAGCACCGCCGCCCACAGGCTCGCCGTGGTCAGGATGTCGAAGGCTTCCATCATCGGCGGATCCGGTAGGTGGTGAACAAGAGCGCGACCAGCATGGTCAGCAGCGACATCGCCATGATCACATCGGCGATGAAGCTGGGCACGCCGGTGGCGCGCGCCATGCCGTCAGCGCCCACGAAGATCGTGGCGACGAACAGTGCGGCGGCGACCACGCCCGCCGGATGCAGCGCCGCCAGCATGGCGACCACGATGCCCGAATAGCCGAAGCCGGGCGACAGCGTGGTGGTGACATTGCCGGTCACGCCCATCACCTCGATCGCGCCGGCAAGACCGGCCAGCGCGCCAGAAAGCAGCGCCACGCCCATGATGGTGCGCGGCAGCGACACGCCGGCGAATGCGGCCGCGCGCGCATTGAAGCCCGCCGCCCGTGCCTCGGCGCCGAACACCGTGCGCGCCAGAATCAGCCAGACGACCCCCGCCGCCGCGATCGCGACGACAAAGCCGACATGAAGGCGCGAGCGCGGCACCAGATCGGGCAGCCGCAAGGCCCCGTCCACCGGCACCGATTGCGGCCATCCGAACGCCAGCGGGTCGCGCAGCGGACCCTCGATCATCAGCCCGACGAACAAGATGACGACGAAATTGAGCAGAAGCGTCGTCACCACCTCGTCGACGCCGAAGCGCAGGCGCAGGAAGGCCGGCCCGGCCAGCAGCGCCGCGCCGGCCGCCATGCCGCCGGCCATCAGCAACGCCATGCCGATGACTGGCGGCAGCCCGGCGAGAAGAAAGTGGCCGGCCCAGGCGGTGACCAGCGCGCCGACATAGAACTGGCCCTCCCCGCCAATGTTCCACAAGCGCGAGCGGAAGGCGACGGCGGCGGCGAGCCCGGTCAGGATCAGCGGCGTCGCCCGTGTCAGCGTCTCGGTGACCGACAGCCGCGAGCCGAAGGCACCGCGCAGCATCTCGCCATAGGCGGTGAGCGGGCTGACACCGGCCATGGCGATCAGCCCGGCCGCCAGCACCATGGCCGCGGCGATGGCGGCGAGCGGCGCGATGGCGGCAAGGCCGAGCGGCACATGGGCGCGCCGTTCAAGCCGCATCGTCGCGCTCCCACATGCCCGCCATCATCAGCCCCAGCCGGCGCGAATCGGCCTGTTCGGCCGCCACCGGCGCCGACAGTCGGCCGCGCACGATCGCCTGCATGCGGTCGGCTAGGCCGATGGCCTCTTCGAGTTCCTCGGTGATCAGAAGGATCGCCGCGCCCTCGGCCCGCGCCGCCAGCAATTCGGCATGGACGGCGGCGATCGCCCCTTCGTCGAGCCCGCGCGTCGGCTGGTTGGCCAGGATGAAGCGCGGCCCCGCCGAAAGGATGCGTCCCAGGATCAGCTTTTGCATGTTGCCGCCCGAAAGCAGCCGCGTGCGCGTTTCGGCCGCCGCGCCGCGAATGTCGAAGCGCTCGATCAGCGTGTGCGCGAACCGGCGCGCGGCGCCGCGCCGCACGAAGCCGCGCGAGGAGAATTCGGCCGTGCCCATCCGTTCGAGCACGGCATTCTCCCAGACCGGCAGTTCGCCGACCGCGCCTTCGGCATGGCGATCCTCGGGAATGCGCCCGACGCCGGCGCGCACCAGCGCGCGCGGGCCGAGCGCTCCCATGTCTTCTCCGTTCAGCGTCAGACGGCCGGCATCGGGCCGCGCCAGCCCCGACAGCAGCCGCCCCAGCGCCGCCTGGCCATTGCCCGACACGCCGACAATGCCCAGGATCTCGCCCTCGCACACCTGGAACGACACGCCGTCGAGCCGCCTCTCGCCGCCCTCGCGCACCGTAATGTCCGTGCCGATCACCACCGGCGCGCCCGTCGCGTGCTGCTGGCGCCGGGGCCGGGTGACGCGCCGCCCGACCATCAGTTCGGCCAGTTCGTCCGGGTCGGTGTCGGCGGTGCGGCGCTCGGCGACGTTGCGGCCGCCGCGCAGCACCACCACCCGGTCCGATGCCGCCATCACCTCGTGCAGCTTGTGGCTGATGAAGATCAGCGACAGCCCGCCCCTGGTCATGCCGCGTAGTGTGTCGAACAGTCGTTCGGCCTCCGGCCGCGCCAGCACCGCCGTCGGCTCGTCGAGGATCAGAATGCTTGCGTCGCGGTAGAGCGCCTTGAGGATCTCCACGCGCTGGCGCTCGCCCACCGAAAGATCGCCGATGCGCGCGTCGGGGTCGACGGGCAGACCGAAGCGCTCGGCGATTGCGGCAAGCCGGGCGCGCGCCCGCGCCCGCTGGCTTTGCAGTCGCATCAGGGGTTCGGAGCCGAGCACGACATTGTCGAGCACGGTCAGATTGCCGGCCAGCGTGAAATGCTGGTGCACCATGCCGACGCCGGCCTCGATCGCCGCGCGCGGCTTGCCGGGCGGCAGCGTCGAGCCGAACACGTGCACTTCCCCCTCATCGGCGGTGTAATGGCCGAACAGGATGTTCATCAGCGTGGTCTTGCCGGCGCCGTTCTCGCCCAGAAGGGCGAGGATCTCGCCCTTCGCCAGCGACAGGCTCACCGCGTCATTGGCGACAAGCGTGCCGAAGCGCTTGGTGATGCCGTCGAGTTCGAGAACGGCCGTCATGGCAACCCCGCAACGGCAAACGGAAACGTCAACGCCGGCGCGACCGCCTCCAGCCGTGCGCCAAGCCCCAGCAATGCGGCGTCCGACCCCATCGGGCCGAGAAGCTGCACGCCGACGGGCAGCCCATCGTCAAGCCCGAAGGGCAGGGCAAGCGCCGGCAGCCCGGCGACATTGGCCAGCGAGACGTTCGGCGCCAGCGCCGCCATCTGCGCCAGGCGGGCGGCCGGATCGGTGGCCTGGGGATCGAACGCGCCGATGGCCGGCGGCGGACCCGACAGCACCGGCATGAGGATCACGTCGCACGCATCGAACAGCGCCCATGCCCGGTGCGAGACCCGGGCGAGCGCCCGGCTGGCCGCGAACAGTTCGGCGGCGCCCATGGTGCGGCCCTGCTCGGCGAAGGCGGCGGTGATCGGCGTCACCTCGTCGCACCCGATGTCCATGATAGCCAGCCAGTCGGCGAGCGAGGCGGTCAGGATCGTGCCGGCCACCTTGTGGGCGTCGGCGCCCAGCGTGTCGATCGACCCAAGAGGCTCGATCGCCGCGCCCAGATCCTCGAGCGCCCGCGCGGCGGCTCTTGTCCGTTCCTCGACCGCCGGTGCGCAGTTGCCGGGGATGGCCAGTCCGACACGCACACGATCGCCGAAGCCGACCGGCGCCGCGTCGGGGCAGGGGCCGCGCGCATCGCCGCCCGCCGCGGCAAAGGCGGTCGCCACGTCGCGCACCGTGCGCGCCAGCACCAGTTCGCCGACAATGCCCAGGAGGTGGTTGAAAAAGCCCGGCCCGCCCGGCGTCGCCCCGCGCGTCGGCTTGAGCCCGACCAGCCCGCAGCACGCCGCCGGCACGCGGATCGAGCCGGCCGCATCGGTCGCATGGGCGATGGCCGCGATGCCGGCGGCAACCGCGGCCGCCGCGCCGCCCGACGAGCCGCCCGGCGAAAGCGAGGTGTTCCACGGGTTGCGCGCCGGTGGCGCGCCCGGCGGCTCCGAGGTCAGGGCGAGGCCGAATTCGGGGGCGGTGGTGAGCCCGAACGGGATCAGCCCCGCCGCGCGAAACCGGCCGAACAGGGCGCTGTCCTCGTCCGGGTCGGCCATCCGGCGCCGGAGGGCGGGCGAACCGGCCGCCGTCGCCATGCCGGCGGCGGCCGAGCCCAGATCCTTGCCCGGGAACGGCACGCCGTGCAACGGCCCGCGCGCCGCGGCGGGCGCGGTGTCGGCGCGGCGCGCGGCGCCAAGCGCGCATTCGGCCTCGATGCGCGTCAGCGCACCGAGCCAAGCGTGACGCTCGGCCGCCTCGAGGGCGGCCGTCATGGCGGCATGTGCGCTCGTCTCCCCCGCCGCGATCGCAGCGGCGAGGGCCGTGGCATCGGCCACCAGAACGCCTTAAGCGGGCTCTTCGGCGTCGATGGGCACCTCGAAATCGCCGGCCTGGATGTCAGAGCGCTTCTGCTCCATCGCCGGGATGGCGTCGGCCGGAACCATTTCGGCGACGTAGATCAGATCGTTGCCGCCATGCTTCATGAAGGAATATTCGGTGTAGTCGCGGCCGACCGGATTGCCGGCATTGATGTCGGCGACGATCGCATCGATCGTCGGCCCGTAATGCCAGATCGCATTGGCGAACACGGTGTCCGGATAGCGCGGCGTGTAGTCGATCAGCGAGCCGATCGCCTTGACGCCGCGTTCCTGGGCGCCGTCGGCTGTGCCGATTCGCTCGCCGAACAGGATGTCGGCGCCCGCGTCGATCTGCGCGATGGCCGCTTCCTTGGCCTTGGCCGGGTCGAACCAGGCGCCGATGAACCCGTTCAGGAACGTCGCGTCGGGATTGACCTCGCTGACCCCCATGCGGAAGGCGTTGATCAGAAGGTTCACCTCGGGGATCGGATAGCCGCCGACCGAACCGAACACGTTGGAGTCCGACATCCGGCCAGCCAGCATGCCGGCGAGATAGGCCGCCTCATGGTTGCGCGTGCCGAACACGCCGAAATTGTCGCCCTGCGGCCCGCCCGACGAGCCCATCAGGAAGGCGGTGTCCGGATAGTCGGCGGCCACTTCGCGCGCCTCGCGCTCGACCGCATAGCTCTCGCCCCAGACCAGTTGATGGCCCGCCTCGGCATATTCGCGCATGGCACGCGGGTAGTCGGTGGCGGACACACCCTCGGAGAACTCGTATTCGATCTGGCCGGCCTCGGCGGCCTTCTGCATGGCCAGGTGGATGCGCGAGTTCCAGGCGTTTTCGACAGGCGAGGCGTGCACGCCGGCCACCTTCACCGGCGACTGCGCCCAGGCGCGCCCGACCAGGGCGGGCATGGCAAGCGTCGCGGCGGTGCCGATCAGCACCTTTCTGCGGGACGTGATGATGGGCATGGCATTTGGTCCTTTCCTGCGGGTGGGTGCGGGTCGTTTCATTCGGCCGCCGTTCTCAGATCGGTATCCTCGGCAACCGGCGCGTAATCGGCCGGATCGACCGTCGCCGGCCGGCCTTCGACGGCAAGCCTCGCCCGGCGCGGCGGGGTCTCGGCGATGACGCGGCCCTTGCGGATCACGCACAGCCGCGTCGCCTTCAGCCGCACCGCCTCGATCGGATCGCGCGCCTGCAGCACCACCAGGCTGGCCGGCCCGCCCTTGCGCAGGCGGGGATCGGGCAGGCCCATCGCCGCCGCGCCATTGACGGTCACCGCATCGAACGCCCAGGCCATCGCCTCGCGCGAGGTCATCGGCGCGGCGTGCACGGCCATGTGCGCGACTTCCAGCATGTCGGCCGAACCCAGCGGATACCAAGGGTCCATGGTGCAGTCCTGGCCGAAGGCGACATTGACGCCCGCCGCGCGCAATTCGGCGATGCGCGTCAGCCCGCGCCGGCGCGGATAGCTGTCCTGACGGCCCTGCAGCGTGATGTTGATAAGCGGGTTGGGCACGACGCTCATGCCGCTCTCGGCGATCAGCGCGATCAGCTTGGTCGCATAGTAGTTGTCCATCGAGTGCATGGAGGTGACGTGGCTGGCGACGACCCTCGACCCGAGTCCGAGCCGTGTCGCCTCGGCGGCGAGCGTTTCGATGTGCCGCGACATCGGATCGTCGCTTTCGTCGCAATGCAGGTCGACCGGCAGGCCGCGTTCGGCGGCGATCGCGCACAGCCGCTTCACCGAGGCGGCACCGTCTTCCATCGTGCGTTCGAAATGCGGAATGCCGCCGATCACGTCGACGCCCATGTCGAGCGCCCGTTCGAGATTGGCCTCGGCATTGGGCGAGCGGTAGAGCCCGTCCTGCGGAAAGGCGACGAGCTGCAGATCGATATGGTCGGCGACCTGCCGCCTGACCTCGAGCAGCGCCTCGACGGCGAGCAGCCGGTCGTCGCAGACATCGACGTGGCTGCGGATCGACAACAGTCCCTGCGCCACGGCGAGATCGCAATAGCGCAGCGCCCGCTCGATCACCGCCTCACGGGTGAGCTGCGGCTTGAGTTCGCCCCAGAGCGCGATCCCCTCGAGCAGCGTGCCCGAGCGGTTGAGCCGCGGCAGGCCAAGGCTCAGCGTGGCATCCATATGAAAGTGCGGGTCGACGAAGGGCGGCGAGGCCAGCCGGCCGCCGGCGTCGATCTCGCGCCGCGCGTCGGCGGCAAGGTTCGCGCCGATCTCGGCGATGCGGTCGCCGCTGATCGCGATGTCGACCGGGCCACGCCCATCGGGCAGCCGTGCATTGCGCACGACGAGATCGAGCATGTGCACCCCCGCGCCACCGCCTTGAAAACGCGAGTTAAGCAGGCCCGCATCGACCGGTCAAGAATGTGCGCGGCCGCGATGTTGCACTGCGGGAAAGATCAGTAGTCGCGCTCGAAGAACACGCCCAGCCGGGAGTCGCCTTCGGCATCGACGCTGCCGCGCGCGGTCAGCGAGTCGGTGATGTCCAGATTGATCGTGGTCTCGACGCCGCCGGGCTCGGTCTCCAGCTCCAGATAGACATTGTCCGACAGGTAGCGGCCGGCGCGCACGCCGACCCCGCCATCGTCCTGCTCGATGATGTCGAGATCGTCGACGCCGAGCGCACCGCGCAGCCCGCCGGCCAGATTGGAGTCGCCGCCGGCGAGCGAGGCCGCCGCCGCGGCCAGCCGGGCGATCTGGGTCGGCGACAGGCTGGCGATGTCGGCGCCGAACAGCACGCGCGCCAGGATCTCGTCCTCGGGCAGGGCCGGGTTCGAGCTCAATTGCAAGTCGAGATCGGAGACCGGCCCGCGCAGCGTGACGATGGCGGTCAGGTCGCCCGCCTGCGTCTCGGCGACCAGATCGATGAAGGGATCGAGATCGCCGGTCAGCGTCACCGAGCCGCGCGTGAAATCGAGGCGCTGGTTGAGCACCGAAAGGCGCCCGCGAATGAGCGAAAAGCCGCCCACCGGCCGCACGTCGTCGAGCGGGCCGGTGACCGAGACCCGTCCGCCGAGTTCGGCATCGAGCCCGCGCCCGCGCACGAAGATCTGATTGGGTGCGTTGATGGTCAGGTCGAGCCGATAGAGCGCCCGCGCCCCGGCGCCGGCCTGGCGCGGCATGACGGCGGCCAGGCGCTGCAATGTCAGCCGTGTCGGCCGGCCTTCGCCGACATGGCGCACATCGAGCAGGTCGGCGTCGCCGCCGAAGGCCTCGGGCACGGCGATCTCGGCGCCGGCGACATCGACCGTGCCGGCGATCAGCGCACCGCCGGCGAGTGGTCCGGTGATCGTCAGATCGGCACTGACATCGGCCGAGAAGAACTGCCCGTCCGTGTATCGCGCGCCGGACAGCCCGACGGCCAGATCGGCAGGCAGCTCCGGCCCCAGCCCGATCGTTCCCGACACGGTGAGCCCGCCCCCGCGCGAGAACCGTGCCGAGGCGCTGCGGATGACGATGCGGTCGCCCTCGAGCCCGGCCATCACGTTGACCGCGTTCAGTTCGATATTGGCGAGCGGGTCGACCACCGTGCCCCCCGAAACCGAGGCAAGGCCCGAAATGGCCGGGTCGGCGAGCGAGCCCGACACGTTCGCCTGCACGCGCAGCGTGCCCGAAAGGCGCGTGCCGCGACCGGCGAGCGCGGCATTGCCGAGCGCCAGCGGTGCGGTGCCGCTGACATCGAGGGCAAGACCGGCGCCGGCGATCGGGATCGCGCCGCTGGCCGACAGATCGAGTCCCTGCGGGTTGGTGGCGTTCAGCGCGGCGATCCGGATGGTTGCACCCGAAAAGGTGCCGCTCGCTTGCGCGTTGAGCGGCGCAAGTCCCGCCGCGCGCACCGGCTCGGCCGTCAGCCCGCTGCCGGACAGCTCGAAGCGCACCTGCGGATCGGCCGGCGTACCGGTGATGCTGGCGTCGCCGCTGACCGTGCCGGCAAGGCCGAGTTCGGGTCGGACCGCGTTGGCGATGGAGACGGGCAGGGCGCTCAGCGTCACGTCGACCGCGATGGTCTCGGCGATCGTGCCGCTCGCCGCGACGCGGCCGCCTTCGCCATCGAGCGCCAGCGCCTCGATGCGCGTCTGATCGCCGGCAAGCACGATGCGGGCCGGGGCCGCCAGCGATGCATCGCCATAGGGCGTGTCGAGATCGAGCCGGTCGAGCGCGATCCGGCGCCTCGCGCCCGTCAGCGACACCGTGCCGTCGGCTGCGATGTCGATGCCGCCTTCGAGCCGCGCCCGGCCATCGAAGGCCAGATCCGCCGCGGCGCCCGGCCGCAACGTCGCCTCGAGCGTGCGAATATCGGTTCCGGCAACCGAGACCGCGCCCGCCTCGATCCGTGCCGATCCGCCGACAGTTCCGAAGATGTCGGTCAGGTCCGCCTCGATCCGCGCCGTGCCGATGCGCGTGTCGCCAATGGCGATGGCGTCGGCATCGGCCGAAACCTCCGCGTCCTGCGTGCCGTCCGCGGCCGACAGCGCGATGTCGGCGTCGAGCGCGCCCGAAGCGTCGACGAGCGCCAGCGCGGCAAGGCCTGCAATGTTGTCGGCGTCGACATTGAGCGTGCCCGTCGCCAGGCTGTCTTCACCAAGGCGCAGGTCGCCGGTCACACGCGCCGCGCCCGCGCGCAGCGCCAGATCGTCGAGCGTCAGCGCGCCCTCGCCGTCGCGGGCGATCTCGGCCGACAGCGCGAACGGTTCGCCGCCGATGCGCCCATCGCCCGACAGCGCGCCGTCAATGGCGCCATCGAGCGCCTGACCGTCGAATTCGAGCCGCAGGCCCGAGACCGCCTGGCCCGCCAGCGCGCCGTCGGGCATGACGACCATGGCATCGATCCGGTAGGGCTGGGGCGCCGGGTCGGCCTCGGCCTCCTGGGGCGGTTCGGGGCGTGCAATGGCGATCTGCGCGCCGGCCATCCCGGACGAGGCGTCCGCGATCACGCCGAGGTCGGCAAGCGAGAACGCCGCGTTCACATCGGCGGCGACGCTCGACAGGCTGCCGTCGAGCGCAAAGGAGAACTGCGCGTTCTCGCCTTCGAGCGAATCGAATGCGAGCCCCTCGGTGGTGCGTGCGACGCCCCCTTCCAGGCGCAGGTCGCCGGCGAGCATGCGTCCCACGAGATCCTCGCCCGCGCCGAAGTCGGTGAGCGCGCCGGCGATGTCCAGATCGAACGCGCCGCCGAGCGGCTGCACCGCACCGTCGAGCGTCAGCCGCGCCGCGCCCGAAAGCGCCCGCCCGAAAAGGCCGGAGAGCGGCGCCAGATCGGCGCTGCGATAGGCGAGCGTCCCGTCAAACGCGGCCCCTTCGATCGCGCCCGCGCCCTGGGTCGTGCCGAATGCGCCTGCCAGCCGCAGCGCCTCGACCGTCAGCGGCGATTGCGCCTGCCAGGCGCCCGAGGCGTTGAACGAGACCGTGTCGCCGAGCGCCCGGTCCAGACCGGCATCGTCGGCCGCGATTCCCCGGGCTGCCCCGTCGAGCGCAAAGGTGACGCGGCGATCGTCGGGCTGCTGGAGCGCGGTCAGTTGCCCGCCGCCTTCAAGGCGCAGCGTGTCGATCGTCACCCCCTGGCTGCGCAGCGCCTCGATGTTCGCATCGAGCGTCCAGTCCCGCCCGCCATAGTCGAGCGCGATCCGGGCGCTGCCGATGCGCGTCTGCGTGCCGGGCAGATCGATGGGCGCGCGGTTGTCGCCGACGATCTCGGCATCGAGATCGAGCACCGCCGGAAAGCCGTCGGCCAGCAGCCGTCCCGTCAGATCGGCCGATACCGCACCGCCATCGAGCGTGAACTCGTCGATGATCGTGGTGCCGTCATCGCGCAGGGTCAGTTGGCCGGCGAGCTCGGTGCGCTCGCCGAAGAAGGCGCGCAGATCGTCGGGCAGGATATCGGCGAGCGGCCCGGCCAGCGCGAAATCGAGCCGCGTGCCGTTGGCCAGCAATCCGCGATCGGTCCGGAGCGATCCATCGAGAATGCGCGTCCCGCCGACGTCGAGGCCCAGATCGATGTCGAGCGCATCGACCGGCCCGCCGCCCTCGATGGCAAGCGAGACGGGCGGTCGGCCATCGAGGTTCAGAAGGTTCGCCAGGACGCCGTCGGCCGGCTCGTTCAGGCGGGCATCGAGGGTCAGCGTCTCGTCCTCGTACTGCGCGTCCAGCGCCAGCGTGCCGCCGGGGCCGTCCAGCCGCTCGATGTCGAGATCGGCGGCCAGTTCGCCCCCGTCGAGCATGAGCGAACCGTCGACCGACAGCACCGATTGCAGGCCGAACACGGCTTCGCCGAATTCGGCGCGCGGCAAGGCCAGCTCGTCGATGCTGACCGCAACGGGCAGTTCGGGAATGGAGAACGCGCGCGCTTCGGGCGCCGGCAGGCTGTCATCGGGCAGGGGCGGTCGCGTGAAGGTGAGCGCCTCGGCCGACAACTGCTCGATGTCGACGCGCCCGCGCAGCAACGCGCTGCGGTTCCAGACAAGGCGCGGCTCCTCGATGGAAAGCCACACCCCGTCCTCGTCCGACACGGTGATCCGCTCGAAGCTGACATCGGAGGACAGCGTGCCCTCGATGCCGATCAGCCGGATCTGCATGTTGGGCGCCGAGATCCGCTCCTCGACAAAGCGGATGAAGGCTGACCGCTCGGCCGCCTCGTCCTGCGCCTGCGCCGGTGTCAGCAGACCGGCCGTGGCGGCCGCGATCGGGATCGCTATGGCCCTGGCGCGCATCATCTCAGAACGCCTGTCCGATGCCGGCATAGATCGCCAGCACGTTGTCGCCCGGCCGCCGGTTGACCGGGAACGCCAGATCGACCCTGATCGGGCCGAATCCGGTATCGTAGCGCAGGCCGACGCCGGCGCCCACGCGCGGCGTCTGGGAGAAATCGGGCGTCGAGCCGGCGCTGACAAGGGCGGCGTCGACGAAGCCGACCGCGCCGATCCTCTCGGTGACCGATCGCCGCACTTCCACCGAGCCTTCCAGCAGCGACTTGCCGCCCATGGCGCTCATGCCGCCCGCGCCGATCGAGCGATGGGCGAAGCCGCGCACCGAGGCGCCACCGCCGGCGAAATAGAGCCGGTCGGGGGGCAATAGCGCCGGCGCCGGGCCGAACAGGGCGCCGGCCCTGATGCGCCCGGCGATCACGGTTCGGTCATCGGCGTCGAATGCCCGGTAGCCGCGCGCCTCGGCATCCAGTTGCAGCGCGCCATTGCCCAATTCCCATTCATAGAACGGGGTCACCGTACCGCTCAGGAACACGCCCGAGGTCGGATCGAGTTCGTCGTCGCGCGTGTCCAGTTCCGCACCGCCCGAAACGCCGAGGACGCCGAGCCGGCGCGTGCCGTTCATGTCGGTGAATTCGGCGTAGTCGGCAAACAGCGAGGCGCTGTAGGTCAGCGATGTCGACGCGAAATGGGTCAGGCTGACCGCCGTTCGCCCGCCGGTGCGGGTGTAGCTGTCCAGCACTTCGCGCTCGGCGATCGCTTCCAGCGTGACATCGGTATCGGGCGTGAACCGGCCCGGCAGGCCGAGCGTGGCGCCGAAGCGGTAGTCGTAGGCGCCCGGATCGGTCCCGCTGTCGATGCCGGACACGCTGCCTTCGATGCGCAGCCGCTCGGCGCGGCCGAACAGGTTGCGGTGCAGCCAGAACGCTTCCGCGCCGAGCCCGTCGACCGTGGAATAGCTGGCGCCGATGCCGATCCGGCGCAGCTTGCGTTCATCGACGATGACATTGATCGGCAGCCCATTGTCGGCGCCGACCTCCTCGCCCTCCTTGACCGCGGCGGTGTTGAACACGCCAAGGCGCTGCAATCGCTCGCGCGCACGTTCAATGTCGTCGGGGTCGTATTCCTCGCCGGGTCGCAGCCCGGTCTGGCGGGCGACGAAGGCCGGGTTCATCCGCTCCGTGCCCTCAACGGACACGTTTCCATAGACCGCGTAGGGACCCGGATCGAGCCCCATCGCCACGCGCAGGCGGCGCTCGCGATGGTTGGCGACGACCTGCTGGTCGGCGACGCGCGCCTTGGCGTAGCCCTGCTGGCGCCAGGCTTGAACGCTCAGATCGCCCGCCTCGCGCACGATGCCGGCCCGCGCCGGCGCCCCGGGCAGAAAACCGATATCGGCGGGGTCGGGCACCTGGTCGGTCCTGTCGTCGGTCGGCGGTGCCTGATTGTCGATGCGCAGCGTGCCGAAGGCGAAAGGCGCGACCGGATCGACGGTGACCGTGATCACCGTGCCGTCGGCGAAGTCGTGTCCGGCGGGCAGATCGGCCACTTCGGCGCCATTGGCGGTGATCGAGATCAGCCCGCCATAGCGCGCCTGGTTGTAGAGCGCGGCGAGCAGGCGCCGATAGTCGCCCTTGGCGCGCGCCAGTAGCCCGGCAGAGCCCGCCGCCGGCTCGTTCCGGCCCTGCCAGAGCGCCGAGGCCGATTGCAGCGCGTCCCGCAGCTCGTCGCCGCCGCCCTCGACATTGAACGACACCTGGTAGGGCTTGGGGTCGATCAGGTCCGGTTCGGCGACCTCCTGGCGGCACGGGCCGAACAGGCACAGGCCGAACAGTTCGAGCGCACCCGCCGGGGGCGCGGTCCAGATCAGCGCCGGGCCCGCCAGCAAGGCGGCAGGCAGTATCGTACGTGTTGCAAGCGGCAAACCCGAATGGACCCTTTGAACGCGCTACCTGTCTGATCGTGTGATTGCCCAATCGGTCGGCAATGAGGCAATGGCGGCCAGCATATGGGCCAAAGGTTTGGAGAAAGCGAACAGATCGTGCAAGCCCATGCCGCGCCTTCGACCGGCCCCGGCCGCTTCTTGCCGGTATTGCCGGACCGGTCACCCCATGCCGGACAGCAACCCAAGTTCGCACATCCGCCAATTGTTCCCCCGGGGAGCTGGCGAGTATCGGCACGCGGGGCAGCCTTGGTGCCCGAAATCGCCGGCATGGCCATGCGGGACCCGGCACCGCGCCCAATTCCTGCAAATCGTTCTCGATAGCATTGACTCTTGCAAATCAGTTGCATTAGCACGAGATGAGGAAACACCGACCGACACCGCGAACAAGGGAGAGATCCGACCGATGCCGACGAGACGACGTTTTCTTGGCCTTGCCACCGCGCTGGCGGTGGGTCTGCACGCGACATTCGCCCTTGCCGCCGACAGGCTCGATGTCGTCACGACCACCGGCATGATCGCCGACGCGGCCCGCGAGGTCGGCGGCGACCTGGTCGAGGTCCAGGCGCTGATGGGCCCCGGCGTCGACCCGCACGCCTACCGCCAGACCCGCTCGGACATCGTGGCGACCGCCAATGCCGATCTGGTGCTCTGGCACGGTCTCTATCTGGAAGCGCAGATGGAACAATTCCTGCTCGAACTGGGCGAAGCGAACAACATCCTCGCAGTGGCCGAGGATCTGCCGCGCAACCTGCTGATCGGCCATGACGACTATGAGGGCCGCTACGACCCGCATGTGTGGATGAACCCCAATCTGTGGTCGCGCGTTGTGCTCAATGTCCGCGACGCCCTGGTCGATCTGATGCCCGAACACGAAGACACGCTGCGCGCCAACGCCGACGCGCATCTGGAAGAACTGCGCCAGCTCGCCAATTACACCACCGAGGTTCTGTCCTCGGTGCCGGCCGAAAGCCGCGTGCTGCTCACCGCCCATGACGCGTTCAACTATTTCGGCTCGGCCTATGGCTTCGAGGTGATCGGGATCCAGGGCATTTCGACCGAGAGCGAGGCCGGCCTCAGACGCATCGCCGAACTGGTCGACATGCTGGTCGAACGCGATATCGGGGCGGTTTTCGTCGAGACGTCGGTCTCCGACCGCAACATCCGCGCGCTGATCGAGGGCGCGGCGGCGCAGGACCACCAGGTCGTCATCGGCGGCGAACTGTTCTCCGACGCCATGGGCGAGCCCGGCACCTATGAGGGGACCTATGTCGGCATGATCGACCACAACGCCACCGTCATCGCCCGCGCGCTCGGCGGCGAGGCGCCCGAAAAGGGCATGTCGGCCCTGCTCAATTGAGGATACCGGAATGAAGCAAGCCGCCATCACCCTTGCGGCCGATCGGGGCCGGGTGCACAGCCCGGCCGCGCCACCCGAAGACAGCCCGCTCGCCATTTCCGGCCTGACGGTCTCCTATGGCGACAAGCCGGCGGTCTTTTCGGTCGATGCAACCTTCGCGCCCGAGGCGATGACGGCGATCATCGGTCCCAACGGCGCCGGCAAGTCGACATTGCTGAAGGCATCGCTGGGCGTGATCCCGCGCGTTTCGGGCGAGGTCACGGTGTTTGGCCGGCCCATCGAAAGGGCGCGCGAGCGCATCGCCTACGTGCCCCAGCGCGCCAGCGTCGACTGGGACTTTCCGACCACGGTGATCGATGTCGTTCTGATGGGGCTTTACCGCCGCATCGGCCTTGTGCGCCGCATCGGGCGGGCGAACCGCGATACCGCGCTCGAATGCCTCGACCGCGTCGGCATGGCCGATTTCGCGCACCGCCAGATCGGCCAGCTTTCGGGCGGCCAGCAGCAGCGCGTGTTCCTCGCCCGCGCACTCGCGCAGGACGCCGATCTCTATCTGCTCGACGAGCCCTTCGCCGGCGTCGACGCGGCGACCGAACGCGCCATCATCGACGTGCTCAAGGCGCTCAAGGCGCAATCGCGCGCCGTGGTCTGCGTGCATCACGACCTGGCCACCGTGCGCGCCTATTTCGACCATGTGTTCCTGATCAATGTCCGCCGCATCGCCCAGGGGACGGTCGAGGAGGCGTTCACCTCCGAAAACCTGCAGGCGACCTATGGCGGGCGCCTTGCGACCGGCCATATCGACCAGCTCTCGCTTCCCGGCCAGCAGGTGTCATGAACCCGCTCGCCGAGGCCCTCCTGTTGCAGGCGGGCTATAACGCCGCGCTGGTCGGCATCGGCGCCGGCCTTCTGGGTTTCGCCGCGGGCGCGGCGGGCACCTTCCTGTTCCTGCGCAAGCGCGCGCTCGTCTCCGACGCGGTCGCCCATGCCACGCTCCCCGGCGTCGGACTGGCCTTCATTGTCATGGTCATGGCCGGCGGCGACGGGCGCAACCTGCTCGGCCTGCTTGCCGGCTCGGCGGTCAGCGCCTGGGTCGGCCTGTGGCTCGTGCAATGGATGACGCGGACGACGCGCCTGTCCGAGGACGCGGCGATCGGCGCGGTGCTGTCGGTCTTCTTCGGCCTGGGCATCGTCATCCTCACCGTCATCCAGACCATGAGTTCGGGCCGGCAGGCGGGGCTGGAGAGCTTTCTTCTGGGCTCGACCGCCGGCATGCTGTTCAACGATGCGCTGATCATCGCGATCGGCGGCTCGCTGGCGGTCATCGCGACATGGCTGCTGCGGCGGCCGATGACGCTGGTCTCGTTCGATCCCGACTACGCGGCCGCCTCGGGCACGAACGTCGACCGCATCGACCTGGCCATGATGGGCCTTGTCATGGCGGTCACGGTGATCGGCCTCAAGCTGGTCGGGCTGATCCTGATCATCGCGCTTTTGATCATCCCGCCGGTGACGGCGCGGTTCTGGACCGAGCGCAGCGATCACGTGATCTGGTGGGCGGGCATCTTCGGCGGCGTGTCCGGCTATGTCGGCGCGGCGATTTCGGCCTCCGCCCCGGCCCTGCCGACCGGTGCGATCATCGTGCTGGTCGCGGCCGGCCTGTTCGGCCTGTCGCTCCTGTTCGCGCCCGCGCGCGGCGTGGCGGCGGCGGTGCTGCGTCACCGGCGCTTCCAGTGGCGCGTCCATCGCCGCCAGGGCCTGCTCGCAATGGCCCGGGCCGAGCCGATCCACGACCCGTTCACGCTGCGCGTTCTGGGTTCGGAGGGGCTGGTGCGCCGCGATGGCGTGCCGACCGATGCCGGCCGCGCCCAGGCCGCCAAGATCGCCCGCGACGAGCGGCGCTGGGACGTCGCCCGCCAGATCCACCTCGATGCCGGGCTGACCGGGCGCTATGACGGGCTGACGCCGATCGAGCAGGTGTTCACGCCCGACGAGATCGCCGAGTTCGACGCCCGCATCGGCGGACCGGCCCCGGTCGCCACGCAGGGTGGGCATTGATGGGCGCCCAGTTCGTTCAGTTCTCGCTGACGCCGATCCTGATCGGCATTTTCGCGGCGATCGCCTGCGCGCTGCCGGGCAACTTCCTGGTGCTGCGGCGCCAGGCGCTGATCGGCGATGCGATCAGCCATGTCGTGCTGCCGGGCATCGTCGTTGCGTTCCTTATCACCGGCACGGTCGCCGCAATTCCGATGCTGCTGGGCGCGGCCGGCGCGGCGATCGTCGCCGTCATCCTCATCGAGGCGATCAAGCGGCTTGGCCGCATCGAGCCGGGCGCTGCGATGGGCGTGACCTTCACCACGCTATTCGCCGCCGGCGTGCTGCTGCTCGACCAGTCCGACACCTCCAATGTCCATCTCGATGTCGAACACGCGCTGATGGGCAATCTGGAAAGCCTGATCTGGTTTCGCGCCGAGGGCTGGCATTCGCTGTTCGATCCGGTGGCGCTCGCCGCCCTGCCCGACGAGTTGGGCCGCATTTTCGTCGTCTGCCTGCTGGTCATCGCGCTGACCGTCTTCTTCTGGCGGCCGCTCAAGATCTCGACCTTCGACGAGGGCTTCGCCCAGGCGCTGGGCCTGCCGGTCGGCGCCATGGGCTTCGGCCTGGTTGTCGTCGCCGCCATCGCCGCGGTCGCCGCCTTCGATGCGGTCGGCTCGATCATCGTGATCGCCATGTTCATCTGCCCGCCGGCGGCGGCACGGCTGATGACGAACTCGCTGGAGCGCCAGGTGTGGTGGAGCGTGGGCTTTGCGACGCTGGCGGCGATACTCGGCTATGTGTTCGCCGGCTACGGTCCGCTGTGGTTCGGCGGGCAGAACGCGGTCAGCGCCGCCGGCATGATCGCCGCCGTCTCCGGCGTCATCCTGGGCCTTGCCTGCCTGTACGGCCCGCACCGGTCGCGTGTCGGCGCCGCCCGACAGCAGGCCGATGCGTGATCGTCCAGGTGGCGTTCAGCCGGCGCGGGCGGCGAGGTGGTCGTCGCCCTCGCAATGGGCGTGATCGCCGAGCGCCTCGATCACGCGGCAATCGGACACCGTGCCGCCCGAGCATTGCGCGATCATGCGTTCGAGTTCGCCCTTGAGCGCCGTCAGCCGCCGGATGCGCCGCTCGACCTCGCCCAGCTGCGTGCGCGCGATGTCGTCGACCGCCCGGCACGAGGCCTCCGGCGTGTCGGCGAGGCTGAGAAGGTCGCGTACCGCCTCCAGCGGAAAGCCCATGTCGCGGGCATGGCGGATGAACAGCAGCCGGTCGATATCGGTCTTCCGGTAGACCCGATGATTGCCCTGCGAGCGCTCGGGTGGCCGCAACAGCCCGATCTGCTCGTAATAGCGGATGGTCTGCACCTTGCACTGGGTGGCCTCCGCCACCCGCCCGATCGTCAGCGCCTGCGCCATGATGATTGCCTCTTGAACCTACAGTTACTGTAGATAGTAGGTCATGGGGACCGGTAGGAAAAGCACCCCTCGAATGGGGTGCGCCGACATCGATCCCGGTCCGCCCCGCAGTCATGCGCGCACGGACCCGGCGTCGCAAGGAGTGCTCACGATGGCCGCAGGCTGCTGCAATCATCAACCGAAATTCGATGGCATGTCGGCCGGCTTTCGCCGCGCGCTGTGGATCGTCATCGCGATCAATGCGGTGATGTTCGCGGTCGAGATGACGGCGGGCTCGCTGGCCGGCTCGCAGGCGCTGAAGGCCGACGCGCTCGACTTTCTGGGCGACACGCTGACCTACGGCATCAGCCTGTTCGTGCTCGGCATGTCGCTGCGCGTGCGCGCCACCGCGGCCCTGTTCAAGGGGCTGAGCCTGGCCGCGATGGGAACCTGGGTCCTGGGCTCGACGGCCTATCAGGTGCTGGTGCTCGGGGTGCCGAGCGCGCCGGTGATGGGCGTGGTCGGCTTTCTGGCGCTCGCCGCCAACATGGCCAGCGTGCTGGTGCTGATGCGCTACAAGGACGGCGATGCCAATGTGCGCTCGGTCTGGCTGTGCAGCCGCAACGATGCGATCGGCAATGTGGCCGTGATGGGTGCCGCCGCCGGCGTGTTCGTCACCGGCACGGCCTGGCCGGACCTCGTCGTCGCCGCGTTGATGGCTGGGCTGTTCCTGTGGTCGTCGGTCCAGATCATCCGCCAGGCGCTCGACGAGCGCCGCGAGGGGCTGGCGGCCGGCCTGGCTTGATCGCGGCGACCGGCCCGGCCGATCAGAACAGGCGCCGGGCGTAGGCGGTCAGCTTGAAGAGGTCGGCCCTGCTCGTCTCGCCTTCGACGCCGTAATAGTCGGCCTTGCCGATATCGACGTAGTAGCTGCCGTCGAGACCGACCTGAAGGCCCGGGGCGGGCATGTATTCGCTGCCCAGCGAGGCCAGAATGCCGCTCGGCTTCCATTCGAGCGTGTTGGCCTTCGTGGCGAGCGAGATGCCCGAGACGGTGGCCGTCGACTTCAGATCGTTGCGCCAGACATGTTCGTAGGACGCAAGCAGCGAATAGCCGCGTGTCTTGACCAGCGTGCCGTCTCCGTCGACCAGATAGTCGCTGGCAAAGGGCAGGCCGCCCAGATAGGACACGCCGCCTTCGGCATAGGCGCCCGAGACGATGAAACGGCCGAACCTGCCGGCGATCTTGGTGCGGTATTCGAGCCCGGCGGAGACGGCAAAGCCCAGTTCGTCCTCGGGCACGCCGCAGCATTCGGTTTGCCGGTCGTCGCTGAGATGGATCAGCGCGGCGCTGAGCTGGGCGGCGCCCCGGCGCGGATCGTCGATTCGCGCGGCAACGACCAGATTGGGCAGCGTGCGCGAGCCGCGCAGGGCCCACACGCCCTCCTCGGCGCGCCGCGCCGCATCGTCCTCCAGCGAGACCGTCAGGCTGCCGCGCTCGCCGAACCGGTGGGTATAGGCGACAAGGTCGGTGATCGCGTTGGACGCATAGCCGGCGGTGTAGCTGAGGCCCGGCGAGAAGTCGAAGAACGAGCCGAGCCGCCCGGCGGTGAAGCCGGCAAGCTGGACGAAGGCCTTGTCGACGAAGATGGTGTCGTCGCTTTCGGGCTCGAGCGTGCCGCGCAGGCTCAAAACGCCGAGCAGCGGGCCGTTTTCGGTCTCCGTGGCCGAGGTGAAGGTGACGATCGCGTCCGTCTCGAATGCACCGACATCGTCCTCGGCCGGCACCAGATCGTAGATGATGAAGGGCTCGCCGGTCACATAGGTCGTCTCGGCGAACAGGTCCTGCTGGCCGAAACCGGCCTTTTGGCTGACTTCGACCTGTCCGCTTATGCGCAGACAGGTCCCGGTGCCGGGCTGCCGGACAAAGCCCGGGCCGAATTGCAGGCATGGCTCGACGGCGCGCGTCGGCGACGGCTCGGCGATGAGCTGGGGCGGACGATCCGCAAGGGCCGGTGCGACGACCGGTACCCATAGCTGTCCGATGCCGAGCACGGCGACCAGGCCCGCGGCACCGCGTGCGCCCATTCGATGTCCCATTGATTCCTCGCCCTGTCGCCGCGCACTCGCCTGTTTGCCGGTTGCACCGCTTCGACCCGACTACAGCGTCGTTTACGCAATGTTAAAATTCTAATAAATCTGACTACATTAAAGTTAACACGCGGTAAACGAGTATTGCGTTCTGAATTCCTTGACGCATATTAAGCTTTCGTTAATTCTCATGTTCACGGGGACTGCAACAAAAGCAATACGGCCCCGCAAACCAACCAATGAGGATGCGTCTATGAAACAGACACTTCTAGCTACCGCAGCTGCCGCTGCGTTCATGGTGGTTTCGGGTTCTGCCTTCGCGCAAAACACCGCCATCATCGTCGACCACGGCTACGGCAATAAGGCCTATATCGACCAGAAGGGCCACGAGAACGCGGCCGTCGGGTATCAGTATGGCACGAAGGGCCGGATCACGACCAAGCAGACCGGCACGTACAACTACGTGGAAGGCACCCAGAAGGGCTATCGCAACTCCATGAGCGCCAGCCAGTACGGCAAGGTCAACCAGGCCGACGGCTATCAGGGCGGCAGCAAGGAGCACATGTCGATCAAGCAGGTCGGCAAGTACAACTCCGCCTACGGCGCCCAGTATGGCGGCCGCAACACCATGACGACCGGTCAGGTCGGCTATGAGAACAAGGCGGTCGGCTACCAGGACGGCTACAAGAACCGGATGGGCATCGGCCAGTACGGCTACGACAACGCCGCTGGCGTGACGACCAAGGGCTATGGCGGTCGCGTCTCGGTGGGGCAGACCGGTTCGAAGAACTATCTGGAAGGCATCATGGGCGGCAAGCGCAACGCCATCCACGGCTGGCAACGCAAGAAGTAGGGCGGCCCTGGTTCACGCGGGAGGCGGTTCGCCGCCTCCCCATTTCGCAATCGGTCGGGAGTGGGCAGATGAGAAAGACAACGCCGATCGTGTGCGTGGCGCTGATGTTCGGCGCGCCGGCGTCCACGGTCTGGGCCGAACCGGCGGACACCACGGTCTACCGGCAGAATGCGCCGGTCAACGTCAAGGTGCTGGTGCTCGCCGGGCCGGCGGCCGACGACAATGTGCGCATCGAGCAGACCGGCCGCTTCAACGCCGCAGCGGTCGTCTCCCGGCAGGGCGGTGGTTACACCGCGATCTACCAGTCCGGGATGGGCAATTCGGCGTTCGGCGGGCGCGGCGGACGGAACTCGGACACGCAGATCCATCAGGTCCAGACCTTCGAGCCGCCGGCGTTCGAGCCGCGCCGGTCGGGCATCTGGAGGCGGCGGTGACCGGCCCCGCACGGCTCGGCATCGCACTTGTGGCGGCCGGCAGCGTGCTCGCCGGCGGCGCTGTGGCCGGCGAGAAACGCTTCGTGCTGGAAAGCGGCGACAACACCGCGGTGCTGCTTCTGCCCGAGGGCGAAGCGGGGCGGATCGCGATCGAACGTGACGCCGGGGGCGGTACGATCCGCATCGAGGATGAAGGCTCGGGCAACAGCTTCACCTTCATGCAACTGCCGGCCGAGGCGACCGGCGACTGATACCGGCAAGGCCAGAGGGTGTCGCAGACGCACCCGGCCGAACGACAGGGAAAGCGACATGTTCAACACGACGACCATTGCAGCCGCGCTGCTGTTCGCCACGGCCCTGCCGGCCATGGCGGGCGATGCCAGCGTCATCCGGCGCACCCAGACCGGCATCGTCAACATCGCCGAGATCGACCAGAGCGCGCGCCACAACCAGCTCGAGCTCAACCAGTTCGGCGCGCGCAACATCGCCTCTGTGCGCCAGCGCGGACAGACCAACAGCGCGCAGGTGCTGCAGGTCGGCCGTTACAACACGTCGTCGATCGCCCAGGATGGCGACCGCAATTCGGCCACGCTCACCCAGCGCGGCGATGTCAACGAGCAGGCGATCATGCAGACCGGTCGCATCAGCCGCAGCACGGTCACGCAGATGGGCGAGACCAACTACCTGACCACCTACACCAATGGCGGCGTGAGCGCGCTGATCATCGAGCAGACGCTCAAGCCGCGCGGCATCTTCCGCAGGTAGAGCTGCGCAATGCCCGCCCGGTCATCGTCCGTCGATTTCGGGCGTGGCCGGCGGTCCGCCCTGCAGGTCGGTGATCAGCGCCTTCATCTCGGCAATTTCCAGCCTTTGCGCCTCGATGATCTCGTTGGCGAGATCGCGCACGCGTGGATCGGAGATTTCGGCGCGTTCGCTGGTCAGGATGGCGATGGAGTGGTGCGGGATCATCGCGCGCATGTAGGAGATGTCCTGCACCGTCGTCTGGCTGCGCAGCAGGAACAGGGCGACGACGAAAACCACGAGGCTGCCGGCATAGATGGCGATGTTCGCCGCGCGGCTCGTATACATGGCGAGCATGAAGCTGAGCATGATCACCGCCATCGCCGCGCCCATATAAAGCGCCATATAGGTGCGCGTCTCGCTGTAATACACGTGGTCGAGCGCGAAGGTGTTCAGATACATCAGGACGAACATGACCACCGTCGACGTGCCGATCATCCCGAAAAAGCGCCAGTAGGACATCTTGCCCTCCTTGTTCTTGGTCTTGGCTTTCAGGGCCATAACGGCATTCCAGCGCAGGAAGGTTGCGCGGCGCACGTCGATTTCCCGACGCCGTGCCCCGTGGGCGCGGCCCCATGGCGCGCCGTCAGCCCGGCAGCATCTTGCCGGGATTGAGCAGGCCCTGGGGATCGAGCGCCTGCTTGATCGCGGCCATGGTCTTCAGCACGACCGGGTCCTTGTGGCGGGCCATGGCGCCGAGCTTGGCGGTGCCGATGCCGTGCTCGGCCGAAAAGCTGCCGCGCATGTCGCGCACGATCGCCTCGACCGCCTCGCGCATTGCCTCGTGCAGGGCCGGCTCGCCGCTCGACGGCCACACCGTGTAATGCACGTTGCCGTCGCCCAGATGCGAGACGACGAAGGAGCGCGCGCCCGGATCCATCTGCCGCATGCGCGCATCGGCCTGATCGAGGAACAGGTGCACCTTGTCGACCGGCAGCGAGACGTCGTTGAGCACGATATGGTCGGCGGCGACGGTCAGTTCGGCGGCGTCCTCGCGGCGCTGCCACATCTGCCGGCGCTGGGCCTCGTTGCGCGCCACGGTCGCGTCCTCGACCAGGCCCTCCTCCATCAGCGCGGCCAGCGTCTCCTCGAGCCGGCCGACGAGCGGCACCGTGCCGTCCGGCCCCGGTGCCGCATCGCGCGGCGCGGTGGCGCCCAACTCGACCATCAGATTGACCTCGTGCGGGCCGCCGAACGGCTCGCGCGCGCCGTCGATATGGGCCAGATGGGCCTCGATGTAGCGCCGCGGCATGTATTCGAACGCCTCGACCGCGCCGCCCGATTCCGCCTGCAACCGGTTCAGGATGGTCAGCGCGTCGGGCAGGCTGGCGGCGGCGACCATCGCGGTCGCATAGGCGCGCGGTTTCGGCGCGAGCTTGAGCACGGCGGCGGTGATGATCCCCAGGATCCCTTCCGAGCCGATGAACAGCTGGCGCAGGTCCAGACCCGAATTGTCCTTGTGCAGATCGGTCATCAGGTCGAGCACCTCGCCGGAGGCCAGCACCACTTCGAGCCCGAGGCACAGATGCCGCGTATTGCCGTAGCGCAGCACGTTCGAGCCGCCGGCATTGGTGGCAAGGCAGCCGCCGATGCGCGCCGAGCCGCGCGCGCCGAAGGTCAGCGGAAAGACCAGGTCCTCGGCCTCGGCCGCCGCGTGAATGTCCGACAGGATCACGCCGGCCTCGACCACCATCACGCGGGCGGCGGCCCGCAAATCGCGGATCGTGTTCAGCCGCTCGATCGAGATCATCAGCACGCCCTCGGCGCGCGTGCCGCCCGAAAGGCCGGTATTGCCCGAGACCGGCACGACGGGCGCGCCATGGCGAGAGGCCAGGCGCATCACCGCGGCGACTTCCGCCGTCGATCCGGGCCGGACGACGGCCAGCGGCTGCCAGCGATAGCTTCCGGTCCAGTCCGACTGCCACCGTTCGGTATCGGCGCCGGTGAGCACGTGGGCGGCGCCGAGCGCGGCGCGCAATTCGTCAAGCAGCGTGTCTTTGATCGTCACATCCATTGCCTCCCGAACCCGCAATGTCGAGCCGGCCGGCACCTGTCAATCCATGTGGAAGACGTAATCGAGCGGGATCTGGACCGGCGTCTTGTCGGGATTGGTGTCCATGATGTCGGCCATGTGCTCGAACCACTCGCGCATGATCGGTTCGTCGAACAACTCGTCCAGCCGGTTGCCGGGCGTCTTGCGGTGCACGGCGAACAGGATGTCGGTCTGGGGGTCGTGGAAGATCGAATAGTCGCGGATGCCGTATGCGGCGAGCAGTTCGGCGAGCTTCGGCCAGATTTCGTCGTGCCGCTTCTTGTACTCGGCCTGCCGGCCCGGATGCAGCTTCATCTTGAAGGCGACGCGCTCCATGGACGTGTTCCCTTTTCGTGTCGTGCCCGGGCCGGCTTTCGGCCCGGGCGATGGCGTCGGCGATCAGAAGTCGAAGTCGTCGATGTTCTCGGCCGTGAACGTGGTCAGCTCGGCCTGGGTGTTGATGACGTTCTTGTCCTCGATCGTCACCGTGCCGAGATTGGGCACCTCGAAGGTGTTGCCCGGCGCGATCTCGATGTCGCCATTGCGCACCCCGACGGCGAAATGCGCGGCCAGCCAGCCCTGATTGTAGGGGCTCCACAGTTGGAATGCCTCGACCGTGCCGTCCTTGATGAACGGGCGCATCTGGTTGGGCGTGCCAAGGCCGGTCAGCTCGACCTCGTCGGCGACACCGGCCGACTGGATCACCTGGGCGGCGGCGGCGACGCCGACCGTGGTCGGCGAGATGATGCCGCGCAGGTTCGGATAGGTCTGCAGCAGGGCCTCGGCCTCGGTCGTCGACTTCTGCGGCTCGTCATCGCCATAGACGGTGGCGACCAGCTCCATGTTCTCGTATTTGGGGTCGTTCTCCAGAACATCGTTCATCGCCGCGATCCAGGTGTTCTGGTCCGGCGCGTCCGTGGTGGCCGAAAGGATGGCGATCTCGCCCTCGTAATCGATCATCGAGCCGAGCAGTTCGACCTGGTTGGGGCCCGTCTTGGTGAAGTCGACCGGCAGGATGCCGGCGTCGCGATGCTCTTCATTGCCGACCAGGTCGCCATTGACCGCCAGCACCAGAATGCCGCGGTCGCGGGCGCGGTCGAGCACCTGGTTGAGCGCGTCGGGCGAATTCGGCGAGATCGCGATCACGTCCACGCGGCGCTGGATCTGCGCGGTGATGAACGGGATCTGCGAGGTCGCCTCGGGGGTCGCCGGCGCGGTGGTGCTGAAGGTGCAGCCGAGCTCCGCGCAGCCATCCTCGAAACCGGCGACGATGGAATCGAAATAGGGGTTGCCGGTGTTCTTGGGGATGTAGACGATCTCGATACCGTCCTGGGCGACGGCCGCGCCGGCGGCCATCACGGTGCTGGCGGCGAGCGCGGCGGCGATCAGTGTTCTACGTTTCATGGCGGGGTCTCCTCCTCTGTGTGAACCCTGGTTGAATGTCGGCCCGGCTATCTTTGCGTCCGGGCGTAGATGAAGTTGGTGGCGATGATCGAAATGATCAGCAGCGCGCCCATGACGATGAGCTGCGTGGTGATGGGAATGTTGGCGACCGTCATCCCCGTTGCAATGACGACCAGCAGCCAGACG
This sequence comes from Roseitalea sp. MMSF_3546, assembly GCF_030732865.1. GTDB lineage: Bacteria > Pseudomonadota > Alphaproteobacteria > Rhizobiales > Rhizobiaceae > Roseitalea. The sequence continues at coordinate 51,546 of NZ_JASHKB010000013.1, forward strand.
GCCAGATAGGTGCCGGCGATCGAGCCGCGCCCGCCGAAGATGTAGGTTCCGCCGAGCATGACCATCAGCACCATCTGCAGCTCGCCGCCCGAGGCCATGTCGTAGCGCACCGAGGCGAGGCGCGAGGCGGTGAGCAGCCCGGCGACGGCGGCGGCGATGCCCAGCAGCATGAACAGGCCCATCTTGATGCGCCGGACACGGATGCCGGCATGGCGCGCAGCCTCCGGCGAGGTGCCGATCTGGTAGATCTGCCGGCCCGTGACGGTGAAGGCCAGAAAGATGCCGAGCACGATGGCGATCGCGGTGAAGACGATCACCGGCACGGGCACGCCGAGCCAGACGCGCCAGTCGATGCCGATGAACCAGGACGGAAAGCCGCCGATGGAGCGGTCGCCGGCGAGCACCTGGGCAAGGCCGCGATAGAGCGTCAGCGTGCCGATCGTCACGATGATCGAGGGCAACTGGCACCACAGCACCAGGAACCCGTTGAACGCGCCCATCGCCGCGCCGACGACGACCGCCGCGCCCATGGCGAGCGCGATCGGCAGGCCGGCCTGGAACAGCCAGGCGAAGACGCAGGCGGTCAGCGCCATCAGCGCGGCCGGCGACAGGTCGATCTCGCCGGAAATGATCACAAGCGTCAGCACCAGGGCGACGATGGCGTATTCGACGTAGAACGATGCGCTTTCGAGGATGAAGGTGGCATCGGCGAAGAACGGCGACAGCGCCGAGGCGATGAAGAAGGCCGCGATCAGCAGCACGAGGGTCATCACCTCGGGCCGGATCAGGACGACCTGCCATAGCGGCCGCGCCTCGGCGGCCTCGTGCGCATCGACGGCCCGGGTCCGTGCCGTTTCGCCGGCGCCGGTTTCGGTCGAGGTGCTCATGCCGAACTCCGTGCCTGGGCGAGGGCGCGCACGCTGCGATCGCGCACCGCGCGGTCGATCAACAGGGCCGCGACGATCACCGCGCCGTTGAAGACATCCTGCCAGAAGGCCGACACGCCCAAAATGGGCAGCGCGACCGACACCATGCCCAGCAGCAGCACGCCGAGCACGGTGCCGAGCACCGTGCCCACCCCGCCATTGATCGACACGCCGCCGACGACGACCGCGGCGATCACGGTGAATTCGAAGCCGACGCCCGTTATCCCCGGGTTCACATAGCCGAAGCGCGAGGCGTAAAGGACGCCGGCGAGCCCGGCCAGCGCGCCCGACAGCGTGAACACCAAAAGCGTGATCGGTACGACCTTGATGCCCCTGAGCGGGGCGGCGACGGGGTTGGAGCCGAGCGCGTAGATCTGGCGTCCGACGCGGGTGTGGCCGAGGAAGAGATAGGTCGCGAACGCCACCGCAAAGGCGATGATGACGATCCACGGAATGTCGAAGATCGGCGAGGTCTGCGACATGGAGATCAGCGAGCGCGGGATGAATTGCGGATCGACCTGGCGGGCGTCCGAGACAAGGAAGACCAGTCCGCGATAAAGGCTCAGCGTGCCCAGCGTCACGATGATCGAGGGCAGCCGGAAAAGCACGACGAGCAGCCCGTTCAGCGTACCGAGCGCCGCGCCCAGCGCGATCGCGACGAAAACGCCGATCAGGATCGGCACCTCGGGCAGGTCGCGGAACATCATGCCGGCGACGATGGACGAGAACGCCATGGTCGAGCCGATGGACAAATCCACGTGCCGGGCGACCAGCACCATCATCTGGCCCATGGCCGCGATCAGGATGAGCGGGATCGCCAGCGCGACGATGCGCGCGGTCTCCAGCGTCAGAAAGCGCGGCTCGATGGCGCCGACGATCAGCGCGACGATGACGATCATCACGAAGATGCCCGCCTCGCGCCGCCGCAGGAAGAAGCTGCCCAGGCCGCTCATGCAGCTTCTCCATGCGGACCCTTGCGCGGCACGGCGGCGCGCATGACGGTTTCCTCGGTGGCTTCGCCGCGTGGCAGTTCGGCGGTCAGCCGGCCCTCGGACATGACCAGGATGCGGTCGCACAGCGCCAGCAGTTCGGGCAGTTCCGAGGAGATGAGCAGGATCGCCTTGCCGCTTTCCGCGAGTTCGCCGATCATGTCGTAGAATTGCGCCTTGACGCCGATGTCGATGCCGCGCGTGGGTTCGTCGAGGATCATCACGCCCGGCTCGGTGTGCAGCCAGCGCGCCAGGATCGCCTTTTGCTGATTGCCGCCGGACAGTTCCATGATCGGCTGGCGCAGCGAGGCAAGGCGAATGTCGAGCTGTTCGACCGAGGCGCGGGCCAGCTTGCGCACCAGGCGCGCGCGGATGAACCCGCCCGGCGCGATCCTGTCCGGCACGGCGGCGGTGATGTTCTGCTCGACGGACATCGAGCCGAAGATCCCCGCCGCGGCGCGGTCCTCGGGCACGAAGGCCAGCCCGCGCGCGATCGCATCGGACGGATCGGCGATGCGCACCGGTTCGCCGCCCACCTTGATGGTGCCGGTTTCGGCAGGGGCGATGCCGAATATGGCGCGGGCGACATCGGTGCGCCCGGCGCCGACAAGGCCGGCCAGTCCGACGATCTCGCCGCGATGCACGGCAAAGGAGATGTCCTCGAACAGGCCGGTACGGCCAAGGCCCTGAACCTCCAGCGCCGTCTCGCCGATGCGGGCGCGGTGCTTGTGGATATAGTCATTGACCGGCCGACCGATCATCATGCGGATGATCCGCTCGTCGTCGAGGTCCTCGACCCGCTCGGTACCGACCAGGCGCCCGTCGCGAAACACCGTGGCCCGGTCGCACAGGGCGCGCACCTCCTCGAGCCGGTGCGAAATGAACACGATGGTGCGTCCGGCATCGCGCAATTGCCGGACGATGTCGAACAGGGTCTGCACCTCCTTGGGCGTCAGCGGCGCGGTCGGCTCGTCCATGATGATCAGACGTGCGTCGCTGTCGAGCGCGCGGGCGATCTCGACCATCTGCTGGTCGGCGATGGAAAGCCCGCGCATCGGCGCGGTGACGTCCATGCCGATGCCGAGCATGTCCATGAGTTCGCGCGCCCGCGCCTCGATCGCCGCCCAGGGCACGCGCGACAGCGCCGCGCCCTGGCCCCGGCCCATGACGAGGTTCTCGGCGACCGATAGGTCGGGAAACGAGATCGGCTCCTGATGGATGAGCGTGATGCCCAGGCGCTGGGCGGCGAGCGGCGAGGGCACCTCGACCTCGCGCCCCTCCATGGACAGCCGACCGCGCGTCGGCCGGTGCACGCCCGACAGGATCTTGGCGAAGGTCGACTTGCCGGCGCCGTTCTCGCCCAGAAGCGCGTGGATCTCCCCGCGCTCGAGGTCGAGATCGACATCGGTGAGCACCTCGACGCCGGCGAACTGCTTGGAAATGCCGCGCGCAGAGATGAGCGCGCCGGTTTCGGCGGTCCCCTGCGCCATGGTCTCAGCCATTGTCCGGTGTCGGCGCGTGTTCGGCGAGCAGGCCCTGCGCCTTCAGGTCCGACCAGAACGCCGTCGGGATCGGCGTGGCGACATGGCCCAGGTTCTGGCGGATCTGGTCGGGATGGGCCGCGCCGGGAATGATCGAGACCACCGCCGGATGGGCCAGCGGGAACTGAAGCGCAGCCGCCGGCAGGGCGACGCCATGCGCCCGGGCCACCTTCCCGATGCCGCGCACCTTGTCCTGGACGTCGGTCGGGGCCGCGCCATAGGCATATGTCGCCTTCTCGCCCGCTCCGGTGACGAGGATGCCCGAGGCGAAGGGCGCCCCGATGATCACCGAAACGCCGCGGCGGACGCAGTCCGCCATGCCGCGATCGAGCGAGGCCTGGTCGGCGAGCGTGTAGGGCATGGCGACCAGCAGGAAGTCGATGTCGACCTCCGGCGCGACCGTCTCGAACGCCTCGTTGGTGTTGATCCCCATGCCGAAGGCCTTGATGTCTCCGGTCTTCTTGAGTTCCTCGAGCGCCTTGATCCCGCTTTCGGCCAGGTCGCGGCGATGGCCCAGATAGGTCTCGCCCTCGCCGTGGAAACCCGCGTCCAGATCGTGGATGATCAGCGCGTCGACCGTATCGAGCGCCAACCGCTGCAGGGCCTGCTCGTAAGAGCGCATGATGCCGTCGCGGGAATAGTCGAAGCGCACCTCGAAGTTCAGCCCGCCGATCCAGGGCGAACGGTCGAAGCTGCGCGGGTCGGCGGGCCGGTGCAGCGTGCGCCCGACCTTGGTCGTCACGAGGAATTCGTCGCGCGGCCGGGTGCGCAGGAAGCCGCCGAGCCGATGCTCGGCCAGCCCGCGCCCGTACCATGGGGCGGTGTCGTAATAGCGAACGCCGCCGTCCCAGGCCGCTTGAAGCGTCGCGCGCGAGTCCGCCTCGGCGACCGGTGCGTAGAGCTCGCCGATATGGGCCGATCCGAATCCGAACACGGGAAGATCGAGGCCGGTCGGGCCCACCTGCCGCGTTTCGCTGATCGATACCAAGGTCACTCCCCCCTTGCCCGCGGGCGGCTCTCCGTCCGCCACGGCCGGTAATTTGTCAGACAAAAATTAGTTTGACAAGTCCTTGTCCATGGCGAAAAATCACCGCCGACGCAGCACGACCGGCCGCCAGCGCACGGACCGGCACGCCACGGGGAGGGATCATAGCGGGCATGCGCATCGCCGGCACATATCCGATGCTGTTCGCCTTCTTCGGCTCCGATGACGCGCTGCGGCGCGAGGCGATCGAGCGCCAGGTCGCGGCCGCCAGGGCCGTGGGCGCGGACGGCGTCGCCGTGCTCGGCCTTGGCACCGAGGTCGCAAAGCTCGGCCGCGCCGAGCGCGCCGCCGTGCTCGAATGGACGGTTGCCGCCTCTGGCGACCTGCCCGTCGCCGCGACCATCGCAGAGACCAATCTGGTCGACATGATCGAGGCCGCGCGCGCCGCCGAGCGGGCAGGTGTGGCCTGGCTCATCTTCCAGCCGCCGCGACCGCCCGCCTCCGGCGCCGATCTGATCGACTGGTTCGCCGCGGCGGCAAGCGCCGTTGACTGCCCCGTGGCGATCCAGAACGCACCGGAGTTTCTCGGCATCGGGCTGACGCCGGCCGAACTGGCCGAACTGGGTCGGCGCCAGCCCAACGTCACGGCGGTCAAGGCCGAATGCAGCGCGGTGGCGCTGGGCACGCTGGTCGATGCGCTGGGCGACACGATGACCACGCTCAACGGGCGCGGCGGTTTGGAGTTGACCGACAATTACCGCGCCGGCGCCGCCGGCATGATCCCGGGCATCGAGACCGCCGATCTGCAGGTTGCCGTCGCCCGCGCCATGGCGGCGGGCAACGAGGCCGAAGCCGAGGCGCTCTATCGCCGGCTGCTGCCCGCCGTCGCCTTCGCCATGCAGGGCATCGACCATTTCGTCACCCACGCCAAGCACATCGCCGCCCTTCGGCTGGGCCTTGCGCCGAGCGCACGGCGTGCGCCGGGCGGCCACATGACCGCGCGCGGCGCCGCCTGGGCCGAGCGCCTCGCCGCCGAGCTTGGACCCTTGCCCGTCTGAACGCAACCGAAACGGAGCCCCCCATGCCGCAGATCACCGATGTCCGAACCACGATCTGGGAGTGGACCGGCCCCGTCGCGCCCATGCCGCCGCATTTCTGCACGACCGCCTCGGACATCGTCGCCGACGTGACCGGCTCGATCGCCGGCTTTCGTTTCCTGGGCTGGCTGATCTGCGAGATCGAGTGCGACGACGGCACGGTGGGCATCGGCAACGCCGCGCTGGCCCCGCACGCGGTCAAGACGACCATCGACACCTATCTCAAGCCGCTGCTGATCGGCACCGACCCGCTGGACAACGAATATATCTGGCAGTCCATGTACCGGCGCACCTTGCCCTTCGGCCGCAAGGGCATCGGCATGACGGCGATGAGCGCGGTGGACCTGGCGGTCTGGGACGCCAGGGGCAAGATCCTCGGCCAGCCGGTGTTCAAGCTGCTTGGCGGCCGCACCAAGGAGAAGTTGCCCGTCTATGCCTCGCGGCTTTATTCGCAGCCGCTCGAGGATCTGCACCGGGAAGCCCGGGCCTATGCCGAGGCCGGCTTTTCGGCGGTCAAGCTGCGCTTCGGATGGGGACCCAAGGACGGCATCGCCGGCATGGCGAAGAATGTCGAATTGGTGCGCACCGCGCGCGAGGCGGTCGGTCCCGACGTCGATATCATGGCCGACTGCTACATGGGCTGGAACGTCGAGTATGGCCGACGCATGCTGCGCCTGCTCGAGCCGTTCAACATGCGCTGGGTCGAGGAACCGGTCATCGCCGACGATCTGGCCGGCTATGCCGAACTGCGCGCGCTCGGCCATGTGGCGATCTCGGGCGGCGAGCACGAATACACGCTGGCCGGTTTCCGCCACGCGCTCGATCTGCGCGCCTATGACATCGTCCAGTTCGACGTCAACCGCGTCGGCGGCATCACCGCGGCCAGGAAGATTGCCGATCTGTGCGAGGCCTACGACATTCCGGTCATCCCCCATGCCGGCCAGATGCACAACTATCACATCTCCATGTCGAGCTATGCCGCACCGATCGCCGAATATTTCCCCAAGGTGCCGGTCGAGGTCGGCAACGAGCTGTTCTGGTACATCTTCGACGGCGAGCCCGTGGCCGAAGACGGCTTTGTGAACCTCGCCGACGATCGGCCGGGCTTCGGGCTGACGCTGCAGGAGCCGTCCGAGCACTTCACCCTGACGCGCTAGGAGGCGATCATGCCCAGTTTCCCGATCATCGACACGCATCTGCACATCTGGGACCATGACCGGCTGACCTATTCGGCCTTTCACGGCCATCCGATCTTCGAGAACTCCTTCCACGTCGAGGACTACCGCGAGGCCTGCGGCGACGTCGACGTCGAGGCCATGGTGTTCCTTGAATGCTACGCCGATTTCACGCCCGAGGGCGGCCAGTACATCGAGGAGATCGAATTCGTCGAGGACGAGGCCAGGCGCGACCCGCGCATCAGGGGCATCGTGCCCATGGCGCCGCTCGAGCGCGGGGTGGCCGTCGCGCCCTTGCTCGAGGAGATGGTCACCCGCTTCGACAAGGTAAAGGGCATTCGCCGCATCGTCGAGTTCGACGAAGACCCGCGCGCGCTCACCCTGTCGGACGCCTTCGTCGAGGGTGTGAACACGCTCGACGAATACGGGCTGCACTTCGAGATCAACGTCAACCACACGCAGATGGACATCGTGCGCGAATTCGTGCGCCGCATCCCCAAGGTGCCGATGATCCTGGACCATTGCGGCAAGCCGGGCATCGCCGAGGGCGCCATCGGCCAGTATGTCGACGACGTCAACGAACTGGCGCGCCATCCGAACCTGTGGATCAAGCTGTCCGACCTTCCGGTGGAAGCCGATCACGACAACTGGACCGAAAACGATCTGAAGCCCTATATCGACGCCACGCTGGAAGCCTTCGGCCCCGACCGGACGATCTTCGCCAATGACTGGCCGGTCTGCCTGCAGGCAACGACCATTCCGCGCTGGGTCGAGGTGCTCGACCGGGCGCTGGCGGATCTGAGCGAGGAGGATCGGCGCAAGATCTATCGCGACAACGCCAACCGCTTCTACAGGCTGGGGCTGTGAGCGCGCAGGAGACCGGTTGAGGCCGATGACCGACCAGAAGGGCCGAATCCGCAGCGCCGAGGACGACTTCAACGCCTTCATGCGCGAGGATGGCGAGGCCGGCGAGGGCGCCGAGGGCTTTGCCGGCGGCGTGCTCAAGCGCCGCTCGATCGCCGAGCAGGTGACCGAACGGATCATGGCCATGATCAAGAGCGGCAACCTGAAGTCGGGCGACCGCCTGCCCACCGAGGCGCAGATGTGCGTCGCCTTCGGCATCAGCCGCCCGCCGCTGCGCGAGGCGCTCAAGGCGCTGACCATCATGGGCGTGCTCGACAGTCGCCAGGGCGGCCGCTACACGGTCACCGACCTGTCGCCGACCCGGCTGGTGGCCCCGTTCAACACCATGCTGGCGGTCAACGAATATGACGTGATCGAGCATTTCGAGGCGCGCGCGCTGGTCGATCTGGGTCTTGTGCGCATGTGCGTGGAGCGCGCGACGCCGGCCGAGCGGCAGCGCATCAACCAGCTCGCCCAGGACGGCCATGCCTTCTACGACGACCCGGTCGCCTTTCGGCTGCTGGACATCGAATATCATCGCGCCATCAATGAGGGCGCTCACAACACGCTGATCATGGGGCTCGCCCAGAGCCTTTACGATGTGGGGCTGGACATGCGCCGCATCGCCAGCGCGCTGCCCGGCGTGATCGAGATCTCGGTCACCCAGCATTGCGAGGTCGCCGATGCGATCAATGCCGGCGATGCCGACACGGCCGTCGCCGCCTATCGCCGGCATCTCGAACATGTGCGAGACACCACGCTCCGTTCGATCGAGTTGACCAGCAAGGGCCTGATCGAGACGTGACCGGGCGCGCACCCTCCAAGGTCAGACCGAGACGGCGCGGACCAGTTCCTCGCGGGCGATCTCGCCGCGGTCGCCGCGCAGCGAGACCGCGCCGCGCTGCATGACCACGAACTCGTCGGCCAGCCCGTAGGCAAAATCGAAATACTGCTCGACGAGCACGATCGCCATCGTGCCCTGGTCGCGCAGATATTCGATCACCTTGCCGATCTGCGTGATGATGTTGGGCTGAATGCCCTCCGTCGGCTCGTCGAGCAGCAACAGCTTGGGCCGCGTCACCAGCGCCCGGCCGATGCTCAACTGCTGCTGCTGGCCGCCGGACAGATCGCCGCCGCGCCGGCCTTCCATCTGCCGGAGCACGGGAAACAGTTCGTAGATCTCCTCGGGCACGGCGCGCGCGCCGCGCGGCAGGCAGGCAAAGCCGGTCTCAAGGTTCTCGCGCACGCTCAGAAGCGGAAAGATGTCGCGTCCCTGCGGCACGTAGGCGACGCCCTTGGCGGCCAGCGCATGCGCCGGCGGCGTGCCCAGCGTCTCGCCGTCAAGGGCCACCGTACCGCCCGAACGGTGATGAACGCCGGCGATCGCCTTGAGCAGCGAGGTCTTGCCGACGCCATTGGTGCCCATCACGCAGGTCACCGCGCCGCGCGCGGCCTGAAGCGAAACCCCGTGCAGGATCTGCGACTGACCGTAATGCAGGGTCAATTCGGAAACCGAAAGCATCGCTCAGCGCCCCAGATAGACATCGATCACCTGCTGATGGCCGGTGACGTGGTCGATCGAACCCTCGGCCAGCACCGAGCCCTCGTGCAGCACCGTGACCTTGCAGTTCAGCCGGCGCACGAACTCCATGTCGTGCTCGACGACGATCACGGCGCGTGTCTCGGCCGCCCGCTTGAGAAGGTCAGTGGTGTGCTCGCGTTCGTCGAGCGTCATGCCCGCCGCCGGCTCGTCGACCAGCAGCAGTTTCGGATCCTGGGCGAGAAGCATGCCGATCTCCAGCCACTGCTTCTGCCCGTGCGCCAGTTCGCCGGCCATCCGGTTGAGCTGATCGGCAAGCCCGATCTCGCGCGCCAGTTCGGCGACTCGGTCCATGTCCGTGGCAAACGGCCGATAGAACACCACGCTGAGCGGGTCGCGCGCATTGTCGAGGGCCATCGTGAGATTGTCGCGCACGCTCTGCTGCTCGAAGACGGTAGGCCGCTGGAACTTGCGGCCGATGCCGGCGCGCGCGATCTCGCTTTCGCTCATGCGCAGCAGGCTGGCCGGCGGCTCGCCATAGTCGACGCGGCCGCTGTCGGGGCGCGTCTTGCCGGTGACGATGTCCATGAAGGTGGTCTTGCCGGCGCCGTTCGGCCCGATGATCGCGCGCAACTCCGCGGCGCCGATCTCAAAGGACAGATCGTTGATCGCCTTGAACCCGTCAAAGGCGACCGAGACCCCGGCGACTTCCAGAAGGCTGCTCATGCCGGTTCCTTGGCGCTTTGCGGCGGTCTTGCCGGCTGCGGCCGCGCGGCGCGCGGGTTGCGGACGAGCCTGTCGACGAGCCCGCCAAGGCCCTGCGGCGCGAACAGCGTGACCAGCACGAAGCCGAAGCCGAGCAGCACCAGCCACCAGTCGACCCATTCGATCGTGTAAAAGCCAAGCGGGATGTCGGGCGCCCGGCCGGAGGTGAACCAGGTCGACAGAAGCGAGACGAGCGCGGCGCCGATCACCGCGCCGTAGAGCCGGCCCCGGCCGCCGATCGCCACCCACACGGCCAGGTAGATCGAGGCGATGGGCGCGATCTCGGCCGGATTGATGATGCCCGCCTGCGGATAGTAGAGCGCCCCGGCAATGCCGGCGATGACGGCCGTCAGCGTGAACACGACGAGCTTGTAGGCCTCCACATTGTAGCCCAGGAAACGCACGCGCGCCTCGTCGTCGCGAATGCCGCGCACCACATTGCCGAACTTGCCCGCAACGAGCCAGGCCGCGAGCAGATAGCCCGCTCCCAGCGCCAGCGCCGACGCCCACAGGAACCAGACCGAGACCACGTCCTGCGAGATGTTCTCGGCGCCGGGAATGTTCTGCAGGCCCGAAAGGCCGTTATTGCCGCGCAGGCCCGAATCGTTCTGGAACAGATAGAGCGACAGCGCCAGCGTCATCGCCTGGGTGAGGATCGACAGATAGACGCCCGTCACGCGGCTGCGAAAGGCCAGCCAGCCGAACACCAGCGCCAGCAGGCCCGGCACGAGCACGACGAGGGCGAGCTGGATGATCAGGCTGTCGGCGAACATCCAGATCGTCGGGATCTCCGAGCCGCCGACCACGCCGAAGATCTGCGCGCCGATCGCCTCGCGCACCTCCTCGGGCGTCGGCGGCAGTTGTGCGGCGGCGAGCTGGTCGACGACGATGCCCTTGGTGCGCTCATACATCAGCCACATGCCGATCATGTAGCCGCCAAGGCCGAAGAAGGCGAAATGGCCCAGCGACAGGATCCCGCAATAGCCCCAGACGAGGTCCATGGCGATGGCGACAAGGCACAGGCACAGCGTCTTGCCCAGCGTCTTGACGAAGCTGGTCGAGATCAGCCCGATGCCGAAGCCTTCCGACAGGATCGTTGCGCCCAGCGTGAACAGCGCGAGAAGCGCGATGAAGATCATCACCGAGGGATGGCGGATCAGGAAGGTGCGTTCCATGGCCTCAGTCTCCCGCCGCGCGGCCGCGCAGGGCGAAGATGCCCTTGGGCCGGAACTGGATGAAGATGATGATGAAGATGATCATGTAGGTCTGCGCGGCCAGCGTGTTGGCCGGGTTGAACCATTCGATCAGCTTCTGCAGCGAGCCGATCATGCCCGCGCCGGCCAGCGTGCCCCAGATATTGCCGACCCCGCCGACGACCACCGTCATGAAGCTCTGCACGATGTAGGAGGCGCCCAGCTCCGAGGTGACCTGCGCGTAAAGCCCGATGGCGACACCGGCGATGCCGGCGATGCCCGAGCCCAGGCCGAATGTCAGCATGTTCACCCGGTCCGGGCTGATGCCCATCGAGGCGGCCATGCGGCTGTTCTGGGTGACCGCGCGCACTTCAAGGCCCAGCCGCGTGCGGTTGAGGATGAACCACAACAGCACGAAGAAGACCAATGCGAGCACGAAGATGGCGATGCGGATATAGCTGATCGAGACCACGTCGTTGAAGGTGAGCGCGCCGTCGAGCCAGCCCGGCGCGGTCAGCGGCCGGGCCTGCGTGCCGAAGATGTTCTTGGCGAGCTGCTGCAGCGCGATGGAGATGCCGAATGTGGCGAGCAGCGTCTCCAGCGGCCGGTGCATCAGGTGGCGAATGACGAGCCGTTCGAGCGCCACCCCGGCGGCGAAGGCGAGCAGGAAGGCCAGCGGCAGCGCCAGGATGATCGAGGCGGTGTGATCGGGCACGAACTGCTGCACCACATAGCCGGTATAGGCGCCGATCATGATGAACTCGCCATGCGCCATGTTGATCACGCCCATCACGCCGAAGGTGATGGCAAGCCCGATCGCCGCCAGGAAGTAGATCGAGGCCAGCGACAGCCCGTCGAGGCCAAGATCGAGCCATCCATAGGCCGCGACGCGGCTTTCGATCGATTGCAGCGTCGCCCGCGCCGCATCGGTGACCGCCCGCGAGGGCTCGTTGTAGGTCTCGAAGAAGACATGGTCGGCCACGGCCGCCGCCCGGTCCTCGGCGCTCGGCCGAGGCGGCACGGAGCCGGTGGCGGCAAGCGCCGCATAGGCATCCTCGCGCGCCTGGTCGGTGTCGAGCGAGGCGACCGAAACGCCGCCGACCCGCCCATCGGCGATGTTTGCGACCAGCGCGGCATCGCGCGCATCGTCGTCGACCGTTTCGGGCACCCGGCCCGCATCGGCGAGCATGGCGTAGGCGTCCTCGATCGCGATGTCGCTGCCCGGTTCGAGGGTGCGCGCGACATTGGCGTCGGCCGGCAGCACCTCGGCGAAGCGGGTGCGCGTCGACAGGAGCGGATTGAGCGTTGCGCGCACATCGACCGAGATGTCCCCGGCAAAGCTTTCGATGGCGGCGACGCGTGCGGCCTCGTCGGCACCGAAGGTGACGGTGAGCAGCCGCTCGAGCCGCTGCTTGCGGGCTTTCAGCGCGACATCGGGCTCATTGTCGATGGCCGCGCGCAATGCGGCCAGATGCGAGGCGTCCGGATCGCGTTCGATGGCCTGAAGCCCGGCGGCGCGCCGGTCGGGATCGGGATCGGACAGCTGGAATCGCACCAGCGCCGCGGCGATGACGCCGCGCACGCCCGAATTGGGCCGAAGCTGGTCCATGTCGTCCTCGGGCGCCTCGCCGGCCGGCGCGCCCGTGTCGATATCGATCAGCGCCATCGGATCGGCGTCCTCGTCCTCCACCAGAAAGAACAGGCCGTCGGTTTCGCGCTGGTAGACGACGCGCTCGCTCCAGCGCTCCAGAAACAGCGGCGCCCGATCGCTGCCGGTGGCGATGATCGCATCGACGATCGGCCCGACCGTGCGGCGCGAAGCGCGCTCCACGTCCTCGCGGTTGTCCTGAAGCACGGTCTGGATCGGGCCGGTCTGGGCGTGGGCAGGCAGGGTGAGGACCGCAAGGACAAGCGGCACCAACACGAGCAGCATCGCAAGGCAGCGACCGGACCACGTCCCCGCTCCCATATGCGTGGGGGAGGGGTGAGGCGTGGGGGCGGCAGCGCCGTGCCGCAACGCGGCGGCAAACGAACCACGAAACACGTCAGACCTCGACGAACTGGTGAAGGAAGAGGCAAGGCGCGCGCACGCCCCTTGCCGGTCGTTTCGCAAGACGTCAGTAGTTCGATTCGATCTGCACGCAGGTCTCGGTTTCGGTGTTGTACATGCCGCAGCCCAGATCCTTCCAGTCGGACTTCAGCACCGCGCTCTCGGGCAGGTAGTCGGTCCACGCATCGCCGGCCACTTCCTCGGTCTGGCTGATGATGTCGAACTGGCCTTCCTCGGTAATCTCGCCGATCAGCACGGGCTTGGTCAGGTGGTGATTGGGCAGCATAGTCGCGGTGCCGCCGGTCAGGTTCGCAAACTCCTGACCCCACATCGCCTCGCGCACCGCGTCGACATCGGTGGTGCCCGCATCGGTGACCGCGTTCACCCACATGTTGAAGCCGATGTAATGGGCCTCCATCGGATCGTTGGTGACCCGGTCCTCGCCCATCCGCTCCTTCCAGGTGGCGACGAATTCCTCGTTCACATCGGTATCGGCGGACTGGAAGTAGTTCCACGCCGCCAGATGCCCCACGAGGTTTGTCGTATCGAGACCCGAAAGCTCCTCCTCGCCGACCGAAAAGGCGACCACCGGGATGTCGTCCGCCGACACGCCCTGCGCCGCGAGCTCCTTGTAGAAGCCGACATTGGCGTCGCCATTGATGGTCGAGATCACGCCGACCTTCTTGCCGTCGGCGCCGAGCTCGATCACGTCGGCGACGATGGACGACCAGTCCGAATGGCCGAACGGCGTGTAGTTGACGAAGATGTCTTCCTCGGGGATGCCCTTGTCCTTGAGATACTGCTCGAGGATGCGGTTGGTGGTGCGCGGATAGACGTAATCGGTGCCGAGCAGCGCGAACTTCTCCACCCCCAGTTCCTCGAGGAAATAGTCCGTCGCCGGGATCGCCTGCTGATTGGGCGCCGCGCCCGTGTAGAACACGTTCTTCGAGCTCTCCTCGCCCTCATACTGGACCGGATAGAACAGAAGGCCGTTGAGTTCCTCGAGCACCGGGAGCACCGCCTTGCGGCTGACCGACGTCCAGCAGCCGAAAATGACGTCGACCTCCTCGACGGTGAGCAGTTCGCGCGTCTTTTCGGCGAACAGCGGCCAGTCCGACGCCGGATCGACGACCACCGCCTCGATCGGCCGGCCCAGCAGGCCGCCCTTTTCGTTCTGCTGGTCGATGAGCATCTCGACCGTGTCCTTCAGCGTGGTCTCCGAGATCGCCATCGTGCCCGACAGCGAGTGCAGGATCCCGACCTTGATGGGCTCCTCCTGCGCCTGCGCGACGCCGGCCAGCGCTGTGGTGGCGACAAGTGCACATGCCAATGGCAGTGCGAACGGCAATGAATGGGTCTTGTGGGGTCTGGTCACGGTGGACGCTCCATGAAATGGACAAAACGCATTCCGCAACGCAACACGCGTGCCAGATCGCGAGTCGAAACGGCGTCTGGACGATATGCGCCGTGTTTTCATCGCCTTGCGGGCAACGGCGATGGACGGGCCCGACCGGATCTGCCGCGGCCCCGGCGCAAGGCGGGCGGCGCAATCGCCACTTTATTGTGCAGCGCCTAAATTGCCGGCAGTGGGAGCGGTCCGGCCACGGCCGGTCGTCACGAGCGAATGACGCGGTCGACGGGCCCGAGCGAACGCTTGACCCTTTCGGCGTTGGGGAGGTCGTTGCCAAGCGCCTTGTCTCTGGCCGCCTGCGGACCGAAGCCATGGCCGCGCCAGCGTGCGAGCAGGCGACGTTCAAGCTCCGGCATCGGCACGTCGAGGAAGATCGACAGATCCCAAAGCGGTGCCAGGTCGCGCCAGGGGGCTTCGTCCAGACACAGATAGTTGCCCTCGACAACGACGATGCGCGTCTCGGCGCGGATTTCGGCGGCGCCTGCGATCGCGATCTCTCGCGACCGGTCGAAGACCGGCACGATCACCGACGGCTCGGTTCGGATCCGGCCGAGCGTGGCGGCGAACCCTGCAAAGTCGAACGTCTCGGGGGCGCCCTTGCGCGGCAACAGGCCGCGCGGTTCGAGCAGGCGATTGTCCAGGTGAAAGCCGTCCATCGGCATCTGGACCGCCGCGACCCCGCGCCCGAGCAGACGCGCGACCACCGCCTCGGCCAGTGTCGATTTTCCCGATCCCGGCGGTCCGGCGATGGCAACCAGGCGGCGACGATCGCCATCGGCGAGCGCCTCGATTTGCGCGGCCAGGTCGGCGGCGGCGCCATCACTCATAGTCGAACCCGGCCTCTTGTGCCATGCGCAGCAGGAACGGCAGGCCCCGGTCGATGACGGCATCGGGATTGTCGGCGACCGGGCGCCAGATCGCCAGAGCCGACGCGATGGCCGGGTGGACCTGGTTCATGCTCTCCAGCGTCGTGATCCCGTCGAACCCGATCTGCGCCAGGACGCGATAGACCTCGTCCCACCGAACCGTTCCGGCTCCGGGCGTGCCGCGGTTGCTCTCCGACAGGTGGACATATCCCAGAAACGGGCCGCAATCCGCAAGGCCCTGGGCGAAGGACACTTCCTCGATGTTCATGTGGTAGGTGTCGAGGTGGATGAAGACGTTGTCCGCGCCCGCCGCCTCGCAATAGGCGCGGGCGTCGGCACCGGTGTTCATGATGTGGGTCTCGTAGCGGTTGCAGGGCTCGATCCCCAGCTTCAACCCGAAAGAGCGGGCGCGCGCGGCGGCGCGCGCGATGAAGCGAACGGTTCCGTCGAATTCGTCCCGCGTGCGCGGGGCGCCCGAGGTTCGGCCGATGGTGCCATAGGTCACGCCCGAAAGGGCAAACGCGCCGATGGCGCTCGCCACGTCGAAGGCCGGTTCGAGAAAGGCAAGGCCCTTATCCGGGTCGGAAATCACGTCGATGGAGGGCGGAATGCCGAGCGAACAGACCGGCTCGATCTCGCTTCTGGCGAGAAAGGCTCGGGTTTCGGCGACGTCGATCTCGGCGGGGTCCAGCAGCGGGATCTCCAGAACCCGGACGCGGTGTGCCCGCAGCCTGGGCAGCAGCACATCCATGGCCGCGACATCCCATTTGGGTGCGGCGGCAAATGTATGCAGTCCGAGCCTGGCCATGCTCAGGCTCTCGCTTCGTGTGCCGCGGCTTCGACCATGTCCGATCCGCCGACGATCGCGGAGACGACTTCGGCCATGTTGGTCTCGGCCGTGGTCAGGTTGGCGGCCGCACGCCCGTGGTGCAGGACGACGATCCGATCGGTGGCGGAAAGAACGTCGTTGAGCCGATGCGAGATCAGGATCACGCCGATTCCCTCCTCGCGCAGTTGGCGGATCAGGTCGAGAACGCCCTGCACCTCGCGCACGGCCAGCGCCGCCGTCGGCTCGTCCATGATGACGATCTTGGGGTTGAAGGTCAGCGCGCGTGCGATGGCGACCGACTGCTGCTGGCCGCCCGAGAACGACCCGACCGGCCGGTTGATCGCCGGCAGCTTGGCGCCCAGCCTGTCGATCATCGCCTGCGCCTGGCGTTTCATGGTCAGCCGATCGACGAATTTCATGCCCATCAGCGTGCGCACCGGCTCGCGTCCCAGAAAGATGTTGGCGGCGACGTCCTGCTGGCGCGCGAGCGCGAGATCCTGATAGATCATCTCGACGCCGAGCGCCCGCCGCTCTCCGGGCGTCTTGCCGAGGATCGATTCGCCCTCCAGCGCCACGTCTCCCGCGTCGGCCGAATACATGCCGGTGACGATCTTCATCAGCGTCGACTTTCCCGCGCCGTTGTCGCCGACAAGCCCGACCACTTCGCCGGCATCGACCTTGAAGTCGACGCCGTGAAGCACGTCGACGGGTCCGAAGCTCTTGCGGATGCCGGTGACGGCGAGAAGGCTCATACCCGGCTCTCCTTGCGGACCTGGAACTGGTCGATGAACACCGCCAGGATCAGGACCGCGCCGATGGCCATCTGCTGGTAGTAGCTTTGCACCGCCAGCAGGTTCAGGCCGTTCTGCAGCACGCCCATGATCAGCGCGCCGATCATCGTGCCCAGTATCGAGCCGCGCCCGCCGAAAAGATTCGTGCCGCCGATGATCGCGGCGGTGATCGCGGTCAGCTCATAGGTGATGCCGGCGGTCGGGTCGCCCGAATTGATCCGCGTGGCGAACAGCAGTCCGGCCAGCCCCGCCAGGGCGCCCGAGAGCGTGTAGAGCGTCAGACGATGGAAATCGACATTGATCCCGGCGGTGCGGGCGGCGTTCTCGTTGTCGCCGATCGCCAGCGTGTGGCGCCCGTACCGTGTGTAGGCGAGCACCACGTGCATGACGATCGCCGTGACGATGAAGATGATCACCGGCATCGGGATGCCGAACGGGCGGCCCTGGCCGAGATAGACCATCGCCTGCGGCAACCCGTAGATGACCCGCCCGTCGGAGATGATCAGGGCGAGACCGCGGGCGATGCCGAGCATGCCGAGCGTGACGATGAAGGCGGGCACGTAGGCCCGGGTGATGATCAGGCCGTTGACCAGCCCGGCAAGGGCACCGGCCCCGATCGTCGCCAGGACGGCGATCGGCATCGGCGCGCCGAGCTTGACGGCGACCGCGGCGCCGACGACGCCGGACAGGCCGAGCACCGAGCCCAGCGACAGGTCCAGGCCTCCGGAGCTGAGCACGAAGGTCGCGGCGATCGCCAGCACGCCGATCGTCGATGTCGCCAGCAGGATGTTCAGGAAGTTGCTGACCGACAGGAAGAACGGCGACAGGATCGCCATGAGCATCGCCAGCGCGATCAGCACGACCAGGCTTTCCAGGCGGATGTGCAATTGTTCGATGGAGCGTGCCTGCACGCGGCTCCAGAGGCCGCGCGCGGGCAGTTTCACTCTCGGTTCGGTCGAAGCCATGGAGTTCTCGCCATTGGCGCGTTTGCCGCGCCAGGCGCGCGGCGGCGAATGCGGTTCAATCCCGGCGGGGCCGATCGGCCCCCGCCGGGCCGGGATCACTTGACGTATTCGAGCAGAGGCTCGGTGCCTGCGTCCATGACGTCCTTGGTCAGCACGAGCGTCGGCACGATGATGCTTTCCTCGACCTCCTCGCCTTCGACGGCCATCTTGACGGTCTCGACCGCCTGCTTGCCGACCAGATAGGGAAGCTGCGCCACCGAAGCGGTCAGCCGGCCGTCCTGGATCGACTTGACCGCGTCCGAATTTCCGTCGACGCCGATGATGACGACCTCGCCGCCCTTGCCGGCTGCGAACACGCTTTCGACGGCGCCGAGCGCCATGCCGTCATTGGCCGCGAAAATGCCGACCAGATCGGGATTGCGGGTCAGGATGTCGTTGGTGATGTTGGCGGCCTTGCCGCGATCCCAGTCGCCGGGCAGCGAGGCGACGATCTCAAGTCCGGGCGCCAGTTCGCCCAGCCTTTCGGCGAAGCCCTCGGCGCGCATCTGACCGGTGATGTTGCCCGAAAGCCCCTCGATGACGAGGACGGGACCGGTCGCGTCGGCCCCGAGCTGGCTGACCATGAATTCGGCGCCCTGCGCTCCGGCCAGCACGTTGTCCGAGCCGATGCGGAAGGTGATGTCGATACCCTCGGCCTCGAGGATCGCCGGGTCGAGATTGCCGTCCAGGTCGACGATCTTGATCCCGGCATCCTGCGCCGACTTCAGGCAGGGCAGCAGGTTCGTCGAACTGATTGCCGCGGTGATCATCGCCACCGGGTTGCGCTGCAGCATCGTGTTGCAGACATTGAGTTGGCTTTCGGCGGCCTGGTCGCTCTCGACCGCCTGCATGAAGTAGTCGACGCCGGCCTCCTTCGCGCCGTCTTCGACGCCTTGGCCCATCGCGCCCCAGAACGGGTTGGCCAGGGTCTTCATCAAAATGCCATACTCGCCGTCGGCCTGGGCCGGGCCGGCGACGAGCATCATCGCGACGGCCGCCGCGCCGAACATGGCGGTTGGTGTCTTTCTGGGCATGGTTTTCTCCTCCTGTATGCACCATTTCGTCGTCGTCAGCCGCCACCGACGTGACGTGACGGCTCGTCTGCCGACCCGCCGGACTGGCGAGCGTGCAGAACGCAAGGTTCCAAATGCTGAACCGGATAGCCGCCGGTCGTGCCTTCGATCCTGGCCAGCAGGACATGCACGGCGCGTTCGGCGATCGCATCGACCGGCTGGGCGACCGCCGTGATCGAAGGCCAGGTCGTCTGCATCCATTCGGCATCGTCGAAGCCGACCAGTGCGACCTCGTCGGGGACGCGGATCGCGCGCCGACGCAGCTCGGCCAGCACGAGAAGCGTGGAATGCTGCGACAGCGAAAACACCGCCGTGGCGCGTGCGTCGGCCTTGGGAGTGTCGAAATAGGCGCTGATCGCGAGGCGCTGTACGTCCACAGCGTCGTCGGACAGCAATGTGTCGATGCGCACCCGGGGGTCGAGCGCGGTGGCGCGGGCCGTGAACCCTTCAAGTCGGGTGCGCACGGCCTTGGAGATCCGCGTCGCGCCGTGCAGCAACACATGGCGGTGTCCGTCGCCGACCAGGAGGTCGGCGACGCCGCATGAGGCGGCGTAATTGTCGGCCGCGACGGTGTCGAAACGATCGTTGGCCGAGGCCCGGTCGACGAGGACGGCGTGCATGTCGAGCGCGCGCATGCGCTGCGCGCCCAGCCCGCTCTCCGAGCGCACCGGCGCCAGGATCGTGCCCGCCACACGCCAATCGCTCATGCGCGCCACCAGATCGGCTTCGCGCGTCTCGCTCTCGCGCGAACTGGCGACGATCATTGTGTAGCCGGCCGCCTCGGCGGCGCTTTCAAGGCCGGTGACCAGGGCGCCGAAGAACGGGCTCTTGAGATCGGGCACGACCGCGCCGATGATGCGGCGCTGTTCGTTGCGCAGGCCGGAGGCGAGCGGATCCATCCGGTAGCCGAGGCGGTCGACCGCATCGCGCACGCGCCGGGCGTTCTCGGCCCTGACCGAGGACACGCCGCGCAGCACCTTCGACACCGTTGCGGCCGAAACGCCTGCGCAGCGGGCCACATCGTGAATCGTGGCGCGCCGTTGATCGCTGATGCCCGACATGGCCTCCCTTCCATGGACCCGGCGTTCCATGTTCCGGGCGAGACGATAAATCGGTTTACAGCGGAAGTAAATCGATTCATTTTGCAACGGGAGGGGCCGCCATGACATCTGCCGCCAAGCCGCTCGTGATCTGCGCGCCCGAGCCGCGCACACTGGACCTGATCTTCACGCCGGACAGGCTGGCTGACCTGCGCGCGCGCTACGAACTGGTCGAAACCAGCGCCGACGACGTCGCCGCGCTCGACGAGGCCGTGCTCGCCCAAGCCCGATACGTTCTCGGCCAGCCGCCGATTCCGTCCGCCACGCTGGCCAGGATGACCGCGCTGCGCGCCGTCTTGAATGTCGAATCCAACCTGCTCGACAACATGCCCTATGACGAACTGTTCGCCCGAGGTATCCACGTGGTGACGACCGGCGCGGTGTTTGCGGTGCCGGTGGCCGAGATCGGGCTTGGCATGGCGCTCGATCTGGCGCGCGGCATCACCGCAGCGGACGTCGATTTCCGGAACGGCACGGAAAGATGGGGCGGTGAGGGCAATGCGCGCGCGCGCCTTCTGACGGGCGCCGATGTGGGGATCGTCGGGTTCGGCGATCTCGGCCGGGCGCTGAACCGGCTGCTGACCGGGTTTCGGTGCAACATCAGGGTGCACGATCCATGGTTGCCGCCGTCTATTCTCGAAGACCAACAGGTGGTGCCGGCGCGCCTGGACGAGGTGCTCGAGCAGTCCGACCACATCTTCGTCATGGCCGCGGTGACCACGGAGAACCGCGGGTTTCTGGGCGCCGAAGCGTTCGCGCGGATGCGTCCCGGAGCGGCGCTGATACTGCTCAGCCGCGCCGACGTCGTCGACTTCGACGCGCTGCTGGACGCGGTCGAGCGGGGCCATATCGTCGCCGCCAGCGACGTCTTCCCGCAGGAGCCGCTACCGGCCGATCACCGCGCGCGGCGCCTGGACGGATTGCTGCGTTCGGCCCATCGTGCCGGGGCGCTCGACGTCGCCTTCAGGCAGATGGGCGACATGGTTCTCGAGGACATGGAGCTGATGGACCGGGGCCTGCCGCCGATGCGCTGCAAGCGGGCCGAGCGCGAGACGGCGCGCCGCATGCGCTCGCGGCCGGTCGAACGCAATTAGAGCCCGCACCCGGATGGACGCCTTTGTGACGGGCGCCGCCCTCCGGGCCGGCCGCCCCAGGCTTGAAAGACAGGCCGTGGGAAGATCGGCCGCACCGCCGCCATTGTCCGCGACATGGCGGTGCGTCGCCGCATGCCGAAGCGAAGGCCCGGCCAACTCCAGCATCGTCTCGCACACGCAGGCGATGGCGTGTCGTTGAAAGGCACGGCGGGTGGCAGGGCCATAATTGGCGGTGGCTGGCTGGGGAACCTGGATTCGAACCAGGACTAACGGAGTCAGAGTCCGCGGGTCTACCGTTAACCTATTCCCCATGCGCCGAGCCGGTGGCGCCGCGCCGCGTGCGCGGCCCTCCGCCACGTCGCCATATATGGCGGTTCGGCGCCGAATGCAAATCGGCCGCGCCGATTTCGGCTTGGTCTTTGGCCCTTGCGCTGTTACCCTTTCGGCAACGCAAATCTTGTGCATGCTGCGCGCCCCATCGTGGCAGCGCCATGCTGGAGAACGAACGTGACCAAGCCTGGACAGGGCGGCGCGCCGTCCCAAACAGGCCGAGTGTCCCGTCCCGGTCCGGGCACCGCCGCGGACGGATCCGACCATGGCCCCTCTCCGAAGACGGGTGCCGAGACGTCGACCGGCGAGGCCGGCCGCACGAACGCGTCCGCATGGCCGGGCGAGCCAAACGGCGCGGCGCCTCATCGGACATCGCCCGAAACGCCGCCGCCTGGCGAGGGAGCCGCCGATCGCCCGCCGGGCGACGCCGACAGCCCTGGTGAACCGCACGAAGCCGCCTCCGGCAAGATCGGCCAGGCCGGGCCATTTGCCAAGCGTCCGTCCAAGCGCGGCTCGCGCCGCCGACGCCGCCGTGGCGCCGGCTCGACCAATGCGCCGTCCCACGCGGCCGCGCAGGGCAGCGGCGCCGGGCACGGTGCGAACCGCAACGCCAGCCGGCCGGGGCGGCCCGGGGACGCATCGGCCGCCGCCCCGATCAAGGGCGCCCGCCAGGCGGCGGCCCCGGCGGCCGGGCCGCCGCGCGAGGGTTCCATCGGCGCACCGTCGACCGAGGTCGGCAAACCCGGCTCCGGCGAGGCCGGCCGCGCAAGGGCAGCCAACGCCATCGCCGCGCCGGCCCCCGCCGCGCACCGCCGGCCCGCCACCGCCTATGGCGCCCTCGATCTGGGCACCAACAATTGCCGGCTGCTGGTCGCCGTGCCGACCCGGCCGGGCGCCTTTCGCGTCATCGACGCCTTTTCGCGCATCGTGCGCCTGGGCGAGGGGCTGAGCGTCACCGGCCGGCTGTCCGATGCGGCCATGGACCGCGCGCTCGGCGCGCTGAGCGCCTGCCGCGACAAGCTCACGGCCCGGCCGATCGAGCGCACGCGGCTGATCGCCACCGAGGCCTGCCGGTCGGCCGCCAATGGCGCGGCGTTCCTCGAGCGCGTGCGCGCCGAGACCGGCCTTGATCTGGAGATTGTCGACCGCGCCACCGAGGCCCGCCTGGCCGTCGCCGGCTGCGGATCGCTGGTCGACCGTGCCGCCCGCGCGACGGTGCTGTTCGACATCGGCGGCGGATCGTCGGAGATCGCGCTCATCGATCTACGCAACGCCCATTCGCGCCGGCTCGCCGATCACATCACCGCCTGGACCTCGCTGCCCGTCGGCGTTGTGACCATGGCCGAGCGCTTCGGCGGCCGCCATATCGACGCCGATCTGTTCGCCACCATGACCGCCCATGCCGAGGACATGCTCGCCGATTTCGCCGCGCGCGAGCGCCTGCCGGGCGCCGGCGATTCCTCCTTCCACCTGATCGGCACGTCGGGCACGGTGACCACGCTGGCCGGCATCCATCTGGGCCTGCGGCGCTACGACCGGCGCCGCGTCGACGGGCTGTGGATGGATGCGCGGCAGGTCGACGCGGTCAACGCGCAGCTTCTGTCCTGGTCCTTCGACGAGCGCGTGGCCAATCCGTGCATCGGCCGCGACCGCGCCGACCTGGTGCTCGCCGGCTGCGCCATCCTGCAGGCGATCCGCAATGTCTGGCCGGCCGAACGGTTGCGCGTCGCCGACCGCGGCCTGCGCGAGGGGCTGCTGACCGAGATGATGAACGCCGACGGCGTGTGGCGGCGCACGCGCTACCGGCGCGGCCGCGTGAACCGGAGCGGCGGGCCGTCATGAGCCGGCGCGGCGCGCGATCGCCCGGCCGCTCGGTCAACCAGCATGTGCGGCGCAAGCAGAAGCTCAAGCCGTCCTCGCGGCGCTGGATCGAGCGCCAGCTCAACGACCCGTACGTGCAGCGCGCCAAGCGCGAGGGCATGCGCTCGCGCGCCGCCTACAAGCTCAGCGAGATCGACGACAAGCACGCCATCCTGACGAGGGGCGCGCGGGTGATCGATCTGGGCGCGGCGCCCGGCGGCTGGTCCCAGGTGGCGGTCGAGCGCACCGGCTCGACGCCCGAAAAGCCGCTGGTGGCGGCGATCGACTATCTGGGCATGGACCCGGTGCCGGGCGTCACCGTGCTGGAGATGGATTTTCTCGACGACGACGCGCCGGGCCGGCTGATCGCCGCGCTCGGCGGCGCGCCGGACGTGGTGCTGTCCGACATGGCCGCGCCGACGGTCGGCCACCGCCAGACCGATCACATGCGCACCATGCATCTGGTCGAGGTGGCGGCCGAGTTCGCCATCGCGGTGCTGCAGCCCGGTGGCCATTTCCTCGCCAAGACCTTCCAGGGCGGCACCGAAAAGGCGCTGCTCGACCGGCTGAAGCACCACTTCGGAAAGGTGATCCACGTCAAGCCCGACGCCAGCCGCGCCGAGTCCGTGGAGCTCTATCTGCTGGCCAAGGGTTTCAAGGGCAGGGGGTGAGGCCCGGCGTCTGCTGCCGGTGCTGCGATGGCGGCCATGGGCCGGGTGTCTGCGATGGCCCGAAACCCGCCGCACCTCCACCGCCTCACACCACCATCTGAAAAATCACGCCCGAGACGATCGCGCCGGTCACGCCCAGCGTCAGATAGGTCGCGAACACCGGCGCGCGCACCAGCGACCAGACCGCGGCCATTGCGGGGATCGAGCTGACCGCGCCGGCGATCAGGAACGCCATCGCCGCGCCGTCGCTCATGCCCTGTTCGGTCAGGCCAGCCAGCAGCGGCGGGGCGACATAGGAGTTGAGGTAGGCGGGCATGCCGACCAGCGCCGAGACGACGATCGGCCCGAGCCCCTCGCCGCCGACGAGGCCGGCGATCAGCGAGGCGGGCACATAGGTCACCAGCAGCGCTTCGAGCACGTAGGCCAGCGCCAGCCATTGCGCGAGGAAGGCGGCGTTGGCGCGCAGTTCGGCGCTGAAGATGTCGGTCCGGTGCCCCTCGGCCCAGAACCGCCAGACGGGCCGGCCGTCGAACGGCGAGGGGCCGCAGCCGCAGCCCTTGCGCACGGTGCCGCGCGAAACGGACGCGAACAGGCCGCCCGCCGTCAGCGCCTTGACGATGAACCCGCCCGCCAGCCCGAGGCCGACCGCGGCGACCGCCTTGCCGATCGCGAACGGCCAGCCCAGCGCGGCGGCGGTGATCAGCAGCGTCGGCGGGTCGATCAGCGGCGAGGCCAGCCAGAACGCCATGATCGCCGACAGCGGCGCGCCGACCGCGAGCAGCCCGGCGATGAACGGGATCACCTCGCACGAGCAGAACGGGGCCAGCCCGCCGAACAGGGCGGCCAGCACGATGGCGCGGGTCTCGCGCCCCTCAAAGGCGCGGCCGATGGCCGCTTCCGCGCCGGCCGCCTTCAGCCAGGCGATCAGGATCACCGCAAAGGCGATATAGGGCAGGGTGTTCAGGAAGGCGCTCGCCGCGAACGCCACGATCGCGTCGAACCGTCCCGGATCGGCGAAGGAGACGATCAGCGGAACCGCCACGACGATCGCCCAGGGCGTCGCCAGCACGGCGAGCGGATTGGTGGTGCGGGCCGATGCGGGCGGCGTGCCGCTTGCCTGGTCGAGGGTGCTCATGCCGCGTTTTCCTCGTTGGCGGCGCTGTCGGCGCAGCATTCCTCGAGCAGATAGCCGCCGAGGCGCTCGAGATGGTCGAACCGGGCGCGGTTGAACACCGACCGGCCCTGCCGCTCCTGTTCGATCAGGCCGGCCGAAGCCAGAAATCGCAGATGGTGGGCGAGCGTCGAGGCGGCCATCGCCGTGCGCGCCTGAATATCGCCCACGGTCAGGCCTTGCGGGCCGGCCTTGACCAGCAGCAGCAACACCTCGAGGCGCGGCTCCGAGCCGATCGCGGCAAAGCCCTGGGCGGCCTGTTCGATGTCCATCGCAAGCTCCTATAAAACTATATTTCTAGTTATATCGTGATGAAACCCGTGTCAATCGGCGCGATGGCCCTTTTGCGATCGTGCCGGCCGTGATACGGGCCACTGCCAACGTGACCGGGCGGCGCGGCACTTCGCGCGCCCACAGGCGGGATTTCGCGATGGCGACCATCATTCAATCGGCCAGCGGCGATTATGCCCTGACCTTCGACGACGTGCTGCTGCAGCCCGGCGCCTCGGCGGTGCTGCCCACCGACACCGACATCCGCACCACCATCGCGGCGGACATCGAACTGTCCCTGCCGATCGTGTCGGCGGCGATGGATACGGTCACCGAATCGCGCCTGGCCATCGCCATGGCGCAGGCCGGCGGCATCGGCATCATCCACCGCAATCTCGATGCCGACGAGCAGGCCGAAGAGGTTCGCCAGGTCAAGAAGTTCGAAAGCGGCATGGTGGTCAACCCGGTCGTCATCGGGCCGGACGCCACGCTCGCCGACGCCAAGGCGCTGATGCGGGCGCATCGCATTTCGGGCATTCCCGTGGTCGAGGAGGCCGGCATCGGCAGCCAGAAGCCGGGCCGGCTGGTCGGCATATTGACCAATCGCGATGTGCGCTTTGCGTCCGATCCCGACCAGAAGGTGCGCGAGTTGATGACGCACGACAACCTGGTCACCGTGCGCGAGAATGTCGAGCAGGACGAGGCCAAGCGGCTCTTGCATCAGCACCGCATCGAAAAGCTGCTGGTGGTCGATCAGCGCGGCTTCTGCGTCGGCCTGATCACCGTCAAGGACATGGAAAAGGCCCAGCTCAACCCGCATGCGGCCAAGGATGCCGCCGGCCGGTTGCGCGTGGGCGCCGCCGTCAGCGTCGGCGAGGACGCCATCGCCCGCGCCGAGCGGCTGATCGACGCCGGCGTCGACCTGATCGTCGTCGACACCGCCCACGGCCATTCGGCGCGGGTCATCGAAACGGTCGGCAAGGTCAAGACGCTGTCCAACGCGGTGCGCATCATCGCCGGCAATGTCGCCACCGCGGAGGGCACCAAGGCGCTGGTCGATGCGGGTGCCGACGCGGTCAAGGTCGGCATCGGGCCGGGCTCGATCTGCACCACGCGCGTCGTCGCCGGCGTCGGCGTGCCGCAGTTCACCGCCGTGCTGGCGGCGGCCGAGGAGGGTGCCCGGCACGGCGTTCCGGTGATCGCCGATGGCGGCATCAAGCTTTCGGGCGACATGGCCAAGGCGCTGGCCGCCGGCGCCTCGGCCGTCATGGTCGGCTCGGTGCTGGCAGGCACCGACGAGAGCCCCGGCGAGGTCTATCTGCATCAGGGACGGTCCTACAAGGCCTATCGCGGCATGGGCTCGGTCGGCGCGATGGCGCGCGGCTCGGCCGACCGCTATTTCCAGGCCGAGGTCCGCGATACGCTCAAGCTGGTGCCCGAGGGCATCGAGGGCCAGGTGCCCTACAAGGGACCGGTCGCCGGCGTTCTGCACCAGATGGCCGGCGGCCTGCGCGCGGCGATGGGCTATGTCGGCGCCGCCAGCCTTGCCGAATTCCGCGACCGGGCGACCTTCGTGCGCATCACCAATTCGGGCCTGCGCGAAAGCCACGCCCATGGCGTGTCGATCACCCGCGAAAGCCCGAACTATCCGGGCGGGGCGTGAGGGGGTTGCCGGCGCCTGGGCCGTGCGGCGCCGGCTTCATCGTGCGCCGACCGAGTCGAGGAACGCCTCGCGCGTCATGCATTCGGCCGTCGTGTCCAATATCGATTGGTAGTCGCCGGTTTCGACGGCCGCCATCACCGCGGCACGACGTTGGCGCGGGATGCTTTTCAGGAACAGGCCATCGCTCGTTTCGCGATCGCCGAAGGTGAATTCGCGCACGGCGGCGCCCTCGGCGAACAGACGGGTGCGACGTTCGACCAGATAGAGCGCAACGTCCGGATTGAGTGCGAAGAACGCATCCAGACCCAGTTCGCGATGCTGCTGTGTGGCTCCGATGACGGTGTCCACCAGCCTTGGAACCTCATAGCGCATCACCAGCGGGATCATCTCCTTGACGATCTGCCGAAGCTCCGGATCGACAACGCGCCCGGACCATCGTCCACACCAGACCGGCAATCCGCTGTTGATGTCCAGCCATTCCAGCGGCAGCGGGTACAGCCGGTCCAGGATCGGATTGGCAAAATGGCATCCGAGCACGACGACATAGGTTGTCAAGCCGATGTCTTCGAGCCAGGTCCGGCGCCATTCGGCGTCGTCCTGAGCGCCGCTGAAATGCGGATGTTGCCTTATGTAGGCTTCGATCAGAACATCGGTCCTCTTGCCGCAATCCTCGGACGGCACATCGAGCACGGACATCTGCGTGTTCCAGTCGAGCGCGGAAAAGGGAGTTGCCGGAAAGGCCGCGAGATGGGGGCGGCCATGGGCTGGCTCGGCACGAAAGGGCGCCGCCTGGGCAAGCTGGATCAAGACCGCCAGGGCGACCGCCGTCGCACCGAGGCATCGAGAACTTATCCAACCAAATCGGAGGTGTGAGAGCATCGGCTGAACCCCAAGCAGACCGTCGATGGACGCTAGCACAACCGAACTCAAAGCCAACCGATGCCGCGGCCCCGCCGGTATGATCGACCGATGGCACCGCGAACTTCCGCAGACGCATAGCGCCTCGCGCGCTGCACGAAGAGCGTTGCGGCGCGCTGGAGACGAGGTGCGTCGTCTCGAAAGGCGCCTCAAGCGTCTCGAGGTGGCAGCGGCCGCAGCGGCCTCTGGCGGCCGCGTCGCCCCACCCGGTTGGCCCAGAGCCGGCGCCGCTGGTGCCAGCATCGCTGCGCGCGCAGATTTGGCCTTGGCACGCAATCAGTTGGCGCAAGCAAAGATCGCAGAACTGCGCGCGGAAATCGAGCGTGACGCACGTATGCACAATGAGGAAACAATGCGATCCGACATCAATGGCGCGCGGGCTGAACGGCGCCGATTGAACTGTCCCCACTGAATCGGACCGTCACTCCGATTCGTCTGAATTGGCTAGTCAAACCGCGACGTTAGTTCGGCTTCTCCCATCATCGCCATCCGCCCGGCTGTCCGCGCCAGGCCGGCCCTCACGCCGCCTTGCGGATGCCGTTCGCCTCGGTCGGCTGTGCCGCGCCGGGTTCGGCGTTCCGATGGGCTGCCGGTCGCGCCCGCGCCTGTCTGCGCCGCGCGAAAATGGGCCGCCAGACGCCGAGCACCACATTGGCCACCGACAGCGCCATGACCGTCCACAGCGCCGCCCATTCATAGGCGAGTTCGGTCTCGAGCGCGGCGGCCAGCGCTTCGCCCCGTGCGATGCGTTCGGCCAGGGCGGCCGTGTAGTTGGCCTCGGCGACGATCACCGTCAGCACGCCCTTGAACATCAATATGCCCATCGCCGCCTTCAGCCACACCCAGCCCTTGTCGGCGAACGGTGCATGCACGGACATCGCCAGAAGGCCCGAGACCAGCGCGACGCCCAGCGAGGGCACCAGCACCCAGGTGCTGACCGCCGATATCGTCTGGCGCATGTCGGCATAGGCGCCCGGCGTATCCTGCGGCGCAACCAGCAGGATCACCATAATGGCGCCCAGCCCGCCGATCAGCCCGCACGAGCCGAGCGTGTGGAGGATCTTCAGTGTCTTGCGCATTGGCGTGGCATCCCTGACTTGCGGCGACCCGGTCCGGCTGGGCAGTCTGCCGGCCCGGCCGGGGCGATGCAAGCGTCGTTGCCGGATGCGGCAGTTCGCAAGGCGGTGCTCTGGCCCCAGCGCACCGGGCAGCCCTGCGCCGTCGGGTCGCACCGTCTGTTTTTAGAAGCGTTCCAAAAATTGCTTGGCTTTCCCCCGCCGATTTCCCATAACGGCGCCATACCAATCCATGGACGCGATCGGAGGAAACGATGGACGCAATCGTTGAAAAGTCAGGCAAGTGTCCCGTCATGCACGGGGCCACCAATTTCGCGGTCCGCACCAACAGCGACTGGTGGCCGAACCAGCTCAACCTGCGGATCTTGCACCAGAACACCGCGCTGTCGAACCCGATGGCGCCCGGCTTCGACTATGCCGAAGCCTTCGGCAAGCTCGATCTCGCCGCGGTCAAGGCGGACCTGCATGCGCTGATGACCGACAGCCAGGACTGGTGGCCGGCCGATTACGGCCACTATGGCGGCCTGTTCATCCGCATGGCCTGGCACTCGGCCGGCACCTACCGTATCGCCGACGGGCGCGGCGGCGCCGGCTCGGGCACGCAGCGATTCGCCCCGCTCAACTCCTGGCCCGACAATGGCAATCTCGACAAGGCGCGCCGGCTGCTCTGGCCGATCAAGAAGAAATACGGCAACGCCCTGTCCTGGGCCGATCTTATGATCCTGGCCGGCAATGTCGCCATCGAATCCATGGGCGGCAGGACGTTCGGCTTCGGCGGCGGCCGCGAGGACGTCTACGAGCCCGAGGAGGACATCTACTGGGGCAAGGAAGACGAATGGCTCGCCACCACCGACCATGAGCAGAGCCGCTATTCGGGCGACCGCGAACTGGAAAACCCGCTCGCGGCCGTGCAGATGGGCCTGATCTACGTCAATCCCGAGGGCCCGGACGGCAATCCCGACCCGCTCGCCTCGGCCCATGACATTCGCGAGACGTTCGCGCGCATGGCCATGGACGACTACGAGACGGTCGCGCTGACCGCCGGCGGACATACCTTCGGCAAGACCCATGGCGCCGGCGACGTTGCCCATGTCGGCCCCGAGCCCGAGGCCGCGCCGCTCGAGGCGATGGGCTTTGGCTGGCTGTCCACCCATGGCAGCGGCAAGGGCCGCGACACCATCACCTCGGGGCTGGAAGGCGCCTGGACGCCGAACCCGATCCGCTGGGACATGGGCTATTTCGATGTCCTGTTCAAATATGAGTGGGAGCTGACCAAGAGCCCGGCCGGCGCATGGCAGTGGACGCCCAAGGACCTGGCGCCCGAGGACATGGCGCCCGACCCCGAAGACCCCTCAGGGCGCGTGCCGATCATCATGTCGACCGCCGACATGGCGATGCGCATGGACCCCGACTACGAGAAGATCTCGCGCCACTTCCATCAGAACCCGGACGAATTCGCCGACGCCTTCGCCCGCGCCTGGTTCAAGCTCACGCATCGCGACATGGGGCCCAAATCGCGCTATCTCGGCCCCGAAGTGCCGGCAGAAGACCTCATCTGGCAGGACCCGGTGCCAGCGGTGGACCACGCGCTGGTCGATGAGGCCGACATTGCCGATCTGAAGGCGAAGATCCTCGCTTCGGGCCTGAGCGTGGCCGAACTGGTCCAGACGGCCTGGGCTTCGGCATCCACGTTCCGCGGCTCGGACAAGCGCGGTGGCGCCAATGGCGCCCGCATTCGCCTGGCCCCACAGAAGGACTGGGAGGCCAACCAGCCCGAGCAGCTCGCAAGGGTGCTGCAGACGCTCGAAGCGATCAAGACGGCGTTCGATGCCGATGCGACCGGCGGCAAGAAGATTTCGCTCGCCGATCTGATCGTGCTGGGCGGCTGCGCGGCCATCGAGAAGGCGGCGAAGGATGCCGGCCGCAACGTCACCGTGCCGTTCGCGCCGGGGCGCACCGATGCCACCGAGGCGCAGACCGACGCGGACTCCTTTGCCGTGCTCGAGCCGGAGGCCGACGGCTTCCGCAACTACATGAAGACCAAATACACCGTGCCCGCCGAGGAAATGCTCGTCGACAAGGCCCAGCTTCTCACGCTCACCGCCCCGGAGATGACGGCGCTCGTCGGCGGCATGCGGGTGATCGGCGGCAACCATGGCGGCACGCCCCACGGCGTCTTCACCGACAGGCCGGGGCAGTTGACCAACGACTTCTTCGTCAACCTGACCGACATGGGCACCCAGTGGGTGCCGGTGGACGGCTCGGACGATCTGTTCGAGGGTCGCGACCGCGCCTCGGGCGAGGTCAAGTGGACCGGTACGCGCGTCGATCTGGTGTTCGGCTCGAACTCGCAATTGCGTGCCCTGGCCGAGGTCTACGCCCAGGACGATGCGGCCGACAAGTTCGTCGACGACTTCGTCGCCGCCTGGACCAAGGTGATGAACGCCGATCGCTTCGACCTGAACTGATCGACACACATCCGTTGCCGGCGCGGGCCACGATCTCGCGCCGGCCGTTTGACGACCACATCGGGAGAAGCAAGATGGCGATCACGCTGGTTCAGGTCGACTTTCCCCATCAGGGGCCATGGGGCGATGAGATGGCGCAGGCCATGGAAGGGCTGGCGCAGTCGATCGCCGCAGAACCGGGCTTTGTCTTCAAGTACTGGACGGAAAATCGCGACCAGGGCCGTGCCGGCGGCGTCTACGGCTTTGCCGGCCGACCCGAGGCCGAGGCCTATCTGGCAATGCACAGCGAACGGCTGAAGGGCTTTGGCTATTCGGACATTCGCGGCATGATCTTCGAGGTCAACGAGACGCTCTCGAGGATCGACAACGCGCCGGTTCTCTAGCGCGGCACAGCCCGCGCGGTAATACTCTAGCCCGCGTTCTCGAGCGGCCGGCCGCGCAGAAAGACGCCCGACAGCGCCAGGTCGCGATCGAGCACCACCAGGTCGGCCAACGCTCCGGTGGCGATCCGCCCGCGGTCGGCGAGCCCGAGATAGTCCGCCGCGATGGTCGATGTCCGCGCGCTCGCCTCGGCCACCGACAGCCCGATCGAGACGAGGTTGGTGAACGCCTCGAACATGGTCAGGCTCGAGCCGGCCAGCGTGCCGTCGGCGAGCCGCACGCCATTGCCGCATTTGCGCACGGCCTGCGCGCCGAGCCGGTAGTCGCCATCGGGCATGCCCGCGGCGGCGGTCGCGTCGGTCACCGCGTAAAGGCCGGGGATGGCCCGCAGCGCCGCGCGGATCGCGCCGGGATGAACGTGCAAGAGGTCCGGGATCAGTTCGGCATGGGATGCATGCGCCAGCGCCGCGCCGACAATCCCCGGCGCCCGGTGATGGAGCGGCGACATGGCGTTGAACATATGGGTGACGCCGTGCCGGCCGCTGTCGAAGCAGCGCGCCGCCGTCTCGTAGTCGCAGGACGAATGGCCGATCTGCACGCGCACCCCGCGGCCCGAAAGATGGCGCGTCATGGCGCCGTCGGGATCGGCCTCGGGCGCGCAGGTGACGACCCGGATCGGCGCGATCGCCATCAGCCGGTCGATCAGCGCGATGTCGCCGTCCACGACGAAGTCCGGCTGCGCGCCGAGCTTGTCGCGGCTGATGAAGGGGCCTTCCAGATGCACGGCTGCGATCGCCGCCGCTTCGGGCTCCGGCGCCGCCATCGCCTCGGCCACGGCGCCCAGCGCCGCCTCGATGTCGCCAAGGGGCGCGGTCATGGTCGTGGCCAGCCATGCGGTCGTCCCGCTCTGCGCATGCTGCCGGGCAATGGTGCGCGGCGCATCGCCCGCCTCCATCACGTCCGCGCCGCCACCGCCATGGCAGTGCAGGTCGACGAAGCCGGGCAGCACGGTCCGGTCGCCGACGCGCCCGGTTTCCTCGATCCGCGCAATGCGTCCGTCCTCGATTTCGATGCGCGCCGGCCGCAGCCGGCCCTCGATCAGCACCTGCCCGTCAATGGCCGTCATAGGTTCACCAATCCGCCAATTCGCGTCGGCCGGTGCTTACACGCATGGCCGGCCCGCTGTCACGGCATTTGCCCGGCGCGCGCGCGACGATGTGAAGACGCGCCGCTGGCAAAGCGGAGTGTTCATGTCTAGATTTGCGCCCATGACCGTTCATTTTGACAACAGCTACGCCCAGCTTCCCCAGCGCTTCTACACGCTGCAGGCTCCGGTGCCCGTCAAGGCCCCGACGCTGATCCGGCTCAACGCCGAACTGGCCGACGAACTGGGCCTTGACGCGTCCTGGCTTGCCTCGCCCGACGGCGTGGCCATGCTGGCCGGCAACCGGTTCCCCGAAACGGCAAGGCCGCTCTCGATGGCCTATGCCGGACACCAGTTCGGCAATTTCGTGCCGCAGCTTGGCGATGGCCGCGCCTTGCTGATCGGCGAGGTCGTCGACCGCAACGGCCGACGCCGCGACATCCAGCTCAAGGGATCGGGACCCACGCCCTGGTCTCGCCGCGGCGACGGCCGGGCGGCGCTCGGCCCGGTTCTGCGCGAATACATCGTCTCCGAGGCCATGGCCGCGCTTGGCGTACCGACGACCCGCGCGCTTGCCGCGGTGACGACCGGCGAGCACGTGCTGCGCGAGGACCGGCTGCCCGGCGGCGTGCTGACGCGCGTGGCAGGCAGCCATATCCGCGTCGGCACGTTCCAGTATTTCTACGCAAGGGGCGATGTCGAGGCGCTGCGCACGCTGGCCGACCATGTCATCGACCGGCACGACCCGGCCGCGCGCCAGACCGACAATCCCTATGCCGCCATGCTGGCCGCCGTGATCGAGCGCCAGGCGCAACTCATCGCCGCCTGGCTCGGCATCGGCTTCATCCATGGCGTGATGAACACCGACAACACGACGCTGTCGGGCGAGACAATCGATTACGGGCCCTGCGCCTTCATGGACGCGTACGATCCCGGCGCGGTCTACAGCTCCATCGACCAGTTCGGCCGCTATGCCTATGGCAACCAGCCGCAGATCGGCCAATGGAACCTGGCCAATCTCGCCCAGTCGCTGGTGCCGTTGCTGGCCGACGAGGAGGCGGCGGCCGTCGAGGTGGCAAAGGGCCTGCTCGACGCCTATCCCGACGCTTTCGAGACGGCCTATGAGACAATCCTGCGCGCCAAGCTCGGCCTTGCCGAACGTCAGCCCGGCGATCTGGCGCTCGCCAAGGCCCTGCTCGCGCTCATGGCCGAGGACGGCGCCGACTTTACCAACGCCTTCCGTGCATTGTCGGCGCTGTCGGCCGCGCCGACGGGCGCGGACGAGGGCTTCGTGGCGCACTTCTCCAACGCCGATGCCGCCCGTTCATGGCTCGATGACTGGCGCGCCCGCCTTGGCGGAGAGGGCAGGGGCGACGCCGACCGCATCGTGGCCATGAAGGCGAGCAATCCGGCGATCATCCCGCGCAACCACCGGGTCGAGGAGGCGATATCGGACGCCTATGACGGCAGGCTCGGGACCTTCGGCGCACTGGTCGACGAACTGGCGAACCCGTTCGCCGACCGCGGCCCGGACGATCCACTGGTCAGTCCGCCCGAGCCACACCAAGTGGTGCATCGCACGTTCTGCGGAACGTGAGCGCCGGCGCGCTCGGCCCGTCCCGTACAGCCCGCCCGCTCGGCCCTTCCCGCTCGGCCCTTCCCGCTCAGTCCTTGGCGATCTCGTAGAGCTTGGCCGAGCGGGCGCCGGAGCGGCAATAGGCCAGGATCGGCCCGTCCAGTTCATCGAGCGCGGCGCGCATGGCCTGGACATTGTCCGGCGTGATGCCGACCTGGTTGGAGACCGGAACGTAGCGCACGGTCATGCCGGCGGCTTCGGCGGCGGCGCGGATCGGCTCGTATTGCGGCTCGGCCGGCGCTTCGCCATCGGGGCGGTTGCAGATCAGCCCCTTGTAGCCGGCCTCGGCGACGGCCGTCATCTGATCGGGGTGAAGCTGCCCGGTGACGGCGAACCCGTCATCGATCGGCCTGGTTTCGGGCATGGTGTTGGTCGACATGGTGGCTTGGTCCTTTCCGATGGCCCTTCTTGGCATATAAGCGGATGCGAATACAACCACCCAGCTAGTTCGTCGCGCTGTATTTTTCGATAGCCGAGCGTGCCTTTTCGAGGAGCGCGGCGCCGTCGATGCCCCTTTCATCCATCTCGGCGATCCAGGCGTCGATGACCGGCGCCGCCGCCGCCTGCCAGCGGGCCAGCTCCTCGCCTTCGATGCGCACGATCGTGTTGCCGCGATCGGTGGCGATCTTGCGCGCCGGCGCGTCGAACTGTTCCATCACCGCGCCCCAGGCGCCGGACAGCTCGCCGCCCGAATTGGCGTCGATCACCGCCTTCAGATCGTCGGGCAGGCGCTCATAGCTGCGCTTGTTCATCGCCAGGATGAAGGCGGCGGTATAGAACATCGTCTCGCCGCCGAACTCGGTGTGGGTTTCGGTCAATTCGGCAACGCGCAGCGAGGGTGTCACCTCCCAGGGCACCACGGCGCCATCGATGACGCCCTTTGACAGCGATTCGGGGATGGCCGGCACCGGCATGCCGATCGCCGTCGCCCCCAACTCGCCCAGCAGCTTGTTGGTGACCCGCGTCGGCGCGCGCAGCTTGAGCCGCGCCATGTTGTCGAGCGACCGGACGCCTTCGCCCTTGGCATGGATGACGCCGGGGCCGTGCACCCAGGTCGCGATCATGTGGTAGTCGCGGAAGTCGGTGTCCTTCATTTCGGTTTCGAACACCTCCCAGAAGGCACGCGAGGTCGCCTCGGCCGACGTGCCCGTGAACGGCAGTTCGAACACCTCCACCCGCGGGAACAGACCGGGCGTGTAGCCGGGCAGGGTGTAGACGAGGTCGACCACGCCGTCGCGCACCTGCGAGACCAGTTCCGTGGGGCGGCCGCCCAGCGCCATCGCCGAATAGATCTCGATCGCGATGCGCCCGTCCGATTCGGCCTCGATCTTCTCGGCCCAGGGCTCCAGAAGCTGGGCGGGAACCGTCGATTGCGGCGGCAGGAACTGGTGCAGCCGCAACGTCACGTCCTGGCCGGACGCTGCCGCCACCGTGCCGAGCATTGCCAGCGCGGCGAGCGCCGCAGCGCCCGCCACCCTCGCCGCGGCCCGATTCCTGCCAGTTGCCATCGCTGCGCACTCCCTGCCATGTCGACGCCGCCGACATTAGCTGTGGCACTTTCATAATCAAGCCGTCTGCGACCGCGGCGCCCCATTGGGCAGGCGGGCGCATTGGCCTATCATGCGGCCATGGCAATCCGTCGTCTCCAGGAGGTCGTGGTCAACCGGATCGCCGCCGGCGAGGTCGTCGAGCGGCCGGCCTCCGTCGTCAAGGAACTGGTCGAGAACGCCATCGACGCGGGCGCCCGGCGCATCGACATCGCCACCGCCGGCGGCGGCAAGGCGCTGATTCGCGTCATCGACGACGGCCATGGCATGGCGGCGGCGGAACTGGCGCTTGCGGTGTCGCGTCATTGCACCTCCAAGCTCGAGGGCGGGCTCGATGCCATCGCAACGCTCGGCTTTCGCGGCGAGGCGCTGCCCTCGATCGGCTCGGTGGCGCACCTGTCGCTGCGCTCGCGGCGCCATGACGGCGGCGACGGCGCCGAGATCGTCGTCGACGGCGGCGCGGTGGGCGGGCCGCGCCCGGCCGCCTGCAATCCGGGCACGCGCGTCCAGGTGCGCGATCTGTTCCTTGCAACGCCGGCCCGGCTGAAGTTCCTGAAGACCGACCGCGCCGAGAACGCGGCGATCACCGACGTTGTCCGCCGCATCGCGCTGGCCTGCCCGCGAGTCGCCTTTGCGCTGTCCGGGCCGGATCGCGCCACGCTGGATCTGCCGGCGACGGTCGAGCCGGCGCAGCGCATCGCCCAGGTGATGGGCGCGGACTTCATCGACAACGCGCTCGACATCGCGGCCGAGCGCGAGGGCGTGCGCCTTTGGGGGTTCGTCAGCCTGCCCAGCTATCACCGCGGCGCGGCGAGCATGCAGTTCGTCCATGTCAACGGCCGGCCCGTGCGCGACCGCCAGCTGCTGGGCGCGCTGCGCGGCGGATATGCCGATTTCCTGGCCCGCGACCGGCATCCGCTGGCCGCGCTCTTCATCGAGATCGATCCGGCTCTGGTCGACGTCAACGTCCACCCGGCCAAGGCCGATGTGCGCTTTCGCGATCCGGGTCTGGTGCGCGGGCTGATCGTCGGCGCGGTGCGCCAGGCGCTCACGCAAACGGGCCTGCGCCCCTCGACCGGCGATGCCGGGCGGCTCGCCGCCGCCTTCGTGCCCGGCGACGCCGCCGCGCCGCAACGGCCGGCCTTTGCCAATGGCGGCGGGGCAAGCCCGCCCGCCGGCTGGCAGGCCCCGTTCGATGGCGGCGGCTTTGCCGAGACCGGTCAGGCCCCGCTCGTCGATGCCGGCCCGTCGGCACGCGCCGCTACGGGCGATGATGACGGTCCGGCCCGCAGCCATCGGCTGGGCGCGGCGCGCGCGCAGATCCATGCGACCTACATCCTCGCCCAGACCGCCGATTCGCTGGTGCTCGTCGACCAGCATGCCGCCCATGAGCGTCTGGTCTACGAGGCGCTCAAGACGGCCATGGCCGACCGCGAACTGCCCGCGCAGATGCTGCTGGTTCCCGAGATCGTCGACCTTGACCCGGACCGCGCCGCGGCGCTGTGCGGTGAGGCCGAAACGCTCGCCCGCTTCGGCCTTGTCATCGAGCCCTTCGGCCCCGGCGCCGTCGCGGTGCGCGGCACGCCGGCCATGCTCGGCGAAACCGATGCGGCCGGCCTTGTGCGCGATCTCGCCGACACGCTGGAGCCCGCTGGCGGCGGCGATGGCGCGGCCGATCCCCTGCACGCCCGGCTCGCGGCGGTCGCCTCGACCATGGCCTGCCACGGCTCGGTGCGTGCCGGCCGGGTCATGCGCCCCGAGGAAATGAACGCGCTGCTGCGCCAGATGGAGGCGACGCCCGGCGCCGGCACCTGCAATCACGGCCGGCCGACCTTCATCGAACTCAAGCGCGCCGATATTGAAAAGCTGTTCGGCCGGCGCTAAGTCATGCCATCGAGAGCGCCATGAACATTCACGACATTCCCCATTCCAGCGAGGCCCGGGTCCGGTTCCTCGACGCCGATTTCCGGGTGATCACGCCGGGCACCTTCGTGCGTTGCGCGATCACCGGCAAGCCGATCCCGATCGACGAGTTGCGCTACTGGAGCGTCGAGCGCCAGCAGGCCTATGTCGATGTGCACGCCTCGCTGGAGGCCGAGCGCCGCGCCGGCCGGCTGCCCGCCTGAGGCCGGTCCCGCTACCGCCCGTTGACCCGCCGCTCCCGATAGCCCGCCAGCGTCGCATCGATGATCGCAGCAAGGCTCGCCGCGCTCTCGAAGACAAGGCGCACCGGCACGGCATGGGACAGCGCGCGCAGTTCGGCGAGCGGGCCTTCCGAATAGCTCAGCCGGACCTGGTCCTTGTGCGTGGTCACAAGCCCCAGCCGGTCGTCCTCGGCCGCCGCGAGCAGGCTTCTTGCATCCTGTTCGGTGAACATGTGGTGATCGCCGAAGCTGCGCCGCGCGATGATCCTCAGGCCCAGTTCCTCGACGCTGGAAAAGAACTTGTTTGGATCGCCGATGCCGCAATAGGCGAGCACGCGCTTGTGGCGCAGGCCCTTGGGTTTTTGCGGCACCAGCGCGGCATGCAGGATCGGTTTGGCCGCCTGCGCCGCCACGCGAACGGCGCGTCCGGCGGCGGCGCCCTCGCCGATGCAGATCACCTGGTCGGCCAGCCGCATCTGGTCGCGCAGCGGCGCGCGCAGCGGACCGGCCGGGATCACCCGGCCATTGCCGATGCCGCGGCGCGCATCGATCGTGATCAGAGCATGGTCGATGTGCACGGACCGGCTCTGGAACCCGTCATCCATGATGATGAAATTGGCGCCCGCATCGATCAGCGCCCGCGCGCTTCGGGCCCTGTCGGCGCCGATCGCGGTGGGTGCGGCGCGCGCGAGCAGCAGCGCCTCGTCGCCCACCGAACGCGCGATGTCGTTTTCCGCGTCGACGATGTGCGTGCGCGCATGCGTGCCGCCATAGCCGCGCGAGACGAATCCCGGCCTGAGCCCGCGCGCCGACACCGCCTCGGCGATGGCGAGCGCGGTCGGGGTCTTGCCGGTACCGCCGACGGTCAGATTGCCGACGCAAAGGACCGGCGCGGCCACGGCCGATGGCCGGGCGCGGTCCATGCGGCGCAGCGCCAGCCGGCCATAACCCCAGGCAAGCGGCGCGAGCAGCCGGGCCTGCAGACCCGGCTCCCGATACCAGAAGGGCGGCGCCTCATTGCCAGCCATGGCCGGAAGAGCCCGAAGCCGCCTGCGCCTGGCGCGGATCGGGCGGCAGGGACTGATGCTGCGCACCGGCGAGGCTGGCCTCGACGAGCAGCGGCTGC
Organism: Roseitalea sp. MMSF_3546; assembly: GCF_030732865.1. Taxonomy (GTDB): domain Bacteria; phylum Pseudomonadota; class Alphaproteobacteria; order Rhizobiales; family Rhizobiaceae; genus Roseitalea. Next base: position 91,283 of record NZ_JASHKB010000013.1, read on the forward strand.
ACGAACGGGCTCAGCGTCGCCCAGGTACGTTCCAGCGCGCCCTCCATGTCGGCGACGACGCCCTGGCCCGCCTTGGCCATGGCGCTGCACAGCGCCTTGTTGCCGAGCATGTGGTTGACCGCCTTGGCCAGCCCGCGATCGTCCTCGATCACGCGCGCCGCCCGGGCCTCGTGGAACTTGGCGTAGATTTCCTCGAAATTGGAAAGGTTCGGACCGGTCAGCACGGCGCAGCCCAGCATGGCCGGCTCGAGCGGGTTCTGCCCGCCATCGGCGGTCAGCGACCGGCCGACGAAGGCGATCTCGCCCATGCGCAGGTAAAGGCCCATCTCGCCGATCGTATCGCCCAGGAAGATGTCGGTATCGGCGCCGGGCAGCGTGTCGCGCGTGCGCCGCGCCACGCGCAGGTCGAGCCGGTTGAGCATCTCGACGATCTCGTCGCCGCGCGCCGGATGGCGCGGCACGATCACCGTCAGCAGTTGCGGCCAAAGCTTCTTGAGCGCCCGGTGCACGCGCGCCGCCGCCACTTCCTCGCCCTCATGGGTGGATATGGCGAGCCACACCGGTCGGGAGGTCACGCGCCGCTCCATCTCCCTGATCAGCCCGGGGTCGACCGGGGGCAGCGGCACGTCCGCCTTCAGATTGCCCGACACGCTCACCGGCCGCGCGCCGAGCGTCAGGAAGCGCTCGGCGTCGACCTCGGTCTGCGCGGCGACATGGGCGAAGTTCTCGAACAGCGATTCGGCCAGCGACATCCGTCTCTGCCAGCGCCGGAACGAGCGGTCCGACATGCGCCCGTTGATGAGCACCTGCGGAATGCGGCGCGCGCCCAGTTCGAGGATCGTCATCGGCCAGATTTCCGATTCGGCGAACACCGCCAGATCCGGTTTCCAGTATTGCAGGAAGCGGCTCACCGCCGGCTTGAGGTCGAGCGGCACATATTGGTGCAGCACGCTGTCGCCGAAGCGTTCGCTGGCCAGCGCCGCCGAGGTCACCGTGCCGGTGGTCAGGACCACGTTGATGTGGTGCGATCGCAGCCGGTGGATCAGCGCGGCCACCGCGCCGGTTTCGCCGACCGAGACCGCGTGCACCCAGACCAGCGGCCCCGGCGGCCGGGCCACCGAGGGCTTGCCGTAGCGCTCGCCGCGCCGCTCGTGCTGTTCCTTGCCGCGCGTGGCGCGCATTGCGACATAAACGCCGATGAGCGGATAGGCGGCCGCGCCCGCCCAGCGATAGGCCTGCAGCGCGGTGCGCGCCCAACGCTCACTCATCGGTCAGGGTCCGGTGCAAGTCGGTGTGTCCATCAGATGTCTTCGTCGCCCGCCCCGGACCGCAGAACGCGCCGCCGGACAAGGGATCCAAGCATTGCCAGCGGATCATGGCGACATATGGTTCTCGTCTTCGCTGTCTTGTTATGCGCAACATCTTCCGGTTGCAGAACCGCAGGCCGCCGCGTTTGCAGTCGCCTCGACACGAAACGGATCAAGACGCCAATTCGATTTCAGTTTCAGGGATTTGTGCACCGATTGCAAGCGCACTCATGGGTCTGGCCGCCGGACATGCGACCGCCTCCGGCTAGGTGTCGTCCGGTTCGAGCAGGCGGTGCAGGTGAACGACGAAATAGCGCATATGGGCATTGTCGACGGTCTGCTGCGCCTTGGCCCGCCACGCCTCGACCGCCTTGGCGTAATTGGGGTAGATACCGACGATATCGAGCGCCTCCAGATCGCGAAAGCGCACCGCATCGGGCGATTCCAGTTCGCCGCCGAACACCAGATGAAGCAGTTGCCGGTCCTGATCGCTCTCTGACATGGCTGTCGTCCTCGCGCCCCTTGAGACAATCGTCGATCGCACGCCGATCAGCCCACCTAACCCACTGCCTGGCCGGCCACAACTCCCAACATCGTCCGATGCAGCAAGGGATGGCACGCCACCATGACATCCTTTTGCGGATCGCGCCCGTTCAGGGCGAGCGGTGCGCCGTCGGCATCGGTCAGAAGCCCGCCCGCCTCGTGCACGATCAGGTCGGCGGCGGCGACATCCCAATCGGCCGAGGACGGCTTGACGAAGCTGGCATCCATGTCGCCGCGCGCAACCATGGCCAGCCTGTAGGCGAGCGAGGGAACATGGGTGTGGCGCTTGACGGCCAGGCCCGTCTGCGTGGCGAGCCGGTCCACCAGCCCGCGAGGGCCGCCGATCAGCGCCGGATCGCGCGGCGGCCGGACCGCGATCGGCGCGCCGTTGCACTCCGCGCCGCCGCCCCTGACCGCCTTGATCGTCTCGCCCAGGGCTGGGCATTCGAGCACGCCCGCCACCGGCCGGCCGGACTCGACCAGCGCCACCGACACGCACCAGATCTCGTGTGCCTCGATGAAGGCTCGCGTGCCGTCGATGGGGTCGGCGATGAAGGTGCGCGGCGCGCCCATGCGGCCGGCAATGTCCGTGTCCGGGGTCTCCTCGGACAGCCAGCCATAGCCCGGCCGCGCCCCCAGCAGCGTCTCGCGCAGAAAGGCGTCGACGGCGAAGTCGGCCCTGGTGACGGGCGATTCCCCGTCCTTCAGGCGCACGTCGAGATCGCGGCCGCCGAAATAGCGCATGGCCATGACGCCGGCCTCGTGCGCGATGGCGCCGATCAGCGCCAGTTCGTCCTCGAGCGGCGGCAGCTCCCGTGTCATGGGCTCGTGCCGACCGATCACGTGCCTGCCAGCGTCATCGCTTCGATGACGAGCGTCGGCGCGGCCGTGGCGAAATTGCGGTCGATGTCGCTGGCCGGGATCATCGCCTTGAACATGTCCCTGAGATTGCCGGCGATGGTGACTTCCGAGACCGGATGGGTCAGTTCGCCCTTTTCGATCCAGAAGCCCGACGCGCCGCGGCTGTATTCGCCCGTCACCAGATTGACGCCCTGGCCGAACACCTCGGTGACGTAAAAGCCGGTGCCGACATCGCCGATCAGGTCCCGTGGCGTCCGCGGTCCGGGTTCGAGCGAAAGGTTTGTCGAGCCGGCATTGACCTGCGTGCCCGAGCGCACGCCACGGCCATTGGTTTGAAGGCCCAGTTCGCGCCCCAGCGCGGTCGACAGGAACCATTGTTTCAGAACGCCGTCCTCGACCATGGTCAGCGGCTCGGCGGCCACGCCCTCGCCGTCGAACAGGCGCGAGCCCGCCCCGCGCGGCCGCTTGGGATCGTCGATCACGGTCACCGCCGGATTGGCGATCGCCTCGCCCATGGCGTTGTGCAGGAAGGTCGACTTGCGCGCCACCGCCGCGCCATTGATCGCCCCGGACAGATGGCCGAGCATGGAGCGCGCCACGCGCGGGTCGAGCACCGCCGTCACGCGCCCGGTCGGCATGCGGCGCGGGTTCAGCCGGCGCACCGTACGCTCGCCCGCCTTGCGCCCGATGGCCTCAGGCGCCTCCAGATCGGCGAAATGGGTGCGGCTGGAGAACTCGTAATCGCGCTCCATCGCCGTGCCCTCGCCGGCGATCACCGCCACCGAGCGGCCAAAGCGCGTGCCCTGATAAGCGCCCGAAAAGCCATGCGAGGTGACCAGGACGAAGCCTGCGAGACCGGCCGAGGCGCTGCCACCGGAAGACTTCGTCACGCCTTCGACGCCAAGCGCCGCCGCCTCGGTAGCCAGCGCGTCCTCGGTCAGCTGCGCGGCGGAAACCTCGGTTGCGTCGTAAAGGTCGAGATCGGGCCAGTCCCTTGCCAGCCTGTCGGGGTCGGCAAGGCCGGCATAGGGATCGACCGGCGAGACCCTCGCCATGGCGACGGCACGTTCGGCCAGCGCGGTGGCATCGGCCGAGGCCGCCGCCGAAACGCTGGCAACGCGCTGGCCGACGAACACACGCAGCGACATGTCATCGCTTTCCGATGCGTCGGTGCCCTCGACCGCGCCGTTGCGCACCGTCACTGCGCGCGAGCGCGAGCGCACCGTAACCGCGTCGGCGGCATCCGCGCCGGCCGTCTTGGCCGCCTCGACCAGCCGCGTTGCGCGGTCGAGCAGAAGTTGGGTGTGTTCGTCCATGGGTGTCGGTTCCGTTTGGAGGTCGGTCGGCATGCCGGGTTCGGCGATTGGGGACGCCTGCCCGGCAGCGGCATGGCTCGCCTTCATCTATTGCGCCGGCGGGGTCGCATCAAGGTTGCGCGGGGCCGCCGTCAGCCTGCCGCTCATCGCGCCGTCATCTTCCCTTCTTGCGCATATGCACCCATTTGTTGCGTTCCTCGCCCGATGCGCCGACGATCGCACGGGCCGGGCGCAGACGGAACGGGCAAAGGCCCGCATTGCCTGGCGTGCCGGATTGATCTACGGGACAACACCATGGCGGGCGCAACGACAGCGGGGTTCTACAACGAGGCGATCCTGCTTCTAGGCGGCGCCGTTGTCGCGGCCCCGCTCTTCAAGCGCCTCGGGCTGGGCACGGTGCTGGGCTATCTGTCCGCCGGCATCGTCATCGGCCCGGTGCTGGGTCTGTTCGCCGACGCCGAGGCCATATTCCAGGTCGCCGAATTCGGCGTGGTGCTTCTTCTGTTCGTCATTGGGCTGGAGCTCAAACCGCAGCGATTATGGTCGATGCGCAAGGCGATCTTCGGCCTTGGCCTGTCGCAGGTGGCGATCACCGGCCTGGTGCTGTGCGCGCTCGGTGTGGCGCTGGGCGGGCTCGACTTTTCCGCCGCGATCGTGATCGGCTTCGGACTGGCGCTGTCATCGACGGCCTTTGCGCTGCAGATTCTGGAAGAACGCGGCGAGATGAGCCGGCCGCACGGCCAGACCTCCTTTGCCATCCTCCTGTTCCAGGATCTGGCGATCGTCCCGCTTCTGGCGCTCGTCCCGCTTTTCGCGCCGGCCGGGCTCGACGCGGACGACATGAGCCTGCTCGACTTCGCGCTCGCCATCGGCGCCGTCGCCGCGCTCATCGCCGCTGGCCGCTACCTGCTCAATCCGCTGTTCCGGATCATCGGCAACACCGGCGCGCGCGAGGCGATGATCGCCACCGCGCTGTTCGTGGTGCTGGCCTCGGCCATGCTGATGCAGGTGGTGGGCCTATCCATGGCGATGGGCGCCTTCATCGCCGGCGTCATGCTCGCCGAATCCTCCTATCGTCACGAACTGGAGGCCGATATCGAGCCCTTCCGCGGGCTTCTGCTGGGCCTTTTCTTCATGGCCATCGGGATGAGCCTCGATCTGGGCGTTCTGGCGCGCGACTGGCTGGCGATCGTGCTGGCCGTGCCCGTTCTGATGGTCGTCAAGGCGGCCATCATCTATGCGCTGGTGCGCCTGTTCGGCGGCGCGCATGCCGTCGCGGTGCGCACGGCGCTCGTGCTGCCGCAGGGCGGCGAGTTCGCCTTCGTGATGTTCTCGGCCGCCACCGCGCTCGGCATTTTCGATGCGCGGACCGCATCGATGCTGATCGCCATCGTCACGGTCTCCATGGCGCTCACGCCGGTCACCGTCGCCCTTTGCCCCTATCTGATCCCCGATGAGGGTCCCGAGGAGATGGAGGAGGATTTCGACGGCGCCGAGGGCGCCGACGTGCTGATGATCGGGTTTTCGCGCTTCGGCCAGATCGCCTCGCAGATCCTTTTGTCGGGCGGCTCGGACGTCACCATCATCGATCATTCCGCCGACCGCGTGCGCTCGGCGCAGAGATTCGGCTTCCGCATCTATTTCGGCGACGGTACGCGCAAGGAGGTGCTCGAGGCGGCCGGCATCCGCCATGCCAAGATCGTCGCCGTGACCACCCACAAGAAGGAGATCACCGACCGCATCGTCGATCTGATCCAGCGCGACTACCCGGAGGTGCGCCTGTTCGTGCGCGCTTACGACCGCGCTCACACGCTGGAACTGCGGGCCCGCAATGTCGAGTACGAGCTGCGCGAGACCTTCGAGTCCGGGCTCGTCTTCGGCGCGCGCACGCTGCACGGCCTGGGCGTTCCCGAGGACATCGCGGTCCGCATCCGCGACGAGGTGCGCAAGCGCGACGAGGAGCGCCTGCGCATTCAGGCGGTCGACGGCATCTATGCCGGCGGCGACATGCTGCACACCAAGCCGGTCACGCCAGAGCCGCTGACAAAGCCGCAGCGCGAGGCCAGGATCATCAACACCGGCGAGACAGCATCGGACCCCCAGGCCCGGCCGCAAGAGGCCGAATGACCCAGCGTTGCGGACAGCGGCGGCCATGAGCGCGCGCGCCGAAAAGGCCAAGTTCCTCACCGGGCCGACCATGGGCCATGTCGTCACCATGACCGCCACCGGCTCGATCGGGCTGGTTGCGATCTTCGTCGTCGACGCGCTCAACCTGTTCTACATCTCGCTGCTCGGCCAGCAGGAGCTGGCCGCCGCGATCGGCTATGCCGGGACCTTGATGTTCTTTGCCATATCGGTCGCCATCGGCATGACGATCGCGGCCAGCGCGCTTGTCGCGCGGGCCCTTGGCGAGGGCGATCGCGAGCGCGCCGCCAGAAACGGCGGCGCCGCGCTGATCTATATCGGCGCGGTCATGACGCTGATCTCGGCGCTGATCTGGCCCAATCTCGACGTGCTGACCGGTCTTCTGGGCGCCCGAGGCGAGACGCTCGACATCGCGGTCGGTTTCCTGCAGATCGTCGTGCCGGCCATGCCGGCGGTCGCCATCGGCATGGGCGCGGCCGCCATCTTGCGTGCCGTCGGCGATGCCAGGCGAGCCATGTATGTCACGCTCATCGGCGGCGCCGTCAGCGCCGTGCTCGACCCGATCCTCATCTTCGGCTTCGATCTGGGCGTGACCGGCGCGGCCATCGCCACGGTCTTCTCGCGCCTTGCCATCCTGGCGATCGGCCTGCACGGCGCGATCGTCGTCCACGACCTGGTGCGAATGCCCGATGTCCATGCCTTGCGCGCCGTTGCCGGCCCGTTCTTCTACATCGCCGGCCCGGCGGTGATGACCCAGCTCGCCACCCCCGTCGGCAATGCCTATGTCACCGCGCAGATTGCCCAGTTCGGCGACGATGCCGTTGCCGGCTGGGCGGTGATCGGCCGGCTGATCCCGGTCGCCTTCGGTGCCATCTTCGCGCTGTCGGGCGCTGTCGGGCCGATTCTTGCGCAGAATCTGGGTGCGCGACAGTATCCGCGGCTGCGCTCGACCATGCGTGACGCGCTGATCTTCACCATGGTCTATGTCTTGGTGGTGTACGCCATTCTGGCGCTGTTTTCCGTGCAGATCGCCGATCTGTTCGGTGCGACCGGCCAGGCCCGTGACCTGATCGTCTTCTTCTGCGTGCTGGCATCGCTGAGCTTCTTCTTCAACGGCGCGCTGTTCGTTGCCAATGCCGCCTTCAACAATCTGGGGTTTCCGCTGCATTCGACGCTGTTCAACTGGGGCCGGTCGACGCTGGGCGTCATTCCCTTCGTGTGGGCCGGCGCGCAGTGGTTCGGTGCAATGGGCGTGGTCGCCGGCTGGGCGCTGGGCGCGGTGATCTTCGGCGTCGCCTCGGTGATCGTGTGCTTCCGCGTGATCGCCACCATCGAGGATCGCGACCGCGGCGAACCGCCCATCGGCCCGTTTCCGCCGGCCGCCCATTCGCCCTTCACCAGCGCCAAGGGCGCCACGGCGGGCTGATGGGCCGATCGTGGCGGGTCAGACGAGCCGGCGCTTGACGCCGATCGGATCCATTTCATAGGCCGCGACCGCGCCTTCGAGCTTTCGCTTGAACTCGTCGCGCACCGAGGCGGTGGCCTCCAGGATCTGCTCTGCCTTGAGGAAATCGAGCACGCGGAACCTGGAAACCGGCGGCCGGATGAACACATCGGGCGGCTCGACCATCAGCTTGAGCTGGATCATCGACTGGTTCATGAGCTGGCTGGTGCCGAACAGGCATTCGATGGTCGTCGGCGGCTTGCTCGGATCGCCCTGGGGCGCGCCGACCACGTCGATGCCGACGATGATGTCGGCCCGGCCGACAAGGTGGTCATAGGGCACCGGGTTGAAGATGCCGCCATCGACATAGATGCGGCCGTCGCGCACCACGGCCTTGAACACCGCCGGAATGGCGGCCGATGCGGCCATGGCCGAGAACAGGTCGCCGCTGGTGAACACCGTCTGACGGTGGCCGTAATAGTCGGTGGCGACGATGCCCGTCGGGATCTTCAGCTCCTCGAAGGAGTGCGCCATCTGCGGCGGCAGGAAAGTGTGCAGCATGCGCTCGATGTTGAACTGGCCGAAGCGGAAGCCGCCATCGACCAGTTCGCGCATGCGCGATGGTCGCGTCTGCCAGAACCGTCCGACCACGTCACCGCGATTGCGCGCCAGCGATACCGTATAGTCGCGGATCTGCCGTCCGGTCATGCCCGAGGCCATGGCCGCCCCCATCACGGCGCCGATCGACGAGCCGGTGATCGCCACCGGCCTGACGCCCATCTCGTCGAGCACCTCTATGATGTGGATGTGGGCGTAGCCGCGCGCGCCCCCGCCGCCAAAGGCAATCGCCACGGTCGGGTCGGTCTTTGTGGGCCGTGTCGCCACAGGCTCGGCTTGGCGTGCTTCGCTCACCGGGTTTCGGCTCCGGGGCCGATGAAATGCATCATGGTCTCTCCCATGCGCCGCTCGTCGCGCTTTGCGAGCGCCTCTGGCAGACAGATGGGCGCGCTCGCCGCTTCTTCCAAGACAATAAGCGCATTGGCGGCAAGCCAGCCACCCTCCAAAAGGCTTGCAAGCGCCTTTTCGCCCAAGCCCCTGCCATAGGGCGGATCGGCGAACACCAGATCGAAGGGCGCCATCGTGCCGATCGGCCCCAGCCGGGTCGCATCGCGCCTGAACACTCTGGCGGAGCCCTGAAGGCCCAGATCGTGCATCGTCTGGCGGATCAGCGCCCGGCCCTCGACCGAGGGCTCGACGAACAGCGCGAAGGCCGCCCCGCGCGACAGCGCCTCAAAGCCGAGCGCGCCGGTGCCGGCGAAAAGGTCGAGCACCCGGGCGCCATCGAGCCGGTCCGGCCAGCGATGGGCGATGATGTTGAACAGCGTCTCGCGCGCCCGGTCCGTTGTCGGCCGGATGCTCCAGGCGCCCGGCCGGGGCGCGGCGATCGGCCGGCCGCGCAGCCTGCCGCCGACGATCCGCATCCGCTCAGCCCTTGCGCGGCTTGCGCGGCGGCCGGCCGGTCTTGCCGGCGGGCTTTGTGCCCTTGCCCGCGCCGCGCGGCTTGCCGCCCTCGGGCCGGGCACCGGGCGCCATCCAGACATTGCTGCCGCGATTGGGCCGATGGCGCGGCTTGCGCTCCTCCTCCGCCCCGGCGGCGGGGGGCCTGGTCGACCAGCGCTCGCGCACCTGTTCGCGCCGCTCGCCGGGCTTGGTCCGGCGCTTGTCCGCGCCCCCGCCCGCGCCGGCGGGCTGTCGCGTGCCCGAGACCCAGTCGCCGGCCTTTTCCACGCCAAGCGCCGGCCTGTCGCTGTCGCCGGCCTTGACCGGCCGGTTGGAAAAGGCGGTGCGCACGGGCGCCTCGAAGTCGGCGCCCGATTCGGCGATCAGCCGCGCGCCGAGCTGCTCGCGCAGCGTCTTGCCCCGGATCTCGAGCACCGCGCCCGGCTCGAGCGCGCCGAGCTGGAACGGTCCGAAGGAGATGCGGATCAGCCGGTTGACCTCCAGCCCCAGCGCGCCCAGAACCTTCTTGACCTCGCGGTTCTTTCCCTCGCGAAGGCCGATCTCGAGCCACAGATTGCTGCCCTGTTCGCGCTCGATCCGCGCCTCGATCGCCCCGTAGAACACGCCCTCGACGGCGATGCCGTCGGCCAGCGCGTCGAGCTGTGCCTGGTTCACCCGGCCATGGGCGCGCACGCGGTAGCGGCGCAGCCAGCCGGTCTGCGGCAGTTCCAGCATGCGCGCCAGCCCGCCGTCATTGGTCAGCAGCAGCAGGCCTTCGGTGTTGATGTCGAGCCGGCCCACGCTGATCACGCGGGGCAGATCGGCGGGCAGGCGCTCGAAGACGGTCGGCCGGCCCTCGGCATCGCGCGTCGAGGTCACCAGCCCCGCCGGCTTGTGATAGAGCCAAAGGCGGGTGCGTTCGGTCTGCGGAATGGGCTTGCCGTCGATCTCGATCCGGTCATCGGCGGTGACATTGAGGGCCGGGCTGTCGAGCACCTTGCCGTTGACGCGCACGCGGCCGGCCGCGATCAGCCCTTCGGCCTCGCGCCGCGAGGCGACGCCGGCGCGCGCCAGGCGCTTGGCGATGCGCTCGCTGTCGGGCTCGGCGGGCTCGGGCGCCCGCTTCGGCGCGTCGGCGCCATGGGGCACGGTGCTTTTCGGCGGCACGGTCTTGTAGCCCCGGCTCTTGCCGGGCGGGCCGCCCTTGCCCGATTGCGCGCGCTTGTCGCGCGGCCCCGCACCGCCGCCCGGACGGTCCTTGAAGCCGCGGCTCTTCATCGGCTTGCCGGTCGCCTCGCGCGCGCTGCGGCCGGGGCGCGGGCGTCGGCCGGAGGTGTCGTCGGTCGTCATTTTGTCGTTTGCCTCGTTTGCGGCGCTGACTAGCAATATATACCCGATTGCGCGAGCGGAACCTGACGGCGAAAGGCAAGGCCTCGAACCGTCAGGAGGCCGCAAGCGCGGCCCGGCGATTCGCCCGCCGCCGCACAGCGGGTGAACGACGTGAACGTCAGCCAGAAGAGGTGATAAAACCGTGACCGACCCGCCCACGCCCATGGAGATCGCGCTCGACCAGGCGCGCGCCGCCGGCGAACGCGGCGAGGTGCCGGTGGGCGCGGTCATCGTGTGCGACGGTGCCGTCATCGCCCGCGCCGGCAACCGGCCGCGCGCGGCTTGCGACCCCAGTGCCCATGCCGAGATGCTCGCGATCCGTCAGGCCTGCGCGACGCTCGGCCGGGAACGACTGACCGGCTGCGATCTCTATGTCACCCTGGAGCCGTGCACCATGTGCGCGGCGGCGATCTCCTTTGCCCGGATCCGGCGGCTTTATTTCGGTGCGACCGACGACAAGGGCGGGGCGGTGATCTCCGGCGTGCGCTTTTACGGCCAACCGACCTGCCATCATGCTCCGGAGGTCTATGCCGGCATAGCCGAGGCGGAGGCGGCCGACCTGCTCAGGGCCTTCTTCAGGAACCGGCGGGTCCGATAGGCCGCGTCAGAGCCAGGGCACCAGCCGCCGCCAGCCGGTCTTTTCGCCCTGCGCCTGCTTGGCTGCGCGTTCCTTTTCCTTTTCCGTCGGCCCCAAATCGCCATAGGCGGCTGTCTCGGCGGGCTGGCAGTATTCGGGCGGCACGTCGGTCAGATAGACGCGGCGGCAACCGCCCGCGGTCCGGCCCGGCCCCTCCGAGGCGCCGAGCGCTGCGACCCGGTCGGGATCGGTGACGAAGTTCGGATCGCGCTCGCCCGCATCGATCTCGGCGAGCACGCGCTGGCGGCGTTCCTCCGGGCTTTCGGGCCACTGACTGGATGCCTCGGCGATGTTCTCCTGCGGCGGCGGCAGCACCGAGGTGTCGGCCGGTTTGACGATGTCGGGCCGCGGCGCGTAGTTGATCGGCGGGTCCTTGCGCCCGCCCAGCGACATGGCGCTGCTGAGGTCTTCCATGAGCTGGGCACCGGCCGTCTTGTCGGTGCCGTAGGTCGGCCCCATGCAACCGGCCAGCGCGACGCCCGCCGCGCCCACGATCACGATCGCGGCGATTGGGTTGGTCCGGTTTGCTGGCATGATTGGGCCCGTCATGAATTCCGCCTCGTCCGATCCGCCACGATTGGCGGGCAATTCCGGCATTTTGATGATGGCCTTATCACACGCATCGCGCCCGCGTCCATCGTGGTCGGGCCGGCTCAAAGCCGGCCCAGCGCGCGCAATTCGTGCAGCACGCGCGCATCACGCGCCGACACGTCCGGAAACGCCGGGTCGGAACCCACATCCTCGGTCACCCGCCAGGAACGGGCGCATTTGCGGCCGCTGGCCCGCGCCGGCACCACGGCGACGCCCGTCACGTCATCGAGCGTGAACGCGCCCTGCGGCGCCGGCTCGGACGAGATCGAGATGCCCGAGGTGATGCAGATCTCGGCCATGTCGAGCCCCTCGATGGCCGCGCGCAACTCCGGATCGGTGATGTGCACGAAGGGCGCCGCCTCGAGCGAGGCGCCGATTCGGCGTTCCTTGCGTTCGATCTCGAGCGCGCCGGTGACCACCCGGCGCACCTGGCGCACGCGCTTCCACTTCGCCGCCAGCGCGTCGACCCGCCAGTGGTCCGGGCATTTGCGAAACTGCTCCAGATGGACCGAGGCGGCATCGGGATAGCGCGACAGCCACGCCTCTTCCATGGTGAAGGGCAGCATCGGCGCCAGCCACGTCACCAGCCGGTTGAACAGGTGATGGACGACATGAAGCGCCGCCTTCCTCTTCATCGACGAGGGCGCCTCGCAATAGAGCGTGTCCTTGCGGACGTCGAAATAGAACGCCGACAGCTCCAGCACCATGAAGTCGAGCAGGGCGCGGCTGATGCGCTTGTAGTCGAAACCGTCATAGCCGGCCTCGACGAGCTTATCGAGCTCCCACAGCCGGTGCAGCATGAGCCTTTCGAGTTCGGGCATGTCGGCATGGTCGACGCTTTCGCCCTCGTCATGGGCGAGCGTGCCCAGCATCCAGCGGATCGTGTTGCGCATCTTGCGATAGGCATCGATGTTGGTCTGCAGGATCGTCTGCCCCAGGCGCTGGTCTTCCCAGTAGTCGGTGTTCATGACCCACAGGCGCAATATGTCGGCGCCCGACTTGGCCATGACGTCCTGCGGGACGACCACATTGCCCAGCGACTTGGACATCTTGCGGCCTTCCTCGTCCATGGTGAAGCCATGGGTGATGACCGTCTCGTAGGGCGCACGCCCGCGCGTGCCGCAGCTTTCCAGCAGCGAGGAATGGAACCAGCCGCGATGCTGGTCGGTGCCTTCCAGATAGACGTCGGCCGGCCATTTCAGGTCGGGCCGATCCTCCAGCGTGAAGGTGTGCGTCGACCCCGAATCGAACCACACGTCCAGAATGTCGGTCACCTGGTGCCAGTGGGCCGGATCGTGATCGTTGCCCAGGAACCGTTCCTTGGCGCCTTCTGCGAACCAGGCGTCGGCGCCCTCGGTCCTGAAGGCGTCCAAAATACGGGCGTTGACAGCCTCGTCGCGCAGCACATTGCCGTCCGCGTCGGCGAACACGCAGATCGGCACGCCCCAGGCACGCTGGCGCGACAGCACCCAGTCCGGCCGGTCGGCGATCATGCCGCGCAGCCGGGTCTGGCCGGATTTGGGCACGAAGCGGGTGGCGTCGATGGCGGCGAGCGCGCGGGTGCGCAGCGTGTCGACGCCATCGGGTTTCTCGTCGAGACCGTACCCGTCCAGTTCCTTGTCCATATGGACGAACCATTGCGGCGTGTTGCGGAAGATGACCGGCTTCTTGGACCGCCAGGAATGCGGATAGGTGTGCTTGAGCCGGCCGCGCGCGAACAGCATGTCCTGTTCGATCAGCGCGGCGATGACCGCCTTGTTGGCATCGCCCTTCTTGCCCTTGTCGTCGATGACGCGGGCCGGCCCGCCCTCGCGGTCCGGGCCGAAGCCGGGCGCGTCCCTGGTGAAGAAGCCGGCATCGTCGACGGTGAACGGGATGGCGGGCGAGATGCCGCGCGCCTCCAGTTCGCGGGCATGGCCCATCCACGCGTCGAAATCCTCGCGGCCATGGCCCGGCGCGGTGTGCACGAAGCCGGTGCCGGCATCGTCGGTGACATGCTCGCCCTCGATCAGCGGGACATCGAAGTCGTAAGGCCCCCCTCTCCCCCCTTGTGGGGGAGATGTCCCGTCAGGGACAGAGGGGGGTGTTTCGGCGTCGTTACCCC
>NZ_JASHKB010000014.1 GCF_030732865.1 Roseitalea sp. MMSF_3546
GAAATTGATTGCGAAATCAGCTTCGAAATCTGCACAAAGACCACGATCGCTCAAAGAAGGCTTGGCCGGACGCTTACAGTGCTTCCACGGGTGCCTCAAACGCAAACGCCGCCCCGGAGGGCGGCGCGTAAGCGCTTGATGACGCGTGAAGATTTGGTTGCGGGGGTAGGATTTGAACCTACGACCTTCAGGTTATGAGCCTGACGAGCTACCGGGCTGCTCCACCCCGCGCCATGACCAAGGAAGCGGTATTTACCGGCGGTGAGGCCGGCGCGGGCTACCATGGTCGTATCGAGGTGCTGTGCCAATGCGCGCGAATGCACGCATCCGATCGAGAAGCTGTCATGCGTTCGGCAGACCTGGCAGCGACCTACTCTCCCGCGTCTTGAGACGAAGTACCATCGGCGCTGGGGCGTTTCACGGCCGTGTTCGGAATGGGAACGGGTGCAGCCGCCCCGCAATAACCACCAGGTCGGCAAAACGCATGACAACCGAGAAGCTGGAAAAATGTCGATCCGCACGCGCCATCAAGCGCGTAACGGACCGTGCCCGTTCGGCCATGGCGGCGCCATGGACATGAGCAATGAGAACGAATCAAGCCGATCGAGCTATTAGTACTGGTAAGCTTCATGCGTTGCCGCACTTCCACACCCAGCCTATCAACGTGGTCGTCTTCCACGGCTCTCAGGGACTACTCGTTTCTAGGCCGGTTTCCCGCTTAGATGCCTTCAGCGGTTATCCATCCCACACATAGCTACCCTGCAATGCCCTTGGCAGGACAACAGGTCCACCAGCGGTGTGTCCATCCCGGTCCTCTCGTACTAGGGACAGATCCTATCAATAGTCCTACACCCACGGCAGATAGGGACCGAACTGTCTCACGACGTTCTGAACCCAACTCACGTACCGCTTTAAATGGCGAACAGCCATACCCTTGGGACCTGCTCCAGCCCCAGGATGCGATGAGTCGACATCGAGGTGCCAAACAACCCCGTCGATATGGACTCTTGGGGGTCATCAGCCTGTTATCCCCGGCGTACCTTTTATCCGTTGAGCGATGGCCCTTCCACGCGGGACCACCGGATCACTATGACCGACTTTCGTCTCTGCTCGACTTGTCAGTCTCGCAGTCAGGCAGGCTTATGCCATTGCACTCAACGAGCGATTTCCGACCGCTCTGAGCCCACCATCGCGCGCCTCCGTTACTCTTTAGGAGGCGACCGCCCCAGTCAAACTACCCACCACACACTGTCCCGGACCCGGATGACGGGCCGCGGTTAGATATCCATGGCAACAAGGGTGGTATTTCAAGGATGGCTCCGCCCGAGCTGGCGCCCGGGTTTCAAAGCCTACCACCTATCCTACACATGTCGTCACGAATACCAGTGTGAAGCTATAGTAAAGGTGCACGGGGTCTTTCCGTCTAACCGCAGGAACCCCGCATCTTCACGGGGAATTCAATTTCACTGAGTCTATGTTGGAGACAGCGGGGAAGTCGTTACGCCATTCGTGCAGGTCGGAACTTACCCGACAAGGAATTTCGCTACCTTAGGACCGTTATAGTTACGGCCGCCGTTTACCGGGGCTTCAATTCAAGGCTTGCACCTCTCCTCTTAACCTTCCGGCACCGGGCAGGCGTCAGACCCTATACGTCGTCTTGCGACTTCGCAGAGCCCTGTGTTTTTGATAAACAGTCGCTACCCCCTGGTCTGTGCCACCCTCCCGCGGTTGCCCGCAAAAGGGTCACGCTTCTTCCGAAGTTACGCGTGCATTTTGCCGAGTTCCTTCAACATAGTTCTCTCAAGCGCCTTGGTATACTCTACCTGTCCACCTGTGTCGGTTTCGGGTACGGTCTTCACGGAGGAGCTATTTCCCGGAACACCATCACCGCCGCCCCAATCCGATAAGGGACAACGATTTACGGCATTCGTCACTACCTCCAGGTTGAGGAATATTAACCTCATTCCCATCGACTACGCTTTTCAGCCTCGCCTTAGGGGCCGACTAACCCTGCTCAGATTAACTTTAAGCAGGAACCCTTGGACTTTCGGCGAGGGGGTCTCTCACCCCCTTTGTCGTTACTCATGTCAACATTCGCACTTCCGGTATCTCCAGCAGTCCTCGCGGATCTGCCTTCACTGACTTGCGGAACGCTCTGCTACCGCTCTTGCGAGCCCGCGATTTCGGTGCATGGCTTTAGCCCCGTTACATTTTCGGCGCAGGAACCCTTATTTAGACCAGTGAGCTGTTACGCTTTCTTTAAATGATGGCTGCTTCTAAGCCAACATCCTGGTTGTTTTGGGGTTCCCACTTCCTTTCCCACTTAGCCATGACTTGGGGACCTTAATCGGCGGTCAGGGTTGTTTCCCTCTTCACGACGGACGTTAGCACCCGCCGTGTGTCTGCCAGCTATTACTTCCCGGTATTCGGAGTTTGGTTAGGATCAGTAAGACGGTGAGTCCCCATTACCCATCCAGTGCTCTACCCCCGGGAGTATTCGGCTGACGCTCTACCTAAATAGATTTCGCAGAGAACCAGCTATTTCCGAGTTTGATTGGCCTTTCACCCCTAGCCACACCTCATCCCAACCTATTGCAACAGGTACGGGTTCGGCCCTTCAGTTGGTGTTACCCAACCTTCAGCCTGGACATGGCTAGATCACTCGGGTTCGGGTCTAATGCGACGAACTGAACGCCCTGTTCAGACTCGCTTTCGCTACGCCTACACCTATCGGCTTAAGCTTGCTCGCCACATTAAGTCGTTGACCCATTATACAAAAGGTACGCCGTCACGCTTGCGCGCTCCGACTGTTTGTAGGCATTCGGTTTCAGGTACTCTTTCACTCCCCTTGTCGGGGTGCTTTTCACCTTTCCCTCACGGTACTGGTTCACTATCGGTCATGCACGAGTACTTAGGCTTGGAGGGTGGTCCCCCCACGTTCAGACAGGATTTCACGTGTCCCGTCCTACTCAAGGACGATTGATTGACTTACGCGTACGGGGCTGTCACCCACTATGGCCATCCTTTCCAGAATGTTCCGCTTTTCTTTCAATCGCCACTGGCCTGGTCCGCGTTCGCTCGCCACTACTAACGGAGTCTCGGTTGATGTCCTTTCCTACGGGTACTTAGATGTTTCAGTTCCCCGCGTTCCCTTCTTGACCCTATGGATTCAGGTCAAGATACCTTGTTTCGATACTTGGAAACCGGAGGAGTCGGTCGTTGGTCGCCGTTCGCCGGTCCGGATCATGCGACCCAACGCCTTCGAACAGCGAACGACTCATCCGATTTTCCAAGTATCTAAGGTGGGTTTCCCCATTCGGAAATCCACGGATCAAAGCGTATTCGCAGCTCCCCGTGGCTTTTCGCAGCGTATCACGTCCTTCATCGGCTGTGCATGCCAAGGCATCCACCAAATGCCCTTAAGACACTTGATCGTTCTCATTGCCAATGCCCACGCACGCGCGGACCTTGGCAGAAAAGACCAGCTTCTCGAGACCTGTCCGATGGCGCGGTTAGGCAACCAATCATGATGCCTGCCAGTTGGAGCATGGCAGGCGACCCCCGCCGGCAATCCGGGCCCGGCGCCGTTGCAATTGCAATCGACGAACCTGGCGCGGTGGCGGGGTCGGACAAATCTTCTCTTTACGATGTAGGCACAACAGGCGGCACGCGAACGCGCCGCAAACTCATTCCTCTTCAAGCAGATGACCATGATGCCCAACGACGCGCCGGGCATCGGGCCGGCGCGGAAATTGGTGGAGCGTATCGGGATCGAACCGATGACCCCCTGCTTGCAAAGCAGGTGCTCTCCCAGCTGAGCTAACGCCCCGTCGGCGCGAACGCCTGAAACACGAAAAGGCGGGCCCGGCGGGCTCGCATACCAAACGGCGACGCTATTTGCGTCGGCACAGGATTTGGTGGGCCGAGGAGGACTCGAACCTCCGACCTCACGATTATCAGTCGTGCGCTCTAACCACCTGAGCTACCAGCCCGGAATGTTCCACACCTTCGCCGGCGGTCGGCGCAAAGTGCACGGCATTTGTCATCTGCGAAGAAAGAGAAACGAAGACGGCGGTACGCGCGCTTTGTCTTGGTGACCGGACCCGAAGGCTCCGATCGTGTTTCCAGAAAGCTCCGATAAGGCGTGAGCCGATAAGGGAGCAGCCTTAGAAAGGAGGTGATCCAGCCGCAGGTTCCCCTACGGCTACCTTGTTACGACTTCACCCCAGTCGCTGACCCTACCGTGGCCCGCTGCCTCCTTGCGGTTAGCGCACGGTCTTCGGGTAGAGCCAACTCCCATGGTGTGACGGGCGGTGTGTACAAGGCCCGGGAACGTATTCACCGTGGCATGCTGATCCACGATTACTAGCGATTCCAACTTCATGCACTCGAGTTGCAGAGTGCAATCCGAACTGAGATGGTTTTTGGAGATTAGCTCGGCCTTGCGACCTCGCTGCCCACTGTCACCACCATTGTAGCACGTGTGTAGCCCAGCCCGTAAGGGCCATGAGGACTTGACGTCATCCCCACCTTCCTCTCGGCTTATCACCGGCAGTCCCCTTAGAGTGCCCAACTGAATGCTGGCAACTAAGGGCGAGGGTTGCGCTCGTTGCGGGACTTAACCCAACATCTCACGACACGAGCTGACGACAGCCATGCAGCACCTGTCACCGGTCCAGCCTAACTGAAGGTTACCATCTCTGGAAACCGCGACCGGGATGTCAAGGGCTGGTAAGGTTCTGCGCGTTGCTTCGAATTAAACCACATGCTCCACCGCTTGTGCGGGCCCCCGTCAATTCCTTTGAGTTTTAATCTTGCGACCGTACTCCCCAGGCGGGAAGCTTAATGCGTTAACTGCGCCACCGAACAGTAAACTGTCCGACGGCTAGCTTCCATCGTTTACGGTGTGGACTACCAGGGTATCTAATCCTGTTTGCTCCCCACACTTTCGCACCTCAGCGTCAGGTTCGAGCCAGTGAGCCGCCTTCGCCACTGGTGTTCCTCCGAATATCTACGAATTTCACCTCTACACTCGGAATTCCACTCACCTCTCTCGACCTCGAGACTGGCAGTATTGGAGGCAGTTCCGGGGTTGAGCCCCGGGATTTCACCCCCAACTGACCAATCCGCCTACGCGCGCTTTACGCCCAGTAATTCCGAACAACGCTAGCCCCCTTCGTATTACCGCGGCTGCTGGCACGAAGTTAGCCGGGGCTTCTTCTGTGGGTACCGTCATTATCTTCCCCACTGAAAGTGCTTTACAACCCTAGGGCCTTCATCACACACGCGGCATGGCTGGATCAGGCTTGCGCCCATTGTCCAATATTCCCGACTGCTGCCTCCCGTAGGAGTTTGGGCCGTGTCTCAGTCCCAATGTGGCTGATCATCCTCTCAGACCAGCTATGGATCGTCGCCTTGGTAGGCCATTACCCCACCAACAAGCTAATCCAACGCGGGCTCATCCAACTCCGATAAATCTTTCTCCCGAAGGACGTATACGGTATTAGCTGAAGTTTCCCTCAGTTATTCCGTAGAGCTGGGTAAATTCCCACGCGTTACTCACCCGTCTGCCACTCACCCCGAAGGGTGCGTTCGACTTGCATGTCTTAAGCCTGCCGCCAGCGTTCGTTCTGAGCCAGGATCAAACTCTCAAGTTGAATGAGAATTTGCCCGGCGTCGCTGACACGCTCGAATTGACGAGAACATATTTGTACACCGCTGCTTTCGCAGCGATTATGTCTCTGTCAGAAACGTGCTCGACACCGGTTGTCTCGTAACGTCGCAGCACCTTGGTGCCCGACGTTCCGCGCGAAACCGCCGTCCACGTTTCTCTTTCTTCTGTCTTCAATTGTCAAAGATCAGACAAGCCATAAGGCCTGTCCCGGCTCTCCACATGGAAGCTTTGAACCGTAGTCGAGGGTCGCGAAAGCGGCTCTCTGTGATAATCCCGAGAGCAAGGCTGTTCGCCGCCAGCGGCGAGACCGCCCTCGTTGGTGAGCGGTATATAGGCTCCGGCCCGTCGAACTGTCAATCATCCAAGGCGCATTTTTTTGCATTTTTTTGACAGCGCCGAACACGGCTTCCAGCCTGTGGAAATCGTCGCCTTGACGCCGCAATGACGCCTGCTTTCGGACCCGATCGCGCCGGGGCCTTGCGATTGACACATTCGCCCGCACAAGGCATTGACGGACGGGGATTAATAACGGTGTCATTGCCCGCATGAAGTCAGCCAAGCGAGGACCCAACGGGCTTGTCGGTGACGAACCGGCCATAGCGAGCGTCGGCGAACGCACGCCGGACCGTCGCGAGATTTCCCTGCGCTGGCTCGGCGGCACGTTCCTGACCGGGCTGACCTCCACCTCGCTGATGGGCTTTGCCCTTTTTGCGGCACTCGACGGCAAGCAGCTTCTGGCGACGCCGCCCGAGGTCATCTCCCGCGAGGCCGAGGACAACGGCCCCTCTGGCGACGCCGCCAAGGCGGGTCGCATCGTCACGGCCAGCATTCCGCCGACAACCGCCGACGACAATGGCCGGCGCCGCATGAGCGTTTCGACGGTCACGCGCACCGGCGATGCCGACGTCGTGCGCACCCGCCCGTTCGAGCATCTGACGATCGCGCTGGCGGCGCCCCATCAGGTGGATGCCGACTATCCGTCTTTCAACCCGCTGACGATCTTTGCCGACACCGATGCGGCCGAAACCGAGACCGCCGCTGCGAGCTCGGTTTCCGGCCTCATTTACGGGGCCAGCGTGGAGACCGGCGCGGCCATCCGCATGAGCGAACTGGTCTATGAGAGCGGCGGCGCCGACCAGGGCCGGTTCGAGATCAGCGAGTGGGAGGCCGAACAGGCGGTACGCGCCCAGGCCGAAGTGCTCACGGCCGGAACGGTGGAGATCGCTTCGCTGCAATATGTCGACCCGCGTCGTTTCGGCCTCGACGACGCCCTGCGCGCCGATATCGCGGAAATCGGCAACGGCGCGCGCATTCTGACCCAGAACATTTCGGTCGCCGAGCCCGACCGCGAGCACGCCGAGCCGCATTATGGCGAGGACCTCATCGAGATCCACGACAACGCCAATATCGCCGCGGTGATGGAAGATGCGGGGCACGACGGCGGCGCGCGCATGGCCAGGGCGCTCGAAACGCTGTTGAACACCCAGACGCTGAAGGCGGGACACGCCATCCGGCTGGGTTTGCAGAAGCCGGCGCAAAGCGAGACCGGCGCAATCGTGCGCGCCACGGTCTATTCGGGCGACAATCACGTGCTGACCATCGCGCTCAACGACCAGCAGCAATTCGTGCCGGCGCCCGAGCCGGTCGATCCGGGCATCATGGTCATGCGCGGGAAACAGGACACCGTGCCGGCGATCGTTCCGGCCCGCGAACGGCCTTCGGTCTATGATGCGATCTGGCGCGGCGTGCTCGCCTACGACATGCCGGACGCGGTCGCCGCGAAGATCGTGCGCATGGTCGCCTCCGATGTGGACTTCCGCTCTCCGGTGGGCGCCGAGGATTCGCTCGAGCTGTTCTATTCGGTTCCCGAGGAGGGCGCCGACGAGCCGCGCGAGGTGCTGTTCGTGCGCGCGACGTTCGGCGGACAGTCGCGCAAGTTCTACAAGTTCGTCGATCCGGACGGCAATTACGACTATTACGACGAGGACGGCCGCAGCGCCCGGCAGTTCCTGCTGCGCAACCCGGTTCCCAATGGCCGGCTGACCTCCGGCTACGGCATGCGACGCCACCCGATTCTGGGCTATTCGCGCATGCATTGGGGCGTCGACTGGGCCGGCCCGCGCGGCACGCCAATCATCGCGCCGGGCAACGGCACCGTCGTACGCGCCGGCTGGAACAGCGGCTACGGCAAGCAGACCGTGATCCGCCATGCCAACGGCTACGAGACGTCCTATTCGCACCAGAGCAATTTCGCCAAGGGCGTCAAGGCCGGCGCCAGGGTGCGCCAGGGCCAGGTGATCGGCTATATCGGATCGACGGGCCTGTCGACGGGCCCGCACCTGCACTACGAGATGCGGGTCAACGGCAAGCGGGTGAACCCGCTGCGCGTGCGCCTGCCCGAGGGACGCAGCCTTACGGGCGAACAGCTCGAAGCCTTCAAGCGCGAGCGCGACCGTATCAACACGCTTCTGGCCATCGACACCGAGGAAACCACCGAAGTCGCCCGCGCCGAGGGCTGATCGGGACGTTTGGACACGCCCGGCGCCGCCGGGTTGGTTCGGGATCGGTTCGCATCGCGCGCGGTTCCCCCGATCACTGAAGGTTCCCGACCCCGATGCTCAGCCCTTGCCCTCGCTCGCCGTGCCGGTTCGCGGCAGGGTCGTCCAGCCGATGATCGCCGACAGCACGGAAAGCGCCGCGGTCACGCCCGCCATGACGGCAAAGGTCGTCGTCGTTGCGGCCGAATGGGCCTGCTGCACGGCGGGATCGACATCGTCGAGCGATTCGCCGAAGCTCAATCCGCCCGCCGTGGCTACATCGATGATGGCCGGATAGAGTGTCGCCGCCAAAAGGCCCATCGCGGCCACCGCGACCAGGCCAGCCATGCGCGACATGGCGTTGTTGATGCCCGAGGCCGTGCCGGTCTCCTCGTCATCCACCGCGTTCATGACGGCCGTCGACAGCGGCGAGACGAGCAGCGCCATGCCGAAGGCGGCCAGCGTCATCAGCGGCAACACGCCGAACCAGAAGCTTTGCAGATGGACCGTCGCCGCCAGCAGGCCATAGGCGAGCGCGACGACCAGCGAGCCGATGGCGACCGGCATCGCCGGCCCGTGCCTGTCGGCCCAGTCGCCGGTCCTGCTGGACAAAAGGCCGATCATCACCGTCAGCGGCACGAACATCAGCGAGGCATACGCTTCCGGCACGCCCCAGCCGCCGATCACCGTCATGGGCAGATAGAACAGCATCGAGGACAGGCCGAAATACAGCCCGAAGGTCAGCAGATTGGCGCCCGAAAACGCGCGATCGGCGAACAGTCCCAGCGGGACCATGGGATGGTCGAAACGTCGCTCCCACCAGATGAAGACGGCAAGCAGGCCAAGGCTGAGCGCCAGCGCCGGCAGCAGCAGAGACATCTCCGGCGTGCTGCCTTCGCCGCCCGAACCGGTCAGCCCCCAGGCGAGGATCAGCAGCGCCAGCGTGATCAGCGCGCCGCCGACAATGTCGAGTCGGCGCCGGCCTTCGGCGCTGTCGGGCGGCACGAGGAACCACAGCATGGCCAGCGCGAGGGCGCCCAGCGGCAGATTGATGGCAAACAGCAGCCGCCACGCACTGTCGCCGAGCCCGCTCAGCACGAGCCCGCCCAGCACCGGTCCGGCCGCCGTGGTCAGCGCCGAGGCGGCCGCCCAGGTGCCGATCGCCTTGCCGCGCTCGGCCGCCGGATAGGCCTTGGCGATGATGGCGAGGCTGCCCGGCACCATGAGTGCGGCGCCGATGCCCTGGATGGCGCGCGCGCCGATCAGCACTTCGGCGTTCGGCGCGATCGTGCAGATCAGCGATGCGGAAACGAAAACGCCGATGCCGATCATGAACACCCGGCGCAAGCCGTAGCGGTCGCCCGCCGCACCGCCGATCAGGATCAGCGAGGACAGGAACAGCATGTAGGCGTTGTTGATCCAGAGCGCCTCGGCCAGCGTTGCCGGCAGGGTCGACCGGATCGCCGGCGTCGCAATCGAGATGACCGAGCCGTCGATGAAGCCCATGGACGATGCGAGGATCGCCGCGATCAGAACGAATCGGCGCCGGCGGCGCGGACAGAACGTCCGGCTGGCTTGAGATGATTCGATTGCCGCTTCGGCCATGGCGCGCCCCGGTTCCCCGGGACGCTATGCGAGCGCGCCGTGCGACACAAACACAATCTGGCGAAGGCGTGGGCCGGCCGCCTCCGTTACAGTTTTTGTTCCAGCTCCGGCAGGACCTCGAACAGATCGCCGACCAGCCCGTAATCGGCGACCTGGAAGATCGGCGCGTCCTCGTCCTTGTTGATGGCCACGATGACACGCGAATCCTTCATGCCGGCCAGATGCTGAATGGCACCGGAAATGCCGCAGGCGATGTAAAGATCGGGCGCGACAACCTTGCCGGTCTGGCCGACCTGCCAGTCATTGGGCGCATAGCCCGCATCGACCGCGGCGCGCGAGGCGCCAACGGCGGCGCCGAGCTTGTCGGCGACGGGCAGGATCACCTCTTCGAACTTCTCGCTCGAGCCCAGCGCGCGGCCTCCGGAGATGATGACCTTCGCCGAGGTCAACTCGGGCCGGTCGCCGCCCGAAAGCTCGGTCGACACATAGCTCGACAGCCCCGGATCGGCGGGCACGTCCACGGTGCCGATCTCGGCCGAACCGCCCTCGCCCGCCGCGCTGAACGAGGCCGTGCGCACGGTGATGACCTTCTTGGCGTCGGTCGACTGCACCGTCTGGATGGCGTTGCCCGCATAGATCGGCCGCTTGAAGGTGTCGGCCGAGACGACCTCGGTGATGTCGGAGACCTGCATCACATCGAGCAGGGCGGCGACGCGCGGCATGATGTTCTTGCCATTGGTCGTCGCCGGGGCGAGCAGATAGTCGTAATCCCCAGCCAGGCTGACGATCAGCGCCGCCATCGGCTCGGCGAGCTGGTATTCGAGCGCTGCGTCCTCGGCGAGCAGCACCCTGGCCACGCCATCGAGCCTTGCAGCCTGTTCGGCGGCGCCGCGAGCGTCCTTGCCCGCGACCAGCACGTGGATGTCGCCACCGATGGCGATGGCCGCGCTCAGCGCCTTGGCGGTCTGATCGGACAGGTTCGCATTGTCGTGTTCGGCGACCAGCAATGTCGTCATGGTTCTCTCCCGCCCTTACAGCACGCCTGCTTCGTTCTTCAGCTTGTCGACCAGCTCAGCGACATCGGCCACCCTGACACCGGCCTTGCGACCCTCGGGTTCCTCGGTCTTGAGCACGGTCAGACGCGGCGCGACATCGACGCCGAGATCTTCCGGCGACCTCTCGTCGATGGGCTTCTTCTTGGCCTTCATGATGTTGGGCAGAGAAGCATAGCGCGGCTCGTTCAGTCGCAGGTCCGTCGTCACGATGGCGGGCATGGCGATCTCGACGGTCTGCAGGCCGCCATCGACCTCGCGCGTCACCTTCGCCTTGTCGCCTTCGACCTCGATCTTCGAGGCGAAGGTGCCCTGGCTCCAGCCCAGCAGCGCGGCCAGCATCTGGCCGGTCTGGTTGGCATCGTCGTCGATCGCCTGCTTGCCGAGGATCACCAGACCCGGCTCCTCGGCCTCGACCACGCCCTTGAGAATCTTGGCGACGGCGAGCGGCTCGACGATCTCGTCATGCCGGATCAGGATGCCGCGATCGGCGCCCATGGCGAGCGCGGTCCGGATCGTCTCCTGGCTCTGCTGCGGGCCGATCGACACCACGACGATCTCGGTGACCTGGCCGGCCTCCTTCATTCGGATCGCCTCTTCGACGGAAATCTCGTCGAACGGGTTCATGCTCATCTTCACATTGGCGAGCTCGACGCCCGTCCCGTCCGGCTTGACCCGGATCTTCACATTGTAGTCGACAACCCGTTTGACGGGCACGAGCACTTTCATCGCGTCACTCCAAAAACTGTCCGGCGAGCGGTGCGATCCGGCCGCCCCTTGGCATGGTCTTCCTGCGCCGCCCTGTGCATGCACAGTTTTCGGCCAGGCGCAAGGCCGTTGCGGACGATGCACATGCCGGCCTGCTAGATGACGTTCACGTCAACGTCAATGGCGCGGGTGTCGGGCCGGATCACCCGCGGCCCCAGGGGCCGTGGCGCGGCGGGCCGGGCGGTGCGCGCGTGTCGACCTCGACGGCGCGCGGGGTCTGCACCTGCCGGTCCAGAAGCGGCACGCCGCGCCGGCGCAGGACGACGATCAGCGCCAGGCCCGCCAGCAGCCCGCCGATATGCGCCGCCCAGGACACCTGATCCTCGGGCATGGCGGCGATCATGTAGAACTGCAGGACGATCCAGAAGCCCAACGGTATCCAGGCCGGCAGCGGCAGGGGAATGCGGCCGAGCGCCAGGATCCACACGCGCACCCGCGGATGCAGCAGCAGATAGGCGCCGATGACCCCCGAAACCGCGCCCGAAGCGCCGATCAGCGGCGCCTGCGAGGCCGGATCGATGAGCCCGTGAGCGAGCGCTCCGGCGACCGCGCACAGCGCGTAGAACAGCGCGAAACGCACATGGCCCATGGCGTCTTCGACATTGTCGCCGAAGACCCAGAGGAACAGCATGTTGGAGCCCAAATGCCAGAAGTCGCCATGCAGGAACGAATAGCTGATCAGCGACAGCTCCTCCGGAATCCAGACGAGCTCGGGCGGCAGTTCGGCGAAATCGTTGACGACGGCCGGCGTGTAGCCCAGCGAGACCACCGTGGCGATGAGCGCGTTCTCGGGCAGGCCCAGATTGACGAGCAGATACACCGTCACATTGGCGACGATGATGGCCAGGGTGACGTATTGCAGATCGATATGCTTGAGCCGGTTGGCATCGTGCAGCGGGACGAACATGCTGGGTCCTTTTCAGCCGTGCCCGAAGGGCATCGGTCCGCGTTACCGGTTCTTGCCCGGCACCCACAGAACGTCTCGCGCCCCGTTGTCGTTGACCACCCGCGCGGCGACGAACAGGAAGTCCGAAACCCGGTTCATGTATTTCAACGCCGCTGGGTTGACGTGCTCGCCGGGCTTTTCGGCCAGCTCCACCATCATGCGCTCGGCCCGCCGCGCCACCGTGCGCGCCAGGTGCAGCGCGGCCGAGGCGGCCGACCCGCCCGGCAGGACGAACGACCGAAGCGGTTTCAATCCGGCATTGAGCGCGTCGATATCGGCTTCGATCCGCGACACCTGCGCGTCGCTGACCCGCAAGGGTTCATAGTCGAGCGCCTCCTCCGTCTCGGGCGTCGCGAGATCGGCCCCCAGATCGAACAGATCGTTCTGGATGCGCGACAGCATGCGGTCGAGGTCGGGATCGGCGCCGGTCTGCAGCCGCGCCAGGCCGATGCAGGCATTGGCCTCGTCCACCGTGCCGTAGGCGGCAATCCGCAAATCGTATTTAAGGCGCCGCTCGCCGGTGCCCAGCGCCGTCGTGCCGTCGTCGCCGGTCTTGGTGTAGATCTTGTTCAAAACGACCATTGGCCGGACTCTCCTCAGCTGCCCTGCCGCGCAAGATAGACGACCAGCACGATGACGACCACCGCGATGAACTGCAAAAGCACCCGCAATTGCATCATCTTGTTGGAAAAGTTGGCATCGCCCTGCCGCATCATGTTGCGCAGTCCGGCCAGAAGGACGACCGCGACCGCGACCATGACCGCAATGGCCACATAAAAGAGTGCACCCGACATGAAAACTCCGGTTCGGACTGGTTCGTGTTCCGCGCGCCCTGCCCTACCAACTAGGCGGCGCGCGCCAACAGTCGATACAGCGTGTCCCATGGCAACAGGCGCTTGCCAAGGGCCGCCGCACGGGTCTGCGACGTGATCAGATAATGCGCCCGCGGCGCAGCGTCGTTCAGGGCACGCGCCAGCGCCCGATAGACCGCATCGAGCCGCCGGCCGCCATCCTCGCCCGTGCCGCCGGCACGCAGTTCGGCCAGCCGCCGGCGATAATCCGCCGCGTGCACCGAGCCTTCGACGTCGATATATTTGTCCACATAGGCGATCGCGTTGACGGCGATGCGCGAGGGCACGGGCCCGGTGTCGAGCTGGCTGACCGCGATGCCGCTGCCCGCCAGTTCCTGCCGCATGGTCAGCATCAGCCCCTCGAGCGCCCATTTCGATGCGGTGTAAACCCCGCGCAGGGGAACCGGCACCAGCGCCAGCACTGAGGAATTGTTGACGATGCGGCCATGACCCTGTCGCCGCATGACCTGCACGCAATGGCGTGCCAATTGATGCCAGCCGATCACATTGGCCTCCAACTGCTCGCGCAGCGCCTGGGCGGGCACGTCCTCGACCGCGCCGGGCTGGCTGTAGCCGCCATTGTTGAACAGCGCGTCGAGCCGGCCGTCGCAGGCCTCGATCGCCTGTTCGAAGAACGAATCGATGGAATCGGGCTCGCGGTAGTCGAGGTAATGCGCGTCGAACCCGCCCTCGACGAGCCGCTCGAGATCGGCCCGCTTGCGCGCCGAGGCGAACACGTGCCAGCCATCGGCGCGCAGCCGACGCGCGCAATGCGCCCCGATCCCGGAGGAACAGCCGGTCACGATGATCGACCGCTTGCTTGTCATGGCGCATCCTGAAGCGATAATCCGACGCGCACCGTGTTTCACATTCATCCCGGACGCGCAAACCGGCACGATTGGACATGCTCAGACAGTTCCTGATCACGAGGCGGATCCTGCGCGATGCCATTGGCCACTTCAACGAGACCGATGGCTGGGCACTGGCCAGCCACGTCGCGCTGTCGACATTGCTGGCGATCTTCCCCTTCCTGATCTTCGCGACGACCCTGGCCACCTTCCTGGGCGCGGACCGGTTCGCGGAGGTCGCCGTGCATCTTGTCTTCGACACCTGGCCCGAGCGCATCGCCGAACCGATCGCCCGCGAGGTCGAAAGCGTGCTGACCGTTCCACGCGGCGGCCTGCTCACCGTTTCGGTGATCACGGCGGCGGTGTTCGCCTCCAACGGCATCGAGGCGCTGCGCGTCGCGCTCAACCGCGCCTACCGCGTCCAGGAGACCCGATCGTTCATCTTCAATCGGCTGCAAAGCGTGTTCTTCGTGCTGATCGCGACCATCGGATTCATGGCGATCAGCCTGCTTCTGGTTCTGGCCCCGCTCGCCTATCGCATTGCCGAGCAATGGGTCCCGGCGATCGAGACCGTCTCGTTCACGTTCGGCTTCTGGCGCTATGTGATCGCCGTCGCTGTGCTGGTGGTCGGCCTGTTCGTGGTCCACAAATGGCTGCCCGACGGCCGGCGCAGCCTGGGCTCGCTGGTGCCGGGCATTGTCGTGACGATCGCCGCCTGGGTGCTCGGCGCCAGCATGTTCGCGGTCTATCTGGAAAGCTTTGCGACCTACGTGACCACCTATGCCGGCCTCGCCTCCATCAT
This sequence comes from Roseitalea sp. MMSF_3546, assembly GCF_030732865.1. Classification (GTDB taxonomy): domain Bacteria; phylum Pseudomonadota; class Alphaproteobacteria; order Rhizobiales; family Rhizobiaceae; genus Roseitalea. The sequence goes on from NZ_JASHKB010000014.1 coordinate 15,084, forward strand.
GATCGCGCTCGTCTTCCTGTACATCGTCTCGGCGATCTTCATCCTGGGAGCGGAGATCAATGCCGCGATCATCCGCTATCGCGACGCCCGCGCCCATGTCGTGCCGCATGGCAGCGAAGCCGCATGAGCGACACGCGATATGGTTGATCGCCGGTTAACGGGCCGCGCGCAATGCCGGCTTTGGAGTTGACGACCGGTTAATGCATCTGTGCGAGACTGGCACGGCATAGGACTATGCAATCGGGAAAATGCCATGTTCGCATACATGGATACCAACACGTTGATCGTCGTCGGGCTGGCCATTGCGGTGTCCGCCTTCTTTGCCGGCGCAGCCATGCACGGCGTGATGGAAGATGACGGCTTCGGCCCGGTCGGCAACATGATCATCATGATCGCCGGCGCCATTGTCGGACTGTATCTGGGCCCGATGTTCGAATGGCCGATCGACCGCAATTCCGCCGACGCGGTTGCAGCGGTCAGCGGCGGTTTCATCGCCCTGGCCGTTCTCGCCATCATCAAGAGCTACCTTGTCAAGCTGGGATTGTAGCGGCCGCATCTGAGCCTATCGCGGTGCGGGCAGGCCGACCATGGCGCGGATGTCCGCCGGCGTGAGCCCGGCGGCGCGCAGTGCTCCCAGCGCCGTGTCGCCGCGGCTCTTGGAGAGCTTGCGCCCGACGCGGTCGTCGACAATCAGATCGTGATGGGTGTAGACCGGACGCGGCAGGCCGAGCAGGTCCTGCAACAGCACATGGGCGGCGGTCGCATGAAACAGATCGCGCCCGCGCACGACATGGGTCACGCCCTGAAGCGCATCGTCGACGACCACCGACAGGTGATAGCTCGTCGGGATATCGCGCCGCGCCAAGAGAAAATCGCCCCAATGTTCGGGCCGTGCCACCTGCCAGCCGGTCTCTCCCTCGGGGCCCTGCCCCTCCTCCCGCCAGCCCGGCACGGTGCCGCAATGGTCGAGCGCCGCCCGGACATCCAGCCGCCAGGCCGCCGAACGGTCGGCCTCCGTTGCGTCCTCGTGCGCCCGGCCGGGGAACAGCGGCGCACCGTCCGGATCGCGCGGCCAGATCGTTCCTTGCATTTCCTGCGCCTCGGCGAAGCGGCGAATATCGCCCCGGCTCATCGTCGAGCGGTAGGCGAGCCCTGCCTCGGCAAGCGCTTCGAGCGCGCGCGCATAGTCGGCGAAATGCTCCGACTGCCGTCGCACGGGCTCCTCCCATTCAAGCCCCAGCCAGGCAAGATCGTCCAGCATCAGCGCCTCGAGTTCTGGCGTGCAGCGTGCGGTGTCGATGTCCTCGATCCGCAACAGGAAGCGCCCGCCATTGGCGCGCGCCAGATCGAAATTGACGAGCGCCGAATAGGCATGGCCCACATGCAGCCGCCCGTTCGGGCTGGGCGCGAAGCGGTAGATGGGACGGTCGGCTATGGTGGCGGGGGTCGCGTCGGTCATCGGGACGTGTTTTCGTTGCCGTCAATATGTGCTTGATTGCGCGCTGCCGCAAACCGCGATCCGCCATGCCCGCCGCTTGCACAACCATCGAGTCTCACGCCGACATCGAGGCCGGACTTGCCGATCTCGCCCGTCGCGACCCGCGCCTTGCCGCAGTGCGGGCGCGCGCTGGCGCGGTGCCGCTGCGCCGCACGCAGCCCGGATTTGCCGGCCTTGCCGACATCATCATCGCCCAGCAGGTCTCCAAGCAGAGCGCCGAGGCGATCAGCGGCCGGCTTGCCCGTCTCGTCGATCCGCTGACGCCGGACAACTATCTCGCAGCCGGCGAAACCGCCTGGCGCGAGGCGGGCCTGTCGCGACCCAAGCAACGCACGCTGACCGGGATCTGCGCGGCGATCCGTGACGACGGCCTCGATCTGACCGGACTGTGCGCGCTGCCCGCCGACGCGGCCATCGCGGCGCTGACCGCCATCAAGGGGGTCGGGCCGTGGACCGCCGAGGTCTATCTGCTGTTCGCCGCCGGCCATCGCGATGTCTTCCCCGCCGGCGATCTGGCCCTTCAGGCCGCAAGTGCCACCGCCTTCGGCCTTTCCGCGCGGCCCGACGAGAAAGCCCTGCGCGCCATGGCCGAATCATGGTCGCCCTGGCGCGGCGTCGCCGCACGGCTTTTGTGGGCCTACTATGCGCAGTGCACCGGCCGCGCCGTCATGCCGTAGCGGCGCCCGCCGCACAAACATTTGATTTGCGGCGTCTTTCGGCTACATTCAAGGAAGTGCGACCGGCTTCACAAGCCTGTCACACGGCGCTTAGTATAAGGCGCCCACGAAGCTGAACTGAAAAGGGGTCAGTTTTGACGATCGCGGTTTCGCCTGAGGCGTTGCCTTCATTGGTGCTTAACGCGGACTATCGTCCCTTGAGCTACTACCCGCTTTCGATCTGGTCCTGGCAGGATGCCATCAAGGCGGTGTTTCTGGACCGCGTCAACATCGTCGCCGAATACGAGCACGAAGTCAGCTCGCCCTCGGCCTCGATGCGCCTGCCCAGCGTCGTCTCGCTCAAGCAATACGTCAAGCCGGCCCTTTATCCCGCGTTCACCCGTTTCAACGTCTTCCTGCGCGACCGTTTCGAGTGCCAGTATTGCGGCGCCGAGGAAGACCTGACCTTCGATCATCTGGTGCCGCGCCGTTTCGGCGGCCAGACCACCTGGCAGAACATCGTCACGGCCTGCTCGTCCTGCAACCTGCGCAAGGGCGGCCGCATGCCCGACAAGACCGACATGCAGCCCCGCCAGATGCCGTTCCAGCCCACCGTCCACCAGCTGCACAACAATGGCCGCAGCTTTCCGCCCAACTATCTGCACGAAAGCTGGATGGACTATCTTTACTGGGACGTCGAACTGGAGCCGTAATCGTCGGCCCTATCGCGCCGGGCGCGTGGCGAGGACAAACGCCATGCCCGCCAGCGCTGCGCTGGCCAGCACGTTCCAGCCGGCAAAGGAAAGGCCCAGAAACCGGCCCGCCGCCTCGTCGCAGGCCGGTGGGGTGACCGCGTCGAGATCGGCCAGCAGGCTGCCCGCATCGAGCGCGATGCCGCTTTGCGCAGCGGCGCCGCAATCGGCCGGGCCCGGCCAGAACGCCCACTCGACGCCGGCGTGATAGACCCCCAGCGCCAGCCCGTAGACCATCACGAGCCCGGCGACGACCAGCGCCGCGCGCGCGATGATGGCCGGCCACCCGACAAGGGCGGCAAGAGCGCCGAACAGCGCGATCGGCACGCCCCAGTAATAGGGGTCGCGCTGGTCAAGGCACAGCGCGCACGGAATGAAGCCGCCGATCACCTCGAAGCCGATGGCCGTGCCGACCACCGCCGCCATCGCGGCGGCGAGCGCCAGGCCGCCCAGGGCCAGACTTTGACCGGCATTGCGTGTCGACATGGGACCTGTCTTGGCGAGGATTGTGGCGCAGGCGTGGTATCAGCCCACGATCAGGTCGACAAGCAGGTAGATCAGTGCCGGCCCGCCGACCGCCAGCAGCAGCACCCAACTCAGCGCGACGATCAGCCCGCCGATCAGCGCCAGCCCGTCGCGCTCGATCAGTCCGACCGCCGCAAGCGCGACGCCGACGCCCGGCACGGTGTTGGTCAGCGGCAGCGGCACCAGGATGGAAAGGCATGGCACCACGAGCAGCGCGCCGACGACCCGGGTGCCGCGATCGCCGCTCAGCGGCAGCAGGCGCGGATGCACGAAGCGCTCGATCCAGCCGCCATAGCGTCTGGTGCGCGCCACCACGTCGAGAAGCCCGGAAACGGGCAGGGTGCGTTTGCGCAGCGCCTCGGGCAGCCAGGGCGAGCGCCGTCCGGCCGCCATCTGCCAGGCGAGCACCACCATGGGCAGCGCCACCAGTTGCGGCAGCAGGTAGACGAAGGGCAGGCTGCACGGCAGCGCCAGCATCAGCAGCAGCAGGCCGAAGGCGCGCTCCCGCATGGCGTCGCTCAACGCGCCCAGCGTGATGGTTTCGGCCCCGGCATCGTGACCCTCGAGCACCTGCTCGATCTTGGCAAGCGCGCCGCGGGGTTGATGGCCCCCCTGTCCGATCGTCTCGTCCATCACTGCCATGTCCCGATGCCTTGCGCTCCGTGCCGTTCGCCAGACAATGAACGGCAAGGGCAAAGAAATCGCTAAACGAAACGATGACGGCCGTCACGCACCGTGATCGGTCAGGCGGAGCGGCATGCGGCAGACCGGCACGGGCGCCTTGACGCTCGGCTGCGGCGGACCTAAACCAACGCCATATAGTCGCTGGCAGCCCCTTTGGCGGAATTGGTAGACGCGCCGGACTCAAAATCCGGTTCCTTCGGGAGTTCCGGTTCGACCCCGGAAGGGGGCACCACGGCATTCCTGATCGCGCCGGGGCGCAACCGCGCCAGGCGCCCGATTTTCCAAGATGCTCCCAGACAGTCCACACTCCCATAACGACCTGCGGGCACGATTTGCCTGGCAGATCCCCGCCCGGTTCAACATCGGCATCGCCTGCGCCGATGCGCACGCCGCCCATAGCCCGCGCAAGCCCGCCATAATCGACGTCAACGCCAGCGAGCCACAGGTTCTGACCTTCGGCGATCTGGCCAGCCGCTCCTCGGCGCTGGCCGCCGCCCTCGACGCCCACGGCCTGAGGCGCGGCGACCGCATCGCGATCATGCTGCCGCAATGCTTCGATGCGGTCATCGCCCATCTGGCGGTCTACAAGCTCGGCGCCATCGCCGTGCCTCTGGCCACCCAGTTCGGACCCGACGCCATCGCCCACCGGCTTTCGGTCTCCGGCGCCAGGGCCCTGATCGGCTATCCGACCGCGCTCGCCCGCGCCCAGCCCTTTGTCGGCGCGTGCGAGACCCCGCCGCTGAGCATCGTTTCGGGCGGCGCCGCGCCGGGCGCGGTCAGGCTGGATGCGCTGATCGAAAAGGGCCGCGACGAATTTGCCGCCGCGCCGACCGCGCCGGACGATCCGGCCATGATGCTGTTCACCTCCGGTACCACGGGCCAGCCCAAGGGCGCCCTGCACGGCCATCGCGTGCTGCTCGGCCATCTGCCCGGGATCGCGCTGTCGCAGGACCTGATGCCGCGGCCCGGCGACCGGCTGTGGACGCCGTCGGACTGGGCCTGGGCCGGCGGCCTTTTGAACGCGCTTCTGCCGGCGCTCCATCACGGCGTGCCGGTCATTGCCGCGCGCGCCCCGCGTTTCAGCCCCGAATGGGCGGTCGACGTGATGGCCCGCTCGGGGGCGACCAACGCCTTCATGCCGGCCACCGCGCTGCGCCTGATGCAGTCGATGAATGCACGCACGCTGCGCGACCGGCTGACGCTGCGCGTCATCGGCACCGCCGGCGAGGCGCTCGGTCGCCAAACGCTGGCGGCGGCGACCGAGGCGTTCGGCGTCCCGGTCAACGAGTTCTACGGCCAGACCGAATGCAACGCCGTGCTGGCCAATTGCGCCGCGCTCGGCATCGGCCGGGCCGGTTCGATGGGCCTGCCCGTACCCGGCCACGAGGTCGCGATCCTGCGCCAGGACAGCAGCCCGGCCGATGCGGACGAGCCCGGCGAGATCGCGGTTCGCGCCCCCGATCCGGTGATGTTCCTGAACTACTGGAACGAGGAGGCGGCCACCCGCGCGCGCTTTTCGGGCGACTGGCTGATGACCGGCGACCAGGCGCGGCGCGATGCGGACGGCTATGTCCATTTCATCGGGCGCGGCGACGATCTGATCACCTCGGCCGGCTACCGCATCGGGCCGGGCGAGATCGAGGACTGCCTGATGGCGCATGAGGATATCGAACTCGCCGCGGTGATCGGCGAGCCCGATCCGGTGCGCACCCAGATCGTCAGCGCCTACGTCAAGCTGCGCGCCGGCGCGCCGCCGGAGGCGCAGACGCGCAAGTCGATCGCCGATTTCGTCAAGCGCCGGCTGTCGGCGCATGAATATCCGCGCCGCATCACCTTCGTCGACCATGTCCCGCTGACCGAATCGGGCAAGGTCATCCGCCGGCATTTCCGGCGCGATTGAAGGGCGCCTTCAGCGCCGCCCCAGCAGCGTGCCCAGCCGGTCGCGCACCTGCTTGGCGGTCTTGCGCGTCGAGCTGTAAAGGTCGATCTGCGCCGCTGCCTGCCGCACCTCGCGATCGCGGCCCTCCTGCAGGCCGATGACGACCGTCACCAGATCGCGCCGGCCCTGCCAAAGCCGGCTCATGACCGGGTGGTCCTCGCGCGCGCAGCTGTCGGCCTGTTCGATGTTCGGGTCGTCGAGCAGCGCCTCGGTGGTCCGCATGACCAGCAGCGTGCCCGGCGAATAGGCCGACAGACCCTCCGCGAAGGCGGTCTTCCACGTCCAGGCGCGACCGGCATCGACGAACACGATCAGCGCGGCGATGACCTGGTCGTCGAGCTTGAGCTGGTGCACGCGGCATTTGTCGCGCTGTGCCAGCGCATTGACCGCCTCGCGCGCGAATGCGGCCCGGTAGCGGTCCGATGCCAGCGAGGTGCGCTGCCGCCCCTTCCAGCCGGCATGTTCGAGCAGCAGGAACTCCTCCATGGCGAGCCGCACCGCCTCGGGCGCCCGCGCCACCTCGTGGACGAGCGTGCCCTGCTTTTCGAGCCGTCGCCAAAGCCGGCCGAAATTGCGCCGGTGGTGGCCACCAAGAACGGTGCCGAAATACGCCTCGGCCTCCTGCGTTGCGTCGAGCACGGGCCGTCCGACGGGTTTTGTGGTCGCGATCGGCAGATTGTTGGCGAGCGCCACGGAGCGGAACAGCGAGACGACGCGGCTGTCGACGAACACATCGGGCAGAGCCAGCACCTTGGGCAGCGGCAGCGAGGGCAGGGCAAGCGTCTGCAGCAAGTCGTCGATGATCTGCGCGCTCTCGCGGCGCTCGACCAGGGGCACGCCATAGGGGCCGAATGGGTTGGCCCAGGCGCGGATCAGGTCCGGCCCGACGCGAAAGCCGGGCTTTTCCACCGAATAGGGCATGACGAACCGCGTATTGGCCTGGCTCGGTTCGCGGTCTTGCAGCACCATCAGGTAGACATTGCGGTCGTCAAGGCGCGGCATGGCCGGCACGCAAAAGCGCGGCGCAAAGAACACGTTCGGCTCGAGCGCATAATCGCTGAGCGGATCGACGTCGTCGAACACCTCGAACCCGGCCGTGGCCGGATAGACGACGAATTTGCGGTTGCCGCGCGTCAGCCGGCTCTCGGGTGCCGGCGGCGCGGCGGTCGGCGCCGGGCCGGTGCCCGACAGGATCAGCGGGATGCCGTCGACGACATCCTCTTCGATAACCGGTATGGCGGACATGCGGCTAGCCCTCTTCTGGCCGGGTGCGCGCGAACACGAACATGGCGACCCCAATACGCCACCGCACCAATTGAAAAAGCGCAAACGCCTCGACGATCGTCGCCAGAAATGTCGCCATCGCCGCGCCGTAAAGACCGTGGACCGGGATCAGCACCGCGTTGAGCGCCACATTGAGCATCAAGATGGCGCCGAACAGCGCCGCGCAGATGCCGTGATGGCCGGACATGGTCAGAAGGCTCTCGGCCGGGCCGACCGCCGCGCGGATGACGACACCGGCCGACAGGATGAACAGCAGCGGATAACCGGCGCCGAATTCACCGCCGAACATGGCCAGCAGCACCGGCCCGACGGCAAGCACGACGCCGGCCATGGCCAGCGACGGCCAGAACGTCCAGCTCACCGTGCGCCGGGCAAGCGCGCGCAGCCGCGTCTTGTCGGCATCCTCGATGCGCGCGGCGAAGCGGTGGGCGACACCGGCCTTGACCGCGAAATAGACGAAGTGGACGAGCGCCAGCGTCTTCACCGTCGCGAAATAGACGGCAACGTCGTCGGGCCGCATCAGCGCCCCGACCATCAGCACGTCGGCATTGATCAGAAGGAAGAAGAAGCCCTCGACCAGGAAGATCGGCAGCGCGACCGACAGCCACAGCGGGAACGCGGTGCGGCGCGCCCCGTCCGGATAACGCCGGCCGAGCGAGGACGAGACGACGACGAATTGCCCGACCGTCGTCGCATAGGTGGCCAGCACGGCGCAGACCAGGCCCGTTACCGCGTCGATGGCCACGCCCATCGCATGGGCCGCCGCCAGGAAGGCCAGGATCAGCAGCGGCCGGACGATATAGGTCGGCCCAAGCGCCCTCACCGGCCAGCCATTGGCGCGCGCCGTGCCGTCGAGGGCGTCGCCGAGCGAGATCATCGGCAATGCCAGCGCGCCGATGACGAAAGGCAGAACGTAGTGAGCGTCGAAATGCGCGCGGCCGAGCCAGGCGATCGCGATGGTCAGCGCGGCGATGGCGGTGGCCGTCGTCAGGACGAACGCGCGCCCCGACACGATCAGCCCGCGCAGATGGTCGAGGTCGGCCCTTGCGCGGTATTGCGGCAGGAAGCGGATGACGGCGGTCTGAAAGCCAAGGCACGACAGATTGCCGATGATGATCATCGCCACCCAGACGAAGACGAAGACGCCGTAGTCGAACACGCCCATCAGCCGGGCGAGCGCGACCTGGGTCAAAAAGGCGATCGCCGCGCTGACGATGCGGATCGCAAAGACGGTCAGGCTGGCCCGTTGCGCCTGGCTGGCATCGTCCTCGCCGCCAAGCACCGCGTCCATGGCGCGCGCCAGCGGCTCCAGCCGCGCGGTCAGCGCAGACGGCAATACCTGTTCGATCGTTCGGGCAGCGGAGAAACGCAAGAAACAACAACCCGCGCATTGTCATGCAACGGGTTCCGGTCTAGCGCGCCGCGCTTAAGATTTTATTGGCCGGCGGCGCGCGCACGCAAGTGTGATCGGCCGGCGCGGGGATCCCCGCGGGTAAACGGCTTGCGACCCTATACGAACGCGCCGTGGCAGTGCTTGAATTTCTTGCCCGACCCGCACGGACACGCCTCGTTGCGGCCCACCTTGCCCCAGGTGCTGGGATCGTCGGGATTGCGCTGTTCGGGCGCCACCTGACCGGTCGCCGCCGCGATAATGCCGGCGGCGGTCGCCGAGGTGCGCGCCTCGCGCCCCATTTCTTCCTCGCCCGTCTGCGGGTCGGCGTGATGGCCGACCATTTCCGGCACCTCCGGCTCGGGCGCCTTTGCCGCCTCCTGCACGATCTCGACGCGCATCATCTGCGCGGTGACCATCTTGCGCAGATTGGCGAGCATGGCCTGGAACAGCTCGAAGGCCTCGGACTTGTACTCCTGCAGCGGGTCGCGCTGGCCGTAGCCGCGGAAGCCGATCACCGAGCGCAGATGGTCCAGATTGACCAGATGCTCGCGCCACAGATGATCGAGCGTCTGCAGGATGATGGACTTTTCGACATAGGCCATGATCTCGGCGCCGAAGCGCTCGCTGCGCTCGGCGGCGGCCTTGTCGGCGGCCGCGGTCAGCCGCTCCAGGATGTCGTCCTCGGCGATGCCCTCCTCTTCGGCCCAGGCCTCGATCGGCAGGTCGAGATTGAGCGTCTTGAGCACCTCTTCCTTCAGGCCCTTGACATCCCACTGCTCGGCATAGGCCTTTTCGGGAATGTGCTCGGTGACCATGGTCTCGATCACCTCGTGGCGCATCTCGGTGACCGTCTCGGCGACGTTTTCGCCGTCCATCAGCTCGAGCCGCTGCTCGAAGACGACCGTGCGCTGGTCGTTCATCACATCGTCGAACTTGAGCAGGTTCTTGCGGATGTCGAAATTGCGCGCCTCGACCTTCTTCTGCGCCTTCTCCAGCGCCTTGTTGATCCAGGGATGGACGATCGCCTCGCCCTCCTGCAGGCCGAGTTTCTTGAGCATGCCGTCCATGCGGTCCGAGCCGAAAATGCGCATCAGGTCGTCCTGAAGCGACAGGTAGAACTTCGACTTGCCCGGATCGCCCTGCCGGCCCGACCGGCCGCGCAACTGGTTGTCGATGCGCCGGCTTTCGTGCCGCTCGGTGGCGAGCACATACAGCCCGCCGGCTTCCAGCGCCTGCTGCGTGAGCTTTTCGACCTCGGCCTCGATCGCCTCCTGCCGGGCCCGGCGCTCGTCGCCCTCGGGCATGTCGCCCAGCTCCTGCGCCACGCGCATCTCGGCATTGCCGCCCAGCTTGATGTCGGTGCCGCGCCCGGCCATGTTGGTGGCGATCGTCACTGCGCCGGGCACGCCGGCCTGGGCGACGATGAACGCCTCGCGCTCGTGCTGGCGGGCATTGAGCACCTCGTGCTTGACCCCACCGGCCTTGAGCGCCGCGTTGACGTGCTCGAGCGCACCTTCAAGGAACGAGCGCAACTCCGGCTCCTTGCCGGCCTTGAGTGCATCGAGCCGTTTCTTCAGCCGCTCGGCGAGCTCCTTGAGGAACTTCTTGTCGGTGAGCATGCGCGACAGCACTTCCGACTTCTCGATCGAGGTCGTGCCGACCAGGACCGGCTGGCCGCGGCTCTGGCTGTCGATGATGTCGAGCACCACCGCATCGTACTTCTCCTCGACCGTGCGATAGACCTCGTCATCCTCGTCGGCGCGGATCACCGGCACGTTGGTCGGGATCTCGACCACGCCCAGCCCGTAGATGTTGCCGAACTCCTCGGCTTCGGTCGCCGCCGTGCCGGTCATGCCGGCCAGCTTGTCGTACATCCGGAAATAGTTCTGGAAGGTGACCGAGGCCAGCGTCTGGTTCTCGGGCTGGATCGTCACCTGTTCCTTGGCCTCGAGCGCCTGGTGCAGCCCTTCGGAGAAGCGGCGGCCGGGCATCTGGCGGCCGGTGAACTCGTCGATGATGATCAGATCGTCGCCCTTGACGATGTAGTCCTTGTCGCGCTGGAACAGCTTGTGCGCCTTGAGCGCATTGTTCAGGTGGTGGACCACCGAGACGTTCTCGACGTCATAAAGGTTCTCGCCCTTCAGAAGACCGGCTTCCTCGAGCATGCGCTCGACCTTCTCGGTACCCTCCTCGGTGAAGGTCGCCGAACGCTGCTTCTCGTCGATGGTGTAGTCGTCTTCGGCGAGCCCGGGAATGAACTTGTCGATCTGGACATAGAGCTCGGAGCGGTCCTCGAGCGGACCGGAGATGATCAGCGGCGTGCGCGCCTCGTCGATCAGGATGGAGTCCACCTCGTCGATGATGGCATAGGCATGGCCGCGCTGAACCATCTGCGCGCGCTCGTACTTCATGTTGTCGCGCAGATAATCGAAACCGAACTCGTTGTTGGTGCCATAGGTGACATCGCAGCCATAGGCCGCCTTGCGCGCCGCATCGTCCATGCCGTGCACGATCACGCCGACGCTCAGGCCGAGAAACCCGTAAAGCCGCCCCATCCACTCGGCGTCGCGCCGGGCCAGATAGTCGTTCACCGTGACGACGTGAACTCCCTTGCCGGTCAATGCATTCAGATACACAGGCAGGGTGGCGACCAGCGTCTTGCCCTCGCCGGTGCGCATTTCCGCAATGGAGCCCTCATGCAACACCATGCCGCCGATCAGCTGAACGTCGAAGGGACGCATGCCGACCGCGCGCACCGAAGCCTCGCGAACGACCGCGAATGCCTCGACCAGAAGGTCGTCGAGCTTGGCGCCCTGCTCGAGCCGCTCGCGGAACTCGCCGGTCTTGGCGCGCAGTTCCTCGTCGCTGAGGGCCTGCATCTGCGGCTCGAGGGCACTGATCTGGGCAACGCGCGGCCGCTCGGATTTCACACGCCTGTCATTGGAGCTTCCGAATATCTTGCGGGCAAATCCGGCAAAACTGACCATGGACTACGGCCTTTCGATCAATTGAAGGGCGACCTTGCAGAATCCGGGCGGCACGCAATCAACGAAGGCGCAGCGCGCCTTGTCAGAACACCCAAAATGCACGGTGGACGCCGGGTTGGGGGACAGATAAGAGTGGCACAAATGCTTGTCAACGCTGCCCGGCCGCCCCGCTCCCGGGTGATCGCCGCCGGTCGCGCCGGTGGCACCAGACCAATCAAGGAACCCGAACCGAACCCGCAAAGGACCGGTGAACCATGAATTTACGCCTCCACTCGACGAAACGCCACGGGATCGCCAAGGCGTTCGCCCTCGCCATGAGCCTGGCCGTGCCGCTGGGAATCGGCGGCACCGCCCACGCCCAGGACGAGACCGAGGCCGCCGCGCCCGATCCGGACGCGGTGATCGGCACGATCGCCGGCGAGGAGGTGACCAATCGCGACATCGCCTTTGCGATCGGCGATCTGGCCGACCAGCTCGGCCAGGTGCCGCCCGCCCAGCAGCGCTTCGCCGCGCTGATGGCGCTGATCGACATCAAGCTTATGGCTGAGGGCGCCGAACGGGCCGAGATGGACGAGACCGAAGCGTTTCAGGCCCGTCTGGACTTCCTGCGCGACCGCGCCTTGCACAACGCCTACTTCCAGTCCGAGGTCGTCGACGAGATCGACGAGGAAGACGTACGCGCCCGCTATGACAGCGAGATCGCTTCGGCGCCCGCCGAGAACGAGATCCGCGCGCGGCACATTCTGGTCGAGACCCGCGAGGACGCCGAGGCGGTCATCGACGCGCTCGAGGGCGGCGCCGACTTCGCCGAACTGGCCGCCGAACGCTCGACCGGGCCGTCCGGACCGCGCGGCGGCGATCTGGGCTACTTCACGCGCGGCCGCATGGTCGAGCCTTTCGAGCAGGCCGCGTTCGAACTCGATCCGGGCAGCTTCACGCAGGAGCCGGTGCAGACCGATTTCGGCTGGCACGTCATCAAGGTCGAGGATCGCCGCCCGGTGCAGCCGCCGCCATTCGAACAGGTCTCGCAGCAGGTCCGCTCGCTGCTTCTGCGCGAGAGATACATGGATCTTTTGCAGGATCTGCGCGAGAGCGCCGAAATCGACATCAACGATCCCGAGCTCAAGGCCGCCTATGACGCGGCGATCGCCGCCGGCGTCAACGCGCCGTCCGAGCCCCAATAAGGCTCGCCGCCGATGACGCTGCCGCGATCGCCTCTGGCGCCGGCCGTGCCGGCGACACTGCCGGCAATCGATGGCGTGCGACTGGCCGCCGCCGAGGCCGGCATCAAGTATCGGGGCCGCAAGGACCTCATGGTGATGGTGTTCGACGCCCCGGCGGCCGTCGCCGGCGTGTTCACCCAGTCGCGCTGCCCGTCGGCGCCGGTCGACCTGTGCCGCACCCATCTGGCCGGCGGTGTCGCGCGCGTGCTCGTCGTCAATGCCGGCAACGCCAACGCCTTCACCGGCAGGAAGGGTGTCGAGGCGACGGCGCTGACCGCCGCGATGGCCGCGGCGGCCACCGGCTGCGAGACGAACGCGGTGTTCCTGTCCTCGACCGGCGTCATCGGCGAACCGCTCGACGCCTCGCGCCTGGACGGGGTGCTGCAGGCAACCCTTCAGGCGGCAGGGCCCGATGGCTGGCGCGCCGCCGCCGAGGCCATCATGACGACGGACACCTTTCCCAAGCTGGCAACGCGCAGCGTTGCGCTGGGCGAGGGCAGCGTCACGATCAACGGCATCGCCAAGGGCTCGGGCATGATCGCCCCGGACATGGCGACCATGCTGGCCTATGTCGTCACCGATGCGCCGATCACTGCCCCGCTGCTTCAGGCGCTGCTCGACGGCCATGTGACGACGACGTTCAACGCCATCACCGTCGATTCCGACACCTCCACCTCCGACACGGTGCTCGCCTTTGCCACCGGCACGGCGGGCATCGCGCCGATCGAGCATGTCGACGATCCGCGTTTCCTGCGGTTTTCCGAAGCGTTGCATGCGATCATGCAGGATCTGGCGCTTCAGATCGTGCGCGACGGCGAGGGCGCGCGCAAGCTGATGCGCGTTGAGGTCTCGGGCGCGGTCTCGGACGGCTCGGCGCGCCGCATCGCGCTGTCGGTTGCCAACTCGCCGCTGGTCAAGACGGCGCTGGCCGGCGAGGACGCCAATTGGGGCCGCATCGTCATGGCCGTCGGCAAGGCGGGCGAGCCGGCCGAACGCGACCTTCTGGACATCGCCTTCGGCGACCTGCCGGCCGCGCAGGCCGGCGAGCGTGCGGCGCACTATGACGAAGCGGCGATGAGCCGGTACATGAAGTCCGCCGAGATCGTGATCGCGATCGATCTTCATCTGGGCGAGGGCGCGTTCACCGCCTGGGGCTGCGACCTGACCAAGGACTATGTTGCCATCAATGGCGATTATCGGAGTTGAAAGGCCGCAAATGCCCAACCTCGCCACGGTTCGCCGCATGGAAGCGATCGGCTTTCGCGCCTGGCCGGCGGCGAGCGTGCATTATGACGGCAGCTGGGCGATCCGGCTGACGGCCAGCCATCCCTCGCGCCGGCTGAACTCGGTCAATCCGCTCGACCCGGCCGACAGTCGCGACATCGAGCAGCGCATCGCGCGCATCGAGAAGCGCTTTGAAGCCTATTTGCGACCGGTCGTGTTCCGGCTGTCGCCGCTGGCGCCGGCCTCGCTGCAGGCGCATCTGAACGCCGAGGGCTGGCTGCGCGCCGACGAGACCCGGGTGATGACCGCCCGGCTCGACGAGATGGATCTGCACGGCAGCTACGACCTTCTTCCGCTGCGCGATGTCGGCCACTTCGTGGACGCCTCCATCGCGTTGCACGGTGCCGGGGCAGTCAGCAAGGCCGGCATGACGGAACTGCTGGAGTCGATCCGGCCGCGCCGGGGCATGTTCGTGCTCGCCGACGCGGAAGGGCCCACGGCGACCGCCCTGTGCGTGCACGACAACGAGATGGCCGGCCTGTTCGACATCACCGTCCGACGCGGCGCCCGCAATCGCGGCTATGGCCGTTCGATCGTGCGCGCCGCGCTCAGATGGGCTGCGGCGCAGGGCGCGCGGACCGGCTGGCTGCAGGTCGAGGACGCCAACACCGCCGCCGTGGGCCTGTACGAGCGCATGGGGTTCGAGGAGATCTATCGCTATGTCTACCGCACCCGCCCCGACCAGGACCCCTGACGTGCAGGCAACGTCGCGCTTGCCGCTCATGCTCGTCGCCGCCTGCGCGCTCGTGGACCGGGACAACCGCGTGCTGATCAGCCGGCGACCGGACGGCAAGGCGATGGCCGGGCTTTGGGAATTCCCGGGCGGCAAGTTCGAGGCCGACGAAACGCCCGAGGCGGCGCTGGTGCGCGAGCTGCGCGAGGAACTGGGCATTCTCACCGAACCGGCCTGCCTGGCGCCACTGACCTTCGCCAGCCACAGCTATACCGACTTTCATCTGCTGATGCCGCTTTACGTCTGCCGCAAATATGACGGCATCCCGCGGCCGCTTGAGAACCAGACGCTGAAATGGGTGCGTGCGCGTCAATTGCGCGAGTATCCGATGCCCGAGGCCGATGCGCCGCTGATTCCGGCGCTCGAGGAGCTTCTTTAGCGACCCCGTGCAACCGCGCCGCCACCGTCGCGTGAAACCGGCGTTAATCAATCATTTAGCGTGTCGTGGCAATTTGATTGACACGGGGTCGTTCGGGCAAGGTTGCGTCCCCGGTTTGCGCGGTATACGGGGTGCGTCCGATGCAAGACGACGATCAATGGCTTGAAACGAGCGCCTGGACACGCTCGCGCATGCTCGACTGGAGCAACGGGGCGATCCGCGCCAGCATGCTGTTCGGCGTTCTTGCCATCGCCATGGCGCTGTTCGTGACGCCGCTGCTCGACCGCGGCGCGCGCAACCTGACTGGCGCGGC
Organism: Roseitalea sp. MMSF_3546; assembly: GCF_030732865.1. Lineage (GTDB taxonomy): Bacteria > Pseudomonadota > Alphaproteobacteria > Rhizobiales > Rhizobiaceae > Roseitalea. Next base: position 30,734 of record NZ_JASHKB010000014.1, read on the forward strand.
CGGGATCGACATGATCACCACCGCCTCGACACCGAACCGTTCGAGCTACACGGTTCGCCGCAGCGTGCTGCAGCCCTCGCCGGCATCGGTGTGCATCATACGCGCCGACGGCACGCGCTCGGGCGACTGTTGAATCCGATCGCTCCGGTCAATCGCCCGTTCACCAATTCGGCAAAGGCCTGCTGGCTTCGGCGCGGCCATTAACCACTTTTAACCGACGCACCTTACGATGACGTCGCGTGAGAGAGGTTAGCATGCTGCATCGGTTCTTCACAGACGAGCAAGGCGCGACCGCGGTCGAATACGCGCTGGTCGCCAGCCTTGTGACGCTGGTCGCCCTGGGCGGTTTCCAGTTCGTCGGCACCTCGGTGACCAACATGTTCAACTCCAACGAGTCGCAGATTCTGCAGGCGATGGACTGACCGGCCGAGACCGGGTCCCGCCCTTCCCCCTTCACCGGTCAACCGCCACTGCGGTCCTTCAGAGCATCGGCCAGGCTGTGCGTCGCACTGCCCGGCGCCAGCGGCCGGGGCTGGCTCTCCGAGGGCGCCCATCCCGACATCCACACGAAGGCGAAGCTGGCGCGCACCCGCCCGTCCGGGTCGGCGTGATCGTCGGCATAGCGCCGCTCCGCCTCGAAGAAGACCCGCCTGGGCGTCGGGTTGCGGCGCCGGGCCAGCAGCGTGTTGGTGGCGCCCATCGCACGCAGATCGGCCATCAGATCGAACATGGTGTCATAGCGCACATCGATCGCATCGGTGTCGGTCACCGGCATGGCCAGGCCCGCCCGTTGCAGAAGCGCGCCGGCATCGCGCACATCCATGAAGGGCAGCACGCGCGGGCTCGCCCCGCCCGTCACCGCCGTCTCGGCCTCGAGCAGGCTCTTGCGCAGTTCGGCGAGCGTCCCGCTCGCGGGCACGCAGGCCAGCAGCAGGCCGTCGGGCTCGAGGACCCGCCGCATCTGGATCAGCAGGCCGGGCACGTCGTCGACCTGGTGCAGATGCATCAGCGAAACGATCAGATCGGCCGAGCGCGGGTCCGCGACGAGCACCTCCGCCTCGTCCACGACCGCCGGTTCGGCCTTTGCCACCTTTCCCGAGGCGGCAAGCCGCGCGCACACCCTTTCGGCCAGTGGCCCGACGGCCAGCGCCCGCGCGAAATCGCGCCGGACGACGGCCAGGCGGTCGGACAGCTCGTCGAGCGCGCGCGCGAACAGGACATCGGCGCCGGGCACCGCCAGCCGCTCGGCGCGCGCCCGGTTTGCCGCCACCTGCTTTTTGTCGATAATGGGTTTGGTCAAGACCGCTGGCTCCGATCGGGTGCGGGAGGCGATGAATTGTTGCAGATGCGTCAATGGGCGCACAAGGCAAGCCGTGCAACCGCCGCGGTGCTGTTCCCCGACGCTTGCCTTGCCTGTGGCCGGCATGTCGACCGCCAGGGCGGACTGTGCACGCAGTGCTGGCCGCAGATCGCCTTCATCGAGCGTCCCTATTGCGCCGTGACGGGCGCGCCCTTCGCCCATGATTTCGGCGACATGCTGGTCTCGGCCGAGGCAATGGCCAACCCGCCCGACTACGAGCGCGCACGGGCGGCGTGCGTGCATGCCGCCATTGCACGGCAGTTGGCCACCCGCCTCAAATATGGGGACCGGACGCACCTTGCGCCATGGATGGCGCGATGGATGGTCCGCGCCGGGGCCGATCTGCTCGCCGACTGCGACGTCATCGTGCCGGTGCCGCTGCACCGGCTGCGGTTCTGGCGGCGACGCTACAACCAGTCCGCCGAACTGGCCCGAGCCGTCGGCGCACGCACGGGCCTGCCCATGCAGCCGGCCGCGCTCGTGCGCCGCCGCGCGACCCGGCCGCAGGTCGGCCTGACCGCAAGACAGCGCGACGCCAATGTGCGCGGCGTCTTCGCCGTGCCCGAGGGCGGGCGCATCGCTGTGGCCGGCCGGCGCATCCTGCTGATCGACGACGTGCTGACGACGGGCGCGACGATCAACGCCGCCGCCCGCGCGCTCAATCGGGCCGGCGCCACGGGGGTGGACGTGCTGACGTTTTCGCGCGTCGTGCCCGGCCGCGACGGCTGAAGCGCCCGCCCGGCGGCACGCGGGGCCTTTCCCGGCGCGCCAGGCCCGCCTATATGCGGTGCGAAACCAACGCGATCGGGATCGAGCGACATGGCGCAAGTGACCATCTACACCCGCAAGATGTGCGGCTTTTGCACCGCGGCCAAGCGGCTTCTCGACGCCAAGGGCGTGGCCTATCGCGAGCATGACGCGACCTTCGATCCCGCCCTCAAGCGCGAGATGATCCAGAAGGCGAACGGCCGGTCGACCTTTCCGCAGATCTTCATCGGCCAGACGCATGTCGGCGGCTGCGACGATCTGATGGCCATGGAACGGGCGGGCAAGCTCGACCCGCTCCTGGCCGCATAGGCCCCCATGCGCGTCGCCGCCATCCAGATGCGCTCGGGCACCGATGTCGCCCGCAACGTCGCCGATTTCACCGAGCTGGTGGCCGAGGCGGCGGCCGGCGGCGCGGACTATGTGCAAACGCCCGAAATGACCGGCCTGGTGCAGAAGGACCGCGCCGCGCTGATGGCCGCGATCGCCGATCAGGCCGGCGATCCGCTGTTCGCGCGCGCCTCGCAACTGGCGGCCGATCACCGCCTGTGGCTGCATGTCGGCTCCACCCCTGTCGCCCGCGATGGCGGAAGGGTCGCCAACCGGGCGGCGCTCTTTGCGCCCGATGGCGGGCTTGCGGCGACCTATGACAAGATCCACATGTTCGATGTCGATCTGGACCATGGCGAGAGCTGGCGCGAATCGGCCATCTACGCGCCGGGCGACCGCATGGTGATCTGCGGCATTGACGGCACCACGGTCGGACTTGCGATCTGCTATGATCTGCGCTTTGCGCATCTGTTCCGCGACCTGGCGATGGCGGGCGCGACGGTCTTGACCGCGCCGGCGGCCTTCACCCGGCAGACCGGCCAGGCGCACTGGCACGTGCTGCTGCGCGCCCGCGCGATCGAAAATGGCGCCTTCATGATCGCCGCCGCGCAGGGCGGGGATCATGAGGACGGGCGCCAGACCTATGGCCATTCGATGATCGTCGATCCCTGGGGGCGGATCGTTGCCGAAAAGGCCGATGACGAACCCGGCGTGATCGCCGCCACGATCGACCTTTCGGAAGTCGGCGCCGCGCGCGCCAGAATACCCAGTCTCAGGAACGCCCGCGGCTATGGCGGCCAACCTGAACAAGAAGATGGGACGAACCGGTGAAATTCACGCTGCATTGCGACAACGCCCATGATTTCGAGGCGTGGTTCCGCTCGAACGACGATTACGAGACGCAGGCCCGGCGCGGCTTCGTCGAATGCCCGGTCTGCGGCTCGAACCAGGTGCAAAAGGCGCTGATGGCGCCGGCCATCGCCACCGGCCGCGCCAAGGACGAGCGCAAGCAGGCGATCATGGTCGCCGCCGGCAAGGCGATGCAGCGCGAACTGATGCAGAAGATGCGCGAGATCACCCGCCAGGTGAAGGACAATGCCGACAATGTCGGCGCGCGCTTTCCCGAGGAGGCGCGCAAGATGCATTATGGCGAGACCGACGCCAAGCCGATCTACGGCACGGCGACGACCGACGAGGTCGAAAGCCTGGTCGACGAGGGTGTCGAGATCATGCCGCTGGTCGATCTGCCCGAGGAGCAGAACTGACGGCGTGATGGCGATGCATGACCGATCGGCGCGAGCGCGTCGGGCGCTCATCGGAATTGCCCGGATCACTTTGCCCGCTTCGCCACGACCATGTAGTTGACGTCCATGTCCCTGGACAACCGCCACGCGTCGGCGAGCGGGGCGTAGGACACGCCCGAGCGCGCAAAGACCTGCATGCCCGTGCCAGACAGCGCGGCGTCGATCTCGCCGGGTCGGACCAGCCGCTCGTATTGATGCGTGCCCCTCGGCAGCCAGCCCAGCACGTATTCGGCGCCGATGATCGCCAGGCCCCAGGCCTTCATCGTGCGGTTGATGGTGGCGATGAACATCAGCCCGCCCGGCCGCACCATCGCCGCGCAGGACTTCAGGAACAGCTCGACATCCGCGACGTGCTCGACGACCTCCATGTTCAGGATCACGTCGAACGTCTCGCCGGCCTCCTGAAGCGCTTCGGAGGTCGTGGCGCGGTAGTCGATGCCTAGGCCCGAATAGTCGGCATGCAGCTTCGCCACCTCGATATTGGTTTCCGACGCATCGGCGCCCACGACCTCGGCGCCGAGCCGCGCCATCGGCTCGCTGAGCAGCCCGCCGCCGCAGCCGATGTCGAGAAGCCGCAGGCCCGCCAACGGCTTCTCGCCCTTGGGATCGGTGCCGTAATGTGTCGCCACGGTGTCACGGATATAGGTCAGCCGCACCGGGTTGAACTTGTGCAGCGGTCTGAATTTGCCCTTGGGGTTCCACCACTCCTCGGCAAGCTTGGAAAAACGGTCCACCTCGGCCTGGTCGACGGTGGTTTCGGTCATCATCGCGCTCCGTCCTGCGTTTTCCTATCAACTCGGGCGCCCGCCGCGGCAAGTCAAGCCGTCCACGGCGACGCATGAGCGCCCTGCTTGCGGGCGCGGGCGCATTTCGCTATGCACCGCCCAACCCCGATCCGCCGCACGCGCACGCTTCATCCAATGGCCCGCATCGTCATGAAATTCGGCGGCACCTCCGTCGCCGATCTGGACCGCATCTGCAATGTGGCCCGCCACGTCAAGCGCGAGGTCGATGCCGGCCACCAGGTCGCCGTGGTGGTGTCGGCCATGGCCGGCAGGACCAACGAACTGGTCGGCTGGGTCGAGAAGATGCCGATCGTCGCCGGCGCCAATGCCTCCTTCTACGACGCGCGCGAATACGACACCATCGTCTCTTCCGGCGAACAGGTGACCAGCGGCCTGCTCGCCATCGCGCTGCAATCGATGGGCGTCGACGCGCGTTCCTGGCAGGGCTGGCAGATTCCGCTGAGGACCGACAGCGCCCACGGGGCGGCGCGCATCGACGCGATCGACAGCGCCCGGCTGATCGAGCGCTTCGAGATGGGCCAGGTGGCGGTCATAGCCGGCTTTCAGGGCATCGGCCCGGACAACCGCATCGCCACGCTCGGCCGGGGCGGTTCGGACACCAGCGCGGTCGCCGTCGCCGCCGCCGTCGGCGCCGACCGCTGCGACATCTACACCGATGTCGACGGCGTCTACACCACCGACCCGCGCGTCGAACCCAAGGCGCGCCGGCTCGCCCGGGTATCGTTCGAGGAAATGCTGGAAATGGCCTCGCTCGGCGCCAAGGTGCTGCAGGTGCGCTCGGTCGAAATGGCGATGGTCCACAATGTGCGCACCTTCGTGCGCTCCAGTTTCGAGGCCCCCGACGCGCCGGGCATGGGCGATTTCGACAATCCGCCCGGAACGCTGATCTGCAGTGAGGACGAGATCTTGGAACACGAAACCGTCACCGGCATCGCCTATGCCAAGGACGAGGCCCAGATTTCGCTGCGTCGCCTGGAAGACCGGCCCGGCGTTTCGGCGGCGATCTTCGGTCCGCTGGCCGAAAGCGGCATCAATGTCGACATGATCGTTCAGAACATCTCCGCCGACGGCACCTACACGGACATGACCTTCACCGTGCCCTCGGGCGATGTCGACAAGGCACTGGTCGCGCTCGAGGCCAACAAGGACGCCATCGGCTATGACACGGTCCAGTCCGAGACCGGGCTGGCCAAGGTCTCGGTCATCGGCATCGGCATGCGCAGCCATGCCGGCGTTGCGGCGACCGCCTTCCGCGCGCTTGCGGACAAGTCGATCAACATTCGCGCCATCACGACGTCCGAGATCAAGATCTCGATCCTGATCGACGGTCCGTATGCCGAACTGGCCGTGCGCACGCTTCATGGCGTCTACGGGCTCGACAAGGTCTGACGCCCCGGTCCAGATTGGCACAGGACCAGACCCGGCGTCATGAGGGGCCGAACGCGATGCGCGACCAATTGCGCGACAAGGATGCCAGCTCGCGGCTGCTGCTCAAGCGGATCCGCGAGATCATGGCCGAGCCGCTCGCCCCGCAGGACCGGCTCGACCGCATGGTTGGCCAGATCGCCCAGTCGCTGGTCGCCGAGGTGTGCTCGGTCTATGCGCTGCGCGCCGACGGCGTGCTCGAGCTCTATGCCACGATCGGTCTGAACCCCAACGCGGTGCACCTGTCGCAGCTGCGCCTCGGCCAGGGCCTGGTCGGCACCATTGCGGCCGCCTCGCGCCCGCTCAACCTGGCCGAGGCGCAAAAGCATCCCGCCTTCGAATATCTGCCCGAGACCGGCGAGGAGCTCTATCACTCCTTCCTTGGCGTGCCGATCCTGCGTGCCGGCCGCACGCTGGGGGTGCTCGTCGTGCAGAACGAGGCGCACCGGGTCTATGGCGACGACGAGGCCGAAGCGCTGGAGACCGTCGCCATGGTCATCGGCGAGATGATCGCCACCGGCGACCTGAAGAGCCTGTCGTCGACCGGGGTCGAACTCGATCTCGCCAAGCCGGTCACGCTGCACGGCGCCGCTTTGTCCGAGGGCATCGGCCTTGGCCATGTGGTGCTGCACGAACCACGCGTGGTCGTCACCAACCTGTTCAACGACGACACCGAGGCCGAGCTCGGCCGGCTCGCCCGTGCCCTGTCCGGCCTGCGTCTGACCATCGACGACATGCTCTCGCGCGGCGATGTCGCGTTCGAGGGCGAGCATCGCGATGTTCTGGAAACCTATCGCATGTTCGCCCATGACAAGGGCTGGGTCGACCGCATGGAAGAGGCGATCCGCAACGGGCTGACCGCCGAGGCGGGCGTCGAGAAGGTGCAAAGCGACATGCGCGCGCGCATGGGCACCATCACCGACCCCTATCTGCGCGAGCGCATGAGCGATTTCGACGATCTGGCCAATCGCCTGCTGCGCCAATTGATCAGCGGCGATGCCAGCCATCGGGCGCGCTCGCTTCCGGGCGACGCCATCATCGTGGCGCGCAATATGGGGGCGGCCGAACTGCTCGACTATCCGCGCGAACGGGTGCGCGGGCTGGTGCTCGAGCATGGCGCGCCGACAAGCCATGTGGTGATCGTCGCGCGCGCCATGGGCATTCCCGTCGCCGGCCACATCAAGGGCGTCGTCGCCATGGCCAACGCCGCCGACGAGATCATCGTCGACGGCCTTGCCGGGCAGGTGCATCTGCGCCCGCAGCCCGATGTCGAGGCGGCCTATGCCGAAAAGGTGCGGTTCCGCGCGCGGCGCCAGGCCGAATACCGTTCGCTGCGCGCCGAGCCTTCGCTGACCGCCGATGGCGAGCCCTTCTCGCTGCTGATGAATGCCGGCCTGCTCGTCGACCTGCCGCAACTCGAGCAGTCCGGCGCGCAGGGCATCGGGCTGTTCCGCACCGAGTTGCAGTTCATGATCGCGGCCACGTTTCCGCGCGCCGAGGCACAGGAGCGGCTCTACGGCTCGGTCCTCGATGCCGCCGGGCAAAGGCCCGTCACCTTCCGCACGCTCGATATCGGCGGCGACAAGGTGCTGCCCTATTTCCGCAATGCGCCAGAGGAGGAGAACCCGGCGCTCGGCTGGCGCGCCATGCGCCTGGCGCTCGACCGGCCCGGCCTTCTGCGCACCCAGGTGCGCGCGCTGCTCAAGGCGGCGGCGGGCCGCGAGTTGCGCCTCATGCTGCCCATGGTCACCGAACTGGCCGAGATCGACAGGGCGCGCGCCATGATCACGCGCGAGGTCAAGCATCTGTCGCGCTTCGGCCACGGCCTGCCGCTCAAGCTGCGCATCGGCGCCATGCTCGAGGTGCCGTCGCTGCTGTTCGATCTGGACGGGCTGATGGGCAAGGCCGACTTCGTCTCGATCGGCTCGAACGATCTGTTCCAGTTCATGCACGCCGCCGACCGCGGCAATACGCGCATCGCGGACCGGTTCGACACGCTCGGTCCGACATTCCTGCGCGCGCTGAAATCGGCCGCCGACGCCGCCCGCCGGCACGGCACGCCCCTGGCGCTGTGCGGCGAGATGGCAGGCCGGCCGGCCGAGGCGCTGGCGCTGGCCGCGTTGGGGATCACGACACTGTCCATGTCGCCTGCGGCGATCGGGCCGGTCAAGGCGGCACTGATACGGGCCGAGATCGGCACGCTCAGGCAGCGCATGACCGACGCCCTTGAAAGCGGGTCCACCGCCACCGATATCCATCGTCTGATCGGCGAAAGTGCCGACAGCAGCGGCATTGCGCTTTGACTGTCCGCCAAAGGCGGATATCAACCCCACGCCATGATGGAACTGCCGACCGACAAACTCGACCGGATGGTCAAGCGCTTCGACATGCTCGAAGCGCAGATGGCCGAAGGGCCCGACAGCGAAACCTATGTGCGCCTTGCCGCCGAATATGCCGAACTGGAAGGCATTGCCGGCCGGATCCGCGCCTATCGGCACGCGCTGAAGGAGCGCGACGACATCGAGACCATGCTCGACGATCCCGATACGGATGCGGAGATGCGGGCGCTGGCCGAAGCCGAACGGGCCGATATCGCGGCGCGCATCGACGCGCTGGCCGCCGAGATCCGTCTCATGCTGCTGCCGCGCGATGCCGCCGATACGCGCGATGCGATCCTCGAGATCCGCGCCGGCACTGGCGGGCTCGAGGCGGCCCTGTTCGCGGGCGATCTGTTTCGCATGTACGAACGCTATGCCGCCGATCATGGCTGGAAGGTCGAGATCGTCTCGGCATCCGAAGGCGATGCGGGCGGCTACAAGGAGATCGTCGCCCAGGTGTCGGGCCGCGGCGTGTTCTCGAGGCTGAAGTTCGAGTCCGGTGTCCATCGCGTCCAGCGCGTGCCCGAAACCGAGACCGGCGGGCGCATCCATACCTCGGCGGCCACCGTTGCGGTGCTGCCCAAGGCCGAGGAGGTCGACGTCGAGATCAGGAACGAGGACATCCGCATCGACACCATGCGCGCCTCGGGCGCCGGCGGCCAGCACGTCAACACCACCGATTCGGCGGTGCGCATCACGCACGTTCCAACGGGCATCGTCGTCATCCAGTCGGAGAAGTCGCAGCACCAGAACCGTGCCCGGGCCATGGAGATCCTGCGCACCCGGCTTTATGACGAAGAACGCCGCAGGGCCGCCCAGGAGCGCTCGGAGGCGCGGCGGCTGCAAGTGGGTTCGGGCGACAGGTCCGAGCGCATCCGTACCTACAATTTTCCGCAGGGGCGCGTGACCGACCATCGCATCAACCTCACCCTCTACAAGCTCGACCGGGTGATGATGGGCGATCTCGACGAGATCATCGACGCGCTGACCGCCGACCATCAGGCGCAACTCATGACCGGCCAGGACGCCTAGGCCTTGAACGACACGCTTTCACTGCAGGACGCCTATGACGACGCTGTGGCGCATCTGTCGCGGGCCGGCTCGCCCACGCCCGATCTCGACGCGACGCTGCTGGTCGAACACGCAACCGGCCTGACCGCGCTCGACCGGCTCACGCGACCCGGCCAGGCGATCGAACCGCGCCGGCTGCAGACGCTGCGCGATGCCCTCGCCCGGCGCATGGCGCACGAGCCGGTGCACCGGATCATCGGCCGGCGCGAGTTCTACGGGCTGCCGCTGGCGCTGAACGCGCACACGCTCGTGCCGCGTCCGGACACCGAAACGCTGGTCGACCTGGTCCTGCCCTTCGTGCGCGAGCGCGCCGCGGGCAATGGCCGGTGCCGTATCCTCGATCTGGGCACGGGCAGCGGCGCCATCGCGCTGGCCATCCTCAAACAGGTGCCCGAAGCGGTGGCGACCGGCACCGACATTTCGGCCCAGGCGCTCGACATGGCCAGCGCGAATGCCGCCGCGCTCGGGCTTGTGGACCGGTTCACGCCGCTGGTCTCGGACTGGTTCGCCCATGTCGGCGGCGAGTTCGACCTGATCGTCGCCAACCCGCCCTATGTGCCAACCGCGACGATCGCCACGCTCGATCCCGATGTGCGCGACCACGATCCGCTGCGCGCGCTCGACGGCGGCACGGACGGGCTGAACGCCTATGCCATCATCGCCCATGACTGCATCGGGAACCTGGCGCCGGGGGGCCGCGTTGCCGTGGAGATCGGGGCGGGACAGAAACCCGATGTCAGGCGCATCTTCGCCGATCACGGCTTCAAAGCGCTGGCGGTCGCACGGGATCTAAATGGGCGGGATCGCGCACTTTTTTTCGCGCCTTAGGGCTTTTTTGGCGAATTGTCCGCAAAAAGGCCTTGGCAAGCACCGATCCGCTCGCTACCACTAGAGCAGCAAGCCGGCGTCAGCGACGTCTGGCCGACAGGCAATCGACAACAATACCTTTGATATCCGTGTGCGGCGCAGGCGCTGCCGGAGTTCGGTTGCATATGTGTTCATTCGCAGGGGCGATCTGACGATCAGTGGACAGTGCAAGTGTAAGGCTTGCTCAGCATGAGAACCAAGACGATTGGGCCGTTCGCAGTGTTCGAGACGGCGCAATGCGATGGGTCGCGAGACCGAAAGCCTGGACTGCAAGGGCAAAATCGCAAAAGACACGATTGCAGACAATGAGAGTTTGATGAGACCACAACAACAAGGACGCCGCTCCCGCAACCGCGGTGGCGGACGGCGCAGCCAGAATCCGCTTCAGCGCAGCTATGAGAGCAACGGTCCGGACGTGAAGATCCGCGGCAATGCGCAGGTGATCGCCGACAAGTACGCCACCCTGGCCCGCGACGCCCAATCGTCCGGCGACAGCGTGATGGCGGAGAACTATCTTCAGCACGCCGAGCACTACAACAGGATCATCCTGGCGGCCCAGCCCCAGCCGCGCGATGGCGACGACGATACCGACCAGCCCTCGGCCAGGGACGGCGGGGACGCCAGCGGCGCGGCCGATGGCGATCAGCAGCCAGGCCGGCGCGGCCGTGACGAGCGTGGCCGCGGCAATGGCAGGACCGACGCGGCGTCCGAAGGCAATGGCAAGGCCGAGGCCCGGCCGGAGGCCGACGACAGGTCCGAAGCCACGTCGAACGGCAACGGCAAGTCCGGTGCCGGCAAGAAAGAGCGGAAGGTCGACCCCGATGGCGACCAGCCGGTGATCGAGGGCATGCCCGCCGAAGCGCGCGAGGAGCAGGCCGAGCAGTCCGGAAAACCCAAGCGCGCCGCACGCCCGCGCAAGCCGCGCAAGAAGGCCGAAGCCACGGCCGAAGAGGCGCCCGAAAACGCCGATGGGGCCGACTCGGAAACCGCCGGCGATGCGCAAGAGCGCCCCGTGGCCGCCGAGTAGCCCACGCGGGAAGGTCGAGCCGCCCAGACGCTCGTAACGAGCGCCCAACGGCGCCGAACACCGGCCGCCGCCGCGAAATCCGCGCGCGGCGGTCTTTTTTTGCCGGTGTCACACACCCATATCGACTTACGACCGGGGTTCGCTGCACGGCAGGGACCCGTCATCGATCGCCCTTGACCGGTCGCCTTTCGGGGCCGGCAGAGATTGGAGACACACGATATGAATCTGGAGAACTATTCCGAGCGCGTGCGCGGCTTCATCCAGGCCGCCCAGACGCTGGCACTCGGCTCGAGCCATCAGCAGTTCACGCCCGAACACATCTTGAAGGTTCTGGTCGACGACAATGAGGGGCTCGCCGCTTCGCTGATCGAGCGCGCCGGCGGCAATGCCAGGGACGTCCGCATGGGCGTGGAGGCGGCGCTCGGCGCGCTGCCCCGGGTCGAGGGCACGGGCGGCCAGCTCTATCTCGCCCAGCCGCTGGCCAAGGTCTTCACCACCGCCGAAGAAATCGCCAAGAAGGCCGGTGACACCTATGTCACCGTCGAGCGCCTGCTGCTCGCGCTGGCAATGGAGAAATCGGCCAAGAGCGCCGACATTCTCGCCAAGGCCGGCGTCACGCCGACAGCGCTCAACCAGGTCATCAACGATCTGCGCAAGGGCCGCACCGCCGACACCGCCAGCGCCGAGGAAGGCTATGACGCGCTGAAGAAATATGCGCGCGATCTGACCGCCGACGCCCGCGAAGGCAAGCTCGACCCGGTCATCGGCCGCGACGACGAGATCCGCCGCGCCATTCAGGTCCTGTCGCGCCGCACCAAGAACAATCCGGTGCTCATCGGCGAGCCCGGCGTCGGCAAGACCGCCATCGCGGAGGGACTCGCCCTGCGCATCGTCAATGGTGACGTGCCCGAGAGCCTGCGCGACAAGCAGTTGATGGCGCTCGACATGGGCGCGCTCATCGCCGGCGCGAAATATCGCGGCGAGTTCGAGGAACGGCTGAAGGCCGTGCTCTCGGAAATCGAGAGCGCCGAAGGCAACATCATCATGTTCATCGACGAGATGCACACCCTCGTCGGCGCCGGCAAGGCCGATGGTGCGATGGACGCCTCCAACCTGCTCAAGCCGGCCCTCGCCCGGGGCGAGCTGCACTGCGTGGGCGCGACCACGCTCGACGAGTATCGCAAGCATGTCGAAAAGGATGCCGCCCTCGCCCGGCGCTTCCAGCCGGTCTTCGTCGGCGAGCCGACCGTCGAGGATACGGTCTCGATCCTGCGCGGCCTGAAGGAGAAGTACGAACAGCACCACAAGGTGCGTGTCTCGGACTCCGCACTCGTCGCCGCGGCAACCCTGTCCAACCGCTACATCACCGACCGTTTCCTGCCCGACAAGGCGATCGACCTTGTCGACGAGGCCGCCTCGCGCCTGAGGATGCAGGTCGATTCCAAGCCCGAGGCGCTCGACGAGATCGATCGCCGCATCATCCAGCTCAAGATCGAGCGCGAGGCGCTCAAGGTGGAAACCGACCAGGCCTCGAAGGACCGGCTCGAGAACCTGGAGCGCGAGCTTGCCGGGCTGGAAGAGGAATCGGCACGCATGACCGCGACCTGGCAGTCCGAAAAGGAAAAGCTCGGCACCGCCGCCGACCTCAAGCGCGAACTGGACGAGGCCCGCAACGAACTGGCGATCGCCCAGCGCTCGGGCGAGTTCCAGCGCGCCGGCGAACTGGCCTATGGCCGCATTCCCGAGCTCGAAAAGAAGCTCGAGGAAGCCGAGCGGCGCGAGGAGGGTGCGACCGGCTCGATGGTCGAGGAGACCGTCACGCCGGACCATGTCGCCCATATCGTCTCGCGCTGGACCGGCATCCCCGTCGACAAGATGCTGGAGGGCGAGCGCGAGAAGCTGCTGCGGATGGAGGACGAACTGGCCAGACGGGTCGTCGGCCAGGGCGAGGCGGTCCAGGCCGTCTCCAAGGCGGTGCGCCGCGCCCGCGCCGGCCTTCAGGACCCCAACCGGCCGATCGGCTCGTTCATCTTCCTGGGCCCGACCGGCGTCGGCAAGACCGAATTGACCAAGGCGCTGGCCGACTTCCTGTTCGACGACGACCAGGCTATGGTGCGCATCGACATGAGCGAGTTCATGGAGAAGCATTCGGTCGCCCGTCTGATCGGTGCGCCGCCCGGCTATGTCGGCTACGAGGAAGGCGGCGTTCTGACCGAATCGGTGCGTCGCCGGCCCTATCAGGTGATCCTGTTCGACGAGATCGAAAAGGCCCACCCCGACGTCTTCAACGTGCTGTTGCAGGTGCTCGACGATGGCCGGCTCACCGACGGCCAGGGCCGCACCGTCGATTTCCGCAACACGGTCATCATCATGACCTCGAATCTGGGCGCGGAGTATCTGGTCAACCTCGCCGAGGGCGAAACTGTCGACAAGGTGCGCGGCGATGTCATGAACGTCGTCCGTGCCGCCTTCCGGCCCGAATTCCTAAACCGCGTGGACGAGGTGATCCTGTTCGATCGCCTGCGCCGCGAGGATATGGGCGCGATCGTCGACATCCAGCTGGGCCGGCTCGAAAAGCTGCTCGCCGACCGCAAGATCAGCCTGCAGCTCGACGCCGCCGCCCGCCAGTGGCTGGCCGACAAGGGCTACGACCCCGCCTATGGCGCACGCCCGCTCAAGCGCGTCATCCAAAAGCAGGTACAGGACCCGCTGTCGGAGAAGATCCTGGCCGGCGAAATCGCCGACGGGGCGACCGTCAAGGTGCTCGAAGGCTCCGACCGGCTGAACTTCCGGCCCGTCGCGGCCGCCAATGAGGACCGCGAGCAGGCGGCCTGAGCGCTGCCAGCGTCGATCGACAAACGCGGCGTCCGCCTTGCGGGCGCCGCTTTTTTGTGTCGCGACGGCGTGGCGCGAATGTCACATTGGGTGCCATAAGGCTGATTTTTCTGGCGATATCGCAATGCACAGATTTACATTGCACCGCAACATCACCACAATTTGCGAAAACACAAAGAACGGGATGAACGAGCATGCTTACGCAGATCGAGACCGTCGGCGTCATCGGCGCCGGCCAGATGGGACAAGGCATCGCCCAGGTGTCCGCCGATGCCGGCCTGAACGTGGTGATGTCCGATGTCAGCGCGGACGCCGCCAGGGCGGGCCTGGACAGGATCGGAGAGGCGACCGAGCGCGCCGTCGAGGGCGGCAAGATGGATGCGGCCCGGCGCGACGGGCTGCTCGGGCGCATCGAGGTGACCGGAGCGCTGGCCGATCTGGGCCATTGCGATCTGGTCATCGAGGCGGCCAGCGAGAACGAGGCGGTCAAGACCGCGATCTTCAGCGAGCTGTGCCCGCAGCTCAAGCCCGAGGCGGTGCTGGCCACCAACACATCGTCGATTTCGATCACGCGCCTTGCCGCGGCCACCGACCGCCCCGAGCGCTTCATGGGCATTCACTTCATGAACCCTGTCCCGCGCATGAAGCTTGTCGAACTGGTGCGCGGCATCGCGACCGCCGATGCCACCTTCGAGCTGGCGCGCGGCTATGTCGACAGGCTCGGCAAGACCGCCACCGTGTCCGAGGACTTTCCGGCCTTCATCGTCAACCGCATCCTGCTGCCGATGATCAACGAGGCGATCTACACGCTTTATGAGGGCGTCGGCACGGTCGAGGCGATCGATACCGCCATGAAGCTGGGCGCCAATCACCCGATGGGGCCGCTGGAGCTGGCCGATTTCATCGGGCTCGATACGTGCCTGGCCATCATGCAGGTACTGCATGACGGGCTCGCCGATTCCAAGTACCGGCCCTGCCCGCTGCTGGTCAAATATGTCGAGGCCGGCTGGCTCGGCCGCAAGACGGGCCGCGGCTTTTACGACTATCGCGGCGAAACGCCGGTGCCGACGCGCTGAGCGGCGTCAATAGAGCGGCGAAATGCTGCGCGGCGGAAGCTTGCCGCGCCGCGCTACGCCCAGGTGGCGGTAGGGCACCATGCTGTGCAGGAACGCGGCCACGGCGCCCATGCCCGGATCGGGAAAGTCCGCATCGCCACGGCTGACCGGCGCCCGCCGCCCGGATGCCGGAGCGGGCCTCGCATGGGGCTCGTTGCGACGCGAAAAGGTCACGGCAGTCTCCTGTAACGTCACCCTCCCGGCATGCAGGTTAGATCGATATTGCGGCGCGTCAATGACATATTGCGTCGCACAAGACGATTGCCGGATCGGCCCCCGCGGCAAGACGGCGGCAGGGCACCGCGCCATCGATGGGGCATTGACGATGGCGCGGTGGTCCCACACCGGGGAGACAGCCCGTCATGGTCCTGATCGGGCAACCGGCTGCCTGACCGTCGGACACCCCGCGCTCATGCACTGTGCAAAAACGCACAGCGCGCGCCGTCCGGCACGATTTGACCGCACCGCCGAAGGGCGTTATGCAATGGCCGTTCCGTGGTGATTTGGCCGGTCGGCTTGCAGCCACGTAAAATAACTCGCTAAAGGACCGAATGGTTGGACCGGCGGCGATGCACTCGCGGCCGGTTTTTTTGTTGCAAGTGAGACCCGACGATGCCCATCAAGATCCCCGACGCCCTGCCCGCTCGCGAAACGCTTCAGCGCGAGGGCGTCATGGTGATGGACGAGCACACGGCCACGCGTCAGGACATCCGGCCGCTGCAGATCGGCCTTCTGAACCTGATGCCCAACAAGATCCGCACCGAAACCCAGATCGCGCGGCTGGTCGGCTCCACGCCGCTGCAGGTGGAACTGACGCTGGTGCGCATCGGCAGCCACGAGGCCAAGAACACCTCGCGCGAGCATCTGATCGCCTTCTACGAGACATGGGAGGAGATCCGGCACCGCAAGTTCGACGGCTTCATCGTCACCGGCGCGCCGATCGAGACGTTGCCCTTCGAGGAGGTGACCTATTGGCCCGAGCTTCAGGCCATCTTCGACTGGACCGTGACCAATGTGCATTCGTCCTTCTTCATCTGCTGGGGCGCGATGGCGGCGGCCTGGCATTTCCACCGGGTGCCCAAGCACACGCTGGACACCAAGGCTTTCGGCGTCTACCGGCACCGCAACCTCAACCCGTCCTCGCCCTATCTGGCCGGCTTCTCCGACGACTTCCAGATCTCGGTGTCGCGCTGGACCGAGGTGCGGCGCGAGGATCTTCCGGCCGACGGGCGGCTCGAGGTGCTGATGGAATCGGCCGAGACGGGCCTGTGCCTGCTGCATGAAAGGTTCGGCAACCGGCTGTATATCTTCAATCATATCGAATACGACTCGGGCACGCTGGCCGAGGAGTACTTCCGCGACGTCAAGGCGGGCACCCCGATCGCGGTGCCGCACAATTACTTCCCCCAGGACAACCCGCAGGCGCCGCCGCTCAATCGCTGGCGCAGCCACGCCTTCCTCTTGTTCGGCAACTGGATCAACCAGGTCTACCAGACCACCTCCTACGATCTCGACGGCATCGGCAAGGACCGCGCGGCGTGAGCGTCGAGGTCATCATCCGGCCGCTCGCACCGGGCGACCGCGATCCGTGGCGGGACCTGTGGCGGGCCTATCTGGCCTTCTACGAGACCGAGGTGCCCGACGAGAACTATCAATCGACCTGGGAGCGGCTCCTGGGCGGCGCGCCCTACGACCCCTCCGGCCTGATCGCGGTGGTCGGCGACCGGCCGGTCGGCCTTGTCCACTATCTGTTTCATCGTCATTGCTGGCGCGTCGAGAATGTGTGCTACCTGCAGGACCTTTACGCCGACCCCGCCGTGCGTGGCCACGGTGTCGGCCGCGCGCTGATCGAGGCCGTCTACAAGGCGGCCGATGACGCGGGTTGCCCCTCGGTCTACTGGATGACGCAGGACTTCAATGCCACCGCGCGCCGGCTCTATGACCGCTTGGCGACGCTGACGCCCTTCATCAAGTATCAGCGCTGACGCGGTCCGGCGCCATCAGCACGATCTGAAGGTCGGCGACATTGGTGCCCGTCGGCCCGGTCATCAACAGGTCGCCGGACGCCTTGAGCGCCCGATAGGCATCGTTGTCGGCAAGGCGATCGGCCGGCGCCATGCCCGCATCAGTCATTCGACTGACTGTGCCCGGATCGACCAGTCCGCCCGCCGCATCGGTCGGCCCGTCGCGCCCGTCCGTGCCGCCCGACAGCATGACCCAGGGCCCGCCCGGCACCATTTCGCCAGCGGCCAACGCAAACCGCAGCGCCAGCTCCTGATTGCGGCCGCCCTTGCCGTGACCGACGACCCGGACCGTCGTCTCGCCGCCGGCCAGCACCGCCAGCCGCCGCGCATGTCCGGCCGCCGCCTCAATTGTTGTCCCGATCAGCAGCTCGGCCGCCTCGGCCACATCGCCATCGAGCCATCGGGCGGCGATCACCGTGTCGTAGCCGAGCGCCCGCGCCCGTTCTTCGCAGGCCGCAAGGCTGATGGCGTTCGAGCCGATCACGCGGTTTTCGATCCCCTCTTCAGGCGCGGCGGCGCGCGGCGGCGCGGCGCGCAGATGGTCCATCACGCTGGCCGGCATCGAGACCGCCAGATCGTAGCGGTCGATGACATCCAGGGCCTGCCGCGGATCGATGTCGCGCGGCACGGTCGGCCCGCTGGCGATCGTCGCCGGGTCGTCGCCCGGCACGTCCGACAGGATCAGCCCGAGCACCCGCGCCGGGCTCGCAGCCCGCGCAAGGCCGCCGCCCTTGAGCCGCGACAGCGCCGTGCGCACCGTGTTGACCTCGCAGATGTCGGCGCCCGAGCGCAACAGCGCGCCGGTCGCGGCGATCTTGTCGTCGAGCGAAACGCCGGCGACCGGCGCCGGCATCAGCGCCGAGGCGCCGCCCGAGATCAGGCAGATCACCAGATCGCCGGCTGCGGCCTGGCTTGCGGCCGCCTCGATGGCCGCTGCGCCCGCGGCGCCACCCGCATCGGGCAGCGGATGGCCGCCGACATGGATGTCGACGCGCGCAAGACCGTCTCGCGAACCCGCGTTTTCGGGGTTGGTCACCGCCACGGCCCGCGTGACGCGATCGCCGGGGACGATTGCGAGCGCGGCGCGCATCATCGCCAGCGACGCCTTGCCCCCGGCGAGCAGGAAAACGCGCCGCGCCGCGTCGATCGCCGATTTGTGCTCGAGCAGGGCATGGCGCGTCGCATCGTAGGGGTCGGCGGCGGCAATGCCGGCACTGAAGATCGCGCGCGCATCGGCGCGCATGGCGGCCACGGTGTTGGGATCGGTCATTGCGGCACATTACCCGGCGCCCGCCGGGACGCAACGGTGCGCGCATCCATCGCAAAGCCTGCTTGGCAGGCGGCGGCGCGGCGATTATGTCATGGCCATGACCGAGCAGCCAACCCGACACGCCGTCACCGAGGTCCTGCGCGCGATCGATCTGCCCGACGGGCGGAACCTGGTCGAGGCGGGCCTCGTCTCCGACATCTTCATCGCCGACGACAAGGTGTTCTTCTCCATCACCTGCGAAGCCGACCAGGCGCAGCGCTTCGAGCCGGTGCGCGCGGCCGCGCAGGCGGCCGTCGAGCGCATGGCCGGCGTCGCCGCCGCGATGGTCGCGCTGACCGCCGAGAAGAAGGCCGGCACGCCTTCCGCTCCGCCGGACCGTCCGGCCCCGCCGCGTGCGGCCCCGCAACCGGCCACCGCCGAAAGGCGGCCCGCGACGGACCGGCCCAAGCCGGAGGTCGCCGGCGTCCGCCACATCATTGCGGTCGCCTCGGGCAAGGGCGGGGTCGGCAAGTCGACGACGGCCGTCAACCTGGCGCTTGGGCTCGCCGCGGCCGGCACCAGGACCGGCATCCTGGACGCCGACATCTACGGGCCCTCGCTGCCGCGGCTGCTCGGCCTGAAGGACGCCAAGCCCGAACAGATCGAGGGCCGCATTCTCAAGCCGATCGACAAGTTCGGCCTTCAGGTGATGTCCATCGGCTTTCTGGTCGAGGAGGAAACGCCGATGATCTGGCGCGGGCCGATGGTGGTCTCGGCGATCACGCAGATGCTGCGCGAGGTCGCCTGGGCCGATCTCGACGTTCTGGTCGTCGACATGCCGCCGGGCACGGGCGACGCGCAGCTCACCATGGCGCAGAACGTGCCGCTATCGGGCGCGGTGATCGTGTCGACGCCGCAGGACCTTGCGCTGATCGATGCGCGCAAGGGGCTGAAGATGTTCGAAAAGGTGCAGGTGCCCGTGCTCGGCATCGTCGAGAACATGAGCTATTTCATCGCCCCCGACACCGGCAAGCGCTACGACATCTTCGGCCATGGCGGAGCGCGCGAGGAGGCCGGCCGGCTCGGCGTGCCCTTCCTGGGCGAAGTACCGCTGGTGATGGCGATCCGCGAACTGTCGGACGCCGGAACGCCGATCACGGCGGCCCAGCCCGACGGCCCCCACGCGGCGGTCTTCAAGGCGATCGGCGCCCAGCTTGCAGACGCGCTGTCGGAGGGAGCGGGCGCAAGACCGGCCCCGGCGATCGTGTTCGAGTGACCGAAACCGCCGGGCGCTGGCCGGCCGGCAGATGGCGATCACGCGCCGACCCACAGCCAGATCTGCCCGCCGATCGCGCCAAGGCAGAACACCAGCCCCAGGATCGGCACGCCGATCGAGATGTCGGGCACGGCTTCCGGCTGGCCACGCCGCTTGAGCGCCCACAGCGCGGCATTGACGCCGGCAAAGACGATCAGGATGGCAAGGCTTGTGGCGCTGGCGAGCCCCTTGAGCGGGATCAACAGGGCCAGCGCCAGCACGAGGGCGAGCACCACGAGCGTTGCCCGCACGGGCGTGTCCGTGGCGGGGTTCACATAGCCGAAAAAGCCCGGCATGCCGCGCCCGTCGCGCCCCAGATCGAGGATCAGCCGGGCGGCGGCGATGATCTGCGTGAGCCCGCCATTGACGATCACGAACAGGCTGGCGATCGCCACCGGCAGGCCCGGCCAGCCTTCGCGCTCGACGACGGCAACGAGCGGCGCCTGCGCCTGGGCGATCTGCGAAAGATCGTCATGGCCGACGAGCGCCGCCGAAATGGCGAGATAGAAGAAGAAGACGATGCCGATGGCGATCATGATGGCGCGCGGCAGCGTGGTCTTGACGTCGTGGACCTCCTCGGCGGTCTGCGCCATGTCGCCGAAGCCGATGAAGGAGTAGATGGCGAGAAAGGCGCCGGCGAACAGCCCCGCCATCGCCGTGCCGTCGAACTGACCGAGTCCCTCGGCCATGCGGCCGGGCGCGGCCACGAGCGCATCGCGCGACACGAACAGGATGAACACCAGCGTCAGCACGCCGACCGTTGTCGTCACGTTCATGAACACCGCGCTCTGCTTCATGCCGGCGATGGAGATCGCGCCGAGAACGGCGATCAGGCCGACCGTTGCGAGCCAGCCGGGCATGGGCGCAAAGCTTTGCAGATAGCTCACGAAGCCTGTCGTGATGGTCGCGCCGGAGACGATGTTGGCGATCGTCAGCAACCAGCCGGCGAGCGAACCGAGCCTGCGGCTGCCGAAGCCTTCCTGCACGTAGTCGATGGCGCCGGCGGCGGTGGGGATGCGTGCGCCCACCTCGGCAAAGGAAAGTGCCGTGGTCACCGCCACGAGCCCTGCCAGCAGATAGGCGAGCGGCGACAGCAGGCCGGCCTCGCCGACCACTTCGCCGATGACCACGAAGATGCCGGCGCCCAGGATCGTGCCCGAGCCGTACATGATCAGGCTCTTGAATCCCATTTCGCGCCGGAGGCTGCCGCCGGGCGCGGGCGCATCCGCCCGGCCCGATGGCGACGACCCGAGCGCGCGCGAAGCCCCGCCGCCTGCGGACGAGGCCTGCGCGGACCCCTGCCCCTGACTGGATGGTTCGGTCATGTCCCGTCAACACGCAAGGGCCGGCTCCGGTTCACCAACGATGCGAAACGGCGTTCGGCGCATGCGGTCCCTTCAAATCAACGCGCAGAACGCGAGCGGCCGGCATCAAAGGCGCGAACCGGCGGCAGGCTGGCCATTACCATGGCCGCCCCACCCGGGTCATCGGGTCCTGACAGTTGGCACGGGCGAGTGGATCGGCATGGATCATCGCGCCGACCGGTAGCGATGCGCCTTTCACCGCATGCGCCGGGGCACACCGCATCTGCTATTCCAGGTTTCAAGCGCTTGGGCAGGGATCGCAGCTCCGCCTGCCAAGCACGGCCGACCTGCAAAAAATTCCGACCAAGACATGCGCCAGCATCGTTGCCCGCACAAGAAGCGTGCGGAAGGGTCGCGCTGCGCGCGGTCATGACCTCCCCGCGGCTTACGTCTTTGCAAACAGGTGGGCCCTTTCGGGGGCGAAGCCCAGCGCGATCTGCGAGCCGAGCTGCAGCGGGCGATCCTCGGCGAGCGCGGCGACCACCTTTCCGCCGCGCGTCAGCGTGACATCGACCACGGTCTCGGTGCCGAGCCGCTCGACGAGCGCGACCTCGCCATGCAGCGCTCCGGCCGCCGCATCCTCGTACACCTCCAGATATTGCGGCCTGATGCCGAGCCTTGCCGTGGAGTGAGCGGCAAACCCGCCCTCTTCGATCGGCAGCGTCACCGGATCGAGCCCCGGCGCCCTGACGGTGACCGCGCCGGGCCGCGCCTCGACCACCTGCACATCCATGAAGTTCATCGACGGCGAACCGATGAAGCCGGCCACGAACATGTTGGCCGGCTTGTGGTAGAGATCCATCGGCGCGCCGACCTGCTGCACCGTGCCGTCCTTGAGCACGACGATCTTGTCGGCCAGCGTCATCGCCTCCACCTGGTCGTGGGTCACATAGACCATGGTGGCGCCCAGCTCCTGGTGCAGCTTGCCGATCTCCATGCGCATGTCCATGCGCAGCGCCGCATCGAGGTTGGAAAGCGGCTCGTCGAACAGGAACACGGCCGGATCGCGCACGATGGCACGGCCGATGGCGACGCGCTGACGCTGGCCGCCCGAAAGCTGGCTGGGGCGCCGGTCGAGCAGATGCTCCATCTGCAATATGCGCGCCGCCTCCATCACCTTGCGCTCCTTTTCGGCCTTGGGCATGCCGGCGATGGTCAGGCCGAAGGCGACGTTCTCGCGCACCGACATGTGCGGGAAGATCGCATAGGTCTGGAACACCATGGCGATGCCGCGATCCTTGGGCTGCACCTCGTTGACGAGGCGGCCGCCGATCTCCAGCGTGCCCGAGGTGATGTCCTCGAGCCCTGCGATCATGCGCAGCAATGTCGACTTGCCGCAGCCCGATGGGCCGACGAAGACGACGAACTCGCCGTCGTTTATGGCAATGTCGACGCCCTTGATGACCTCGACCTTGCCGTAGCTCTTGCGCACATCGGTCAGCTTGACTTCGGCCATGGTCCGGTCCTCACGCTGGGTGGCGGGCGCCGGAAGCGACCCGCAGATACCCCTCGCCGTCGATGGTGACCGGCTCGGGATCGAGAATATGCCCGACGAACTCGCCGCCGTCGGGGCGATCGGCGAAGCCCATTATGCGCATCCCCGCATCGGTCCGGACGATGCGCGCGGCATAACGCCGGCACGGCAGCGATCCGTCGAGGAAGGGGCCGGGCGCGATTCTCCAGGGCCCGCGCGGGTCGTCGGCGATCAGATAATGGGTGCCCGTGACCGGGCCGCCGGGCATGGTTTCGGCCTGGTCCTTGGAAAAGTGCTCGGCCGCGGTACAGAACAGACAGTACCAGCGGCCGTCGACCTCGAAGACCTGCGGCACCTCGAGCTGTCCGAACCCGCCCACGAAGACCGGCGGGCGCAGCGTCCACTCCTGCAGGTCGGGCGAGGTCGCAAGGCCGATGGCGCCGCCGCCATTGGGTTCGGCGACGCCGGCCGCCCGGGCGGTGAAATACATCAGCCAGCCCCGGCCGGCGGGATCGCGCATCACCCAGGGATCGCGCATGGCCCGGTCGTGCCAGAACCCGCGCGCATGATCGGCCTCGTAGCGGTGCGCATCCGGGCCGGTCAGGTCGAGGCACGGCCCCTCGCCGAGCCGGCGCCAATGGTGCAGGTCCTCGCTGACGGCGTGGCCGATGCGCTGATAGAGCCCGTCCTCGGCGTGACACGAGCCGGTATAGAACAGGTGCCACAGCCGGTCCTCGCCACGCACCACCGAGCCGGTCCAGGTCGTGTAGTCGTCCCAGGCCGGGCCCGCTGCGGGCGCAAAGCAGGTGCCCAGATGATCCCAGTTCACCAGATCCTCGCTCACCGCATGCCCCTGGCTGACGTTCCAGTGGCGCAGTTCGGGTTCGCCGAGCGCCCTGTCGGCCTGCAGGAAGAAGGCGTGCCAGGTGGCACCGTCGCGGACATACCAGCTGTCCCATATCCATTTGTCTTTCAGTGCCAGGACCATGAAGCGTTCCGTTGACGGGTCGATCAGCCTTTCACGCCGGTCGAGGCGATCGAGGCGATGAAGGCGCGTTGCAGGACGAGATAGAAGGCCAGGACCGGCAAGGTGATGACGGTCAGATAGGCCATGATCTCGCCCCAGGCGGGGTTGAGCTGGAAATAGTATCCAAGGCCGACCATGACGGGGCGGTAGGTCTCCTGCTGGACGACAATGAGCGGCCACAGATACTGGTTGTACATGATCAGGAACTTCAGGATGGCCGCCGTCGCCAGAACCGGGCCGGATAGCGGGATGATCACCCGGTAGTAGACCTGAAACCAGCTCGCCCCCTCAACGCGCGCAGCCTCGACCAGTTCGCGCGGCAGGTCCTTGAAGTACTGCACGAACAGGAAAATGGTCAGCCCGTCGGCGATCCAGGGGATGATCTGGACCCGGTAGGTGTTCAGCCAGCCGATCTCGAACCCCTCAATGCCGATCCAGGGCAGCCGGGAGACGATCAGCAAGAGCGGTATGGCGATCGTCTCGAAGGGAATGATCAGCGTTGCCAGGATGACCGCCAGCACCAGCCCCTGTCCCGACCAGCGCAGGAAGACGAAGGAAAAGGCGGCCAGCGAGCAGATGGCCAGCGCCAGCAGCACGGTCAGCCCGGTCACCACAACGGAGTTGAAAATGAAAAGGCCGACCGGCGCGCGCGCGAAGGCGTCGGCATAATTGTTCAGCGAGATGTCGCCGACCGGCAGGAAGGCGCGCAACGAGGAGGTGTCCGACAAGAGCTGCTGGTCCGGCTTGAGCGAGGAGACCACCATGAAGACCAGCGGAAACAGGAAGATGACCGCGATCAGGATCAGCACGAGGTAGCGGACGGCCAGTCTCAGCCCACGGTTTTCGGGATTGACGGCGGCCATGTCAGCGCTCCCGGGTCAGCCAGCGCTGCAAGAGCGAGATGGCGAGCACGATCAGGAACAAGATGACGGAGATGGTCGAGCCGCCCGAGATGTCCTGCCTGCCATAGCCGCGCTCGACGGCCTGGAAGACGAGGACCTGGGTCGAATCGAGCGGGCCGCCATTGGTCATCACGTCGACCTGGGCGAACAGCGCGAAGGCTTGCATGGTGATGACGATCAGGATCAGGATCGCCGTATTGCGCAGCCCCGGCCAGGTGACATAGCGGAAGGCCTGCCATTTCGAGGCACCCTCGATGTCGGCGGCCTCGTAGAGCGTCGGCGAGATCGTCTGCAGGCCGGCCAGCCAGATCACCATGTGGAACCCGACCCCCTGCCAGACCGACATGGCCATGATGGCGCCAAGGGCGGTGTCGGGATTGCCGAGCCAGTCGACCGGCTCGAACAGACCGAAGGTCAGCCCGACGAGCATGTTGTTCAACAGCCCGTCATTGCCGTCATAGATGAAGCGCCACAACAGCGAGACGACGACGATCGAGACGACCACGGGCATGAAGTAGATCGCCCGGAAGACATTCACGCCGCGAAGCTTCTGGTTGATCAGCAGGGCGAGGACGAGCGCGAGCCCGGCCTGAACGGGGGCAACGACCACGACGAACGTCAAGGTGTTGACCAGCGCCTTCATGAAGACGACGTCCGAGGCGATCACGACACGCGCATTGTCGCCCGATTGCCAGCGGAACCACTCGCGCATGCCGCGATATTGCGGATAGTCGTCGCTGCGCGTCACGGTGCGCACGCGCGGATATGCGATGCCGCCGTCCGCCTCGCGCACGAGTTGTCCGGCCTCGTCGCGTTCGGGCTCGAGCGTGATGACGGCAAGGCCCAGCAGGTCGCGGTAGTTGGCAAATCCCACATATTCGGTCGGATTGGGCGAGATCAGCCGCTGGTTGGTCAGCGACAGGCCGAAGGCGAAGAAGAAGGGCAGGACGATGAACAGCGCTATCAGCCCGAAGCCGGGCAGCGCGAACGCCCATCCGGCGCCGTTGGACCGTGTCAGTTTCGATGCCATCGCAAATTCCCCGGACAGTCGGTCGGGTCGGGCTCCGCCGCAAAGCGGAGCCCGGTGGAGTTTGCGCCCCCAAAGGCAAGCCGATCAGTGGCCGTAGCCGCCATTGGCCTCGATGTCGGCATCGATTTCGTCGACGGCGGCATCGAGCGTGTCGGCGACGTCGGCGCCATTGGCGATATCGGCGAGCGCCTTTTCGAACACCTTGGCGGCGACGACATAGCCCGGCGAGACCGGCCGGACGAGCGCCTGGCGCTCGGACAGCTCGTAGAACACCTCGAGCGGGCCGCCCTCGGCATAGTTCTGCGTCATCTGCGCGGCCGACTTGGTGACCGGGATCAGGCCGGTCCCGTCGGAAAAGGCGGCGAACCATTCATCGGTCAAGGCGAACTCGATGAAGGCGCGCGCACCTTCGGGGTGTTCGGAGGCGGCCGAAACGCCGAACTGCCAGCTTGCCGCGCCGATCGTCGATCCGTTGCCGAAGTCCGGCGCCGGCAGGAACAGCGCGTCGTCGCCGAACGCCTCGATGACGGGCAATGCGGCCCAGTTGCCGTTCCATTGCAGGGCATATTGGCCGTCGATGAAGCCGGTTTCACGGTCGGCCGGATCCTGGCTGGTGCCGGGCGCGAGGTCGCGCTCGAACAGCGATTGCCACCATTCGCCAAATTCGATCGCCGCTTCGCCATTCAGCGCGCCTTCGGCGGTCAGATAGGTGGACCGGTCAACGATGTCGCCGCCGAACGATTGCAGCAGCGGGCTGAACGCGTAAGGATACCATTCCCCCGTCCAGGCCATGCCAGGGTCGAACGCGTGTTCGAATTCGCCGCTCTCGTCGAGCGTGACAAGGGCCGCGTCAAACTCGTCCTTGGTCCAGGGTTCGTCGAGGGTCGGGATGCGGATGCCATGGTCCTCAAGCACCGAACGGCGGGCGAACACGGCGACGGCCGCGTCCCACAGGCCGACCGAATACACCTCGCCGCCCCAGCGGCCGATCGTGCCCGGCAAGAAGCCCTCGAGCCTTGCCTCGTCGATGCCGAGCGGCTGCATGTAGCCGGCCCAGGCCCAGTTGGGCATGACCGGGCCGTCGACATCGATGATGTCGGGCAGGTTGCCGGCCAGCGCGGCGGCGACGATCGAATCGTTGTAGCTTTCCTGCGGGAAGCTCTCCATGACGACCTCCCAGTCGTCCTGGCTGGCGTTGAACTCGGCGACCAGCCGGTTGACGGTCGCCTCTTCCTGGTTGTTGCTGCCGGCGCCGTGATACCACATCGACAGCTCGGTCTGGGCCATGGCGGCGGGCGCGAAGGCGACGCCGCCAAGCAATGCGGCGGTCAGTATCGTCCTGGTTTTCATCGGTTTCTCCTCCTCATGGTTGGTCGTTTCGGTGCTCGATCACCGATTGCCGCCAGACGATCGGACCGCGCACCGGCGCGGTGATGTCGGGGCCGTCCGGCGCCTGCGTTTCGGGCCGCAGCCGCCCGATCAGCCACTGGGCGGCCCGCTCGCCCATCTCGCGATAGGGCAGCACGGCGGTGGTGAGCGGCGGATAGAGCGTTTCGGAAATCAGCCGATGGTCGTCGTAGCCGGCCACCGAGATGTCGCCGGGCACGGCGATGCCGCGCGTGCGCAGAACGCCGTAGAGCTGCATCGCCATGCGGTCATTGCCGCAGCACAGCACGGTCGGCGGATCATCGAGCGCCATCATGCGGTCGACTGCCTCGCCCATCAGCATCGTCTCGCGCGGGCTGGCATGGTGCAGGCCGGCGGCGATGACCAGATCCCCATCATAGGCTATGCCGGCGTCCTCGAGCGCGGCGCGGTAGCCGGCGAGCCGAAGCCCGTGGGCGATGAGGTCGTCGGGCAGCGTCAGGAACCCGATGCGCCGATGGCCGGCCGCGATCAGCCTTTGCACGAGACCGCGCTGGCCGGCCGTGTCGTCAGGCAGCACCGAGGGCGTGCCCTGTTCGTCGAAGCAGTTGACGAGCAGAAGTTCGGCCTCGCCCGGCGGCCGGGGCAGGTCGATGCGGCTGTGCCGGTCGGCGACGTAGAACAGGCCCTCGACCCGGTGCTGGGCAAACGTGCTCATCAGCGCCGGCACATTGTCGGGGTCCTCGCCGGTATCGGCGATCAGCAGGGTGAAACCGGCCTCGGCGAGTGTCGCCCGGATGCCCTGCACGATGATCAGGTCGGGCAGGCCGGCCGTCTCGGGCGATTCGGCGTTGGTGGTGATGGCGCCGGTGATCAGGCCGATCAGGCCGGTCTTGTTGGAGCGCATGGAGCGGGCGGCGCGCGAGGGCACGTAGCCCAGCTCGCCCATCGCCGTCTTGACGGCCTTGCGCGTGTTGGCGTTGACCGGCGCGTCATCGTTAAGCACGCGGCTGACGGTCTTGGGCGAAACCCCGGCCCTTTTGGCAACATCGTAGATGGTCGCCAATCGCTCCTCCCGCATGACGCCGGTGTTCGGATTCGCTTATGACACCGCTGTCATGACATCGGTGTCATTACCGCAAACGCAGTGTCGATGCAAGACGAATTGTCCGGTCGTGACAAGAAGGGTCCCCGCGCCGATCGGCATGGTTGGAGCTGTCCATTTCGGCGACAAACGGAAGCCGCGACGCGCGACCGTCTTGATGACCTTCTGCTGCGATCCGGAATCACCGACAGCACGCCTTGCGGCGCTGATACCGCCGGCAATCGCGGCTTCCGAGACGATGCGGCCGCCCCAGACGCTTTCGACAAGATCGCCCCGGGACACGTCCCGATCGCGGTTTTCGATCAATCGCGGCGGCGATACGCTCGTTGTGGACGGCGAGTATCTCCAGACCGTGATCTACAAGAGCTGGCGGCGACGGCGGGGCCGTGGCGACCGCTCGTGGCGGCGCGGGTCGCTGCACCGTATGCAAGTAGTCAGCATCCAACGTCCGCCGAGGGCCGTTAGCGGACCGGGGATGAATGACGGCTTCGGGCGAGCAGCGGACGTCCGATAGAACGCCAGGGCGACCTCATCGAGAAATGCAGCTTGGCGTTTGAACTCGCTCCATTCCGCTTTTGCAATCGCGGCGCTGGAGCTGCATCGATCACGGAGGTCAACC
Organism: Roseitalea sp. MMSF_3546; assembly: GCF_030732865.1. GTDB lineage: Bacteria > Pseudomonadota > Alphaproteobacteria > Rhizobiales > Rhizobiaceae > Roseitalea. The sequence continues at coordinate 59,491 of NZ_JASHKB010000014.1, forward strand.
CATCCTCGGCAGTGAATGCTCCGTGACCAGCCGCATGCCCGGATGCGCCTGCTTCATTGCGGCAACGGCTCGTCCGGCAGCACGAACCGAAATTGTGCCGCTTCGATACATGCCGTGTTCAACGGCGTATCGGGCGTCAGAATGAAGGACTGGACAAGCGCCTTTCCGCAGTCGTCGAAGAGGCCGGATACATGGCCCGACATCGGGATCGTCACGACGGTCGCATTGTCCAGCGTCTCGGCGGCGCGAAGGCCCCATTCCGGCGGCGTCGCCGTATCGAGGGCGCCGTTTACGACCAGCGTGGGAATATCGCTCACGACACCGGGGGGCGCCGGAGCGTAGGCCTCACCGGCGAGCCCGAGCTGTTCGCAGCTGACCTGATAGCGGGGCACCCACTTCGCCGACTCTCCGATCAGTTGCGGTGCCTCGAACTCCGCATAGGCGTAGAAGGCCACGTCGTTGAAGAAGCTGTAGGATATGTCGTTGCACCGAACGATGCGGTGCGCGATGGAATCGACCATGGTCCGGCCGCGCAGGAAGGCGTCAGCAGAGCACCGGTCGGCGTGACGATTCTGATGCGCACCGCAAAGGCGCGCTCATCGAGGGTCCTGTGTGTGAAGCGACGCGTCATTAGGCGGCTTTTGTTCTGGCAACGAGCGATGAGCGAGGCAAGTCGACGGGAGCCGATGGGCCAAGGTAGATTCGGGTGCGGCAACCTGGCGCGCAACCACGTCCCGTCTCCGAACGGATCGCAAAAGCGCGGCCAGAACCAGACCAGGAGAATGCTCCAACGGCGATAAGTCATTGAAAACATTGGTGATCCCGGCAGGATTCGAACCTGCGACCCTCAGATTAGGAATCTGATGCTCTATCCTGCTGAGCTACGGGACCACGACCCCTTCATATCAGAATGTGCGCCGCTGTGGACCCTCCCGACGGCAAATATCGCCCAGTGCTGCCGGCATCGGCGTGGTTGGCGCATGACCCTTGTCGGCCGAACCGACGCGTGCACGACCCGTGCCGGTCGACTGCTTCGATCCGCGCAGATATGCAAGGCGCGGCCGATCCCGGCCGACAGCCTATTTAGTCGCCGGATTGGCCGTTCCGCCGGCCAGTTGGCCGGCCCCGCCCGCACTGCCGGCCCCCGGTTCGGCCGGCGCCGCCGCCCCGGGGCTCGCGGCCGCGGCTTCGGTCGGCGCCGCCGCGCCCTCGCGCTCGCCGTCACGGTCGGCCTCAGGCGTACCCGTTTGACCGTCGCCGGCCGCGACCGGCGCAGCTGCCGTCAGCGCGCACATCGCCTGGTGCTGGCTGAGGAAGACCTCGCCCGTCAGGGCTTCGAGGAAGTGGCTGCGCTTGAGCCGGTCCATCACCGGGCCCTTGACCTCGGTGAGGTGAAAGCGCACACCCAACGCCTCGAGCCGCTCGTTGATCGCCTCCAGCGATTCCAGCGCGCTCATGTCGATGGCGTTCACCGCCGGGCAGGCCAGGACCACGTGCTCGATCTCGGGATGATCGGCCACCATTTCGTACAGCCGGTCCTCGAGATAGCGCGCATTGGCGAAATACAGGCTCTCGTCGACGCGCAATTGCAGCACGCGCGGATCGGTGATCACTTCATGGCGTCTGATGTTGCGGTAGTGCTCGGTGCCCGGCACCTGGCCGATGATCGCCATGTGCGGCTTGGAGGTCTTGTACAGATGGATCAGCACCGACAGCAGCACGCCGGCGGTCACGCCCGCCTCCACGCCGACGATCAGCGTGACCGCGACGGTCGCGGTGACGGCGGTGAAATCGGCCTTCGAGTAGATCCAGGCGTCCTTGAAGATCGAGAAGTTCACCAGACTCAGCACGGCGACGATGATCGTCGCGGCCAGCGTCGCCTGCGGCAGGAAGGCGATCAGCGGGGTGATCGTCAGCGATGCGGCGGCAAGGCCGATCGCGGTGAAGGCGCCGGCCGCCGGGGTGCGCGCGCCCGCGTCGAAATTGACCACCGATCGGGCGAACCCGCCGGTGACCGGATAGCCGCCGGTGAAGCCCGCGCCCATATTGGCCATGCCCAGCCCGATCAGCTCCTGGTCGGGGTCGATGCGCTGGCGGCGCTTGGCGGCCAGCGTCTGGGCGACCGACACCGATTCAACGAAGCCGATGATCGAGATCAGCGCCGCCGAGCCGACCAGCGCCAGCCACAGATCGGGCGAAAAGGACGGCGCGGTCAGCGGCGGCAGGCCGCGCGGCACCTCGCCGACGAGCCTGACGCCGGCCTCGCCCAGATCGAGCGACCAGGCGGCAAGAGCGGTGATCGCGACGGCGAAGACCGGCCCGGTGCGCGCCAGATGGCCGGCAAGCCGTTCGCCGATGCCGATGCGGACCAGCAGCGGCTTCAGCCCGCCGCGCACCCAGAACAGGAAGCCGGTCGCGCCGACCCCGATGATGACGGTGGCAAGGCTGGCGCTGCCCAGATCGGCGATCAGGCTCGACAGGATCACCGGCAGGGTGTGGCCGTGCGCATCGACGCCCAGGATATGCTTGAGCTGGCTCGCCGCGATCAGAATGCCCGAGGCGGTGATGAACCCGGCGATCACCGGGTGGGACAGGAAATTGGCGATGAAGCCCAGCCGCAGCAGACCCATCGCCATCAGCATGGCGCCCGACAGGAAGGCGAGCGTCAGCGCGGCGACGACATAGTCCGAACTGCCCGGCTCGGCGATGCGGCCGACCGCGGCCGCCGTCATCAGCGAGACGACGGCGACCGGCCCGACCGCCAGCGCCCGCGACGTGCCGAACAGCGCATAAAGGATGATCGGCACGATCGAGGCGTAAAGGCCCGCTTCGGGCGGCAGGCCCGCCAGAAGCGCGTAGGCCAGCGATTGCGGGATCAGCATGATGGTGACGATCACCGCGGCGACGAGGTCGCCGGTCAGGGTCTCGCCATCGTAGCCCCGGCCCCAGTCGAGGACCGGCAAGTACCGCCTTGCCGAAAGTGCCGGCTTGCTCATCGCTTCTGGCCTTCTTCTTGTTGTTGGTTGTCGCGACCGATCAGAGCTTGTTGAGCGGCACTTTCAGGGTCGGATTGCCGTCCTGGTCGCACGGCACCTCGCCGGCGCGCATGTTCACCTGTAGCGACGGGATGATCAGCTTGGGCATATCCAGGGTCGCATCGCGCTCGGTACGCATCTTGACGAACTCCTCGCGGCTCTTGCCCTGGCCGACATGGATGTTGTGGGTCTTCTCGTCGCCCACCGTCGTTTCCCATTTGATGTCGCGACCGTTCGGCCCGTAGTCATGGCACATGAACAGGCGCGTCTCGTCCGGAAGCGCGAGCACCCGCTGGATCGAATCGAACAGCGTCGCCGCGTCCCCGCCGGGGAAGTCGGCGCGCGCCGAACCGCCGTCTGGCATGAACAGCGTGTCGCCGACGAAGGCGGCATCGCCGATCACATGGGTCTGGCAGGCCGGCGTGTGGCCGGGCGTTGCGATCACATGGGCGGTCATCGCGCCGACCGTGTAGCTGTCGCCGTCCTTGAACAGCCGGTCGAACTGGCTGCCGTCGCGCTGGAACTCGGTGCCTTCGTTGAACACCTTGCCGAACGTGTCCTGCACGACGGTGATCTTCTCGCCGATGCCGGTCTTGCCGCCGAGCTTTTCCTGAAGATAGGGGGCCGCCGACAGGTGGTCGGCATGGACATGGGTCTCGACGATCCACTCGACCTTCAGATCATGCTTGTTGATGTAGTCGATGATCCGGTCGGCGCTTTCATAGGACAGCCGGCCGGCCGCATAGTCGATGTCGAGGACCGAATCGACGATTGCGCAGGCATTCGAGCCCGGATCCTTGACGACGTATGAGATCGTGTTGGTCTGCGGGTCGAAGAAGGCCTCGACCTCCGGCTTGACGTTCAGGTCTGCGATGTGAGCGTTCATGACAAGTCTCCTTTTGCGGTCCGGCGTAACTCAGGCCGAGACCGTCTTCTTGAACGGATTGGCACGGGCGAAGCGGGCGAGCACGATGCCCGCGGCCATGGAAACAACGAAGATCGGTACGGCCGGTTCGCCGATGCCGAGCGCGGGGATCGCCCCGCCCGGGCAGAACCCGGAAATGCCCCAGCCTACGCCGAACAGCGCCGAACCGCCGATCAGCCTGGCATCGAGATCGGTGCGCGTGGGCAGCGAGTAGCTCTTTTCGAACAGCGGCCGGGCGCGTGCGCCAAAGACGATGCGATAGCCGATCGCGGTGGTCACCAGCGCCCCTCCCATCACGAAGATCAGGCTCGGATCCCAGTTGCCGGCGATGTCGAAGAAGTTGAGCACCTTGGCCGGGTTGGCCATGCCCGAAAGGGCGATGCCGATGCCGAAGATGGCGCCGATGACGAGTGCGGAAACGATGCGCATGGCTACACCCCCACCGACAGGACGTGACGCATGATATAGACGGTGATGCCGGTGGTCACCATGAAGGTGACGGTGGCGACGATCGAGCGCTTGGAGATGCGCGCCATGCCGCACACGCCGTGGCCGCTGGTGCAGCCCGAGCCGATCGAGGCGCCGGCGCCGACGATCAGCCCGCCGACGACCATCGCCCAGACCGGCACCGGCACGGCGAAATCGATGGCACCGCCGGCCAGCAGGAACGCCGCCGGCGCGATGATCGCACCGGCCAGAAACGCCGCGCGCCACTGCCAATCATCGCCGACCGGCGGCAGCACGCCGCCGAAAATGCCGGTCATGCCGGCGATGCGGCCATGAAAGGCCATCAGCAGCACGGCCGCAAGACCGATCAGCGCGCCGCCGAAAAGCGACATCCATGGGGTGAATTCGGTGATCATGAGCCCTTTCCTTGATCCCTGACAATGTTCGGGAGCCCCTGAGCCCCCATTTTCGGCGCAAGCCTTGCGCCTCCGGAAGCCGGAAGTTATATTCCTGAAATCGAATATTCAAGAGGGCTCATATAATGAATATCGCGGACCTCGAACCGCGCATTGCCGAGGCCGCCCGGCTGATGGAAATGCTGTCCCAGCCGGTGCGGTTGCGGATCCTGTGCGCGCTGTCGGAACGCAAATGGAGCGTGGTCAAGCTGGCCGAGGCGGTGAACCTGTCGCAGCCGGCCATGTCGCACCATCTGCGCAAGTTGCGGGAGGCCGGTCTGGTCAAGACCGAGCGCGACGCGCAGACGATCTACTATTCGCTCGACGGCAGGGAAGTCGCCGCCGTGCTCGCCGTGCTGCAGGACCTTTACTGCCCGGGCGACATGAAGCGCGTCGCCCAGGCCGCCGATGCGGCCTCCGAACGGGACTGATCGCGCCCGCGCCGCCGCGTGCGGCCCGGCCGGCTCACCGCGCCGGGTTCATCTCGGCCAGCCGAGCCCAGTAGCTGATGCCCAGCGCAATGATCTCGTCGTTGAAGTCGTAGGCCGGGTGGTGTAGCCCGGCGCTGTCGCCATTGCCGATCAGGATCATCGCGCCCGGCCGCGCATTGAGCATGTAGGCGAAGTCCTCCCCGCCCATGATCGGCGGCAGCTTCGTGCCCACCGCCGCCTCGCCGCTGATCGCCCGCGCCGCCTCGATGCTGACATCGGTTTCGTCGGGATGGTTGACCATGACCGGATAGCCCGGCCGCCAGGTGAGCCGGGCCGTCGCGCCCATCGCCTGGCAGACATGGTCGGCGATGGCGCGCATGCGCTGCTCGGCCATGGACCGCGCCTCGGGTGCGAGCGTGCGCACCGTGCCGCTGATCTCGGCGCTCGCCGGGATCACGTTGTGCGCATTGCCGGCGTGGAACTGGGTCACCGAGACGACCACCGGCGCGCCCGGATCCGTGTTGCGCGAGGCGATGGTCTGAAACGCGCTCACCAGCTGCGCCCCCGCGACGATCGGGTCGACGCAGTTGTGCGGCATCGCCGCATGGCCGCCCTTGCCCTCGATCGTGATCCGGAACTCGTCGGTCGCGGCGAATGCCGGGCCGGCATGGGTGGCGAAACTGCCGACCGGCATGCCGGGCATGTTGTGCATGCCATAGACCCGGTCGATCCCGAAGCGCTCCATCATGCCGTCCTTGACCATGGCGTCGCCGCCGCCGCCACCCTCCTCGGCCGGCTGGAAGATGACCGCCACGGTGCCGGCGAAATTGCGTGTTTCGGCGAGATACTTCGCCGCGCCCAGCAGCATGGCCGTGTGCCCGTCATGGCCGCAGGCATGCATCTTGCCTGAAACGGTCGACTTGTAGGGCACGTCGGTCGCCTCGGTGATCGGCAGCGCGTCCATGTCGGCACGCAGGCCGATCGTCTCGCCCGCCCCCCTGCTGCCCTTGATCACGCCGACCACGCCGGTGCGGCCGATGCCGGTGACCACCTCGTCGCATCCGAACTGACCGAGGTGCTCGGCCACGAAGGCGGCGGTCTCGTTCACGTCGTACAGCAGTTCGGGATGGGCATGCAGATGCCGGCGCCACCCCGTGACCTCTTCCTGCAACTCCGCCGCACGATTGAGCACCGCCATGAAACGTCCCCTTTTTCATCAGATCTCTGCGACGCCGAGGATTGATGCCCGCGCCGATGCGCGCCACAATGCAATACGCACAATGAGTTGTCACGTGCCGCCCGCGCCGTGCGGCGCGTTGTCGGTGCGCAACCCGATGCGGCAAGAAACGGGCGGGGGAAACGCATGCTGCCGAAACGATGGGCCAATGCCGTATGTGCGCTTGCGCTTGCCGTCATGGCGATGCCGGCGAGCGTGGCGGCCGGACCGGCCATAGTGATCGAGGCCGATTCGGGCCGCGTGCTGCACCATGAGCAGGCATTCGAGCTGTGGAGCCCGGCCTCGCTGACCAAGCTGATGACGGCCTATGTCACCTTCCGCGCCATCGAGGCGGGCGAACTGGACATGCGCGCACCGGTGGTCATGAGCGCCAACGCGGCCGCCAACCCGCCCAGCAAGATGGGCTATCGCGTCGGCGCATCGATGACCGTCGACAACGCGCTCAAGATGGTCATCATCAGGTCGGCCAACGATGTCGCAGTCGCACTCGGCGAGGCGGTGGCCGGCAGCGAAGCCGCCTTCGTCGCGCGCATGAACGCCCAGGCCGAACGGCTCGGCATGACCGACACCAATTTCGTCAACCCGCATGGCCTGCACGACCCCGACCAGTATTCGACGGCGCGCGACTTCGCCATTCTGGCGCGCGCCATCCGCACCCAATACCCCGAACATGCGCGCTATTTCGCCGCCGAGGCGATCCGCACCGGCGACCGCGTGACGGCCTCCTACAATCTGCTGCTGGGTCGCTTCGAAGGCGCCGACGGCATGAAGACCGGCTTTGTCTGCGCGTCGGGCTTCAATCTTGCCGCCTCGGCGACGCGCGACGGCCGGACGCTGATCTCGGTCGTCATGGGCACCGCGAGCCAGAAGGAGCGTGCCGAGGTCAGCGCGCGCCTGCTCGAACAGGGCTTTGCCGCGCCCGCCCCGGCCGACGCGCCGACGCTGGCCAGCCTGTCCGGGCCGCCCGATGCGGACGGCAGGCCCGCCGATCTGCGCGACACGGTGTGCACGGCCGAGGCGCGCGCCGCCCGCTGGGACGGCCGGACCATCGAGGGTTACATCGCCTTCGACACGCCCCTCATCAAGGAACTGACGCGTGAGCCGGTGGCCGTCGCGGCCGGGCTCGGCGGCGCCACCGGCCAGAGCCGGGCCGGCTTCGTCCTGGCCGGCACCGTGGTCACCGAACTGCCGCTGCCGAAATTGCGCCCCGAACGCGAAGCCGTCGCCGACCAGGCCGATCTCGACCGCTACCGGCTGCGGCCGGGCTTTGAGGTGCCCGTGCCCCGGCCCCGCCCGGAAAGCGGCTGACGCAGGTCTACGCGCCGCGCGCGATCAGGAAGCGGTGCCCGTCTTCGGTCGCCTCCGTGGCAAGCAGCGCGTGGCCCTTCTCCCGGCAGAAATTGGGAATGTCGATCACGGCGAGCGGATCGGTGGTGCGCACCCACAACCGCTCGCCGGAGGCCATCGATTTCAGGCGCTTTTGCGTCTTCAGCACGGGCAGCGGGCAGTTGAGCCCGCGCAGATCGTACTCCGCGACATCGGACAAAAGGGCCGCGCTCACTGGCCGAGCAACGGCGGTCGCGCCACCGGAACCGGCGCAAGGGACAGCGCATCGGCGCTGGCATCGCCGGAAATGGATGACACCGCCTCGACCGATGTCATGGGCGGCATGGCAGGCGTGGCAAATGGCGCCGCCATGGCGGCGAGTTCGGCGAACGGGCGCGGCGAGCGCCCCTCCTTCCGCGCCACGATCGCTTCGAACGCGACGGCCTCGTCGCGGCGCAGCGCGTTATAGGCCAGTTCCAGCGAACGCGGCATCGAGGTCGGCGGGCACTGGGCGACCGGGTCGAAGGCGCCCTCGCCCTCGATCTTGCGATTGAAGACATAGCGCCGTTCGCACACATCGACCTTGGGCGGCACCTTGGTCAGTTCGAACTGGTCATAGCCCGACTTGAGCATTGTCCAGTACTCGAAATGCGGGCTGTGGCGATGCTTGGCCATGTTTTCGGCCGTCATGCGGAACGGAAACGCCTGCACCTGGAACGCATCCTGCTGGCCGCCGCGCAGCGCATCGCGCGCAAAGGCATAGATCTCGGTGACGTAATCGTCGGTCATGGCGTAGCAGCCGCGCGAGGAGCAGTCGCCGTGCACCATCAGGTTCGAACCGGTGCGCCCATGCGCCCGGTCATAGGCGTTCGGAAAGCCCAGATTGAACGACAGGTGGTAGTCCGAATTGGGATTGAGAAGCCCGCGATGGACGAAATAGAACCCCTCCGGCGACTGCCGGTCGCCCTCGGCGAATTTCGGGCCCTTCTCGCCCGAGAACTCGCAAATGTCATAGCTCTTGACGAGCGCGTAGCGGCCATTGGGCTTTTGCTTGAAGACCTCAAGGACCGCCTCTTCCTTGAAGATGCGCATCATGATGGGCGAGGCCTTGGTCATGCCCATCGAATCCATGGTCGCGACCACATCGCGCGGCAGCGGCTCCTCGGCGGCGAGGTCGAAGATGTCGCTGGCCTGGCAGCCGGCGAGGGCGATGGCCGCCGAAAGGGCGAGAGCCGAGAGCGCGGAGCGCATGCGCATGCGGAAAATCCCAATGCTCGTCACAGGAGCATGTCTTATAGTTGATGAATTGCTAACTCAAGGTTTCCAAGCGGGCATCGCGCGCGCCGGACGCGCGCGCTCTTCGCAGGCGCGGCCCGACGCAAGATGCAGCGAACACCGGTTCGGCCTACAGATCGCGACCGATGGCCAGGAACTTGTCCCGCCTTGCCTTTTTCAGCCCGTCCGCGTCCTGGTCGGCAAGCGCCTTCATCGCTTTTGAGACATAGGTATCGGTTTCGGCCATCACCGCGGGATAGTCGCGATGGGCGCCGCCGAGCGGTTCGGGCACGATCCCGTCGATCACTTTCATGTCGAGCAGGTCTTGCGCCGTGATCTTCATCGCTGTCGCCACATCCTTGGCCCGCGCCGCATCGCGCCACAGGATCGAGGCGCCCGCCTCCGGCGAGATCACCGAATAGATGGCGTGTTCGAGCATGTAGACCTTGTTGGCGGTGGCGATGGCGATGGCGCCGCCCGAACCGCCCTCGCCGATGATCACCGAGATGATCGGCACGCGCAGTTCGAGGCATGTCTCGGTCGACCGGGCGATCGCCTCGGCCTGGCCGCGCTCTTCGGCGCCGATGCCCGGATAGGCGCCGGCCGTGTCCACCAGCGTGATCACCGGCAGGCCGAACCGGTCGGCCAGTTCCATGATCCGCACTGCCTTTCGGTAGCCCTCCGGCCGGGCCATGCCGAAATTGTGCGCAAGGCGCGACTTGGTGTCCGAGCCCTTCTCCTGGCCGATGACGGCGACCGGCGCGCCGTGATAGCGCGCAAAACCGGCCATGATGGCGCGGTCCTCGGCATATTTGCGATCGCCGGCCAGCGGCGTGAACTCGGTGAACAGCGCATCGACATAATCGGTGCAGTGCGGCCTGTCGGGATGGCGCGCCACCAGCGCCTTCTGCCAGGGCGTCAGCTTGCGATAGGCTTCCACGAGCGCTTCGTGCGAGCGCTTTTCCAGCCGTGCGATCTCGTCGGCGACATCGACGGCCCCCTCGCCGCTTTCGGCCAGCTTCTTGAGCTCCAGGATCTGCCCTTCCAGATCCGCGATCGGCTTTTCGAACTCGAGATAGCTGTACATGGGTCGGCGGGGTCTCTGGCGCAGGCGCAAAAGGGGCGGGTTCGCCCCGCAGGTGGCGGCAATCGGCGCCCGTGTCAAGTCGCGCGGGGGTCAGCGCGCGGCGAGCGGATGATGCCGCGTGACAAGATCGTGCAGGCGCCGGTCGAGCACATGGGTGTAGATCTGCGTGGTCGAGATGTCGGCATGGCCGAGCAATTGCTGGACCACGCGCAGGTCGGCGCCGTGGTGCAGAAGATGCGTGGCGAAGGCGTGCCGCAACACGTGCGGCGACAGGCGCTCGGCGGCGATGCCGCAGCGCGCGCCCAGCGCCTTGAGATCGCGCGCCAGCACCTGCCGGGCGACGGGTCCCGAGAACGCATCGTCCGGGAACAGGAAGGGACAATCGCGGGCGCGTTCATCGGCGCAAAGCAGCGTGCGATAATGCTTGCAGGCGACCCGGGCCCGGTCCGACCACGGCACGATACGCTCCCTGCCGCCCTTGCCCCTGACGGTGAAATAGGGCTCCGGCCGCGCGATGATCGCCGCCCGAAGGGCGACGATTTCCGAGATGCGCAATCCCGTCGCATAGAGCAGTTCGACCAGCGCATGCAGCCGCGCTCGGCGACGGTCGTTGCGCGCCTTGCCGGTCGTCTGGCCGGCTTCGGCGCGGGCCACTGCCAGCAGCCTGTCGACATCGGCCTCGCCCAGATGCCTGGGCAGCGGACGCGCCTTGCGCGGCGAATCGATGACGCCGGTCGGATCGTCCCCGCGCAGCCCCTCGGCGTAAAGGAAGCGGAAATACTGACGCAGCGCCGAGAGCCGTCTGGCCTGCGAGGAGGCGGCAACCCCCTGCCCGGCCAGATCGCGCAGATAGGCGGCCACATCCTCGCTTTCGGCCCGCTCCAGCCCGCCCGATCCGCGCCGGCGCACGAATGCGGCGGCGTCCTCGAGATCGCGCCGATAGGCGGCGAGGGTGTTGACCGCCGCGCCGCGCTCGGCGCTCATCATTTCAAGGAAGGCCTCGATCATGCATCCGAGCGTAAGGCGGGAATGTTACCGGTGTGTAAGTCCGGTCGTCAGTTCACGGATCGTCCGTCGCCCCGGTCACCGCATCGTCGGGGGCATCGTCGGCGCCCTCGCCGGGCCCGTCCTGCAGCGGCAGCGTCCGTGGCATCGGCGCCGGCACCGGGTCGATGATGCTTGCGGGCAGCCGTGTCGTCATCTCGCGCGTATTGGGCTCGACATATCGGACCAGCGCGAACATCCCCGCATAGACGAGTCCCGCCAGGATCGCCAGCACCACCACCAATCTGATAAGACTGGACATCGAGGGTCCCTGCACATGCGCCCCGCGCCATATGACGCGAACCGGCTTCCGAGATCAAGCGTGGCGGCCGTCGACGCTGCTGCGCACGCAGCTTGACTTGCCGCCGCCATTGATGTGCTAAGCACGTCATCATGACAACGCAATGCCCCCAAAGTGCGATCGACCGGCTCCGCGTGCAGCTCGCCGGCCGTCCGATCGTGCTGGTCGGCCTGATGGGCGCGGGCAAGTCGGCGATCGGCCGCAAGCTCGCCGCCCGGCTCGGCCTTGCCTTCGTCGACGCCGACCGCGAGATCGAAAAGGCCGCCAGCATGCCGATCCCCGAAATCTTCGCCAATTACGGCGAGCCCGAATTCCGCCGCCTCGAAGCCAGCGTGACGGCGCGATTGCTGGCAGCCGAAAAGACCGTTCTGGCGACCGGCGGAGGCGCCTTCATGAACCCCGAAACGCGGCGCAACATCGCCGATGCCGCCGTCTCGGTCTGGCTTTGCGCCGATCTCGACCTGTTGATGTCGCGCGTTTCGCGCAAGCCCACGCGCCCGCTCCTGCAGGACGACGACCCGCGCGGCGTCATGGAAAGGCTCATGCGCGAGCGCTATCCGGTCTATGCGCAGGCCGATGTGACGGTCCAGTCACGCGATATCGGCAAGGAGCAGATGGCCGAAACGGTGATCGCAGCGCTGTGTTCGCATCTTCAAGAACGGCAAAGCGCGGACGTGACGCAACGATGACCGACGCCCCCACCCGGACGGTCCATGTGGCGCTCGGCGAGCGCAGCTACGACATCGTCATCGGCGATGGCGTGCTGGCCGAGGCCGCAGAGCGCATCGCCGCGCTGGCGCCCGGCGCGCGCTGCGCCATCGTGACGGACCAGAACGTCGCCGCACTACACCTTCCCGCGCTCGAGGCGTCGCTGTCGGCGGCGGGCGTCGCGCCGACCGCCCTGATCCTGCCGGCCGGCGAGGCGACCAAGAGCTTCCACCATCTGCAGCGCACGGTCGAAGCGCTGCTCGACGCAAGGCTCGAGCGCGGCGATCTGGTCGTCGCGCTGGGCGGGGGCGTGATCGGCGACCTGGCCGGGTTCGCCGCCGCCGTCACGCGGCGCGGCATGGATCTCGTGCAGGCGCCGACATCGCTGCTCGCCCAGGTCGATTCCTCGGTCGGCGGCAAGACCGGCATCAACGCACCGCAGGGCAAGAACCTTGTCGGCGCCTTCTATCAGCCGCGACTGGTCCTGGCCGACACGGCGGTGCTGGACACGCTGCCCGAACGCGAATTCCGCGCCGGCTATGCCGAGGTCGTCAAATACGGGCTGATCGACGACGCCGACTTCTTCGCCTGGCTGGAGGCCAATCGCCAGGCGGTCTTTGCCGGCGGTGCGGCACGCGCCGAGGCGATCGCCCATTCCTGCCGCGCCAAGGCGGCGATCGTGGCGCGCGACGAGCGCGAGGCGGGCGAGCGCGCCCTGCTCAATCTCGGCCACACCTTCGGCCACGCGCTCGAGGCCATGACCGGGTACCGGTCCGACGTGCTCGTGCACGGCGAGGGCGTGGCGATCGGCATGGTGCTCGCCCATGCCCTGTCGGCGCGCATGAACCTTGCCAGCCCCGACGACACGACCCGCGTGGCGCGGCATCTTGAAAGCGTCGGGCTTCCGACCGATCTGGGCTTCATCGGCGCCCATCTTCCCGACGCCGACACGCTCATGGACTTCATCGCCCAGGACAAGAAGGTCGCGCGCGGGGCGCTGACATTCATCCTCACGCGCGGCATAGGCCGGGCCTTCATCGCGCGCGATGTGCCGCCGGCCCTCGTGCGGGCCTTTCTTCAAGACATGCTGGAAAGCTGATCGATCATGGAAATCTGGATCACCGCAATCGCCGTCCTGCTGTTGATCTGCATGTCCGGCTTCTTCTCGGGCTCCGAAACGGCCCTGACCGCCGTCTCGCGCGGCCGCATGAAACAGCTCGCCAACCAGGGCAACGAACGCGCCGACGCGGTCAGCCGGATCACCGAGAACAAGGAACGGCTGATCGGCGCGCTGCTGATCGGCAACAACCTGGTCAACGTGCTCTCGTCGGCGCTGGCGACGAGCCTGTTCCTGTCGCTGTTCGGCGAGACGGGCGTCGTCTACGCCACGCTGGTGATGACGGTCATGCTCGTCGTCTTCGCCGAGGTGCTGCCGAAATATCTGGGCATCTCCAAGACCGACCGGTTCGCGATGACCGTCGTGCCGCTGATCAAGCGCTTTGTCGCCATCGTCGCCCCGCTCGCCCATGCGGTCGACGTGATCGTCCGGCGCATTCTCGGACTTGTCGGCATCCGCATCGGCGCCGGTCAGTCACTCCTGTCGGCGCATGAGGAATTGCGCGGGGCGGTCGAGGTGCTGCACGAGGAGGGCTCCTTCGTCAAGGAGGAGCGCGACCGGCTCGCGGGCGCGCTCGATCTGAGCGAGCTCGATGTCGGCGACATCATGGTGCACCGCACCGCTATGCGCATGGTCAATGCCGACGATCCCCCCGAGACCGTCGTGCGCGAGATCCTCGAAAGCCCCTATACGCGCATGCCGGTCTGGCGCGGCGAAAACGACAACATTGTCGGCATCGTGCATGCCAAGGACATGCTGCGGGCGCTCCATGCGGTCGACAACGACCCGACACAGATCGACATCATGAAGGTCGCCAACAAGCCCTGGTTCGTGCCCGACACGACCATGCTGCAGGACCAGCTCAACGCCTTCCTGCGCCGCAAGGCCCATGTCGCCCTGGTGGTTGACGAATATGGCGAACTCGAGGGGCTGGTCACGCTCGAGGACATCATCGAGGAAATCATCGGCGACATTTCCGACGAGCACGATGTCGAGGTCGCCGGCGTGACGACCGAGGCCGACGGTTCTGTGGTGGTCGACGGTTCGGTGCCGATCCGCGACCTGAACCGCGCGCTCGACTGGGACCTGCCCGACGACGACGCCAACACGATCGCCGGCCTGGTCATCCACGAGGCCAAGACGATCCCGCTCGAAAAGCAGACCTTCACATTCTACGACAAGCGCTTCGTCGTGCTCAAGCGCGAGCGCAACCGGATCAGGAAGCTGCGGATCAGGCCCTGCTGAGCCTGCCCGCCTACCAGCGGACCGCTTCGCCGGGCGCGGCCGGCTCGACCGCCAGCGCGTGAACGCCCTCGGCCAGTTCGGCGGCCAGCGCCTCGTTGACGGCGCGATGGCGTTCGATGCGCGACAGGCCGTCGAATCGCGCCGATACGATGCGCACCCTGAAATGGGTCTCGCCGGTGCCGTCCATCGCGCCGCCCTGATGGCCGGCATGCAGATGGCTTTCGTTGATCACCTCGAGCCGCTCGGGCGCAAAGGCATGGGCGAGTTTGTCCCGCATGCGGCTTTCAATCGCTCCGCTCAACACCTATCTCCTGCTTGCCACGCAGCGTCGTGACCGTTACACAGGCGCGTCGAATTTGCGCCCCTGTCGTCTGGCGTATCGCGCGCATCCTCAATGTCAATCCTTGTTTGTCCGGGGCGTTGCCCCATAATCGCGGTCGCATGAAACCCAGTTCGAAATATTTCGATTCCATCCGCATCAATCCCGGCGGCAAGAAGAAGCGGGCGGCCGAGGAAGCCGTCAGCCGCTGCCAGTGGGAGGGTTGCGAACAGCCCGGCCGCCACAAGGCGCCCGCCGGCCGCAACCGCGATGGCGAGTATCTGTGGTTCTGCCTCGACCACGTGCGCGACTACAACAAGAATTACAACTACTTCTCGGGCCTGACCGACGACGAGATCGCCCGCTTCCAGAAGGATGCCATGCTCGGCAACCGGCCGACCTGGAAGATGGGCACGGCGAACGCCAAGACGACCGCCGCCCCGACCTTCGCGGAGATGAAGTCGGGTTCGGCCAAGGCCATGCGCATGCGCGATCCGGCCGCCTGGGCCCGCGCCCAGAACGCCGAACCGGTGCGCCGGCTCAAGCCGCTGGAATCCAAGGCCATGCGCACGCTCGGGCTGAAGGACACCGCCGGCGCCGAGGCGATCAAGACGCGCTACAAGGAACTGGTCAAGAAGCACCATCCCGATGCCAATGGCGGCGACCGCACGTCCGAGGAGCGGTTCCGCGATGTGATCCAGGCCTATCAATTGTTAAAGACCGCCGGGCTGTGCTAGCCCGCATCGAAATCGAGTGAATACGCGCGGCCGCAGGCGCTGCGCGAGGATAGCATGATGAACAAGATCGATCTCGACATTGCCGACACGCCCGACACCACCGTCGACGTGCGCGACACCTTCGGCATCGATGTCGACCGGCAGGTTCCGGCGTTTTCGGCCGGCAACAGCCATGTGCCCGAAGTCGACCCCGATTACATCTTCGACCGGGCGACGACGCTGGCGATCCTGGCCGGCTTCGCCCACAATCGCCGCGTCATGGTGTCGGGCTATCACGGCACCGGCAAATCGACCCATATCGAGCAGGTCGCCGCGAGGCTGAACTGGCCGTGCGTGCGCGTCAATCTGGACAGCCATATCAGCCGCATCGATCTGGTCGGCAAGGACGCCATCGTCGTCCGGGAGGGCAAGCAGGTCACCGAGTTCCGCGACGGCATCCTGCCCTGGGCCTATCAGAATAATGTCGCGCTGGTCTTCGACGAATACGATGCCGGCCGGCCCGACGTCATGTTCGTCATCCAGCGTGTGCTGGAGTCCTCGGGCCGGCTGACGCTGCTCGACCAGAGCCGCGTCATCCGCCCGCACCCGGCGTTCCGCCTGTTCGCGACGGCCAACACGGTCGGCCTCGGCGACACGACCGGGCTCTATCACGGCACCCAGCAGATCAACCAGGCACAGATGGACCGCTGGTCGATCGTCACCACGCTCAACTATCTGCCGCACGACAACGAGGTCGAGATCGTTCTGGCCAAGGCCAAGCATTACCAGACCAAGGAAGGCCGGCAGACCGTGAACGCCATGGTGCGGCTCGCCGACCTGACGCGCCAGGCCTTCATCAATGGCGATCTTTCGACGGTGATGAGCCCGCGCACGGTGATTACCTGGGCCGAGAATGCCGAGATCTTCGGCGATGTCGCGATGGCCTTCCGGCTGACGTTCCTGAACAAGTGCGACGACCTCGAACGCACGCTGGTCGCCGAATTCTACCAGCGCTGCTTCGGCGAGGAACTCAGGGAAAGCGCGGCGAACGTCGCCCTGAGCTAGGAACACGCGCCGGTGGGCAAGACCATCGAGCGCATGCGCGCCAATCCAAAGGCGGACTGGCAGATACGGGATGTCGAAAGAGCCTGCCGGGAAGCGGGGGCCGTTTGTCGAAAACCGGGGTCGGGTTCGCACTACAAGGTTCACGGCCCATTGGGTGGACGACATGTGACAATACCGGCGCGACGGCCTATAAAGCCTTACTACATAATGCGCCTCGTTGATTTTCTGGATGAGCTGGATCCGAGATGATTGATAGAAGCAAATTCAAGACCACCGATGGCCATTTGTTTGACCCCGATGCTTACGAAATCGTGCTCCGCCCACTGACGGAAGACGAAGGCGGCGGCTGGCTAGCGACAATTCCGGCCTTGCCGGGCTGCATGGGTGATGGCGAGTCGGAAATTGAAGCAATCAAGGACGTCAGGCTCGCGGCACTGGAATGGGCGGATTCGGCTTTCGAAGTCGGGGATCCGATACCATCTCCGCCTGGGTTGGCCCCGGCCGCCGAATAAGCCACCGGAAAGTCCATGTCCCAACCCGGCGACAATTCCCGCAAACGGGCGCAAAAGCCCGCCGACACGGAGCCTTTCAAGCGCGCGCTGACCGGCTGCATGCGCGCCATCGCCGCCGAGCCCGATCTGGAGGTCGTCTTCTCCAACGACCGGCCGGCCTTTGCCGGCAAGCATGCGCGCCTGACGGACCTGCCCAAGCGGACCACGCACAACGACGTCATGGTCACGCGCGGCCTCGGCGATTCCATGGCGCTGCGTTCGGCCTGCCACGATGCGGGCACCCACCGCACCATGGCGCCCGAGGGCGAGCAGGCCCGCGCCATCTACGACGCCGTCGAGCAGGCGCGCGTGGAATCGCTCGGCGCGCGCCGCATGTCCGGCGTCGGCGACAACCTGGCCGCCGCGCTCGAGGACCGGTTCACGCGCAACAATCTCGCCACCGTCACCGAGCAGGATCAGGCGCCGCTCGAAGAGGCGATCGCGCTTGTCGTGCGCGAAAGGCTCACCGGCCGGCCGACGCCCGAGGCGGCCAGCGCCGTCGCCGATCTGTGGCGCGACTGGATCACCGACAAGGCCGGCACCGATCTCGACGAACTCGCCGGCGCGCTGGAGGATCAGGATGCCTTTGCGCGCACGGTGCGCCACATGCTTGCCGCCATGGACATGGCCGAGGACTATCGCGGCGAGGGCGACGACCAGGCCGACGAGGACGGACCCGACGAGGAACCGCCCGAACAGGACGAGCAGGACGAGGGGGGCCTGGACGACCAGCAATCCGGCGAGGAGACCGCAGAGCAGGACGAGGCGCCCGTCGAAAGCGAGGAAAGCCAGAGCGAGCAGATGGACGCCGCCGATGCGACGACCGACGATCTGGACGACGATCTGGACGCCGACGCGCAGGAACCCGGCGAGGTCGAGCGGCCCGAGCCAGTGTTCAACGACATCCTGTCCGATATCGACTACACGATCTTCACGACCGAGTTCGACGAGACCGTTGCGGCCGAGGAGCTGTGCGACGAGGCCGAACTCGATCGCCTGCGGGCCTTCCTCGACAAGCAGCTTGTCAACCTTCAGGGCGTGGTCGGCCGGCTGGCCAACCGCCTGCAGCGCCGCCTGATGGCGCAACAGAACCGCTCGTGGGATTTCGATCTCGAGGAGGGCTATCTGGACCCGGCGCGCCTGCCGCGCATCGTCGTCGAGGAGATGAAGGGCGGCTTCGGCGCGCTGTCGTTCAAGCGCGAGCGCGACACCCGGTTCCGCGACACCGTGGTCACATTGCTGATCGACAATTCGGGCTCGATGCGCGGCCGGCCGATCACGGTGGCAGCCACCTGCGCCGACATCCTCGCCCGCACGCTCGAGCGCTGCGGCGTCAAGGTCGAGATCCTGGGCTTCACCACCCGCGCCTGGAAGGGCGGGCAATCGCGCGAGGCCTGGCTCAAGCGCGGCAAGCCGGCCGAGCCGGGGCGGCTGAACGATCTGCGCCACATCGTCTACAAGAGCGCCGATGCGCCCTGGCGCCGGTCGCGACGCAATCTCGGCTTGATGATGCGCGAAGGCCTTCTGAAGGAGAACATCGACGGCGAAGCGCTCACCTGGGCCTATCGCCGTCTGGCGGTGCGCCCCGAACAGCGCAAGATCCTGATGATGATCTCCGACGGTGCGCCGGTCGACGACTCGACCCTGTCGGTCAATCCGGGCAACTATCTCGAGCGGCATCTGCGCGCGGTCATCGAGGAGATCGAGACCCGCTCGGACATCGAGATGCTGGCCATCGGCATCGGCCATGACGTCACCCGCTACTATCGCCGGGCGGTGACCATCGTCGACGCCGAGGAACTGGCCGGCGCGATGACCGAACAGCTCGCCGAACTGTTCGCCGAACAAGGTGGTCGCGAGCGCGCCCGCGCGCCCGGCCGCACGCCGCGCCGGCGGGCGGGCTGAATGCGCCGCGCCGCCGCCGGCCTTGCCGTCGCGCTGGCCACGGCCATCGCCCTGCCGCCACCGCTTTTGCCGCACAAGGCGCACGCGGCCGGGGTGGAGCGCCATGCAATGGATGTGCGCGTCCGGCCGATCACCCGGTTTCGCATCGGCTCGGACCAGATGCGCTTCGGTGCGCTCGAATTTGCCGGCGGGCTCGAGATGAACGCCACCTCGCGCCATTTCGGAGCGCTGTCGGGCCTGTCGATCACCGGCGGGCAGTCCGGTTTCATCGGCGTCGCCGACACCGGCTTCTGGATCACCGGCGCGATCCGGCGCGGCACCGACAATCGGCCCACCGGCCTTGCCGATGTCGTGATGTGGGCCATGACCGGCCGCAACGGCACGCCGCTCGCCGGCAAGCAGGACGCCGATGCGGAGGCGGTCGCCACGCGTGGCGACGTCGCGCTTGTCGCCTTCGAGCAGAACCACCGCATCATGCGCTACCGCCTTGCGCCGGGCAACCCGCCGCAATGGCAAGGGACCAGTCCGCCGCCCGTCCCGCTTCACGAACTGCGGCGCAATCAGGGATTTGAAGGGCTGGCATTCGCGCCAGAGGACAGCCCGCTGGCCGGCGCCCTGGTCGGCCTGAGCGAAAAGAGCCTCGACCGGGCCGGCGACATCATGGGTTTCGTCGTGGCCGGCACGGGGGCCTCATTCGAGTTCTCGCTGCGCCGTCGCGGCGATTTCGACGTCACCGACATCGCCTTTCTGCCCGGCGGCGACATGATCGTGCTCGAACGGCGGTTCAACGCACGCGCCGGGCTGGGCATGCGCCTGCGCCGCGTCGACGCGGCGGTCGTCACCGAGCGTGCCACGGTCGACGGCGCGGTTCTGCTCGAAGCCGACATGCGCCATCAGATCGACAACATGGAAGCCCTCGACGTCTCCATCGATCCGGACGGCGTGGCGCGCCTGACGATCGTGTCGGACGACAACCACTCGCTGCTGCAGCGCAACCTCCTGATCGAGTTCAGGCTGCCGGACCGTGACCGGCAAGCGGCCGTGGTGGGCGAGTGAGGCGCAGCAGGAGACCATAGGGTACCAGCATCGCCAGCCCGACGATGAGCTTGACGCCCAGATCGCCCAGCGCCCAGGACACATAGCGCGGCACCTCGGCGGCAAATGCGCCCAACAGCGGCGCCGCCTCGATGGCGAAGGCGTCGTTTGCGCCGAACACCGCGAAGGCCGGCGCGAATGCGATCGAAAAGAAGATCGCGGTGTCGACAACCGACCCTATCACCGAGGAGATCAGCGGCGCCTGCCACCATTGCGCCTCGCGCAGCCGGTTGAACACGGCGACATCGAGCAGTTGCGCCACCAGAAACGCCGAGCCTGAGGCGAGCGCGATCCTCGGCGTTGCCAGCACGATCGAGACCGCCACCGCCAGCGCGAAGCCGGCCAGCACGACCAGCCGCGCCGCGCCAGGCCCGAAACGGCGATTGGTCAGATCGGTGACCAGAAAGGCGACCGGGTAGGTGAACGCGCCCCAGGTCAGGAGGTCGGCGAGGTCGAGACCGCCGACCGACGCCCGCACCGGGAACTGGACGAGATAGTTCGACGCGGCGACGACCGCGCACATGGCGGCAACGAAGGCCGCAACGGGCATGACGGAAGGGTTTCGCATTTTTTTATCCTGGGTGATGCCACCAGACAGAACCATGCCGGCCGGAGGGCCGGCGATGGGGACGCGATCGCCGATCAGGCGGTCTCGGCCTGCTTTTGCGCGATGCGACGCTTGATCAGCCGGGCGCGCTGCGACAGCTCGCCGTCCTTGGCCTTTGCCAGATATGCATCCAGCCCGCCGCGATGCTCCACCGAGCGCAGCGCGTCGGCGGAGATGCGCAGGCGGAACTTCTCGCCCAGCGTGTCGGAGATCAGCGTCACCTGGCACAGATTGGGCAGGAAGCGCCGGCGGGTCTTGTTGTTGGCGTGGCTGACATTGTTGCCGGCCATCACGCCCTTTGCGGTCAGTTCACATGCGCGCGACATGGCGGTCTACCTTCGGTTCGAAAAACGCGTTCCGCGCAAAACGGGCCTCCGCCACCATACCGTTCAATCGGCTGCGGCCAGAAACCCTCGCAAGGCGGAAAAGTCACGGCTCTATAGGGATTGCGCACCGGCCCGTCAATGCCTGCCGGCCGCGCGACCATACAATCGGCCAAATTGCTCCATAGCCGGAGCGGCAGGGACGAAACGACAGAACGGAAATGCCCATGCCACGCCTTGTCAGTGCAGCCCTTGCGGCTGGCCTTGCCCTGGTCCTCGCTCTCGTGCTCGCCCGTCCCGGCCTTGCCGACACCGCCGGCGCCGCCAGCTTCAAGTCCGAATACACCCTTTCGGCCTTCGGACTGCGCATCGCCTCGACCGAGTTCGACACGACGATTGGCGACGACCGCTACGAGATCACCGGTTCGCTGCGCACGCGCGGCATTGCCCGCCTTCTGAGCACCACCGACGGCACGCTCACCGCGACGGGCCGCCTCACCGCCGGCCAGGTCACGCCGGTCCGCTTCGAGGCGCGCTACACCGACGGCGGCAAGGCCAAGCGCACCGTGATCGACTTCGAGGGGGATCGCGTCGCCGACACCGTCAACGACCCCGTGGTCAGGAAGACCGATGACTGGATCGACATGCCCGCCGCACAGCTCGTCGGCGCCTTCGATCCAGCCGCCGCGATCCTGGTGCCGGCGCGATCCTTGCGCGAGGTCTGCCGCCGCACGCTGCGCGTCTATGACGGGGCGATGCGCGCCGACCTCAAGCTGGGCTATCTGCGCACAATCCCGTTTTCGGCCAAGGGCTACAATGGCGATGCCGTCACCTGTCGGGCACGGCTCGAGCCGGTCGCCGGCTATTCGCCGACCAAAAAGGACCTCATCTACATCCGCGACAATGGCGACATCGAGATCAGCTTCGCGCCCGTCGGCCGGACCGGCCTGTTCGCCCCGGTGCGGGTGAAGCTGCGCGCGCAGCCCGCCACGGTGCTGATCACCGCGACCCGCTTCGAGCAGCTTGCGCCATAGTGGGCTGCCAATCGGGCGGCGCAAGCTCGAAGGCGGCGAAATCAAAGCCCGGCGCCACCGTGCATCCGACCAGCGTCCATGCGCCCAGCGCGGCGGCCGACTGCCACCAGCCGGCGGGCACGACGATCTGCGGGCGCTCGCCTGCGGCAAGGTCGGTGCCCAGGTGCCGCTCCTCGATATCATGGCCGTCCGCCGACAAGGCCAGCCGGAGCGGCGCGCCGGCGTAATGGTGCCAGACCTCGCTTGCATCCGATACGCGGTGCCAGTGCGAGACCTCGCCCGCCTCGAGCAGGAAGTAGATCGCCGTCGATGCGCCACGCGCGTCATGGGCCGGGCCGGACGTGTCGCGAAAGGTCTCGACATACCAGCCGCCCTCGGGATGGGCACGCATGTCCAGGAGCGCGCGGATGTCGGCGGCCGACAGATGGTTCATCAGAACCGGTCCTTGCGCGCGCGCAATTGGGCGAACACGGCCGCCTCGTCCTCGTGCTCCATGCCCAGATGGCGCCGGATGGCCGGATCGGCGGTCCGCAGGAACGGATTGGTTGCCAGTTCGGTCTTCAGCGAGACCGGCAGTGTCGGCTCTCCCATGATGCGAAGCGCCTGCACCTGTTCGGCCCGATCCTTGAGCGCGGCATTGTCGGGGTCGACCGTGCGCGCGAACGCGGCGTTCGATTGCGTGTATTCATGGCCGCAATAGACCATGGTCTCGATCGGCAGGCGCTTTAGCTTGCCGAGCGATGCGAGCATCTGCTCGGCCGTGCCCTCGAACAGCCGACCGCAACCCATCGAGAACAGCGTGTCGCCGGCAAAGACGGCGCCCGCCTGCGCACAGTAATAGGAGACCTCGCCCGCCGTATGCCCCGGCGTCTCGATCACCTCGAACACCAGGTCGCCGGCGACATATTCGGATCCCTCGACCAGGTACTCGTCAAGCCGGCCGATCGCCTCGGCCTCGGCCCGCGGGCCGGCGATGGTGCAGCCATGCGCCTCCTTGAGCGCGGCGAGCCCTTCGATGTGGTCGGCATGCTTGTGCGTGACCAGGATGTCGGTGAGCTGCCAGCCGCGCCGCTCGAGCGCCGCTTCGACGGCGTCCGCGTCCGGCGCATCGATGGCGACGGTGCGCCCGCTCTGCACGTCATGGACCAGCACGCCGAAGTTGTCGCTGCGGCAGGTGAACTGTTCGATATCGACCATTTGCCTCGCGCGTCCCTGCTCACCACATTGCCCTTGGAAGGTAAATGCGGTTTTGTACGGCCGCGTCAACACCCTGCCCCAACACCGTTTGAAGTCATGCAGACCGATATCGTCGAATTGCGCGCGTTCTACCATTCGGCGCTCGGCAAGCGTGCCGCCCATGCGATCGGCCTGGCGCTTTCGCGCATCTGGAAGCCGTTGCCCAACGAACGCCTGGTCGGGCTGGGCCATACGCGCCCATGGCTTGAGCGCTTCGAGCCCGACACCGAACGCACGCTGGCCTTCATGCTCGCCGCGCAAGGGGCGGCGCGATGGCCGCGCACCGGGCTGTCGCGGACCGCGCTCGTCTTCGACGAGGAACTGCCCCTGCCCGATTCGTCCATCGACCGCGTGCTCATGGTCCATGCGCTCGAACATGCCGAGAACCCGCGCGAGACGTTGATGGAGGCCTGGCGCGTGCTTGCGCCCAATGGACGGCTCGTGCTGATCGTGCCCAATCGCCGCGGCGTCTGGGCACGCAACGAATACACCCCTTTCGGCAATGGCCGGCCGTTTTCGCGCGGACAACTCGTCAATCTCATGCGCGAGGCGAACTTCACCATGACCTCGGAGACCGAGGCGCTGTTCTTCCCGCCCTCCAAGCGCTTTCTCGCCCTGCGTCTGACCGCGCGGCTGGAGGCCTGGGGCCTTCGGCTGTGGCCGCTGTTCGGCGGCGTTCTGGTGATCGAGGCGCAAAAGCGGCTCTATCAGGGCCTGCCGGTCGCCGAGCGCCAGTCGCGCCGGGTGTTCGTGCCCGCGCTCGCCCCGCAGGGCACCGTGGCCGGCCGCGTGCGCCGCCAACCCCTTCTCAGGCGCTGAAGCGCCTTGGCATGTGCCCGCCGGGCTGCCTAACTGGCCGGCACATCGCAGGGAGGGAGCCGGCATGGAACGCGACAACCCGCAAAGGCTGACCGAACTGCGCGCCAAGATCGACGCGGTGGACGAGACCATCCACACGCTCATCATGCAGCGCGCCACGGTCATCGACGAGCTCATTCGCATCAAGGGCGCCGACCGGTCGCGGGGCGCCGCCTTCCGGCCCGGACGCGAGGCGCAGATGATGCGCGCGCTCGCCGACCGCCATGCCGGCTCGGTGCCGCTGGGGATGATCGTGCATCTGTGGCGCGAGCTGATCTCGACCTTCACCCACATGCAGGCGCCCTATGCGGTGCACCTGGCCGAGGCGGGGCGGGCAGACATCATGCGCGACATGGCCCGCCATCATTTCGGCTTCACCGTGCCGCTCATCGCTCACGCCGACGCGTCAGGCGCCATCGCCGCCGCGCGCGCCCGGGGCAATGCGCTCGCCCTCGTGCCGCTGGAGGGCGCCGGCCCCTGGTGGGACGATCTGGACGCGGCCACCGGTCTTTCGGTCATGGCGCGCCTGCCCGTCATCGGTGTGCCGTTCGCCACCGTCGACGCATTCGTGCTGTCCCCGCAGCTCTCCGATCCCGTGCCCTTTGACGTCCGGCTCTATACCGGCCTTGCCAAGCACCCCGAAACGCTGTCCGCCTGGACGGGCGGTACGGTGATCGCCACCGGCGATACGACGCAGCGCGCCCTCATCGCGATCGAAGCGGGCGGCAGCGCGCCGCACGATCTTCTCGACATCCGCGCCGCCGGCGGCTATTTCGCGCCTGCAGGAACCACGGACCCGACACGATGAACGCCCCGCCCCGCGCACCGATCCCGCAGCCAAATGCCGGCGTGATGGACATCGCCGCCTATGTGCCCGGCCGCGACAAGGCCGCCCCTGGCGTCAAGCTGCACAAGCTGTCCTCCAATGAAAACCCGCTCGGCGCCAGCCCGGCGGCCGTCCAGGCCTATCGCGGCGCGGCCGATCACCTGCATGTGTATCCCGACGGCGCCTCGCACGAACTGCGCGCGGCCATCGCCCGCACCCATGGCCTGAACCCCGACGCCATCGTCTGCGCCAACGGCTCGGACGAACTGCTCGGCCTTTTCGCCTCGATCTATCTGGGACCGGGCGACGAGGCGATCTTCACCGAGCACGGCTTTCTGGTCTACAAGATCCAGATCATGGCGGCCGGCGCAAGGCCGGTCATGGTGCCCGAGACCGACCATCGCGCCGATGTCGACGCGATCCTCGCCGCCGTCACCGAGCGCACCAGGATCGTTTTCCTCGCCAACCCGAACAATCCCACCGGCACCTATTTGCCGGACGCCGAATTGCGGCGCATGCATGCCGGCCTGCCGCCGCACGTGCTGCTGGTGATCGATGCCGCCTATGCCGAATATGTGCGCCGCAACGACTACGCCTCCGGCATCGAGATGGTCTCGGCCAACCGCAACGTGGTCATGACGCGCACTTTCTCGAAGATCCACGGCCTCGCCGCGCTGCGCATCGGCTGGATGTATGGTCCGCCCGACGTGGTCGACGCGGTCAACCGCGTGCGCGGCCCGTTCAACGTCAACGCGCCGGCCATCGCCGCCGGCGCGGCCGCCATGGCCGACCGCGCCCATGTCGATGCGGCCATCGCCCACAACGATCGATGGCTGCCCTGGCTGACAGCCGCGCTCGAATCGATCGGGCTCGAGGTGACGCCGAGCGTGGCGAATTTCATCCTGATCCATTTCCCCGACGGCGAACCCGACCGCAGTGCCCAGGCGGCCGATGCCTGGCTGGTCGCGCGCGGTTTCGTGCTGCGGCGCGTGACGGCCTATGGCCTGCCCAACGCGCTGCGCATGTCGATCGGCACCGACGCGGCGAACCAGGGCACCATCGAGGCACTGACCGCCTTCATGGCGCGCTGACGATGTCGGAGACGAGCGAACCGCTGTTCGACCGCATCGCGCTGATCGGCATCGGGCTGATCGGCGCCTCGCTCGCGCGCATCGTCCGGCGCGAGGGGCTGGCTCGCCACATCGCCGTGTCGACCCGGCGTCTGAAGACGCTCGACCGGGCGCGCGAGCTGGACCTTGGCGATAGCTACACGCTCGATCCCGCCCAGGCCGTCCGCGATGCCGATCTCGTCGTCGTCTCGGTGCCCGTCGGCGCCTCGGGCGCCGTCGCCGAGGCGATCGCCCCGGCCCTTGCGCCCGGCGCCATCGTCACCGATGTCGGCTCGACCAAGCGCTCGGTCATCCAGCAGATGACGCCGCACATGCCCGCCCATGTCCATTTCATCCCCGGCCACCCGATCGCCGGCACCGAATATTCCGGGCCAGATGCCGGCTTTGCCTCGCTCTTCACGGACCGCTGGTGCATCCTGACGCCGCTGCCGGACACCGACGCCGATGCGCTCGACCGGTTGAAGACCTTCTGGCGGCGCTGCGGGTCGGATGTCGCCACCATGGATCCCGACCATCACGACCGCGTTCTCGCCGTCGTCTCGCACCTGCCGCAACTGATCAGCTACAACATCGTCGGCACGGCCTCGGATCTGGAGACCGTCACGCAGTCCGAGGTGATCAAGTATTCGGCCTCGGGCTTTCGCGACTTCACGCGGCTTGCCGCTTCCGATCCGACCATGTGGCGCGATGTGTGCCTGCACAACCAGGACGCGATCCTGGAGATGCTCGCCCGCTTCTCGGAGGATCTGGCCTCGTTGCAGAAGTCGATCCGCTGGGGCGACGGCGACGCGCTGTTCGAGCTGTTCACCCGAACCCGGCACATCCGCAAGTCGATCATCGAGGCCGGCCAGGACGTCGACACGCCCAGCTTCGGCCGCCAGCGCGTCAACGGCTCATGAGCCCGCGAACGGGCCGAAGCCGAGCCGCGGCAGCGTGCCGAGCGGGATGATGCCGGCAAAGACGCGACCCTCGCGCACGGTCAGCCTCAGCGTCGCCTCGTCGCCCGCCTGACCGCCGGCCGTTAGCGCCTCGATCGGCGCCACCAGTTCCGGCAGTACCGCGCCCAGTTCGGCGGCCACGCCGGGCACGTCGACCACGCGCAGTTCGAACGCCCCGCTGATCACGCCCTGCGGAGAAACCGAGAACGGCCCTTGCAGGATCACGCCGCGATCCTCGGTCAGGATGAGCGACAGCCGGTTGATTTCACCCTCGCCGCCGCCTTTCTGACCCGCCCAGTCGGTGCCGAAGTCGGCAAGACGCATGTCGAGATCGAAGCCCGCTTCGGGCAGGGTTCGCCCGCCGAGCCATTGCGGCGGGATGC
Organism: Roseitalea sp. MMSF_3546; assembly: GCF_030732865.1. GTDB lineage: Bacteria > Pseudomonadota > Alphaproteobacteria > Rhizobiales > Rhizobiaceae > Roseitalea. The sequence goes on from NZ_JASHKB010000014.1 coordinate 87,110, forward strand.
GTACGCCGCGGGGGCTTGCCGCGATATCGAGCGCGCCGTCGATCTGGCGCAGATGCGCTTCGAAGTCCGCCGCCGTCACCGCCGCGGGCAGCCAGGGCAGCGACAGCCGCGCCTCATCGGCAAACAGCGAGGCCATGCGCTCGGCCTGCGGCGCGGTGATCGCGCTGAGCCGGCCCTGATCCCACTCGATTTCGTAGCGCGGCCCGCCTGCCGGCACCGCGATCGTGACCGGACTTTCGATGTCGGCGATGACGTGGCGCGGATTGTAGACCACCGCCGACGAGCGCATCGCCGCTGCCTGCAGGACGAAGGCGCCGTTCGCGCCGGTCAGTTCGACCGATTCGCAGAAAACGCCGATGCGCAGCGGAAAACCCGTAATGTCCCGGCCCGGGCAGGCCAGGCTCGCCCCTTGCGCGCGGTCCTGGCCATACGAAGCGACGGCCTCGTCGACCTGTCCGGCGAACCAGAACCAGCCGCCGCTATAGGCGGCCACGAACGCCGCGACGCCGACCGCCAGCCAGGCGATGCGCCTTCCGGCATCATGGCCCTGTTTTCCCCGGGTTTGGCTCATGCTAGCTCCTTGCGCGACGGGCAGGATTGAACGCGCGCTTATGGACGATTTCTGGGTATTCGGCTACGCCTCGCTGATGTGGCGGCCAGGCTTTCGCTATGTCGAAAAGCGCCGCGCCCGTCTGGCCGGCTATCACCGCAGCCTGTGCATCCACTCATACAGCCATCGCGGCACGCCCGAGCGCCCCGGCCTTGTCATGGGTCTGGATCGCGGCGGCGCATGCGTCGGCGTCGCCTTTCGCGTCGCCCACGCCGATCGCGACCGGGTCATGGACTATCTGCGCGCCCGCGAGCTCGTCACCCATGTCTACAAGGAGCGCCTGACACGGGTCGTGCTCTCGGACGGACAGACGACCCGTGCCGTGGCCTATATCGTCGACCGCAGCCACCGGCAATATGCCGGGCGCGTCTCGGTCGAAGAGGCGGTGGAACGGGTCTGCGGCGCAGTCGGCCAGGCCGGCCCCAATGAGGACTACGTGCTCAACACCGCCGCCCACATTCGCGAACTGGGCATTCGCGATCCCTGGCTGGAAGCCGTGGCCGACGGCATCAAGCTTCGGCTGGCTTGACCGTACGATCCATGGCCGAAAGCCGCTCGCGCGCCGTCTTCGGCATGGGCGGGGCATCCGGCGCGCTGGCCGCGCGCGCCAGCAGCCGGTCGCAGGCCGTTTCGGTGCGCGTGACCAGTTCCTCCATGAACCGGGCGCGCGACAGGCCCGGCTCGATCGGGTCGAGCACCTCCACCTCGATCAGGCCGCGATAGCGCATGAAGCCGCGCCGCGGCCAGTACAGCCCGGCATTGTGGGCGATCGGCACCACCGGCACGCCGAGCGTCTCGTAAAGATGGGCGATGCCGGACTTGTAGGCCGGCTCGGCGCCGGGCGGCCGGCGCGTGCCCTCGGGATAGATGATGATCTGCCGGCCATCGTCGATCATTTGCCGGGCGCGCGCATTGATCGCGCGAATCGCCTTCTCGCGATTGCCCCGGTCGATGGCGATCATGTTCATGCGCGCGATGTACCAGCCGAACAGCGGGATCCACATCAGTTCTCGCTTGAGAATGTAGACCGGGTCGGGCCACCAGGGCAGGAAGGCGATCGTGTCCCACGCCGACTGGTGCTTGGGCGCGATGATGTAGCCGCCCCGCGGCAGCTTTTCGCGGCCGCGCACGACGTGATCGGTGCCCACGATCACCTTCATCAGCCACAGATGCGACCGCGCCCAGAAGCGCACGATCCACCAGGCAAAGGCGCGGGGCCCGAGGAAGAACAGCGGCGACCAGACGATCATCTGCACCGCGTTGTTGGCGTAAAAGGCCAGGTTGAAGATCAGGGAGCGGATCACGCGCGCATCCTTGTGGGGCTTGCCGGGGGTGCGGGATCGGCACCCGGCGGGTCGCGGCCTGTTAATCGCCGTGGCGATGCAATTCAAGCAAAACGGCGCGCCGGCCGTTTTGTCATCGCGCCGAACCGCCGCCGCGCACCAGCGCGTACAGGAACTTGCCGTACTCTCCGGCGAGCACGCGGTAGCGGTCGGCCAGTTCGGCGCGGCGGGTCTCGGGGTCCGTGCGGTTGACGACCGGGAACGCGACCAGCGCGACGTCGGGCATGGCGCGGTGCATCTCGAGCATCGAACGCGGCATGTGGTAGTCATTGGTGACCACGACGAGCCGGTCGAAACCATGTTCGGCCGCCCATTGCGCTGTGTGCCGGGCATTGCCGATCGTGTTCAGTGCGAGCTTGTCGATATCGATGCAGCACGCAAACAGCGCCTCGCTGACGCCAAGCGTGCGCCGCAGCGTGTTCTCGCCCAGTTCGGCGTGCACGCCACTGACCAGCAGCCGCGCGCCATCCATTTGCCGCAGCAGGGCGACGGCCGGTTCGAGCCGCGCCCTTCCGCCGGTGAGCACGACGATGCCGTCCGCCTCGATCGTGGCGACGTCGGGCGGCGTCAGCGCGTGCACATGACGCAGAAAGGATGCAAATCCGATGACCAGCAATGCGGCGGCGAGCGCAAGGGACCACAGCGCCACACGTATCGGCCCGCGCCGTGGGCGCAGCCGGCTGCGCGCGGCATCCTCGCCGATCGAACCGGCGGCCCCCTCCGTGTGTTCGCCATCGGTCATCATTTCCTTGTTAGCGGTCCATCTGCGGCCTTGACAGGCCTAATTCGCCCGGATGCAGGACTACGCACACTTTTTGTTCCAAGCGCGGCTTGCGTGCAATCGACCGGCCGCCCATTGCCGGTCAACGGGAAGGGTCGGCGCGCTTCTCGTCGAACTCGTGCAGCACGCGCAGCACCGTCAGCCGCGCCGTCAACATGGTCAGCAGGCCGACCAGCACGACGACCAGCATGACCCCGATATAGGCGCCCATCCCGATGGTGAAGTCGCCGAAGAATGCCGAAAGCTGCTCGTTTTCGGCCGTTGTCAGGTTGCGGCTCGCCCACAGGCTCGAGGCGATGAACACGATGATCGCGGCAAGCCCGCCGGCGGCCGCGCCACGCAGGCCGATCACCAGGAAACGGTTCTGGAACTGGCGCGCGATGAACCCGCCCCGCGCGCCGACGAAGTGCAGCACCTCGATGACCTCGTGGTTGCCGGCCATCGCCCCGCGCGTGGCGAACACGACCGTCATCACCAGCGCGGCCAGCACGAGCACGAGCACGCAGGTGCCGGCAAAGGTCATGGTGCGCGCCATCGAGACCAGGCGGCTGACCCAGGCGCGATGGTCGTCGAGCGTGGCGTTGGGCACGACCTCGGCGATGGCCGAGCGCATGGCGGCGAAATCGGGCGGGGAGTCCTCGTCGATGGTGATGACCACCAGCCGCGGCAATGGCAACTGGTCGAGCTCCAGCCCGGCGCCGAGCCACGGTTCGAGCAGTCCCAGCGTCTCGTCGCGCCCGATCACCCGCGCCGCACGCACGCCGTCAAAGCCGACCGCGACGGCGCGCGCCTCGGCGAGCGCCGTTTCCACGTCGAGCCCGCGCGCGGGGCGAATCTGAACGGTCGCCTCGCGCGAGATCTGGCTTTGCCATGTCACCGCGCTCTGATTGACCAGCGACACCGCCCCCACCGTCAGGCAGGCCAGGAAGGACATGATCGCGACCACCAGGGCCATGGCCTGACCGGCCGTGTTGCCCGGCGGCACGATCGGCGTCATGGCCTTGTCAGGCAAGACCGGCTCGGTCGCGATGGGCCGTGTCTCGTTCATCCGAAAATGTCCATCCGGCCGGCCGACAGGATCATCCGCCTTGCATCCACCTGCTCCATCAGCCCCAGATCGTGCGTTGCGATGACGACCGCCGTTCCCGACCGGTTGAGCTCGATGAAAAGGCGCAGCAGGCGCCGCGCCATGTGCGGGTCGACATTGCCGGTCGGCTCGTCCGCGAGCAGGATCTCGGGCTGGTCGATGAGCGCCCGCGCGATCGCCACGCGCTGTTTTTCGCCGCCCGAGAGCACCGGCGGCAGGGCGTGGATCTTCTCGCCCAGCCCCACCCATTTGAGCAGTTCGATCACGTCGCGATGATAGTTCGATATCACCCGCCCGCGCACGCGCAGCGGCAGCGCGACGTTCTCGAAGATGGTCATATGGTTCAACAGCCGGAAATCCTGAAAGACGACACCGATGCGCCGGCGCAGCAGCGGCAGTTCGCGCCGGTCGATCGACAACACGTCCTTGCCGAAGATGCTGATCTGGCCGCGCGTCGGCCGCAGCGACATGAACAACAGGCGCAGCAGCGATGTCTTGCCAGCGCCCGATGGACCGGTCAGGAACTGGAACGACTGGGCCGGGATGTGAAAGGAGACGTCCGAGAGCACCTCGGGCTCCATCCCGTATCGTAGCCCCACATTGTCGAACCTGATCAACTCGCCCCCGCGTCCGTCGTGCCCTCGGCGGCTGGCCGAAATCCGGTCCCGGCGCCGCGCAAATCACCGATCTGAGCTCCCGCTCTATGGCATGCACATGGCCGCATCAAGGCCGCAGCAGCGGCCCGGCGCCAACCCTGGGACTGCGCCGGAAACACTCGATTAACACACCCCGGGCTACACCCGACACCGGGGACGCCAGCGGGAACGGGACCGATTCGCTTGTCCGATGACATCGTCGATGCCGAGTTCGAAACGCTCGGTGCCACACGCCCCGGGCGGGCACCGGACGTTGCGGGCGCGGCCGCCGCGGCGCGCGCCCCGGACCGGCCGGGCGCGGGCCTTGGCGTGTTTGCCGCCGGCCGCATGGCGCGGCCCGACCGCGACGCAAGGCCTATTGCGCGGCCCGACCGCGCCGCAAGGCCCATGCCGCTGCCCGCCTTCGCCGCGATCGCCGCCATCGGCGCCCTTGCCGCCTTCTATGTCGCCGGCGGTCACGTGCTGCTGCCTGGCCCTGTCGAATCGGTGCGCGGCGCCCCCTCCGCGACCGCCGCACCGGTCTCCCCGCTTGTCCTGGACGAGGCGACGGCGCGCGTCGAGACCGCCTCGGGCCGGCCGGTCTTCGTCATCGGTGCGACGATCGTCAACGATACCGCCGGAACGCACATCGTCCCGCCCGTCCGGATTCGGTTCGAAAGGCCCGGCCGTTCCGGCGCGATGGTCCACGTCATCGCCCGCGGCGAAAGGCTTGCGCCCGGCGAGCGCATGGCCTTTACAAGCCGCATACCGGCGGGCGATTATGCCGGCCTCCGGCCCCGCCTGTCCTTCGCTCCCATCCTGTGACCGTCTTCCGAGCCCATGCAGACCGTACGCGGCAAGAAAATCGAAGTGCTGTTTCCGGCGTCCATGATCGCGCGCCGCAACCTCGAACTGGCGAAAGAAATCGCCCGGCGCGACTACAAGGACCTTCTGGTCGTCTCGATCCTGAAGGGCTCGTTCATCTTCGCCGGCGACCTCATTCGCGCCATGCACGATGTCGGCATGGCACCCGAGGTCGAATTCATGATGCTGTCGACCTATGGCGCGGGCACCGAGCCCGGCAAGGTGAAGATGCTGCGCGACATCGACAGCGACGTGAGCGGGCGCGACGTGCTGCTGATCGACGACATCCTGGAGTCGGGCACCACGCTGACCCACGCGCGGCGGATGCTGCTCGAGCGCGGCGCGCGGTCGGTGGCGATCGCCGTGCTGCTCGACAAGCGCACCAGACGCAGCGCCGACACGCCGGTCGACGCCGACTTCATCGGTTTTGAATGCCCGGACCACTTCGTGGTCGGCTACGGCATGGATGTCGGCCACGCCTTTCGCGAGTTGCCCTATGTCGGCGTGATAACGGGAGATGCATGATCATGGCGCGTATTCTTGTGGTCGACGACGACGATTCGGTGCGCGGCTTCACCGCCCGCGCCCTGAAGCTGGACGGCCATGACGTCGACGAGGCCGATGACGGCGACATCGCGCTCGACCGGATCACCCAGACCGGCGGCCGGTTCGACCTGGTACTGTCGGACATCCGCATGCCCGCCATGGACGGCATCGAGATGGCCAGGAACGCCGCCGACGCCTATCCCGGTCTGCGCATCCTGCTGATGACCGGCTATGCCGAGCAGCGCGAGCGTTCCGAGGAGATCGCCCGCATCATCATCGATGTGATCTCAAAGCCGTTTTCGCTCGCCGACATCCGGCGTGCCGTCGGCGAGGCCCTCGCCGCCTGAGAGCGGGCGCCGCTCGACGCGATACGCGCCGTCTCGACCCGGTCCGCCTCCGGCTGCGCCGTCAGCGCAGTTCCAGCAGCCGCTCCAGATACTGACGTTCGAGCTGCGGCGACAGCGCGTCGCCCAGCCTTTCGCGGATGGCCTCGAGGATCTCGCGCGCCCGGCGCACGTCGATCTCGTCGGGGATGTCGACCGATTCGCCGAAGTCGGGGCCGGAGGAACGCTGCGGACGCCCCAGCGGGTCGCGGTCGGCGCCGTTGCGCGTGCCGCGCGGATCCGCCATGCCGGCCTGGCCCTGCATGGATTGCTGCATCTGCTGCATCATGTCGTCGGCGCCCTGGCGCAACGCGTCGAGCGCATTGCCCTGCTCGGCCAGCGCCTGTTCGCCCTGACCCTGGCCCAGCGCATCGCCGGCCTCGCCCATCGACCGGCCGGCATCGCCAAAGCTGTCGCCCGGATCGATGCCCATGCCGCGCAGCCCTTCCATGAACTGGTCGAGCCGCTCCTGCAGCGCCTGCTGGCCGGGCGCCAGACCGGGCAGGCCGTTCTGGCCCTGGCCGGGCTGCTGGCCGTTCCGGCCCATCTGGCCCTGCCCCTGCTGGCCCTGCTGGCCTTCACCCTGCTGACCCTGCTGGCCTTGCTGACCCTGCTGGCCCTGTTGACCTTGCTGGCCCTGACGGTTCTGGCGGAAGGTCTCGTCCATCAGCCGCTGCTGCTCGCGCAGGATCTCGCCGAGCTCGTTCATCTGCTGCTGGGCCTGGCTTTGGCCCTCGCCCTGCTGCTGCTGGCCCTGACCCATCTGCAGATTGTTCATCATGTTTTCGAGTTGCGACAGCATGTCCATGGCCTGCTCGCGCGCGCCCGACCGCGCCATGTCCTCGAGCTGGTCGAGCATGTCGTCCAGCGTCTGCTGGTCGAGCTGCTGGCCATCCATCTGCGGCGCCTGCTGGGCGAAATCGGGATCCTGCATCGCCCGTTCGGCGAATTCGCGCAGATAGTCCTGCATCGCCTCGCGCAACTCGTCCATCAGCCGGGCGATCTCCTGGTCGGTCGCCCCGTTCTCCAGCGCCTCGCGCAGCGCCTGCTGGGCCTGACGCAGGCGCCGTTCGGCGTCGGTCAGCCCGCCATCCTCGATATTGCGCGCCACCTCCCACAGATAGTCGACCACCTCGCGCAGCTGATCGTCGTTGCGCGCGTCGATCAGCCGGGTGCGCGCCGTCGACAGGCCGAGAAAATGGGCGGCGTTGTCGATCGTCTCCTCGGGATAGAGCATGAGCACATCGAGCAGGTCGGCGACCGCATCGGCGGCATTGGCGTCGAGCGCCAGGATGCGCCGCTGCTCGATCAGCGCCCGCGCCAGCGGATTTGAGAAGGGCCGGCCGGGCAGCACCAGCGTGCGCGTGGCGCTCCGGCCGATCTGGCCCAGATCGTCCTCGGCCTCCAGCGTCAGCCGAACCTCCGCGCCGGCCCAGGGATGGGCCGTCAGATCGCGCGTGGTGGACGCCGCGCCGTCCTCGGCATTGCGGCGCGGCAGCGTCAGCGGCAGTTCGGGCGCGTCATAGAGCGGCCGTGCGCCCTTCAGGTTCGGGTCGGCCAGCGCGATCTGCCCGCGCGCGACGGCAATGCGATAGTCGTCGGTGGCATTGTAGCGAAGCGTCATCGTGCCGTTGACCGCGCGCTCGAAGGGGTCTTCCTCGGCAAAGGCGATGTCGGGTGTGGCGTCCTCGACCATGTCGATCTGCCATGCGCCGAGACCGCCCTCCTCGCCATCGCCGCCGATCGTCAGCCGGCCATGGCTGTCGACGGTCGCGGCAAAGGCGCGCGCTTCGCCGGTGCCCTCATCGGCCTGCGCGGCGATCGGGGTCTGCGGGGAGGGGAAGCTGACCTGCTCGGTGCCGTCGCCGCCGGCGATCCGCACGGTGATCTCGCTGCCCTCGGGCACGGTGAACCGGTCCTTGCCGGCATTGAGATCGGCGGTCAGGAAGATCGGCGCGATGCCGGTATAGGTCGGCGGCGTGATCCAGGCATCCACGCGCGCGGGCACGACGGTGTCGGCCGCATGGCTGCGCACCACGTCGGTCAGCCGCCCGCCACCCGGCGACAGCGAAAAGGCGAAGGCCGTCACCAGCACCAGCGGCACCAGCGCACGCAGCGCCCAGGGGTCGCGCGCGGGAATGGCCGTGCGCGGGCGCACCGGATCGAGGCGGCCGAGCCCCTCGGCGACCCGCGCCTGATGCACCTTCCACAGCGCGCGGGCATAGGGATCGGCATTGCTTGCGAGCTTTTCCTGCTGGGTCGTGATCGGCCGGTGCCGCAGGCGATTGTCGCGCTCCAGGCGATGGTCGACATCGCGCGCGCGCGGCGGGATCAGACGGCGCAGCGGCCACAATGCGCCAAGAGCCGCCAGGGCGAGCAGGACGCCGCTCGCAATGCGCACGCCGTCCGGCACGGCGCGGAAGAAGCCGAACCAGGACAGGATCGCAAACAGGCACATGATGATCGCCAGCGGCAGCACCAGCGCCGCCGCCCGCTCGGCGAGCATGAGCGCTCGGCTCGACCAGCGCGCAAAGCCAAGCCCCGCGCGGGCAGGTCCGTTGGCGGGGCTCGCGTCCGGCCGTGCCGGTTTCGTCTGCTCGGACATCGATCGCCGTCCCTGGCCTGTGAGACTGTCAGGGACCGAAGATAGCAGCTTCTGTGGCGATGGCGAGGCGAAAGCCGCTCACGCTTTTGTCACCGTGCGCAGCGCGCCCGCACGTTCACAGCCAGTCGGGCACGCTGTCCAGGCCGATCAGCTCGTCATAGCTCGGCCGTGCCCGCGCCAGGTGCCAGCGCTCGCCATTGACGATGACCTCGGGCACGAGCAGGCGCGAATTGTAGGTCCCCGCCTGTACCGCGCCATAGGCGCCCGCGGTCAGGACCGCGAACAGATCGCCGGGCGCGGTTTCGGCGATCATCCGGTCATGGCCCAGATAGTCGCCCGTCTCGCACACGGGTCCCACGATGTCGGCGCGGATCCGCGGCGCATCGCGCGCCGGCTCGACCACCGGCACGATGTCGTGCCAGGCGTCATACAGCGTCGGCCGGATCAGGTCGTTCATCCCCGCATCGACGATCAGATAGGCCTTGTCCTCGAGGCGCTTGAGATAGACCACCGAGGTGACCAGGATCCCCGCATTGCCGGCGATCATGCGGCCGGGCTCGAAGATTGCTCTGACCCCCAGCGGCCGGATGTGCTTCTTGACGGTCTCGGCGTAATCGTCCGGCAGCGGCGGCGGATCGTTGTCGCGCCGATAGGGAATGCCAAGGCCCCCGCCCAGATCGACATGGGCGATGGTGTGCCCGTCGGCGCGCAACTGGCCGACCAGTTCGCTAACGAGCGCGAACGCGTCGTCGAAGGGCTGCAGCGCGGTGATCTGGCTGCCGATATGCATGTCGATGCCGCATACGGCCAGCCCAGGCAGCTCCGCCGCCCGGCGATAGGCATCGCGCGCCCGGTCCCAGGAGATGCCGAACTTGTCGCCCTTGCGCCCTGTGGTGATCTTGGCGTGGGTTTTCGCGTCGACGTCGGGATTGATGCGCATGGACACCGGCGCGGTGCGGCCCGTCGCAACGGCCCTGGCGGAGAGCAGTTCGAGTTCCGGCTCGGACTCCACGTTGAAGCAGTGGATTCCCGTGGCGAGCGCGAAATCCATCTCCGCGGCCGTCTTGCCCACGCCCGAGAACATGATGCGGTCCGGCGCGATGCCGGCTGCGAGCGCGCGTCGCAACTCGCCCTCCGAGACGACGTCGGCGCCTGCGCCCAGGCCGGCCAGCGTCGCCAGCACGGCCTGGTTGGAGTTTGCCTTCATCGCATAGCACACCAGCGCGTCTATATCGGCGAACGCCTTGGCGAAGACGGTGTAGTGGCGTGTCAGCGTCGCCGTCGCGTAGCAGTAGAACGGCGTGCCGACCGCCTCGGCCAGCGCCGGCACCGGCACGTCTTCGGCGCAAAGGACGCCATCGCGATATTCGAAATGGTTCACGGGCCTGTGTCCGGTTGCGGCCTAGCGAATGAGGCCGTCCAGGATGAAGGGCCGCTCAGGCGCGCCCTCGCCGGTCTGCGCCGCCGTTTCGGTGTCGGTGGCCATGGCGGCCGAGGGTCGTTCGGGCGCGCCGGCCCGGCCGCAGGCGGCAAGCGCGAAGACGAGCGCGGCGAGCGCGGAGCGGGTCATGACGGTGCGAACGGCCATGTCGGTTTTCCGGTGAACGGGTCGGGCGCCTGTGTGCGTCAAACGGACCGGGCTTGCAAGGGGGCGGTTGAAGCAAGTCGAACCCTGTTCGCTTCTGCCCCCTCACATTGCCGCTGCCTATTAGCCTTTCCCCC
>NZ_JASHKB010000015.1 GCF_030732865.1 Roseitalea sp. MMSF_3546
GCGTCGGTGTAGCAGATGATCCCCGGGATCTTCGCCAGAAGCGTGCCGAGCGCGGCCCAGTTGGACACATAGCCCGAGGTGAAGATCAGCGCGGCGTCCTTGCCGTGCAGATCCGCCAGTTCGGCCTCGAGCCTGACATGGCCGTGATTGGTGCCCGAAATGTTGCGCGTGCCCCCTGCCCCGGTGCCGCAGCGCTCGATGGCGTCCTGCATCGCCGCGACCACCTCGGGATGCTGGCCCATGCCCAGATAGTCGTTCGAGCACCACACGGTGACATCGTGCGTCGAGCCGTCCTCGCGATAGCGCGTGGCGCGCGGAAATTCCCCGCGCTTGCGCTCCAGCTCGGCAAAGACGCGATAATTGCCCGCCTCGTGAAGGCCGGCCAGGCTGTCGGCGAAGAACTCGTCGAAATTCAAGGGCTTGTTCTGCGACACGTCGAGCGCCTTCACCGTCATCACTTTCCTCACTATGCCCGTGCGACCGACCCGCCCGGGCCGAATTCGCCGCCTATATAGACACGCTCCGCCAAGATTGGAACGCTTCAAAACTGGCGCGATTGTCGCAACCAGAACCGGGCAATTCCTTGACACCGATCAAATCGATCGGCCCGCCAGGCCCGCTGCCGATCGCACGATATTTCTCCTGTCGGCCCCATTCTTGGGAACCAAATTCTTCTGCATGTCGGCCTTGCCCGGTATTGTGAGGACGGTTTTTCAAACGGGTTCGTCATGCGCCACTTTCCGATCTTTCTCAATGTCGACGGCCGCCGCGTGATCGTCTCTGGCGCCGGCGAAACCGCGGTGGCGAAATTGCGGCTGCTGCTGAAGACCGGGGCGAGGATCGCCGTTTTCGGCGCCGAACCGGTGGCGCAGGTTCGGCGGTGGGCGGCCGAAGGAAGGCTGACGCTGACCGAACGGCCGATCGCCGCCGGCGATGCGATGTGCGCCGCCCTGCTCTATGCGGCGAACGACGATGCGGCCGAGGATGCGCGGGCGGCAAAAATCGGGCATGAGGCCGGCGCTCTCGTCAACATCGTCGACAATCTCGAGGACTCCCAGTTCATCACGCCGGCGATCGTCGACCGCGATCCGGTGACCGTGGCGATCGGCACCGAGGGTGCCGCGCCGGTGCTGGCCCGCAAGATCAAGGCGGACCTCGAGGAACGTCTGCCCGCTTCGCTGGGCGTCCTGACGCGGATCGGCCAGGTGTTCCGCGCCCGCGCCGAGATGCTCGGCAGTTCCAAGAAGCGCCGCGCCTTCTGGACGCGGTTCTATTTCGGCGCGGGCGATGCGGCGCTCAAGGCGGGCGGCGAAGCCGCCGTGCGCGACACGCTCGAAACGCTGCTCACCGACGCGCTCGAAACGCACGACGGCCCGGGCTCGGTCGCCTTCGTCGGCGCCGGACCGGGCGATCCCGCGCTTTTGACGTTGAAGGCCCGCAACGCGCTGCACGAGGCCGATGTGGTGCTGCACGACCGGCTGGTGCCGCAGCCGATCCTCGAACTGGCCCGGCGCGAGGCGATCATCGTCGAGACGGGCAAGAAGGGTTTCGGACCGGCCTGGACGCAGGATGCGATCAACGATCTGATGATCGATCATGCGAGCGCCGGCGCCCGCGTCGTCCGGCTGAAATCGGGCGATCCGGCGGTGTTCGGCCGGCTCGAGGAGGAACTGGACGCGCTCGATGAGGCCGGCATCACCTTCGAGATCGTGCCGGGCATCACGTCCGCCTCGGCGGCGGTGGCCTCCATCGGCCGGTCGCTGACCCGGCGCGGACGCAACGCTTCGCTGCGGATCGTCACCGGGCACGACGCCGAAGGCTTTGCCGATCATGACTGGCGGGCGCTCGCCCGGCCCGGCGAAGCGGCGGCGATCTATATGGGGCTGAAGGCGTCGGCCTTCCTGCGCGGGCGCCTTCTGATGCACGGCGCCGATGCCAAAACGCCGGTCACCGTGGTCGAGAACGCCTCGCGCGCCGACCAGCGGATCGTCGCCGCAACGCTCGGCAGCCTGCCCGAAGCGCTGGCGGATGCGGGCATCACCGGTCCGGCGGTGCTGCTCTACGGCATCGCGCCGCGCGGCGCGCAGGTCGCCCTCGATGCATTGCCGGCCCAGGCGGAGGCGGTCTGATGGCTCGCGAGAAGCACCCACAAATCGTCACGGCAAACGATCTGTTCGAGGGCGACGTGATCTATCTGACCGCATCGGGCAACTGGTCGCGGGACCATGGCGATGCGGCCGTCGCGCACGATCCCGAGGAGGCCGAGCGCCTGCTGGCGATCGCCCAGGGCCAGCCGAACCGCATCGTCGGCGCCTATCTGGCCGATGCCACGATCGGCGCGGACGGCCGGCCGGCGCCGGTGCACTTTCGCGAGGCGTTCCGCACGCGCGGGCCGTCCAACTATTTCCACGGCAAGCAGGCGGAGGCCTGATCCATGTACGCATATGACGATTTCGACGCCGATTTCGTGCGCGCCCGCGTCGCCGAATTTCGCGAGCAGGTGAACCGCCGCATCTCCGGCGCGCTGACCGAGGACGAGTTCAAGCCGCTGCGCCTGAAGAACGGGCTCTATCTGCAGCTTCACGCCTACATGCTGCGCGTCGCCATTCCCTATGGCACGCTGAACAGCCGGCAGATGCGGCAGCTCGCGATGATCGCCGAGCGCTGGGACAAGGGCTACGGCCATTTCACCACGCGCCAGAACGTGCAGTTCAACTGGCCGAAACTGCAGGACGTGCCCGACATTCTGAACGCGCTCGCCGATGTCGAGATGCACGCCATCCAGACCTCGGGAAACTGCATCCGCAACGTCACCGCCGACCATTTCGCCGGCGCCGCCGCCGACGAGATCGAGGATCCGCGCCCAACCGCCGAGCTCATACGGCAATGGTCGACCGACCATCCCGAATTCCAGTACCTGCCCCGAAAATTCAAGATCGCGATCACCGGCGCACCGAACGACCGCGCGGTGACGAAGGCGCACGATATCGGCCTGCGCATGGTCCGCAACGCGGCGGGCGAGCCGGGCTATGAGGTGGTCGTCGGCGGCGGTCTGGGCCGCACGCCGATGATCGGCAAGACCGTCCGCGACTTCCTGCCGAAGGCCGATCTGCTGCCCTATCTGGAAGCGATCCTGCGGGTCTACAATCTCGCCGGCCGGCGCGACAACAAGTACAAGGCGCGCATCAAGATCCTCGTGCACGAGACCGGCACCGAGGAAATCACGGCTATGATCGAACAGGCCTTCGTCGAGCAGAAGGCGCTGTTCGCCGGCCCGCCGGAAGACCTTCTCGCGCGCATCGAGGCGGCCTTCGCGCCGCCCGATTTCGACAACACGCAGTCGCTGGCCTTCGACCGGGCGCAGGCGGACGATCCGGTGTTCCGCTCATTCGTCGAAACCAACGTCACCGAGCACAGGAACCCGGCCTATGGCATCGTGTCGGTGTCGCTCAAGCCGGTCGGCGGCACGCCGGGCGATGCGACGGCCGACCAGATGCGCGTGCTCGCCGATCTCGCCGAGCGCTACGGCCATGACGAACTGCGCGTTTCCCACGAGCAGAACATCATCCTGCCCCATGTCAGGAAGCCGGACATTCCGGCGGTCCATGCCGAACTGAAGAAGGCCGGGCTCGCCACCGCCAATATCGGGCTGATTTCGGACATCATCGCCTGCCCGGGCATGGATTATTGCGCGCTGGCGACGGCACGCTCGATCCCGATCGCCCAGCAGATCGCCACCCATTTCGACGCGCTCAAGCTGGAGCGCGACATCGGGCCGATGAAGATCAAGATCTCCGGCTGCATCAATGCCTGCGGGCACCACCATGTCGGCCATATCGGCATTCTGGGCCTCGACCGGGCGGGCGTCGAGAACTACCAGATCACGCTGGGCGGCGACGGCACCGAGACCGCGACGATCGGCAAGCGCACCGGACCCGGCTTTGCCGCCGAGGACCTGATCCCGGCGATCGAGGCGATCGTCGAGACCTATCTGGATTTGCGCCACACCGCCGAGGAGACATTCCTCGATGCCTATCGGCGGCTGGGAGCGGGACCGTTCAAGCAGGCGATCTACGCAGAGACCGGCAATGCCCGCGCTGCGTGACCGACAGGCCGAAACGCTTGACTTCCTGCGCGTCGCGCTGGCCGAGCGCCGCTTCGGCGACATCGCCGCGGTGTCCTCGTTCGGTGCCGAATCGGCGGTGCTGCTGCATCTGATCGCGCGCGTCGATCCGGCAACGCCGGTCATCTTCATCGACACGCGCATGCTGTTCGCCGAAACGCTCGCCTACAAGGCGACGCTGGTGCGCCATCTGGAACTGAGCGATGTGCGCACCGTCGCCCCGGACGGTTCGGCGATCCGCGACAGGGACCCCTGGGGCAGGCTGCACCTGACCGATCCGGATGCGTGCTGCGCCTTCCGCAAGAGCCGCGTTCTGGACGCCGCGCTCGAGGGCCTTGACGGCTGGATCACCGGCCGCAAGCGCTATCAGGCGGCAACGCGCGCGGATATCGAACTGATCGAGCGCATGACGGGCGGCAAGACCAAGCTCAACCCGCTCGCCTTCTGGCACGCCGACGAGGTGGCCGAGTATGCCGAGGCGTTTGACCTGCCTCAACATCCGCTGACCGGGCACGGCTATGCTTCGATCGGCTGTGCGTCCTGCACCTCGCCGGTCGGGGTGGGCGAGGATGCGCGGGCGGGCCGCTGGCGCGGCATGGACAAGATCGAATGCGGCATTCACATCGACAACGGCGCGATCGTGCGACAGGCGGGACGCAATGGCTGAAACGGGCACGACCATGGTGATCGTCACCGATGCGGGCTTTGCGCCGGACGACCGGGCCGGGGCGCTGATGGCCGGAACCTATGGCGAGGTGTCGCTCGACGATCTGCGCGCCGGCCTGCCCGAGGATCGTCCGCCGCGCATCGGGCTGAACCTTGCGGCCGATGCCGATGCGCGCGCGGTTGCGCCGCACTTCAATTGGCTGGACGCGATCACCATTTCGTTCGAGAGCTTTGCCGATGGCCGCGGCTTTTCGCTGGCAACGCAATTGCGCCGGCTCGGCTTTGACGGTCGGCTGATCGCGCAGGGCCATGTCATCGCCGACCAGTACGCCCATGCCCGGCGCTGCGGCTTCGATGCGGTGGCGATCGACGCCCGGCTCGCTGCGCGTCAACCGGAAGGCCAGTGGACGGCGCAGGTCTCGCGCATCGATGTGACCTATCAGAACCGTTTGCGTCAGGCCCCCATTGTCGCCTAACAGGAACCGATGAGCATGAACGAGATGACGCCGGTCGCCGGCCTAGCCCAGCCCCTGCAGATGAAAGACGGCCAGACCGTCACCTGGGTGCGCCACTATACCGACCGGCTTTTCGCCTTTCGACTCACCCGCCCGCAGAGCCTGCGCTTCCGCTCCGGCGAGTTCGTGATGATCGGCCTGCCCGGCGACAACGGCAAGCCGATCCTGCGCGCCTATTCGATCGCCTCGCCCTCCTGGGACGAGGAGCTCGAATTCTATTCGATCAAGGTGCCGGACGGCCCACTGACATCGCGGCTGCAGAAGATCGAGGTCGGCGACCAGGTGATCCTGAAGACCAAGCCGGTCGGCACGCTTGTGGTCGATGCTTTGCTGCCCGGCAAGCGGCTCTACATGCTGGCGACGGGCACCGGCATCGCGCCGTTTGCCTCGCTGATCCGCGATCCGGAGGTCTACGAGAAGTTCGACCAGGTGATCCTGACACACACCTGCCGCACGAGGGCCGAACTGGTCTACGGCGCCGAACTGGTGGACAACCTCGTCAACGATCCGCTGATCGGCGAGATGGTCGACGGCAAGCTCGTCTACTATCCGACGACCACCCGCGAGCAGAGCGAAAAGACCGGCCGTGTGACCGACAAGATCCGCTCGGGCGAGTTGTTCGCCGATCTGGGCGTGCCGGCATGGGATCCCGGGAACGATCGGGTGATGATCTGCGGGTCGATGGGCCTCAACCTCGAAATCAAGGAATTGTGCGAGGCGGCCGGCATGGTCGAGGGCGCCAACTCCAAGCCCGGCCACTACGTGCTCGAAAAGGCGTTCGTGGGCGAAGCCGAGGCAGGATAGCGCCGGGCGAGGCCGCCTGCCCCCTCATCGGTCTGCGTGTCCCGTGCATGACGTGAGCGTGAGCGGACGCGGCGCCGTGATCGTCGCTCGGTCCGGCACGGCCGACACCGAACGCCCTGCCCTGGCGCGCCCGTTGAAAAACTCATCGCCATTTGCCCGTCATTGCGCTTAGAAAGCGCCATTGTTCGGCAGCCGATATTCATGTGGGGGACAGCTTGACCAATCACGTCGTCATCGTCGGGGGAAGCCACGCCGCCGTCTCGGTCGCCGACGACCTGCGTAAGCACGGCTTTGACGGCTCCATCACGCTGGTCAGCGAGGAGGATGTGCTGCCCTATCAGCGTCCGCCCCTTTCCAAGGACTACATGTCCGGGGCGATGAGCCTGGAGCGGCTGAAACTGCGGCCGGAAAGCTGGTATGCCGACCAGAATGTCCAGGTGCGGCTTTCGTCCCAAGTGATCGGCGTCGACCGCACCGGCCGGGAGATCGCGACCGAGGACGGCACGCGCATCGGCTACGACACGCTCGTGCTGGCGACTGGCGCCCATGCGCGCGACCTGCCGCCGGATGTGGGCGGCGCGCTCGAGAACGTGCACACCATGCGCGATCTGGCCGATGCGGACACGCTGACCGACAAGATGGTCAAGGGCCGACGGCTGGCCGTCATCGGCGGCGGCTATATCGGCCTTGAGGCGGCCGCCGGGGCGGCCAAGCGCGGCATGGAAGTCACCGTGATCGAGGCGGCGCCGCGGATCCTCAAGCGCGTGGCCTGCCGCGAGACCGCCGATGCCTTCCGCGCCCTGCATGAAAGCCACGGCGTCAGGGTGCTCGAGAACACCCAGATCGCGCGCATCGTCGATGACGGGGCGGGCCGCGCCGGCGGCGTCGAACTCGCCGACGGCCAGGTGCTGCCGGCGGACCTCGTCATCGTGGGCATCGGCATCGCGCCGAACGCCGAACTGGCCGAGGCGGCCGGCCTGGAGGTGGCCGTCGGCATCGTCGTCGACGACCATGGTCGGACCTCCGATCCGGACATCTATGCCTGCGGCGACTGCACGATATTCGACTTCCGCAACATGCCCACGCGGCTGGAATCGGTGCAGAACGCCCATGACCAGGCCGGCGTGGTCGCCGCCAACATCATGGGCCGCGACATGCGCTACGAGCCGACGCCCTGGTTCTGGTCCGATCAGTACGACATGAAGCTGCAGATCGCCGGATTCAATCGCGGCTATGACCGCATCGTCGCCCGCCCGGGCCGCCGCGCGGGGTCGGTCTCGCACTTTTATTTCCAGGGCGACACCTTCCTGGCGGTCGACTGCCTCAACGATGCGGCGACCTATGCCATGTGCCGCAAGATCCTGGCCGACAAGAAGGCTCTGACACCGGCCATGGTCGCCGACGAAACGTTCGACCTGCGGGCGTTTGCGAAGTAAGGGTCTGTCATGGGCGAGGACATGCAAACCACCACAGCGTCGCCGCCGGGAGCCGAGGGCCTGCCGAAGCCCTACGACCCATCGGTCGACGGCGAACGCTGGTGCCCGCTGTGCCAGGCGCGCGCCTGCGAGCCATGGCCGCGCTACAGCCATGACGGATGGTCGATCGTCTCGTGCGGCACCTGCCAGTTCGTCTATCTGAAGAACCCCGTCGCCTATGAGGCACTGGTCGAGACCTATGCCTGGGAGCGCACATCGGCCGCCGAAAGACAGCGGCGGCGCCGCGAGCGCCCCGTCCTCGACGGGATCAGCCGGGCAACGCGCTGGCGCCTGCGGCTACCGGGATCGAACAAGCAGACGCGCTATCGCCGCTTTTTCGGCAATGGCAAGGTGCTCGACATCGGCTGCGGCGGCGGCCGGCAACTGCCCGAGCCGATCGTGCCCTTCGGCGTCGAGCTGTCGCGGCAACTGGCCCGTGACGCCGATGCGCTGATGCGCAAGCGCGGCGGCCATTGCGTGCATGCCGATGCCATCAGCGGCACGCGGAGCTTCGCCGAATCGAGTTTCGACGGCGTGCTGCTGAGTTCGTTTCTCGAACACGAGATCAATCCGCTTCAGCTTCTGGCCGAAGTGCGGCGCGTGGTTTCGACAAACGGCCATGTCTATGTCCGCGTCCCCAATTTCGGCAGTGTGAACCGGCGCGTGATGGACAGCAAATGGTGCGGCTTCCGCTATCCCGACCACGTCAACTACTTCACGGCCGCATCGCTGCGGCAGATGGCGCAGCGCGCCGGCTTTCGCATGCGCGTTCTCAATGCCTTCACTTTGGCCGTGGACGACAACATCAAGGCGGCGCTGGAGCCGGTCGAGGCGCCGGCAGCTTGACGCAATCGCGCGATCGGCGCAGTAATCTATTGAAAAATAATGGTAAATGGTGGGCCCGGAGGGACTCGAACCCCCAACCAAGCGGTTATGAGCCGCCGGCTCTAACCAATTGAGCTACGGGCCCCACCCATCGCTGACTAGCCGATGCGCCCGTGATGGGCAAGCAAGACGCGCCGGCGCGGGCGCGACCCGCAGCGCTGCCGGCGCACGCCCCGGACGCCGCGTCACCTGCGACCACAATTCGCGCCCATTTGCCGGCCATAGGCGCGATCGAGGGACGTCATCGAGAGGAACACCCATGCCCCATCCACTGCGCACAACCGCCACCGTCAGCCTGTTTTCCGCCGCCATGGTGGCACTCGCCGCCGGACCCGTGCTCGCCCAGAGCCAGCCGGCACGCGAGCCCGCACCGCAGATCAGCGTGTCGGCGACCGGCACGGCGGAGCTTGCGCCCGACATGGCGGTGATCACGCTGACCGTCCAGCGCGAAGCGGAGACGGCCCGCGCCGCGCTCGACGAGAACACCGCCGCCATGACCGAGGTGCTCGAGGCGATGAAGGCCGAGGGCATCGCGGAACGCGACCTTCAGACCGCCAATTTCAACATCCAGCCGGTCTATTCCAACCCGAACGCCGGCAATGGCCGGCGCGAGGAGCCGCGCATCGTCGGCTATCGGGTGTTCAACTCGCTGACGGTGCGCATCCGCGATCTGAGCCGGCTGGGCTCCATTCTCGACCGGTCGGTCACGCTGGGCGTCAACCAGGGCGGCGGCATCACGTTCACCAATGACGATCCGTCCGAGGCGATCGAGCAGGCCCGCGTCCAGGCCATGAGGAACGCCATCGCCAAGGCCGAAACGCTGACCGAGGCGGCCGGCATCGGGCTCGGCGAGATCCTGTCGATCTCCGAGCACAGCGGCCAGCCGTCGCCACGCCCGATGGCGCGCGCCGCGATCATGCAAATGGCGGCCGATTCGGCCCCCGTTCCCGTCGCCGCCGGCGAGAACACCTATCGGGTCGATGTCAATGTGAGCTTCGCGCTCGACCAGTGAGCGTGCCGCGTCAACCGGCCGAAAGCGCCGGCCAGTTGGCGTCGCCCTTGGCGACATTGCCGGGAATGTCGCGCTCCCACCGGCTGCGGATGCGGCGCGAGACATTCAGGTAGAGCTTGTCGTCATGGACGGTGAAGGCGCGCGGGTCGATGTCGGCGGTGTAGCCATTGGCCACCGCATAGGCGCAAAAGCCGCCATACTGGGGCGCATAGCGTGCCGGATCGGCGACGAACGCATCGCGATTGGCGGTGCTGGCGAAGTGGTAGACCGCCCCGTCATGGCTGGCCGTGATCGCCGGATCGCCCTTGACCGGCGCGCCTTGCGTGAAATAGGCGACCGGATCGTGGCCCTTGATCGCCACGCCGCCCTGCAGGTTGAGGCGGCCGGCGCGGGCCCGGCCCGACGCGCCAATGAGCGCGGCGCCGAGCGCGCCCGCGCCGATCATCAGAACCGAACGGCGGTCGAGTCTCGCAGTCGCCGTCTTCACCTTGCCGCGAACGAAGTGGCTGGGCATGTCGCGCTCCCTTCAGCGTTGAACCGTTGCGGGCAATCTGGCCGCTTGCGGGCGCGCGTTCAAATCGCATCGGTTGACGGCCAAACACATTCAGGTGAATCGGCCGTCAGCGCGCCGTTTCCGGCGGCAGGGTGCGCATCCAGTATTCCATCGGCTTTTCGGTCTCGGCGGGCTCGCCGATATCCTTCCAGGCAAAGCGCGTCAGCATCCCTTCGACCCGCTCATAGCCGCGCCGGCGCCAGAAATCGTCGAGCGGCACGTAGCCGTCGGGCCGCATGGGATGGTCCGGCGGCCTGACGACGGCCGAAAATATGACCTTCACAAAGCCCTGCCGGCGGGCCTCGGCCTCGCGCAACTCGAAAAAGCGCACGCCGACGCCACGGCCGCGATAGTCCGGCAGCAGCACCGATTCGCCGAAATAGAAGAAATCGTCCGGATCGAGCCCGCGCGCGGCGAACGGTTCGGCGAACTCGGCCTTGTGGCCGGCAAGCGGCGCAGCGGTCGCGGCCCCCACCAGCGTGTCGCCGTCGAAGGCGCCGGCGACATAGGCGCCTTCGGCCTGAAGATAGGTTTGCAGATAGTCGCGCTCATAGTCCCCATCGCCGTCGAAAAGATAGGGAAAGGCGCGAAAGACGGTGATGCGCAACCGCGCCAGATCGTCGAAGCGGTCGGCGATGTCGCGACCCGAAAGCGGGCGAACGACAATGGCGGGCGCCGTCATGGCACCGCTCATGAGATCTGGGCGATCCACTGGCCGAGATTGTAGTACGTCGTAACGCGGCTGATCCGGCCGTCATCGATGTCGAAGAAGATGCCGGCGGGGATGGAATAATGCTGGCCGTCGGCCGGCGGGAGGCCCTCGGCGGTGGCCATGTAGCGGCCATCGACGGTGAACTCGGCGGCGGCGCGGTTGCCGCCTTGCGAGACCATGATCTCGATGTCGCGCAGCGTCTCGTCGTAATGACGCGCCATCTCGGCATTGAAGCGGCGAAAGGCATCGCGGCCGATCTCGCGGCCGCCCTGGTTGATGTCGTGGGCGACGTCCTCGTGCAGCAGCGCCTCCATGGCGTCGTAATCGCTGGCGTTGAAGGCCTGAAAATACCGCTCGATCAGCGCGCGGGTCTCGTCTGCGGACATGGCTGGGCTCCGTTCAACTGTCTGGGCGCGCAGTTAGGTCCCGCACGCGGCCAGCGCAACCGCGCGAGGCGGCGGGTCGTCAAAGTTCGCCCTCCACCAGATGGTCGAGATATTCGCCGTCATGGGCCATGTCCTGCTCGCGCGCGGTGACGCGGCCGAACATCGAGATGCCGGCCTCGTGCACGCTCATCGGATCGCCGGAGATCAGCGGGTGCCAGTCGTAAAGCGGCCTGCCCTCGGCCAGCAGCCGGTAGGCGCAGGTACCGGGCAGCCAGGCCAAGGCGCCGACATTGTCGGGGGTCAGGCGCACGCAATCGGGCACCTGGGCCTGGCGGTTGTCATAGTCCTTGCATCGGCACGTCGCCGCGTCGAACAGCCGGCAGGCGACGGTGGTGTAGTGGATCTCCTCGGTGTCCTCGTCGACGAGCTTGGCCATGCAGCACTTGCCGCAGCCATCGCAAAGGCTCTCCCACTGGGCCGGCGTCATCTCGGCCAGCGTCTTGGTCTGCCAGAAGGGGCGGTCATCGGACGGGTCGGCGGACATGACGCTATTCCTCAATCGCCGCGCCGGGCGCGGTGCCAGCGCTGCCAGCGCAGGAAGACGCGATAGCCCAGTTCGGCCAGCTGCCGAAACCCCGGCACGCCGAAAACGAAGGCGAACCGGCGCCAGACCGGCAATTGACGCCAGATGCGGGCAAAGGCATCCACGCCCACATGCCAGCGATCGCAACCGCGCTCGCGTACGTGAAAACGGCCGAGCAGCTCCTGCCGCGACTTTGCCGGCGGCAGTTCGGCATCCGCAAGCCCGGTGATGTCGATCCAGTCGATCGTGCCGGCCCGGTCGTGCCGGTCAAAATAGCCGACCTCCATGCGGCAGACCGGACAGCCGCCGTCATAGAAGACCTCGATCGGTGCGCGCGCCGCCTCGGCGGGCCGCATGTCGTCGATTGCGCTCATGACAACGAGATAGGGCGCAACGCGGTTCCGTCAGGCGCGCGAATTGCCGCGCTCGGCGAGAACGTTGCGGCCGAAGCGGCGCACCGATTCGCGCAGGGCCTCATCGTCGAAGCCCTCGGCGAGCGCGTCGATGCGCGCGCGCTCGGCCTTGGTCAGCGGGCGCCGGTTCGGCCGGGCAGGTTCGGCGGGCGGGGCGACCTGCTTCTGGACGATCTTCACCCGGTCGATCGCCGCGAAACCCATGAAGGCGTTGACGCGGCCGATGATCTCGCCGGTCTGGTGCTGGACATGCAGCCCCGCCGCGCCGCTGGCCGCGACGACCAGCCGCCCGGGCCGGAAGTCGTCGTCGCCGGGGGCGCGGCGCGGCCATTCGATCTTCAAGGGACAGCTCATCTGCGAGAGCCGGCCGCCGGCGATCTCGGGCCAGGCCTCGATCAGCGCGACCGAAAGCCCGGCGCGTTTTGCCAGCACCGGGTCGAGCACGGCGTTGACGAGGGCGGAGGCGGGCTTGACCATCCCGGCATGCTAGCAAAGACGCGTCCCGCATGCATTGATCTTTTTCGCCGGCCCACGCACACAGATGCCATGAACCGCATCGATTCCGCGCCGCGACCGGCTTCGGACCTGCTCGCCTGGTATGACCGTCACGCCCGCGACCTGCCCTGGCGCGTGGGGCCGGCGGACCGCGCGCGCGGGGTCCGGCCCGATCCCTATCGGGTCTGGCTGTCGGAGATCATGCTGCAGCAGACGACCGTCGCGGCCGTGCGCGCCTATTTCGCGAAGTTCACCGCGCGCTGGCTGACCGTTGCAGCGCTGGCCGACGCCTCCGAAGACGATATCCTGAAGGCCTGGGCGGGGCTGGGCTATTACTCGCGGGCGCGCAATCTGAAGAGATGCGCCGATGCGGTGGTCTGCCGCCATGGCGGCGCGTTCCCGGCGGATCTCGACGCGCTGCGCGCCCTGCCCGGCATCGGCGACTACACGGCCGCGGCCATCGCGGCGATCGCGTTCGACATCCCCGCGCCGGTCGTCGACGGCAATGTCGAGCGGGTGACCAGCCGGCTGGCGGCGATCGAGACGCCGCTGCCAGGGGCCAAGCCGGCGATCCGGGCCGAGGTCGCGGCCATGCTCGATCCAACCCGGCCCGGCGACTTCGCCCAGGCGATGATGGATCTGGGCGCGACGATCTGCACGCCGCGAAGACCGGCCTGCATGCATTGCCCGCTACGCACCGATTGCCGGGCGCTGCGAACGGGCGACCCGGAGCGCCTGCCGGTCAAGGCGCCGAAGAAGGACAAGCCGCGGCGTCGCGGCGCGGCCTATGTGATCGTCGATCCGGCCGGCGCGGTGCTGCTCGAAAAGCGCGGGGAGACCGGCCTGCTGGCCGGCATGAGCCAGGTGCCGACCACAAGCTGGACGGCACGCACGGACGGGGCGACCGGCACCGCCGCCGCTCCGCTCGCCGGGCTCGACTGGACCGAATGCGGGCAGGTCGGCCATGTGTTCACGCATTTCGCGCTCGAACTGGCGGTCTGGCGCGCCAGCTATCGGGGCGCGGCGCCCGCGGGGCTGTGGTGGTCGCCGCCCGGCGCACTGGCCGGCGAAGCGCTGCCCACTGTCATGAAGAAAGCAATCGCCCGTGCTCTACCGGGCGCGTTTTAAAGGACGGAACCATGGAAAAGCCCATCCGCCATATCGTGTTCGACGTCGGCAAGGTGCTCATCCACTACGACCCGTCGCTCGGCTTTCGCGACGTCATATCCGATGAGGACGAGCGTGCCTGGTTCCTGGCCAATGTGTGCACGGGCGCGTGGAACGTCGAACAGGACCGCGGGCGGCCGTGGGCGGAGGCCGAAGCTGTGCTGATCGCCGCGCATCCCGAATGGGAGCGCGAAATCCGTGCCTTTCGCCAGAACTGGCGGCTGATGGTGCCGCATGCACTCGACGACACGGTCGCCATCCTCACAGCGCTGATCGAGGAGGGCCGCGACATCACCTTCCTGACCAATTTCGCCGCCGATACCTTCCTTGAGGCGCAGCAGATGTATCCCTTCCTCACGGCCGGCCGGGGCGTGACGGTCTCGGGCCGGGTCAAGCTGATCAAGCCCGAGCGCGAGATCTTCGCGCTGCACACGGCGACCTTCGATCTCGACCCGGAGGCGACGCTGTTCATCGACGACAGTGCCGTCAATGTCGAAGGTGCGCGCGCGTTCGGCTGGCAGGCGGTGCTCTTCGAGGGCGCCGACAAGCTGCGCGCCGACCTGGCGCGCCATGGCGTGCTGCCGGCCGACTGACCGGTCAGCCGCCCGCCGCGGCCATCCGGTCGCGGACGATCTGGCGCAGCGCATCGATGGGTTGCAGGTCGCCATCGCGCTCGAAGTGCCAGAACGTCCAGCCATTGCAGGCGTCAAGACCCTGCACCTTCGCGCCGACCTTGTGGATGGAGGCCTGCTCGCCTTCGGCCGCAATGGAACCGTCGGCCTGAACGCGGGCACGCCAGCGGCGCCTTGCATCGGTCAGTTCGGTGCCCGGCGCGATCAGGCCGGCCTCGAGCAGCGCCGAAAACGCCACGCGGGGGGCGGCGCGCTTGCCGGTCACAAGGTTCAGTTGCGCCCGCTCGAGCGGTTCGACGGCGTCGATCCGCGCCTGGGCCGCCTCGATATAGGCCTGCTCGCGCTCGATGCCGATGAAATGCCGGCCAAGGCGCCGGGCGACCGCGCCGGTGGTACCGGTGCCGAAGAACGGGTCGAGCACGACATCGCCGGGTCTGGACGCCGACATGAGAACGCGCGCCAGCAGCGCCTGGGGCTTTTGCGTCGGATGCACCTTGGCGCCGGTCTCGTCCTTCAGACGCTCGCCGCCACTGCAGATCGGGAACAGCCAGTCCGAGCGCATCTGCACGTCGTCATTGGCCGCCTTCAGCGACTCGTAGTTGAAGGTGTAGCCCTTGGCCTTCTGGTCGCGGCTCGCCCAGATCAGCGTCTCGTGCGCGTTCTGAAAGCGCCGGCCGGCGAAGTTCGGCATGGGATTGGTCTTGCGCCAGACGATGTCGTTGAGGATCCAGTAGCCCAGATCCTGCAGCGAGGCGCCGACGCGGAAGATGTTGTGATACGAGCCGATCACCCAGATCGTGCCGGCCGGCTTGAGCACGCGCCGCGCCGCCAGCAGCCAGGCGCGGGTGAAGGCGTCATAATCGGCGAACGAGCCGAACCGGTCCCAATCATCGTCGCAGGCGTCCACGCGCGACCGGTCGGGGCGATGCAGTTCGCCGTCGAGCTGGAGGTTGTAGGGCGGATCGGCGAAGATCATGTCGACCGAGCCGGCCGGCAGCTTCTCCATCTCGGCGACGCAGTCGCCCCTGACGATCGTATCGAGCGGAAGTGGCGCGGGCCCGACGCCCGGTTCGGCGCCCCGCAGGGCCAGGTGTACGCGAGACATGAAAGCACCCGATCTCGGTGGTTGAGGTCGGGGCCATGGTTACCGGTCAGGGTAAAGAACCGGTTCAGCGGCATGGTGAACGAAGGGTTACGGCCGCCCAGCGGCCGGCCGGACTACGGCGTGTCGTAGGGACCCTCGTCGAAGCCGACCAGCACCTGCAGGTTGCGGGTGCTGGGCTCGGGGATGGCGATCTGGTCGTCCTTGTAGATGAACTGGGTCGCACCGGCGCCCTGATTGACCGCCACGTCGAGCCGGCCGAGCTGCGAATAGGGCAGGTTGTCGCCGGCCTTGATGGCCACGCGCACCGGCAGGTTGACCGATCCGGGCTGGCCGGCCGGACCGTTGACCACACGGCCGGCGGCGGCGATCGTCATCAGGAGCTGGCCGTTGCGATAGCGGCAGGTGCGCGTGACGTCCGAGATCGAGGCCTGATAGACCACGTTGTCGGGGTCGCCCTCATTGCCGTCGGTATAGGTGCGCAGGATGGCGGTGCCCTCGAGCAGCGTCGCGCGCGGGCAGTAGGCGCGCAGATCGGCCTCGGTGAAGACCTCTTCATTGCCCACATCGAGCACCTCGCGCGGCCCGCCCATCATCTGGCAGCCCGCCAGCGCAAGCAGGCCCGCCAGCGCAAGCCCCCCCTTGAGCCAGGAGCGGTGTCCGGATCGTACGTCACGCCTGTGCTTGTTCATGCCGTCCCACATTGCTGCATTCGTCGTACGGGCCCGGCATGCGTGCCGATTGCGGCAGCATTCGGACCCGGCACGAACCGTCACCCAGGCACGCGCGGCAATGCGGCGCAAGGGGTTCCGGTCCGGGCCCATTTCCGATAAGGCTCCGGCGCGCTTTGTGCAAGCGGTGCACAATCGGCTTTCGAGAAGCGGGCAGGAAACGACCAGGGTGAAATACATCTCCACACGCGGGCATGCACCGGCGCTGGGGTTCCGCGATACGGTGCTTGCCGGCCTTGCCGCAGACGGCGGGCTCTACCTGCCCGAGAGCTGGCCGCGTCTTTCCCCCGGCGACATCGCCGCGCTGCGCGGCAAGCCGTTCGCCGAGATCGCCACAACGGTGATGGCGCCGTTCATCGGCGAGGAGATCGACCGCGCGAGCTTCGCCTGGCTGGCCGAGCAGGCCTATGCCACCTTCCGGCACGAGGCCACCTGCCCTGTCGTGCAGACAGGGCCGAACGAATTCATCCTCGAACTGTTCCACGGGCCGACGCTCGCCTTCAAGGACGTGGCGATGCAGTTGCTGGCGCGGCTGATGGACCATATCCTGGCCGAGCGCGACCAGCGCGCAACGATCGTCGGGGCGACGTCGGGCGACACGGGCGGGGCGGCGATCGAGGCGTTCGCCGGGCGCGAGCGCACCGACATCTTCATCCTGTTCCCCCAGGGGCGCGTCTCGCCGGTGCAGCAGCGCCAGATGACCGGTTCGGATGCGGCCAATGTCCACGCGCTGGCGATCGACGGCAATTTCGACGACTGCCAGGCGCTGGTCAAGGCGATGTTCGGCCATCGCGCCTTTGCCGACCGTGTCGGGCTGTCGGCGGTCAACTCGATCAACTGGGCGCGCATCATGGCCCAGATCAGCTACTACTTCACCGCCGCGCTGACGCTGGGCGCGCCCGACCGGCCGGTCTCGTTCACCGTGCCGACGGGCAATTTCGGCGACATCTTCGCCGGCTATGCGGCCGCCAAGATGGGCCTTCCCGTCGAAAGGCTTGTCATCGCCACCAACGACAACGACATATTGGCCCGGACGCTGCAGACCGGCGCCTACGAGATGCGGTCGGTGGTGCAGACGACCTCGCCGTCCATGGACATACAGGTGTCGTCGAATTTCGAACGGCTGCTGTTCGAGGCATCGGACCGCGACGCCGGTTACGTCTCCAACGCCATGGAGAACCTCAAGCAGTCACGGCGCTTCGAACTGGGCGCCAGCGTGCACGCGGCCATTGCCGGGGACTTCGCGGCGGCGCGCACGACCATGGCCGAGGCGGCCGAGACGATGCGCGCGTTGCACAAGGGCGCCCAATACCTCGCCGACCCGCACACGGCGGTGGCGGTGCATGCGGCGCGGGCGCACGCCGACAAGGTCACGCCGATGGTGGTGCTCGCCACCGCGCATCCGGCGAAGTTTCCCGATGCGGTGCGCGCGGCGACGGGCATCGCACCCGGGCTGCCCGAATGGCTGGGCGACCTGATGGCGCGGCGCGAGCGATTCGCCCGACTTCCATCGGACCTGAAAATAGTGGAAGATCACATACTGGCCCATAGCCGGGCCAGCGGAGGAAACGCGTAGGCGCCCGAACGGCAAGTGCCATCGGGCTGCCGGGGAGTACGAGTGGGAATGCCAGTACAGACAACCGTCCTCGAAAACGGGCTGACCGTCGCGACCCAGCGATTTGACAAGGTCGAGAGCGTTTCGCTCGGCGTTTGGGTGAAGGCGGGCACCCGCAACGAAAAGGACCATGAGCACGGCATCGCCCACATGCTCGAGCACATGGCGTTCAAGGGCACACGGACGCGCAACGCGCGCGAGCTCGCCGAGGCGATCGAAAACGTCGGCGGCGACATCAACGCGGCGACCAGCGTCGAGACGACGTCCTTCTTCGTGCGCGTTCTCAGGCACGACACGCTGCTGGCGCTCGACGTGCTGGCCGACATCCTGCAGAACTCGAAATTCGATCCCGACGAACTCGAACGCGAAAAGCACGTGGTGCTGCAGGAGCTGGGCGCGGTCAACGACACGCCCGACGACGTCGTCTTCGACCGCTTCACCGAGACCGCCTTCCGCCACCAGACCATCGGCCGGTCGATCCTGGGCACGCGCGAGACGATCGGCGCGTTCACTTCCGACATGATCCGCGACTATATCGGGCGCGAATATTCCGGCGAGCGCATGGTGATCGCGGCGACCGGCGCGGTCGATCACGATGAAGTCGTCAAAGCCGTCCAGGCGCGCTTTTCGACCATGCCGCGCGCCTCCAAGGGCGGCGATCTGCGCCTTGCGCACTATGTCGGCGGCGACTATCGCGAACACCGCGACCTGCAGGACACCCAGCTCGTCATCGGTTTCGAGGGCCGCGCCTATCACGTGCGCGACTACTATTGCAGCCAGGTGCTGGCCATGCTGCTGGGCGGGGCGATGTCCTCGCGGCTGTTCCAGGAGGTGCGCGAAAAGCACGGGCTGTGCTATTCGATCTACGCCTTCCACTGGGGATTTTCGGACACCGGCGTTTTCGGCGTGCATGCGGCGACCGAGCCGGGCGACCTTGAAAAGCTCATGGAGCTGATCCTGATCGAGCTGAACCGGGCGGCCGGCGACATCGAACAGGCCGAACTCGACCGGGCACGGGCGCAGTTCCGTGCCAGCCTGCTGATGGCGGGCGAGAGCGCGCCGGCGCGGGCCGGCCAGCTTGCGCGGCAGATCCTGCTGTTCGGCCGGCCGATCCCGAACGAGGAATTGCTGCTGCGCCTGGACAATCTGACCGTGTCGCGGCTTCGCGACCTGGCCGGGCGCATCTTTGTGCAGTCCCAGCCGACAATCTCGGCGGTCGGACCGGTCAACCAGCTCATGGACATCGACACGATCCGCCAGCAACTGGTCAATGGCGGTGCGCAGCCCGCGCCGGTGCACATCAGACGGGCCGCCGTCGGCTGAGCCCTGCGGGACCCGGCGGCGCCCACGGAGACGCGGCGATGTTTGCCTTTTCCAACCGCAGCACTGGCAAGGCCGTCATGGAGGGGCGCCAGGTCCATCTGCGCCACCCCGAACTCGCCGATCACGAACAATGGGCCGCCCTGCGCGCACAAAGCGCGACCTTCCTCAAGCCCTGGGAGCCGGTCTGGCCGCGCAACGACCTCACGCGGCCGGCCTTTCGCGCGCGGCTGCGCCGCTACAACAACGAGATCCGCGCCGGCACGGGATATCCGTTCCTTGTGTGCCGCAATGGCGACGATGTGATCCTGGGCGGGATAACCCTGGGTAACATAAGGCGCGGGGTCGCCCAGAACGGGCAGATCGGCTACTGGATCGGAGCGCGCTTCGCCGGCCAGGGCTACATGACCGAGGCGGTCGCGCTGATCTGCGAGTTCGCATTCGCCCGCAACGGATTGCACCGCCTTGAAGCTGCCTGTATCCCCGGCAACAACAGATCGATCAGGCTGCTGGAAAGGAACGGTTTCCACCGGGAGGGTATCCTGGCAGCCTATCTGAAGATCAACGGCGCATGGCGTGACCATGTCCTTTATGCGCGCATCAATCCGCTGCATGTCAGTGCGGCGGCCTCGGACGGGACGGAACGCTGATACCGCAGAGCCCAACGCACCGGCAGGGATGGATCACACTGGCGCCGAGACGGCCGCTGGCGTTGCTCGCCTGTGCGCTGTGCGCCCTCGTGCTCCTGACCGCCTGGCCGACGGCGGCCAACGAGCCGATCAGCATCAACCGCGACGACACGGCGCTCGACCTGACCCGGGCCGTGGAAATCTACCGCGATCGCGGCCCCACATTCCGCGTGTCGACCGCACCCGACGCCGAGGGCATCGTGCGCACGATCGAGGTGCAGGCGACAAGCGAGGAGACCGCCGGCAACTGGGCTGTGCTGGTGCTGACCAACAATACCGATCTTCAGATCGACCGGCTGCTCGTCGCGCCGCGCTTCCGGCTCGTCAATTCGGGCGTGTTCTGGCCCGATCTGGGCTCGCAGCGGATCGCGTCGATCACCCCGTCGGCGGGCTTCTCGCTCGACCGGGTCGCCGATCCGGATGCGGACATCTTCGCCATCACGCTCGATCCGGGCGCGATCATCACGCTGGTCGCCGAGCTTGCCTCTCCCAGCCTGCCCCAGCTCTATCTGTGGGAGGAGGACGCCTATCGCGAGATCGTCAATTCCTACACGCTCTATAACGGGATCGTGCTGGGCATTTGCGGACTGCTGGCGCTGTTCCTGTCGATCCTGTTCGTGGTGCGCGGCACCACCACCTTCCCCGCCGCCGCGCTGCTCGCCTGGTCGGTGCTCGCCTATATCCTGATCGATTTCGGCTTCGTCAGCCAGTTCAGCACCATGGACAGCGCGGCGATCGGCCGATGGCGGGCCATCGCGGAAGTCGCCATCGTCGCCTCGCTGGGGCTGTTCCTGTTCAGCCATCTGCGGCTCGACCGATGGAGCGACCGGCTCAGATGGACCGCTTTCGTCTGGCTGCTGAGCGTTCTTGCGCTGGGCGCGCTGGTCACGATCGATCCATCGATCGCCGCCGGGATTGCGCGCGTCGGCCTGGCGCTGACGGCGGCGTTCGGCCTGCTGCTGATCATCGTGCTCAGCCTGCGCGGCTTCGACAAGGCGATCATGCTGATCCCGGCCTGGGTGCTGCTGGTCGCCTGGATCTTCGCGGGCTGGATGACGGTGACCGGCGCGGTCGACAACGACATCATCCAGCCGGCGCTTGCCGGCGGGCTGGTGCTGATCGTCCTTCTGATCGGATTCACCATCATGCAAAGCGCGTTCGCCGGCGGCGCGCTGCAGGAAAACCTGTTCTCCAATGTCGAATTGCAGGCATTGGCGGTCAAGGGATCGGGCGGCATCGTCTGGGACTGGGACGTGGGACGCGACCGGCTGACCACGACGCCCAATCTGGGTCTGCAACTGGGCCTGCCGGCCAACGCCCTGCAGGGGCCGGTGCGCAACTGGCTGAAGATCGTCCACCCCGACGATCGCGACCAGTTCCGCGCCGCCCTGGATGCGGCGGTCGAGCAGCGCCGCGGCAAGATCGACCTGACGCTGCGGCTGCGCACGGGGGAAACCCAGCACGCCTGGTACAATGTGCGCGCAAGGCCCGTCACCGGCGCCGACGGCTCGGTGATCCGCTGCATCGGCACGGCCAATGACGTCAGCAGCCAGAAGCGCGCCGAGGAGCGCCTGCTGCACGATGCCGTGCACGACAACCTGACCGGACTGCCCAATCGCGAACTGTTCTTCGACCGCATCAAGTCGGCGGCGGCGCTGGCGGCGGCCGGCCAGGGCGTCAAGCCGACAGTGTTCATCGTCGATCTGGACCGGTTCAAGGAGGTCAATGAAAGCGTGGGCATGAATGCGGCCGACACGCTTCTGATCACCGTGGCGCGGCGGCTCAAGCGGCTGCTGCGCCCGCAGGACACGCTGGCCCGGATCGGCGGCGACCAGTTCGGCATCGTGCTGGTCTCGGAGTCGGCGCCGGAGCTGATCGCCAATTTCGCCGAGCAGGTCAAGAAGACGATCAAGGCGCCGGTCAGCTTCGCCGAACGCGAGATCGTGCTGACACCGTCGGTCGGCCTCGCCACATGGACGGCGGACTGCCGGCGCGGCGAGGAGCTGTTCAAGGACACCGAACTGGCGCTGCATCAGGCCAAGCGGTTCGGCGGCGACAGGGTCGAGCCCTTCCGGCCGGCCTTCCGCGACGGCAGCACCAATCTGCTGCAGATCGAATCGGATCTGCACCGGGCGATCAGCCGTTCGGAAATCTATCTTGTCTATCAGCCGATCATCCG
Source organism: Roseitalea sp. MMSF_3546 (assembly GCF_030732865.1). GTDB lineage: Bacteria > Pseudomonadota > Alphaproteobacteria > Rhizobiales > Rhizobiaceae > Roseitalea. The sequence goes on from NZ_JASHKB010000015.1 coordinate 22,058, forward strand.
CGCGGCCGACAATTCGGTCGCCGGCTTCGAGGCGCTGATGCGCTGGCGCCATCCGCGGCGCGGCGAGATCCCGCCTTCGGAGTTCATCGCCGTGGCCGAACGGTCGGGCCTGATCGCCGAATTGGGTGCGCATGGCCTGGAGATCGCCGCGGCGCAGCTCATGGACTGGGACACGGTGATCCGCGACACGCCGGTGTTCATCTCCGTGAACGTGTCCAGCCAGCAACTCGTGCGGCGCGACTTCACCAGCCAGGTCGCGGGAATTCTGGCGCGCTATCCGAACCGCCGCCACTCGCTGCGCCTTGAGATCACCGAAACCTCGCTGATGGAAAACCCCGAGCAGAACGTGCGCATCCTCGAGCGGATCCGCGATCTGGGCGTCAAGCTGGCCATCGACGATTTCGGCACCGGCTATTCGTCGCTGTCCTACCTGGCGCGCTTTCCATTCGACGTGCTCAAGATCGACCAGTCCTTCGTGCAGCCCGACGGGGCGCACCGCGAAGCGCTGCTCAACTCGATCGTGGAGATGGCGCACGCGCTCGACCTGTCGGTCGTGGCCGAAGGCGTGGAGAACGAAGAGGACGCGAAGATGCTCGTCGAAATGGGCGCCGACTACCTGCAGGGCTTCGTCACCGGTCAGCCCGTGTCGGCGGACGAAGCCGCCGCCATGGTGGCCGAACAGAACCCGATCGTGGCCGACGACGAGCAGGCGGCCGAGTAGCAACGCCCGGGTTCTTCGCATTGCGGCTCAGGCGTTGCCGCCCTCGCGGATCAGGTTGGCCGCGCCGATCCCAAGACCGGCGATCAGTGCCTCGTACTTGCCGTCATTGTCGTGATCGAAGACCAGCGCCGGGTCGGCATCGACGGGCAGCCAAGCATTCTCGCGGATCTCGCGCTCGAGCTGGCCGGCGCCCCAGCCCGAATAGCCAAGGGCGATCGCCGTTTGCCGCGGGCCATGGCCTTCCACGATCGATCTGAGGATCTCGAGCGTCGAGGTCAGATAGATGCGGTCGGAGATCGGAATCGTTGCATCGATGACGTAGTCGGCCGAATGCAGCACGAAGCCGCGATGCTCGTCCACCGGCCCGCCGATCCTGACGGGACCGGCCGAAGCATCGACGGCCTGCCGGGTCAGCATGATCTCGGTGTCGATGCCGGCGTGACCGACCAGTTCCGACAAGGTCATCGGGGCGGGCTTGTTGATCAGGAAACCCATTGCGCCGTCGACGCCATGGGCGCACACATAGACGACCGAATCGGCGAAGACCGAGGTCAGCATGCCCGGCATGGCGACGAGAAAGCGTCCCTCAAGGTCGCCATTTTGGGCGGATTCGGATCGTTTCGCCATCAACTGCATCGATTCCAGCGTAACAGGCAGGGCCGAAATGGCCAGCGCCATAATCGGATATTGGGCCGCCACCTCGGAGAAAATTCAAGCCGGTGTTGCCTGAATTGCATGCTCACGAAGTTATGAGCGGCGAGCAAAGCGGCGTTTGTTGATCGGTAACGCGGCATCGGCGCATATGGTTCACATGACAAGGCTCGCCACGATCGCCGCCGCCGCGGCACTGCTCGCCACCGCTGCGGCGCCTCCCGCCGAGGCCCAGACAACGCCCTGGTTCGACACGGTCGGCGGCGCCGTGCGGCTCGTCGTCGAGCCGCCCGCACCCGATGCCGAGACGATCCGCGGCGCGCTGGAAATCGAACTCGACCAGGGCTGGAAGACCTATTGGCGCGAGCCGGGCTCATCGGGCATTCCGCCGCAGGTCGAGATCGGCCACAGCCGCGGCATCGGCGCGGTGGCCATCGGGTTCCCGGCGCCGGTGTGGATCGAAAATCCCTATGGCGACTTTGCCGGCTATGACGCACCGGTCGCGCTGCCGCTGACCTTCACGCGCACCGCCAATGGCGCCGCCGAACTCGTCGCCGACGTGTTTCTGGGCATTTGCGAGGACATCTGCATCCCCGTGCAGACGCGGTTCGAGCTCAAGGTCGAACCGGCCAATGGCAGCACGCTCGACGGCATGCGCGTCGCACGGGCCCACGACCGTTTGCCCGGATCGCCGCATGAGGGCTTCTCGCTTGCCGAGGAGGACGAGGCCGGCCTCATCGCGGTCGACCATCGGGCGGCGGGCAAGACGCCGCCGGCGGTGTTCGTGCATGCCCGCGACGGCACGCAGTTCCTGCCGCCGATCCATGTCGGCACCCGGGATGGTGTCTCGCGTTACCGGCTCGAACCGGTGCGTCCATCCCCCGACGGTCGGGCCGTCGATACGGTGGTGACCGTGCGCGCGGGCGAGCACGCCTTCGAGGCGAGCCACGAGGTTCGCCTGGCCGGCGAAAATCGCTGAGAGCCTTTGCTCCCGCATCCGGGTATCAAACGCAGCCAAGCGCGCTATCAGCATCGCAGTTCATCCAGCACAAAGGACATGCGATGCCCATCGAGACCGGCTCGACCCTCCCCGACATCACCCTGAAATCGATCACCGCCGATGGTCCCGCCGACATTGCGTCGTCGTCCTATTTCGGCGGCAGAAAAGTCGTTCTGTTCGCCGTGCCGGGTGCGTTCACGCCCACCTGCACGCTCAATCACCTGCCCGGCTATCTCGACAATCGCGACGAGATCCTCGCCAAGGGCGTCGACGAGATCGCCGTGATCGCCGTCAACGATCCGTTCGTGATGCAGGCCTGGGCCGAACAGTCGGGCGGATTGGGCAGGATCGGGTTCCTGTCGGACTGGGACGGCGCGTTCACCCGGGCATTGGGACTTGAGACCGATCTTTCCGCCGCCGGCCTCGGCGTGCGCTCGGCGCGCTACTCGATGCTCGTCGACGACCGTTCGGTGGCGATCCTCAATGTCGAGGACAATCCCGGCGCGGCCGAGGCCTCCGGCGCGGCGCGGATGCTCGAAATGCTGTCGGCCGAACCCGTCTCATAGAGCGGCCTGTGCCGCAGCCAGAATTCGCCGGGTCCACAAGCGAGAACGCGGACACGCAGACCATGTTCGAGGACGAGCGACGCCGACCGGGCGGGTTCGGGCGCGGCCGTCCGGGTCGGGCCGGAATCTAGCGATCCAGCCCGGAGCGGGTGCGGATGATCCCAGCGACGACGCCCGCCACCGCCCCGCCGATCACACCCGAACCGAGCGCTGCCAGCGAGAAGCCGTCGGCGACGAACCAGACCAGCACCGCGCCGATCCCCGCGCCGATCAACGCATAGGCGGCATACCGGCGCGGGTCGTTGCCGGAGCCGTTATCGCTCATTTTCCACCTCGTCGTCGCGGCGGCCACCGCCTGTGGCCTTGAACGGTTTCATCCCCTGTCGCGCCAGTTCGTCGGCGCGCTCGTTTTCCTCATGACCAGCATGGCCCTTCAGCCAGTGCCAGCGCACGTCATGGCGCCGCGTCGCCGCGTCCAGCGCCTGCCAGAGTTCGGCGTTCTTGACCGGCTTTTTCGACGCGGTCTTCCAGCCATTCTTCTTCCAGCCGTGGATCCAGCCCGAAATGCCGTCCTTGACGTAGTTGGAGTCGGTGTAGAGTTCGACGGTGTGCGGGCCGCCCTTGAGCGCTTCAAGCGCGCGGATCGCGGCGGTCAGTTCCATACGGTTGTTGGTGGTTTGCGCCTCGCCGCCGGACAGTTCCTTGCGCCTGCCGTTCCAGTCGAGAACGGCGCCCCAGCCGCCGGGGCCCGGATTGCCCGAACATGCGCCGTCGGTGTAGATGGTGATGGTCTTTGCGTCAGTGGTCACTTACATATCCAGCCCGTATTCGCGTGCGCTCGCAACGGTTCGGTGAAAGCGCATCTTGCGGATGTATTCGTCGGGATCCTTCTTGACGACCAGCGAGCCCTCCGGCGTCGTTACCCAGTCATAGAGCCGGGTGAGCATGAAGCGCAGCGCGGCGCCGCCAGCCAGGGTGGTCAGCGCGTCGACCTCGGGGGCGGTGAGCGCACGGACCGACCGGTAGCCGTTGAGCAGGGCCCTGCCCTTGGTCAGGTTGAAGGCGTGGTCGGGCTCGAAGCACCAGGCATTCAGGCACACCGCGACGTCATAGGCGAGCGCGTCCGTGCAGGCGAAGTAGAAGTCGATGATGCCCGTCAGCTCGTCGCCCAGGAAGAACACATTGTCGGGGAAAAGGTCGGCATGGATGTTGCCCTGGGGCAGATCGCGCGGCCAGCGTGCTTCGAGCTCGACGAGAAACCCTTCCACCTCGGCGATGAACTCGGGCGCCATGTCGGAATTGGCGGCCAGGCATTGCTGCCAGAGCGGACGCCAGTCCTGAAGCGTCAGCGCGTTGCGGCGCGTTAGCGGGAAATCCCTGCCGGCCAGATGCATGCGCGCCAGCGCCGCACCGACCTCGGCGCAGTGGGCCGTCCTGGGCCGACGCATCCACACGCCTTCGAGAAACGTCACCATGGCCGCGGGGCGGCCGGCAAGCTCGCCCAGAACGGCGCCGTCACTGCGGTGCACCGGCTGAGGGCAGGACAGGCCGTTTCGGGCCAGATGCTCCATAAGGCCAAGAAAATAGGGCAGATCGGCAGCGTCGACGCGCTTTTCATAGAGCGTCAGGATGAAATTGCCGCCTTCGGCGTGGATCAGGAAGTTCGAGTTCTCCACGCCCTCGGCAATGCCCTTGTAGGACAGAAGACCGCCGATATCGTATGCGGCCAGGAAAGCGTGCAGCTGGTCCTCGGTGATGTCGGTGTAGACGGCCACGCAGGCTCCGGCTCGTCAGGCGGCAGAGCCGTTCAGGAAGGCCATGTCGCTGGCGGTCAGCGGCGTGTCGCGCAGCGACCGCATGACCGGGAAGAGTTCGTTCTCCTCGGCCGTCAGCGCGATGTCCACCGTCACGGTCCGGCGTTCGCGCAGTGCCTCGATGATCTCCTCGACGACGATCTCGGGCGCCGACGCGCCAGCCGACATGCCGATCGTCGCCGCCTCGCCGATGCGTGACCAGTCGATGTCGGCGGCGCGCTCGACAAGCATGGAATCGGCCGCGCCGTGCCGTTTGGCGACCTCGACCAGGCGCATGGAATTGGACGAGTTCGGCGCGCCGACGATCAGGAAGATGTCGGTGCCCGGCGCGGCCTGCTTGACCGCCTCCTGCCGGTTGGTGGTGGCGTAGCAGATGCTCTCCGAGGACGGCGGTGTCAGCGCCGGAAAGCGCGCGGCAAGCGCGGCGATCACGTCGGCGGTGTCGTCGACCGACAGCGTCGTCTGGGTGACATAACCCAGTTGCTCGGGATCGGGCACGGCGAGTTCGGCGACCTGCTCGGCGGTCTCCACAAGCGTCACCGCGCCCGCCGGCAACTGGCCCATCGTGCCGACGACCTCGGGATGGCCGGCATGGCCGATCAGCAGCACGTGCCGGCCCAGGCGCTGATGGCGCATGGCCTGCTTGTGCACCTTGGAGACGAGCGGACAGGTGGCATCGAGATAAAGAAGGTTGCGCGCCTGCGCATCGGCGGGCACCGATTTGGGAACGCCATGGGCCGAAAAGACCACCGGGCGGTCGGCATGTTCGGGCGGGATGTCGGCCAGTTCCCTGACGAACACCGCGCCACGCTCGCGCAGCGCCTCGACGACGAACTTGTTGTGCACGATCTCGTGGCGCACATAGACCGGCGCGCCGTATTTCTTGAGCCCCAGAACGACGATCTGGATGGCCCGGTCGACGCCCGCGCAGAAGCCGCGCGGCTCGCACAGGCGGATCGTCAACGGCGGCTTTGTGGCGTGCAGGTTCATGGGGGAGATGTCGAAGGTTTGAGTGCCGGTGTCAAGACAGCGGGCATTGAGGGATCGAAACGCCCCGCCTTGCCAAGCACATGGATAAGTGCATATATATGCACGGGGAGAGATGGGTGGACAATCGGACGTCCGCTGTTGTTCGGAGGCTGAAAGCTGAGGGCTGGTATCTGGCGCGACATGGGGCGGGTCACGACATCTACCGCCATCCGCACATCAAGGGCATCGTCACCGTTCCTCGACACAAGACCTTGTCGCCCGGTGTCTTGCGCAGCATCTCCAAGAAGGCAAACTGGAATTGAGGATAGGAAAAGGGGCAATGCGATATCCCGCGCTCATCGATGGCACGAAAGGCGCCTATGGCGTTGTTTTTCCGGATCTTGACGGCGTCGTGGCGATGGGAACGACGATCGATGAAGCGCTCCTCAATGCCGAGGAAGCCTTGCGCGACTATGTGCTCGAGACGGAAGCGGACGGTCTTGCCATCGCCGCGCCTACGGCGCCGGAGGCTGTCGTCGTTCCACCGGGGTCATCCCTCGTGCTGGTGCCGCTTATCCGTCTGACCGGTCGTACGGTCCGCGCAAATCTGACACTCGACGAGGGGGTCGCCGCCTTCATCGACGAGGAGGCCAGGCGCAGGAACATGACGCGGGTGAGCTTCATCGAGTGGATGGCGCGGCGTGTCGCCGCCGACGGGGTGTGAGGATCAGTGCATCCGCCGCCAGACAAAGGCGGCGAGCACGACAACCAGCGCCAGCGCCAGCCCGTACCAGGTGATGGCATATTGCAGGTGGTTGTTGGGCAGGTCGATGCGGGTGACGCCGCCGACGGGCCAGTCACCTCCCGCCTCGCCTTCGAACGCGTCGATGAAGAAGGGCAACACCTCCTCCGGCGCATAGCCGGCCCGCTCGACCATCAGCGCCCAGTCCTTCCAGTAATAGACGTTCTTTTCGGGGTCGTTGTCGGGCACGATGAAGGACGGCTTCGCAGCGAGCCGTTCGCGCGCCAGACCGGTGACCGTCACCGTGCCTTCGGTCAGGCTTCCGGGCCGCGTTTCGGGCTCCTTGAGGTCGAAGGGCACGAAGCCGCGATTGACCAGAACGACCGCGCCGCCTTCCATCTCGAGCGGGGTGTAGAGATAGTAGCCCGACGCCCCCTCGTGCGTGGCGAAGAAGTGCTGCTCCCGGTCGTGCACGAAGTTGCCGGTGGCTTCGACCGGCCGATAGCGGATGTCGCCGCCATCGGCCGCGAGCTCGGCGATCCGGGCGGCGGGGACGGGCGGCGCATCGAGCCGGGCATCGATCGTCGCCAGAAGATCCTGTTTCCAGGCAAGGCGCTGGACCTGCCAGTTGCCGAGCATGACGAGCGCGACGAGCACCGGCAGCGCGAACAGCACCACCAGCCAGGGATAGCGGCGTCTTTCGGGCTGCGCCGGAGCGCTCATGGCGTTTGGCCTCGCAATCGAAAAGGGCGGCCGCGCACCGATCGCGACCGCCCGGCATCATGCCGTTTGCGTGGCGATCAGTGGTGGTAGATCGGTGCGCCCCACGTCCCCCAGATATAGACGACGAAGAACAGGAACAACCAGACAACGTCGACGAAGTGCCAGTACCAGGCGGCCGCCTCGAAGCCGAAATGCTTTTGCGGCGTGAAATGGCCCGCATGGGCACGGATCAGGCAGACGATCAGGAAGACCAGCCCGACGAAGACGTGGAAGCCATGGAAGCCGGTCGCCATGAAGAAGGTGGCGCCGTAAAGCGAATCCGAGAACGCATAGGGGGCGACCATGAATTCGTAGATCTGGACGAACATGAACAGCGCCGCCAGCGCGATGGTCAGCCACAGGCCCAGCTTCAGCCCGTTACGGTCGCCATGCAACAGCGCATGGTGCGCCCAGGTCACGGTGGTGCCCGACAGCAGCAGGATCACGGTGTTGTAGAGCGGCAGGCCGAGCGGATCGAGCACTTCCATGCCGGCGGGCGGCCACTGTCCGCCGGTATAGGCCATGCGGCCGACCTGCTGTGCCTCGTCGTAGAACAGGCTGGCATCGAAGACCGCCCAGAACCAGGCGACGAAGAACATCACCTCCGAGGCGATGAACATGATCATGCCGTAGCGCAGATGCAGCGAGACGACGCGGGTATGATGGCCCTCGCGCGACTCGCGCACCGTGTCCGACCACCAGCCGAACATGGTGTAAAGGACAACCGCCAGACCGATCAGAAAGGTCCAGGGATTGGCCATGGGAATGCCGAGGAACGAGAACTCGTTACCCTGGGCGCCCTGCATCCAGCCAATGCCGCCAATGGCCATGATCAGCGCGCCGATCGAGCCGATCAGCGGCCACGGGCTGGGATCGAGAATGTGATAGTCGTGGTTCTTGGCGTGACTTTCAGCCATTGGCGTTATCCCCGATTGTCATTCGGCCCCGGTCCGGCATCGCCGCGCCCATCGTGGCGTCGGGGCCGGACCGTTCGATGGTGAGCGCTGCCCGGTCCGCCCGCACCGTCTCGGCGGGCTGGTCGATCTTGAAGAAGGTGTAGGACAGGGTGATCGTCGACACGCCCTCGAGCTCCGGCGCATCGACGATCGCCGGATCGATGAAGAAGACGACGGGCATGTCCGTGGACTGTCCCGGCTCCAGCGTCGTCTCGGTGAAGCAGAAACATTCCATCTTGTTGAAATAGGCGCCGGCGGCCTGCGGGGTCACGTTGAAGGTCGCCGACCCCGTCGTCGGCACGTCGCGCCAGTTCTCGGCCCGATAGGCGACCTGCGTGAGCTCTCCGATCTTCAGCGTCACCTGCCGGTCGACGGGCGCGAAGTCCCAGCCCAGACCGGCGCCCGAATTGGCGTCGAAACGCACATTGATGGACCTGTCGAGCACCTCGACGGGCGATGTGTCGGCGACCTGGGTCGTGCCGCCATAGCCGGTCACGCGGCAGAACAGGTCGTAAAGCGGGACCGAGGCGTATGCGAGACCGACCATGCCGGCGAAGAAGCCAAGGCATGCGGCGGCGATGCGCACATTGGAGCGCTGCCTGCCGGTTGCGGTCGTGGTGGGGTCTTTTTCTGCCATGCTCGCGTGTCGGTTCGTCACAGGGGGCGGTTGAGGATCTCGGGGCCGAACTTGATCACGGTGACGAGGTAGAAGATCACCACGAAGGCGGCGAGCGCCAACGCTAGCGCGATCGAGCGCTTGCGGCGGGCCGACTTCTGGGCCTTTGTCAGTTCGATCCTGTCGTCTTTGTCGGTCATCGAAACTCCGCTCATGCCAGCACCCGCATGACCACGGTCTCAAGCAGCAGCGCGGCGAATATGGCGAACAGATAGGTCAGCGAATATCCGAACAGCTTCTTGGCCGGCACCATGGTCGCATCGCCGTCGGGCATGCGCCAGACCGCGACCGCATGGCGGATGAAAAGGGCACCGAGGGCCATCGCCACCACGCCATAGGCCGGCCCGGCAAAGCCCAGCGGCCAGGGCAGCACAGCCGCGATCGCCAGCAGCACCGAATAGACGAGCATCTGTGCCTTGGTGTGCCGCTCGCCGGCGACATTGGGCATCATCGGCATGCCGGCGATCTCGTAATCGCGCAGCTTGAACAGCGCCAGCGCCCAGAAATGGGGCGGCGTCCACAGGAAGATGATGGCGAACAGCACCAGGCTCTCCAGCGAGACGGTGCCGGTCACCGCGGCCCAGCCGATCATCGGCGGGAAGGCACCCGCCGCGCCGCCGATGACGATGTTCTGCGGCGTCGAGCGTTTCAGCCACATCGTGTAGATGACGGCGTAAAAGAAGATGGTGAAGGCCAGAAGCGCGGCCGCCGCCCAATTGGCGACAAGGCCGAGCGTCATCACGGACAGCACCGACAGGATGACGCCGAAAGTCAGCGCCTCGCCGGCGCCGACCCGGCCCGACGGCACGGGCCGCCCGGCGGTGCGGCTCATCACCGCGTCGATATCGGCGTCATACCACATGTTGAGCGCGCCCGAGGCGCCGGCGCCGACCGCGATCGCCAGGATAGACACCGCCGCGAGGAAGGGATTGATCGCGCCGGGCGCGACGAGCAGCCCGACGAGCGCGGTGAAGACGACGAGCGACATCACCCGCGGCTTGAGCAGGTCGAAATAGTCGCGCGGCGTGGCTTCCGACACCGCGGCCGGTTGCCGGCTCGATTCGACAACGCTCATTGGACCACCTGCGTGGCGGGAAACCATGTGTTGCCCCACGGGTCGATGAAGCCGCCGCGCCGGTCGGTGTCGCCCGGGCGCAGTTCGGGTTCGAACATGGGCGAGGCCCCTTGGGCGATCGCTCTCGCATAGACGCCGTCGGCGTCGGCGACGTAGACGTGAAGCCAGGCGCTGACCGGCTCGAAACCGCCGCCTGCCTGCCCGACCATGATCACCGAATCGTCGATCTTGACCTCGACGTGCCGCACCGTGCCGTCATCATGATCGATCCGGCGCACTTCATGCGCGCCGAACACCGTGCACATGAAATCCGCCAAGGCCAGCGCGTCCGGCGCTACGAGATACGCCGACACGCTTGAATGGCCATCCGGTTTGAAGTGTGAGGTCATACCCGCTCGATGCCTATTTGATGCGCGGCAACTGTTCCCACTGGTGGTAGGGCGGCGGCGAGGAAAGCTGCCATTCCAGCGTGGTCGCGCCCTCGCCCCAGGGGTTGGCGCCGGCCTCGCGCTTGCGCGCAAAGGCTTCGAACACGCCGTAAAGGAAGATCAGCACGCCGATCGCCGAGATGTAGGACCCCCAGGAGGAGACCATGTTCCAGCCCGCATAGGCGTCCGGATAGTCGATGTAGCGGCGGGGCATGCCGGCCAGACCCAGGAAGTGCTGCGGGAAGAAGATCAGGTTCACGCCCACGAAGGTGACCCAGAAATGCACCCGCGCGATGGTCGAGTTGTACATGTAGCCGAACATCTTCGGGAACCAGTAGTACCAGGCGGCGAAGATGCCGAACACCGCGCCCAGCGACAGCACGTAGTGGAAGTGGGCGACCACGTAGTAGGTGTCGTGCAGGGCCCGGTCGAGACCGGCATTGGCGAGCTGGACGCCGGTGACGCCGCCGATGGTGAACAGGAAGATGAAGCCGATCGCCCAGAGCATCGGCGTGCGCAGTTCGATCGCGCCGCCCCACATGGTGGCGATCCACGAGAAGATCTTGATGCCGGTGGGCACCGCGATCACCATGGTGGCGAAGACGAAATAGCGCTGCGCATTGAGCGACAGGCCGACGGTGTACATGTGGTGCGCCCAGACGATGAAGCCGACCACACCGATGGCGACCATCGCATAGGCCATGCCAAGATAGCCGAAGATGGGCTTCTTGGAGAAGGTCGACACGATGTGGCTGATGATGCCGAAGGCCGGCAGGATCAGGATATAGACTTCGGGATGGCCGAAGAACCAGAACAGGTGCTGGAACAGGATCGGGTCGCCGCCGCCGGCCGGGTTGAAGAAGGCGGTGCCGAAATTGCGGTCGGTGAGCAGCATGGTGATGGCGCCGGCCAGCACGGGCAGCGACAACAGCAGCAGGAAGGCGGTGATCAGCACCGACCAGGCGAACAGCGGCATCTTGTGCAGCGTCATGCCGGGGGCGCGCATGTTGAAGATCGTCGTGATGAAGTTGATCGCGCCCAGGATCGAGGAGGCGCCGGCGATGTGGATCGACAGGATGGCGAAATCCATCGCCGGGCCGGGCTGCCCGGTCGTCGAATAGGGCGGATAGATGGTCCAGCCGCCGCCGACGCCGTGGGCGCCGGGCGAGGAGGGCATGAACATGGAAATGACCAGCAGGATCGCCGCGGGCGGCAGCAGCCAGAACGAGATGTTGTTCATGCGCGGAAACGCCATGTCCGGCGCGCCGATCATGATCGGCACCATCCAGTTGGCAAAACCGCCAATAAGCGCCGGCATGACCATGAAGAAGATCATGATCAGGCCATGCGCCGTGGTGAACACATTGTACATCTGCTTGCCGGCATCGACGGCCGCATCGCCCTCGACGCCGTAGACCATCGAGGCCAGGCCGTGGAAGATCTGGATGCCCGGCTCGGCCAGCTCCCAGCGCATCATCACCGACAGGAACCCGCCAAGCACGCCCATGATGATCGCAAAGATCAGATAGAGCGTGCCGATGTCCTTGTGGTTGGTCGAAAACAGCCAGCGATTGACGAAGCCGGCGGGGGCTCCGTGATCGTGGCTGGAATGGGCGACGGCGTCGGACATGATGAAACGAACTCCTGAAAAGGCCTTGTCTTTATTCTTCGTTAAGATTGGCGAGGCTGCGGCGCGCCTCCAGCGTGGCGATCAGCGTGCGGTTCGCCTCGCCGACGTCGCTGCGGGCCGCGACCAGCCAGTCGTCGTAGTCCTCGCGGCTGACCACGCGCACGGCAATGGGCATGTAGGCATGGTCCTTGCCGCAAAGCTCCGAGCACTGGCCGTAATAAAGGCCTTCCTTGTTGGCGCGGAACCAGGTTTCGTTGAGCCGGCCGGGAACCGCGTCCATCTTCACGCCGAAGGCCGGAACGGCCCATGAATGCAGCACGTCGCCGGCGGTGACCAGCACGCGCACGGTGGTGTCGACGGGCACGACCAGTTCGTTGTCGACCGACAGCAGGCGCGGATAGATTTCCAGATCCTGCTTTTGCTGCTCGGCGCGATCGATGTCGCGCAGCATGATCTGGTCGAAGACGATCTCCTCGCCGTCGTCGGTCTGGTATTCATAGCCCCAGTACCACTGATAGCCGGTCGCCTTGACCGTCAGTTCGGGCTCGGTCGGCGGCGAGTACTGCTTGGTCAGAAGCTGGAAGGAGGGAACGGCGAGGAACAGCAGCACGACGATCGGGCCGACCGTCCAGACGACCTCGACCAGCGTGTTGTGGCTCGTGCGCGACGGGACCGGATTGACCGAGGCCCGGTAGCGGATCAGTACCCAGGCGAGCAGCGCCATCACCAGGAGCACGATCGGCACCAGGAAGACGAGCGTGTAACGCTCGAACCAGATGATCTGCTCCATGACGTCGGTGGCGGCCCGCTGGAAGCCGAACTGCCATTCCTCGGGCTGCGCAGCAAGGGCAGCAGGGGCGATCAGGGTTGCAATGGCTGTCGCGCAAAGGCGCAAACGACTGGTCTTCGACACGCTTGGTCTCCCGATATTGGCGGACGGCTCGCCTCGGCTTCGCCCACGAGGCGACGTAGAACCACAATATGCCCATCACCGCAACTGGATCATCGGCCAATTCGTGCGTCATTTCGGCGCTTGCCCGGACGCGGCACAGCGGCCGGCGGCGCGCCTTCCGATCGCGCCTGGCAAGGCTTGCGACAGGCCGGGCGCCACGCCGCAGACGCCGGTGCGAAGGGTCCGATCTGCCATGTTTTCGCCCGTTTGCGCCGTTTGTCATGGCCGTAACGCAGCGCAGTGGGGCGCCACGCCGGCATTGGTGACAATCGGCGCCCGGCCATTGCATGATGATGGCGCGCTGCAAACCGATTCGGCCTGCCGGATCAATCGACCCGCGCACCGGAGCACGACAAGGACCTCGCCGTGAACCCATCCGCCTCCAACACCGAACACGTGCCACGCCATCGCCGGCGCGGCACGCTCGCCACGCTTGCCGTTTCGGCGTGCGCCGCGCTCGCGGCCGCCGCCGCGATCCTCGCCTCGCCGGCGGACGCCCAGCAGCAGACCGTGCGCGCCAAATACGGCTTCTGGGACCTGCGCTGCGCGACGCCGCCGGGGGCTGCCAACGAGCAGTGCGTCCTGATGCAGGCCGTCGAGGACTATGACCGCTCGGAAATCGGGCTTTCGGTCTCGGCGTTCAAGACCGCCGACCGCAAGGCGCAGATCCTGCGCATCCAGGCGCCGCTGGGCGTGCTGCTGCCGAACGGGCTGGGCCTGCACATCGACGGGCGCGACATGGGCCGGGCCTATTTCGTGCGCTGCTTTGCCGATGGCTGCTATGCCGAGGTCATCCTCGAGGATCAGCTTCTGGAGAGCCTGAAGAAAGGCAAGACGGCGACGTTCACGGTCTTCGACACGCCCGAGGAAGGCATCGGCCTGCCGGTCGATCTGGCCGGCTTCACCGAGGGCTTCGAGGCGCTGCCCTGACCGGGGCCGCATGATGCGGGGGTGAAACCGGCCACGGCTCCGCCTAAATGGTCAGGAAACAGACCCTACCCGAAAGGCAGCCCATCATGCAGACCGGCCTTCTGACCCGCTTCGACATTTCCGAGGCCCGCGTGCGCGATCTCGTCTCCGACACGCTGGGTGCGAGCGATGACGGCGAGCTTTTCCTCGAATACCGCGAAAGCGAAACGCTGGGCTTCGACAATGGCCGGCTGAAGACCGGGGCGTTCAACACCGCATCGGGCTTCGGCCTGCGGGCGGTGGCCGGCGAAGCGGTCGGCTATGCCGAATCGGACGATTTTTCCGAAGCCGCGCTGCGCCGCGCCGCCGACGCGGTCGGTGCGGTCACGCGCGGGCATTCGGGCCGCTACAGCGAACCGCCGGCGCGCACCAACAAGAAGCTCTACGGCGATCTCAACCCGATCGGCGAGCCCTCCTTTGCCGCCAAGGTCAAGCTGCTGGAGCAGATCGACGCCTATCTGCGCGGCAAGGACGACAGGGTGCGCCAGGTCTCGGCCTCGCTCGCCGCCTCATGGCAGATGGTGGAGATCGTGCGCGCCGATGGCGAAATCGCCCGCGACGTCCGGCCGCTGGTGCGGGTCAACATCTCGGTCATCGTCGGCGAGGGCGACCGGCAGGAGACCGGCAGCCACGGCATGGGCGGGCGGCAGTCGTTCGGCGACTTCATCGCCACCGAAAGCTGGCAGGCGGCGGCCGACGACGCGCTGCGCCAGGCGCTGGTCAATCTTCAAGCGCGTCCCGCGCCGGCTGGCACGTTCGACATCGTGCTCGGCAGCGGCTGGCCCGGCGTGATGCTGCACGAGGCGGTCGGACACGGGCTGGAAGGCGACTTCAACCGCAAGGGCACGTCGGCCTTCGCCGGGCTGATGGGCGAGCAGGTCGCCGCCCGCGGGGTGACCGTGGTCGACGATGGCACGATCGACGAACGGCGCGGCTCGCTGACCATCGACGACGAGGGCACGCCCTCGGGTCACAACGTGCTGATCGAGGACGGCAAGCTGGTCGGCTACATGCAGGACCGGCAGAATGCACGGCTGATGGGCATGAAGCCGACCGGCAACGGCCGGCGCGAGAGCTACCAGCACGTGCCGATGCCGCGCATGACCAATACCTACATGCTGGGCGGCGATGCCACGCCCGAGGAGATCATCGCTTCGGTCGATGACGGCATCTATGCGGTCTCGTTCGGGGGCGGGCAGGTCGACATCACCTCGGGCAAGTTCGTGTTCGCCTGCACCGAGGCCTACAAGATCGAGGGCGGCAAGGTGGCCCATCCGGTCAAGGGCGCCATGCTGATCGGCAACGGACCGGACGCGATGCACCGGGTCTCGATGGTCGGCAACGACACCAGGCTGGACACCGGCATCGGCATGTGCGGCAAGGCCGGCCAGGGCGTGCCGGTCGGCGTCGGCCAGCCCCATCTGAGGATGGACCGGATGACGGTGGGCGGCACCGAGGCGTGACCGGCGCCGGCGACCGGCGATGCATTGTTGCAGTGCATGTGTCATTGTTAATTGCCGATGACCTTGCGGCATGAGAGGGTGATAGGCTGGACAACGGCATGCTGCCGGTGGCCCCTGTGGGTGCAGCGGACGGGGCGGGAAGGGAGCGCTCGACAATTTCCATGACACTCGTTCCATGACACTCGAACGACAGCGCACCCGCCAAGAGCGGTTCAGCTTCGATCCGATCGTCGCCAAACGGGCGGGGATCGTGCTTTGGTCGTGGTCGCCGGCACGTCAGCGATTTTCCTGGATCGGCGACGCCGACGGGCTGCATGCCCTGCCAGAGGGCTCGCTCGACGGCTACGAAGCGACGTTTCGCGACGCGGTCGGCGCCGAACAGGGCGATCGCGTCATGCGCGCGATCGAACGATGCGCGCGCACCGGCGAAGCCTTCACGCTGACATATCACACGCCCAGCCTTGGCGCGCATTCGCCGCGCTGGCTGGAGTTGACCGCCGCGGGCCATGGCGGCGAGGTGTCCGGCACCTGCCGCGACGTGACCGCGCGTGTCACCGCCGAGGAGGCGCTCGCCCGGCGCGTAAGGCGCAACGAGAAGATCGAGGCGCTGAGCCGGTTCGCGCTGACCCATTCGGATCTGCAGGCGGTGCTCGACCGGGCCGTGGAGACGGCGGCCGAGCTGTTCGAGGTGCCGCTTGCCAAGATCCTGCAATTCGAACGCTCGGCGGATCAGCTCACGCTCAAGGCGGGCATCGGCTGGAATGAGGGGCTGGTCGGCCAGGCGAGCGTCGGCACGGACAAGGACTCCCAGGCCGGCTTCACGCTGATGAGCGACGAACCCGTCATCGTCACCGATCTTCGCCAGGAGACCCGATTCAGCGGACCGCCCTTGCTGCACGATCACGATGTGCGCAGCGGCATGAGCGTCGTCATCGCCGGTGCGGCCGGACGGCCCTTCGGCGTGTTCGGCGTACATGCGACCACGGTGCGCTCGTTCGACCAGTTCGATGTCGACACGCTCGTCAGCATTGCCAATGTGGTCTCCAGCAGCGCGCGCCATGCCGAGACCGAGACGCAGTTGCGGCTGCTGGTCGGGGAAATGGCGCATCGCTCGGGGAATCTGCTGCAACTGGTCAACACCATCGCCAACCAGAGCTTCGCCGGAACCGACGACCCCGCCAAAGCGCAAAAGGCGTTCCGTGAACGGCTTTCGGCGCTCTCGCGCACCAATGAATCGATTGCGCGCAATGGCTGGGCGTCGACGCGGCTGACCGGCGTTGTCGAGGAAACGCTGCGGCCCTTTCCGGGCCGCTACGAAATGGAGGGCCGCAACATCGTGCTGCTGCCCGAACTGTGCTTCGACCTGGGCCTGGTGCTGCACGAGCTTGCCACCAATTCGGCGAAATACGGCACGCTGGGCCAGCCCGAGGGCAAGGTTCGCATCAATTGGCGCGTGGTCCGAACCGGCGAGGACGGCCGCGTGCTGAAGCTGCAGTGGATCGACGCCCGGACGAGCTTTGGCGGCACCGGTGCGGCGCCCGGCAAGGGCGGTGGAACCGGCTTCGGCTCCAAGCTCAAGCGCGCGCTGATCGCCGACAAATGGGGCGGCAAATTCGACATCGAGATCGACGACGGCTATCGGTTCGACTGCGCCATTCCCATCGAGATGGCCGAAGGCGGTGAAAAAGCGGGCAGTCCCGCCGCGCCACCCCTCGCCCCCACTTAGGCTCGTTGAGCATCACCGCGCCGGGTGCACCGCAACAGGCTCGCCTCCGGCCGGCACCGGCCGTTCCCCGCGCAAGTCAACGACCGTGTCCTCGGTCAGGCGGTCGGCGATGGTCGATCGACGCCGCGTCTGGAGAATTCCTCCTCAAGGCGCGCTTCCAGGGCCACCAGATCGGCGGGCAGCGGAAGCCCCTCGGCCTTCATCTGTTCGAGTTCGGCATGGATCTGGAAGAGCAGTTCATGGTCGTCGTGCGGCTGGTTTTCCATCTCGGCGAACAGCATGTTGAGGCGGGTGATCAGTCCATCGAATGCCATGGCGCTTCCTCTTGTGGTCGCGCCGATCATCGATGCGTGGGCCGGCGGCGTCGTTGACCGATGTCAATCGCCTCGCAGGCGGCAGGCGCGGCGGTCACATGACGCGGTTGCGGCCACCGTCCTTGGCGCCGTAGAGCTGCTCGTCGGCACGCCGGAACAGCGATGCCGCGGTGTCGTCCGCCCGGAAATCGGCGATACCGATCGAGATCGTGATCTCGCCGATCGGCTTGCGCGTGCGCGAGGTCACCAGCCGCGCCTCGCTGAGGTGACTTCGCGCCTCGTCGAGCACCGCGCTCGCCTGGGCGCGCGCCATGTCCGGCAGGATGATGGCGAATTCCTCGCCGCCATAGCGGCTCACACTGCCATGCGATCCGAGCCTGTCGCGCAGGTGATTGCCGACGAATTTGAGCACCTCGTCGCCGATCTGATGGCCGAAGCGGTCATTGACCGACTTGAAATGATCGATATCGGCGAGCGCGAAGGTCAATGGCGTGCCGGCCTCCTGCGCATTGCGCAATTCGGCTTCGAAGGCGCGCTGGAAGTACCGCCGATTGGGCAGGCCCGTCATGGGATCGTGCAGTTCGGCCTCGCGCGACTTCTCGAGCTTTTCCTGAAGCGCGACGATCTCGTTCTGCGTCTCGCGAAGGCTGTCGCTGAGCTGGCGCGTCTGCGCGCGGATGCGCTGGTTCTCGCGGATGACCAGCGCGATCATCATCTCGAGTTCGGCCGGCGTCGAGGCCGAATTGAGCGACTGCGTGCTGGTATCGATCGCACCCTGATAGCGCTCGGCCGAGTCGAGATAGGAGCGGATGAAGCTCAGCACGCCATCCATCTCAGATTGCAGGTGCTCATTGGCCTGACGGGCCAGCCGGTCGGCGTCGTTGTCGACCAGCACCTCCTGGCCGATCTCGGCCAGATCGTATGTGCTCGGCTCGGCGCCCCTGGCGATCAGCGTTTCGATGCGCCTGTTCAGATCCGGACAGCGGCCGGAGGCATAGGCGTACCAGACATTGTAGACCTCGGGCTCGGGCGGGGTGTCGTACTGACGCGCCAGTTCGAGCGCCTCGTCCGAAAGCCGGAAGGGGTCGTCCGGGCCGGCATCGCGCCGGACGGGAAGCAGCGGCTGCTGCGCTGTGGCCTGCTGGGTCATCGGGCGTGCTCACGTGAAAAGGGCGCCAATGGCAAGGGCGCGGATGAACGGGACGGCGTCGGCATGGTTCAGGCCACCCTTACGCTCTCGTCGCCGGTGTCGGAGATGGCCTGGTCGACCGATCCGATCGCCCAGCGCCTGATCTGGTCCTCGAGTTCGCAATTGACCGCCCGCAGTTTCTCGACCTCGTCGGCGATCTTGGCGCGTTCGGCCTGCCGGTATTCGTCAAGGCTGGCCTGCAGCGCCTTGTTCTCCTCGCGAAGCGTCTGATTGTCGTCCCCGATCCGGGTGTCGACACGCGTCTGCAAGGCCTCGATGCGCTCGTTCAGCCTGGCCTCAAGTTCGCCCATCCTGGCAGTGACGGCCTGCGCCTCGGCCGAACGGACGGTCATCGCCGGCATGATCGCGCCCAGTCCGCCGAAGACGAAAAGGCCCAGCGGGATCAGCGCATAGCCGCGCAACATCTCGGCCATGCCATAGGCGCCAATGTCGAGCAGCCCGACCAGCAGCACGACAAGCGATGCAAAGGCGACGATTGCACAGACGAACTGGATGAGAACGAGCAGCGTACCGGGCTCGGACTTGGGCACGGACCCGCCATCCTTCTTCTTGCCGCCCCTGGCCATATGAGCCCGCCCTTCAATCCCCGTTTCGTCCGCTCAAGGCGCGCCGCTGCGGTCGCGCCCTTCACCAAGGGTCCGTCGGACCGGCCGCCGCCAGACCCGGCTGCCGGCAATGGCATCGGGCGGCGGGCAGCGGTCCCGTACGGACCTTCCCCACAGCGCAAGTGATAGACCGGCGGTCTTAAGGAAGCGTAAAACACCATGCAATTTCAAAAGCATGGCGTCGCAAATGGTCGCAAATGCTGGGCTTTTTCGCCCGGCTGAAACCTCAGTCCAGCCGTGCCAGGAGAGCGTCGATATCGGCAACCAGCCGGTCCGCCTTGCGCCGGATCTCGATGAGCTGGAGGCGGGTTTGCGGCACATCGATCGGACCGGCGTCGAAACCGGATGGCGGCTCGCCGCGACCGTTGATCAGCCAGGTGGGCGAGACGTTCAACAGCCCGGCCAGCATGGAAAGCTTGTTCGAGCGCGGCTCGGAGCGGTCGCTTTCCCAGTTCTGCAGGGTCGCCGACTTGACGCCGAGCCGGCGGGCGAGCTGGGCCGTCGACAGGCCGCGGGCCTCGCGCGCCGCAACGATGCGACCGCCCAGGGTGTCGTCGGCGCCCGGGACGGCGCCATTGATAGGCATGGGTTCTGCAAATACGGACATGATGAAATGGCCTTGGCTTGTTGCGCGGGACGCCGGCAGCCAGCATGCGCAATGGGCGCACGAAGGCGCGCCCGGATGCGACATCAACTGACGATATGAACCCGCAATGGTCACAAATCGGACGCGGCGCGCAGCAACGCGCCACGACGAACGGTCGGCGCCGGTCCGGCCCCTCGCCGCGATCCGACCCGGACAGCCTACCAGACCGGCCCGGGGACCGAAAAGACCTCGGTGCGCAATTGCTCGGGCGGGGTTTCGCCCGGATCGTTCGCATAGACCTCCCAGGTCGGGGTGCCCAGGCCGCGGCCGGTCTTCCTGGCCTCCTGTTCGGCCTGGCCGTAGGCCTCGGCGAGCTTGTCGTAGGGGCCGACATGGACGAAGTGCAGGACCTCGCCGGCGGGCGTGACGTCGGCCTTGATCTCGCCCTGCGCCTTGCCGGCATCGTCGGCGCTGACCGGTATGCCGGCGCGAAACGCCATCTGTTCGGGATCATAGGTGTAGTAGACCGACATCGGCATTCCGGTCGGCGTCAGGCCATGCTGACCGATGAAGGCCATCACCTTGCCGAACGCCTCTCCCATCGCCGCGCCAACGGCATCGGGGTTCGCCGGTGCGCTGCCTTCGACATAAAGATAGGGCGTCTCGTCGACATTGACCGTCTTGACTTCCATGTTCGCCTCCCATGCGTGGCCCGACACGGCCCTATCCTATTGCGGGCGGGCGCCGACGGGCTTGATGCGCGTCAAGGCGCGCGCCGCCCGAAGCACTCGCTCATGGGTAGTATCGCGTCACGGCCCATGGAGCCTGCTCGCCCGCGCGCGTGAAGACGAAACGGTCGTGCAGGCGGAACTTGCCGTCCTGCCAGAACTCGACATAGGTCGGCGACAGGCGGAAGCCGGACCAGTGCGGCGGACGCGGGATCGGGCCGATGGCATAGCGGGCCGTGTAGCGCGCGACTTCCTTTTCGAGCGCGAACTTGCTTTCGAGCGGCCGCGACTGGCGCGAGGCCCAGGCGCCGATGCGGCTGCCGCGCGGCCGGGACGCGTAATAGGCGTCGGCTTCCTCGTCCGAAACCACCGTGACCGGGCCGCGCAGGCGCACCTGGCGGCGCAGCGACTTCCAGTGAAAGCACATCGCCGCCTTCTTGCTGGAAAGCAGTTCCACCCCTTTGCGGCTCTCGAAATTGGTGTAGAAGACAAAGCCGCGCGAATCGTAGCCCTTCAGCAGCACCATGCGCACATTGGGCAGGCCGTCCGCGTCCACGGTGGCCAGCGACAGCGCCGTCGGGTCGTTCGGCTCGGAGCGTTCGGCATCGGCCAGCCAGGCCGCGAAGAGCGCCAGCGGGTCGTCGTCCAGCCCGGTGTCACGATCTGTTAACCCAAGCTGCGTCATAGTGGCCTCAATCTGGGGTTGTTTTGTTCGGCTTGAAGTGCCGGAAGTGAGATGCAAGGCAAATTTGTTCCGCGTGCCGGCAGTGTCAAGCCGATCTTCGCCGCAGCCCGGCGCCCGGCCATGGCCGCGTTGTGCTGCGCGCTGCTCGCCGGCTGCTCGATGACCGGCAGGGGCGTCGACGACGTGCTGACGACCGGCTCGATCTCCATGGCCGAGGCGACGCCGTCGATCGCCGTCGACCCGTTCGAGCCACGCGCGGGCGCCGATGCCGGGGCCACGGACCGGCTTATCGACGAGGACACGATCCGGCTGGCGGTCACGGCGGCCGACCCCGATCGCCTTGTCGATGGCGCCCTGCCCTGGGCCAGCGCGGCCACCGGATCGAACGGCGAGATCACCGATATCGCCGAAATGGAGATCGCCGGCCAGACCTGCCGGAGGTTCTCGGCCACGCGCAACGCCTATGACGGGGCAAGCCTCTACCGGGGCGAGGTGTGCCTGGACCGCCGCTCGGGCTGGTGGACCCGCTCGCTGCGCCGGGCGGGCGCGGAGCGGGCGGGCTGAGCGGACCGGCGCGCACGCCCGCTTGCGGCGGGGTACTGGAATAGCGCCGCCTTTCTTCCCATATTCCCAATGAGTTCTGACGCATTGGAGGGATGCATGCGTGACCCGTATGCGGTGCTTGGCGTCCCAAGGACGGCAAGCGCGGCGGAGATCAAGTCCGCCTACCGCAAGCTGGCAAAGAAATATCACCCGGATGCCAATCCGGACGACGCGACGGCCAAGGAGCGCTTCGCCGAAGCCTCGCGCGCCTATGAAATCCTGGGCGACGGGGACAAGCGCAAGCGCTTCGACAAGGGCGAGATCGACGCCGAGGGCAACGAGATCTTCCGCGGCTATCCGGGCGGCGACGGCTTCACCGGCGCCGACGGCTTCGCCGACATGTTCGGCAATCGAAGCGGCGGGCGCGGCGGCGCCGGGCTCGATGCCGAGGACGTGCTGCGCAGCGTGTTCGGCGGCGGCTTCGGCGGGGCCGGCGGTCGCGGCGGGCGGACGTTCTCTCACGTCGATATCGACGAACTGTTCGGCGAACGCGGCGCCGGCATGCATGGTGCCAAGCGCGCCACTCCGCCCAAGGGCCGCGACATCGAGGTTCCGCTGACCGTCAGCGTCAGCGACGCGATCAAGGCCGGCAAGGCCAAGCTGACGCTCAAGGACGGACGCACCGTCGCGGTGACGCTGCCCAAGGGTGTCGAGGACGGCCAGGTGATCCGGCTCAAGGGCCAGGGCGAAGCGGGGCCGGCGGGCCATCGCGGCGACGTGCTCGCCAGGGTGCGGATCAAGCCCGATCCCGACATGCGCATCGAAGGCCGCTCGCTGCTCGTCGATGTCGATGTCGATCTGAAGACGGCCGTCACCGGCGGCAAGGTGGCCGTGCCCACGCCGGACGGTCGGATCGCGCTGAAGATCGCGCCCTGGACGTCTTCGGGACAGAGGCTGCGCGTTCCCGGACGCGGACTGCCGGGCAAGGACGGCAAGCGCGGCGATCTCTACGCCATCGTGCGCATCACGCTCGAGGGCGTCGACCGAAGCGCGCTCGAGGCGCTGATGACCGAGCACGACGCCGCCTGACCGGCGCCGGCAGCAGCGGTGACGGCGCGGGCATTTGCGCCTTGAAGGCCCGATGCCGCTGTGCAATATCCCGGCTCGTCTCGACCTATCCGGAGCAACGGGCATGAGCAGCGGTTCGGGCCTGATGAAGGGCAAGAGAGGCCTCGTCATCGGGCTAGCCAACAATCGTTCGGTCGCCTGGGGGATTGCCAGATCCTGCGCCGCCCATGGCGCCGAGCTGGCGTTCACCTATCAGGGCGATCCGCTGCGAAAGCGCGTCGAACCGCTGGCCGAGGAGGTCAACGGGATCGTCGTGGGCCATCTCGATGTCACCGAGCCCGCAAGCCTTGATGCGGTGTTCGCCCAGCTGCATGAGGTCTGGGGCCGGCTCGACTTCGTCGTCCATGCGGTCGCATTCTCGGACAAGGACGAACTGACGGGCCGCTACATCGACACCTCGCGCGACAATTTCGGCCGCACAATGGACGTTTCGGTCTATTCGCTGACCGAGATCGCGCGTCGCGCCGAGCCGCTGATGACCGATGGCGGTTCGCTGCTGACGCTGACCTATTACGGCGCCGAAAAGGTGATGCCGCACTACAATGTCATGGGCGTCGCCAAGGCGGCGCTGGAAGCCAGCGTGCGCTATCTGGCGGTCGATCTGGGACCGAAGAACATCCGGGTGAACGCATTGTCGGCCGGCCCTATCAAGACGCTCGCCGCTTCGGGGATCGGCGATTTCCGCTACATATTGAAGTGGAACGAATACAACTCGCCGCTGCGCAGGACCGTGACGATCGAGGAGGTTGGCGATTCGGCGCTCTATCTGCTCTCGGACCTGTCGCGCTCGGTCACCGGCGAGGTGCTGCACGCCGACAGCGGCTATCACGTGGTCGGCATGAAGGCCGTCGACGCACCCGACATCACCAAGGAGTAGCGCGTTTGCCGGTCGGCGGGCGACCCCGGTGCACATGGCCTTTCAACCTGCCCACCCCTTCTACATGATCCGTCATGGCCAGACCGACTGGAACCGCGAGCAGAGGTTCCAGGGCCACAAGGACATCCCGATCAACGAAACCGGGCGCCGGCAGGCCGCCGCCTATGGCCGGATGCTGGCCGCCGAGCGACGGGACTGGGCGGGCTGGCGATTCGTCGCGAGCCCGCTTTCGCGCGCATCGGAGACCATGGCGATCCTGCGCCGGGGCCTTGCGCTCGATCCGGAGGATTTCGACCGCGACGATGCGCTGATGGAGGTCACGTACGGACAATGGGAAGGGCATACGCTGGCCGAGCTCGAACCGCTGCAGCCCGAACTGGTCGCCGCGCGCGAAACCGACAAGTGGACGTTCCTTGCGCCGGGCGGAGAGAGCTACGCCATGGCCGCCGTCCGCGCACGCCGGGTTCTGGAACGGCTCGACGGGCCGGCGGTCATCGTCACCCATGGCGGGATCATTCGCGGCACGCGGCACCTGCTCGAGGGCATCGATGGCAACACGGCGGTGCGCGAACCGGTGCCGCAGGACAATATCTACATCTTCGACGGGCGCGCATCGGGTTGGCTGCGCTGATCGCGGCCCGCCGGACGGGTTTGCAAGCCCCCATCACTGGTCTACAAGCCGCCCAGTTCGGACGTCATCCATGTCGCACAACACATTCGGCCATCTTTTCCGCGTGACCACCTGGGGCGAAAGCCACGGCCCGGCGCTGGGCTGCGTGGTCGATGGCTGCCCGCCGGGCATCGCCTTCACCGTCGCCGAGATCCAGGCGTTTCTGGACAAGCGCAGGCCGGGCCAGTCGAAATTCACCACCCAGCGGCGCGAGGCCGACGCGGTGCGCGTGCTTTCGGGCGTCATCCCCGACGAGGCCGATCCCGACACGCTGATCACCACCGGCACGCCGGTCTCGATGATGATCGAGAACACCGACCAGCGCTCGAAGGACTATTCGGAGATCAAGGCGCGCTACCGTCCCGGCCATGCCGATTTCACCTATGACATGAAATACGGCCTGCGCGACTATCGCGGCGGCGGGCGCTCCTCGGCGCGCGAGACGGCCGCGCGCGTCGCCGCCGGCGCGCTCGCGCGCAAGGTCGTGCCGGGCCTCGATGTACGCGGCGCGCTGGTCGCCATGGGCACCGAGGACATCGACCGGGCCAACTGGGACTGGGAGGAAGTGGGCCGCAACCCGTTCTTTTCGCCCGACGCCAAGGCCGTCGACCGTTTCGCCGCCTATCTCGACGCGATCCGCAAGGACGGCTCGTCGGTCGGCGCGATCATCGAGGTGGTCGCCACGGGCGTGCCGGCCGGGCTCGGCGCGCCGATCTACGCCAAGCTCGATCAGGACATCGCCTCGCACCTGATGTCGATCAATGCGGTCAAGGGCGTTGAGATCGGCAACGGGTTCGAAGCGGCGCGGCTGCGCGGCGAGGACAATGCCGACGAGATGCGCATGGGCGAGGACGGCCGGCCGGTGTTCGCCTCCAACAAGGCCGGCGGCGTCCTCGGCGGCATCGCCACGGGCGAGCCGGTGGTGGCGCGCTTCGCGGTCAAGCCGACCTCGTCGATCATGACGCCGACAAGGTCGGTGACAAAGGATGGCGCGGAGGTCGAGGTGCAAACGAAGGGCCGGCACGATCCGTGCGTGGGCATCCGCGCCGTGCCGATCGGCGAGGCGATGGTCGCCTGCGCGATCGTCGATCACTATCTGCGCCATCGCGGACAGACTGGACGGGTATGATGGCCTACGATCAGGCGAAAGTCGTCGAGGCGCTGCGCGCCTTCGAGGCCGGCGAGATCGTCGTCGTCATGGACGATGACGGGCGCGAGAACGAGGGCGATCTGATCGTCGCGGCGGTGCACACCACGCCCGAAAAGATGGCCTTCATCGTCCGGCACACCTCGGGCATCGTGTGCGCGCCGATGCCGCCCGAAGAGGCCAAGCGGCTCAACCTGGCGCCCATGGTGGCCGAGAACGACGCCCCGCACGCGACCGCCTTCACGGTCTCGGTCGACTACAGGCACGGCACGACGACCGGCATTTCGGCCGACGATCGCACGCTGACCGTGCGCAACCTTGCCAATCCCAATGCCGGGGCGGCCGATTTCGTCCGGCCGGGCCACATCTTCCCGCTGGTGGCGCGTCAGGGCGGCGTGCTGATGCGCTCGGGCCATACCGAGGCGGCCGTCGACCTTTGCCGGCTGGCCGACCTGCCGCCGGTCGGCGTGATCTGCGAACTGGTCAATGACGACGGCACGGTGATGCGCGGTCCGCAGGTGACCGAATTCGCGCAAGCGCACGGGCTCAAGGTCGTATCGGTCGCCGACCTGATCGCCTATCGTCAGCGCAAGGAGACCCTCATCGAGCGGCTGGAGGAGCAGCGGGTCGAGACCGCGGCGGGTCCGGCAACGGCCCATGCCTACACCCTTCCATGGGACCCGATGCAGCATCTGGCGATCGTCGTCGGCGATGTGCGCGACGGCGAGGACGTGCCCGTGCGCCTGCATCTGGAAAGCGTCGTCGACGATGTCTTCGGGCCGCGACGCGATCCGGTCGAGATCCTCCAGCGCATGGTCGCCGAACACGGACGCGGCGTCGTGGTCTATCTGCGCGAGGGTTCGGTGGGCGTGGCGCGCGGCGCGGCCCGGCCGCTGACCGAAGAGCACGCCGAGGCGCGCGAGCGCGAGAACGAATGGCGCGAGATCGGCCTTGGTGCGCAGATCCTGCGCGACCTCGGCATTGCGTCGATCCGGCTCTACTCGACGCGCGAACGGCGCTATATCGGCGTTGAGGGGTTCGGCATCCGCATCGCGGCGACCGAAAAGCTGGGATGAGGCCCGCGCCGGGCGATCGCTGGTGGATAAGCATGCCCCAGGCGCGGCCGTGGTGGCGCACCAGGCCCGAACCGATTACATATCGGCCATGACGACGCGCTATTTCGAACACGACATCTTTCAGCAGCACATCACGCCGCCGGGCCATCCCGAGCGGGTCGACCGGCTGCGCGCGCTCGAAGAGGCGCTGTCCGCCGACCCCTTCGCCGCGCTCGACCGCGCCCAGGCCCCGCGCGCGCCCGACGAGGCCGTGCTGCTCGCCCATCCCGAACGGTTTCTGGACAAGGTCCGCGACGCGATCCCCGAAACGGGCATGGTGCGCATCGACAACGACACGGTGGCGAGCCCCAAGAGCCTGGAAGCGGCCATGCACGCCATCGGCGCAGCCATGGCGGCGGTGGACGGCGTGTTCGCGGGCACGTTCGACAACGCCTTCGTTGCGGCGCGTCCGCCGGGCCATCACGCCGAAAAGGAAACGGCGATGGGGTTCTGCCTTTTCAACACGGCCGCCATCGCCGCACGGCACGCGCAGAAGGCCCATGGCGCCGAGCGCGTCGCGATCATCGACTGGGACGTCCATCACGGCAACGGCACGCAGGACATCTTCTGGGACGATGCGACGGTCCTTTACTGCTCCACCCACCAGATGCCGCTCTATCCGGGCACCGGCGCGCGGGACGAGACCGGCGAACATGGCACGATCGTCAATGCGCCGCTGTCGCCGGGCGCGGCGGGGGAAGCCTTTCGCGAGGCGTTCCGCTCGCGCGTGCTCGATTCCATCGACGAATTCGGCCCCGACCTGATCATCGTCTCGGCCGGCTTCGACGCCCATATCCGCGACCCGCTCGCCAACATCAATCTGGTCGAGGAGGACTTCGACTGGGCGACCGGGCGGCTGATCGAGGCCGCCGGCCGGCATGCCGACAACCGGCTCGTCAGCCTGCTCGAGGGCGGCTATGACCTGCAAGGGCTGGCCGCCTCGGCGGCGATGCATATCAACCGGCTGATGCGGGGATGACGATCATGGCCGACACCGACCCCAATGCCGACGTCAGCGGGCTGCCCTTCGAAAAGGCGCTCGACGAACTCGAAAAGATCGTCGATCGGCTCGAACGCGGCGATGTCGCGCTGGAAGAGAGCATCGCCATCTACGAACGCGGCGAGGCGCTGCGCGCGCGCTGCGACACGCTGCTCAAGGCCGCCGAACTGAAGATCGAGAAGATCAAGACAGGCCGGGCGGGCGAAGCGACGGGCACCGAGCCGCTGGGCGACTGAGGGCGCCGCAGCCGCCGCATGCGCGGGCAGGCTGTGAACGCTGTGTGTCCGATATCGGGCTGCCAGCGCGGTTCGCCGCCGCCTATGTTCGCGCAAACGAGGCGGCACAGGTGATGTCATGAGCTTTTTTCCCGGACCGGACCCGCAGGCGGGCGATGCCTTTGCGTGCGATGCGATCGAGGCGCTGATCGTGCCCAACGCCAAGGATATCGGCGGCTTCGAGGTGCGGCGCGCCCTGCCCTCGCGCCAGCGCAAGCTGGTCGGCCCGTTCATCTTCTTCGACCGGATGGGTCCGGCCGTCTTCCGCCCGGGCCAGGCGATCGATGTGCGCCCGCATCCGCATATCGGACTGTCGACGGTGACCTATCTGTTCGACGGCACGATCCGCCACCGGGACTCGCTGGGCACCGAAATGGTCATCGCGCCCGGCGACATCAATCTGATGACGGCCGGACGCGGCATCGTGCATTCGGAGCGCTCGCCCGAGGAACTGCGGTCGTCGAGGCGGCGCATGTCGGGCCTTCAGACCTGGCTCGCCCTGCCCGACGGCATGGAGGAGATGGCGCCGGCATTCGAGAACACGCCGGCCGACACGATGGGCCTGATCGATGGCGGCAAGGCGCGCGCCCGCGTGCTGATCGGCGCGTTCCACGGCGTGCGTTCGCAGGTCACGCAATATGCCGAGACGCTCTATGTCGACGTCACGCTGGATGCGGGCGGCGAAATCGACATCCCCGCCGATACCGAGGAACGGGCGATCTATGTCATCGACGGGACGATAGAGCTTGCCGGCGACAGCTTCGCCGCCGACCAGCTTCTGGTGCTCAAGCCCGGCGACCGGATCGTCGTGCGCTCGCCCGGCGGCGGCGCGTTCATGGTCTTCGGCGGCGCGTCCATCGGCTCGCCGCGGCACATCTGGTGGAACTTCGTCTCCTCGTCGAAGGAACGCATCGAACAGGCCAAGCAGGAATGGCGTTCGGGACGCTTCGACATCGTGCCGGGCGACGAAGAGGAGTTTATTCCGCTGCCATGAACAATTACAGTTAACGCGACGTATTGAGTCCCTTTACTCAAATTTCACTGCGTTCGTTACGTTCACTTTCACCGCGTTTGTTTGCGCTGACATAATTTCGCCCTGCTACCTTCCGCCCAAAAGATCAAGGGGCGACAGGGCACATGAAGAACTTCGTATCGACGAGGCTGCGGCTGGTCATCTCGGCCGTATCGATCATCGTGATGATCGCGAAAAGCGGTGCGGCGGCGCAGCCGAAATACGACCGCGCTCTCGCACTGGCGGTGGCCGACCGCGTCGGTGCACAGATGGGCGCGATGCGCGGCGGCTTCGCGCTCGACCAGGAGCCGGTGTTCGTGCCCGATCCGGTGACGACCCGGTCGGTGCCGGCGCATGGTCGCCTGCCCGAACTGCTGCCGCGCGTGGCGCCCTTCAGCGGCCCGGCGAAGCTGCTGATGCGCGAGCGCCCGTACGAGCCCTCGAAGCGGCCGGTCCGCGTCGTCTTCGTCGGTTCGGTCTGACGAGCTTGCGCGGACGCACCGGCTCGGCCATGTCGGGTCATGGCCGCCAGCACACGCAAACGCCTCGATCATCTGCTCGTCGAGCGCGGGCTGTTCGCGACCCGCTCGCGGGCGCGCGATGCGATCGTGCGCCGCACGGTGCGCGTCGAGGGCAGCGTGATCGACAGGCCCGCCTTTGCCTGCCCGCCCGATGCGGCGATCGCGGTCGACGATCCGGCCCGCGGCTATGTTTCGCGCGCCGCGCTCAAGCTCAAGGCGGCGCTCGCGGCGTTCGACGTGCCGGTGGCCGGCGCAGCGTGCCTTGATCTGGGCGCGTCGACCGGCGGCTTCACGCAGGTGCTGCTGGAACACGGTGCGGCACGGGTGACAGCCGTCGATGTCGGGCATGGCCAGTTGCATGAAAGCCTGCGCGCCGATCCGCGCGTCCGGCTGATCGAGGGCGTCAATGCGCGCGATCTGAGCCCGGCGCATCTGGGCGGCGCGGCGCCGCAGGTGGTCGTGTGCGATACGAGCTTCATCTCGCTGACGCTCGTGCTGCCGCCGGCGCTGGCGCTCGCCGCGCCGGGCGCGCATCTGGTGGCGCTGGTCAAGCCGCAATTCGAGGTCGGCCGCGCGCTGATCGGCAAGGGCGGGCTGGTGGCGCCGGACGACGCGCAGGCGGCCGCGCGCGACATCGGGGCCTGGCTCGACGCGCAGTCGGGCTGGCGCGCGCGCGGACTAGTCCCCTCGCCCATCGCCGGCGGCGACGGCAATCGCGAATGCCTGCTCTGGGGCGAAAAGGTCGGCTAGCGCTTGCGCCCCATGAAGGCCTTGAAGGCCGCGCGCGCCTCGTGCGATTGCAGCCGCTCGGCGAAATGGTCCGCCTCGAGCGCGATGCGATCGAGCACGGCCTGCCGGTCGCCCTTGAGGAGCCTCTTGGTCAGCGCCAGGGCCTGTGCGGGCTTGGCGGCGAGCGCCTCGGCCGCCTCCAGCACGCGCGCCTCCAGCGCCTCGGCCGCGACGATCCGGTAGACGAGGCCCGCCTCGCGCGCCTGTTCGGCGCTCAGCGTCTCGCCCATGGCGAGCATGGCGAAGGCGCGCTGATGGCCCATCAGCGCCGGCGCGAGCAGGCTCGAGGCGGCCTCGGGCACCAGACCGAGGTCGACGAACGGCGTCCGGAAGACGGCGGCGGGCGTGGCAAAGGTCAAGTCGCAATGCAGGTTGAGCGTTGTGCCGATGCCGATGGCGAGCCCGTCGACGCCCGAGACAAGCGGCTTTTCAAGTCGCGCCACGCGGTCAAGCAAGCAGAACACCTCCGCGCCCATCTGACCGCCTTCGGCAAAGGCGAGGAAGTCGGCGATGTCATTGCCCGCCGAGAAGGCGCCGGGCCGGCCGAGCACGACGTGGACCCGCACGGTGTCGTCGGCCTCGGCTTCGGCCAGCGCCCGCTCCATGGCGATGTACATGGCGCGGGTGATCGCGTTCTTCTTGTCGGGCCGGTTCAGCCGGACGATCCGAATCGCGCCATGGCGTTCGACGAGGACGGTTTGGCTGGTCTCGGTCACGGTCCCACCAGGTGTTCGGCAGCGGCGTGAAGGCTCGCCGCGCCGTGTTCGACGCGATCGCGCAGGGCGGTGGCCTGCGCCAGAAGGTTTTCGGCATAAAAGCGCGCCAGCGCGATGCGCTCACCGGAATCGGGCGCCTCGGCCAGCGCACCCGCGGCCAGACACGCACCGCCGGCGACGAGCCCGAACAGGTGCTGATAGGGCGTTGCGGCGGCGAGCATGGCCGGCCTGTCGCCGTCGTCGAGCCGGGCCAGCAGCCAGGCGGTGGCGGCGCGCAGATCGGCGAGCGCGGTATCGAGACAGCGCGCGGTTTCGCCCAAGCCCGGTGCATTCGCCGCCCTGACGCGATCGACGATCGTCGCCAGTTCGTCCAAATAGGCATTCACGCAAGCGCCATCCGACAGTGGCAGCTTGCGCTGGACCAGATCGATGGCCTGAATGCCGTTGGTGCCCTCATAGATCTGCGCGATGCGCGCGTCGCGCATGTAGATCGCCGCGCCGGCCTCCTCGATATAGCCCATGCCGCCATGGACCTGCACGCCGAGCGAAGCGACCTGCGACCCGATATCGGTGGAAAACGCCTTGGCGAGGGGCGTGAGCAGGCCGGCGCGCTCGTGCCAGAAGGGGCGCGCGTGCGGCGGCGCACCGCGCGCCATGTCGATGGCGTGGGCGCAGGCCTGGCAGATGCCGCGCGCCGCGCCGGTCAGCGCCTTCATGGTCAGAAGGTTGCGCTGGACGTCCGGGTGCAGGACGATCGGGCTCATGGCGTCGTCATTCCAGCCCGGCGCCCGGCCCTGGCGGCGCTCATTGGCGTAGGCACGCGCCTTCTGAAAGGCGGCCTCGGCCACGGCGACCCCCTGAATGCCGACGGCGAGGCGGGCATTGTTCATCATGGTGAACATGCAGTTGAGCCCGCGATTTTCCTCGCCCACCAGCCAGCCGATCGCCCCCGGCGTTTCGCCGAAGCGGCCCTCGCCATAGATCATGGTGCAGGTGGGCGAAGCGTGAATGCCCAGCTTGCGCTCGATGCCGGAGCAGACGACATCGTTGCGCGCGCCCGTCGAACCGTCCGGTTCGACCAGGAATTTGGGCACCAAAAACAGCGAGATGCCACGCGTGCCGGCCGGCGCGTCGGGCAGGCGGGCGAGCACGAGATGGACGATGTTGTCGGTCAGGTCGTGATCGCCATAGGTGATGTAGATCTTCTGGCCGAAGATCCGGTAAGTGCCGTCGCCGGCCGGTTCGGCACGGGTTTTCAGCGCGCCAAGGTCGGAGCCGGCCTGCGGCTCGGTCAGGTTCATGGTGCCGGTCCATTCACCGGTGACGAGCTTTTCCAGATAGACCGATTTGAGCGCGTCGCTGCCATGGGCATCGAGCGCCTCGACCGCGCCCATCGTCAGCGTCGGGCACAGGCCAAAGGCGATCGAAGCCGAACACCACATTTCCATGGCCGCCATGGCGAGCGTCGTCGGCAGGCCCTGTCCGCCATGGGCCCTGGGGCCGGCCAGCGCGTTCCAGCCGCCGGCGATCCAGTCGGCATAAAGCTGCTTCCAACCGGGCGGCATGGTGACACCGCCCTCGTCACGTCGCGCGCCGTGGCGGTCACCCGGCAGGTGCAGCGGGGCGATGCGCTCGGTGGCGAACCGGCCGGCCTCGACCAGGATCGCGTCGATCAGATCGTCGCCGAGTTCGCCGGCGTGATCGCCGAGCCGGCCCGCGGCGAGGGCCTCGCCACGTCCGCAGACGTGCCTGAGCGCGTGGGTGATGTCCGCGACGGGCGCACGGTACATGGCGTCCTCCTTGGCGCAGCGCTACCGGCTATTGACGTAAACGTCAAACACAACGTCGGCCGGATCGCCCGACGGTGTGGCGCGTTGCGCCATTGCACAGCCCGCCGCCCGGCTTACATTGTCGTTCAGCAATCCACCGAAGGTTCACGATCTTGACCCAACTCCTGTCGCCGCTTCTGCCGAAACAGTTCCGCAAGTCGACGCCGATCATCCCGGTGGTGCGGCTGCGCGGCATGATCGCCGCCAGCGGTTCGCCGGTCCAGCCTGCATTGTCGCTGGCAGTGGTCGCGCCGGCGCTGGCGCGGGCCTTTTCGATCAAGCGCGCGCCGGCGGTGGCGATCAGCGTGAATTCGCCGGGCGGCTCGCCGGTGCAGTCGCGCCTGATCTACAAGCGCATCCGCGACCTCGCCGACGAAAAGAACAAGCCGGTGTTCACCTTCACCGAAGATGTGGCCGCCTCGGGCGGTTACATGCTCGCGGCGGCGGGCGACGAGATCATCGCCGATCCGTCCTCGATCATCGGCTCGATCGGGGTGATTTCGGCCGGCTTCGGCTTTGTCGACGCGATCAAGAAGCTCGGTGTCGAGAGGCGCGTTTACACGGCCGGCCAGAACAAGTCGACGCTCGACCCCTTCCAGCCGGAGAAAGAAGAGGACATCGAGCGGCTCAAGGCGATCCAGCTCGATGTGCACCAGGTCTTCATCGACCTGGTCAAGGCGCGTCGCGGCGACAAGCTC
Source organism: Roseitalea sp. MMSF_3546 (assembly GCF_030732865.1). Taxonomy (GTDB): domain Bacteria; phylum Pseudomonadota; class Alphaproteobacteria; order Rhizobiales; family Rhizobiaceae; genus Roseitalea. The sequence continues at coordinate 55,606 of NZ_JASHKB010000015.1, forward strand.
GCCGACGACCCGGACCTTTTCACGGGCCGTTTCTGGGCCGGCGAGAAGGCGAGGGAACTGGGTCTGGTCGACGATATCGGCGACATGCGCAGCTTCATGCGCGCGCGCTTTGGCGAGAACACGATGCTCAAGCTGGTCACCATGCCGCGCGGATTGTTCGGTCGGCGTCCGCCCGTCGGGGTCGGCTGGAACGGCGGGCTTGATCCGGCCGCGCTGTCGGCGCAATTTTCGTCGGGATTGTTGTCGGCGCTCGAGGAACGCGCCCTGTGGAACCGTTACGGGCTTTGACACGCGGCGAGCCGCGGGCGGCCGAACGAGCGAGGTGATCATGCCCCAAATCCTGTTTCTGGCCGCCGTGGCCGTGGTCGGCTACCTTGGCTATCGCGCCTTCGTGCGCGAGGCGCAGAAGGTGTCGGCCCGCGTGCGCCGCGAGGAGCGCGAGCGCAAGACGAAGGCCGTCGGCACGCTGGTCAAGGACCCTGTGACCGGCGAATACCGCCCCGCCAAGGACGATGACTGAGCGCGGCCATGCCGGCAAGTGACGGCGGTTGAGCGGATCGGCCGGTCTCAAGCCTGCCGGGCCGGGCAGCGGGCCGCCGGTATCCATACGCGGCAGAGCCTGGTCGGCAGCGCCTACAACACCTTGCCCGGGTTCATGATCGCATTGGGATCGAAGGCCGCCTTTATGCGGCGCATCAGATCGAGCGCGACCGGCGACTTGGTCGCGGCCAGTTCCTGGCGCTTCATCTGGCCGATGCCGTGCTCGGCCGAGATCGAGCCGCCATGGGCGCGCACGAGCCCGTACACCACCGGCGTGATCCGATCGGTCAGATCGAGGAAGGCCTGCCGGTCCCAGCCGACGGGCTGCGAGACGTTGTAGTGCAGATTGCCATCGCCCAGATGGCCGAACGGGCACAGACGCGCCTCGGGCACGATGGCCAGGATCGCCTTTTCCGCCTCGGCCATGAAGGCCGGCAGCGCGCTGACCGGTACCGAGATGTCGTGCTTGATCGAGCCGCCTTCGGGGATCTGGCTTTCGGACATGGCCTCGCGCAATTGCCACAAGGCGAGGCGCTGCGCCTCGCTTTCGGCAATGGCCCCATCGAGCACCAGCCCGTGCTCGAAACCGGTCTCGGCGATACTGTCGAGCAGGGCACGGGCATCGTCGAGCGAGCGGCCCGAGGAGATTTCCAGCAGCACATACCACGGATAGGCCCTGGCCAGCGGATCGCGCATGCCGGGCATGTGGCGCAAGGTGAAGGCAACGCCCATGCGGGCCATCAGTTCGTAGGCGGTCAACGCCGTGCCGGCCACCGCGCGCGCGCGGCGGAACAGCGCCAGCGCGTCCTCGGGCGAGCCGACGGCGAGGAACGCCGCCGCCTTGCCGCGCGGCCTGGGGTAGAGCCTGAGCGTGGCGGCGGTGATGATGCCGAGCGTGCCCTCGGCGCCGATGAACAGATCGCGCAGATCGTAGCCGGTATTGTCCTTTTTCAGCTTGGACAGGCCGTCGAGCACGGAGCCGTCCGGCAGCACCACCTCGAGCCCCAGGCACTGGTCGCGGGCGACCCCATAGGCGAGCGCGCCGGTGCCGCCGGCATTGGTCGAAAGATTGCCGCCGATCTGACACGAGCCCTGGGCGGCGAGCGAAAGCGGGAACAGCCGGTCGTGGGCCTCGGTGGCATCATGGATCGCCGCGAGCACGACGCCGGCTTCCACGGTGATGGCATCCGCCTGGGTGTCGATCTCGCGGATCCTGTCGAGCCGGGCGGTGGAGACGATGACGGCATCGCCCGACCCGTCGGGAATCTGGCCGCCGACAAGGCCGGTATTGCCGCCCTGGGGCACGATGGCCGTGCCGGTCCGGTTTGCCAGCTCGAGGATCCGGGCAACCTCGGCCGTTGCGCCCGGACGCAGCACGGCGGCGGCGCGTCCGGTCCAGCGGCCGCGCCATTCGCGCAGATGCGGGGCGACATCGTCGTCGGTCACCGCCGCGTTGCGGGCGCCGACAATGTCGACGAAGCGCGTACGCAGGGCGTCGTTCACGGCGCTGGCCTCGGCGCGGCGGCGCGGCGCAGCCGGTCGTTGATCGCTTCGCCAAGGCCATGGTCAGGGATCGGCTCGACCGCCATGCAGGCCGCGCCCGTGGCGTCGAGCGCGTGCATCATGGCGAACAGATTGGCCGCCGCCTCGGCGAGATCGCCCGCCGGCGACAGGTTCTCGACCGCCACGGCCTGCTGCCAGCGAGCGGCGCGGTCCGGCCCGAAGGCCAGCAGCGCCTCGCCCGGTTGCAGCTCGGCGACATTGAGCCGCACGGCCATGTCCGGCGCGTAGTGCGAGGCTAGCATGCCCGGCGCGGTGACGGCGCCATCGCCTCCGGCGCGGGCGACGGGCCTGCCGGCGACCTTCTCGATCTGCTCGAGCGGCAGACCGCCGGGGCGCAGGCAGACGATCCGGCCGTCATGAACGCGCACGATCGTCGACTCAACGCCGACCCCGGTCGGTCCGCCATCGCAGATGAGCGGGACGGCATCGCCGAGGCTTTCGCGTACCGCCGCCGCCGTGGTCGGGCTGATCGCGCCGGAGCGGTTGGCGCTCGGCGCGGCGACGGGCCGGCCGAGCCGGGCGATCACCGCGCGCGCAACGCCGCGCGGCGCCCGGACCGCGACGGTGTCGAGGCCGGCCGTGACCAGTTCATGGACTTTGCTGTCGGGCCGCAGCGGCAGGACGAGCGTGAGCGGGCCGGGCCAGAACGCATCGGCCAGCATCGCCGAGAGCGGGTCGAAGAGGGCGTTGGCGCGCGCCATGGCAAGCCCGTCGACATGGCAGATCAGCGGGTTGAAGCGCGGCCGGCCCTTGGCCTCGAATATGCGCGCCACGGCCCTGCCGTTCGTCGCATCGGCCGCCAGCCCGTAAACCGTCTCGGTGGGAAGGGCGACGATCGAGCCGGCGGCAAGTTCGGCGACGACGCGCGCGATCCCCGAGGCGTCAGGCGCGACGATGCCGGTGCCGGCGGTGTGCGCGGGCGCGGTCACGGCGTCGATCCCGCGCCGCGCGGGCTGACCCTTAACCGGCCATTCATCAGTTTCGGAAACGGCATTTCAACGCGATCCGGGTAGCTTGCGGGACGGGTGATACAGAAAATCGGGACCGGCGACCATGAAAAACAGCCTGGCAATCCTTGCGGCCGCGAGCCTTCCTGCGATCGTGGCCACCGCGCCGTCGCATGCCGGCTATACGATCTATCAGGACAGCGCGATGCCGTCGGTTCTGTTCGTCGAGTTCGACGGGCCGGCCGTCACGAGCGCCGAGGTCATTCCGGCACCGTCGGTGCCGGTGAGCACGCCGCGCGTGATCGACGGTACAAGCCAGGATCCTTTCGTCAACGATCAAGGCGCGGCGCCGGCGCCGGGGCCGTCCGCCATGGACGAGGATTCCTTCGCGCGCATGGAAGACGAAGGCCCGATCCGCGAAGGCCCGCCGCCGGGCATGCCCGCCGAGGGCGCGGTGCCCGACGACCTGCTCGACGGCGTGGAACTGCGCTGAACGTCACGCACGTCCGACAATCGCAACGCCCGGGTCCAATCCCGGGCGCTTTCCGTCTCAGCCGGCGATCCTGGCGAAGTCGGCGAGCTTGCGCGTCGTCCGGCGCAGGCCGGACAGGATGGCCAGGCGGTTGGCGCGCAGGGTCGCCTCATCGGCATTGACCATCACCGCTTCGAAGAAGGCGTCGACCGCCGGCCGCAATTCGGCGAGGACGGCAAAGGCGCCCTCATAGTCCTCGCGGGCAATGTGATCGTCGACATGGCCGTCCACGGTCTCGATGACGTTGGCCAGTTCCCTTTCGGCCGGCTCTGACAGGAGCGACCGATCCACGGGGCCGTCGAACGCCCCTGCCCCGTCCTTCTTCTCCTCGGCGGCGAGGATGTTGAGCGCCCGCTCGGTGCCGACCCGCAGGTTCGCGCCGGTCTCGCTGTCGAGCAGCTTCTGCAGCGCCTCGACCTTGCGCACGACGATGAGCAGGTCGTCGTTGGCAGCCGTTTCTCCCTCCCCCTTAAGGGGAGGGTGGACCGGCGCGTCAGCGTCGGGCCGGGTGGGGGGAATGGCGCCGCCCCCCCCATCCCGCTGCTTCGCTTCGCTCGCAGCGACCCTCCCCTCAAGGGGGAGGGAGACGCCCGCCGCCAGCACCGCGTCGATCAGATCGTGCCGCGCGCCCTGGTCGCGCAGCCAGACCTTTAGGCGGTCATGGAAGAAGGAGAGGAGGTCGGCGGATACGCCATGATGCGACAGGCGCAGCCTGATCCCGTTCTCCAGCACGATCCGGATCACGCCGAGCGCCGCCCGCCTGAGCGCATAAGGGTCCTTGGAGCCGGTCGGCTTTTCGTCGATCGCCCAGAAGCCGGTCAGCATGTCGAGCTTGTCGGCCAGTGCCACGGCAATCGCGACAGGATCGGTCGGCACCGTGTCGGTCGGGCCGAGCGGTTTGTAATGGTCCTCGATCGCCGCGCAGACGGAGGGATGCTCGCCCTGCAGGCGGGCATATTCGGCGCCCATCTCGCCCTGCAGCTCGGGGAACTCGCCGACGATCTCGGTGGTCAGGTCGGCCTTGGCGAGATGCGCGGCGCGGCGGGCGAGATGGCGGAGGTCCCGGCGCCCACTCTCCCCCCTTGTGGGGGAGATGTCATCGCCGGCTCGTCCGGCGGTGACAGAGGGGGGTGTGTCGATCTCGGCACCACTACCCCCCTCTGTCGGCTGCGCCGACATCTCCCCCACAAGGGGGGAGAAGGGGAGCGAGCCCACCGAGTCGGCCACCACGTCCACGAGCTCCTCGGCCAGGGCCGCGATGCGCGCGACGCGTTCGCCCTGCGTGCCGAGCCTGGCATGGAACGTCACGCCCAGATGGTCGAGCTTGGCCATGCGCTGGTCGAGCGGCCTTGCAAGGTCGAGCCCAAATCTGTCCGCCGAGGGCCGATACTTGTCGAGATCGGGCAGGTCCGCCTGGTCGGTGCTCCAGAAATGCAGCGCATCGGCAAGGCGCGCGCGCACCACCTTGGCGTTGCCGCGCGCGATCTCCTCGCCGCCGTCCCTGGCGGCGATATTGGCGACCAGGATGAAGCGGTTGGTCAGCTTGCCGGTCGCCGGGTCACGGCAGACGAAGCATTTCTGGTTGGCCTTGATGGTCAGCCGCACGACCTCGTCGGGAAGCCGCAGATAGGAAACGTCGAACGTGCCCATCAGCACGACCGGCCATTCGACGAGCCCCGCCACCTCCGTCAGCAGCGCTTCATCCTCGACCAGTTCGATGCCGTTGGCAAAGGCGAGATTGCGCGCGTCCGTGGCGATGATCCGCTTGCGCCGTTCGGCATCGAGGATGACGAAACGGCGCTCGAGTTCGGCGACGTAGTCGTCAAAGCGCCGCACGGTGAACGCTTCGCCCGCATGGAAACGGTGCCCGCGCGTGAGATTGCCCGATGCGATGGCGTCGACCGTGAAGTCGACCACCACCGGGTCCTCGGTCTCCGGGCCGAAGGTGCACAGGATCGATTGCAGCGGCCGCACCCAGCGCAGCGAGCCCGGCTCGGCCGAGGCCGCACCCCAGCGCATCGATTTGGGCCAGGGAAAGTCGCGGATGATCTTCGGCATCGCCTCGGCAATGATCGCCTCGGCGTCGCGACCGGGTTTGCGAATGACGGCGACCAGAAAGTCGCCCTTCTTGGGGTCGGTCCGCACTTCGGCCTCGTCGACCGAGGCCAGTCCCGCACCGCGCAAAAAGCCGGCGATGGCCTTTTCGGGCGCATCGACGCGCGGACCCTTGCGCTCCTCGGTCTGGTCGGCCGAACGCGCGGTCAGCCCGCGCAGATCGAGCGCCAGACGGCGTGGCGTATGGTGCGCGCGCGCGCCCTCATAGGTCAGCCCGGCATCGACCAGCGCGCCGGTGACCGCCTTGCGCAGATGGTCGGCGGCGTTCTGCTGCATGCGCGCGGGAATTTCTTCGCTGAGCAGTTCGATGAGCAGGTCGGGCATTAGGGCGGCTTTGCTGGCTGGTGATCGCGCGGGCCATAGCAAGCCCCAAACGCCTTGTCACCAGCCGCCGCCACCACCACCGCCGCCGCCGCCGCCGGAGAACCCGCCGCCGCCGGAAAAGCCGGACGAGGAGGATTTGGGCGTCGGCATCGAAGCCGTCATCGACTTCGACAGATCGCCGGCGATCGCGCCCATCTGATCGCCGATGCGATCGGCCCGGAACGGGTCGCCGCGGTACCAGCGCGGGCCGTGATAGGCGACGGCGGTGGCAACCCCGGCGGCCGCCGCGGCCGTCAGCCATTTCTGGAAGGCTTCCGACCAGGGCTTTTCGACGCCCAGCGCCACCGCATAGGGCAGCAGCGTCTCGTAATGCTGCGGCGACATTTCGGGCGAGCCGAGCATGTTCATGCGGTCCTTCTCGGCGACGGACAGATAGCGCTTGAGGCCGGCGATCTCGGCCGAGCGCTTCTGGCCGAGCGGGGTCGGCGCGCCGATCAGGAAGAAGAACAGCACGTTGACCATCAACAGCGTGACCAGCGCGCCGACCAGAACCGGGCGGTCGATGAGATCGACGAAGCGGCCAAGGCCCTGGATGCCGACATTGAACACGAAGGTGCCGGCGATGAAGACGAGCACGGCGAAATTGATCTTGCCGCCCAGCCCGGAACGCAGGCCCTGCGCCGCCCTGACGACCATGAAGGTCAGGACCGCGCCGCCAAAGGCGAGCGGGAGTAGCGCGGCGAAGGTCTCGCCCGCCGCGCCGCCCGCGGCCAGCGCGGCAAACGTCACCGCCGCCGACAGGGCCAGCCCGGCGATGACATAGCCGATATTGGCCTTGTAGAAGACCGAGCGATGCTCGCCCTCGATCGCCGAGGTGAACTTGTCGACCATCGACTTGACCAAGGTGCCGTGCCCCTTGTCGATGGTCAGGGCGCCGCCGGCGGAGTCGACCCTGCCGGCCACGGCCTGCTCGCCGACGGGCAGATCGGCGCCGAAGACCGGCCTGGTGGTGCGCTTCATGGTCAGCGTGCCGGCCTGGTTGTCCAGTTCGAGAAAGCCGCCCACGGCGAGATTGAGCGTGGCGGCCGACAGCGCGGTGAAGCCCTGCCCCCTCAGCCCGCGATTGGCGATGTAATGGGTGAGCGCCGGCGAGACGCCTTCGGGCGGCTGCCAGCGCGGCACGACGATCTGCTCGGGCGGGTCGCGCCCGACCCGGTTCCAGGCCCACAACAAAAAGACGATCACGCCGATCAGCCCGGCGATGGCGATCGCCTCGCCGGCATTGTCGCGCCACCACCAGGCGAGCCGATGCCGGCCCGTGGGCGGGGCGACGAACCCCTTGGGAAAGGCGACGCCGACGGTCAGCCCCTCGCGCGGGCCGAGCGGCTCTGTCGTCTCGAAATAGGCAATGCGGCCGCCATCGCGCAGTTCGGCGCGGGCATTTTGCGCGCGCGAGCCGAACGGACCGGTGTAGGCGACCAGATCCTGCGCGCGGGCATCGCCGGGAAGGTCGACCGTCGCGCGGGCGACATCGATCGGAAAAGCCCAGGCATTGCCGGTGACGTTCCAGAACAGTTCGTCATGGCCGTCCAGGAAGCGTAGCTGCCGGTCGGTGACGTAGCTCAGCCGGTAGGTGTAGGTGCCCGGCTGCAGCATGACATCGGCATCGCCGATATAGACCCGCGCCACCCGGGCCGACCGCTCGACGCGGAAGGGCTCGGGCTCGCCGTTCTTCGTCACGGCCGTGACGTCGAAGCCGACCAGCCTTTCGCGCCCCGCCTCATCCTCGAACCGCAGGGGAAAATCGCGAAAGATGCCGCGGCGGATCTGCCGGCCCTCGGCGGTGACGCGGATGGTTTCGGTGACATCGAGCGAGCCATCGGTGTTGATCGCGATGTCGCTGGCAAAGACCTCGATGCGCTCGTCGGCCCGGGCGGGCAGCGCCACCAGCACGAGCGCCAGGATTGCGACGATCAGGCGGGCCACGGCCGCATCTCCCCGGCAGGCGGTCTCAGTTTCCGAAGGCGACCTGCGGCACGGCGCGGTCGCCGGGGTCCTCGAGCTCGAAATAGTCGGCCTGCACGAAGTTGAAGGTGTTGGCGACGAGGTTGGAGGGAAAGCTTTCGACCTTGACGTTCAGTTCGCGCGCCGAGCCGTTGTAGTAGCGCCGCGCCATCTGGATCTCGCGTTCGGTCTCCTCCAGCGCCTCCTGCAGATCGGCGAAGTTCTGGTTGGCCTTCAGGTCGGGATAGCTTTCGGCGACGGCGAACAGCCGGCCGAGCGCCTGGCTCAGCAAGCCTTCGGCGGCGGCGCGCCCGGCGACATCGTCCGCCGGCACGTTCTGGGCGCGCGTGCGCAGCTCGGTGACGCGCTCGAGCGTTTCCTTCTCGTGGCCGGCATATCCCTTGACGGTCTCGACCAGGTTCGGGATCAGGTCGGCGCGGCGCTTGAGCTGCACGTCGATGCCGCTCCAGGCCTCCTGGACCATCTGACGGGCGCGCACGAGCGCATTGTAGGTGACGATCGCATAGGCAGCGAGCGCCACGACGATGATCAGTGTGATTGTGCCGCCGCCGAACATGGGCCTCTCCGTCAATCGAAAGCGCGCGCCGAACCTAACCAAGCCGGGGCGCGAAGTCACGCGGGATGTGGGGCCGGCGACAGCGTGTCAAATCCAGTGGAAAAGCCCCGGCCGCAGGTGCGGACGGGGCCATGCATTGCCGGCGGTGCCGATCAGTTGGAGGGCAGCATGACCTTGTCGATGACATGGATGATGCCGTTGTCGGCGCGGATGTCGGCGGCGACGACATTGGCGCCGTCGACGACGACCGCGCCGGTGTGTGCGTCCTTCTCGATCGCCAGAAGGCGGTCACCGCCGGACTTGATCGTGCGGATGTGGATCTGGCGGCCCGGAAGCTGGTTGGACGCCAGTTCGCGCGGCAGCACGTGATAGCTGAGGATCGCGGCGAGCTGGTCCTTGTTCTCGGGCTCGAGCAGGCTTTCGACAGTGCCGGCCGGCAGGGCGGCAAAGGCATCGTCGGTCGGGGCGAAGACGGTCAGGTTCTCGCCCTCGGCAAGGGCGCCGGCCAGACCGGCGGCTTCGGCTGCGGCCAGCAGCGTGCCGAAGGTGCCGGCATCCTGGGCGACCTCGACGATGTTGGCGGCCTTGGCCGGGACGGCGAAGAGCGCGGCGGAAAGGGCGGCGCCGATAAGCAGTTTGCGCATGGGTAGTCCTCCTTGAGCGGGTTCGATCCGACGCGGGTGCGCCGATGCAACCTGCTACGGAGGCGGGCCCGCGCGGATGATCGCGCCGCGATCACACCGGTTCACGTTATTGTGGGTGATCCGATCGAGCTTGCGCGCGTACGGCGCGCCTATCGCGCGCCGCCGGCCCGGGTCATCAGGAACGCCTCGCCGCAGGCCTTGGCCAGATCGCGCACGCGCAAAATGTAGCTCTGGCGCTCGGTGACCGAGATCACCCCGCGCGCGTCGAGCAGGTTGAAGACGTGCGATGCCTTGATGGTCTGATCGTAGGCGGGCAGCACGCATTTGTGCAGGCCGTCACCGGTGCCCTCGCCGGGCGCGCCGGCCGCGAGCAGCGCCCGGCATTCGGCCTCGGCATCCTCGAAATGGCGCTTGAGCATGGCCGTATCGGCCAGTTCGAAATTGTGGCGCGAATATTCCTGCTCGGCCTGCAGGAAGACCTCGCCATAGCTGATCCTGTCCTCGCCCTCGCCGCCATTGAAGTTCAGGTCGTAGACGTTGTCGACATTTTGCACATACATCGCCAGTCGCTCGAGGCCGTAGGTGAGTTCGCCGGAAACGGGCGCGCACTCGATGCCGCAGACCTGTTGGAAATAGGTGAACTGCGACACTTCCATGCCGTCGCACCAGCACTCCCAGCCGAGCCCCCAGGCGCCCAGCGTCGGGCTCTCCCAGTCGTCCTCGACAAAGCGGATGTCATGCAGCAGCGGGTCGATGCCGATGGCCTGAAGCGAGCCCAGATAGAGCGCCTGCAGGTCCGGCGGCGAGGGCTTGAGGAGCACCTGGAACTGGTAATAGTGCTGCAGGCGATTGGGGTTCTCGCCATAGCGCCCGTCTGTCGGCCGGCGCGAGGGCTGCACATAGGCCGCCTTCCACGGCCTGGGACCGAGCGAGCGCAGCGTGGTGGCCGGATGAAAGGTGCCGGCGCCGACCTCCATGTCATAGGGCTGCAGGATCGCGCAGCCACGCCGCGCCCAGTAGTCCTGGAGCGTCAGGATCAGGCCCTGGAAGGAGCGCGTGGGATGCTGCGGATCGTCGGGCGAATGGGCGGTCATGAAGGTGCGTTCGGCCGGTTGGGATTGTGGCGGCCAGTTGGCACGGCCGTGCCAGGCGGTCAAGGTGCGAGCGCGCGGCGGGACGGCGACGCATCGCCTCGCATTGCCACGACCCGGTTGGTGGTTCGCTAACCATCTGTCCAATCAGGCTTTCTTAACCGCGTTCCTTAGCGCTTGCTTGGGCGGGCCGGGCTAGTCTGGCCCTGTCGAGGCGATGGACACAAATCGCCCGGCATGCAGGGAACAGGGACCGAAGAGGCCACAGGCCCGCGGCTCTCAGGACAACAGGCGAGGCGTCCACATGATGACCACCGGCGCGCAACCGGCCTGGGCGGGCCAGCAATTCCGGCTCGATCCGGAACGGCTGCCACAAAAGCTCTGCTACGCAACCCAGTCCGGCGAGGTCACCATCACCGTCGACCGCAACGGAGCGACGCTCAAGCGCACGCTTCCCCAGTCCGGCCTGCCGCTGCACGTGGCGCTGCCCCGGCGGGTGTTTCGCGGCGTGGTGGCGCGGGCCACCGAGACCGGCCCGGAAAGCGCGCTGGTCACGCTCGAACTGCTGCATGACGACGAGGCGCTGTGCGTGCCGCTCACGGTCGGCCACGACCTGAACAAGATCGCCCATGACTGGCAGCACTGGTCGGAGCTTCTCGGCCTGCCGATGATGATGGTCGAAGCCGACGGCGTGGCGCGCACGCTCGAAGAGAGCGCCAGGGCGATCATCATGGGCGGCAGCCAGCCGCGCCGCCATCACGCCATGTTCGCCGAGCGGCGGCCGCGCTTTCTGGCGCGCCGGCGGCTGGGCAATCTGGGCGTGCGGCTGACCGTCGCCGGCCAGGAGATCATCGCCCGCGACGAGCGCTAGCGCTTCCTCACAGCGCCTGCGCCAGGCCGGCGATCACCAGCCCGCCGAAGATCAGCCAGCCGACACTGGAATTGGACCTGAACAGCGCCAGGCACTGGTCGGCGTTGTCGATGTCCAGCACGCGGATCTGGTTGCCCATGTGCAGCGCGGCGGCGGCCAGGCCGAGATAGGCCAGCGGCGGCACGCCCGTCGCCGCGAACGCCGCCGTCAGCAGCGCCAGCATGCCGCCGTAAAGGACAACGAGCGCACAACGCGTGCGCGCGCCGAACAGCCGCGCCGTCGAGCGCACGCCGACCAGCGCGTCGTCCTCCTTGTCCTGATGGGCGTAGATGGTGTCATAGCCGATCGTCCAGAGGATGGCGCCGGCATAAAGCAGAAGCGCCGGCGCGGCGAGCTCGCCATGCACGGCCGCCCAGCCCATCAGCGCGCCCCAGGAAAAGGCGAGCCCGAGCACGAATTGCGGCCAGTCGGTCACGCGCTTGGCGAACGGGTAGACCGCGACCACGGCGAGCGAGGCGATGCCAAGCCAGATGGCGAACACGTTGAACTGGATCAGGACGACAAAGCCGACCAGCGACTGGCCGACAAGGAAGGCCTTGGCCTGAAACCGGCTGACCTTTCCCGACGGCAGCGGGCGCGAACGGGTGCGCGCCACCTGGTCGTCGATGTTCTGGTCGACGAGGTCGTTATAGGTGCAGCCCGCCCCGCGCATGGCAATGGCGCCGATCAGGAACAGGGCGAGATGCCAGGGGTCGGGCAGGCCGGCGACGGGCACCTGCGCGCCCGCGCCGAACGGGGCGAGCGCGGCCGACCACCAGCATGGCCACAAGAGCAGCCACCAGCCGATCGGCCGGTCCCAGCGGGCGAGCTGCGCATAGGGCCAGGCCGCGCGCGGCAGCGCCGCATAGACCCAGTGGCCCGAGGGCGCGTCGGCCACGCGGCCCTGGCGCTGCTTTGACTGCACGTCGTCCATGGCGGCGTGCTGGCAAGCCGGCCACCAAAAATCAAGCGCCAAGGTGATCTTGACCCGCGTCCGATCAGCGCGTAGCGCCAACGGCCTGCCGAAACGCCAGAAGGAACGGAGCGCAAAGCATGCGGGTGTTGCTGATCGGATCGGGCGGTCGCGAGCATGCGCTCGCCTGGAAGCTCGCCGCTTCGCCCGATCTGCAAGCGCTGATCTGCGCGCCGGGCAATCCGGGCACCGAGGCGATCGCGACCAATGCCGTCATCGACATCGCCGATCACGGCGCGGTCGTCGATTTCTGCCGCATCCAGGGCGTTGGTCTGGTCGTGATCGGTCCGGAGGCACCGCTGGTCGCAGGGCTCGCCGATGATCTGCGCGCCGCCGGCATCGCCGCCTTCGGCCCGTCGGCGGCAGCGGCGCGGCTCGAGGGCTCGAAGGGCTTCACCAAGGATCTGTGCGCACGGTTCGGCATCCCCACGGCGGCCTATCGGCGCTTCAACAACGCGCCCAAGGCCAAGGCGTTCGCGCGGGCGCAAGGGGCGCCGGTCGTCGTCAAGGCCGACGGGCTCGCCGCCGGCAAGGGCGTGACGGTCGCCATGACGCTCGAAGAGGCGATGGCGGCGATCGAGGACTGCTTCGAGGGCGCGTTCGGCGAGGCCGGCGCCGAGGTGGTGATCGAAGAATATCTCAAGGGCGAGGAAGTCAGCTTCTTCTGCCTGTGCGACGGCCGGACCGCGCGGCCGCTCGCCTCGGCGCAGGACCACAAGCGCGTCGGCGATGGCGATACCGGCCCCAACACCGGCGGCATGGGTGCCTATTCGCCGGCGCCGATCTTCGATGAGGCGATGCAGCGCCAGGTGATGGACACGATCGTCGGACCGACCGTCGCCGAGCTGGCCGAGATGGGCTGCCCGTTCTCGGGCGTGCTTTATGCCGGGCTGATGATCACCGCCGACGGGCCGAAGCTGATCGAGTACAATGTCCGTTTCGGCGATCCGGAATGCCAGGTGCTGATGGCGCGGCTCGACAGCGACCTGCTGACGATCCTGATGGCGACCGCCGACGGCACGCTCGACGATGTCGATATCCGATGGCGCGACGCGGCGGCGCTGGCGGTCGTCATGTGCGCGCGCGGCTATCCGGACACCCCCGAAAAGGGCTCGGTCATCGGCGGCATCGAGGCGGCGCAGGCGATCGAGGACGTGGAATTGTTCCATGCCGGCACGGCGCGGCGCAACGACCGGATCGTCGCCAATGGCGGGCGCGTGCTCAATCTGGTCGGCATCGGCGCCGATGTCGCGGCGGCGCGCGAGCGCGCCTATCGGGGCGTGGCGGCGATCGATTGGCCCGAGGGCTTCTGCCGCTCCGATATCGGCTGGCGCGCGGTCGGCAGGAACAGCGCCTCAGCCTGACATAGGCAGCGCGGCGCGGCCGTTGGTCAGCGCCTCGGCCCGCTCGGTGAGCGTGTGGCCCCGGTTCGCGTGCACGGTGAGCGAGGGCAGGATCGTCATGCGCGCCCGGCTGCCGCGGACCGCCCCGATCAGGACGCGGTTGGCGTTCGCCTCGGTGCGCGGATGAACGGCCCGGATGGCGATGGCGCCGAACCGGCCTTCCAGCGCGCTCAGCCAATGGGCGAGCATGGAGGGGCGGACGATCAGCGCGAGCCGGCCGCCGGGCCGGCAGATTGCGGCGGCGGTGCGCATCCAGGCGGTCATCGTCTCGGCGTCGATGACATGGGCGCTCGCCCGGCCCGGCCGTGGCGAGACGCGGTCGCGCGGATCGTTGAAGGGCGGGTTGGCGATGACGCGATCGAAATGCCGGTCCGCCAGGCCTGCCGCCGCGCGCGCCTTGCCTGTCGCGGTGAGGTCGGCCTCGACGATCCGGGCACGGCCGGCCAGATGGGCGTTGTGTTCGAGGCGCAATGTCGCGCGCAGGCAACCGCCCATGACCGGATCGTTCTCCACCAGCACGGCGCGGGCCTTCGGGCACCGATTGAGGACGGCGAGACCGGCCGCCCCGGCGCCGGCCCCGAGATCGGCCAGCGTGCCGGCAAAGCCGTCCTCGACGCAGGCGGCGAGCAGCATCGCATCGAGCCCGGAGCGGTGGTGCCCGCGGGCGGGCTGGACGACGAGGAAGCCGCCGCGGTGAAAGGCATCGGTTGTGGTGGCGATGCCGCCGGTCGCCGCGTCGCTTGCGCTCATGCCCTCAGTTCATGGCCGAGCCCGGCGTCGCGCATGATCCGGCGGGCCTGCTCGATGCGGTCGGCCTCGACCAGGATGCGCCGGGGGATCGCGCCGATCGAGCCCTCGACGATCGACATGTTCTGGTCGGCGATCATCACGCCGATGCCCGCGTCGCGCATCAGCGCCTCGACGAAGGACAAGGTGACGGCATTGTTGGTGCGCATGAGTTCTTCCACGTCTTCCGGTTACGACGTTGCGAGGCGCCGGGCAAGCGCCGCGCGTTCACGACCGTGACAAGCGCCGTGGCCGGCACGTGCCAATTCGCCGCTTGCCGCCCGGGGGGCTTGCGCCTAGTTTGCGCGCAAAAAGTCGAGGAGAGCGGGCGTGGGTGTCGCGGTTTCGGTCACACAAGAACAAGCAGGCATCGGCGCGCTCGCCGCGCTGGCGAGGCCGGGCATGGAGCGCGTCAACGCGCTGATCCTCGAGAAGGCCGGCTCGGACGTGCAGATGATCCCCGAAGTGGCCAACCATCTGATCAATTCGGGCGGCAAGCGGCTGCGGCCGATGCTGACCATCGCCGGCGCGGAAATGTTCGGCTATCGCGGCGACGGCCATGTCAAGCTCGCCGCCAGCGTCGAGTTCATGCATACCGCCACGCTGCTGCACGACGACGTTGTCGACGAGAGCGACCGGCGCCGGTCCAAGCCGACCGCGCGCATGATCTGGGGCAACCAGGCGAGCGTGCTGGTCGGCGACTTCCTGCTCGGCCAGGCCTTTCGCATGATGGTCGATGTCGGCTCGATGGACGCGCTCGACGTTTTGTCCACCGCCTCGGCGATCATCGCCGAGGGCGAGGTGATGCAGCTTGCGGCGGCCAAGAGCCTTGCGACCACCGAAGAGGACTATCTGGCCGTCATCAAGGCCAAAACGGCCGCGTTGTTCCTGGCGGCGGCCGAGGTGGGACCGATCGTGGCGGGCGCATCGCCGGAGGCGCGCGTCGCCATGCGCGAGTACGGGCTCAGCCTGGGCCTGGCGTTCCAGCTCGTCGACGACGTTCTCGACTATGGCGGCAATGCGGGCGAACTGGGCAAGAATGTCGGCGACGATTTCCGCGAGGGCAAGGTCACCCTGCCGGTGATCCTCGCCCATCAACGAGGCGATGCCGACGAACGCGCATTCTGGAAGGCGAGCATCGAGGACGGCCACAATGACGACGGCCGCCTGCGCCGGGCGCGCACCCTGCTCGATACCCATGGCGCGCTGGCCGACACCATCGCGCGCGCCCGCCAGTACGGCGCGGCGGCAAGCGACGCGCTCGCCCCGCTGCCCGCCGGCGCCCACAAGAACGCGCTGCTCGACGTGGTCGACTTCTGCATCTCGCGGCTCAACTGACCGTGAAACCGGCGCGACATTTGTCCCGCCGGGCCGATTGCGGGGCCACCACAAAACGGTCATTGTGACCGCTACTGCTTCGATCTGCGCCAACAAGGAACCGGTTCTGCTGCGATGATGGCCACCAAACGCTTTCCCACCCGCGTCGCGATCGCGGCCTGCCTGATTGTCGCGGTCGCCGGCACCGGCGCCGCCCAGGCGCGCGCCGACACGCCCGACACGGCCTCCACGCGCTCGTTCGCCGGCGCCTATCTGGCCGCCAACGCCGCGCGCGGCGACTTCGATTTCGACGCGGCCTCGCGCTACTACATGCAGGCGCTGCGGTTCGACCCGCAAAACGAATCGCTGCAGCGCGAGCTGATGATCGCGCTGGTCACCGATGGCCAGGTCGAAGCGGCGATCCCCTATGCGAGGGCGCTCAAGGACAGCCGCGACTCCGAGCGCGTGGCGCGGCTGGTGCTCGGCGTCGACGCTGTGCGCGACGGCCGCTATGGCGATGCCGAGCCGCTGCTGATCCTTTATGTGGAGAACGAACTGGAGCGGCTTCTGACGGGCGTCATGCGGGCCTGGGCGCGCCATGGCGCCGGCGATACGCAGGGCGCGCTGTCGCTGCTCGACGAGCTTTCGGGTCCGGAATGGTACGCGCTGTTCGTCGCCTATCATGGCGGGCTCATCGCCGATGCGGCCGGCCTTGCCGAAGACGCCGAGCGGCGATTTGAGGACGCGCTCAACAATTCCGCCGGCGGCAGCGCCTCGCCGCTGACCTATATCCGCCTGGCCGCCGCGCACGCGCGGTTCCTGGCGCGGCAAGGGCGGGTTCAGGAAGCCGCCGAGATCATCGAGCGCGGGCTGGGCATCGCGCCCAACAATCCCGACCTTCTGGTGCTGCGCCAGACCATCGATCTTTCCGACGGTGCCGGCGCGCCCATCGGCTCGGCGGCGCGCGGGGTGGCCGAGATCCTGCTCAATCTGGGTTCGGCGATCAATCGCGACGGCGCCGAGGAATTCGCCGCGCTCTATCTGGAACTGGCGCGTTCGGCCGCGCCCGGCGAACCGCAGATCCTGTTCGAGCTCGGCACCATCGCCGAACGGCTCGGCCAGCCGGAAAAGGCAATCGGCTACTATGCGGAAATCGACGAGGAGGCCCCGCTGGCCCATATCGCGGCGCTGCAGCGGGGTCTTGCCCTGTCCGATCTGGGGCGCGACGACGAGGCAAAGGCGACGCTCGGCAAGCTCATCGCGGAGAACCCGACCGATTTTCGCGGCTATCTGGCCCTTGGGGGCGTGCACGCCTCGCTCAGGGAGTTCGAGGAGGCCGCCAGCGTCTATGAGCGCGCCATCGAGACGATGGATCTCGATGATCCGCGCTTCTGGCAGTTGCACTACAGGCTCGGCATCGCCTATGAGCGCACCGACCGCTGGCCGGAAGCCGAGCGCGTGTTCAAGTACACGCTCACCCTGTCGCCCGACCAGCCCGATGTCCTCAACTATCTGGGCTATTCCTGGATCGACATGAGCATGCATCTCGACGAGGGCATCGAGATGATCCGCAAGGCGGTCGAGCAGCGCCCGCGCGACGGCTACATCGTCGATTCGCTGGGCTGGGCCTATTATCGTCTGGGCGAGTTCGACAAGGCCGTCGAGCATCTGGAGCGCGCCACCGAGCTGCGGCCGCGCGATGCGATCATCAACGACCATCTGGGCGATGCCTACTGGCGCGTCGGCCGCATGCTCGAGGCGACCTATCAGTGGTCGCGCGTGCTCGGCATGGAAATGGACGAGGAGGACCTCGCCCTGGTACGCGCCAAGCTCGAGGCGGCGCAGACACCGGACATCGAACCGGCCATCGCCACCAGCCGGGTCGATGAAGGCGCGGCCGAGCAGGCCGAGGCCACCGCGCCCACCGACAATGACGGCTGACCGGGCGGCCCGCCCCGGCCGATGATGACCGACGGGGCGGAGCGGAGCGCCATCGCTCCGGCCAAGATCAATCTGTGCCTGCACGTCACCGGCCGGCGCGCCGACGGCTATCACCTGATCGACAGCCTTGTCGTCTTTGCCGACGGTGCGGCGGCCGACCGGCTCACCCTGACGCCGGCGGAAAGCGACCGGCTCGCCATCGACGGCCCCTTTTCCGGGCCGCTGCGGCACGATGGGTTGGCCGACAATCTGGTCGCCCGGGCCCGCGACTGGCTGCGCGCGCGGATCGAGGCCGAGGGCGGCGCGGCCGCGCCGGTGGCGCTTGCCCTGGACAAGCGCCTGCCCGTCGCCTCGGGCATCGGCGGCGGATCGGCCGACGCGGCGGCCGCCCTGCGGCTTCTCGCCGCGCACTGGGCCTTTCCGTGCGCCACGCTCGGCGATGCGACGGCCGAGATCGCGACGGCGCTCGGCGCCGATGTGCCCATGTGTCTTGCCGGCCAGCCCGCGATCGCGCGCGGGATCGGCGATGACCTCTCGCCGGTCACGGGCCTGCCCGCGCTGCCGGCGGTGCTGGTCAATCCGGGCATCGCGGTGTCGACGCGGGCGGTGTTCGCCGGGCTCGCGCAACCGGGCAACGCGCCCCTGCCGGCGATGCCGACGAAGGTTGACAGCGCCCCGACCCTCGCGCGCTGGCTCGCCCGATCGACCCGCAACGACCTTCAGGCGCCGGCGAGCGAACGCGCAACGCCCATCGGCGATTGCCTGGCCGCGCTCGCGCGCAGTGGCGCGATGCTCGCGCGCATGTCCGGATCGGGCGCGACCTGCTTCGGCCTTTACGGTTCGCCCTCCGAGGCGGCGACGGCGGCGCGCGCCATCGCTCTTGCCGAGCCGGGCTGGTGGGTGCAAGTGAGCGAACTCAACCGCCCAACCGCACGATCCGGAGCGAACCCGACATGACCGGCATCGACGAAACCCGACCCTTCATCGCCCTGACCATCGCCGTGCTGACGGTTTCCGACACGCGCACGTTCGAAGACGACCGGTCGGGGACCACGCTGACCGAGCGCATCGCAGCGGCCGGCCACCGGGTCGGCGACCGTGCGATCGCGACCGACGATGCCGACCGTATCGCCGGGCGCGTGAAGGCGTGGGCCGCCGATCCGTCGATCGACGTGGTCATCACCACCGGCGGAACGGGCTTTACCGGCCGCGACGTGACGCCCGAGGCCATCGAGCCGCTGTTCGACAAGCGGATGGACGGGTTCGGACAGCTCTTCCACCGCATCTCGTTCGACAAGATCGGCACCTCGACGATCCAGTCGCGCGCGACGGCGGGGCTGGTCGGGACCACTTTCGTCTTCGTGCTGCCGGGCTCGCCGGGCGCTTGCAAGGACGCCTGGGACGGCATCCTGAAAGCCCAGCTCGACTACCGGCACATGCCGTGCAACTTCGTCGAGATCATGCCGCGGCTCGACGAGCACCTCAGGCGCGGCGGCCGCTGAGGCGGATCAATGGCGCGGCGAAAGGGCCGCCGGCAGCGTGCGCACGGCAAGACCGCGCGGCAGCGCCCCGAGCGGCCGTCCATCGCCTGACAGCGCGCTCGCCTGCGCCCTGGAGATCAGAAAGCCGCGGGCGAAGGGCCGGGCCGGCACGCGCGGCCCCCAGAGCCGCCGCCACCAATTGGCCGCCGGGTCGGGCGCGATGCGAAAGCGGGCGGCGCCGGAGGCGCGCGTTGCCGCGTTGATGTGATCCTCGACGGCGTCGATCCACGCGCCCACCGGGCGGGCACCGGCTTCGAGCACCAGCACCCATGTGCCGCGCATCTGCGCCAGAAGATCGGGCAGGTGCGCCGCCTCCGCCCGGCAATAACGGCAGCCGGCCACTTCGGCCACGCGCCGCTGTTCGCCGTCATCGGCGCCGTCGAGCACGATGACTTCGACAATGGCGCCGCTGACCGCGTGGCGCACCAGAACGGCCAGCGTCTGGGCCAGCCGCTCATCGTCGCCGGCCATTGTGGGGATCACGACCGTAAGCATGGCACCGGCCTACTGCATGTCACCGGGCAAGGCAAAATCGGGCAAATTTGTTCTTGTAATGTTCCTGCGCGTCGGCTAGGAATATTGTCAGTTCCGAATGATAGGAGAGCCGAGGTGAAGGCAATCGCGACAGCCGACAGGCTCGCGGGGCACGGCAACGCCGAAGACGGCGTGGCCCGGGCCAACGGGCATATCGAAGGGTCGGGCCTGCGGCTCGCCGAAAGGCGCGTGCGCGGCCGGGCCAGCGCCATCAATCCGGCGGGCCGGTTCGAGGCGCTCAGTCGCGTCGACGTCGACGATGGCTGGCATAGCCTGGAGGACCTGCCGCCATTCAAGACCGAGGTGCAGGTGGAGCGGGCGCGCACCATCATCACGCGCAACGATTCGCCCGATATCGGCTTTGACCGGTCCATCAACCCCTATCGCGGCTGCGAGCATGGCTGCGTCTACTGCTTTGCACGGCCGACCCATGCCTATGCGGGCATGTCGGCGGGCGTCGACTTCGAATCGCGGCTGTTCGTCAAGCCAGATGCGGCGCAGCTGCTCGAGCGCGAACTGTCGCGGCCGGGCTACAAGGTGCGGCCGCTGGCCATCGGCACCAACACCGATCCCTATCAGCCGATCGAGCGGCAGTGGCTGGTCATGCGGTCGATCCTGGAGGTGCTGGAGCGCTACAACCATCCCGTCGGCATCGTCACCAAGTCGGCGCTGGTGGTGCGCGATGCGGACATTCTGGGCCGGATGGCCGAAAAGGGCCTGGCCAAGGTGGCGCTTTCGGTCACCACGCTCGACCGGCGCCTGGCGCGAACCATGGAGCCGCGAGCATCGACGCCGACCAGGCGGCTCGAGGCCATCGGCGCGCTCAATGCGGCCGGCGTTCCGGCGTCGGTGATGGTCGCGCCGGTCATCCCGGGGCTGAACGATCACGAGATCGAGCGCATTCTCGACGCGGCGGCGGCAATGGGCGCGGTGCAGGCGGGCTATGTGCTGCTGCGGCTGCCGCTGGAAGTGGCGCCGGTGTTCAAGGAATGGCTGCTGCGGCACTATCCGGAGCGCTACCGGCACGTGATGAATCTCGTGCGCTCCATGCGCGGCGGCAAGGACTATGATGCGCGCTGGAAAACGCGCATGCGCGGCACCGGCCCCTATGCCTGGCAGATCGGCCGGCGGGTGGAGATGACCTGCAAGCGGCTGAAGCTGAACACCCGCGCCCGGCAATTGCGCACCGATCTTTTCGTGCGTCCGGCCGCCAGGGGCGAGCAGTTGGCCTTGTTGTAGCAACCGCAATCCGGCCCGCCTGTCCCCGCCCGGGCCGGTCGGGGCCCGTCCGGCAAGGTGAACCGCCCCTCACCCGGCTTCGCCAGAGACGGGCCTTGCGGAGAATCGGTCGCCATGCTTGACCATGGCCCATGGCGCGCGTGCGAACCGATTCTCCGCCTCTTTTCACCGACGGGCCTGCGGCGCCCGACGACCGCTTCGAGCGCGCGCTCGCCCGGTCGGGCTGCGCCTGCATCTGCGGCGTCGACGAGGCCGGACGCGGACCGTTGGCCGGGCCGGTGGTCGCCGCGGCGGTCATCCTGGATGCCGGCACGCCCGTGAACGGGCTGGCCGATTCCAAGGTGCTGACCCCCGTGCGGCGCGCCGAACTGTTCGATGCGATCATGGCCGGCGCGCGCGGGGTGGCCATCGCCAGCCGCTGCGCGGCGACGATCGACCGCAGCGACATCCGCAAGGCGAGCCTTGAGGCGATGCGCGGCTGCATCTGCGCGATCACGCCGCATTCGGACGGTGCGCTGTGTGACGGCCGGGACGTGCCCGAAAACCTGCCGCCGGCGCTGCTGGCAAGGGCGCTGGTGGGCGGCGACGGGCTGTCGGTCTCGGTGGCGGCGGCCTCGATCGTCGCCAAGGTCACGCGCGACCGCATGATGGAGCGGCTGTGCGGCGCCCATCCCCATTACGGCTTCTCCGCGCACAAGGGCTACAGCGTCGCCAGCCATCGCGTCGCCATCGGACTGCACGGCGGCGTCGAGCGGATCCACCGCTTCAGCTTCCGGCCGCTGGCCGCTCATGAAAAAGCCGCGCCCAAGGGCGCGGCCTGACGCGTCCGCGCGGCGCGCGCATTCAGTTCATATTCGTCCTGACCTGTTCGAGCGATGCCTTGAACAGGTCGCTCGTGGTCTTGGTCGTCATCTTCTCGCCCATCAGACGCTCGGCCGCCGCCACGGCCACGTCCACCGCGGTCGCGCGCACCGCATTGACCGCGTCCAGTTCGGCCTGGGCGATCTTCTGCTCGGCCATCGCCGTGCGCCGGGCCACGTACTCCTCGGTCCTGGCCTTGGCCTCGGCGGTGATCTGATCGGCCTCGTTGCGTGCGGCGGCAACGATGCTCTCGGCTTCCTTCTCCGATTCCTTGCGCCTGCGCTGGTAGTCGGCCAGCAATTGCTGGGCCTCCTCGCGCAGCCGCCGGGCTTCCTCGAGCTCGTTGCGGATCCTGTCGCCACGGCTGTCGAGCGCGCGGGTCACCATGCCCGGCACCTTGAAGTAGTAGATGATGGCGAAGAATATGATCAGGCCGACAAAGGCCCAGAAGCTTGAGTCGATCATCTGCGTATCCTCAGCTGCGCACCGCGCCGATGGCCTTGGTCAGCTCGGCCTTGGTGACCTTGGATCCGACCAGACGCTCGACGATCTCGCCGGTGGTGTCGGCGGCAATGGTGTCGACCTCGCCCAGCGCCCTGTCGCGGATCTCGGCGATCCGGCTTTCGGCGTCGGCGAGCTTCCGGCCCAGTTCGGCCTCCACCTTCTGGCGCTCGGCCTCGGCGTCGGCCTTGGCCTTGTCGCGCGCCTTCTGTCCGATTTCGCCGGCGGTGGCGCGGGCCTGGGCCAGTTCCTGTTCGTAGGCGGCGTGGGCCGCATCGGCCTCGTCCTGCAATTGCCGCGCCATGTCCAGATCCTGGGCGATGCGATCCTGGCGCGTTTCCAGGATGTCGGCGATGCGCGGCGCCAGCACCTTGGACATGACCCAGTAGAACAGGCCGAAGGTGATCGCCAGCCAGAACAGCTGCGAGGCGTAGGTCGACGAATCGAAGGGCGGAAACACGGCGGCCGCGGCCGCGCCCTCGGTGGTGGCTGCCATTGCGGAAGTGATGAACATGACACGTGTTCCCATTGCCGTCACAGTCAGGAGCGCCCCGCCGCCGGCGCGCCGACCGGCGGGGCGAACCGCACGATCAGACCGCGAACAGGAGCAACAGGGCCACCAGCAGCGAGAAGATGCCCAGCGCCTCGGTCACCGCGAAGCCGAAGATCAGGCGGCCGAACTGGCCATCGGCGGCCGAGGGGTTGCGCAGGGCGCCACCAAGATAGCTTCCGAAGATCTGGCCAAGGCCGAGGGCGGCGCCGGCCATGCCAAAGCAGGCCAGACCTGCGCCGATGTATTTCGCTGCTTCCGCTTCCATAATCTGCTCCTTTGGGTGGAATGTGCGAAGGGTGGGTCGGCGCAGGGCGCCGCGATGAAGCTCAGTGATTGGGGTGCACCGCATCGTTGAGATACATGCAGGTGAGCACCGCAAAGACATAGGCCTGCAGGAACGAAACGAGGAACTCCAGGGCGGTCATGGCGATCACCATGATCAGCGGCAGAACCGAGCCGATCACCCCGAGCGCGCCCAGCGAGGTCATCGAGACGACAAAGCCGGCGAAGACCTTCAGCGCCGTGTGCCCGGCCAGCATGTTGGCAAACAGGCGCACCGACAGACTGATCGGGCGCGAAAGGAAGGAGATCACCTCGATGGCAACGACGAGCGGGACTACCGCCATGGGCACGCCTTCGGGCACGAACAGGCCGAGGAACTTCAGGCCATGGCGCATGAAGCCGTAGACGATCACCGTGCCGATCACCAGAAGCGCGAGCGCGAAGGTGACGATGATGTGGCTGGTAACGGTGAAGAAATAGGGCACCATGCCGAACAGGTTCGCAAACAGCACGAACATGAAGATCGAAAACACGAAGGGGAAGAAACGCATCCCCTCGCTGCCGGCCGCATCGCGCAGCATGGACGCCACGAACTCATAGGACATCTCGGCCATGGACTGCAGGCGCGAGGGGACAAGGCCCCGATTGGCCGAACCGAAATACAGAAAGGCCGAGGCCGTCGCCACGGTGGCCACCATGAACAGCGAGGAATTGGTGAAGGAAAGGTCGAGGCCGGCCACGTTCTGCAGCGGCACGATCGTGTTGATCTCGAACTGCTTGATGGGATCCTGCGCCACCGTGCCTGTCTCCGTTTGCCACTGGCCGACAAGCCGACCGGCCTGCCGTCAATCCGACTTGTCCGACCGCTCCCGCGTGGAACGGCCGGGGTCCCTTAGCCCGTTCGCGCGCGGCTCGGCAACCCTTCCGGTCGCGCGCAAGACGTTCAACACACCGGCGGCAAACCCGAGCAGGAGAAAGACGATCATCCCCCAGGGCCTCGTGCCGGCGAACTCGTCGGCCAGATAGCCCAGCCCGGCTCCCACCAAAACGCCCCCGATGAACTCGCTGGACAGTTTCAGTGCCGCGCCAAATCCCGATCCGGCCTGATCGTGCTTCTCCGGATCATCGTCGGCACCCTTCGGCCCTGGCTTGCGCGCAAGCGCTTCGGCAAGCGCCCGGCGCCGATGCTCCAGATCGGCACTGTGATCCGATGAAACAGTGTCCCCGGCCTGCGCATCGTCGACCGGGCGATCACCTGGCTCTTGCTGTGCCATGCCCCCGACCTTGCTGCGCGAGACAGGCTCACAGCCGCCTCAAATTCGCGGGCAACATAGTTTCGGGCCCCACATTCGTCAAGCCGCCGTCACTGCGCTGCAAAACGCCAAAATCTGTTTGTTTTTCAGCAGCTTGACAAGCAATTGCCAATTCGTCGCAGATGGCGGCCGCGGGCGGCTGGACGGCCGGCGCCGGGCGCTCAGCTCCAGCCGCCGCCATAGGTGCGATAGAAGATGTGAAGGCCGATGCGGGTCAGCCGCTTCATCGAGCGCGCCCAGCGCGGATTGACATAGGTCGCGTGGTAGTGCGTGGACGATCCGACCTCGTCGAGCCAGATCTTGCCGGCGGTCACGGCCATGGCGATGTCCTTTGCCATCTGCCAGTGATAGCGCGAGGTGATTCGATCGCGAATGCCGTCGCATGCGAAGGAGAACTGGCAGCGATTGCGCCAGTGCCGGTTCTGGTAGACCACGCCGCAGATCGAGTTCGGAAACGCCGGGTTGCGCACCCGGTTCAGGATGACCTGGGCGACGGCGGCCTGGCCCTTGGCGATCTCGCCGCGCGCTTCGAAATAGATGCCTTCGGCAAGGCACTTCTGCTCGCGCGCGGAGAATACCTTGGCCGGCAGCGGATTGTCGGCCCAGGAATGGTCGTTTCGCGGAACCGGCGGGATGAAGCGGCCGCGCGCGGCCTCCTCTTCGCCGAGCAGGCTGGCAAAGGGCGATTCGACCGCGAAATCGGGCTCGGGCGGCGCATAGGCGGTGGCGAGCACGTCGGGGTTGGGGTTGGTGACGAGCGAGGCGAGCATGCGCGGCACGCCCGGGTCGACACGCCTGGGCTCGCGCTTGTGGAAGGCAAGCGCGATGTCGAGTTCCTCGCCCTTGTCGATGCGCGGCCTGGCGAACACCATCTTGACGGCCGCATCGCCGAGCGGATCGGTCAGGCTCGACTGGCGCTCGAGGATCGATCCGGCCGAAAAATCCTTGGGCGGGGCGGCCGGCGTGACCGCGCGGATGCGGCCCGACTTTTCCGACCGGTTGATGCGCGCCTCGTCGGGCGTGTTCGGCACGACCGTCTTGTCGGTGACCATGGCGACCGAGCCCAGCCCGGAATCGAGCGAGGCGGGCTTGCTGATCGAGCCGGTCACGCCCGGATCGATGGCGAAATCGATCTCGGCGGCATGGACCGAGCCGACGCCGGCGCGGCTGACATGCACCTTCCAGCGTTCGGCGCTCGGACCGTCGACGCCGCTGACCAGGGTCGAAACGTCCTGCAGCGAGGTCGTTGTGGGATTGGACAGGACGAACGCACAGGCGACAGCGAACGGCACAACGAGCTTGACGCGGGGCAAAGCAGGCAAAACGCAACTCCAACGGCACGATGACGCGAGGCGACTTGGCCCGAGATTGCGGCATTAACCTTGATGAGGCGTTAAGCGGGCTCTCACATTTTGTGAAAAATCGTCGAAAACCGCCGCAGGGTTAACGGGTGCGGCGATCGGCGGTCTTCGCCTTGTGGGCATAGGGGTTGGCGGGGGCGCGCAGCATCAGGCGAATGGGCACACCCGCAAGCTCGAAATCCTCGCGCAGGGCGTTGGTCAGATAGCGCACATAGGATCTGGGCAGCGCCTCGGGCCGCGAACACGACAGCACGAAGCCGGGCGGGCGGGTCTTGGCCTGGGTGATGTATTTGAGCCTGATGCGCCGGCCGGAGACGGCGGGCGGCGGGTGATGCTGGGCCACCGCATCGAGCCAGCGATTGAGCCGGCCGGTCGAGATGCGGCTGTTCCAGACCTTGTGGGTGGCGACGATCTCCTCCATCAGCCGGTCGAGCCCGCGGCCGGTGACCGCCGAGACGGGCACGGCGCGCACGCCGCGGATCTGCGGCAGAAGGCGCTCGGTCTGGGCGCGCAGTTCGTTCAGGAGTGCCTGGCGGTCCTTGACCAGATCCCACTTGTTGAAGGCGATGACCGGCGCCCTGCCCTCGCGGGCGATCAGATCGATGATCTGCAGGTCCTGCTTTTCGAACGGCACCAGCGCATCGAGCACCACGACCACCACCTCGGCAAAGCGGATGGCGCGCAGCGCGTCGCCAACCGACAGCCGTTCGAGCTTTTCGACCACGCGCGCCTTGCGGCGCATGCCGGCGGTGTCGAACAGGCGCACCTTGCGGCCCTGCCACTGCCAGTCAACCGAGATCGAATCGCGCGTGATGCCCGCCTCGGGGCCGGTCAGCAGGCGATCCTCGCCGACAAGCCTGTTGATCAGCGTCGACTTGCCGGCATTGGGCCGGCCGACAATGGCGATGCGCAGCGGCCGCGTCTCGTCATAGGCGACCTCGACATCTTCGTCCTGCGTATCGTCGACATCGATATCGGTCTCGGCCTCCTCGCCCTCGCTGCCGGCGGCCGCGCCGAAGGCGCGATCCTCGCCGACGGCAGCGACGATCGCATCGCGCAGATCGGACAGGCCAAGGCCATGCTCGGCGGAGACCGGCACCGCTTCGCCCAGGCCGAGCTCATAGGCGTCGTACAGGCCGGTTTCGGCGGCGCGCGCCTCGACCTTGTTGGCGACCAGCACGACCGGCCGGCCGGAACGGCGCAGAAGGTCGGCGAAGGTGCGGTCGGCGGCGGTCAGGCCGGCCCGGGCATCGATCATGAAGACGATCAGATCGGCCTCTTCGATGGCGATCTCGGTCTGGGCGCGCATGCGTCCGGGAAGGCTGGCGGCATCGCCTTCCTCCAGCCCGGCCGTGTCGATGACGTCGAACTGGAGGTCCATGAGCGCCGCCTCGTGGCGACGGCGGTCGCGGGTCACCCCCGGCTCGTCGTGCACGAGCGCCACACGGCGCCCGACCAGCCGGTTGAACAGGGTCGACTTGCCCACATTGGGCCGGCCGACAATGGCGATGGTGAACGCCATCAGCCCTCGGCGACCGCGCCCTTGGCGTCGATCAGCTCGAGCATGATCCGGGCGCGGTTGGCAAGGCCCGGCGGCGACAGCTCGTCGGCGACGATCTCGTCGAAAAGGCGCTTGGCGTCGCCATAGCGTTCGGCGTTGTAGGCGGCCAGACCGATCGCCTCGCGGGCCGAGTGTCGCAGCGGGTTCTCGGGCGCCGTGAGCTGTTCGGCGCGGGCGGCGACCTGTCCGTAGTCGCCATGGTCGACCAGGATATAGGCGGCGCGCAGCCGCGACAGGTCGCGCAGGGCGCCGGGGACCGACCGATCGTCGGCGATGGTGTCGAAGGCCTCGACGGCGGCGTCGACATTGCCGGCCTCATGATGGACGGTCGCCGCGCGCATGCGGGCGAGCACGGGATACTGGCCGTGGCCGTCGGCCTGCAGCGCCTCGAGCCGGGCGAGCGCTTGTTCGTTGTTGCCTTCATTGGCCAGGTTGAGCGCCTCCAGAAAGCGGTCGCCGGAGGCCGAGGCCTGGCGCGCGCTGTACCACTCCCAGCCGCGATAGCCGGCCGTCAGCGCAACGGCGAGCACCGCAACGGCGATGATGATCAGGCCGTAGCGATCCCAGAACCGCTTGAGCCGGTCGGAGCGGAGCTCTTCTTCGACCTCGCGAAAAAAACCGTCGTCGGACATGGCAATAAACCGCTTGTGCTGCGTTCGTGGCAGCCCTGTATCGTGATTGGAGCCGGATTGTAAGTGGTGAGAGCGGCCCGGTCAGGCAATGGGTGGCACGCCGAACAGCCATTGATGGCCCTGCAACAGCAACCAGACATAGACCGCCGTGCCGATGACGACGGCAATGACGTCGTTGCGCAGGGCCGGTTCGCCATGATCGGGCGCGCCGCGCCGCTTCAGCGAGATGCGGTTCCACACGCCCCAGGCCAGAAAGCTGCCGAACAGGATCAGCGAGGCCAGATCGCCATTGGCGAGCAGATGACCGAGCGCCCAGATCTTCACCGCCAGGATCATCGGGTGCTTGGCGGCGCGCTTGATGTGGCCGGTGGGCACGGCATAGGACGCGAGCACGATCAGCGCGATCAGCATCAGCAGCAGGTTGATGTGCGCCAGCCAGACAGGCGGCGTCCACAGGATCGGCGCGCCCATGCGGGCCTGGCCGAAGCCCCAGACGAGCAGCACGAAGCCGACCAGCGAGACGACCGAGTAGATGCCCTTCCATGTGCCTTCGCCGCGCTCGGCGATGACACGCTCGCGCAGACCCGGCGCGACCATGCGCACCGAATGAACGCCCAGAAAAACGACGATGCCGAGCACCAGCCAGATCATTTCGGTCTCCCCCGATCCCTTGCGCCGCCGCGGCGCCCTATCTATCGTTCCCCTATGACAGCCGATATCGAAAAGGCCAAGGCGCGGCTTGCCGCACTGCGCGCGGAAATCGAACGATTTGTCGCGCTCGGCGAGGACGCGGGCGCGCCCGTCGAGCTCGATCAGGTCGCCGTGGGCCGGCTGTCGCGCATGGACGCAATGCAGCAGCAGGCCATGGCGCAGGCCGCAAAGCGCGCCCGCAAGCGCGATCTCGTGCGCATCGAGATGGCCGAACGGCGCATCGCGGCCGGCGAATACGGCTATTGCGAGGACTGCGGCGAGCTGATCGCGGAAAAGCGCCTCCAGATCGATCCGATGGCCGAACGCTGCGTGCACTGCGCGCGCTGAGCGAGGACCGGCCTGGCGCCGGGTGGCGGTCGCATCGGGCGATCCGCCGCCCCGCATCTTGACATTGTCACGTTCGGGGCCAGATATCTTGACGATGTAAACTCCGACGGAGCCCGTCCCCCATGGCCCAACGCATCGTCCTGACCGGCGCGTCCGGTTTCATCGCCAAGCACATCGCCCTGCATCTGCTGCGCGCCGGCTATCGCGTGCACGGCACGGTCCGCTCGATGGAGCGCGGCGAGCAGGTGCGCGAAGCGTTGCGTCCGCATCTGGACGAGCCGGCGCTGGCCGACAGCCACCTGTCCTTCGCCGAGCTCGACCTGACACGCGACGATGGCTGGGCCGAGGCGTTCGAGGGCGCCGACGCGCTCGTGCACACGGCCTCGCCCTTTCCGATGGCGCAGCCGGACAATGAGGACGAGGTGATCCGCCCGGCGGTCGACGGCACGTTGCGCGCGCTGAAGGCGGCCAAGGCGGCGGGAATCACGCGCGTGGTGCTGACCTCGTCCAATGTGGCCGTCTACGAGAACGACGCGCCGGCCGATGGCAAGGCCTTCACCGAAGCCGACTGGACCGATGTCGACAATGCGAAAATCTCGCCCTACAGCAAATCGAAGACGCTGGCCGAACGCGCCGCCTGGGACTTCGTGGCGGCCGAAGCGCCGGACATGAAGCTGACCAGCATCAACCCCGGGCTGGTGCTGGGGCCGGCGCTCGACGGCAACTACGGCACCTCGTTGCGGATCGTCGAGCGGATCGTCAGCGGCCGCGACCCGTTCGTGCCCAATTTCGGTGTTCCCGCCGTCGATGTGCGCGATGTCGCCGACATGCACGTCGCCGCGCTGTCGACCCCCGAGGCGGCGGGCAAGCGCTTTCTTGCCGTCAATGGATGGCTGTCGATGCCCGACATGGCGCGCATCCTCAAGAAGGCCCATCCGGACCGGAAGATCGCAACGCGCCGGGCGCCCAGTTTCCTCTTGCGGATCGTGGCGCTGTTCGACGCCGAAACGCGCACGATCGTGCCCAATCTCGACGAGCACAAGACGGTATCGAACGCGCGGGCACGGCAGGTCTTCGGCATGGAGTTCCGCCCCCTCGAAGAGGCGGTGCGCGCCTCGGCCGAAAGCGTCATCGCGCACAAGGGCATTTGAGCGCTTCGCCCGGAAACCCGGGCGAAGCATTGACGGAAGATCAGGCCGCCCAGGCCAGCTTGTAGACGTGGATCTCGAAGGTCGGGTGCTGTTCGGCGCCGATCACATCGGGCTTGGCGTGGCGATAGGTCGAGCGCCAATAGGGCTGGATGATCACGCCCTGATCGCGCAGGATCCGCTCGATCCGCGCCATGAGGTCGCGCCGCTCGTCGGCGTCCGGAACGGCCATGGCCTGATTGAGCAGGTCGTCGAACTCGGCATTGGCAAAGCCGGACTCGTTCCATGCCTCGCCCGTGCGATAGGCCAGCGACAGCACCTGCACGCCGAGCGGACGCTGGGCCCAGTCGGTGGCGCTGTAGGGGTATTTGGTCCAATCGTTCCAGAAGGTCGAACCGGGCAGCACGGTGCGCTTGACCCTGATGCCCGCCGCGCGCAGCTGGGCGGCGACCGCATCGCAGGTCGGCTTGCGCCAGCTGTCGTCGATCGAGATCAGCTCGTGCTCGAAATCGGCCATGCCGGCCTCTTCCATCAGCGCCATGGCGGCTTCGGGATCGTGCTCGGCCGGGCCGATGTCGGCGTATTCGGGATGGATCGGGCACACATGGTGGTCTTCGGCCACCGTGCCCAGCCCGGCATAGCCCAATTGCAGGCATACCGCGTTGTCGACGGCCAGCTGCAGCGCGCGGCGCACGCGCACGTCCTCATAGGGCCGCATCCCGTCCACCTCGGCGGCCTGGTTGGGCCGGATCACGACCGTGTTGGCGGTGACGGCCTCGGACTTGGTCCAGCCGAACTGGTCCATGATCGCAACGAAGTCGCCGATCGACTCGTAGATCATGTCGACCTCGTCGGATTCGACCGCGGCGACGACGGCGGCCTGCTCGGTGCCGTAGTCGACATAGACGATCCGGTCGAGCCATGCGCCCTCGCCCCACCACTCATGGTCCTCGTTCCGGACCAGTTCGCCGCGGTCGCCCACGGCGTATTCGCCAGGCAGATAGGGTCCGGTGCCGATCGGCTCGGCAAGCGGATCGCCGCCGAAGCTGCGGTGGACGATCTGGGCGGGATAGTCCGACATGCCCGCGATCAGCGTGATGTCGGCGCGCGGCAGGTTGAGCCGGACGGTGTGGTCGTCGACCACCTCGATGGCGCCGGGCCGCGCCTTACCGGTGTCGGGATCGATCAACGCGTCGAGCCGGGCGGCCATGGAATTGCCCTCCACGTCGCGCTCGCACCAGCGCTCTATGTTGAAGGCCACGTCCTCGGCGACAAAGTCGTCGCCATTGTTCCATTTCACGCCGCGGCGCAGATTGAGCACGTATTCGGTCGCATCATCGCTCACCGACCAGCTTTCCAGCAGCATGGGACCGATGGTGCCGTCGCGGTTGTATTCGACCAGATACTCCAGCCAGCCGCGGGTGTAGTTGGACATTTGCGGCCAGTCATAGGTGCGCGGATCGCGCAGCGGGCGCACCTCGGACTGGATGCGCAACGTGCCGCCCTGCTGCGGCGTTGCGGCGCGCGCCTGGGGCGCCTTGAGCCCGATCAGGGAGTAGGCGGCTGCCGCGCTCGCACCCAGCGCGGTCGCCCGGGCCAGGAACTCGCGGCGGGACAGTGTCCCTGCCCTTGCTTCGTCGGCGGCCGAACGGGCGGCCGGATGGATATGTTCAGTGTGCGTTTTCGAGGGTACACGCATGGGTGCATTGCTCCTTCGGGGCAATCGTCAAAACCGGTTGTCAGGATTGATCTGCGCGCCCTGGAGTGCCGCCGGGCGCTTTTTGAGCGGTTGCTTTTGCGGATCGGTGCGGCTGCGCGGCGACCCTAGCGAATGAAACCATAAGGCGCAGCGAGGCCAAGTCAAACGCGAAAAACCGCGCGGCCCTTTTCCCGATGGTGGAGACCGGGCAGCGCCCAGAGCCCCGGTCGGCTGGCCGGACAGAGCGTTATGAAGCGAGTTTGGACCGTCCTGCCGGAGCAGGCTTGGGTCAAGGCCAAAGGCCTTGGCGAAGGGGTTATCCGGATACTGCCGAAAGGCATGATCGATCCATAATTGTCGCCCAACGCCGTTGAGCCCGGTGACGCGCCCGCAATGCGATGGTACTGGTCCGATATCGCTTTTCGAAGTGTCGGTGGATCCATGCGGAAGATGGCACTGACCGTCGTGACCTTGCTTCTGATCGCCTGTCTGGCGGTGTGGATGATGTTTTCGCGCGATCTCGGCCAGGCGCGCGAACGCATCGAGGGTCGCGGGCAGATCCTTGCCACCGGCCCGGGAACGATGGAGTACGCCACCGTGGCCGGCGATAGTCCGATCCTGGTGATTCACGGCTCCGGCGGCGGTCTCGACCAGGGCCTGATGCTGGCCGAGCCGCTCGCGGACCGAGGTTATCAGCTCATCGCGCCCTCGCGCTTTGGCTATCTGGGAAGCCCGCCACAGGAAGGATTGTCGACCGGTCGGCAGGCCGACGCCTATGTGGATCTCCTCGACTATCTCGGGATCGATCAGGTCGTCGTGCTGGGTGCTTCCGCGGGGACGCTGTCGGCAATGCAATTTGCGATCCGACATGCAGATCGGTGCGACGCGCTGGTGCTGCTCGTACCGGCCAGCTATGCGCCGGACCGGGCAAGCGGCGAATCGGCAGCCGAAGGCAGCGCCATGGTCTGGGTCGTTCAGACGGTCTTGCGTTCGGACTTTCTGTTCTGGGTCGCGCTGCGTTTTGCACCGGATGCGGTGACCCGCTATGTGCTGGCGACCGAGCCGGCGCTTGTCGATGCCGCGGCGCAAGCCGAGCAGGAGCGCGTGGCCGAAATGGCGCGGACAATTCTGCCGATCAGCCGCCGGGCCGAAGGAATCATGTTCGATTCGGCGACCGCCGGCGCGCCTGACCCTCTCCCGCTTGCCGAGATCTCCTGTCCGACCCTGGTGATCAGCGCCGAGGACGATCTTTATGGCACGGCCGCCGCGGCGCGGCACATCGCTGCCAATGTTCCCGACGCCGAACTCGTCATCTACCAGGATGGCGGCCATGTCCTTGTGGGCCGGCAGAGGCAGACATGGGAACGTGTGGACCGCTTCATCGAGCAGCACACCCGGTGAATGCCTCTTCCACCCCGCGGCGATATTCAGCAGAACCTAGAGAGCGGGTCTGGTTGACGCTGCGGGGGGCGGCTGACGCGGGCGGCGCAGTATTTGAATTCGGGGATCTTGCCGAACGGGTCAAGCTGCGGCTTGGTCAGCACGTTGGCCGGGCTTTCATTGAAGCAGAACGGCATGAAGATCATGCCGTCGGCCACCTCGCGGTCGGCGCGCAGGACAGCCTGGATCGTGCCGCGCCGCGTCTCGACGGCGATCATCTCGCCCGGCCTGAAGCCGTGCCGGCCGATCTCGCGCGGGTTCATGGCGGCGATGCCCTCGGGCTCGATATCGTCGAGCACGGTGGCGCGCCGCGTCATCGCGCCGGTGTGCCAGTGCTCGAGCAGACGGCCGGTGGTCAGCACCAGCGGATAGTCCTCGTCGGGCACCTCGTCGGGCGGGCGCAGATCGGCGGGCACGAGCCGACCGCGTCCGTCGGCGGTCGGAAACCCGTCGATGAAGATCACCTCGTTGCCGAAGCCGCCGGGCTCGTCGACCGGATAGGTGACCGAATCCTCGGCGAGCAGGCGCTCCCAGGTGATGTGCCGGAGCGAGGGCATGACCGAGGCCATCTCGGTGAAGACTTCGCCGACATCCGCATAGGTCCAGTCGAGCCCGATGCGCCTGGCCAGTTCGACGATCAGTTCCCAGTCCTGGCGCGCCTCGCCGGGCGGATCGAGCGCCGGCCGGCCGACCTGCACCTGCCGGTTGGTGTTGGTGTAGGTGCCCCACTTTTCGGCATGGGCCGAGGCGGGCAGAACGACATCGGCGTGCCAGCAGGTCTCGGTCAGGAAGATGTCTTGGACGACCAGGTGATCGAGCTTTGCCAGCGCGGCGCGGGCGTGGCGCTGGTCGGGATCGGACATGGCCGGGTTTTCGCCCATGATGTACATGCCGGCGATCTCGCCGGCATGGATCGCGTCCATGATCTCCACCACCGTCAGGCCGCGCTTGGGATCGAGGGAGCGGCCCCAGAAATCCTCCATCGAGGCGCGCACGTCGGCGTTCTCGACGAGCCGGTAGTCGGGATACATCATCGGGATCAGGCCGGCGTCGGAGGCGCCCTGCACATTGTTCTGCCCGCGCAGCGGATGAAGGCCGGTGCCGGGCCGTCCGACATGACCGGTGATCAGCGACAAGGCGATCAGGCCGCGCGAATTGTCGGTGCCGTGCGTGTGCTGGGAGATGCCCATGCCCCAGAAGATGATCGAGCGCTCGGCGGTGGCGTAGGTGCGCGCGACGTCGCGGATCGTGTCGGCGGGAACGCCGCAGATCTCCGCCATCGCCTCGGGCGAGAAGTCCCTGACCTTGTCGCGCAGTGCGTCGAACCCGTCGACATGGGCCTGGATGTACTGGCTGTCGTAGAGCTTTTCGTCGATGATCACGTGCAGCAGCGCGTTGAGCAGCGCGACGTCCGATCCGGCCGTGAACTGGACCGGGTGGGACGCATGGCGCATCAGGTCCTGCCGGCGCGGGTCGATGACGATGAGCTTTTTTCCTTGCTTGGCGGCCTGCTTGAAATAGGTCGCCGCCACGGGATGGTTGGTCGTCGGCCGCGCGCCGATGACCATGATGCAGTCGGCCTTCATCGCGTCATTGAACGGCGCGGAGACCGCGCCCGAGCCGACCCCTTCGAGAAGCGCGGCGACCGAGGATGCGTGGCACAGCCGGGTGCAATGGTCGACATTGTTGGTGCCGAAACCCTGCCGAATCAGCTTCTGGAACAGATAGGCCTCTTCGTTCGAGCCCTTGGCCGAGCCGAAGCCGGCAAGCGCGCCGCCACCGCGCTCGTCGCGGATCTTCGCAAGACCGCTGGCGGCGCGGTCCATCGCCTCCTCCCACGACGCCTCGCGGAAGATGTCGGTCACCTTCATGAAGCGCATGTCGATGTCGCCGGCCGTGGGCGCGTCGTCACGGCGGATCAGCGGCCTGGTGAGCCTTTCGGGGCTCATCGCATAGTCATAGCCGAACCGGCCCTTGACGCAGAGCCGGTTCTCGTTGGCCGGACCGTCGCGGCCATCGACCTGGACGATGCGGTCGTCCTTGACGTTGATCGTGGTCTGGCAGCCGACGCCGCAGAAGGGGCAGACGGAATCGACGGACTTGTCGAACTCGTGGATGGCGCGGGTGCGGCCGGCCGCGTCCATCAGCGTCTTCTCGTAGAGCGCGCCGGTCGGGCAGGCCTGCACGCACTCGCCGCAGGTCACGCAGGTGGAAAGCCCCATCGGATCGTGGATGTCGAAGACGGGGACCGCGTGATGGCCGCGTTCGCCCATTCCGATCACGTCGTTGACCTGCACTTCGCGGCAGGCGCGCACGCACAGACCGCAGGCGATGCAACTGTCGAGATTCACGGCGATGGCCGGGTTGGTGAGGTCGTGGATGCCTGGGTGATGATGATCGCGGTCCCCTCTCCCCCCTTGTGGGGGAGATGTCGGCGAAGCCG
>NZ_JASHKB010000016.1 GCF_030732865.1 Roseitalea sp. MMSF_3546
CCCTTCATCCCTCCCCCGCAAGCGTGGGAGGGAAGACCTCGGCATCGCCGCAGTTGCCGCGCGCTTTGAGCCTGGCTCGAAGATCGCAGGGGATGCTCGATGTGGACGTCCTCCCTCCCACGCTTGCGGGGGAGGGATGAAGGGTGGGGGCAATTCTCGAGGCGGTTATTGGCCCGCTCACCCGTAGGCGGCCTGTCGCCGGCGGATCGTCGTCTGTGCCTCGGAAATGCGCAGCGCGTCGCCCAGGGTGACGATGCCGCTGGCTTCGAGCAGCCTGACGAGCCTGACGAAGACCTGCGCGGTGGCGAGCGCGTCGCCGCGCGCGCTATGGCGGTCTTCCGGGGCGATCTCGACGCCGAACCGGTCGGCCAGCGCGTCAAGGGTCAGGTCGGAATCGGCGCCCTGCAGCCAGGCGGCGAGCAGTACCGTGTCGAGCACGGGATTGTCGAAGCGCAGGCGCGCGGCGCGCTCGCCATTGGCCAGGAAGGCCATGTCGAACGCGGCGTTGTGGGCGACCAGCACCTGATCGCGGGCAAAGGCGTGAAAGCGGGTGAGCGCGGCGGGCACGGGCGGCGCGCCGGCCACCATGGCGTCGGTGATGTGATGGATGTTCGTCGAGGCGGCCGGGATCGGGCGGCCGGGATTGACGAAAAGATCGAAGATCTCGCCGGTCAGCACGCGTCCGTTGACGACGCGCACGCCGGCGATCGAGACGATCTCGTCGCCGCGGCGCGGCTCGAGCCCGGTCATCTCGCAGTCGAAGACAACGCAATACAGCTCGCTCAGCGGCGTGGCGAGGATGTCGCCCACCGGTTCGCGCTCGAACAGGTCGAAATCGTAGAACTCCGGCCGGGGACCGGGTCGATCCGCGTCCGCACGCTCGGGGGCGATGCGCGCCGCCGTATTGATCGGAAAGTCGACGATCAGCCGATTGCCGTCGAGCCGGGCGCGGGCGCGGTGGCGCTCCAGGATCGCGCGCGCGGACAGGAAGGCGGTGTCCGGATCGGCGTTCTCGGCAAGGCGAGCCTCGAGCCAGGCCGCATCCGGCGGCGTGCCGTCGATGCGCAGGCACAGCGTGCGGGCATGGCCGGTTCCGCCCGCCTCCATGTGCAGGGCGCTCGCGCCGGCCTGGCGCACCAGCGCGCCGGCAAGATGGCGCATCAGCGCGATCAGCGTTGCGCTGTCGGCATGGACGAGCACGTTCTCGCCGCTCGAGGTGACGGTGACCGGGCGTCCGGCAAAGGCCTTGCGGATGCCGGCGAACAGCCGGCCGGCGCTGACATCGGCCATCGGCCAGGCCGAGGCGATGATGTTGTCAGACGCGGTCTCGAGCCGATCGAGCGCCCGTGCGACGGCGGCGGGCGGGACGGCGCTTGCGGTCCCGGCGGCGCGCAAACCGTCGATCGCCTCGCGCAGGACGCGGTCACGTTCGAGCCCGGCGGTCAGTTCGGCGGTGATGTCGTCGAAAACCACGACGAAGCCGGCCAGCGCGTCGCCGGCCGCGTTCAGGCGCGGCGAGAGATGGCCGCGCATGGTCACCGCGCCATCGCAGGTCGAAAAGACGATGCTGACCGGGCCGCGCTCGGAGGGCGCGCCGCCGGGCCCGGCCTCGAACAGGTCGAGCGCCTCGCGAAACGGCCGGTCGTCGACGATGTTGAAGAAGTCGCGCCCCAGCCCCAGGCTGCCGATCATCACATCGGTGGAGCCGGGGTCGTCGCGGCGGAACTCCTCGACATGCAGGATCTCGACGGCACGGTGGTTGTAGAGCGTCACGCGGCCGGCCATGGTGCAGATGACAAGGCCCTGATGCAGATCGCGCAGCAACGCCTCGAGCTCGCCCTTCTGGCGGGCGGCGTCGGCCGTGGCCGCCTCGATGGCGCCCTGCGTGCGCTCGCGCGCCTGGGCCAGGGCATCGGTGACCTCGCGCGCGGCGGGAGCGAGCATGCCCAGATACTGGTCCCGCCGCTGGCTCGACAGGTTGGCGCCATCGGCGTGGGCGGCGGTCTTCAGGTCGGCTGCGATGGTGGTCAGCGGCCTTGCGAGATTGTCGTCGAACTTGAGCGCGACCCAGGTGACAAGGCCGACAATGGCGAAGGCCGCACCGCCGACGATGAGCACGACATGATCGGCCGCGCCCGGTTCGAGCCGCACCGACAGCCAGACGATCGCGGCCGTCAGTAAGACGACGCTGACCGTTCCGATCAGCGCGAAGAAGAGGGCTATGCGGGTGCGCAGGCTCAGGCGCTCCACCCAGGACATGTCCATTGCCTCCCATGGCGGCGGTGCTCGACGCGCTGCCGGACCGTAAGGGGTTTGCTGCCCGCAATGTGCCGGTTCGGCGCGCGCTCCGCCAGCCCGTCTTTGGGCCTAGAAGATCAGGCATTGCCGCCTATCGGTCGGCGGCGGCTGACAGTTGGTGGGTACAGATCACCTCGAGCAGGCGGTCGTCGGCGGACAGGTCGACCCAGGTCTCGACAAGCGGAACGCCGCGATCGTCGAACCGGGTCGTCTCGGTATGGTCGGCGCGGCGTGCGTTG
The DNA here is from genome assembly GCF_030732865.1 of Roseitalea sp. MMSF_3546. Classification (GTDB taxonomy): domain Bacteria; phylum Pseudomonadota; class Alphaproteobacteria; order Rhizobiales; family Rhizobiaceae; genus Roseitalea. The sequence continues at coordinate 2,538 of NZ_JASHKB010000016.1, forward strand.
TCGCAATCGATGAACTGGCGCGTTGTTACCGTGGGCGTATAGCGCTGGGCGAGGATCACCTCGGCGCGGCGCAGGCCGGGGGCGTTCTCGTTGGCCGCGATGGTGCGGGTGTCGACGACCATGAAGCGGTTGATGCGCGGGAAGACCAGCGTCCATGGCTGGATGGCGTTGGAGAATTCGCCGGTTGCGACGACGACATGGCTTTCGGGCAGGTCGGCAACGGTTCGGGCGTACCACGAGTTCTCGTTCCAGGCCATGAAGCCGAACATGGCGATGCCGGCGATCAGCGGCAGCAGGCCACGCGGCGCTCTGCGCCCGGTCAGCCGGAAGGCCATGGAGACGAGGCCGACGCTGGCGATGGCAAGCACGACCGCACCGACGATGGTCAGCAGCATGGCCGGTTCCTCGTCGACCGCGACACGAAGGCGGACGTCGCGACAGCAGCGATACCCGCCTCTGTCCCTGCGGGGCATCTCCTCCACAAGGGGGGAGCGTGCTTTGCACCGGGCGCCGGCGCGGCCAGGCAATCGCGCGTCAACATCGTTTCCCTACCTGTTCGCGCTGAGCTGGCTTGCGGCCGATTGCAGCGTCTTGACGACGGAAAAGGCGTCCTTGAGATGGTTGCGCTCGAGCGCCGAGAGGGTCTCGGGCATCATGAAATTGTCCGGCCTGTGTCCGCGCCGAATCTGGCCTGCCTGATGGGCAAGGCGCAGATCGACGATCAGGTCATAGGCGTCGACGATGTCCTGGCCGCCGGTCTTGGAAAGAACACCGTCCATGTCGCGGGCGGCAACCAGCCGCTCGCGCGTATTGACCGCCTCGATGCGCCCGGCCAGCGCGTAGGCGCGCGCCAGGTCGGTGATCGGCACGACGCCGGACATCTTCAGATCGATCGCCTTTCTGTGTTCGCCGTCGCGGACATAGGAGATGCCGCCAAACAGGCCGAGCGGCGGGGTATGCTTGAGCGAATTGGCGATCATGTGGGCGCGGAAGATGGAGTTGGCGGCGGCCTTTTCCAGCGTCTGGCGGTGAATGTCGCCGAACAGCGCGTCGTCGCCGGCGATCGGACGCAGGTCGAACATCACGCTCGCCAGCATCTGGGCCATCGGATCGGGCGTTTCGATCCAGCCGTCGAAATAGCCACGCCAGACGCGCACCGGCTGGCGCCAACGCGGATTGGTGGCCATCATGTCGCCGGGGCAGCGCACATATCCGCAGGCGTCGAGCCCGTCGCAGACAAGCTGCGCGAACCGCTCGAAAAAGGCGCCGTGGGCGGCCGCGTCATAGGCATCGGAAAGGAACAGGCAGTTGTCCTGATCGGTGGTGCCTGTCTGCTCCATGCGGCCCTGGCTGCCGCAGGCGAGCCAGAGCCAGGGCACCGGGGCCGGGCCGAGTTCGGCTTGCGCCAGCGCGATCAGCCGGCGGGTCACCGCGTCGGTCACGGCGGTCATCATGCGGCCGATCTGCTGGCCCTCGACGCCGGCGGCGACCAGATCGGCCAGCAGTTGCGGATTGCGGCCGACGACCTCGGCAAGGCCCTCGACGGTCTCGCGTCGTTCGATATCGCCGATGATGTAGACGAGCGAACTGGAATTGTGGCGGACCAAATCGGTCCGGGTGACGATGCCGACCGGCGTGCCGGCGGCGTCCGTCACAGGCAGATGGCCGATGCCATTGGCCGTCATCACCAGCATGGCGTCGACAACGGTCGCGTCGGGGCCGAGCGCATGCGGGCTGGCCGTCATGATCGTGCCGAGCGGGGTGTCGGGCGGCAGGCCGCCGGCAATCACCGAGCCGACGAGATCGCCGGCGGTGACGATCCCGCTGAGCCGGCCGTGGCCGTCGGTGACCAGCGTGCAGGAGATGTGCCGGCGCCACATCTGCTCGGCGGCGTGGCGCGCGGACGCGCTTTCGGGCAGGGCCATGGGCGCATGCGTCATCAGATCGCCCAGGCGGGTGGCGTCGACCGCCCCGGGCGCGGTCGGGGAGGGCCGGTCGCCCGGCGCAGGTATCGGGGTCGCCTGGGCGGGGAGCGTGTGTGCCGGGGTCGTCATCGCATCATCCTGCCACGATTTGGCTTGCGGGCGCAAAAGGCCCCGCCGTGGCGCGGCGAGGCCCCCTGGGTTGGCGCGGGCCGTGTCGGGTGCGGCCCGCGATCCGGTCAGTGATCGGCGGCGGCGGCGCCGGCGCCCTTGGGCACGCGGACGCTTTCGACCAGTTCCTGGATATGCCTTGGCGTTTCGGCCGTAACACGCGACACGCCGAACGCGACGGCGAAGTTGATGACCGCGCCCACCGCGCCGATGGCGGTCGACCTGATGCCCAGCATCGAGCCTTCGATCGTGTCGGGGAACATGTTGGTGCCGGGGATGAACAGCCAGCCCTTGTGCAGGAAGATGTAGACCAGCGTGAAGCTCAGGCCGGCGATCATGCCCGCGACGGCGCCGACATTGTTGATGCGCTTGAAGAATATGCCCATCATCAGCGCCGGGAAGATCGACGAAGCGGCCAGGCCGAAGGCGAGCGCCACCGTTTGCGCCGCAAAGCCGGGCGGGTTGAGGCCAAGCCATGTCGCGACGACGATCGCAACCGCCATCGAGATGCGCGCGGCGAGCAGTTCGTTGCGCTCGGATATGCCCGGATTGATGCCGCTCTTGATCAGATCGTGGCTGATCGCCGAGGAGATGGCGAGCAACAGGCCGGCCGCCGTCGACAGGGCCGCGGCAAGCCCGCCCGCCGCGATCAGGCCGATGACCCAGCCGGGCAGGTTGGCGATCTCCGGATTGGCCAGCACGAGAATGTCGCGATCGAACTTGGTCAACTCGTTGCCCTGCCAGCCGCGCTCGGCAGCCAGTTCGGCCATCTCCGGTGCGGCGTCGTTGTAGTACTGGATGCGGCCATCGTCGTTCTTGTCCTCCCAGGCGAGCAGGCCGGTCTGCTGCCAGGTGCGCATCCAGTCCTTGTCGGGGCTGGTCTGAATCGCCTCCAGCGAGACCGCTTCGCCCTGCACGCCCTGCGGCCACATGGTGTCGGTGATGTTGAGGCGCGCCATGGCACCCACGGCCGGGGCGTTGAGATACAACAGCGCAATGAAAACCAGCGTCCAGCCGGCCGACCAGCGTGCGTCGGCCACCTTGGGAACCGTGAAGAAGCGGATGATGACATGCGGCAGGCCCGCCGTGCCGATCATCAGCGAGATGGTGAACAGCAACATGTTGATCGTGTTGCCGTCATGGGCGGTGTAGGCGTCGAAGCCAAGATCGGTGATGACCTGGTTGAGCTTGGTCAGGACCGGGGTCGCCGATTCGGAGTGCTCGCTGAACAGGCCCATCGCCGGTATCGGGTTGCCCGTCAGTTGCAGCGAGATGAAGATGGCCGGAATCGTGTAGGCCGAGATCAGCACGCAGTACTGGGCGACCTGGGTATAGGTGATGCCCTTCATGCCGCCCAGGACCGCGTAGAAGAAGACCACGGCCGCCCCGATCAGAAGGCCGGTCGTGTAGTCGACCTCGAGAAAGCGCGAGAAGGCGACGCCGACGCCGGTCATCTGGCCGATGACATAGGTGACCGACACGACGATGAGGCAGACGACGGCGACGACGCGGGCCGTCTGCGAGTAGAACCGGTCGCCGATGAACTCGGGCACGGTGAACTTGCCGAACTTGCGCAGGTAGGGCGCCAGCAGCATGGCAAGCAGGACGAAGCCGCCCGTCCAGCCCATCAGAAAGGTGGAGTTGTCATAGCCGACAAAGGCGATCAGGCCGGCCATGGATATGAAGGAGGCCGCCGACATCCAGTCGGCCGCCGTCGCCATGCCGTTGGTGACGGGATGAACGCCGCGGCCGGCGGCGTAGAACTCGCTCGTCGATCCGGCACGGGCCCAGATGGCAATGCCGATATAGAGCGCAAACGAGGCGCCGACGAAGATCAGGTTGAGTACATATTGGTCCATGATGAAATCCTTGCGGCGGTCAAGCCGCTATTCTTCGACGCCGAACTTGCGGTCGAGGGCATTCATGCGCCACGCATAGAAGAAGATCAGCGCCACGAAGACGAGGATCGAACCCTGCTGGGCGAACCAGAATCCCAGATCGGTCCCGCCGATCTTGATTCCCGACAGCAGCGGGCGCAGCAAAATGCCGAAACCAAAGGAGACGAGTGCCCAGATCGCCAGGCAGACGCCGATGAGACGCAGGTTGGCCGACCAGTAACCGTCCGCCGATTCGGTGTTTTCACTCATGAGCCAAACCTCCCCAAGTGAATGTCAAGTGAAGGGGTCGCCGAAAACCACGCACCGGCACACGCTCGGCGCTTCGTGCCCGAAGCCCGTTCTTGCCGATGCGGGATCCTCCCAAGACCCCCGGGTCATGTCGCGAAATGGCCTGTGGCCGCCTTCGCTCGCGCCACGGTGCCGCCCAATTGGCTTCAAGGCGGGACAGTGCTGGCTGGGCGGCATATCAGTCAGGCGACCGTCTCTTCTCAACACTACTTATTGCTAAGCGCCTTTCGCAGGTTGGCGCCAGGAGGTCGTTTCGCCTGCAATTTGAACGACTTGAGCCAGGTATGAGAAGCCGCTAACACTTTGGGCCCGCACCGTTCGTCGTAGATCGGTTCGCCGATGCCTGCGGCATTACCGGGCCGACCGCCGGCGCGGCGGGGAAATACGGGTCGGAGTCGCGGTATTGTCACACTGGGCAAGTAGCTAGCCCCGCAAATCGAATTGGGCTGTGATTCGTCGTCATGCGCTATGCCGTCTACTACACGCCGCCGCGCGATCACGATCTGACCGTCGCCGCCGCTCAATGGCTTGGCCGCGATGCGTTTTCCGGGCTTGCGCTTCCGGCGACCGGCATCGGCGCGCTGGGGGCGGGGGCGCAGGCCTACTATACCGCCGCGCCGCGCCGCTACGGATTTCACGCCACGCTCAAGGCGCCGTTCCGGCTGGCCGAGCACGCCACCGAAGGCGACCTTCTGGCCGGGCTCGAGGGGTTCTGCGCGGGCCTGCGGCCGGTGGCGGTCGAGCGCTTGCGGATCGGGCTGCTGGGCGGGTTCTTCGCGCTCGTGACGATGCAGGAAAACGGCCGACTGAACGATCTGGCCAATCGGGTCGTGGCCAATCTGGACAAGTTCCGCGCGCCGCTGACCGATGCCGAACTCGAGCGCCGCCGCCCCGAGCGCATGTCGCGCACCGAACTGCGCAATCTTTACAATTGGGGCTACCCGTACGTCTTCGACGCATTCCACTTCCACATGACGCTGACCGGGCATGTGGAGGAGCATGAGCGCGACCGGGTCTCGACGGCGCTGCGCCGGCATTTCGGCGTGCTGCCCGATAACGGGGTGATGGTCGACCGGCTGACGCTGTTCGTCGAGCGCGAACCGGGCGCGCCGTTCGAGGTGCACTCGGTGCACCGCTTCGAGCCGGCCGCACAGCGCGCGCTGGCCTAGAGCGGGCGTCAGCTCCGCTAGCCGTAAAGCGCGCGCACAGCGAAAAGGCTCAGCACCGGAAACGCCGCAAGGATGGCCACGCGCAGCAGATCGGCGGCGACGAACATGGCGACGCCGCGATAGGTCGCCGAAAGCGGCACGTCGCCGGCCATCTTGTTGATGACGAACAGGTTCAGCCCCACCGGCGGGGTGATCAGGCCGACCTCGACCACGATCAGGACGAGAATGCCGAACCACAGCGCGAATTCCTCCGGTCCCAGACCCAGATCGAGCGCGGACAGGACCGGAAAGACGATCGGCACGGTCAGCAGGATCATCGACAGCGAATCCATCACGCAGCCGAAGACCAGATAGACCGCGAGCACCAGGGCGAGGACCAGCCAGGGGCTTATGCCGGCCGACTCGATGAAGCCGGCCGCCTCCTGCGGCAGCTGCGTCAGCGCCAGAAAGCCGTTGAAGACCGCCGCGCCCAGGATGATGAAGAAGATCATGGCGGTGGATGATGCGGTCTCGAGCAGGCTCGCCTTGAGGTTCGCCCAGCCGAGCGCGCCATTGAGCAGCGCGATCAGCCCGGTGCCGAAGGCGCCGATGGCCGCCGCCTCGGTCGGGGTGAAGACGCCCAGATAGATGCCGCCGACAACGGCGATAAAGACCACCAGCACCGGCCAGACCGCGACCAGCACGGCAAGGCGCTCGGCCATGCCGGCGCGCATGCGGGGGCGGTGGCTGTCGGGATGGAGCCGGACATGAAGCGCGATGGCGCTCATGTAGAAGACGGCCGCCAGCAGGCCGGGCACCAGGGCCGCGATGAACAGCTTGGCGATGTTCTGCTCGGTGAGCACCGCATAGATGACCAGGATCACCGAAGGCGGAATCAATATGCCCAGCGTGCCGCCGGCGGCGAGCGTGCCCGTCGACAGTGCGCCCGAATAGCCGTGGCGCTTGAGCTCGGGCAGGGCGACCTTGCCCATGGTGGCGGCGGTGGCGAGCGAGGAGCCGCAAATGGCGCCGAAGCCGGCGCAGGCGCCGATGGCCGCCATGGCGACGCCGCCCTTGCGATGGCCGAGCCAGGTCTCGGCGGCGGCGAACAGCGCGCGGCTCATTCCGCCCAGCGTCGCGAACTGCCCCATCAGCAGGAACAGCGGAACGATCGACAGGGCGTGGCTGGAAAAGGTCGAATAGGTCAGCGTCTTGAGCTGGCCCAGGATCATGGCGGGCGACGCGTTGATCAGCCAGGAGCCGCCAAGCCCGACCAGGAACATGGCAAGGCCGATCGGCATGCGCAGGAAGATCAGCACAAGCAGGACCGGAAACGACCACAGCCCGATCTGCAGGTCGCTCATGGCGCGGGCCGGGCGGCCTGCCGGCCGGCAAGGGTGCTGAACGAGCGCACCACGCACCACATGGAGACGGCGACGAAGACCACGGATGCGAAAAAGGCCGCCGCATAGGCCCACCATAGCGGCCATTGCAGGATGAAGGTGGTCTCGCCGAAGGCGCGCTTGTCGGCAAGGCCCAGCCAGAGCCGCCAGGTGATCAGCACCGCCACCGCCATGAAGGCGAGATCGGCCGCCGCATCGAGAACGGCGCGCGCGCGCCGGGGAAGGCGCGCGGTGAAGACCTCCACGCGCGCATGGCCGCCGGTGATCTGGCACCAGGGCAGGAAGGCGAAGACGGCAAAAGCCGTGCCCATCTCGACCAGCTCGAAATCCCCGGGCACCGGGCCGAGACCGGCGACGATGAGCGCCCGGCCCGTCACCGAGGCGGTGGTCATCACAACCAGCGCGACCAGCACCGCGCCGCCGGCCAGCGCCATTGCGGCGGCGATCTGATGCATGAGCCGATCGATGCGGCGATAAAGGGTCACGCGTCCTCCGGGCATGGGCGTGCGGGCAGGGTTATCCGATGTGCGCGCCCGCGCAAAGCGCATCGGGGCGGCGCGCTTGTCGCATGTGGGACCGTGCGCGGTCGGGCAGGGCGTGACGTGTCGCGCTGGGCCGCTGCGGTTGACCGATAAAGCTGGTTGCAATACTCCACTTTGTCGACGCAAGCTTGGTCGTGTTCCGTTGCACAATTTCACCCTGAAAGCCTTCGCCTGGCTGATCGCCGCGCTCTGCATCCTGCCGATCGTCGCCGTCGGCGTGTCGGCGGCCGGAGGAAGCTGGGAAACCTGGGCCGGCCTGGCCGGCACGGTGCTGCCACGCTATGTCTGGGCGACGGTGCAACTGGTCGTGCTGGTCGGTCTGGGCACGGCCATGGTCGGCACCGGCGCGGCCTGGCTGGTCACGCTGTGCCAGTTCCCCGGGCGGCGCGTCTTCGAGATCCTGCTCGCCCTGCCGCTCGCCTTTCCGGCCTATGTGCTGGCCTATGCCTATACCGATCTGCTCGACCATCCGGGCGCGGTGCAGACGGCGCTGCGCGCGGTGACCGGCTGGGGGCCGCGGGACTACTGGTTCCCGGAAATCCGGTCGCTGCCCGGCGCGGCGCTGATGCTGATCTTCGTGCTTTACCCATACGTCTACCTTCTGGCGCGGGCGGCGTTCCTGCGCCAGTCGCCGACGGCCTATTTCGCCGCGCGCACGCTGGGTCACTCGCCGTGGAGCGCGTTTTTCCGGGTGTCGCTGCCGGTGGCGCGGCCGGCCATCGCCGGCGGCGTGATCCTGGCGCTGATGGAGACGGTCGCCGATTTCGGCACGGTGGCCCATTTCGGCGTGCAGACCTTCGCCACCGGCATCTACCAGGCCTGGTTCTCGATGGGCGACCGGCCGGCTGCGGCGCAGCTTGCCTTCTGCCTGATGCTGGTGGCGCTGTTTCTGGTCTTTCTCGAACGCATCGAACGCGGGGCGCGCAGGCATCACGAGGCCGGCCGCCGGGTCGAGGCGATGGCGCCGCATTTCCTTTCGGGCTGGCGGGCGGCCGGGGCGATCGCCCTGTGCGCGGTGCCCGTGCTGGCCGGTTTCGCGGTTCCGCTCGCGGTCTTGTTCGACATGGCGGTCACCTCGGGCCAGTCGCCCTTCACCGAGCGCTATATCGGCTTTGTGCGCAATTCGCTGTCGGTGTCCTTCGTCGCCGCGGTGGTCACCGTGGCGGCGGCGGTGCTGGTGGGCTATTTCGTCCGGCTCAGCCCCGGCCGGCTCGCCAACACGGCCAAGACGGTCGCCGGCATGGGATATGCGATCCCCGGCGGGGTGATCGCGGTCGGCGTGCTGGTGCCGTTCGCCGCCTTCGACAATGCGCTGGACGCTTTCATGCGCGCACGCTTCGACGTCTCCACGGGCCTGCTGCTGACCGGTTCGATCGCGGTGCTGGTGTTTGCCTATATGGTGCGGTTCATGGCGGTGGCGCTGTCGTCCTTCGACACCGGCATGAGCCAGATCAAGCCGAGCGTGGACGCGGTCGCGCGCACGCTGGGCGCTTCGACCGGGCGCATGCTGTGGCGCGTGCATCTGCCGCTGATGCGCGCCTCGCTGCTGACCGGGTTCCTGATCGTCTTCGTCGACGTGATGAAAGAGTTGCCGGCGACGCTGATCCTGCGGCCGTTCAACTTCGACACGCTCGCCGTGCAGGCCTACCGGCTGGCCTCGGACGAGCGGCTGGCGCAGGCGGCCGTGCCGTCCCTGATCATCGTCGGCTTCGGGCTCTTGCCGGTGATCATCCTGTGCCGGACGATCGCAAGGGAGCGCCCGCGCCACCACTCGGAGCTTCCCGCCGCGCTCGCCGATCCCTACGCGGCGCCCGAACCCGAAGAGCAAAGGGCGATGTGAGGCAAGGTTGACCCCACCCTTCCTCCCCCGCTTGCAAGTCGGGGATGAAGGGGGTCAAGGGCTGCGGCCTGGACGGAAGCCCACAAGCAAAAAAGGCCCGCACGGCCGAAGCACGTGCGGGCAGCGAGGACAGACCGGCCTCGGGGAGAAACCGGCCATCCGGAGGACCGTTACTCCCAGCCGACCTCGTTGAAGATCTGCTGCGCGGTGGCGACATGCTTTGCCACCTCGGACAGATCGACATCGTCGGGCTTGAAGAAACCGAGTTCGGCAACCGAGGGCGACAGGGCGACGCCCGGCACGGCGGGATACTCGTCATTGCCGGCGGAGAAGTACTCCTGCGCCTGGTCGGATGCCAGATATTCAAGGAAGCGGATCGCGTTCTCGCGGTTGGGCGCGTTCGCCGCCACACCGCCGCCGGACAGGTTCATGTGGGCACCATAGCTGTCCTGGTTGGGGAAGACCCAGCCGATCATGTCGAGCGAATCCGACAGTCCCTCGACATCCTTGCGGATGGCACGGCCGAAATAATAGGTGTTCGACATGGCGATGTCGCACTCGCCCGAAACGATGCCGCGGAGCTGATCGGTGTCGCCGCCCTGCGGGTCGCGGGCGAAGTTGTCGACGACATCCTGCGCCCATTGCCGCGCCGCTTCCTCGCCCTCGTGCTCGATGATGGCGGCGAGAATGGTCTGCGAATAGACGTTGGTGCCCGAGCGGATGCAGACCATGCCCTCATAGGCGTCATCGGCCAGGTCGGCATAGGTCTGGGGCGGGTTCTCGACATCGTTCTTGTCGTAGAACAGGATGCGGGCGCGCTGGGAAAAGCCGAACCACTGGTTGTCCTCGTCCTGCAGATAGGACGGTATGCGCCGCTCCAGCACATCGGACTCGATCGACTGCAGAAGGCCCATGTCCTTGGCGCGTTCCAGGCGCGAGGTGTCGACCGTCAGCAGCACGTCGGCAGGCGAGTTGGCGCCCTCGGCCTCCATGCGGGCGAGCAGTTCGTCCGCATTGCCCTCGATGCGGTTGATGGTGATGCCGGTCATCTCCTCGAAATCGGAATAGAGCCGTTCGTCGGTGTCATAGTGGCGCGAGGAATAAAGGTTCAACTCGCCATCGGCGAAGGCGACCGAGCCGGCCGGTACCACCATGGCCGAAGCTAGCAGGGCAACCGTGAGGGATTTGAGGGGCGGCATGGATCACTCCTTTAACCTGATTGATGCGGTCATGTTTTTCTCGATGCGGCTTGCCTTTGTCAATGCGTGCGCGACATAAAGTGGACAATTTTTGGAAGTTTTTTCTGGAATGATTCCAACCTGTTCCGTTTCCATGCTATGGATGGGCCCATGAAACTGACCAAGCAGACCGATTACGCCTTTCGGATCCTGATGTTCTGCGCTGCCAGCGGCGACGGGCTGAGCCGCGTGGCCGACATTTCGCGCGCCTATGGTGCCTCCGAGCCGTTCCTGTTCAAGATCCTGCACCCGCTGGTCGAGGGCGGGGTGGTTCAGACCGTGCGTGGCCGCAATGGCGGCATTCGGCTGGCGCGGCCGGCCAGCGAGATCACGCTCGCCGAGGTGGTGCGGCTGACCGAGGACAATTTCACCATGGCCGAGTGTTTCGACCTCGACGATGCCGATTGTCCGCTGATCGACAATTGCCGGCTGACATCGGCACTGCGCGAGGCGCTGGATGCATTCCTGGCGGTGCTCGACAAGTACACGATCGACGATCTGGCCCGGCCGAGCGCGGCGGTGATGAATCTCGTCGCGATGATCGAGGCGGGCCCGCCAACGGGGGCAAAACAGCCTTCATGACCGATCGACCGCGCCGCGCGCTCGTGCCGTCGAGGCGGGGCGACGGTTGACGGCGGGCTGATACATCAATAAATCATGAAGCATTGATATATTGGAGTGCTTCATGGCCAGCCTCACGCGGCGCCTGGGCGCCGAGTTCGTCGGCACCGCCTTCCTGCTTGCCACGGTCGTGGGTTCGGGCATCATGGCCGAGCGCCTGGCCGACGGAAACGTCGCCATCGCGCTTTTGGGCAACACGATACCGACAGGGGCGATCCTGGTCGTGCTGATCACCATGTTCGGCCCCGTCTCGGGCGCCCATTTCAACCCCGCCGTCACCATCGCCTTTGCGCTGCGCGGCGAACTGGACCGTGGGGACGGGCTGGCCTTCATTGCCGCACAACTGATCGGCGGCATTGTCGGCGTGTGGGCGGCGCATCTGATGTTTGCCGAAACGCTGATCCAATTCTCCCAGACCGCGCGCACCGGGCCGGCGCAATGGTTCGCCGAATGGGTCGCCGCCTTCGGCCTGGTGCTGACCATCCTGGTGACGCTGAAGAGCCGACCGCAGGCCGTCGCCATGGCCGTGGGGCTCTACATCACCGCGGCCTACTGGTTCACCGCCTCGACCTCGTTCGCCAATCCGGCGGTGACGGTGGCGCGCGGGCTGTCGGACACCTTTGCCGGCATCCGCCCCGTCGACGTGCCGATGTTCGTCGTCATGCAGGTGGCTGGCGGCGTCTGCGCGCTGGCCGTGGCGCGGTTTCTGCTCGACGAGCGCGCCGAACGCGCATAGGAGACACGGCGCGCGGCCTCGGCCGCCGTCACACGGCCTTTGCACGCGATCTGCGATTGATGATAGCAAGCCCAAAGCGCTTTGGCATCGGCGCCGCACGGCCGCCCAAGGGCATGAACAAAGGGCATGAACAAAGCGCATGGACAAAGGGCGTGAGCACAGGGGGGAGGAGATGGGCGACTTCGTTCTCGCCATCGATCAGGGCACGACATCGTCGCGGGCGATCGTGTTTGCCAAGGACCAGACGATCGCCGGCATCGACCAGCAGGAGTTTCCGCAGCATTTTCCGCGCTCGGGCTGGGTCGAGCACGACCTTGAGGACATCTGGCGCACCGTTGTCGAGACCTGCAAGGGCGCGATCGCCGATGCCGGGATCGCGCCATCGGATATCGCCGCGATCGGCATCACCAACCAGCGCGAGACGGTGGCGATGTGGGACCGGAGGACGGGCGAGCCCGTCGGCAAGGCGATCGTGTGGCAGGACCGGCGCACGTCGGCGCTGTGCGACCGATTCAAGCAAGAGGGCCATGAGCCTGAATTCACTGCGAAAACCGGCCTTCTGCTCGACCCGTATTTCTCGGGCACCAAGGTCAAGTGGATGCTCGACACCATCGACGGTCTGCGCGCGCGCGCCGAAGCGGGCGAGGTCGTCTTCGGCACGATCGACAGCTTCCTGATCTGGCGGCTGACGGGCGGGGCGCGTCATGTCACCGATGCGACCAATGCGGCGCGCACGCTGATGTACAATATCGCCGAGAACCGCTGGGACGAGGACTTGCTCGCGCTTTTTGGCGTGCCATCGCTCATGCTGCCGCAGGTGCTCGACTGCGCCGCCGATTTCGGCATGGCGCGGGCCGACATACTGGGTGCGCAGATCCCGATCTACGGGGTCGCCGGCGACCAGCAGGCGGCGACGATCGGCAATGCCTGCTTTTCGCCCGGCATGGTCAAGTCGACCTACGGCACGGGCTGTTTCGCGCTTCTGAACACCGGGCCCGACCGGGTGCCCTCCAAGAACCGGCTTCTGACGACCATCGCCTACCGGCTCGATGGCGAGACCACCTATGCGCTGGAGGGCTCGATCTTCATGGCCGGCGCCACGGTGCAGTGGCTGCGCGACGAACTCAGGCTCGTCGACAACGCCGCCCAGAGCGGCGAACTGGCGGTCAGGGCCGATCCCGAGCAGGATGTCTATCTGGTGCCGGCCTTTGTCGGTCTGGGCGCGCCGCACTGGGATGCCGAGGCGCGCGGGGCGATGTTCGGGCTGACGCGGGCCACCGGGGCCGAGGAGATCGCGGCGGCCACTCTGGAAGCGGTCTGCTATCAGACATGCGATCTGGTCGAGGCCATGCACGGCGACTGGCCGGAGGCGGAAGGCGCCGAGACAACGCTGCGCGTCGATGGCGGCATGGTCGCCTCGGACTGGACGATGCAGCGTCTCGCCGACCTGCTCGACGCGCCCGTCGACCGGCCGATGATGCTGGAGACCACGGCGCTGGGCGTGGCTTGGCTCGCCGGCAGCCGGGCGGGCGTCTGGCCCGACCGGGAGGGCTTTGCCGCCACCTGGGCGCGCGACCGCAGGTTCACGCCGCAGATGGACGAAGCGACGCGCGCGCGCAAGCTGGCAGGCTGGCGCGATGCGGTCTCGCGCACGCTGACCCGGCGGTGAGCGCGCCGGCCAACAGCGTCACCCTGATCGGCTCCAAGGGCGGGCCGGCGATCTATCCGGGTGTGCCGCGCATGCCAACGTCGACGCTGGTGCGGCTTGGCGGGCAGAGTGTCGTCATCGACTGCGGCCTGGGGGTCACGCGCGGGCTGGTCGATGCGGGCATGGCCCTGCGCGATCTGGCCGCGGTCATCGTCACGCATCTGCATTCCGATCACTATCTGGAATTCGGCCCGCTCATGCACACCGCCTGGACGGCCGGGCTGAAGAGGCCCGTGGCCGTGTTCGGCCCGGTCGGGCTCGCCGCCTGCTGGCAGGCCTTTGTTGAATCCATGGCCTTCGACATCACCACCCGCATGGCCGATGAAGGCCGGCCGGACCTTGCCGCGCTGGTTCGCCTGGAGGCGATGGACGAGGGGCTTTTCGCACGGATCGGCGATGTTCGCGTTTCCGGGCTGCTGAACCGGCATCCGCCGATCACCGAGAGCTATGCGCTGAAACTGGCGGCCGGCGGCAAGGTGGTGGTGCTGTCCGGCGATACGGCGCCGTTCGACAGCCTTGCCGACTTCGCGCGCGGCGCGGACCTGCTCATACACGAGGCGATGATCGGCGAGGGCATCGACCGGCTGGTGGCGCGCGTGGGCAATGGAGACCGGCTCGGGCAGCATCTGCGCGCCAGCCACACCGAGGCGCGTGACGTCGGCCGGCTGGCGGCAAGAGCGGACGTCAAGGCGCTGGCGCTCAACCATCTGATTCCGGTCGACGATCCGGCGATCGGCAGTGGTGACTGGGAACGCGCGGTGCGCGCCGGCGGCTATGAAGGCCTGCTGCATGTGGGCGAAGACGGGGTGGTGATCGGGATTTGAAGCAGCTAAGACTCGGCTCTTCGCCAGGGACGGGCTTGGTAATGCTCATTGATTTCGACGATGAACTCTTTTCCGAATTCACGGATTGGTTCGATCGGCTCGCCTATGATCAGCCTGTCATTGCCGATCAACTGCGCGCCTGCCTCGCCGATCTGATGAACGGCGGCGAAATTAGAACGGAATATTTGCGTGGTGACGAATCGGTCAGCGTCTATCTCGTGCCGCGGCGCCATTTGCTGGCGAAGACGGATGGTACCGGTATTCTGCTGCATGTCGACCGTCGTGGTATCGCCGTCCGGTTCAGCGTGCTCTCGTTTGATCTTTCTTCGGTCCATGCGGTCGATGAAGCCGTTGGCAGGATCATCCTGATGATCGAGCGCGAGCTTGGGATTTGATGCATCGTCGTTTGGTTTCGGCGCATTTGCTCGACGGGACTTTGAGAGGCATATCGAATGTGATATATGTGAGGCCATGGCCAAGCTGACGACCGAACATGCCATCGAACGGCAAGACGACCGGCCCGTCCGTGCACGTCCGAGCGCTGATGCCGCCGGACGGTCCCGTCTGCGCGATTATTTGACGACGCTCGACGACCGTTTTCCTCAAGTGGCCGAAGCACAAGCGGTGCGCGAACGCGCCGAGCAGGGCGCGCGCTCGATCATTGGCGCGCTGGCACAGGAGCGGGCCCGCCGCGAGATCAGCCAGGTGGCGGTCGCACGGGCGATGCAGACCTCCCAGTCGGCCGTTTCGCGACTGGAATCGGGGTCCGTCGATGTCGGCCTTGAGACGCTGCTTCGCTATGCGATGGCGATCGGACTCGATCCGGCCGACGTCTTCGCCCTGAATGCCGCCGCGCCGGCGGCGAAGGACATGATGGAGCGTCCGTGATGCTGGACGCATCGGCCTTGTCGGGACTGATCGGGTCGCTCTGCCTGTTCGTGCCACCATTCAGAGATCAGCTTTCTCGTCTCAGGATCAAGCGAACGCGCAACCGTGAGGCGCCTTTGCGTCCGGATGGACAGGCGGTCCCGGATACCATGGCCCGGCGCTTCGCCCGGCTCGGCGAGGCGATCGCCAACGGATACGATCGCGAGCGCAACAGCTTCTCGGCACAGGACACGCTTCTGATGGCAATCGGAGCGCTGCTGCTGGCGGTGTCATACGGCCTTTCGGGTTAGCGACCGGAGCTCGTCCCGCTCAGTTCCCCTGCGCCATGCCCGAGCGGTGCGCCCAGCCGGTGGTGCGCTTTTCGATCCACGCCATCAGCGCGTACATGGCAATGCCTTCGACCGCCAGCATGATCAGGCCGGCGAAGACCAGCGGCACGTTGAACTGGCTCTGGGCGGCCAGCATCATGTGGCCAAGGCCCGCATTGGCCGCGATCGTCTCGGAGATCACCGAGCCGACGAAGGCGAGCGTGATCGCGATCTTCAGCGAGCCGAAGAAATAGGGCATCGAGCGCGGAATGCCGACCTTGAGCATGACGTCGAGCTTCTTGGCGCCGAGCGCGCGCAGCACGTCCTCCATCTCCGGCTCGATCGTCGCAAGGCCCGTGGCGACATTGACGACGATCGGGAAGAAGGCGATCAGGAAGGCGGTCAGGATCGCCGGCACGTCGCCAATGCCGAACCAGATGACGAGGATCGGCACCACGGCCACCTTGGGGATCGCGTTGAAGCCGATCATCAGCGGATAGAGCCCGGCATAGATGAAGCGCGACCAGCCCACCAGCAGGCCGAGCGCCAGCCCGCCCGCCACCGCCATCAGGAAGCCGACGACGGTGGTGTAGAGCGTCTGCACCGAATTGGTCCAGATCGTCGGCCAGTAGTCGATGATCGCGCCCAGGATGACCGTCGGCGCGGGCAGCACATATTGCGGCACCGTGAACAGCCGCACGCTGCCTTCCCAGATCGCAAACAGGGCGATCGTGTAGAGCCAGGGCGCCGCCTTCACCCAGGGGAAAGGCCGGCGTTTCGCCGCGCGCTGCGCCTCGCCGTGCTGGCGCGCTTCCACCCGCCGGGCTTCGGCCGGCTTGCTGGCGGTGTCGGCCCCGGTCGGTTCGGCGCTCATTGGGCGGCCTCGAGTTGTTCGGTGCGGGCGGCGGCGATCAGGCCGCGCAGCTCGTGCACCAGGTCGGTGAATTCGGGCGTATACATCACTTCGAGATCGCGCGGGCGCTCGAACGGCACGGCGTGGGTCTCGATGATGCGTCCGGGGCGGGCGCTCATGACGAAGATGCGGTCGGCCAGGAACACCGCCTCGCGCAGATCGTGGGTGACGAGCTGGATCGTCACGTCGGTCTCGTGGTGCAGGTCGCGGATCACGCACCACAGTTCCTCGCGCGTGAACGCGTCGAGCGCGCCGAAGGGCTCGTCCAGCATCAGCAGGTCGGGCTCGTGGATCAGCGCGCGGCACAGGTTCGCCCGCTGCTGCATGCCGCCGGAGAGCTCCCACGGATATTTGTCGCCGAAGCCCTTCAGGCCCACCGTCTCGAGCAGGTGCTCTGCCCTTTCGACATATTCGGCCCTGTTGGCGCGCAGGCGCCGGCGATGCCTCTGCACGATCTCTAGCGGCAGAAGGATGTTGTCGAGCGTGGTGCGCCAGGGCAGGAGCGTGGGGTTCTGGAAGGCCATGCCGACGATGGAAACCGGCTCGGTGACCTGCCTGCCGGCCACGGTGATGACGCCCTGCTGGGGAATGTGCAGGCCGGTGACCAGCTTCATCAGCGTGGATTTGCCGCAGCCGGACGGGCCGACGACGGCCGTGAACTCGCCCTTGTCGACATGCAGCGAAAGGCCGGAGACGGCGAGCGTACCGGCCGGGCCGCCATAGCGCATGTCGACATCGTCGATGGTGACGAGATGGTTGCTCACATCGCCGGTCCCCTGCTGCCCGTTGCCAGTCAAACGCCGGAGGCGGGTCTTGTCCACCTCCGGCGCGCGCGTTTCATTGCAGGCCGCGTGTCACTGCAGCATGCGTTCCTCGGCGGGCGGCAGGAAGGAGGGGTCGAACACATCCTCGGGCGCGGGCGGGTCCTGCACGTCCATGGAGATGGCGAGCCAGTCCATCGTCTCGCCGAGCTTTTCCATGTCGATGCCGCCGAACCCGTTCTCCATGACCGCCGGGGTGAGGATCGACTGCTCGATCGCCATGTTGATGCGGTCGATCTCGACATCCTTGTCGAGCACGCCGTTGCGCTTGAGCACGTAATCCATGGCACCTGCCGGGTCGGCGACGGTGTCGCGATAGCCCTTGATCAGCGCGCGGATGAAGCCGCTGACCGCCTCGGGATTGTCGGCGGCGAAAACGGGATTGACCATGACCACGTTGCCGTAAAGGTCGAGCCCGTTCTCGCCCATCATGATCGGCACGATGTCCTCGTCGGGCACGCCCTGCGCCTTCAGATTGATGACCGAGGAAAAGGAAAAGCCGAAAATCGCATCGACCTGGCCCTGGGCCAGCATCGGCTCGCGCACGGGGAAGCCGACATTTTCGATGGTGATGTCGGAGGTGTCGATGCCGGCCGCCTCGACGAAGGCGGGCCACTGGCCGAAGGCGGCGTCGGGCGGCGGGGCGCCCAGCGTCTTGCCCTCCAGCGATTTGGGGTCTTCGGTGATGCCCTGGCTCTTCAGGCCGATGACGGCGAAGGGCGGGCGCTCATAGGCCATCATCACCGCGGTGACCTTCTGCTCGGGGTTTTCCTCCAGGAACTTGATCAGCGCGTTGATGTCGCCAAAGCCCATGTCATAGGCGCCGGTGGCCACGCGCGGAATGCTCTCGCGGCTGCCCGCGCCGGAGTCGATGGTCACGTTCAGGCCTTCCTCTTCGAAATAGCCCTCGTCGAGCGCGATGAAGAAGGGCGCCGAGGGGGCCTCGAACTTCCAGTCGAGCGTGAACTTGACGTCGGTCTGCGCCGCCGCCGGGACGGCTGCGACGGCGAGCACCGCCAGTGCTGCAAGGAATTTGCGCATGTGTGATCTCCCTGTCTCGGCCGCCTGGCGCGGCTTGCCGAAGACAGTGCATCAGGGCCTGCACAAATATCAAGCGCAAAACACCGCGCGCATATTTTATGGGCAACTGCTCAGGCGAGGCCGCCCCGATCGATCAAAAAGGCGACAATCTCTTCAATGCCCTGGCCGGACCTGAGATCGGTGAACAGGTGCGGCCGGCCCGCGCGGTTGGCGCGCGCATCGGCATCCATCCGTTCGAGGTCGACCCCGACATGGGGCGCCAGATCGGCCTTGTTGACGATCAGAAGATCCGAGCGGGTGATGGCCGGCCCGCCTTTGCGCGGAATGTCGCCGCCCTGACATACCGAGATGACGTAAAGCGACAGATCGGCAAGATCGGGCGAGAAGGTGGCGGCCAGATTGTCGCCGCCCGATTCGATGAAGATCACGTCGAGGCCGGGATGGCGTTCGGTCATCTGCTCGATGGCGCGCAGATTGATCGAGGCGTCTTCCCTGATGGCGGTGTGCGGGCAGCCGCCGGTCTCGACGCCCATGACGCGGTCGGCGGGCAGGGCCTGCATGCGCGTCAGCGCCTCGGCGTCCTCGCGGGTATAGATGTCGTTGGTGATCACGGCGACGGAGTGGGTCTCGCGCATCGCCTCGCACAGGCGGGCGGTGAGCGTGGTCTTGCCGGAGCCGACGGGGCCGCCGATCCCGACGCGCAAGGGGCCGTTTGCATGGGTCATGACATGAACAGTCTGGGCTGAAGCATCTGGTGGCGCTGGCAAGCAATATCGGCGCCAAACGCGCTTGCGCCAAGATCGTCGAGCGTGGCGGCGGCGGCTTGTCGGGCGCATTGTGCGACGACCGGCTCGATCCGGGCCAGGATCGCGGCGGCGCCCGACTGGCCGATGACCGAAAGCCGGATCGCGCATTGAAGCTGGTTGGTGGCAAACGTGTTCAGCCAGGCGGCCAGCGCCTTGTCGGCTTCGATACGCGCCCGCCCGGTCACAACGCCGACGGCGACGGGCAGCGGCGTTTCGCGCGGGGGCAGGGCGCCCGCGCCGAACCAGTGGGCGGCGGCATCGAGAAAGGCCGCGCCCTGGTCGCGCGCCTCGCGATGGCGCTCGGCCGAACTGGCCAGCGCAAGGCACAGCGCCGACAGTTCGGCGATGCGGCCGGCGTTCCCGGCACCGCGATGGGCTTCGGCCAGAAGCACCGCATCGTTCCACAGCGTGCCATGAACCATGGCATCGGCGATCCATCGGTGAAGATCGTCGCCGCGGCGCACCGTGCCGTCCGCGACGGCCTGTTCGAGGCCGGCCGAATAGGCAAAGCCGCCGGTCGGAAAGACCGGCGACAGCCAGCTCATCAGGCGGATCAGGCTGCGGGTCTGGTCATTCATATCGTCAGTTTTTCGGCAACGTCATCGATTTCGCCAAGGGCGATGTAGTGGATTTCGCGGGCAAGCCGGATGGTGGGCTTGAGGGCGAAGAATACCGATCCGGCGACGAAAAACCAGATGGCGGCGGTCTCATACTCGGGAAAGAAGAACAGAAACGAGCCGACGATGAAGGAAAAGGCGGCCGTGAAGTCGACCGCGGTGAACGCCATTTCATAGGCTGCATAGATCTTCTTGTGGCGGGAGGACTTGTTGCGGTTGCCCGGTGCGAAAAGCGCCATGATGAACTCCGTTGGTCGTCGCGTCCGATCCGACAGCCGGAGAATGCGTCAACCGCCATCGGGGTTTCGTGGCGCTTTGTCCTCATCGTGATGGTGGCTGCCGTGGTGGTGATGGCCGGCATGGGCGTCGCCATAGGCCCCGCCCTCGGGGTCGAAGGGTTCGTCGATCTCGGTGACCGTCGCACCGAGACCGGTGAGCATGTCGGCGATGACATGGTCGCGCCGGACCACGATCCGATCGGCTTCGATCTGGGCGGCAAGGTGCCGGTTGCCGATCTGCCAGGCGAGCGCCAGCAGGTGACGACCGTCGCGCCCGCGCACTTGCATGAGCGGCTCGGGTGCGGCGCGCACCGCGATCACCCGGCCATCGTCGAGCACCAGACCGTCGCCATGGCGCAGCAGCCGCGCCTGGGGCAGCGACAACACGAAATCGATGCCGCCATCCGATGTCAGACGGATGCGGCGGCGATGGCGCGCGGATTCGTCGAGCGTGATGGTGTCGACCGGCGCCTCGGCCGGCCGCACCACGGTTGCGGCAACCGGCCCGCTCACCTGTGACGGCCCGCCTGCTGGCCCTCGGAATGAAGCAGCAGCTTTTCGATCTTGTCGACGGCGTGGTTGGTCAGGTCCTTGTCCACTTCGGCGATGATCCGGTCGGCGACCTCGGGATGCAGCGCCTTGCGGATCTCGCCGAGCACATGCGGCGCGGCCGCAAGGACCAGCGCCCTGAAGCGCCCGGCATGGGCGTATTTGTACAGCCGGTCGGCGATGTCCCTGGCAAAGCGATCCTTTTCGAGGCGGTGCCAGTCGGTTTCGTCCACCGCGCTGCGATGACCATGCCCCGCCCCGGCCGGCATGGCGCGCGAGCCGGTGCCGCCGTCATTGAAGCGGCCGGGCGTGTCGGTGCCCTGTTCGCGCGTGGGCGGATTGCGCTGCTCGTCCTCGCGGAACACCTCGAGATTGGGAAACTTCTCGTCGCCTTCATTGCGCAAGAAGAGCGCCTTTTCGCCGTCGGCGACAACGACCCATCCGTCATGGCTGAGTGCGATGTTGTTTTCGGTCACGGTTTCACTCCATTGGTTTGCCCCGGACGTCCGGTCGCCGGTGGCGGCCGGCCGTGCCGGGCTCACTGACACAGCCGGTAGCGGCTGGCGCGGCCGGCGATGTCCAGATGCAGATGGTCGTCATGATATGCGTCCGATCCCGGTCCGAGAACAGTGGAAAACGACAAACAGGCCGAAGCGCGCACGGCGCGCTGGAAGGCCTCCTCGATGTCGCCGTCGCCCGCGCGCGGCGCGATCGCGATCGGCGGGCGGCCGTTGAAGGTGAAGCCGGTGACGTCGACGGCCGCGCCGATGGCATGGTGCGAAAGCTTGCCGGTGGGCCGATTGTTGCGCCGGCGGCAGGCATAGGCCTGGCTGTGCCGGATGCCGGCCAGCGTGACGCCCTGGCCGTCGCCGGTGGCGCGCGCCTCGCGCGACAGGCCGCGCGTCGCCGGGATCACGCCCTGGCGGATCCAAAGTGCCAGTGCCAGCGCCGTCTCGCAGCGCATGGCGATGCCGCCCGGCTGCAGTTCGACATCGCCGATCGCCGTGATCTCGTAGGCCGGCGCGAAGCCGCAGCCGCCCTCGCCGTCGACGCCATCGGTGCGTTCGTAGTCGACGCGCAGCCGGTCGAGCCGGGCCTGGCAACCCTTGACCGGGGCGATGACCGGCAGTGGCGGGACGTCTTCGTCGGCCAGATCGTCTTCCGCCGCCTCCGCTTCGCCGGTGCCGGTGTCCGCGTCGCCCGCGCTCGGCGCCGGCCGGGTCGGTGGCTCGCCGGGAACAGGCAGGTCGTCGGCGGCGATCTGCGCCATCGCCGGCGGGGCGGTGGCGGTCAGGACGATCGCGATGGCAAGGGCGAGGCGCCGCATGTCAGTTGTCGAAGACAACCGTCGCACCCCGATCGATGTTGCGGGCCAGTTCGAGCGCGTCCCAGTTGGTCAGCCGCACGCAGCCATGCGAGACGTTCTTGGCGATGGTGGCGGGATCGGAGGTGCCGTGCAGGCCGTAGGTGGGCTTGGACAGGTCGATCCAGACCAGACCGACCGGCCCGTTCGGCCCCGGCGGCAGGGTGAGCTGTTCGTCATTGTCGCCCTGCTGGAAGTTCTCGTCGGGCTTGTAGGCATAGGTCGGCTCGACGGCGATGCCGACGACCTCGTGCGTGCCGGTGGGTGAGGGGTTCTGGGCCGAACCGATCGTGACCGGATAGCTGGCCACGGGCTCATCGGCGGCGCCATAGGCGAAGATGCGGCTTTCGGACTTGTCGGCACGTACCCTTGTGACCTGCGCGTCCAGATTGGCACCCGGGCGGGTCACCGTCAGTTGCTCGCTGACGCTGAAGCTGGCTCGGGGGTTGAGTTCACGCAGGAAGTCGATATCCATATGGAACTTTTCCGCCACCGCCTCGGCCACCGATGTGTGGCCGAGCCATTCCATTTCGGCCAGGAGGGCATAGTCGCCCGGCAGGTCGGGCCGCAGCCTGGCGGCATCGTCTTCGGCGATCGTGTAGGTGCCGACGATGTCATCACCCGCGCCGGACATGCCCGTCAGCCGGCGCCAGAGCATTTCGTCCGGACGGCCGTCGACGGGCAGGCCATGAAGCCGCTCATAGGCGCGAATGGCGCTTTGCGTGTTGCCGCCCCAGTAGCCGTCGATGACGCCGGGCGAGACGTTGGCCCGATCGAGCAGCACCTGAAGCTTGACCATCATCGCGCTGCGTTCGTCGGGGATGGTGTCCGTATAGCCGGCCCGATTGATCGCTTCGGCATCGAGCGCGGCGGCGGGCGTTGCGGCGAGGATGGCGCAGGCGGTGAGTATGTGTCTGAGAGATTTTTTCATGGGTGCCGGGTCAACGCCATGCGCCGTCGCAGGTTCCCGGCCTGTCCGCTCGGAACGGCGATCGCCTCCTCGCCTGCCTGGAAACGGCGGTCGGCCGGGCCGATACACCAGGTGAGCCGGTCGCGCTTCGGCGTCAGGCGGCCGGGCCATCGGGAAAGAAGCGTTCGTCGAGCACCTGGGCGACCGAATAGGGGCAGGCCTCGGGAAAGGCCTCGTAGGCGATGCCGGTTTCCCGTTCGGCCGCGAGACGGGCCTCCATGTAGGCATGCGGCATTTCTTCGGCCGGGTAATGCTTGAGGCTGGGATTCTCGCCGATGATCTTTGTCAAACGCTTTCGGTGAATCTTGATGCTGGCTTCCCAGCCGCCCTTGCGCTTGTCCGGCTGGAAGTGCCATTTCAGAAGATGCAGCAGCACGAGCACGAGCCGGCTTTCGATCTCTCGCTTTTCGCTCTTCCCCAAGCTCTCGATCTCCTCGGCCAGGTTTTCACGATCGACGAGGTCGAAGCGCCCGGCGCGCACGGCGGCGGCCTGGTCCATGGTCCAGCCGTAATAGTCGGCCTCAAAGGCGCGGGGCTTTTGAAGGCGGGCGTGCTTGTTCATGGGTCCATGATATCTCAAGGCTGCCTGGTTGGGAAACGGTTGATTGCGCGTTGCTCGATCCAGGGCTCAACGGGAGTCGGGGCCCGTCTCTTCGTGGGCGAGCAACGTCAGATAGTCGCTTGCTCCGTGAAGAACCCTGATGATCTCCACGCTATCGGGGCGTATGCGATAGATGATCAGGTAGTCACGATAGAGGCGACGCCGAAGCTCGGAGTAGCCGGGCAATGCCGCGTAGCGCTCGGCATGCGCTGCAGCCCGGCGCAGCGTTCGCGCAGGTTTCGGCCCCGCCGCGCTTCGGCGTCAGGCGGTCGGGCCATCGGGAAAGAAGCGCTCGTCGAGCACCTGGGCGACCGAATAGGGGCAGGCCTCGGGAAAGGCCTCGTAGGCGATGCCGGTTTCCCGTTCGGCCGCGAGACGGGCCTTGGCATAGGCCATGGCAAGTCGTTGTACGGGGTAGTCCTTCAAGCTCGGGTTTTCGGATAGAACCTCGTTGAGGTCGTTGCGCTGCACCCGGATGCTGGCTTCCCAGCCGCCCTTGCGCTTGTCCGGCTGGAACTGCCATTTCAGAAGATGCAGCAGCACGAGCATGAGCCGGCTTTCGATCTCTCGCTTTTCGCTCTTTCCCAAGCTCTCGATCTCCTCGGCCAGGTTTTCACGATCGACGAGGTCGAAGCGCCCGGCGCGCACCGCGGCGGCCTGGTCCATGGTCCAGCCGTAATAGTCGGCCTCATAGGCGCGGGGCTTGTCGAGGCGGGCGTGCTTGTTCATGGGTCCATGATATCTCAAGGCTGCCTGGTTGGGAAACGGTTGATTGCGCGTTGCTCGATCCAGGGCTCAACGGGAGTCGGGCTCCGTCTCTTCGTGGGCGAGCAACGTCAGATAGTCGCTTGCTCCGTGAAGAACCCTGATGATCTCCACGCTATCGGGGCGTATGCGATAGATGATCAGGTAGTCACGATAGAGGCGACGCCGAAGCTCGGAGCAGCCGGGCAATGCCGCGTAGCGCTCGGGCATGCGCTGCAGCCCGGCGCAGCGTTCGCGCAGTTCGGCGACGATTTCGCGCGCTTTGCGGCGTCCGGCGCGGACTTCAAGATACTCGAAGATCTGTTGAATGTCCGAACGGGCGGGCCGGGTGATTCTGACCTTCATTCGGCCGTGGCGGTGCCCAGCAGATCGTCGAACACCTCGTCGAGGTCGTCAGTCTCCCCTCGCTCGGCCGCTTCAAGGCCCTCCCGGACGAGGGTGTGAAAGTGCGCCAGCCTGGCCTCGCGTTCCTGCACCAGCCGAACGCCCTCTCGCAGCACCTCGGATTTCGACCCGTAGCGACCCGTCTTGACGAGGTCGTCCACGAACCGTTCGAGCGCGTCGCCAAGATCGGCGGATATGGGCATGGCGTGTCTCCTTCGCTGAGACGATAACACGCTGGCTCGGGCAATAACAGTTATCGGCTCTTATCGCCGTTCAGAACAGGAAGTACCGCTGCGCCATGGGGACCACCTCGGCCGGCTCGCAGGTCAGCAGTTCGCCGTCGGCGCGGACCTCGTAGGTCTCCGGGTCGACCTCGACGTCGGGCGTGGCGTCGTTGAGCCTGAGGTCGGCCTTGGAGATGCCGCCGCGCACATTGTCGACGGCGACCAGCTCCTTTTGCGTTTCCAGCTTGTGGGCGAGCCCGTCCTCGATCGCCGCCTTGGAGACAAAGGTGACCGCCGAATTGGCCAGCGCCTTGCCGAAGGCGCCGAACATGGGCCGATAGTGCACCGGCTGGGGCGTCGGGATCGAGGCGTTCGGGTCGCCCATCGGCGCGGCGACGATGGAGCCGCCCAGCAGGATCATCGCCGGCTTGACGCCGAAGAAGGCCGGATCCCACAAAACGAGATCGGCGCGCTTGCCGACCTCGATCGAGCCGATCTCGCCCGAAATACCGTGCGCGATGGCCGGGTTGATCGTGTATTTGGCGATGTAGCGGCGCACGCGGAGATTGTCGTTGTCGCCGGTTTCCTCGGGCAGGGCGCCGCGCTGGCGCTTCATCTTGTCGGCCGTCTGCCAGGTGCGGATGATCACCTCGCCGACGCGGCCCATGGCCTGGCTGTCCGAAGCGATGATCGAGAACGCGCCCATGTCGTGCAATATGTCCTCGGCGGCGATGGTCTCCTTCCTGATCCGGCTTTCGGCGAAGGCGACGTCCTCGGGAATGTTGGAGTCGAGGTGATGGCAGACCATGAGCATGTCCAGATGCTCGTCGATCGTGTTGACCGTGTAGGGCCGGGTCGGATTGGTCGAGGAGGGCAGCACGTTGGGCAGCCCGCAGATCCTGATGATGTCCGGCGCGTGGCCGCCGCCGGCGCCCTCGGTGTGGAAGGCGTGGATGGTGCGGCCGTGAATGGCCTCGATGGTCTGCTCGACGAAGCCGCTTTCGTTGAGCGTGTCGGTGTGGATCATCACTTGCACGTCGAATGCGTCGGCCACCTTCAGGCAGCAATCGATGGCGGCGGGCGTGGTGCCCCAGTCCTCGTGCAGCTTGAGCGCGCAGGCGCCGCCCAGCACCTGCTCCTCGAGCGCGGCGGGCAGCGAGGCGTTGCCCTTGCCGGCGAAGGCCAGGTTTATCGGAAAGGCGTCGGCGGCCTGGATCATGCGGCCGATATGCCAGGGGCCGGGCGTGCAGGTGGTGGCGAGCGAGCCGTGCGCCGGGCCGGTGCCGCCGCCGAGCATGGTCGTCACGCCGCTCATCAGCGCGTCGTCCACCTGCTGCGGGCAGATGAAATGGATGTGGCTGTCGAACCCGCCGGCGGTGAGGATCCTGCCTTCGCCGGCGATCGCCTCGGTGCCCGGCCCGATGATGATGTTCACGCCGGGCTGGGTGTCGGGATTGCCGGCCTTGCCGATGGCGGCGATGCGCCCGTCCTTCAGGCCGATATCGGCCTTGTAGATGCCGGTGACATCGACGACCAGCGCATTGGTGATGACGGTGTCGACCGCGCCCTCGAACCGGGTCATCTGGCTCTGGCCCATGCCGTCGCGAATGACCTTGCCGCCGCCGAACTTGACCTCCTCGCCATAGGTCGTGAAGTCCTTTTCGACCGCAACGAACAGTTCGGTGTCGGCCAGGCGAACCTTGTCGCCCGTGGTGGGGCCGTACATGTCGGCATAGGCGGCGCGGGAAATGCGGGCGGGCATGACGGGCTCCTTCAATGCTGTCGGCGTACGCGATGGTGGGAACCTGCGGGCGTTCCGCCTGTTGATAGGCAAACACTGTTCAGTCCCGGAGGGAAAACATGGTCTTCAAGCACGGGCGCATTCTTGCCGCGCTGATGGCAATGGCGCCGATCGCGCTGCCTGCGGCGCATGCCCAGGGCGTCTCCGACAGTTCGATCGTCGGAAGCGAGCGCGAGATCATCGAGATCAGTCGCGATGTCTCGGAAGTCAGCCTGGACGGCCTGCTCGAAAACGCCGAGGACACGGCCGACCGCATTCGCATGCTCACCGATCCAGAAGAGGTCACCATCGTCCAGCTCGGCGAGCGGCGCAGGGCGGTCACCGAAGAGATCGAGCAGTTCATGCGCGATCACCAGCCGGTGCTCGTGGATCTGCGCAACGCGGTGCAGATCAACGCCGTCCTGTTCGAGATTCTCAACGCCAAGGGCATCGGCGCGCCCGAAGTGCTGGCCGCCGATGTCGACGAGGACGATTCCATCACGGTGTACGCCTTCGCCACCCAGGCGCCGGGGAACTGAGGCGCCCACGCCTCAGCCCTCCTCGAGCAGGAGCAGCAATTGCTCGGTGCGCTGGCGGGTGAGTTGCGCCTTGCAGCTGTTCTCGATCAGCGGGCGGATCGAGCCGCCGGCATAGCGGGCACCCTCGGCCGTGCAATGACCGTCGCGGAAGTCGATCCAGGCACGCTGGGCCTTGAGCAGATTGTCATGGCCGTTGGCCTGTTCGGGAAAATGGGCGCGCGCGGAGGCGTCGGACGCCTTGATCGCGGCGACCACGAGCGGCCAGGCGGCGTTGAGCGCCCGGTCGGCGCGCTGAAAGTCCCGATAGGCGCAGTAGTTCATGCCCTGCTGAGGCAGATCGGCCGGACTGGCGCAGTCCCACTCCTGCGCGCTCGCCGGCAGCGCGACGAGCAGTAGGGCCAGCCAGCCGGCGGCTTGGCGCATCACAGGCTCCCCATGATCATCTTGCGGAAGCCGTAGATCTCGTGGCTGCCGGAGAAATGGATCAAGGTGACGTCGCGGCTCTGGCCGGGCTCGAAACGCACCGCCGTGCCGGCGGGAATGTCGAGCCGATGGCCGCGCGCGGCCTCGCGGTCGAAGTCGAGCGCCGGATTGGTCTCGTGGAAATGATAGTGCGAGCCGACCTGCACCGGCCGGTCGCCGGTATTGGCGACGGTCAGCGTGATCGCCTCGCGGCCGGCATTGAGTTCGATATCGGTGTCGGGGGTGACGATCTCGCCGGGGATCATGGTTCGGCCTTTCGTTTGCGCGCCGCTTCGATCTCCGCTTCGAGCCTTGCGGCCGAGCGGTCGAATCGGGCTTCGAGTTGTGGCTCGAGGCCGCGGCAGACATCGACCACCTTGCGGGCCCAGTGAAGATACCGCGCATTCGCCTCGACGTCGAAGGCGGCGTGCGGCAGGTCGAGCAGTTCCTCGACATTGGAGGTCTTGTCGGCCAGCTTGAGGCGCTTGACCCGGTCGCCCGCATCGCGCGTTTGGTCGACCTGGCGCTGGCGCCGCGCATCGCCCGTCAGGTCTGGCGGGTCGGTGACGTCCATGACCAGATCGGCGATCCCGTCGCCGAACCGTTCGCGCAGGATCGGTTCGCGCACGCCCGTGTCCTCGACCGTGTCGTGCAGCCAGGCGGCGGCGGCCAGCACCGGGTCGAACGGCTCGCAACGGGCGCAAAGCGCCGCCACCTCCGCCAGATGAACCAGATAGGGGTCGCCCTTGTCGGCGCGTGTCTGGGCGCCGTGGGCGTGGGCGGCGAAAAGCGCGGCCTCGCTGATCAGGCGTGCGTCGGCGTTCGGCTCGGCGGACGGCGCGATCATCGCTTCACCTGATCGGTTCGTGCACGGTGACGAGCTTTGTGCCGTCGGGAAAGGTCGCCTCGACCTGAATGTCGTGGATCATCTCGGGCACGCCCTCCATGACCTGATCGCGGCTCAGGACGGTGGCGCCCTCGGCCATCAGTTCGGCCACCGACCGACCCTCGCGCGCGCCCTCGACGACGAAATCGGTGATCAGCGCGATGGCTTCGGGGTGGTTGAGCCTGATCCCGCGCGCCAGGCGCTTGCGCGCCACCTCGGCGGCCATGGCGACCAGAAGCTTGTCCTTTTCCCTGGGTGTGAGCTGCATGGATGTCCCCGGCTTGATCCGAGGCGCATGCTAGTCGTCAACCGGGCGGGGGAAAAGGCCACAAGATGCAACAGAGCTGCCGAAAATTTGGGCGGCGATGCCTGTTCTTCAGCCGCCCAGCCAGTCCGCCAGGCGGGCGCGGCGCACTTGCTTGAGCAGTTCGACGAAGCCTTCGGCCTGATGGCGCGCGGTCGCCTCGCCCTTTTGCGCCGTGGCGCGCCCGGCTTCGCCGACGACGCCCTGAGGGTTCAGGTCGCTTGCGATCCAGGCCCAGGCATGGGTGCCCTGCGGCGCGATGTGATCGAAGGTGGCGCGCGCGTCGACGGTGCGCGAGGAAAAGTCTTCGGCCTTTTCCATCGCGACCGTCTCGGGGCGGAAATGGAGCATCAGCGAGGTCTCGACATCGCCGCCATGGATGCCGAACTGGCGCTCGGTGTCCGAATAGAGCCCCTCGGGCAGGCCGAAGCGCATCCAGCTCGTCTTGATCGCCAGCATGTCGTGGCGCACGCGCATCTCGCGGGCGACGATGCCCATGATCTCCTCATTGCCGCCGTGCGAATTGACGATCACCAGCTTGCGGATGCCGGCACGCGCGACCGAATCGCCAAGATCGCACCAGTGGGCGATCAGCGTGCGCGCGTCCACGGTCAGCGTGCCGGGCACGCGGACATGCTCGTTGGACTTTCCGACAGGCTGGACCGGCAGGAAGCGCGCGTCCAGATCGTCCGGCAGCAGCGCGAACACCGTCGCCAGCATGCCTTCCATGATCGACTGGTCGGTGCTGACCGGCAGATGCGGGCCGTGCTGCTCGATCGCGGCAACGGGCAGGACGGCGACCGTCGCCTCGGGATCGAGGTCCTCGAACTGCCGGGCGGTGAAGTCGCCCCACCACAGCCTGCGCGTCATCGGGCGTCTCCGGCCGGGGCGGCGGCGATCGCCTCTATCTCCACGGTGAATTCGGGCCGCGCGAAACCCGAAACGATCATCAGCGTGGAGGCTGGCGCGGGATCGGCGAACAGTTCGTCGCGCACCTTCATGTAGGGCGCAAGGTGCTCGCGGCCGGTGACGAAGGCATTGATGCGCACAATGTCTTCGAGACCCATGCCGGCTGCCCGCAACACCGCCTCGATGTTGAAGAAGCACAGCCGGGCCTGCGGTTCGGTGCCGGCGGGAACCTCGTCGTCGGGTGCGATGCCGAGCTGGCCCGAGCAGAAAAGCAGGCGGCTGCCGGCCGGCACCTCGACGCCATGGCTGTAGCGGGCAAAGGGCGCACGGATCGTGCCGGGCGTGTGACGGATCAGCATGGGCGGGCCTTTGGCGTTGGCTGGCGCCGATCATGCAAATCGGGCCGGGCTTGGCAAGCCGCCCCATGCACAACCGGCCGCGCGCGTGCCGCGCCGGACTCGACAAACGCAAAAAAACGTGGCCGACTTATTGTCAAGGTTGCTGGCACGTCGCTTGCATTGCCCGCGGCATCGGAAATCCGCGACCGTGGCGGTCGTGCCAACACTGTGAGGTGTTCTTCATGAAGCGCGTCTTGATTGCAACTTCGGCCCTTGCCTTTTCCGCCGGCGCTGCCGCGGCTGCCGAACCCTTCGTCTATGGGACCAACTGGCTGGCCCAGCCCGAGCATGGCGGCTTCTACCAGTCGGTCGCCGACGGCACCTACGAGGCGTGCGGCCTCGACGTCGAGATCCGGCAGGGCGGCCCGCAGGTGAACAACCGGGCGCTGCTGCTGGCCGGGCGGATCGACGCGCATATGGGCGGCAACATGCTCGAGGCCTTCGCCGCCGTCGAACAGGATATCCCGGTCGTCGTCGTCGCCGCCTCGTTTCAGAAGGAGCCGCAGGTGCTGATGACCCATCCGGATCAGGGCCTCGACACCTGGGAGAGCCTGCTGGAGGCGGACGAATACATTCTGGGCGACCAGGGCTTTCAGAGCTACTTCCAGTGGATGATCACCGAGTTCGGCTTCGATCCGGCCAAGCGCGTGCCCTATACGTTCAACCCCGCGCCGTTCATCGCCAATCCGAAATCGGTGCAGCAGGGTTACATCACCTCCGAGCCCTTCGCGGTGGAGCGGGAAGGCGGGTTCGAGCCGAACCTTTTCCTTCTGGCCGATTACGGCTTCGATACCTATTCGACGACCATCGAGGTGATGCAGCAGACCATCGACGAACGTCCCGAGGCGGTCAAATGCTTCGTGGAGGGCTCGATCCTTGGCTGGTACAATTATCTTTACGGCGACAATGCCGCCGCCAACGAACTGATCCAGGCCGACAATCCGGACATGAGCGACGAGCAGATCGCCTTTTCCATCGCCAAGCTGAAGGAGTACGGCATCGTCGATTCCGGCGACAGCGAAGCGCTCGGCATCGGTGCGATGACCGACGAGCGCATGCAGAGCTTCTATGACAAGATGGTCCGTGCCGGCGTGTCGCCCGAGGGGATCGACATCACCAGGGCCTACACGCTCGACTATGTCAACCAAGGCCTGGGGCTTGAGCTTAGGAACTGAAACCGCAGGCGCAGGGCGCCCGCAGGCGGAGCGGGGCTGGTGACCATGCACGCCGTGCCCGCGGGCGAGACCGGCGCGCCGCAGCTTGTCATGCGGTCGGTCGGCAAGACCTTCGGCAACGACGTCGTCGCTCTGCGCGATGTCGACCTGACGATCCGGCAGGGCGACTTCCTGTCGCTGCTGGGGCCGTCGGGCTGCGGCAAGTCGACGGCGCTGCGGCTGATCGCCGGGCTGTCGGCCCCGAGCGCCGGCACGCTCGACTGGCGCGGCCCGCCCATGGATAGGACCGATGTCGGCTTCGTCTTTCAGGAGCCGACGCTGATGCCCTGGGCGACGGTGTTCGACAATGTGTGGCTGCCGCTGCGCCTGCGCGGAGTGTCGCGCCGCGATGCGCAGGAGCGCGTGGCCGCGGTGCTCGAGCAGGTGCATCTGACCGGCTTCGAGGAGGCGGTGCCGCGCGAATTGTCGGGCGGCATGAAGATGCGCGCCTCGATCGCCCGCGCAATGGTCACCCGGCCGCGTGTGCTGTTGATGGACGAGCCGTTCGCCGCGCTCGACGAAATCACCCGATCAAGGCTCAACGGCGATCTTCTCGAACTGTGGGAGGCCGAGCGCTTCACGGTGATCTTCGTGACCCATTCGGTGTTCGAAAGCGTGTTCCTGTCGAGCCGGGTGATCGTCATGGCGGCCAATCCGGGCCGCGTGTTCGACGAGATGGCCGTCGATGCGCCCTATCCGCGCGACGATGCCTTTCGGACATCGGAAGACTATGCGCATCTGATCCGCGCCGCATCGAACATGCTGCGCGCGGCGATGGGGCTCGCACCGCTGGAGACCGCCAATGGCGTCCATTGAGGCCGGGACCGCGCAGGGCGCCGCCGGGGCGGGCGGCATCGATGCCGAGGAACTGGCGCGCCAGCGCCAGCGGCGCTTCGAAAAGGTCGGCCGCTGGGCGCTGCCGCTGATCATCATGCTCACGGCGATTTGGCTGTGGGACAGGATCTGCGTGTGGAACGAGATCCCGCACTTCATCCTGCCGCGGCCGGGCGTGGTGCTGGCGACACTGATCGACGATGCGCCGCTCCTGTTCTCCTCGCTTTGGGTGACGCTGAAGATCACCTTCCTGTCGCTGGCGCTGGCGGTGATCGGCGGGGTGGGGCTGGCGGTGCTGTTCACCCAGTCCAAATGGGTGGAGATGAGCTTCTTCCCGTTCGCCGTGGTGCTGCAGGTCACGCCGATCGTCGCGATCTTCCCGCTGATCAACATCTATGTCGAAAACCAGACGGCGAAGCTGCTGCTGTGCGCCTGGATCGTCGCCTTCTTTCCGATCCTGTCGAACACGACGCTCGGGCTCAATTCGGTCGACCGCAACCTTCTCGACCTGTTCAAGCTCAACGGCGCCACGCGCTGGCAGACGCTGTGGCATCTGCGGCTGCCGGCGGCGATGCCCTATTTCCTGGGCGGGCTGAAGATCGCCGGCGGGCTGGCGCTGATCGGCGCGGTGGTGGCCGAGTTCGTGGCCGGCGCGGCCGGCCAGCAGTCCGGGCTCGCCAGCCGGATCATCGAGGCGGGCTACCGGCTCAACGCGCCGCGCCTGTTCGCCGCGCTGATCCTGATCTCGTTCACCGGCATCGTGATCTTCCTGGCGCTGACCTGGCTGTCCAACCGAATCCTGCGGCGCTGGCACGAAAGCGCGCTCACCGGGGAGCATTGATTGGCTCCGCTCTCGCTCGTCACACGCAATTTCGGCTTCATTCTGCACCGGGCGCGCCTGCACCGGTCGTGGCTCGATGCGCCATCGGCGCGGCACGACGCGGACGGATTCGGCCTTTACGATCTGGAGGTGATCGACCGGCGCGTCGCCTCGATCACGCCGGCGGTCGCCAATGGCGCGCATGTGGAGAACGACCTGCGCGGGCGGATCGTCAGCCCGTGCTTCGTCGATTGCCACACCCATCTGGACAAGGGCCATATCTGGCACAGAAGGTCCAATCCGGACGGCACCTTTGCCGGCGCGCTCGAGGCGGTGGCGGCCGACCGCACCGCCAACTGGACGGCCGAAGACGTCGCCACGCGCATGCAGTTCGGCCTGAAATGCGCCCATGCGCACGGCACGCGCGCCATCCGCACGCATATCGATTCCGACGGGCCGCAGGACGCCATATCCTGGCCGGTGTTCGAGCGGCTGCGGGCCGAATGGTCCGGCCGGATCGAGCTTCAGGGCGCATGCCTGCAATCGATCGAGAAATTCCGCGAACCGGGCCGGCTCGACGCGCTGGCCGACCGCGTCGCCGGCGCCGGCGGCGTGCTCGGCGCGGTCGCCTATATGGTGCCCGACATCGACGAACTGCTCGATGCGGTGTTCGCCGCGGCGATGAAGCGTGGCCTGGCGCTCGACTTCCATGCCGACGAGACCGGCGAGGCCGACGCCCGTGCGCTGCACCACATCGCGCTGGCGGCGATCCGTCATGGCTACCGGGATCGCATCCTGATCGGCCATTGCTGCTCGCTGGCGCGCCAGCCAGAGGCGCATGTGCTCGAAACGCTGGACCTGGTGGCGCGGTCCGGCATCGACGTCGTCACGCTGCCGCTGTGCAATCTGTTCCTGCAGGACCGGCGCACCGGCCCGACCACGCCGCGATGGCGCGGGGTCACGCTGGTGCATGAGATGGCCGAACGCGGCATCAATGTGTGCGCGGCCTCGGACAACACGCGCGATCCGTTCTACGCCTATGGCGATCTGGACATGCTCGAAGTGTACCGCATGGCCACGCGAATCTGCCATTTCGACCATCCGGTCGGCGACTGGCCCAGGGCGGTCTTCGCCAATCCGGCCCGTGCCATGGGGCTCGACCCGGTGCATGGCCGCATCGCGGCAGGCGAGCCGGCCGACCTGATCATCTTTGCGGGTCGCTCGTGGACCGAGCTGTTGTCGCGGCCGGAACCGGACCGTGTCGTCGTGCGCGAAGGGACGGTGATCGACCGCGCGCTGCCGGCTTACGAGGAACTGGACCATCTGATGGAGTAGGCGATGGGCAATCTGGATGCGCTGCGCGCAGCAATCGGCGGCATCAAGGTCGAGGACAATGAAAAGATCGTCCAGCAGAAGAGCCGCGACTTCTACTGGTATTCGCCGGTCCTGAAGGAGCGGCTCGACCATGTGACGGGCGATCTGGTCGTCTCACCGGCCGACGAGGCCGAGCTGATCACCGTGCTCAAGGCCTGCTACGCGCTCGACATTCCGGTCACGCCGCGCGGCACGGGCACCGGCAATTACGGCCAGGCCATGCCGCTTTCGGGCGGTGTCGTGCTGTCACTCGCCGACATGAACGGCATTGGCGACATCTCTCCGGGACGCGTCGTCTGCGGGCCGGGCGTGATCTGCTCCGAGCTCGACAAGGCGACCAGGGCCCATTCCGGCCAGGAGATGCGCATGCATCCCTCGACCGCCCATACCGCCACGGTGGGCGGGTTCATCGCCGGCGGGTCGGGCGGGGTCGGCTCGGTGCGCTGGGGCGGCTTGCGCGACTGGGGCAACGTGATCCGGCTGCGCGTGGTGACGATGGAGGCCGAGCCGCGCGTGCTCGAACTGACCGGGGCGGATCTGCACAAGGTCACGCATGCCTATGGCACGAACGGCATCATCACCGAGGTCGAAATGCCGCTGACCACGGCCTATGACTGGGTCGACGTCATCGTCGCGTTCGACGATTTCATGGAGGCGGCGCGCTTCGGCAACGCGCTGGCGCGCCAGGACGGCATCGTGATCAAGCTCGATGCGGTCGTCGCCGCGCCGGCGCCCTACGACTATTTCAGGCGCCATCGGAAGTTCCTGCGCGAGGGCGAAAGCGTCGTGCTGGTCATGGTCGCCCCGCACGCGCTGGACGCGTTCGTCGCCTTTGCCGGCGGGCAGGGCGGGCGCGTCGCCTTCAATCAGGCCGAGACCGGGGCCGACGACCTCAAGGGGCTGCCCCCGGTGTTCGAGCTGAGCTGGAACCACACCACGCTGCGCGGGCTGCGCGTCGACCCTGCGATCACCTATCTGCAGGTGCTCTACCCGTTTCCCGATCAGTTGGCGCTGGTCGAAAAACTGCACGCGGAGTTCGAGGGCGAGGTGATCGACCATCTCGAATTCGTGCGGTTCGATGGCGATGTGACCTGCTTCGGCCTGCCCATGGTGCGCTATTCGACCGAGGAGCGGCTCGAGGAGATCATGGATTTTTTCAACGCGGCCGGGGCACCGATCTTCAACCCGCACCGTTATACGCTCGAGGAGGGCGGGATGAAGCAGACCGACGAGGTGCAACTCGCCTTCAAGCGGCAGGCCGACCCCAAGGGGCTGCTCAATCCGGGCAAGATGATCGCCTGGGACGACCCGGACTACGATTACCGGTCCGGCGGGGTGTGGCTGTTCAAGGGCCTTGAAAAGGCAAGCTGACCGGAGACGACGATGCGCATACTGGTGCTCTACGCGCACCCGGTGGAAGAAAGCTTCAACGGGGCGCTGCATCGGCTCGTTGTCGAGCGGCTCGAAGGGGCCGGACATACCGTCGATGATTGCGACCTTTATGCGGAGGGTTTCGACCCGCGCCTGAGCCGCGTCGAACGCGAGCGCTATCACGATGTGGGCGCCAATATCGAACCGGTGCGCGGCTATGTGGAACGGTTGCGGGCGGCCGAGGCGCTGGTGATGTGCTATCCGGTGTGGAACTTCGGCTATCCGGCGATCCTGAAGGGGTTCTTCGACCGGGTGTTCGTGCCGGGCGTGTCGTTCACCATCGAAAACGGCCAGGTGCGGCCGTGCCTGCACAATATCGGCAAGGTCGCGGTCGTGACCAGCTATGGCGGCTCGCGCATGCGCGCCACGCTCGCCGGAGACCCGCCGCGCAAGCTCGTCGAACGGGTGCTGCGCCTGACGGTGAAGCCCGGCGCCTCGGTGCGCTATCTGGCGCAATACGACATGAACCGGTCGACCGAGCGCATCCGCGAGCGTTTCTTGGACATGGTGGGGCGCCAGATGGATACGTTCTGATGGCGCCGGCGGAATCCCTCCTTTCACGCCGGCAAGCCCTCATCCTGGGGCGTTCGCACCTCAGGATGAGGAAATGCGCGTGGGCCTCCAAACGCCGGGCTTGTGGTACTCCCCTCTGTCCCTTCGGGACATCTCGCCCACAAGGGGGGAGAGCGGGCGCGTGCGATCACCTCCGGCTCCCACTCTCCCCCCTTGTGGGGGAGATGTCGGCGCAGCCGACAGAGGGGGGTGCGGCATGGCCGGACAAGGTTTCTTCTGCCGCGGGGCGCTCGTACTGATGCGCGTGCTCGTCGTCTATTGCCATCCGGTGCCCGAGAGCTTCTGCGCGGCGGTGCGCGACACCGTGCTGGCGGCGCTGGGCGAGGCGGGCCATGAGACGCGCCTGATCGACCTGTACGCGATCGGATTCGACCCGGTGATGGGCTGCGAAGAGCGTCGGCTCTACAACGAGACCGGCAATCCGCATCCCATGCCCGAACAGGCCGAGCAACTGAAATGGGCCGAGGCGATGGTGTTCGTCTACCCGACCTGGTGGTACGGCCTGCCGGCCATGCTCAAGGGCTGGCTCGACCGGGTGTGGACGCCGGAGATCACCTTCGCCATCGCGCCCGATAGCGGCCGGATCAGGCCGCTGATGACGCATATCCGCAAGCTCGGCGTGATCACCACCTGCGGGGCGCCGCGCTGGTGGTCCTACATGGTCGGCCATCCGGGCAAGCGCACGCTGACCCGGGGCATGCGGGCGCTCTTCGCAAGGCGCTGCAGGACGGTGTTCCTCGCCCATTACCTGATGGACGTGTCGACCCCGGAGAGCCGCGCGGCGTTCCTGGGCCGGGTGCGGCATGCCATGCTCGCATTCTGATTCGAAAGAGCCGCGCAAGCGCCTGAAACGGAGTCCGATTCCGCCGTCGCGGGCGCGCTCGGCGACCGCCGGGCTTGAATCGGATGCGCGATGGGCGCACATCTGATCATTCGCGACCGACCACCAATCCGGGACCCTTGCCATGGACATGCAGACCGACAAGACGCCCGTCACCGTGCTCACCGGCTATCTGGGCGCCGGCAAGACGACGTTGCTCAACCGCATCCTGAGCGAGGACCACGGCAGGAAATACGCCGTCATCGTCAACGAGTTCGGCGAGGTGGGCATCGACAACGAACTGGTCGTCGATGCCGACGAAGAGATCTTCGAGATGAACAATGGCTGCATCTGCTGCACGGTGCGCGGCGACCTGATCCGCATCCTGTCGGGCCTGATGAAGCGGGCCGGGGGCTTTGACGGCATCATTGTCGAGACCACCGGGCTCGCCGACCCGGCGCCCGTCGCGCAGACCTTCTTCGTCGACGACGACATCGCCGAGCGCCTGAAGCTCGACGCCATCGTCACCGTCGCCGATGCCCGCCACCTGACGGACGAACTCGGCCGCGCGCCCGAAGCGCAGGAGCAGATCGCCTTCGGCGACATCGTGCTCGTCAACAAGACCGATCTTGTGGGCGAGGACGAGCTGGCCGCGATCGAGGCGCGCATCCGGCAGATCAACCCGACAGCGAAGATCGTGCGCACGACGCGCTGCGCGGTGCCGCTCGATGCGATCCTCGGCCAGAGCGCCTTCGATCTCGACCGCATTCTCGAGGACGCGCCGGACTTCCTGCACCAGCACGGCCATGATCACGCTCATCATCGCCATGACGACGTCAACCGGCATGACGCCCATGTCACCTCCTTCTCGCTGGTCACCGACACGCCGCTCGATCCGGAGAAGTTCTTTCCCTGGATGCAGATGATCGCCCAGGAGTTCGGCATCGATCTTTTGCGCATGAAGGGCATCCTGGCGTTCAAGGACGATCCGAAGCGCTATGTCGCCCAGGCCGTGCACATGATGCTGGAGGGCGATCACCAGCGGCCCTGGCGCGAGGACGAGGCCCGCGTCAGCCGCATGGTGTTCATCGGCCGCAATCTGCCGCGCGACATCATCGAGGACGGTTTCCTCAAGTGCCGGGCGGCGCAGCCCGCCATGGCGTGATGGTCGGCCTGCGCGCGCTCAGTGTCGAGGCGCCACTGACCGGCGGCGGGTTCGCCGGCCGGGCCTTCGTGGTCGCCGATGGCGAGGGCGCGGTGCATGTGTGCGGGCTGGACGGCGCGGTCAGCCAGCGCAAGCTGCATGAGGGCGCGATCCTGGCCATGACGACCGACGAGAAGACGGGCGCCATCTTCACCGCAGGCGATGACGGGCGCGCGCTGCGCACGCTCGCCGGCGGCGAGCCGGAGGTGCTGCACGATGGCAGCAAATGGGTCGACACCATTGCCTGCTCGCCGCGTGGGGCCGTGGCCTGGTCGGCGGGCAAGACCATCCATTTGCGCCAGCGCGGCGCCGAACAGGCCGTGCCCGTCGCCGCGCCGTCCTCGGTCAGCGATCTGACCTTTTCGGCCGATGGCCGGTTTCTGGGCGCTGCGGTCTATGGCGGCGCGCTGATCGTGCCGCTGGCCGATCCGTCGGAGGCCTATCTTCTGGGCTGGCAGGGCTCGCATCTGACGGTGGGCTTCTCGCCCGACGGCCGCTTCTGCGTCACCGCGATGCTCGAAAACGCGCTGCATGTGTGGCGCATTGACAAGCCCGAGGACAAGCATGGCCGGATGGGCGGCTATCCGGCCAAGCCGCTGTCGTTCTGCTGGACCGCCGATGGCCGTTATCTGGCGACCGCCGGCGCCGAAGTGCTCGTCATGTGGCCGTTCACCGGGCCCGACGGGCCGATCGGGCAGAAGGCCGGCGTCTATCCGGCCGAGCAGAGCCTGCAGGCGCGCACTGTCGCCAGCCGGCCGAACTCCCGACAGATCGCGGTCGGCTATGTCGACGGCTCGGTGGCGTTGTTCGATCGCAAGACGAGCGCCTTCTTGCCGATCGCCGAACCGCACGAGGCCGGCGCGGTGAACGGGCTGTGTTTTTCGGCCGACGGGCGCTGGCTGGGCTTCACGCGCGAACGTGGCGTTGCCGGGCTTGCGGAGCTGGGGAAGGGGTAGCGCTGGTCCTTCTCCCCGCTTGCGGGGAGAAGGTGCCCGAGCAAAGCGAGGGCGGATGAGGGGGGCGGCGATTTTGTCGACGCAGCCACCGCCCCTCACCCAACTGCGGCCAACATGCGCTAACGCGCATGGAGCCTCGTATCCCTCTCCCCGCGCGCGGGGAGAGGGAGGGCTTCAAATCCGCCCTTCCTCCACCGCGAAACACTTCGCCTCGCCGGTATCGGTCGGCACCGGCTTGGGCACTTCGTTCGGGCAGCGCTCGAACCGGTAGGGGCAGCGCGGATGAAAGGTGCAGCCGGGCGGCGGTGAGATCGGGTTGGGGATCTCGCCCTTGACGTGGCTGTGTGTCTTGCCGCTCATCTCCAGATCGGGCACGGCCTCGAGCAGCATGCGCGTGTAGGGGTGGCGCGGGGCGTCGAACAGCGCCTTGCCTTCGGCGGTCTCGACCAGCGCGCCCAGATACAGAACGCCAATGCGGTTGGCCATGTGGCGGACGACCGAAAGGTCGTGGCTGATGAACAGATAGGTCAGGCCGAGTTCGTCCTGCAGGTCGCGCATCAGGTTGAGGATCTGTGCCTGCACCGAAACGTCGAGCGCCGAGGTCGGCTCGTCGCAGACGATGAACTCGGGATTGGACGACAAGGCGCGGGCGATGGCGATGCGCTGGCGCTGGCCGCCGGAGAATTCATGCGGGAACTTGGCGGCGTCCGCCGCGCCCAGGCCGACCAGTTCGAGCAGTTCGTCGACGCGGCGCTCGGTCGCCCGGCGGCCGTCGACCGTTGCGAAGGCATGCATCGGCTCGGCGATGATGTCGCGGACGCGCCAGCGCGGATTGAGGCTGGCAAACGGGCTCTGGAAGATCATCTGGAAGCGCGAGCGCAGCCGCGTCATCGCCGCGCTCGAGGAGGTGTCGAGCCGCTCGCCGTCGAAGACGATCTCGCCGCCCGAGGCGGGCAGAAGGCCGACGATCATCTTGGCGATGGTCGACTTGCCCGAACCGCTCTCGCCGACGAGCGCGAAGGTCTCGCCGCGCCGGATCTGGAAACTCACATCGTCGACGGCGCGCAGGAACTGGCGTTCCTGGCGTTCGAGGACGCGGTTGAGCCATGGCACGGAGACATCGAAGACCCGCGTCAGATTCTTCACCTCGACCAGCACGTCGCTCATGGCGCCGCCTCGCCTTGCGGCTCGTCGTATAGCCAGCAGGCGACCCGTCGCGTGCCGTGGGGCATGGGGTCCGGCCGCTCGACATGACAGCGGTCGAAGACGCGCGGGCAGCGCGGGTTGAACGGACATCCCGGCGGGATGTCGGTCAGGCGCGGCATGGCGCCGGGGATCTGGATCAGCCTGTCCTCCTCCTGGGCAAGGGTCGGGATCGAGCCCATCAGGCCGTGGGTGTAAGGATGCAGCGCGTGCTTGATGACATCGCGCACCGGACCGATCTCGGCGAGCCGGCCGGCATAGAGCACGGCGACACGGTCGGCGGTCTCGGCGATGACGCCCATGTCGTGGGTGATCAGCATGACCGAGGTGCCGCGCTCGGCGCACAGCCGCTTGAGCACGTCGATGATCTGCGCCTGCACAGAGACATCGAGGGCCGTCGTCGGCTCGTCGGCGATCACCAGTTCGGGCTCGCCGGCCAGCGCAAGGGCGATGACGACGCGCTGGCGCATGCCGCCGGAGAACTGGTGCGGGTAGTCGTCGATGCGCCGGGCGGCGGCGGGAATGCCGACATCGTCGAGCAGGCCGATGGCCCGCTCGCGCGCTTCCCTGGCCGAAACGCGCAGATGGGTCTGGATGGTCTCGACGAGTTGGTCGGCGATCGTGAAAAGCGGGTTGAGCGAGGTCAGCGGGTCCTGGAACACCATGGCGATGCGCTTGCCGCGAATGTCGCGCATGGCCTCCATGGACAGATTGTCGATGCGTCGGTCCCCGAGCCATATCTCGCCGCCGGCGATGCGGCCGGGCGGTTCGATCAGCCCGATGATGGCCGAGCCGGTCATCGACTTGCCGGCGCCCGATTCGCCGACCACGCCCAGCACCTCGCCGCGCATGATGTCGAAGGAGATGCCGTCGAGCGCGGTCAGCACGCCGTGGCGGGTCGGGAACTGCACGACGAGGTCGCGCACGGAGAGCAGGCTGTCGTCGGTCATCGCAGTTTCGGGTTGAGCGCGTCGCGCAGCCAGTCGCCAAGCAGGTTGACCGAAAGGGCCAGTGCCAGAAGCGCGATCGCGGGGAAGAAAAGGATCCACCACTCGCCCGAGAACAGGAACTCCTGGCCGATGCGGATCAGCGTGCCGAGCGAGGGCTGGGTGGGTGGCGCGCCGACGCCAAGGAACGACAGCGTCGCCTCGGCGATGATGGCCAGCGCCAGCGAAATCGTGGCGATCACCAGAACCGGGCCGAGCGTGTTGGGCAGGATGTGCCGGACCATGATGGCGACCGAAGAGCGGCCGATCAGCCGGGCGGCCTGGACGTATTCCTTGCCCTTTTCGACGAGCGTGGCGCCGCGCACGACGCGCGCGAACTGCACCCATTCGGACAGACCGATCGCCAGGATCAGCACCCAGATGGCGACCTCGTCGCGCCGGTCGGGCGGGGTGATGCCCTTGGCGATGCCGAAGATCAAAAGCGCGACCAGGATCGCCGGAAAGGTGAGCTGGATGTCGGCGATGCGCATGATGACGGTGTCGGTGCGCCCGCCGACATAGCCCGAGACGAGGCCCAGCGTGACACCCAGCACCATGGCGAAGATGACCGCCGAAAAGCCGACGAACAGCGAGATGCGCATGCCGTAAAGGATGGTGGCATAGACGTCGCGCCCCTGGTCGTCCGTGCCGAGGATGAAGCTCTCGCCGGTGAACTGGTTCGGGGTGAGCGGCTCGGTAAAGCCGTTCATCAGGTTGAGCTGGGCCGGGTCGAAGGGGTTTTGCGTGGTGATGAAGGGCGCAAAGACCGCGCCTCCGATCAGCACCGCGACGATGAAGGCGGCGACCATGGCCACCGGCGAGCGCCTGAACTTGTAGGCGAGATCGGAATCGAGGGCGCGGGCGAGGCTTGCCATGTCAGTGCCCCCCGCCGCGCGAGGCCGAAAGGCGCGGGTCGATGGCGAAGTAGAGAAGATCGACGATCAGGTTGATGACGACGAACATCACCGAGATCAGCATCAGGTAGGAGGCCATGACCGGGATGTCGACGAACTGGATCGAATTGATGAACAACAGGCCGACGCCCGGCCATTGGAACACCGTCTCGGTGATGATCGCAAAGGCGATGATCGAGCCCAGTTGCAGGCCGGTGATGGTGATGACCGGCACGAGCGTGTTCTTCAGCGCGTGGCGGAAATAGACCGAGCGCTGGGGCAGGCCACGCGCGCGGGCGAACTTGACATAGTCCGAGCGCAGCACTTCGAGCATCTCCGAGCGCACAAGGCGCATGATCAGCGTCATCTGGTAAAGGCCGAGCGTGATCGCCGGCAGGATGATGGCCTTCAGGCCCGAGGCGGTCAGCAGGCCCGTCGACCACCAGCCGATCTGCACGGTCTCGCCGCGGCCGAAGCTGGGCAGCCAGCCAAGCTCGACGGCGAAGACGTAAATGAGCAAAATGCCGATCAGGAATGTGGGCAGCGACACGCCGATCAGCGAGGCGGTCATGATCGCGTTGGACAGCCAGCCATCGCGGCGGATGGCGGTGTACACACCCAGCGTCACGCCCAGGATCATGGCGAACAGGGCCGAAATGGCGGCCAGCTCCAGCGTCGCGGGAAGGCGCTCGACGAGAATGTCGGCGACCGGCCGGCCCTGGCGATAGCTGACGCCGAAATTGCCCTGGGAGATGCCCTGAAGGAAGTTGAAATACTGAACCGGAAAGGGCTGATCGAGCCCCAGTTCCCCGCGCAGGCGCTCGATGTCCTCGATGGTGCGTTCCTGGCCGAGCAGATTGTCGATCGGATCGCCGACGAAGCGGAACAGCGAAAAGGCGACGAGCCCGACAATCAGCAGAACGACAACCGATTGCAGGACCCGTCTGATGATGAATGCGAGCATTCAGGACGCTTTCTACTGGTTGACCGTCACCCAGCGCAGGATGAAGAAATTGTCCGGCCGCTGGGTCAATTCGACGCCGTCGCGAACGCCCCAGAGCAATGGCTGCACGTAAAGCGTCACATACGCCACCTCGTCCCGGACGATCCGGGCGACCTCGTCGAGCATGGCCTGCCGCGCGGCGTCGTCGATCTCGGACTGGATCATCGGCAAAAGCGCGTCAACACGCGCGTTGGAAAAATCGCCGAAGTTCCAGCTTCCAAGGCGCTTTTCCTCGTTGGGCGTTGCGACGAGGAAGCGGACCGGATGCTCGGCATCGAACGTTCCGGGCGACCAGCCCAGAAGATACATGTCGAAATTGTCCTCGCGCAATTCGGGCCAGTAGTTGC
Organism: Roseitalea sp. MMSF_3546; assembly: GCF_030732865.1. Taxonomy (GTDB): domain Bacteria; phylum Pseudomonadota; class Alphaproteobacteria; order Rhizobiales; family Rhizobiaceae; genus Roseitalea. The sequence continues at coordinate 46,341 of NZ_JASHKB010000016.1, forward strand.
GCACGGGCATCGCGTCGAGCTCGGCCTCCAGGCCGATCTGGGCAAGCATGGAAACGACCGCCTGGCAGACCTCTTCGTCGTTGAGATAGCGGTCGTTGGGGCATTTCAGGCCGAAGGAGAAGCCGTCCTCGTAGCCGGCCTCGGCGAGCAGTTCGCGGGCGCGTTCGGGGTCGAAGGCGGGCCGGTCGGCGAGTCCGGACGTGTAGCCGCGCATGGCCGGGCTGACGAGCTGGCTCGCCGGCTCGGCGGCGCCGCGCATGATGGTCTGCAAGATCGCGTCCACATTGACCGCATGCGCCACGGCCCGGCGCACCCGCGCGTCGCGGAACGGGTTGGGCGCGCCGGCATCGTCGCCATATTGGAGCGTTTCGGCCTTTTGGGCAAAGCCCAACATGATCACGCGCGCCTCGATGCCCTGGATGACCTCGACGCCATCGCGCTCGGAAACGCGTTCGACGTCCTGGATCGGCACGGGGTTGATCATGTCGACCTCGCCGGTCAGCAGTGCGGCGACGGCGGTGGCCGCGTTCTGCACGGGCGTGAATTCGGCGCGGGCGATGTTGTGCTCGGGCTCGCCCCACCAGTTCTCGAAGGGCTCGAGAGCGGTCATCAGTCCGGGCTGGCGCTCGACCAGGCGAAAGGCGCCCGTGCCGTTGGCGTTGAGCGTTGCGAAGTTCTCGGCGTCGCGCGCGGGCAGTTCGACGCCGTTCGCCTCGGCCCATCCCTTGTCCATGATCATGAAGTTGGCGATGGAATCGGGAAAGATCGGGTTCGGTGCGTTGGTCATGAAATCGATGGTGAAGTCGTCGACCACCCGCACTTCGGAGACGGGCGCGAACCAGGAGGACGTATCGGCGGCTTCCGACGAGGCTCGCTCATAGGAGAACAGGACATCCTCGGCATCGAATTGCGCGCCGTCATGGAAGGTGACGCCCTGGCGCAGATTGAAGCGCCAGCCATCGCCGCCCAGCGGCTCCCAGCTTTCGGCAAGCGCCGGCTCGATGGCCATGTCCTTGCCGCGCCGGACTAGACCTTCATAGACATTGTTCAGAAAGCTCAGCACCGGGGTCGAGTTGACCGCGTGCGGATCCATGGTCTGCGGGTCGGTCTGGGCGGCCCATTTGAAGGTTTCGGCATTGGCTGCGCCGGCTGTCACGAGCAGCGCGGTCGCGGCGAGAAGGTATTGCGTTTTCATGAGATCTCCCCTTTCGGTCGGGCCGGTTCTCGGCATCGGCCGGGCGGGCAGGGTAGGCCGGGGGGCGCGGGGCCCCCAAGCCCGTTGGCGTCACGTCGCGGTCACGCTTAGTTGAACTGCATGAACTTGAAGTGCGGCTGGTCTTCGGGCTGCACCGGGAAGACGATGTTCTCGGTCATGCCCCAGTTGAGCACCTGGTTGTGCACCGGCAGGTAGATCGTCTCGTCCTGAACGACCTCCCAGATCTCGGCGATGGTCTGGTTGCGCTTTTCCAGATCGGTCTCGGAGGCCAGCGACTGGATCTTGGCGTCGAGCTCGGGGTTGGAGTATTGCGCACCGTTCCACGAGCCGCGCTCGTCGGTCGTCGAGTGGACCAGGAAGTTGAACACATACTCGCTGTCGAAGGTGGGAACGCCCCAGCCGAGCATGTAGAAGTCGGTCTCCCGGTTGGAGATCAGCGGGAAGTGATTGGCCTTGGTCTGGGCGACCAGGTTCACGTCGATGCCGATCTGGCCCATCATGCCGACCACGGCCTGGCAGATCGCCTCGTCATTGATGTAGCGATCGTTCGGGCAGTGCAGCGTGACAGTGAACCCGTCGCCATAGCCGGCCTCGTCCATCATCGCCTTGGCGGCTTCGACGTCCGCCTCCGGATACTGGTCGAGCTCCTCGGTCCAGCCGTTGACGAAGGGCGGAATGATCACGCCGGTGGGCGCGGACTGGCCGCGCATGACCACCTGCTGGATCGCCTCGCGGTTGATCGCCATGTTCATGGCCTTGCGGACCTGTTTGTTGGCGAACGGGTTCTCGCCCTCGACGGTGTCGTTTTCCAGATCGTCGCTGCCGACGTTCAGGCCAAAGAAGATGGTGCGGTTCTGTGCCGTCTTGTTGACGATCAGCCCTTCGCTGTCGCCGACGCGCTCGAGATCCTGAACGGGCACGTCCTGGATGAAGTCGACCTCGCCCGACAGCAGGGCGGCAACGCGCGTGGCCGCGTTCTGGATGGGCGTGTAGATGATCTCGCTGACTTCCATGGGGAAGTCGTCCATGCCCCAATAGTCCTCGTTGCGCTCGAGCACGGTGCGCGTGTCGGGCTCGCGGCTGACCAGCCGGAACGGGCCGGTGCCGTTGGCGTTGCGGACCGCATAGGTTTCCTCGCCGCCCTCGAAGTCCTGCGGCTTGGTGACGTCGTTGGCCTCGGCCCAGCCCTTGTCCATCATGAATGTGTTGGTCAGGTTGTTGGGCAGGATCGGGTTCGGCCCGTCGGTGACCATCTCGACGGTGTAGTCGTCGACCGCGCGTACCTCGGTGATCGAGACCAGCAGTTCCTTCATGTCGGAGTCGGGCATCTTGGCGCGGTTGATCGAAAAGACCACGTCCTCGGCGGTGAAGTCGGCGCCGTCGTGGAACTTGACGCCCTCGCGCAGCTCGAACACCCAAACGTTCGGATCGCCGTCCTTGACGTACCATTCGGTGGCCAGGGCCGGAATCTGCTGGGCCGCCATGTCGGGCGAGATCAGCGGCTCGTAGATCTGGTGGGCAAGCGCGTGGGTCGGGCCCTCGTTCTGGGCATGCGGGTCGAGGGTGAGCGAGTCGCCGGCGCGCGCCCAGCGCAGCGTCTCGGCGCTGGCCATCACGCTGGTGCCGGCGAGCAGCGCGGCCGTCAGCGCAGCGCCAACGATCTTTGTTGCTGTTGTCATGTCTATCTCCCTGAACGGTTGATCCGCCTGAACAGCGGACGTGAGCGGAAGACTAGACAGAGACCTCCGGGCGAATCCAGCGAAAAATCAACATGGCTTATCGCTGCGTTCAATTTCGCTTATGCAGGGCAGGGGCCCGCGCGGCCCTCGCCCCGCCGGCGTCAGTCGAGCGACCTGAGCACCGCCGACATCGTCTCGACGATGCGGTCGATGTGCTGCTTTTCGATGATCAGCGGCGGCGAAAAGGCAATGATGTCGCCGGTCGTGCGGATCAGCAGATCGTGGTTGTGATAGGCCTCCAGGAAGGCCGAAAAGGCCCGCTTGGTCGGCGCGCCCGGGATCGGTTCGAGCTCGACGGCGCCGATCAGCCCCAGATTGCGCGTGTCGATGACATGGGGAAGATCCTTGAGCGAATGGATCGCATCGGCCCAGTAGTCGGCGAGCTCCGCCCCGCGCGTCAGCAATCCCTCCTCGGCATAGGTGTCCAGCGTGCCGAGCGCGGCCGCGCAGGCCAGCGGGTGGCCCGAATAGGTGTAGCCGTGGAAGAACTCGATCAGATGCTCGGGGCCGGACATGAAGGTGTCGTGCACCTGGTCGGAGGCGAACACCGCGCCCATCGGCACGGTGCCGTTGGTGATGCCCTTGGCGACGGTCATCAGGTCGGGCGTGACGCCGAAATACTCGGCCGCGAAAGGCGCGCCGAGCCGGCCGAAGCCGGTGATCACCTCGTCGAAGATGAGCAGGATGCCATGCTCGTTGCAGATTTCGCGCAGGCGTTGCAGATACCCCTTGGGCGGCAGCAGCACGCCAGCCGAACCGGCCACCGGCTCGACGATCACCGCGGCGATGGTCGAGGGATCGTGCAGCTGGGCGATGCGCAGCAGGTCGTCGGCCAGTTCGACGCCGTGTTCGGGCTGGCCGCGCGAGCCGGGATTGCGGTCGAGGTCATGGGTGTGTCGCATGTGGTCGACGCCGGTCAGCATGGTGCCGAACATCTTGCGGTTGGCGACGATGCCGCCCACCGAGATGCCGCCGAAATTGACGCCGTGATAGCCGCGCTCGCGCCCGATCAGGCGGAAGCGGCCGCCATCGCCGCGGGCGCGGTGATAGGCGATCGCCATCTTCAGCGCGGTCTCCACCGATTCCGAGCCGGAATTGGTGTAGAAGACATGGTCGAGCCCGTCCGGAGTGAGCGCGGTCAGGCGCGAGGCCAGTTCGAACTGCTTGGCATGGCCCATCTGGAAGGCAGGCGCATAGTCCAGCGTGGCCGCCTGTTCCTGGATGGCGCCGACGATCCTGGGGCGGTTGTGGCCGGCATTGACGCACCACAGCCCGGCAATGCCGTCGAGCACCTTTCGACCGTCGTCGGTCGTGTAGAACATGCCGTCGGCGCCGGCGATCATGCGCGGGGCGCGCTTGAACTGCCGGTTGGCCGTGAACGGCATCCAATAGGCGGACAGATCGTTGGGGCGCGAGGCGGGCTTGTCGAGCATGGGTTTCTCCCGTCATGGCCGGCGACGGGCGGAGGCCGGCCGGGCATTGTCGTTGTGACGACGTGGTTTCGGATGACGCTAGGCCCCGGCCCATGACGGGTCAAGCCGTTTCACGGCGGGGCCGGGCGGCGGGCTCAGTCGTCGTCTTCGAGGATGCGTTCGGCGGCGCCGTCCAGGTCGTCATACTGGCCCGAATTCAGGCTCCAGATGAAGGCGCCAAGTCCCAGAAGCCCCAGGAACAGCGCAATCGGGATGAGAAAGGACAAAAGGGTCATTCTGCGGCCTCCAGCGGGCCCGTCGCGACGGTGCGCGCGCGATGGCGCGGCGCGCGGCCGGGCGCGGACCCGAGCGCCGTCACCGAACCGCGCGTCAGGCGCATGGAATTGGCGACCACGACAATCGACGAGGCCGACATGGCAAGCGCGGCGATCAATGGCGTGACAAGCCCGGCCATGGCGATCGGCACGGCGATCAGGTTGTAGGCGAAGGCGAGCGCGAAGTTCTGCCTGACCAGTGCGTTGGCGCGCAGGGCGATGGTGCGCGCGGTCGTCACCGCTTCCAGGCTGTCGCGGGTGAAGACGAAGTCGGCGGCGGTGCGGCCGACATCGGAGCCGGTCGAGGGCGCCATGGAGACATGGCCGGCGGCCAGCGCGGGCGCGTCGTTGATGCCGTCGCCGACGACGAGCGGCTTGAAGCCCTGATCGCCGAGCGCTTCGACAGTTGCGATCTTGTCGGCCGGGGACTGGCCGGAGCGCCAGGCGTTGATGCCGAGCGCGGCGGCGAGCCGGGCGACCGGACCTTCGGCGTCGCCGGACAGGATCTGCGTTCCAATCCCGGCGCGGTGCAGGGTGCTTATGGCCTGGACGGCGCCGGGCCGGACATCCTCGCCCAGCGACACCGGCGCAAGTTCGCCACCGTCGACGGCAAAGGCCAGGCCGTCCTCGGCCGGAGCGGGCCGACCGGCCAGTTCGGCGACCCAGTCGCTGCGGCCGAGCCGGGCGCGCCGGTCGCCGAACGTCGCCTCCATGCCAAGGCCCGGATGCTCGGTGACGGCCTCGCCGCGCGCCATCGTGCCGGTGCCAAGATGGCGCAGCAGCGCGCGCGAGGCCGGATGGGACGATGCGGCCGCGAGCGCCCGCGCCATGCGGATCTCGTCCTCGGCGCCGATGGCGCAGCCGGTCACGGTCGGCGTGCCGGTGGTCAGCGTGCCGGTCTTGTCGAAGACGACCGTATCGGCCTCGGCCATGCGTTCGAGCGCGGCGCCGTCGCGCATGAGGATGCCGCTTTCGAACAGGCGCGAGGCGCCGATGACATGGACGACGGGAACCGCCAGGCCGAGCGCGCAGGGGCAGGTGATGATCAGAAGCGCGATGGCGATGTACAGCGAGGTGTGCCAGTCGCCGCCGGTGATCACCATCCACATGACGAAGGCGATGGCAGCCAGCGAATGGACGAAGGGCGCATAGGCGCGCGCGGCGCGGTCGGCGGCGCGCACATAGGCGCCGCGCCCGTTCTCGGCCGCTTCCATCATGGCGCGCACCTCGGCCAGGAAGGACTTGTCGGCGGCGTTGGTGACGGTCACGTCGAGGACGCCGGTCAGGTTCATCGCGCCCGCTTCGAGCGCGGTGCCCTGGGCCGCCTGCACGGGCAGGCTTTCGCCGGTGACGAGGGCGCGGTCGACATCGCTGCGCCCGGAAAGGACGGTGCCGTCGACGGGCAGGCGGTCGCCCGCATACACGCGCACGCGCATGCCCGGCTCGATCTCGTCGAGGGGCAGATAGCGGGTGTCGCCGTCCGGCAGGACGACATTGGCGCCCTTGGCCGAAAGGCGCGAGAGCTGGACCACCGCCGTGCGAACGCGCTCGCGCATGCGCTGGTCGAGATAGCGCCCGATCAGAAGGAAGAACAGCAGCATGGTGGCCGCTTCGAAATAGGTCTTGGGACCCGAATTGAGCGCCTCGAACAGGCTCATGCCGGTCGCCAGGATGATGGCGAGCGAGATCGGCACGTCCATGTTGACGCGCCCGCGCCGGACCGCGCCCCAGGCCGAGCGGAAGAAGACCCGGCCGGCATAGATGACAGCGGGCACGGCGATCAGCGCCGAGATGAGGTGGAACAGGTCGCGCGTCGCCCCGTCGGCGCCCGACCACACCGAGACCGACAGCAGCATGATGTTGGCCGAGGCGAAGCCGGCGACGGCCAGCGACTTGAGCAGTTCGGCGTCCTTGCGCTTGCGTTCGAGCGCGTCGAGGTCGCCCAGATCGACCGGCTGGGCCGGGTAGCCGAGCGTGTCGAGGGCGGCTGCGATCTCCACGGGCCCGGTTTCGCCGGGCCGGATATGGACGGTCACGCGCCGCAGCGAGAGATTGACGCGCGCATAGGCGACGCCGTGCATGGGCTTGAGCGCGCGTTCGATCGCCGAGATGCACGCGCCGCAATGGATGTCGGGCACCGAAAAGACGTATTCGACCGTGCCGTCGGCGCGCTCGCGGCCGGCATGGAGCAGTTCCTCGGCGCGCGCAAAGCCGCCGGTCCGGCTGGCATCGGTGGCGCAATCGGCGGCGATGGTTCCTCCGCAGCAGGTCATTTCACGGTAAAGCGCAGGGTCCGGGTCCACACATCGCCGCCGGCGCCGGTGACGGTCACGTCAGCATTCCAGATGCCCGCGGCAAGCTCGGTGCGCCCGTCATAAACGCCCGGTCCGGTCTCGGCGAACTGGACCATGTGGTCCTCGGCGTCATAGGAGGGCCGGCCGAGCGTGGCGGTGATGATCGCGCCTTCGATGGGGGCCTTGCGCGCGTCGTGAAGCTCAAGCGTCATGGTCCCGTCGGCATAGGCGGGGATGGCCTTCCAGCCCATGGCGAGCTGGGCGCGCTTTTCGGCGGTGACCTCGTTGAACTGCTGGCTGGCGACATAGGAATTCTTCACGACCAGGCCGGTCCAGCTGTCGACGGCGTTCCAGGCCATGAACAGGTTCACGCCGATGACGATGCCGAAATAGCCCGCAATGATCGCCAGGAAGTGCCAGCCGGTGAACGTTTTGGGTGCGAAGACGCGTTGCAGCATGGATCAGTCCTCCGGCGCTTCGAAATTGGCGTTGTAGACATCGACCTCGCCGGCCAGATCCTCCTCGACGACGAAGCTGAAGCCGGTCGAGCCGGGCTGGACCTGCTCGGGCGGCTGGGCGACGAAGACGCGCAAGGGGCGCAGCTTGTCGGGCGCAACGGGAATGTCGAAGGATCGCGCCGGCTCGCCGTCGATGCCGTTGATCGCCATGGTGGCGCCGGGCAGTCCGTCGAGGCTGAGCGTGATGGTGCGCGGTTCGGCGACCATGTTCAGGATCTTGACGGTGTAGCCGTTGCGGATCGAGCCGTCCGAAAGCTGGGTGAAGACCGGGTTGCGGTCATGCAGGACGTTGACCTCGAGCCGGTCGCGCGCGCCCAGCGCCACCAGAAGGCCGATCCCGATGGCGGCCCAGGCCGAGAAGTAGATGACGGTGCGCAAACGCAGCATCTCGCGCCATTGGAAGGTGCGGATGCGGTCGACGAACCCGCCATCGGGCGTGCGCACGCGGGTCGGGTCGATCTTGCCGTCCTCGCCCGTGGCCACCCGCATGTTGTGGTTGTAGTCGGCCAGCGTGGCGTAGGAGATCAGCCCGCGCTCATGGCCGACCTTGTCCATGACGGCGTCGCATGCATCGATGCACAGCGCGCAGGTGATGCATTCGAGCTGCTGGCCGTCGCGAATGTCGATGCCCGTGGGGCAGACCGCGACGCAGGCATTGCAGTCCACGCAATCGCCCGGAACGACGCCCTGCGCCTTGGCTTTCTTCTGGCCGCGCATGCGCGGTTCGCCGCGCCAGTCATTGTAGGTGACCACGAGCGAGTTCTCGTCGAGCATGGCCGCCTGGATGCGTGGCCAGGGGCACATGTAGATGCACACCTGCTCGCGCATGATGGCGCCGAGCACATAGGTCGTCGCCGTCAGCACGCCGACCGTGCCATAGGCGACAAAGGGCGCCTGGCCGGTGGCGAAGTCGACCGCCAGGGTGGGCGCGTCGGCGAAGTAGAAGATCCAGGCGCCGCCGGTCGCCACCGCGATCAGCAGCCAGACCGCATGCTTTGCGGTCTTCTTGGAAACCTTGGACGCGGTCCAGGGCTCCTTGTCCAGCTTGATGCGCGCGTTGCGATCGCCCTCGAAGAAGCGCTCGACGACCAGGAAGAGATCGGTCCAGACCGTCTGCGGGCAGGTGTAGCCGCACCAGGCGCGGCCGACCACCGAGGTGATCAGGAACAGCCCGATTCCGGCCATCACCAGAAGGCCGGCGATGAAGATGAACTCCTGCGGCCAGATCTCGACGAAGAAGAAGTAGAAGCGCCGATTGGCGATGTCGATGAGCACGGCCTGGTCGGGGGCGTGCGGGCCGCGGTCCCAGCGGATCCAGGGCGTGACGTAATAGATGCCCAGCGTCACCGCCATGATGATCCATTTGAGGCGACGGTAGAACCCCTCGGCGCGCTTGGGGTGGATTTTCTGGCGGGCCGCATAAAGCGGCTGCGAGCTCGCCTTGGCCCCCGCATTGACGGCCTCGACGTCCAGCTTTTCGACGGCGGTTTGATCCAACACCCGGTGCCTCGCTGTTGCGGCAATTCATGGCGAAAGGCGGGTGTGCCACCCGCCATATAAGCACCGTTAGATGGACCGCGAACCCGGGTCGTTGATTTGGGTCAACCGGCGCCGGGCGGCGGGTGCGACAGGTTGGCAGGAATCGCCTGGGATTGTTGCGGTTCGCGCGATAATCGGTGCGACGCCGGCCCAGCGAAAAACGGCGCCCGCAGGCGCCGTTCGTTGACCGGGTCGGGGCGGGCCGGGGCGGCTACTGGCCGCCGCCGAGCTGGTGCACATAGACCGCCAGCTGCTTGATCGTCGTCTCGCCCAGCCGCTCGCCCCAGGCGGGCATGACACCCATTTGCGGGTTGTTGATCTGGGCGACGATCTGCTCGTGACTGCCGCCATAAAGCCAGATCGCGTCGTTGAGCGCGGGACCGCCCAGTTCGGGCACGCCTTCGCCCTCGATGCCGTGACAGGCCGAGCATTCGATCTCGAATGTCTCGGCGCCGCGCGCGGCGGCCTCTTCATCGTACTCCTGACCGGAGATCTGGCGGACATACCAGGCGACGTCCGAGATCTCCTGGCGCGAGAGGATATCGTCGCGGCCGTAGGCCGGCATCTCGTTGAAGCGCGTGTCGAAGTCGGGCTCGTAGCGGACACCGTGCCGGATCGTCCAGGCGATTTCCTCGAGCGAGCCGCCCCAGATCCACTCGTCGTCATTGAGGTTGGGATAGCCGGGGCTGCCCTGGGCGCCCGAGCCATGGCACTGCACGCAATAGACCTTGAAGGCGGACGATCCGCCGGCGACGGCGAACTGGACCAGTTCGGGGTCGGCGGCGATCTCGGTCACCTCGGCCTGATCGATGCGGTCGAGCCAGACCGACTGCTCGGCGCGGGCGGCCTGCATCTCCTCGGCCAGCTGGCCGCGCGAGGTCCAGCCCAGGACACCGGCGGTCGCCCCGGTAATGCCGGGCCAGGCCGGATAGAGGATCGTGTAGCCGATGGTCCAGATGATGGTGGCATAGAACGTCCACAGCCACCAGCGGGGCAGGGGGTTGTTGAGCTCCTTGATGCCGTCCCATTCATGGCCGGTGGTCTCGACGCCGGAGATCTCGTCGATGTCTTTCTTGTCCTCGGCCATTACCGGTCCTCCTTGAAGGGGATTTGAGCGGCATCGTCGACATGCTTCTGGGAGCCGGGGCGGAAGATCCACACGATGATGAAGATGAAGATCGCCATCAGGTAGACCAGGCCCCAGCTGTCGGCGAAGGTGCGCATGGCGTTGTAGGTTTCCATCGGTGCGACCCCTTAGCGGAAGTTCTCTTCGGGCTCGTAGACGGTGAAGTCGACGAGGGTGCCCAGCATTTGCAGATAGGCCACCAGCGCATCCATCTCGGTGAGCCGGTTCGGATTGCCGTCGAAATCGCCGAGGACCGCCTTGGGATAGCGTGCCTCGACGCCCGACCAGTCGGCGTTCGGGTCGGCCTGGGCGAACAGATCCGCCTCGGCATTGTCGATCATTTCGTCGGTGTAGGGGACGCCGACGCGGCGGTTGGCGACCAGGTGCGCCGACACGTCCTCGATCCGCAGCTCGGTGTCGATGAGGAACTCGTAGGACGGCATGATCGATTCGGGCACGACCGATTGCGGGTCGATCAGGTGCTGGACCTGCCATTCGTTCGAATAGCGCCCGCCCACCCGGGCCAGGTCCGGTCCGCTGCGCTTCGATCCCCACTGGAAGGGGTGGTCGTACATGCTTTCGGCGGCCAGCGAATAGTGCCCGTAACGTTCGACCTCGTCGCGGAACGGCCGGATCATCTGGCTATGGCAGACATAGCAGCCCTCGCGGATGTAGATGTTTCGTCCGGCCAGTTCGAGCGGCGAATACGGACGCATGCCTTCCACCTCCTCGATGGTGTTCTCGAGGTAGAACAGCGGCGCGATCTCGACGATGCCGCCGATCGAAACGACGACCAGCGATGCGCCGAGCAGAAGCGTGGCGTTGCGCTCCAGCGTCTTGTGGCTGAACAGGGTGCCCCGGGCGACCGGATCGGCCTTGACTTCGGGCAGTGCGCCCTCGGCGGGGGCCTCGTGCAGGTCTTTTGCCATGTCGGATTTCCTCATTCGGCCGGCTGGCTGACGGTGCCGGGCGCAGGGGCTTCCTCGCCCATGGCAATCTCGTCACGCTGATAGCCGCGTATGGTCATGTAGATGTTGAAGGCCATGATCAGTCCGCCGGTCAGATACAGCAGCCCGCCCACCGTGCGCAGCACGTAATAGGGGTGCATGGCGGCCACCGATTCGGCGAAGGAGTAGACCAGGAAGCCCTGGTCGTTGTACTCGCGCCACATCAGCCCCTGCTGGATGCCGGCGACCCACATCACCGCGGCGTAGAGCACGATGCCCAGCGTGGCGAGCCAGAAGTGCCAGTTGACCATGCGCAGCGAATAAAGCCGCTGACGCTGCCAGAGCTTCGGCACCAGGAAGTAGACCGCCCCGAAGGAGATCATGCCGACCCAGCCCAGCGCGCCGGAATGGACGTGTCCGATGGTCCAGTCGGTGTAGTGGCTGAGCGAGTTGACGGCCTTGATCGACATCATCGGGCCCTCGAATGTGCTCATGCCGTAAAAGGCGACGGCGATCACCATCATGCGCAGGATCGGATCCGTACGCAGCTTGTCCCAGGCGCCCGACAGCGTCATCAGACCGTTGATCATGCCGCCCCAGGAGGGCATCCACAGCATGACCGAGAACACCATGCCCAGCGTCTGCGCCCAGTCGGGCAGGGCGGTGTAGTGGAGGTGATGCGGGCCGGCCCAGATGTAAAGGAAGATCAGCGCCCAGAAGTGGATGATCGACAGGCGATAGGAGTAGATCGGCCGGTTCGCCTGCTTGGGCACGAAATAGTACATCATGCCCAGAAAGCCGGCGGTCAGGAAGAAGCCGACCGCGTTGTGACCGTACCACCACTGCGTGAGCGCGTCCTGGACGCCGGCAAAGGCCGAGTAGCTCTTGGCGCCCAGAAACGAGACCGGCATGGCCAGGTTGTTGACCACGTGCAGCATCGCGATGGTGACGATGAAGGCCAGATAGAACCAGTTGGCCACGTAGATGTGCGGCTCCTTGCGCTTCATCAGCGTGCCCATGAACACGAGCAGATAAGCGACCCAGACCACGGTCAGCCACAGGTCGACATACCATTCCGGTTCGGCATATTCGCGGCCTGCGGTGATGCCGAGCAGGTAGCCGGTGGCCGCCAGCACGATGAAGAGCTGGTAGCCCCAGAAGACGAACCAGGCCAGATCGCCGCCCCACAGCCGGGCGCGGCAGGTGCGCTGGACGACATAGAACGAGGTCGCCAGCAGCGCGTTGCCGCCAAAGGCGAAGATCACCGCCGAGGTGTGCAGCGGGCGCATGCGGCCGAAATTGAACCAGGGCTCGATGTTGAGCTGCGGCCAGGCGAGCTGGGCGGCGACGACGACGCCGACGAGAAAACCGACCACACCCCAGAACACCGTTGCAATGGTGCCGTAACGGATGACCGTGTCCATGTACTGGACATCGTCCTGGGCCGACTTGAACGGAATCTGGGCCGCCGGAGCGGGCGAAAAGCGCAGCGTGCGCAGCATGACGACGGTCGCAAGGACCAAAACGAGCGTCAGCAGCCACATATGGGTGCGGAACAATTGGTCTTGGCCGAGCGCTGCCCCGAGCAGCGCCACGAAGGCCCCCGCCCCGAGCACCACGACCCAGCTTGCATTTCTCATTTGATTTCCTCTCGCTTGGCGCTCCGGCATCGTTTGGCCGCGCGCCCGATGTGCGGTTCCCACATGCGCGCGCAGCCCGGCGCACGGGGTCTTGCCGGTCTGTGCCAGTGCGTCCGCTGACCTGCTTTGATCTTGATCAACGACTAGACACAGGTCGGATGACTAGTTTGTCGCAATGTTCGCCGCGCAAGAACGAAGGCAGGCCGCATGAATCTTTCCGGGGAGCCGGGCCGCTCCACGCCGCCGCACGGCAAGCGGCCGGTCCTGACGGCGATCGAGGGCGGCGCGATGACGCGCGACAAGGGTGATGCCATGGGGCATGGCATGGATCTGGCTCAGGTCGCCAACACGCTCGAGCACCATCTGAACGTGCAGCAAAACCTTTGCACAAGGCTGGAGGAGGTCGCCGACGGCCTGCCGGCGGAGGTGCGCAACGACGATTGCCTGGCGCTGGCGCGCAGCCTTTATCCGATCATTCACCGCAGCCATCAGTTCGAGGAACAGCTTCTGTTTCCGGCGCTGCGGACGCGGTTCGCCGACGATCGGTCGCTGCGTGCCACGCTCGACCGCCTGCATGGCGAGCACTGGGAAGACGAGGCCTTCGCCGAGGAGGTTCAGCACGAACTCGTCGAATTCGTCGCCGGGCGCTGCGAGGAAAACGTCGAAAAGCTCGGCTATATGCTGCGCGGTTTTTTCATCGGATTGCGGCGTCACCTGGCGTTCGAGCGCGAGCACATTTTGCCGATGCTGCGCATGGGGGAGACGGATCGATGACATTGCTGGCCAAACACGACCTCTCGGCGCTGCTGTCGCAGCGCGGCGGCGCGGTGCCGCGCTATACCAGCTATCCGACGGCACCGCATTTCGCCGCCGGGCTTGGGCCGGAGATGCAAGAGGCGCTTGTCGGAGCGCTCGAGCCGGGCGAGCCGGTCTCGATCTATCTTCACATCCCGTTTTGCGACCGGCTGTGCTGGTTCTGCGGCTGCAACACGAAGCACACGCTCAAATACGAACCGGTTCGCGCCTATGTCGATGCGCTGGTCGCCGAGATCGGCGCGTTCGGCGAGCGCGCGGGCTTCGTGCCGGTGGCGGGCCAGGTGCATTTCGGCGGCGGCTCGCCGAGCATCCTCGACAGCGCGGACATGGGCCGTCTCGGCGATGGATTGCGCGCCGCCTTCCGCTTCACCTCGCAGACCGAGGTCAGCGTGGAGATCGACCCCTCCGATGTCGGCGAGGACACCCTGGCCGGGCTCGCCGCGCTTGGCGTGACGCGCGCCAGCGTCGGCGTGCAGGACTTCGACCCGCTGGTGCAGCGGGCCATCAACCGGCCGCAGACCTTCGAGCAGACACGCGATGTGATCGAGGCGATGCGCGCGGCCGGCGTCGGTTCGGTGAACATCGATGCGCTCTATGGCCTGCCGCTGCAGACGCGGACCCGGCTGATGAGCACGATCGACAAGGTCGTCTCGCTCGATCCCGATCGCATCGCACTGTTCGGCTACGCTCATGTGCCCTGGGTGAAAAAGCATCAGAAGATGATCAAGGACGAGCAGCTTCCCGACATGAGCGAGCGTTTCGAGCAGGCCGTGCTGGCCGGCGAAACGCTGGAGGCGGCGGGCTACGATCCGATCGGCATCGACCATTTCGCAAAGCCCGCCGACCGGCTCGCCTCGGCGGCGCGCACCGGCCATCTGCGCCGCAACTTCCAGGGCTACACGACCGACCAGTGCAAGGTGCTGATCCCGTTCGGCGCCTCTTCGATCGGCGCGTTCGAGGGCGGATACGTGCAGAACATCGTCGCCACCGGGCAGTATCAGGAGGCCGTCCATGCCGGTCGCGGGACCGCGCTCAAGGGCTACCGGATGAGCGATGACGACCGGGTGCGCGCACACATGATCGAACGCCTGATGTGCGACTTCCGCATTTCCTTCGCCGATCTGGAAGCGCGGTTCGGCGAGGCCGCCGACGGGTACATCGACGAGGCCTGCGCGATCGCCGACGCCGAAACGCACGATCTGTGCGGGGTCGACATCGACGGATTCTTCGTGCCCGAGCAAGCGCGCCCGTTTGCGCGCATCGTCGCCTCGCGGTTCGACGCGCATCTGAACGATTCGAACTTCAGGTATTCGAAGGCGGTCTGAGCGGTCTCGCTGCCAAGCGGGCGAGCGATCGACCCTTGCCTTCAGCCTCGCGAACGCGCTCTTGAGGATGCGGGTGGATCGCTGGCAAGCGTCGAGGGATGTCGCCGCCTTTCGCGCACCGAGCCCCAGCCCTCCGGCGCTTGCGCGGGAGGAAGGGCGGGTTAAAAGTGCGCGATGAGTGCCAGCGCTTTTACTCGTCGTTCTCGCAGGCCGCCTCCAGGCGTGCCATCGAAGGCACGATCACCGTGCGGTTGTTGACGAGTTCGATGATATTGGCCTTGCGCAGCTTGGTGATCTGGCGGCTGACGGTCTCGATGGTCAGGCCGAGGAAATCGGCGATCTCAAGGCGCTTGAGCGGCAGCTCGAAGCGGATCACCGGGCTTTCGTCGACCATTTCGGGGTCGATGTTCGAGGCGATCAGGTAAAGGAAGCTGGCCACCTTCTCGGTGGCGGTCTTGCGGCCGAGCGTGAGCATCCAATCGCGGGCCTCGTCGAGCTCCTTGAGCGTCTGCTCGTGCAGGGCATGCTCCATGTTGGGCGCGGTGCGGGTGAGATCCTCGACCACGCTCTTGGGGAACGAGCAGACCCGGACATCGGTCGCCGCCTCGGCCGAATAGCTCGACTGCTGCGAGAAGATGCGGCCGAGGAAATCGGGAGCAAATTGCAGGCCGACGATCTGCTGGCGGCCGTCGGCCATCAGCTTGGTCAGCTTGACCACGCCGGACAGGATGTTCGAATAGGTGTGCACATCCTCGCCGACGCTGATCAGCTCGGACTGGCTGCGATAGGCATGCTTGGTGGTGTGACGGCTGAGCTGGATGAGCTGGTCCGGCGTCAAGGAGCCGCAAATCCCCTTGTGGCGCGCCTCGCAAGCCCGGCACAGAACCGGCACATCCGAGTTGTGAACGTCAAGACGGGGGGCCTTGAGCGGTGCGTCCTTTTTCTGGTGCACATCCGTTCTCCCGATGGGCGATATGTGTCAACATATCCTGACACTCATTATATCGCAAATTATGGACGCTTGCTAACGAATTGACGACAATCCGTTCGTCGAATTCGTAACCCACTGAATATGCTGGACCTTGCGTCATCATACATGCGAGCTACGCGATCGTGGAACTGATCGCGATCGTTTTTTGCCGCGGCGGACTGCGGCCGACTGCCGCTGTCGTCGTTGTACGGCACCGCGAACGCGTCGCTGGCGCCCGCCCGGTGCAGACTGCGGCGCATGCATCGGCGCTTGCCAAACGGCGTCCCTGGCCTGATAGGTGGGCACCGAGGCGAATGGCGACAACCCCTGATGTCGCGGGCGAGTGCCCTATCTTGCATCGGATGCCGCCGCGTTGTTGACGGACCCGTCGATCCCGGTCGGCGTCGGCTCGACGGCCGGCTGAGCGCATCAGCACCGGCGGCCGGCCGCGCGGCGTCTGGCCGCAACCAAGAACCGACAGGCCAGCGGTGGCGTTCGTCGGCCAATATCCATCGGAGTGAAACCATGATCAGCGCCGTCGTTTATGCAATCCTGATCGTTGTGGCGGGCGCATCGGGCGCCATCTTCAAGCCCGGCGAATGGTACAAGGACCTTCGAAAGCCGGGCTGGACGCCGCCCGACTGGGCGTTTCCGGTGGTCTGGACGACGCTCTACCTGATGATCGGGGCAGCGGGCTGGATCGTCTGGCGGGTCGACGGGTTCGGCATCGCCACCGTGCTGTGGGGTGCGCAACTGGTCTTCAACGCGGCCTGGTCGTACCTGTTCTTCGGAATCCGGCGGATGGACTGGGCTTTGGTCGATGCGGGCGCGATGTGGCTGACCATCGCCGCGTTCATCGTGCTGGCTTGGCCGGTTTCGCCGGTCGCCTCGCTCCTGTTCGTGCCCTATCTGGTCTGGGTGAGCGTGGCGTTCGCGCTCAACAAGCGGGTGATGGATCTCAATCCCGAGGCGATGGCGGCGGTGCGGACATCTTCGTGAAGGCGCGGTGGCGGAACCACAGTTCGCCAAGGTGCATCGCAAAGCCCAGCGACAGGAAGCCGGCGATGACGAGCGCGCCATGGCCGAGCAGCGCCGAACGCAGCGCGGCCATCAGCGCCAGTCCGGAGGCGGTGTTGAAGATCAGCGTGCGGCGCGCGGCCGGGGCGCGGTAGATGCCCAGAAAAAGGGCCAGTTCGAGCACCAGAACCACCATGGCGATCTCGGCCAGCCGGCCGGACGCGGCGATGGCGTTCAGCCAGTCGACAAGGGTGGTCATGGAGCGGGCTCGGCGCGGCTGTCTTCGTTTGGCCAAACGTGCCGGCACCCCCCTCTGTCGGCTGCGCCGACATCTCCCCCACAAGGGGGGAGAGTGGCGCGGGGGTCGGTCTCACCGCCGTACTTGCAGACTTTGAACCCTGAGCTCGCTGCATGCTCCCCTCTCCCCCCTTGTGGGGGAGATGTCCCGAAGGGACACAGGGGGGTGCTGTCGCCAGGCGAAACGCGAGCCCGCATCATGCCGATCGCTGTTCAGGTCGTGCGCGCGAGGCCGAGAAGCTGGGCGGTGTCCTTGACCATGATCTTGAGGTGGGCGAGCGGGTCACGGCGGACCAGCTTCTTGTTCAGATAGCCCTCCCAGGTCAGGCGCTGCACGTCCGGGTCGGCGCACATGGTCACGAATTTCTCGCGCCGCTTGTCGGAAGCATACCAGAAGTACTGCATCATGCCGAGGATGAAGAAGACCTTTCCGTGCTCCTTCATGAAGCGCTTGCGGGCCGTTGCCAGCGCGCCGGCGCGGCCGGTGGCGATCGCCTCGAGCGCGGCGTCGGCGCACAGGCGGCCGGTCAGCATGGCGTAATAGATGCCTTCGCCCGAGGAGGGCGCGACGACACCGGCCGCATCGCCGGCGAGCACCACGTTGTGGCCATTGTCCCAGCGGCGCATCGGCTTGAGCGGCAGCGGGGCGCCTTCCTCGCGCACGGTCTCGCAATCGGCCAGTCCGGAAGCTTCACGCAGCGCGCGCGTCGCCTCCCTGAGCGAATGGCCCTTGACGGCCGAGCCGGTGCCCACCGAGGTGTGTTCGCCATGGGGGAAGACCCAGCCGTAGAAATCGGGCGAAATGCGGCCGTCATAGATCACGTCGCAGCGGTCGGCGCGGAACCGGGCGGGGTCGGCGCCCTGCGGCGATTTGACGATCTCGTGATAGGCAAAAACGTATGGCGGCTGTTTGGCCTTGTCGAAGGCGGCGCGGCGCACGGCCGAATTGGCGCCGTCGGCGCCGATCACCATGCGCGCGGTCAGCCGGTGAGCATGTGTCTTGTCGGCCTTGTCGGCGACGGTCGCGGTCACCGTGCCGTCGGGGTTGTGTTCGAGACCCTTGAAGCTGCCGACAATGTATTCGGCGCCGGCCTGTCGCGCGCGTTCGCGCAGGAAGGGGTCGAAGACGTCGCGGTCGACCATGCCGACATAGCCGATATTGCCGATCTGCATGTCGACGGTCTTGCCCGATGGCGCGATGATGCGCGCGGCATGGGCCTTGGCGACGAGTTGGTCCTGCGGAATGGCGAACTCGCCGATCGCCTTGGTCGGGATGGCGCCGCCGCAGGGCTTGATGCGGCCTTGCTTGTCGACAAGGACCACATCGTGGCCGGCCGCGGCCAGATCATGGGCCGCGGTGGCGCCGGCCGGACCGCCGCCGATGACGACGACGTCGTGGATATGCTCAGCGTTCGGTCGGGACATCAAGGCTTCCTCCCTATTCGGCCGGCTGCAGGGGCGCAGCGGCGGGCCGGTGCCGCACCCGGCCAGGCGTGGTTGCGGCGACGCCGATGCCGGCGGCGATCATCGCCGAGACAAGGAACAGCACGGCCTCGCCGGCGAACACCACGGCAAAGGACAGTGCCACATCGCCGGTCAGCCAGCGGGTGATGTCGATGGCGACGGTGCCGACAAAGCCGCCGAGGCCGAAGGCGATGGCCTGGGCGGCGCCCCACACACCCATGCGGATGCCTTCGCGCGATCTGGCGCCGGCGCCGGCCAGCGTCATCATGGTGCCGATGGCGGCGACGGCGAACACGCCATTGGCGACGCCCAGCGCGAAGACGTTGGCCTGAAGCGGCCAGGCCGGGGCGGCGCCCGCCGCAAGAGCCAGCAGCGCGAGCGCAACCCCCGAACCCAGGCACCCGGCGACGGTGAACAGTTTCAGAAGACCCGGCCGGCGCTTGGCGAACACGCTGCCGACGATGCCGACGAAGGCCATGCCCAGGAACACGCCGGCATGATGCATGCCGCCCAGGGCGGTCGATTCGCCGGGCGTGTGGCCGAACAGCAGGCCGGCGAAGGGTTCGAGGATGAGGTCCTGCGTCTGGTAGGCGAGCATGGAGACGAAGACGAACAGGGTGAAGGTGCGGGCCGTCGGGTCGTGCCAGACATCGGCGAGCGCTTCGCGGAAGGGCACGGATGGCGCGCCGGCCTCGGCCGGATCGCGGATCTCGCGGGTGCGCGCCTCGATGCCCCACACGCCCAGGGCGGCCAGGACGAAGGCGATGGTGCCGGAGATCGCCGTGATCGTGACCAGGCGCAGATGCGAATAGGGATCGAGAAACAGCGAGGAGACGATCGCGGTGACAACGATGCCGGCGATCATCATCATCCAGACGAGCGTGGCGGCGGCCGGCCGGCGGGCCGGCGCCGTGCGGCTTGCGAGCAGGGCGAGCAGCGAGGTGCCCGAGGCGCCGATGCCGAAGCCGATGAAGGTGAAGGCGATGAGCGCGGCGCCCATGCCGGCCCAGAAGCTGTGCTCGAACAGCAGCGTGGTGGCGGCGGCGGCGGTGCCGGAGACGGCGAGCAGGGCCAGCCCGCCAAGGATCCAGCGCGTGCGGCTCGCGCCGGTGTCAGAGGCATGACCCCACAGCGGCCGGCCGATCTGCACCGCATAGTGCAGCCCGACCAGAAGGCCGGGGATGACGGCGGCGAGTGCCAGTTCGACCACCATGACGCGGTTGAGCGTCGAGGTGGTCAGAACCACGATCGAGCCGAGCGCGGCCTGCACGAGGCCGAGCCTGACGATGGACAGCCATGTCAGGCCGGGCGGTTTCAGAGCGCTGATCTGGAACATGTGTGCGTCCTCACACTGGCGCCGTGGTGATCGCCCGTAGGGCGAAGGCGGTGATCATCATGCCGGTGACGTAAAGGCCCACGCCGATGGCGCTGTACCACACGGCCAGCCGGCGCGGCTCGCGCACAAAGCGCGTCATGCAGGCGATCTGGACGAACAGGAGGGCGGCCACCAGCCCGGCATGGACGGGCATGGACCAGGCCAGGAGCAGCGCGATCACAACGGCTTGCGGCGCGGCCATGACGAGGCAGGCGACCAGGGCCGCGCGCTTCGCGCCGAGCTGGACGGGCAGTGTCGCCACGCCCATGATGCGGTCGCCATCGATCGCCTTGAAATCGTTGAGCGTCATGATGCCGTGCGCGCCGATGCCGTAGAGCAGGGCGACGATCAGGATCGGACCGGGCGGCAGCGTGCCAAGGGCGGCGGCGGCCGCGGTCATCCAGGGCAGACTCTCATAGGAAAAGCCGACCGCGCCATTGCCCCACCAGCCGTTCAGCTTGAGCCGGAAGGGCGGCATTGAATACGCCCAGGCAAGGATCAGGCCGATGATCGCGGCGACCAGCACCCAGGGGCCGAGAAGCGCGGCGACGGCAAGCGAAAGGACCGTCCACAAAATGGCGATGTAAAGGCCCCAGCGGCCCGGCATGCGGCCCGAGGGGATCACCCGGTCGGGCTCGTTGATGGCGTCGACATGGCGGTCGAACCAGTCATTGATCGCCTGGCTGCCGCCGCAGATCAACGGGCCGGCGAGCACGATCCCGCCCAGAATGTAGGGCCAGCGCTCAGGGCCGATGGCGCCGACCGAGACCGCGCCGCAGGCATAGGCCCACATGGGCGGGAACCATGTGATCGGCTTGAGCAGCGCGAGCACCGCCGATGGGCCCGGCAATGCCGCCTGCCGCTTGGAGGCGGAATAGGCGTTCATGGCCGAAGGCTAGATTCGGCCGGCGGAAGTGTCAATCCAAATTGACAGTTCGAACTGTCAAAAATTATTGGCCATCAATTGCTCTCGCTGCCGAAATCCTCGAGCCCGTGGCGGCGCAGCTTGATGTAAAGGCTCTGGCGGGACAGGCCGAGCATGTCGGCGGCCGAGGCGCGGTTGTTGTCGGTCTGGCGCAGCGCCGCCTCGATGCACATCTTCTCGATGACGTCGACGGCCTCGCGGATGAGATCCTTGAGCGGCACGCGGCCGACCAGTTCGGCGAAATCGGACGATCCGTTCTGCGCGCCGGGCGTTGGCACGGCGAACTGGCCATCGCGGCGGCTGGCCTCGGTGATCAGAAGGCCGATCTGCTGGCCTTCGCCGCCGCCGGGCACGCGCGCGGCCGAAACGGCCACGGTGCGGGTGGTGCCGAGTTCGTCGCGGATGACAGTGGAGAACTGGCGCACCTGGCCCTCCTCGCGCACGCGCGAGAGCAGAACCTGAAGATCGACCGTCGATGCGCCGAGCCAGTTGTTGAGGTTGCGGTCGACGACGAGCGACTTGTTGAGCACGTGGATCAGGTCGAGGAACTGGTCATTGATCGCACGGATGCTGCCCTTGCGGTCGATGATGGCCAGCGGCTCGGGAAAGCTGTCCAGAAGCCCGGTGTCGGCCGAAGCCGGCACCTGCGCGTCGGTCTCCCCGGCGCGCAGCATGGTCAGCATGAGATTGCCGCGGCCGTTCTCGCGATAGGGTTCGACGATGCAGGCCAGCGCCTCGGAGCGGCCGGCGACGTGCAGCGTCACGTCCTTGCGCATGCCGCCATGGCGTGCCGCGCTCAGCGCGTCCGCAAGCGTGGCGCGATCCTCGCGGTAGACCAGTTGCTGCGCCGGGCGGCCGATGATCTTGTCGGGCTGCTGGTGCAGCATGTTGGCGCCGGTCATGTTGATGTCGATGATCGAATGGTCGTCGCCATCGACCACGACGATCGCCTGGGCGGCCTTGTGGAAGATCGTGCGATAGCGGCTCTCGGCCTCGCGAATCTTGCGGTACTCGGATTCCAGTTCGGCCTGGGTCCGCACCAGTTGCTGCTGGATCTCGGAGAGCTTGCGCATGTCCTCGCCGACGGCGAGGCGAAAGGGCATCTTGTCGATCGACACGACCATGTAGTCGACGGGCAGGTCGGGCAGGCCCTGTGCGGGATGGTTGACCTGGCGTCGGCGGGTGCTGCCCGCCCGGGCGGTTTCCTCGATCAGCGCGTCGATCTTGTCATGGCATTCGGGCGTGACGGTGTCGCGGAAGGGCTTGCCGATCCAGCCGTCGGGCTTGTAGCGCTGCAGTGCCGGGTCGCGATAGGCGACATCGAGCACCTTGCCCTCGGGCGACAGCAGAAGGCTGACATCGGCTCCGGCGGCGGCGAGGAACGCCGTCGTCTCCGCGTCTATATCGTCGAACAGGCGGATCGTTCGATGAAAGACGCGGTGATCGTTGCGCGGGACCGGGCGTTCCATGGCGCTCACGTGACGACAGCCGATGGTCTTGTCATCGCGCCCGGCGGCAGGGCGCCACCGGCGGCGATGCGCTGGTCGAGCATGGCCTGGGCCACGGCGAGCGCGCCATAGGTGCTGTCGCAAATGCAATCGACGCCGAGGCGAACCATCCAGCCGCTGTTGTCGCGGCTGGCCAGCCCGCCGGCGATCACGGCGGGGCGCATGCGGGCGGGCAGTTTCTCGATCGCCTCGATCGCCGAGGCGGCGATGTCGGTCAGCGCGGCGGTCGACCAGGACAGGCAGACGATGTCGAACCGGCCCGCCGTAATGCGCGCGACCAGTTCGCCTTCATCGGCCGGACAGAACAGATCGGTCGACCAGCCGCGGGCGCGGAACAGTTCCTCGACGATGCACTGGCCGAAATGATGCTCCTCGCCGGGCGGCACGGTGATCAGCGCGCTGCCGCGGCTCAGCGGCGCCCATTGGGCCGCATTGGCCAGCATCAGCTTGCGCAGCACGACCTGAAGCCGGCCCATGGCGATGGTGATGTCCAGAAAGCTGCGCGAATCATCGCACCAGTCATCGCCCAGCGCACGTGCGACGGCTTCAAGGAAGGCCAGCTTGACCGGCATGGCCGCCGGATTGCGCATCAGGGCCTGGTGCGGCGCCGCGCCGGCCCCGCCTGGCGGGGCGGGCGGACTGCCGGCGTCATAGAGCGCGCGCTTGAAGCGGCCGACAGACTCGGGAGTTGCCAGATCGTCCATATGCAAATCGTCGTCATCCGCCGTCAGGCGCTGCTTGGCCTTGCCAAAGACATGGGTGCGGATGATGGTGTGAAGAAGGTGGGTACGCTGAACATCGAACGCCGCCTGCCGGACCCCCGCGGATTTGTCAACTGCATCGGCGGCTGCATCGGCGGCCATGCCGGCCTTTGCGTCGGCGGCCATGCCGGCCTTCACGGTCGGCGGCGCGCAAGGCTCGGCCAGAGCAAGCGCACGCGCCCCGACCGCGGCCGATTCCCGCGCCAGCATTCCGACGGTCTTGGGCTGGTCCGTCATGACACATGCCGCGCCGTAGCGCGTTCCCGATCGCAAATGGCCCTCGGCTTCTGCGAGTCGATGGACCAAGGCCTGTTGTGCACCGGAACCGCGGTCCCGGCATAGCGGCCGGCGCGCGGGCCGTTGCCCGTGCATCCGGCACCCGACTTGAACGAGGATGGAACAGTGAGCCGGCATTGTAAACAAAAATAAACGTCAATTAAAGTTGACACTCCTTCCGGGCCGGGTTTAGATTTCCCCGAAAGTGCATCAGGGAGGAGGCCCTAAGCGCCGACATGACCAAAAGGTCCGTGCACATCACCGGTTCCAGGCAAGCGGCCACGGGCAGTGGCCATCGGCTTCCGCTCTATACGGCCGAAGAGCGGGCGCGCCGCGAT
Source organism: Roseitalea sp. MMSF_3546 (assembly GCF_030732865.1). GTDB lineage: Bacteria > Pseudomonadota > Alphaproteobacteria > Rhizobiales > Rhizobiaceae > Roseitalea. The sequence goes on from NZ_JASHKB010000016.1 coordinate 70,179, forward strand.
GCAACGCCGTGGACGCTGGTCCAGGGCATTCTCGCGCCCGTGCAGTTCCTGGTCTTCGCGGTCAGCCTGGCGCTGATCGTGCGCTATCTGTGGACGGGGCAGGGCCTTTTCGCCGCCGACATCTCGATCGTCGTCAAGACCCTGGTGCTCTATACGATCATGGTCACCGGCGCGATCTGGGAGAAGGTCGTGTTCGGGCGCTATCTGTTCGCGCCGGCCTTCTTCTGGGAAGACGTGTTTTCGATGGCCGTGCTGGCCCTGCACACGGCCTATCTGGTGGCGTCGCTGGGCAATCTGCTGGCCCCGGTGCCGCTGATGGTTCTGGCGCTTGCCGCCTATGGCGCCTACATCGTCAACGCCGCCCAGTTTGTGTGGAAGCTGCGGTTGGCGCGGCTGAGCGCGCCCGCCGAACCCGGCCCGATGGCCGCCGGAGCGGCGTCATGAACCGTCACGTTCCGCCCCATGTCGCCGCCGCCGAACGCCGCGAGGCCGAAGGCGCCTCCCTTGGCTGCAATGACGTCGTGCCGATCAAGCAGCGCGGCCAGCATGAAGTGTTCTGCGGGCTGACCTCGATCATCTGGCTGCACCGCAAGGTGCAGGACGCCTTTTTCCTGATCGTCGGCTCGCGCACCTGCGCGCATCTGATGCAGTCGGCCGCCGGCGTGATGATCTTTTCCGAACCGCGCTTCGGCACGGCGATCATCGACGATCGCGACCTTTCGGGCATGGCCGACATGAACGAGGAGCTCGACAAGGTGGTCGAGCGGCTGATCGCGCGGCGGCCCGACATCCGCATGCTGGTGCTGGTCGGCTCGTGCCCTTCGGAGGTCATCAAGCTCGACCTGCCGCGTGCGGCGATGAAGCTGAACGCACGCATGGCGCCCGATGTCCGCGTCATCTCCTATTCGGGTTCGGGCATCGAGACGACGTTCACGCAAGGCGAGGACAATTTCCTGCAAGCGGTCGTCGCCGACACGCCGAAAGCGGCGGCCGATGCGCCCGCCCAACTCGTCATCGCCGGATGTCTGGCCGATGTCATCGAGGACCAGTTCACGCGGCTGTTCGCGGCGATGGGCATCGACAATGTGCATTTCCTGCCGGCGCGGCGTGCGGACGGCGTGCCGCCGATCGGCCCGAACACCGCCGTGCTGATGGCCCAGCCCTATCTGACCGAGACCGCCAAGATGCTTGCCAAGAAAGGGGCGACGGTGCTGACCGCGCCGTTCCCGCTCGGCGAAGAGGGCACGACCAGGTGGCTCAAGACGGCCGCGGACCATTTCGGTGTGTCCGCCGACCGGTTCGAGGAGGTCACGGGCCCGGGCCGCGCGCGCGCCAGAAAGGGCGTGTCGCTCTATCTGGACCGGCTCGCCGGCCGTCGCGTCTTCTTCTTCCCCGACAGCCAGATGGAGCCCTCGCTCGCCCGCTTCCTGTCGCGCGAGGCGGGCGCGGACATCATCGAGGTCGGAACGCCCTTCCTGAACAAGGCCCACATGGCGCCCGACCTGGCACTGCTGCCCTCGACGGTGCGGCTCGCCGAGGGCCAGGACGTCGATAAGCAGATCGACCGCTGCCGCGCCGACGATCCCGACTTGATCATCTGTGGCATGGGGCTGGGCAATCCGTTCGAGGCCGAGGGCCGGACGACGAAGTGGTCGATCGAATTCGCCTTCACGCCGATCCAGGGTTTCGATCAGGCCGGCGATCTCGCCGAACTGTTCGCGCGGCCCCTGGGCCGGCGCGATGTGCTTGCGGTGGAGGTCTGAGATGCAGCTTACGGTCTGGACCTATGAAGGACCGCCGCATGTGGGCGCGATGCGCGTGGCGACCGGCATGGAAGGGTTGCACTATGTGCTGCACGCGCCGCAGGGCGACACCTATGCCGACCTGTTGTTCACCATGATCGAACGGCGCAAGAAGCGCCCGCCGGTCACCTACACAACCTTTCAGGCGCGCGATCTGGGCTCGGACACGGCCGAGATCTTCAAGACCGCGTGTCATGACGCGGTCGAGCGATTCGATCCGCAGGCGATCATCGTCGGCGCCTCATGCACCGCCGAACTGATCCAGGACGATCCGGGCGGGCTTGCCAAGACGCTCGGGCTCGACGTGCCGGTCATTGCGCTGGAGCTGCCCTCCTATCAGAAGAAGGAGAACTGGGGCGCCGCCGAGACCTTCTTCCAACTGGTGCGCGGCCTTGCCGGCGGGCGCACGCCCCGGCCAAAGCCCGAAGGCGCGCCGAAAAGCGCCAACATTCTGGGCCCGACCGCGCTCGGCTTCCGCCATCGCGACGACATCGTCGAGATCCGCAGGATCCTCGACGCCCTCGGTGTCGAGGTGAACGTCATCGCGCCGATGGGCGCCACGCCGCTCGACCTGACGCGGCTGCCCGATGCGGACTTCAACATCTCGCTTTATCCCGAGGTCTCCGGCCCGGCGGCGCAATGGCTCAAGCGCACCTTCGGCCAGCCGATCGTGGCGACGACGCCCTATGGCGTGGGCGCGACGAAGGCCTTCGTGCGCGAGATCGCCGATCTGGTCGGCACCGATCCCGAGCCGGTGATCGAAGCGGCCGACGAGCGCCTGTCCTGGTATTCGCGCTCGATCGATTCGAACTATCTGACGGGAAAGCGCGTCTTCATCTTCGGCGATGCGACCCATGCCATGGCGGCCGCGCGCGTGGCGTCCGAGGAGCTCGGCTACAAGGTGTGCGGGCTCGGCACCTACAGCCGCGAGTTCGCCCGCGACGTGCGCGCCGCGGCCAAGCAGTACGACGTCGAGGCGCTGATCACCGACGATCATCTCGAGGTCGAGGATGCGATCGTCGCGGCTGCGCCCGAACTGGTGCTGGGCACGCAGATGGAACGCCATTGCGCCAAGAAGCTGCGCATTCCCTGCGCGGTCATTTCCTCGCCGGTCCATGTGCAGGACTTTCCGGCCCGCTACTCGCCCGTGATGGGCTTTGAGGGTGCCAATGTCCTGTTCGACACATTCGTGCACCCGCTGATGATGGGGCTCGAGGAGCATCTGCTCGGCATGTTCCGGGAAGACTTCGAGTTCAACGACGATGCCCAGGCTTCGCATTTGGCAGCATTGCACGGGCACACGACTTATGAGACCATCAAAACACCCGAAGCCCAGACCGCGCCTGATGATAATACGCAGGATGTAGTGGCGATTGGCAGTGAGGCGGCGAGCTTCGGGTCCCTTTCCTGGACAGACGACGCCGAAAAAGAGCTCAAGAAGATCCCCTTCTTCGTGCGCGGCAAGGCCAAGCGGAACACCGAACGGTTCGCGACCGAGACCGGCGTGAACCCGATCACGATCGAGACTCTCTATGATGCAAAAGCCCATTTCGCCCGATGAGGTGAAGCGGGCGGCCGCATCGCCGTCCGCGACGCCGGTCCGCGTCACCATCATCACCCTGGACGGCCACATGGCCTCCACCGTCGAGCGCGCCCGCGCGATCCTGAAATCGGAACTGCCGGGCCTGTCGCTGAGCCTGCATGCGGTGACCGAATGGGCGGGCGACGCCGAGGCGATGGAGCGGGCGCGCGAGGACGTCGCCAGCGCCGACATCGTCATCGCCAACATGGTCTTCCTCGAGGAGCACATCAAAATCATCCAGCCCTGGCTGGAGGAGGTGCGCGAGCGCAACGATGCCACGGTGGGCACGCTGTCGGCGGCCGAGATCGTCAAGCTGACCCGGCTGGGCGAATTCAACATGGCCAATCCGACCGGCGGGATGATCGGCCTTCTCAAGCGCCTGCGCGGCAAGAAGTCCAAGTCCGGCTCGGCCGGCGCCGGGCAGATGAAGCTGCTGCGGCAGATCCCGAAGTTCCTGAAGTTCATTCCGGGCAAGGCGCAGGACGTGCGCGCCTACTTCCTGACCATGCAATACATGCTGGCCGGCTCGGACGACAATGTCGTCAATCTGGTCCGGTTCCTGATCGCGCGCTACGCCAAGGGGCCGCGCGAGGTGCTGCGCACGATCGTCCGGCCCGAGGATCCGGCAGTCTATCCCGATGTCGGGCTGTATCATCCCGGCCTGCGCGGCCGCGTCACCGACGATCTTGGCACCTATGAGCGCGCAGCGGGCAAGGGCGGGGAGGCCGGCACGGTCGGGCTCCTGGTGATGCGCTCCTATGTGCTCGCCGACAACACCGCTCACTACGAGGGCGTGATCGAATCGCTTGCCGCGCGCGGGCTCAAGGTCGTGACCGCGTTCGCCTCCGGGCTCGACGCGCGGCCGGCGGTCGAGCGGTTCTTCATGAAGGACGGCCGCGCCAATGTCGACGCGGTGGTCTCGCTGACCGGTTTCTCGCTGGTGGGCGGGCCGGCCTATAACGATGCGGCGGCGGCCGAAGAGCTGCTTGCGCGGCTCGACGTGCCCTATGTCTCGGCCTTTGCCAGCGAGTTCCAGAGCCTGCAGCAATGGGGCCGGGGCGAGCAGGGGCTGACGCCGGTCGAGGCGACCATCATGGTCTCGCTGCCCGAGATCGACGGGGCGACCGGGCCGATCCTTTACGGCGGGCGCGATGACGGCTCGGGGCCGTGCGCCGGCTGCACGCGCCGTTGCACCTTCGATACCGGCGTCAACGGTCGGGACATGCAGTCCTGCCCCGAACGTGCCGAGATGCTGGCGAGCCGGGTGGGCAGGATCGTCGCCTTGCGCCGCCGCGAGAAGGCCGACCGCAAGGTCGCCGCCATCATCTACAACTTCCCGCCCAATGGCGGGGCGACCGGCACGGCGGCCTATCTGTCCGTCTTCCGCTCGCTGCACAACACGCTCAAGGCGATGAAGGCCGAGGGCTATAGGGTCGAGGTGCCCGATAGCGCCGATGCGCTGCGCGAGATGATCCTTTCGGGCAATGCCGACAGCCACGGCACGCCGGCCAATGTCGCCGCCAGGATCGACGCCGACACCCATGTGCGGCGCGAGCCCTGGCTCGCCGAGATCGAGGCGCAATGGGGTCCGGCGCCGGGCCGCCAGCAGACCGATGGCCGCAACATCTTCGTGATGGGCCATCACTTCGGCAATGTGTTCGTCGGCGTGCAGCCTTCCTTCGGCTATGAAGGCGATCCGATGCGGCTGCTGTTCGAAAAGGGGTTCGCGCCCACGCACGCATTCGCCGCCTTCTACCGCTATCTTAAGGACGATTTCGGCGCCGATGCGGTGCTGCATTTCGGCACCCATGGCGCGCTCGAATTCATGCCGGGCAAGCATGCCGGCCTTTCCGGCGATTGCTGGCCGGACCGGCTGATCGGCGATCTGCCGAACTATTATCTTTACGCGGCCAACAACCCCTCCGAGGGCGCGATCGCCCGGCGCCGCTCGGCGGCGACGCTGATCAGCCATCTGACGCCGCCGGTCGCCAATGCCGGCCTGTACAAGGGTCTGGCCGACCTGAAATCCACCGTCGACCGCTGGCGCGGGCTCGAGCCGCAGGCGGTGAGCGAGCGCAAGGAACTGGCCGTCGCCATTCGCGAGCAGGCCGTCGCGCTCGATCTTGTGGCCGAGGATGCGCGGTGGGCCGATGGCGGCCATGATGAAATTCCTCGCCTGATCAAGGAATTGGCCGAGTTTGAAGAGACTTTGATTCCGCATGGGCTGCATGTGGTGGGCGAGCCGGTCTCCGATGACGAGCGCCATGACCTGCTCGAAGCGGTCAATGTCGCCATGGGCGAGAACGGCATCGGCGCGATGACCATCGGTGCCGCGCTCGAGACCTACCAGAAGCAGGGCGAGCGCGCGCCGCAGGGCGTGCAGACGCTGGCCCGCCTCGATCACGATCTGCGCCAGGACCACGAACTGCCGGCGCTGATGCACGCGCTCGATGGCGGCTATATCCGGCCCGTATCGGGCGGCGACATCGTGCGTTCGCCCGCGATCGTGCCGACGGGGCGCAACCTGCACGGGTTCGACCCGTTCCGGCTGCCCAGCGCCTTCGCCGTGCAGGACGGGCGCAAGCAGGCCGATCTTCTGATCGCGCGCTTTGCCGCCGACAATGGCGGGGAACTGCCCAGATCGGTCGCCATGGTGCTGTGGGGCACCGACAACCTGAAATCCGAGGGCGCGCCGATCGCCCAGGCGATGGCGCTGATCGGCGCGGTGCCGCGGTTCGACGGCTTCGGCCGGCTCGCGGGCGCCGATCTGTTGTCGCTCGAGGAGCTGGGCCGGCCGCGCATCGACGTGGTGATGACGCTGTCGGGCATTTTCCGCGACCTGATGCCGTTGCAGACCAGGCTGCTTGCCGACGCCGCGCTGCAGGCGGCACAGGCCGACGAGCCGCTCGACCAGAACCCGATCCGGGCGCATGCGCTGGCCTATGCCGAGGACAATGGCTGCGATTTCGAAGCCGCCGCGCTGCGTGTGTTCTCCAATGCCGCCGGCGCGTACGGCTCGAACGTCAACCTGCTGATCGACTCCGGTGCCTGGGACGAGGAAGACGAGATCGCCGACACCTATACGCGGCGCAAGAGCTTCGCCTATGGCGTCGACGGCCAGCCGGTGCAGCATGTCGAGGTGCTGTCGGCGGCGCTCAAGAACGTCGATGCGGCCTATCAGAACATCGAGTCGGTCGAACTGGGCATCACCACCATCGACCACTATTTCGACACGCTGGGCGGCATCTCGCGGGCGATCAAGAAGTCCGGCGGGCGCGATGCGCAGGTCTATGTGGGCGACCAGACCTCGGGCAAGGGCAAGGTGCGCACGCTCGACGAGCAGGTGGCGCTGGAGACCCGTACACGCACGCTCAACCCGAAATTCTACGAGGCGCTGCTCGAGCACGGCTATGAGGGCGTGCGCCAGATCGAAAGCCAGGTCACCAACACGCTGGGCTGGTCGGCGACCACCGGCAAGGTGCAGCCCTGGGTCTACAAGAACATCGCCGAAACCTTCGTGCTTGACGCCGAGATGCGCAAGCGGCTGGCCGATCTCAACCCCAAGGCGAGCGCCAAACTCGCCGGCCGGCTGATCGAAGCGACCGAACGGGCCTATTGGCAGCCCGACGAGAAAACCTGGGAGGCCCTGTGCGCGGCCAGCGAGGAGCTGGAGGACCGCGTCGAGGGCATAAATGTTGGAGTGGCCGCATGAACGTCTTCACCCATCCGAAGACCGCCGAACGGGACGCGCGCAAGCTGGCCAAGGCGGCTGGCAGGGCCGACAAGGGCGAGGACGGAGAAGGCTCCGTCCAGGTCCATCTCGACCCGTCCATGGAGATCGAGGGCGCCAAGGTGTTCGCCGTGTACGGCAAGGGCGGCATCGGCAAGTCGACGACATCGTCGAACCTGTCGGTGGCCTTTTCCAAACTTGGAAAGCGCGTGCTGCAGATCGGCTGCGACCCCAAGCACGATTCCACCTTCACGCTGACCAAGAGCCTGATCCCGACGGTGATCGACATCCTCGAGGAGGTCGATTTCCACCCCGAGGAACTGCGCCCGGAGGACTTCGTGTTCGACGGCTATAACGGGGTGCAGTGCGTGGAGGCGGGCGGTCCGCCCGCCGGCACCGGCTGCGGCGGCTATGTCGTGGGCCAGACGGTCAAGCTGTTGAAGGAACATCACCTTCTCGAGGATACCGACGTCGTCATCTTCGACGTGCTCGGCGATGTCGTATGCGGCGGCTTCGCCTCGCCGCTTCAGCACGCCGAACGGGCACTTGTCGTGGCCGCCAACGATTTCGATTCGATCTTCGCGATGAACCGGATCGTCGCCGCCATCAAGGCGAAATCGAAGAACTACGACGTGCGCCTTGGCGGGGTGATCGCCAACCGCTCGCGCGAGACCGACCAGATCGACCGCTTCAACGAGGCGATCGGCCTGAAGCGGCTCGCCCACATTCCCGACAGCGACGAGGTGCGCAAGTCGCGCCTGAAGAAGTCGACGCTGTTCGAACTGGGCGATCATCCCGAGATCGTCGCCATCCAGAACGAGTATCTGCAGCTGGCCGAACAGCTGTGGGCGGGCACGGACGAGCTCAAGGCCGAACCGATGAAGGACCGGGACATCTTCGATTTCCTGGGGTTCGAATGAGATGACGACGGCGGACGTCCATAGCGGCACATACGCCAAGCGGCGCGGCGAGCTCGAGGTCTATTTCGACCGCACCGCCGTCGATGGCTGGAAGAAGCTCGTCACCGAGGAAAAGGTCAGCCGGATCCGGCAGACGGTGCGCGAGGGGCGCGCGCAGATGCGCGCCACGCTGCTGTCCTATCTGCCTGGCGACCTGTCGGGCTGGCGCGTCTTCGATGCCGGATGCGGGTCGGGCGTGATGAGCTTCGAGCTGGCCCGGCGCGGTGCCGAGGTGCTCGGTGTCGACCTGTCGCCGCAGATGATCGGGTTTGCGCGCGGCCGGCTCGCCGAGATCGAGCGCAGCGAACCGCTGCCCGGCCGCGTCACCTTCGCGGCCGGCGACATGCTGGGCGCGGCGCAAGGGCGGTTCGATGCCGTCGTCGCCATGGATTCGCTCATTCACTACCGGCCCGCCGATGCGGCCGACGCGCTGGCCGCGCTCGCCGCGCGCACCGGCCGGACGATGGTATTCACCCTGGCGCCGCGCACGCCGCTGCTGGCGGCGATGCATGCGGTCGGCCAGATGTTTCCGCGCGGCGACCGGTCGCCGGGTATCGAGCCGGTGCGGCCCGAACGGCTGACCGATGCGCTGCTCGGCCGGCACGACATGGCCGGCTGGCGCGCCGGACGGACCGGGCGGATCGCGCGCGGCTTTTACATCTCCCAGGCCATGGAGGTGATGTGCTGATGGCGTTCGGAGGCGTTCATTACCCGCGCAAGAAGCGTTCCATGGCCGCCATGTGGCAGAATGTCGGCCCGCGCTGGCTGCCGTTCGCCGATGTGGCAACCGAGGACCTGCCGCTGGGGCGCCTGCTGCGCCTGACACTGTTCCAGATCTCGGTCGGCATGGCGACGGTGCTTCTGACGGGCACATTGAACCGCGTCATGATCGTCGAACTGGGCGTGCCGACCAGCCTGGTGGCGGCGATGATCGCCATTCCGGTGCTGGCCGCCCCGTTCCGCGTGCTGATCGGCTATCGCTCCGACACCTACCGGTCGCTGCTGGGCTGGCGGCGCGTGCCCTATATCTGGCTGGGCTCGATGCTGCAGTTCGGCGGCCTTGCCATCATGCCCTTCGCGCTGCTCCTTTTGCAGTCGCAGACCACCGGGCCCGAATGGGCCGGACCGGTGGGAGCCGCTCTGGCCTTCCTGCTGACCGGTATCGGCATGCACATGACCCAGACCGCCGGTCTGGCGCTGGCGACCGATCTGGCCGCCCCGGAGAACCGGCCGCGCGTGGTCGCGCTCGCCTATGTCATGTTGCTGGTCGGCATGATCGTCAGCGCGCTCGCCTTCGGCTGGCTGCTCGCCGGGTTCGATCCGCTCGTCCTGATCAAGGTCGTGCAGGGCGCGGCCGTCGCCACCGTCGTCATCAACCTGATCGCCCTTTGGAAGCAGGAGCCGCGCAATGCCGAACTGACCCGGCACGACCGGCAGGTGCCGAGCTTCAGGGAAGCGTTCACCGGTTACTGCAAGGATCGACGCACCGTGCGCCTTCTGATTGCCGTGGCGCTGGGCGCGGCCGGCTTTTCCATGCAGGACGTCCTGCTGGAACCCTATGGCGGCGAAGTGCTGGGCCTTTCGGTCTCGGCGACGACGGTGCTGACCGCGATCTGGGCGGGCGGCACGCTGGTCGGCTTCGCGCTCGCCGGACACTGGCTGGCCAGGGGCCGCAACATGTACCGGCTCGCCGGGCTGGGCGCCCTGATCGGCGTGTTCGCCTTTTCCGCCGTGGTCTTCGCCGAGCCGCTGTCGTCGCCGAACCTGTTCCGCTTCGGCACGGCGCTGATCGGCCTTGGCGGCGGCCTGTTCGCCGTGTGCACCATGCTGGCGGCGATGGAGGTCTCGGACGCCACCGACAGCGGCATCGCCATCGGGGCCTGGGGCGCGGTGCAGGCAACCGCGCTTGGTGCCGGGCTGGCGCTGGGCGGCTTCATCCGCGACGGCGTCAACATGGCGGCCGAGGCCGGCATGTTCGGTGCGGCGATGACCGCGCCGGCGGCCGGCTATGCCGTCGTCTATCACATCGAAATCGGTTTGCTGTTCGCCTGTCTGATCGCGCTGGGGCCGCTTGTCGGCCGGGCGTGGAAGCAGGACGACGGCAAGACACAATCCCGGAGGTTCGGCCTCGCCGAACTGCCCGGCTAGCGCGCAAGACCAGGAGATCCATCATGGTTGAACTGACCCAGGGATACGATGTCGGCCTGTTGACGTTCTACGTCTTCGTCGTCTTCTTCATCGGCCTCGTTATCCATCTGCAACGCGAAAGCCGCCGCGAAGGCTTCCCGCTCGAAGACGACGTCGGCAACAAGGACAAGACCTCCTGGCTGTTCACGCCCGAGCCCAAGACGTTCAACCTGCCCCATGGAATGGGCGATATCGCGGTCCCCAACGACAAGGGCGATCCCAATTCGGAGAACGTCAAGGGCCGGCAGGTCGCCAATTTCTCCGGCGCGCCGTGGCAGCCGACCGGCGACAATCCGATGCTCGACGGCATCGGTCCGGGCGCGTGGACCGAGCGTGCCGACGTGCCCGATCCCATGCATGACGGCACGGCCAAGATCGTGCCCATGCGCGTGCTCAAGGAAGCCTCGATCGCCACGCAGGACGTCGATCCGCGCGGGCTGCGTGTGGTCGGCTGCGACCTGATCGTCGCCGGGCGCGTCAAGGATGTCTGGGTCGACCGGATGGAGCATGCGATCCGCTATTACGAACTGGAGACCGAGATCGGCGAGGAGCCGCGCACCGTGCTCGTGCCGGCCAACATGGTCACGATCAAGACACCGCGCGACCGGGAGAAGGTGCTGTATGTGCACGCCATCACCGGCGAGCAGTTCACCCAGGTGCCGACCACCAAGAAGAAGACCGAGGTGACGCTGCTCGAGGAAGAGAAGATCATGGCCTATTACGGCGCAGGCCTTCTTTACGCCACCCCGGCCCGGCAGGAGGCCTGGTTCTGATGAGCGGGATGATCGCCACCGAATTCGACGAGAAGGCCAATGCGGGCCTTCCCGGGCCCTTGCCCGAAGGCGAGTACATCGTCTGGCAGGGGGCGCCGCAGGCCGGACCGCTTGCCCGCCATGCGCTCAAGACGCGGTGGATCGCGGGCTATTTCGGTGTCCTGCTCGCCTGGCTGGTCGTCACCGGCATCTACTACGAGCGGGCGATGGACGACATCGTCATCTCGCTTGCCATCGTCGGCGCCGCCGGCGGCGCCATACTCGGCATGGCCCGCTGGTATGCCTGGGGCGTTGCCCGCACGACGGTCTACACGATCACCACGCGGCGCATCGTCATGAAGTTCGGCATCGCCCTGCCCAAGGCATTCAACCTTCCCTATGCCGAGATCGAAGCGGTTGACGTGCGCGAGCGCGGCGGCGGCCTTGGCGACATCGCCCTGCGCTTCAAGCCGGACGTGCGCCTAGCCTGGCTGATCTTCTGGCCGCATGTGCGCGGGCTGCGCATGGCGCGCACGGAGCCGCAGCTGGTGTGCATTCAAGATGTCGGCGAAGTGGCCGACCTGCTGGCCCGGCAATTGCACGCCCATGTCGCGCGCACCCATGATGTCGAGCAGGTGCTTGAGGGCAAGCCGGACGACGACGCGGTCGTTCCCTTCCCGCAGGCAGCAGAATAGGAGGACGCAATGAGCGACGTGCCAGCCGATCACGACCATCACCCCCACCATGGCGGCGGCCGGGTCAAGTGGTTTCCGCTGGTGCTTTGCCTGGGCATGGTTGTCTTCACTGTGTTCGTGGTGGCTCTGGGACAAGCGACCGGGGTCGGCACCTACAAGACCGGTGCGAGCCGCTTTGCCGTGCTGGGCACGGTCGATGTCGACCGGCTCGCCGACGGCACGATCGAGGTGCGGATGTCTTCGACGAAAGACGTGGTGGCTTCCTACTCTCCGGGACGCCAACAATTCCTTGCCGGCGCGCTGCGCTCGCTCAACCGCATGCGCGGCGCTCCGGCCGATGCGGCGGGCCGCACCTACGACGTCTTGCGCGTGGGTGGCGGTGCGGTCTTCCTCGAAGACGTGGAGACCGGCGACCGCATCAGTCTGAATGCGTTCAACCGCGCCACCTCGATCGCGCTAGCGACGAGCGTGGCCGCGGCCAATGGAGGAGAGCAATGAACCTTGCCCGACTGATCGGACGCACGCGCGAACAGGTGGCGTGCACGGTCGAGATCAACAACACCTTCGAACAGCTCGGCGCGCATGTGCGCTTCGAAGGCGGGGTGACCGTCGAACCCGGAGACGAGGTGCTCGTGCACGGCGCGCCGGTGTCGGTGCCCTATGGCGAATGCGCGACCTTCGAGCGGACGGCCACCATCACCCGCGCCAGCGCGGTCGAGCGCGCCTGGACGCGCGCAACCGGCGATTTCGAATTCATGGAGCTGTGCGAGTTCAGCTTCTCCGAGGAGGCAGCCCTATGAACACCCATGTCGACACACCCGTTTCCGGCCGGAAGACCGCCGCACCGCTCGACGCGCAGAACGAGACCACCCGCATGGCGCATGAGACGACCATGCTCAATCCGCGCTTTTACACCACCGACTTCGACGAGATGGACCGCATCGACGTCTCGCCGGTGCGCGCCGAATGGGACGCGCTGATGGCCGAGATGCGCGCCGATCCCAACAAGGGACATTTCAAGCGCAACGAGGAATGGGACGACATCGACATCGAATCGCTGTCGCCCGAACTGCGCAAGGAGCTGATCGACTTCCTCGTCTCGTCGCTGACGGCCGAGTTCTCGGGCTGCGTGCTGTACAAGGAAATGAAGCGGCGGGGAACGAACAAGGAGATCTGCGAGTTGTTCGGCTATATGAGCCGCGATGAGAGCCGTCACGCGGGCTTCATCAACGACGCCCTCAAGGATTTCGACATCGGCGTCAATATGGGCTTTCTGGCCAAGTCCAAGAAGTACACCTATTTCCGGCCGAAGTTCATCTATTACGCGACCTATCTGTCCGAGAAGATCGGCTATGCGCGCTACATCACCATCTTCCGGCACCTGGAAAAGCATCCCGAAAAGCGTTTCCACCCGATCTTCAAGTGGTTCGAGCAGTGGTGCAATGACGAGTTCCGCCATGGCGAGGCGTTCTCGCTGCTCATGCGCACCGATCCCAAGCTGCTGGAAGGGCGCAACCGTCTGTGGATCAAGTTCTTCGTGCTCGCGGTGTTCGTGACCATGCATGTGCGCGACCATCAAAGACCGGCATTCCATGAGGCCCTCGGGGTCGACATAGACGACTATGACTGGAAGGTGTTCAACCTGACCACCGAGATCACCAAGCAGGTCTTTCCGGTGCTGCTCGATCTGGACAATCCGGCGCTCAGGCGTGGCTTCACCCGCATGGTCGAAATCAACAGCGCCATGGCCGCCGCCCATGCGCAGGGCGGCATTGCCGGGCGCGTCAAGAAGGGGTGGCACGGCGCGCGCGCGGCGCTCAACTTCGCCCGGCTGTACATGATCCCGGGCATTTCCAACGAGATCCCGGCCGACGGTCGGCTCGAGCCGGTCTGGTAGCGTCATGGTCCATGCGCTCGCCGCGGTCGTCTTCGCCGTTCTGGCCTGGTGGCTTTCCACCGGGGCGGTGATCGTGATCGCGCGGGTGCGGGTCGCCCACTGGCTGTATGTCGTCGGGCCGGCCGCCGCCCTTGGCATCGCCGGTCTGATCGTGCTGTTCGTGACGGCCGATGCCGTCTCGGCGGTCGCGGTCTATGGGGCGTTCGTGGCCGCGCTCGCCATCTGGGCGTTTCACGAGATCACCTTCCTGCTCGGCCATGTGGTCGGCCCGCGCCGCGAGCCGTGTCCGCCCGACGCGCAGGGAAAGGACCGGTTCCGGCTCGCATTCGCCGCCGTGCGCGACCATGAGCTGGCGCTGTTCGCGACGGCGGCCGTGCTGGTGGTGCTGTTTGCCGGTGCGACCAACCCGTTCGGCTGGCTGATCTTTGCGCTGATGTGGCTGATGCGGCTGATGACCAAGCTCAACGTGTTTCTGGGCGCGCCCAATGCGATCAGCGAAATCCTGCCGCGGCGCATGGACTATCTGACAAGCTATTTCCGCACCGATCGCGTGCATGCATTCTTCATCGTCTCGGTGGCGGCGATCACATGCCTTTTCACGGTCTGCGTCTATATGGCCGCCACCGCGGTTTCGCCGGGCATGATCGCCGGCTGGTCGCTGGTTGCCACATTCGCTTTTCTGGGGCTCGTCGAGCATCTGTTCCTGGTTCTGCCGATCCGGGATTCGGCACTTTGGGGTTGGGCCGTCGGACGCGGGGAAACCGCACGTTTCGCCGAGACGGACGCATCGAACACGAAAGACAAGAAGGCCGCTGCGCCGGCGCTGAGTTGACAAGGGGAACGCCAATGGATTTCGAGCGGCATTTCGAGAAGGCGCTGGCTGGCCTTCACGAGGCGGGCAATTATCGCGTCTTTGCCGAGCTGGAGCGCAAGCGCGGGGAATTTCCGCGCGCCACGCG
>NZ_JASHKB010000017.1 GCF_030732865.1 Roseitalea sp. MMSF_3546
GGAGAACGGGAGCCCGTGACTGGCGCCGTCACTCAATCGTCGCCGCGTGAGGCTGGGACGGCCGATCGCGGCGCCACTCTCCCCCCTTGAGGGGGAGATGTCCCGAAGGGACAGAGGGGGGTGTGATCTCAGTGTCATGCGCGCCGGGATTCGTCGATGACAGCCACGATGTGCCGGCAAACACCGTCAATATCGCCAAGCACATCATCGTTCCAAAACCGAAGGACCTGCCAGCCAAGGGCATTCAATCGGGCATCACGCTGCCGATCGCGGATCAATTCAGTGTCGAGACCGTGCTGCGAACCATCGAGTTCGACAATCAGCCGGTGCTCTGGACATGCAAAATCGACGATGACCCCGCTAATCGGCATTTGTCGGCGAAACCCCAGGCCCATGAGTCGATGGGCTCTCAGCTCCCGCCAGAGTTTGCGTTCTGCATCGGTCATGCCGCGTCGCATGCGACGGGCATTTGAACGATTGGTCGCTGGTACACGGCGGTGAGGCACCGGGACTACGCTCACTGCTTCAAATTCACCATGCGCTCAACGGCTCCGCGGGCGCGGTCGGCGATGGCCGGGTCGATCGTGACCTCTTCTTTCATCTCGCACAGCGAGTCGAGGATCTTGGGCAGGGTGATGCGCTTCATGTGCGGGCACAGATTGCATGGCGCGATGAATTCGACCTCGGGCACCTCCGAACGCACATTGGCGGCCATGGAGCATTCGGTGACCATCATCACCTTGGCCGGACGCTGGTCGCGCACATAGTTGATCATGCCCGCGGTCGAGCCGGCATAGTCGGCCATCTCGACCACATCGGTCGGGCATTCGGGATGGGCGATGATCTCGATCTGGGGATCGGCATCCTTGTAGGCCTGCAGCTCCTCGGCGGTGAAGCGCTCATGCACCTCGCAATGGCCCTTCCAGGTCAGGATCCTCACGTCGGTCTGGGCGGCGACGTTCTGGGCGAGATATTCATCGGGAATGCACAGGACGGTGTCCGCGCCGAAGCTCTCGACCACCTGCACCGCGTTGGACGAGGTGCAGCAGATGTCGGTCTCGGCCTTCACCTCGGCCGAGGTGTTCACATAGGTGACGACCGGCACGCCCGGATAGCGCTCGCGCAACAGGCGCACATCGGCGCCGGTGATCGATTCGGACAGCGAGCAGCCGGCCTTCATGTCCGGGATGAGAACGGTCTTTTCGGGGTTCAGCAGCTTGGAGGTCTCGGCCATGAAGTGCACGCCGCACTGGACGATGATCTCGGCATCGACCTTGGTCGCCTCCTTGGCCAGTTGCAGGCTGTCGCCGACAATGTCGGCCACGCAGTGGAAAATCTCCGGCGTCTGGTAGTTGTGCGCAAGGATCGCCGCGTTGCGCTCGGCCTTCAGACGGTTGATCGCCGCCACATAGGGCGCATAGACCGGCCACTCGATTTCGGGGATGTGATGGGCGACGCGCTCGTAAAGATGCGCCGTCTCGCGCTCGACCTGGGCGTTCCACTCAAGGTCGGGCCGTTCGATCGTGCCGAATCGCTCGGCCGCGCGGCGGCCAGCCCCGGCGTCGGGGCTCGTCGAAACGGGTGCGGGCATGGCGGAGACGTCCTTCATCCTTTGTCCCTGAAGCTGGGGACCGCGCGTTTCTAGGACAACCCCCCGGTAAAAGGCAAATCGTCCCCCGGCGCGATCGGCGACCTTGACACTGATCGAAATATCATGAAGTATTGATATATGGACAGGGACCAATCGATCGACGCGCTGTCGGCGCTGGCGCACGCAACGCGGCTGGACGTGTTCCGGCTTCTGGTCAGGGCCGGTGCGGACGGCATGGCCGCCGGCGAGATCGCGGATACACTCGCGGTGAGGCAGAACACGATGAGCGCCAATCTGGCCGTTCTCAGCCGCGCCGGGCTCGTGCGGGCCGAGCGGCGCGGGCGCTCGGTGATCTACTGCGCCGACTTCGAAGGCATGCGCGGGCTGCTGGCGTTCTTGATGGAGGATTGCTGCGGCGGCAATCCGGCGCTGTGCCAGCCCGTGCTCGACGAGATAGCCTGCGCCTGCTGAGGGGGCCAATGATGAGCGAGAAGATCTACAATGTCCTGTTTCTGTGCACCGGCAATTCGGCGCGTTCGATCATCGCCGAAGCGATCATCAACCGGGTGGGCGAGGGCCGGTTCACGGGCTATTCGGCCGGCTCGCAGCCCAAGGGCGAGGTTCATCCCTATACGCTCGATCTGCTCAAGGCACTGAACTACAACACAGATTTCGCGCGCTCGAAGAACTGGGAGGAGTTCGCCGCACCGGACGCGCCGCAGATGGACTTCGTTTTCACGGTGTGCGACCAGGCCGCCGCCGAGGCCTGCCCGGTCTGGCCGGGTCAACCGATGAGCGCCCATTGGGGCGTGCCGGATCCGGCGGCGGCGACGGGCACCGAAGCCGAACGGCGCTTTGCGTTCGATGACACGCATCGCATGCTCAACGCGCGCATCTCGGTGTTCACCGCCCTGCCGATCGCTTCGCTCGACAGGCTGTCGCTGCAACAGCGGCTGGATAATATCGGCCGGAACTGAAAAGCCGCCCATGACCGACGATACGGACCGGCGATGGCGCGCCGACCAGGCAATGCCGAACCTTGCCGGCGAATCGCTTGGCGAGATCGATTTCCAGGCGCTGCACAACGCAACCCCCTCGCTGCACAAGGCGCGCGTGCTGATGCTGTATGGCTCGCTTCGCGAGCGCGCCTACTCACGGCTGCTGACCTACGAGGCCGCGCGCATCCTCGAGCACCTGGGCGCGGAGGTTCGCGTCTACCACGCCGACGGCCTGCCGCTGGTCGACGACGCGTCCGCCGACCATCCCAAGGTCACCGAACTGCGCGAGATGTCGCTGTGGTCGGAGGCGCAGGTGTGGTGCTCGCCCGAACGCCATGGCGCCATGAGCGGGGTGATGAAGACGCAGATCGACTGGCTGCCGCTGGCCCCGATCGGCGGCATTCGCCCCACGCAGGGGCGCACGCTGGCTCTCATGCAGGTCTGCGGCGGATCGCAAAGCTTCAATGCGGTCAACCAGATGCGCATTCTGGGCCGATGGATGCGCATGCTGACCATACCCAACCAGTCCTCGGTGCCCAAAGCCTGGCAAGAGTTCACCGACGAGGGGCGCATGAAGCCCTCGGCGCTCTACAACCGCGTGGTCGATGTGATGGAAGAGCTGATGAAGTTCACGCTTTTGACGCGGGACCGTTCGGGCTATCTGACGGACCGCTATTCCGAGCGCGTCGAAAGCGCCGAAGAGGTGCACAGGCGGGTGAGCATCCGCAGCATCTAGCGCTCCGCCAGCGCCAGCCGCATGCCCAGGAACGCGAAGGCGGCGCCGAACGCGCGCCGCAGCCAGCGCATCACCGCCGGCTGACGCATCACATAGTCGCGCGCAAGGGCCGCAAAGGCGCCGTAACCGACGAAGACGACAAAGGTCAGCACCATGAAGGTGAAGGCAAGCCCGAGCATCATCGCGGTCGGCCAGGCGGCGTTTGCCGGCACGAATTGCGGCAGAAACGCCAGGAAGAACAGCGACAACTTTGGGTTGAGAACGTTGAGCGCGATGCCATTGGCAACGATCCTTGCCGGTGCGATCGGGCGGCGCTCTGCGCCGACCTCGAGCGCGCCGCCCTGGCGCAGAACCGACCATGCCATGTAGAACAGGTACAACACGCCCAGATACTTGATGACCTGGAAAGCGACGGCGCTGGCATGCAGCAGCGCCGCCAGCCCGATGATCGAGGCGAGGATATGCGGCACGATGCCCAGAGTGCAGCCGAAGGCGGCGAGCACAGACGGCCGCATCCCCTGCCCCAGCCCGATGGCGAGCGTGTATAGGACGCCGGTTCCGGGGAGCAGGATCACGATGATCGCGGTGATCAGAAATTCGATCGACACTTTCCGGCACACCTTCGGCTCGAACCGATTGCGCCAGCAAGCGCCACGCGGACGATGCTGTCAATCCAGGAAAATTGACTTGGCGCGGGCTGCCGCGCCCCGTACGGTCCTGCCGATCCAAACTGCACGGGTGGTGCCATGACCACGGCGACTGTCCAGCACCGCTCCGACTATCCCTGGCTGATCATCGCGGCCGGCTGCGTGATCGCGGCGCTGACCTTCGGTCCACGGTCCGCGATGGGCTTCTTCCAGATCCCCATGCTCGCCGACACGGGCTGGTCACGCACCGATTTCGGCCTTGCCATGGCGATCCAGAACCTGATGTGGGGGCTCGGTCAGCCCTTTTTCGGCGCGGTCGCCGACCGGTACGGAACCTGGCGCGTGCTCGCGCTTGCCGGGCTGATGTATGCGGCGGGCCTGTTCATGATGGCGATGCCCCAATCGCTGTGGTTCCTGCACCTTGGTGGCGGCGTGCTTGTCGGGCTGGCGGTCGCTGCCGGCTCATTCGGCATCATCCTGGCCGCCTTCGCCCGCCATGTGACGGCCGAGCAGCGCTCGTTCGCCTTCGGGCTCGGCACGGCGGCCGGCTCGACCGGCATGTTCGTGTTCGCACCGTTCAGCCAGGCGCTGATCGGCAGCGTCGGCTGGCAGGATTCGCTGCTGGTGATGTCGGCGCTGATGCTGCTGGTCCCGGTGCTGGCGGCCCCGCTGCGCGGCAATTCCTCCTCGGGCAGCCAGAGCCAGGCGCATATCGACCAGTCCATCGGTGCGGCGCTGCGCGAGGCCTTCGGCCACACATCCTACCTGCTGCTGACGGCGGGTTTCTTCGTCTGCGGCTTTCAGGTCGCCTTCATCACCGCGCATTTTCCCGCCTATGTCTCCGATATCGGCGTCGATGCGCGCTATGCGGTGATCGGCATCGCCGCGATCGGCTTTTTCAACATCATCGGCTCGCTGGCCTCGGGCGTGATCGGGCAGCGCTATTCCAAGCCGATCTTTCTGGCGCTGATCTATGTCGGCCGGTCGATCGCCATAAGCGCCTTCCTGCTGCTGCCGCAGACGGGCACGTCGGTCGTCGTGTTCTCGGTCGTCATGGGACTGTTGTGGCTGTCGACCGTGCCGCCGACCAATGCGCTGGTGGCGATCATGTTCGGCACCAAGTATCTGGGCATGCTGGGCGGTATCGTCTTTCTGTCGCACCAGGTCGGCTCGTTCCTGGGCGTTTGGCTCGGCGGCGTCCTGTACGATGCCCTCGGCTCCTACGATTCGGTGTGGTGGCTGGGCGTCGCGCTGGGGCTGTTCGCCGCGATCGTGCACTGGCCGATCAGGGAAGCGGGTGTGAAGCGAGCGGCGATGCAGGGTGCGCGGTGATACCGGCGCGGTGATCAGGCCGCCGCGACTAGCGCCTTGCGCGTTGCGGCGATGAAGGCGGTACGGCTGTCGGGCGCGGCGATCCCGCGCGCCGACCAGACGTCGCGATCGAGGAAATGGCCGGTCAGGGCAAACGCGTCGTCGAGATCGCCGGCACCGCATCGCCGGTCGCGCTGGGCGGTCAGAAAGGCGGGCAGCGGCAGCAGCCGGTCGGCCCAGGGCGCGCCGGTGTCGCGGTTGACGGCGCGGCCGCTTTTCGGCGAGACATAGGCCAGGTCGTCGGTCGCGCCCGAGCCGGCGCATCGGCTCAGATCGAGCCCGAAGCCGAGTTCTTCCAGAAGGCGCAATTCGAACCGCACCATGAGCGGGCCGGCCAGGGCAGGGTCGGTCAGGTGATCGACGAGCACGCAGGCGGCATCATAGAGCGCACCATGCGGGTCGCGCTCGGGCAGAAGCCGCAAATGGCTCGCCATGAGCTGAATGCCGCCGATCGCGCAGGCGCTCTGCATCAGCCTTGCGGCGGACTGCTCCAGGGGCTCGATCGCATAGGTGCCCAGATGCGCGTCGAGCCGGGCGCGCCATGTCGCCTCGACCCGGTTGCCGGGCTGCAGCACCGGGCGAAGCCGGCGCGAGCGGCCGCCGCGCACCAGGCCCATATGCCGGCCATGTCCCGCCGTCATCAGTTCGACGATCAGGCTGGTCTCGCCATGCAGGCGCGTGCCGATGATGATGCCCTGGTCGGTCCACTGCATGGCTCAGATGTAGCGCCGGCGCCGTGTTGGCGGAAGCCTGTTTTTTGGGATGGCAACGCACCCGATTTCGGCTTCGTCGGGATGCGCCGTGCTTCGGCCGGCATGGCGAGACGGCAGCGCGTTGCGAGCTGAAAGCCCGCACCTAGCCCGAAAAATCGAGCCCCATGGCGCGGTAGCGCTCGGGGTCGTCGCCCCAGCCTTCGCGCACCTTGACGAACAGGAACAGGTGCACGGGCCGGCCGATCAGTTCGGCGATCTCGGCGCGCGCGGCCATCGAGATCGCCTTGATCGCGGCGCCGCCCTTGCCGAGCACGATCTTCTTCTGGCTGCCCCGCTCGACATAGATCACCTGCTCGATGCGCACCGACCCATCCTTGCGCTCTTCCCATTTCTCGGTCTCCACGGTCGAGGCATAGGGCAGTTCCTGATGCAGGCGCTCATAGAGCTTTTCGCGCGTGATCTCGGCGGCGAGCATGCGCTCGGGCAGGTCGGAGAGCTGGTCCTCGGGGTAGAACCACGGCCCGGGCCGCATCGCGTCGGCGAGCGCGTCGAGCAGATCGTCGCAGCCCGAGCCCTTCAGCGCCGAGATCATGAAGGTGCGCGCGAAGGCCATGCGATCGTTGAGCGTGCTGGTCAGTTCCAGAAGCCGCGGCGGGTCGATGGCATCCACCTTGTTCAGGACCAGCCATTTGGGCTGGGCGACGTCCTCGAGCGCGGTCAGCAGCGCCTCGTCCTCCTCGGTGACGCCCTTGCGCGCATCGATCAGCACCAGCACCAGATCGGCATCGCGGGCGCCCGACCAGGCGGCCGAGACCATGGCCCGGTCGAGCCGGCGCCTGGGCGCGAAAATGCCGGGCGTGTCGACGAACACGATCTGGGTTTCGCCATGCACCGCAACGCCCCGGATCAGCGCGCGGGTCGTTTGCACCTTGCGCGAGACGATGGAAACCTTGGCGCCGACGAGCCGGTTGACGAGCGTCGACTTGCCCGCATTGGGCGCGCCGATGATGGCGACGAAGCCCGAGCGGGTCTGCGGGCCGGCCCGGCCGGCATCGGAGGCACCGCCACTCATGGCTCGCTCGCCCATTCGGCCGGCCAGATGCCCTCGCGCACCAGCATGGCGGTGGCCGCGCCCTGTTCGGCGCGGCGCTTGGACGGCCCGCTCGCCTCGGCCGGCTCGCCGTCGCCGATGCGCACCTGCACCTTGAACGAGGGGGCGTGATCGGGCCCCTTCCGGCTGACGACGCGATATTGCGGTGTCAGCGCATGGGCCTTGTGCGCCCATTCCTGCAATTCGGTCTTGGCATCGCGCCGCCCGGCCATGGCGTGGCGGGCGCGTTCGGTCCAGTAGCGGCGGATGAAGCGGCGCGCCGCCTCCAGCCCGCCATCGAGATAGATCGTGGCGATCACAGCCTCGACGACGTCGGCGCGCACGCTCTTCAGCCGCGCCGAGGACAGATCGCCCATGTCCGAGCCCGAGCGGATCAGCGGCACCAGGTCCATCTCGATGGCGACCTCAGCCAGGGTCTCGGCATTGACCAGCGCATTGAGCCGAACGGACAGTTCGCCCTCGTCGGCGCCGACGAATTCGGCGAACAGCATCTCGGCCACGCACAGGCCGAGCACGCGGTCGCCGAGAAATTCCAGGCGCTCATAGTCGACGCCGCTGCCGCCGCGCGCGCTGGCATGGGTCAGCGCGATGTCGAGCCGGTCCAGATCGGCGAAGCGATGCCCGGTCGCCGCCTCCAGCCGGGTCAGCGCCTGTTCGGACACCGGCGCGGCAGGCGCCCCGTCACTGACCGGCATCGCTCGTTGCCGAATCGAAGAAGCGGTCGAAACGCAGTTCGGTCGGCCAGCGCCAGACCTCCAGTGGCGAGGCGCCGCCGGCGATCGAAAAGAAGATGATGTTGGCGCGCCCGACCAGGTTCTCATGCGGCACGAAGCCGACCGAAAAGCGGCTGTCGGCGGAATTGTCGCGGTTGTCGCCCAGCATGAAATAGTGGTCCGGCGGCACGACGAATTCGCGCGTGTCGTCGCCGATCGTGCCTTGGTCGAGATCGAGCGTGCGGTAGCTCACCCCGTTGGGCAGCGTCTCGCGATAGACGCGCACCGGCGAATTGCGCTCGGTGATGTCGGCATCGTCGATCGTGCCGATCGCCTCGCGCTCGACCGGCTCGCCGTTGATGAACAGCGCGCCATCGCGCATCTGCACGCGGTCGCCGGGAAGGCCGATCACGCGCTTGATGTAGTCAAGGCGCGGATTGGACGGCAGCTTGAAGACCACCACGTCGCCGCGCTCGGGCGTGCCAGACCAGATGCGGCCCGAAAAGATGTCCGGGCTGAATGGAATGGAGTGCCGGGAATAGCCGTAGGCGTATTTGCTGACAAAGAGATAGTCGCCCTCCAGAAGCGTCGGACGCATGGACCCGGAGGGGATGGAAAACGGCTGAAAGAGCAGTGTGCGGATGATCAGGGCCAGGATGAGGGCCTGGATGATCACCGAGACGGTCTCCCCGATCCCGCCGGATTTCTTCTCGGTCTTTTCTGCCACAGCCATGGTCCCGTTCTCGAAAATCAAATGGAGCAGATTGTCTGGTGCGCTGTCGATGCGCTCTTAGCGTGTCGGTTTCGTTGCGGCAATGCGGGCCCCGATCAAACCCCGGTCATCGGCGCGATCACGCGCTCGCGCGCACCGCCTCGATGATCACGAATGCCTGCGCCAGGGGGTGATCGTCGGTTATCGTCAGGTGTATGGCGGCTTCATGACCATCGGGCAGCAGCGCATCGAGCCTTGCGCGTGCGCCGTTGGTCAGGTGCATGGTCGGCTTGCCGCCGGGCAGGTTGACCACGCCCATGTCGCGCCAGTAGACGCCGCGGGCAATGCCCGTGCCCAGCGCCTTGGCGCAGGCTTCCTTGGCGGCAAAGCGCTTGGCATAGGAGGCCGCGCGCATGCGCCGGCGGTCCGACTTCTGGCGCTCGATCTCGGTGAACACACGTGCGATGAACCGCTCGCCATGGCGCTCGAGCGCCTTTTCGACCCGCCGGATGTCGATGAGGTCGCTCCCCAGCCCGACGATCATGAGTTCTCCTGCGCGTTGGCGGCGGCCGCCATCGGCGCCGTGCCCTGCTGCGCCGTGCCCTGCTGCGCCTTGCCCTGCTGCGCCTTGACGATGGCCTTTTCGGCCTTGCGCGCGGCGCGCCGGGTCTGAAACCCGATCACCGCTGCGCGTGTGACCGCATAGGCGACGGCGCCCGCGGCAAGACCCAGCGGGATGCCGCCGACCAGCATCGGCTTGATCCATGGATCCCACAGCGCGGCGAAGCCGCTTTGCGCCCACACCTCGCCGAAGCGGGCACCATCGGCCTGACCCTCGATGCCCAGGATCCAGCGGCCCGTGCCGAGCGCGCCCGCCCAGATCATCGGAAAGGTCAGCGGATTGCCGATCGCCGTGCCGAGCGCGGCCGCGATCATCGAACCGCGCACCAGGAAGGCGACAAGGAAGGACAGGATGAAGTGAAAGCCCATCAGCGGCGTGAACGATGCGAAAGCGCCAGCGGCAACGCCGGCGGCGATGGCGTGCGGCGTTGCGCGAATGCGCAGCACGCGCTTGCCGTAATAGCGCATCGAACGGGCATAGTTGCGGCGCGGCAGCAGCCAGACGCGCAGCCGCGTCCATGCATCTTCCCTGTTGCGCCTCTTGAACAGCATTGCCGCCCCGATTCATCTGTTGTCGGCCAGAACGGATCGCACCGATGCCTTTCGGCGCCGGGCACTGGGCCCGTCAAACCCTTTCGGCGCCCCTTACCTACGGAAACCACCCTTGCCGAACCGTTGAAATACGCCTCGATCGGTTCGGCTTCAAGCAGGGCGGCCAGTGGACGCCCGCCGCTTCGGCGCCAAAGCGCCCCGGCCGTCAGCCATTGACCCGTTCGGCGGTCGATACCGCCTCGCTGTCGCGCAACTGGCCGAGCAGCCGCGTGAGGTGGCGGATGTCCCAGACCTCCAGATCGAAAATCATCTCGGTGAAATCGGGCGCCGTGCGCACCATGGACAGCGTGTGGATATTGGCATCGTTGTTGGCGATGACGGTGGCGATCTCGGCGAGCGAGCCCGGCGCGTTGACGGCGGTGACGACGATCTGCGCGGGAAAGCGCGTGCGCCGGCTCTGGTCGAGATCCCAACGCACGTCGATCCAGCGGTCGGGCTGGTCGTCATAGGCGGCGAGCGCCGGCGACTGGATGGGATAGATGGTGATGCCCTTGCCCGGCGTCGAGATGCCGACGATGCGGTCGCCGGGCACCGCGCCCTCGGGCGAAAAGCGCACCGGCAGGTCGCCGGCCGCGCCGCGGATCGGCAAGGTGGGATCGCTGCCGGGTTCGTCGTCGCCGGTCGCGCCATCGCCATTGGCCGGTTTGCGTCGCGCGTCGGGAAAGCGGAACATCATGCCGCTGGCGTCGGTCAGGTTGAACCAGCCCTCGCCCAGCAGTTCGGCATGGGCCGGCGTGCTCAGGCGCTCGTCCTTGAAGTCGGGAAACACCGCCTTGATGACGTGGTTGGGCGCCAGTTCGCCCCGGCCGACGGCGGCGAGCACGTCCTCGACCTCCTTGTGGGCCAGCCGCTCCAGCCCGTCCTTGAGGATCTCGCGCGAAAACGGCCGGCCGGCGCGCTCGAACGCGCGCTCCAGAATGCGGTGGCCGAGCCCGGAATACTGCTTGCGCACGGCCGCGCGCGTCGCCCGCCGGATCGCCGCGCGCGCCTTGCCGGTCTTGACCAGGCTCTCCCAGGCGGCCGGCGGCGCGGCACTGCCCGAACGGATGATCTCGACCTCGTCGCCGTTCTCGAGCCGGGTGACGAGCGGCATGATGCGGCCGTTGATCTTGGCACCGACGCAGGAATTGCCGACATCGGTATGCACCGCATAGGCGAAATCGACCGGTATGGCGCCGCGCGGCAGCGCGATCAGCCGGCCCTTGGGCGTGAAGCAGAAGACCTGATCCTGGAACAGTTCGAGCTTGGTGTGCTCGAGGAACTGTTCGGGATGGTCGCCTTCCGAAAGCGCCTCGATGGTGCGGCGCAGCCAGGCGTAAGCGTTGGTGTCCTGAAAGGCGGAGCTGGAAATGGCGCGGCCGTTGCCCCTGGCGCCGGCCATGTCGATGGCCGTGCCGTTCAGGCCCGCAGCGCCGAAATCCTTGTAGATGGTGTGCGCGGCAACCCCGTATTCGGCCACCTCATGCATCTGGTGGGTGCGGATCTGCAGTTCCACACGCTGCTTGGAGGGCCCGACAATGGTGGTGTGGATCGACCGGTAGTCGTTCTGCTTGGGCGTGGAGATGTAATCCTTGAAGCGGCCGGGCACCATCTTCCATTCCCGGTGCACCACGCCGAGCGCGCGATAGCACTCGTCCTCGGTGTCGACGAGAATGCGAAAGCCGAAAATGTCGGAAAGCTGTTCGAACGACAGGCCCTTTGTCTCCATCTTGTTGAACACCGACCAGGCCTTCTTGCGCCGGCTTTCCACGCGCGCGTGAATGCCGTTGTCGGCCAGAAGGCCGCGCAGCGTGGTGGTGATCTCCTCGAGCATGCCGGCATGGCGCTCGGCGATGCGCGTCAAGCGGTCGGTGACGGTGGCGTAGGCTTCGGGGTTGATGTGCCTGAAGGCGAGTTCCTCGAGCTCCTCGCGCATGTCCTGCATGCCCATGCGCCCGGCCAGCGGCGCGTAGATCTCCATCGTCTCTTCGGCGATACGCGCGCGCTTGTGCTCGGCCATGAAGTCGAGCGTGCGCATGTTGTGCAGCCGGTCGGCGAGCTTGACCAGCAGCACGCGCACATCCTCGGCGATGGCAAGCAGCAGCTTGCGCAGGTTTTCGGCCTGCGCGGCCTTCCTGGAGACCAGATCGAGCCGGCCGAGCTTGGTCAGCCCCTCGACCAGGCGCGCGGTGTCCTCGCCGAAAAGGGCCTCGATCTCGACGCGCGTGGCCGAGGTGTCCTCGATGGTGTCGTGCAGAAGGCCGACCGCGATGGTGCTTTCGTCCATGTGCATGTCGGTGAGGATGGCGGCGACCTCGAGCGGATGGGAGAAATAGGGATCGCCCGAGGCGCGCGTCTGCCCGCCATGCTTCTTCATGGCGTAGACATAGGCCTTGTTGAGCAGCGCCTCGTTGACCTGCGGCCTGTAGCGCTGGACGCGCTCGACAAGCTCGTACTGCCGCATCATTGGTCGCCAAACCTCACACGCAATGAACGCGCCGGCCAGCGGCCGACGCGCTCAATATAGGCACGGATTGCAACGAGCGGAACCGCGAGCGGCGCCGATGCGGCGGTCGAGGCGCTCAGTCGTCGGTCTTTTCTGGGGGCACGAGCCCCTCGATGCCGGCGAGCAGTTCCTCTTCGGTCATCTGGCCGCCGCCGAAGGTGATCTGCTCGGGCGCCTCGGGCGCATCGGCGGTCTCGGGCACGTCCTCGGCCTCGGGCTCGTCGACCTCGACATGCTTTTGCAGCGAGTGGATCAGATCTTCCTCGAGGTCGCCGGGCGACAGCGTCTGGTCGGCAATCTCGCGCAGCGCGACGACCGGGTTCTTGTCGTTGTCGCGGTCGACGGTGATCGGAGCGCCCTGGGAGATCTGGCGGGCGCGATGGGCGGCCAGGAGCACGAGATCGAACCGGTTGTCGACCTTGTCAATGCAGTCTTCGACGGTCACGCGGGCCATGGGGGCGCTCCTTCGTGTCGTAACGGGAATGTTTCGGAGTTGGGCGGCATATAGCCCGCGTGCGCTGCGCGCGCAAGGCGCCAAGGCTGTGCCATGCATTCAAAACATCGCGAAAATGCGGCAAAGGCCGCGTGCTGGCGCCGTGTCGTGGAACAAATCCTGGCGATTGCCCGCCAATGCGCTTGATTTGGCCCGCAAGCCATGAAAAGCCAGGGGCAACGGGCCAACCACGATCACAGCCATACATTTGACGGGCAAGACAATGTTCGACCAGCGCGAGAAGATCGCACTCTTCATCGACGGGGCAAACCTTTACGCGGCAGCCAAGGCGCTCGGTTTCGACATCGATTATCGCAAGCTGCTCGAACACTTCCACAAGCGCGGCTATCTCATGCGCGCCTACTACTACACCGCGCTCATCGAAGATCAGGAGTATTCGTCGATCCGTCCGCTGATCGACTGGCTCGACTACAATGGCTACAAGGTGATCACCAAGCCGGCCAAGGAGTTCACGGACTCCACCGGCCGCCGCAAGATCAAGGGCAACATGGACATCGAGCTGACGATCGACGCCATGGAGCTGTCGGCGGTGATCGACCATGCGGTGCTGTTTTCCGGCGACGGCGACTTCCGCGTGCTGGTGGACGCACTGCAACGGCGCGGATGCAAGGTCTCGGTGGTCTCGACCATGGCCTCCCAGCCGCCGATGATCGCCGACGATCTGCGCCGCAATGCCGACCACTTCATCGATCTGAAATCGCTGGAGGGCGAGATCGGCCGCGCTGCGTCGGATCGTGCGGCGGCGCGCGGCGCCGATGAATACGACGCTGTTGATGGGTGATGTGGCGTGCGGTTGGGGCGTCGGTCGCAGCGGGTCGGTCGTCGGTCGGAAGTCGTAGGTCGTCAAGGCGGCAGGCAAGGCGCTTTCGGTCGGTGCACGACCGACGAACAACGACCGACGACCGACTTCTCTAACCCTTCTCCCGCAGCAGCCGCGCCTTCTCCCGGTTCCAGTCGCGCTTCTTTTCCGTCTCGCGCTTGTCGTGCAGCTTCTTGCCGCGGGCGATGGCCAGTTCGAGCTTGGCCCGGCCGCGATCGTTGAAATACAGTCTGAGCGGCACGATGGTCATGCCCTCGCGGTCGGTGGCATTGACCAAGCGCGCGATTTCGCGCTTGTTCAGCAAGAGCTTGCGGCGCCGTCGCGGGTCGTGGTTGAAGCGGTTGGCCTCCAGATATTCGGGAATGTGGCTGTTGATCAGCCACATCTCGCCATCCTCGAAGCTGGCATAGCTTTCGGCGATGTTGGCCTCGCCATTGCGCAGCGACTTGACCTCGGTGCCGCGCAGCACGAGCCCGGCCTCGACGACATCGCCGATCTCGTAGTTGAAGCGTGCCTTGCGGTTCTCGGCCACGAGCCCGCGGCCGACCGTCGTCTTCTTCTTTTTCGTTGAGGCCATTGACGGAAAGTGGACAGGCGCGCCGGTCAGTTCAAGAGACCGGCGTGGCGCATCGCATCGTCGATGACCGCTTCGGTGGCCGGCTCGACCGTCACCAGCGGCGAACGCACGTGGTTGTGCACCCGGCCAAGCCGCGCCAGGGCGTATTTGGCGCCGGCAACGCCGGGCTCGGCGAAGATCGCCTTGTGCAGGGGCATCAGCCGATCCTGGTATTCGAGCGCCTTTGCGAAGTCGCCGGCGAGCATGGCATCCTGAAACTCGGCGCACAGGCGCGGAGCGACATTGGCGGTCACCGAGATCGCCCCCACGCCGCCATGGGCATTGAAGCCCAGCGCCGTGGCGTCCTCGCCCGAAAGCTGGATGAAATCGGGGCCGCAGGCCATGCGCTGCTCGGAGACGCGCTCGATCTTCGTGGTGGCGTCCTTGACGCCCCAGATGCTGGGAAAATCCGCCGCCAGGCGGCCCATCGTTTCGGGCAGCATGTCGATGACCGAGCGCGGCGGGATGTTGTAGATGATGATCGGGATGTCGATCGCCTGGGCGATGGCGGCGAAATGGCCGTAAAGCCCGCGCTGATTGGGCTTGTTGTAGTAGGGCGTGACGACCAGAAGCGCGTCGGCCCCGGCGCTTTCGGCATGCTGGGCGAAGTCGACCGCCTCGACCGTGTTGTTGGAGCCGGCGCCGGCGATCACGGGCACACGGCCGGCCGCCTCGTCCACGCACAGTTCGATCACGCGCTTGTGCTCGTCATGGCTCAGCGTGGGCGATTCGCCCGTCGTGCCGACCGGAACGAGCGCCCGGGTGCCCTCCTCGATCTGCCAGGAGACATGGGCGCGGAAGCCGGCCTCGTCGAGTTCGCCGGCGGCATCGAACGGCGTGATCAGCGCGGTCATCGAACCGCGCAGTCGGCTGCGGTCGACCAGTTGCCCGTTTGACATGGCCATTCTCCAGTTCCCGGGTCGGCCGAACCCTTCGGCGCCCAATTCAAACAAAAAGCGCGCGACGGCATGTCGCGCAGCCCCACCGGCCTGCCGGGCGATGTCGGTGCACAATAGAGCGTTTCATGGCCGGATGGAAGGCTCCGGCATGCACCGATCGGCGCCAGCCCATTGCCGGCGCGGACAGACACGCCATGTTAGCGATCGTTAACTCCCGGTTAACCGCAAAAGACAAACCTGGTCCCAATGATGCCACGGGGCTCTGGCATGGGCGTGCCATGACACCGATCCGCCTGTTCGTTCTGGCCGGCACCGGGCTGGTCGTGGCCGGCGCCCTCGGGCTTGGCGCCTGGTGGGCGTTGGCGCCGGCCGGCGCGCCCGAGCAAACGCGCGCAAGGATCGGCGCCGACCCGATGCCTACCGCGGCGATCGAAGACGAAAGCGCCACGGCGCCCGCCGATCTGCCCCAGGGCGATCTGGAAACGCTCGATGCGGCGCTGACCGCGCTTTACGACGACAGGCTGGACGAGGCCCGGCGGCTGCGCGACGATCTGCCCGAGGGATCGGCCGACCGCGACCTCGTCACCTGGGCGATCGCGCTTTCGGGCAAGCGGGGCGTCACTGCCGGCGAGATCGCCGATGCGACCGAAAACCTGCCCGACTGGCCGCATCGCGACGTTCTGGCGCGCAATCACGAGCGGGCGTTGGCGCGCGGGCTGGTCAATTCCATCCGGCTGCGGGCGGCCTTCGCCGAGCGCGATCCGGTGACCTTCGAGGCGGCCTATGCACTGGCCAGAAGCCATCTTCTGACGGGCAATCCCGAACGCGCCCATGCGCTGATCGCGCCATGGTGGCACAGCGAGCCGCTGAGCGCGCCGATCGAGATCGAACTGGCCAACACCTTCGCCGAGCAGCTCACCCGGGACGACCATCGCCGACGCTACTTCAACATGATGGCGCGCGACCGCATCCGCTCGGGCGCGCGGATCGCCGAGGCGGCCGGCACGGGCGGGCTGCACAATGCCTGGGCGGCGGTGATCCGGCGCCAGCGCAGCGCCGACCGGCTGCTCGACGAGGTGCCACAGGAACTGCGCGACACCGAGGCCTTTGTTTTCATGCAGGTCAGCCATTTGCGGCACCGCCAGGCCTTCGAGGAGGCGGCCGCGCTGATCGCCCGGTTCGACGAATCGGGCATGATCGCCACCAATCCCGATGCCTGGTGGACCGAGCGGCGGATCGTGTCGCGTTCGATCCGCGAACGCGGCGACATCGAAACCGCCTATCCCATCGTCGCCAACCATTCGGGCGGGGACGCCGAAACGGTGGTCGACGCGGCCTTCCACGCGGGCTGGTATGCGTTGCGCGGGCTGGGCGAGCCCGAGCGCGCGCGGGCCCATTTCGAGGTGATCGAGCAGGTTGCGGTGGGTCCCGC
Organism: Roseitalea sp. MMSF_3546; assembly: GCF_030732865.1. Lineage (GTDB taxonomy): Bacteria > Pseudomonadota > Alphaproteobacteria > Rhizobiales > Rhizobiaceae > Roseitalea. The sequence continues at coordinate 16,592 of NZ_JASHKB010000017.1, forward strand.
CTCGCGGGCGCGCGGCGCCTATTGGCTGGGCCGGACGGCCGAGGCGGCGGGCGACGATGCGGCCGCGCGAGGCCATTTCGAACGCGCGGCGGGCTTTCCGACGGTCTTTTACGGTCAGATCGCCGCGCAGAAACTGGGGGCGGATCGCCTTGCGCTGACCGAACCGGAGCCGGGGTCCGCCGCCCTTGCGCGCCTTGGCCGTCAGGCGCCGTTCGTTGCGCTCGAGCGGCTCGAACGGACCGCCCATGACCGGCTGCGCAACGCGCTCTATTACGGGCTGGCCGAGCACTATGACTCGCCGGCGCACATTGCCGCGCTCGCCGGGCTCGCCGCGCGCAACGAGCGCCACACCACCGCGCTGCGCGTGGCCAAGCGCGCGGCGTGGCGCGGCGTCGATGTCGGCTTGCTGACCCATCCGGTCGGTGCGATCCCCGCATCGGCCCAGATGAGCCCGCGCGACCGCGCCGTCGCCTATGCGATCGCGCGCCAGGAAAGCGAGTTCAACACCAATGCGGTCTCGCGCGCCGATGCGCGCGGTCTGCTGCAATTGCTGCCGTCGACGGCGCGGGCCGTCGCCTCGCGCATGGACCTGTCCTATGCGCCGGCCAGGCTGACCGACGATCCGGCGTTCAACGCCGCGCTCGGCACGCGCTATCTGGACGAGCAGCTCGCCCGGTTCGGCGGGTCCTACGTGCTGACCTTCATCGCCTATAATGCCGGGCCCGGCCGGGCGCGCGAATGGCTGGAACGTTTCGGCGACCCGCGCGGGCTGCCGCTCGAGGACACGATCGACTGGGTCGAGCAGATCCCCTTCCCCGAAACGCGCTTTTACGTGCAGAAGGTGCTGGAGAACCTGACGGTCTACAAGGCGCGCTTCGGCCTGGATCTGACCATCGCCCAGGACCTGACCACCGGTTCGGGCTGACGAGCGATCCGTTGGCGGGCTGGCGCGCGCCCGTCGGCGCGGCTATCAAGGTGCCGCACCCGACCGTTCACGCCAGACCGCTCCAGCGCCACATGCCCGACACCGCGCCGCGCCACCTGCCCGATTTCGATCCCGGCACCAGCCATTACGTGCCCGCATCCGACGGCCTGCGCCTGCACGTGCGCGAGTTCGGGCCGCGCGCGGCTCCGGCGACGCCCATTGTCTGCCTGCCGGGGCTGAGCCGCAACGGCCGCGACTTTCTGGGCCTTGCCGATCATTTCGCCAATCGCGCCGAGCAGCCGCGACGGGTGATCGCGCTCGACTTTCGCGGGCGCGGCCTGTCGGACCGGGATTCCAATTGGCGCAATTACGCGGTGCCCGTCGAGACGGCCGATGTCGCTGCCGTCCTTTCCGCGCTGGGCATCGGGCGTGCGGCGTTCGTGGGCACCTCACGCGGAGGGCTGGTGGCGATGGTGCTCGCGGCAAGCCGGCCGGAGCTGATCGCGGCGACGGTTCTGAACGATATCGGCCCGGTGCTCGCGCCCGACGGGCTGGCCATGATCCGTCAATATCTGCCGGCCTGGCCGCAGCCGGCCGACTGGGACGAGGCCGTCGCCATCCAGAAATCGCTCATGGCGCCGGCCTTCGGCGCACTCACCGAGGCCGACTGGGCGTTCGAGGCCCATGGCCGGTTTCGCCGGATCGACGGGCGGATCGTGCCCGATCATGATCCCGCCATCGCCCGGACGCTGGATGCGCTGCCCGCCGATCAGCCGGTTCCCGAATTGTGGCCGCAGTTCGCGGCGCTGGCCGAACGCCCGGTCATGGTCATTCGCGGGGAAAACTCGGCTCTGCTGACCGAAGAGACGGTCGGGCAAATGACACGGCGTCATGCCGGCGTGACGGCCGTGCGCGTTGCCGGCCAGGGCCATGCGCCCATGCTGCACACCGCCGGCCTTGCCGGGACGATCGAGGCGTTCCTCGAGGCGATCTGACCGCCGGCGGCCGCGGCGCGCTGACGAACCGATTCAACGGGCGCCTGCAAGCCCTTTGACCGGAATCGCTTTTGCCGCTTTGGCGTTTCGGCCGCACGGCCGTCCGGCCAGTCAACTCGAGCGTTTGCCGGTGCCGGTCTTGCGCCTGGAGAACTCGGTCGCGCCGCCCTGCGCCAGGGTTCTTGCCTGGCCGATCCAGTCCTCGCGCTCGATGCGGCCGGGAAAGGCCAGTTCCTCGCCCCAGCGTTCGGCGTCCGCGTCCGTCCAGCCGGCGATCTGTTCGAAACGGGTGATGCCGCGCGCGTTGAGCGCCTTTTCGTTCTGCGGGCCGATGCCCTTGATCAGCTTGAGGTTGTCGGGCGCGGCGCCGCCGGCGGCGGCCGCCTTGCCGGCCGAAGCCTTGCCCGAAGCGGCCCGTTCGGCGGCGGGTCTTGCGGCCGACTTGGCGGGGCCCTTCGCGTCCGCCGGCTTGGCCTTTGCAGCGGATCGGTTCTTGCCGGCGCTGGCCGACGAGCCGGTCGCCTTGCCGGCGCCGGCCTTGGCCGATTTCGCGCGGCCGGGCTTTGCCGTGGCCGGTTTGCCCGGAGCCGCTTGGCTGGTTTCAGCCTCGTTCCGACCTGGCGGCGGTGCATCGGCATGCGTGGCCGCATCGTCCGCCGGTTCGGTGGGTTCCCGCGCGGCCTTCGCATCGGCTGCCGGCGCGGCAGGTTGCAGGGGCTCACCCGTTCTTGCGGTGGCTGTTGCGTCGGTGGCGGCAATGCCCGCCGGCGCGCCGGTCGGCATTGCCTGCGGCGCCGCGGCGGGTGCCGTGCCCGTGTCTGCCATGGCGGTGTCCTCGGCCATGAACCGGCGCGCCAGGCTGCCCACCATGCAGCCCACGATGAAGGCAATGGCGATCAGGATCGCCGCTTGGAGGATGAAGACGACCATCCGCTGTCTCCCGAAAAGCGCGGCGCACATGCAACCGCGACGCTGCGCCCGAGCGCAATCGTCGAACGGCGATCCGCGCCGCCAATCATGAGCGCGATTCCGGACGCGTGCTGCGCCAACCGACCACGCAGCCCAGGGCGAATGCGATCAGCAGCCAGATCCAGATCTGCGTGACGATGTACCACATCGGGCGTCCTCGCTCATTCGGATCGGTCTTGGGGAGCCGGGGCGGCGTCCTCGCCGCCTTCGGCGTCCGGATTACCCGTGTCGGCCTGCGCATCGGCGTCGCCCGGCGCATCGGCGTCGGCCGGCGCGGGCACGGCGAGCGCGAAATCGATCTCGAACATCTCGCCCGCGGACGTGGCGATGGCGTCCTCGACCGCCGCCCGGCGCGCCTCGTCGGCGACGACCCCGCTGACGCTGACCGACCGGCCGGAGAGCTGGATCGCGCCTTCTTCGAGCGCGGTGACGGCTTGGAGCGCGGCGTCGGCGAAGGCTTCGAACCCTTCGGGCGGATTTGAGGCGATATCCAGCGCGATCTCCACGGAACCGTCGCCGGCGACCGATCCGGCCCGCCCGGACAGAGCCGCGCGCAACTGACGGCTCGAAACGTGGCCGCCCAGCCGCAGGCCGCCATCGGCCCGTTTGGCGATCACGAAGTCGAACGGGTCGGCGGCGGGCGGTGCGATGTCGGCCACGGCCAGATTGGCGCCGGCGGGCAGTTCGGCATCAAGACGCGCCAGCTCGTCCTCATAGGCCGCCGGATCGGCGGCGGTGCCGACGATCGCGTAGTCAGCGTCGGTCAGCGTCACTTCGCCGTCCGTCATGTTGACAAGTTGCAGCACGCCGAAGCGGGCGATCGCGTCGAACCCTTCGGGCGCACCGCGCCCAAGGGCGGTCTCGTCCATCACCGCAATGCCGGGATTGGCGGTCTCGGCGGCGGCGACAAGGTCGGCAGCCAGTTCCGCCGTCGGCACGTGACCGGCCAGCGCAATGCCGTCGGCGCCCTTGCGGGCGGCGAACACGAACGGCTCGATCACCGGCGGCAGGCTCGCCTCGTTGCGCACGCGCCGGACGCCGGGAACATCGTCGATCATGGCCGCCGCGCCGGCCCGAGCGGCCTCGCTCGGCGCCATGCCCGAAAGCGTGACATCGCGGCCGGCAACGCTCACCTGCGCCCATCCGTGATCGTCGACGACGGCGGCGCCGGCCCGGGCGGTCAGATCGTTCTCGATGCGGCCGGAACTGACCAGCGCGGCAAGAAGGGTCAGCACAAGCACAACGACGATGCCCGGCACAATCCATTCGCGCCAATGGGTCATGCTGTCTTTCCCCTCATGGGTCGCATGGCAACGCGCCCTCCGGTTGCCAGGGCGAGTATTGCCGATCGAAGCCCGATATAGCAATGGGCCGGCTGTGGATTTGTCCGGATCGTCAAGGGCAAATGCCCGGCCGGGCAGATCGACGCGACGGCTCCGGCGACAGGGCGGGCGAACACAAGGGGATACGTCAGCGTCCGCGTCCGGCGAATGGCCGGCGGCGGGACCGCGCCCGTCTCCGGGGCGTGGCGTGCCCTCCCTGACCGCCCGTTGTGCGGGATCGACCGATGCCGCCGGCGGCATGGCGGGCCCGCGGGCGACCCGTCGATCCCCATCCGTGCGGAGCCCTGGCGCACAGATGCACATGCGCGACCCCTCGCCGCAAACGGCAAACGATGGGCTCGGAACCGGGCTGCCGCCAGACCGCCGAGCGCGGTCGATGCGATGGCCACAAGCGTTGAGGAGTCCACAGGCGATCGGTTGACATGAATTGTGATTCATGTTTCATATCGATTACGCTCGGCTACGACAGGGAGGAGACCCGAGATGAAGTCCATTCTGGCAACGGCCGCCTTTGCCCTTGCGCTGACGACCGCGCCGGCGCTCGCCGAAATCAAGATCGCCCATGTCTACGGCAAGACCGGCCCGCTCGAGGCTTACGCCAAGCAGAGCCATGTCGGCCTGATGCTCGGCCTCGAATACGCCACCGACGGTTCCATGGAAGTCGATGGCGAACCGATCACCGTGATCGAAAAGGACACCCAGCTCGATCCGGCCAAGGGCAAGGCGCTGCTCGAGGAAGCCTATGGCGACGACGATGCCGATCTGGCCGTCGGCCCGGTCTCGTCGGGCGTGGCGCTCGCCATGCTGCCGGTCGCCCAGGAATACGAACGCATCCTGATCGTCGAGCCGGCGGTGGCCGATTCCATCACCGGCGAGAACTGGAACCGCTACATCTTCCGGACGGGGCGCAACTCCAGCCAGGACGCGGTGGCCAACGCCATCGCGCTTGGCGGGGAGGACGTCAAGGTGGCAACGCTCGCCCAGGACTACGCCTTCGGCCGCGACGGCGTCGCCGCCTTCGAGGAGGCGTTGGCGACCACCGGCGCCGAGATCGTCCACAAGGAGTTCGTGCCGACCGACACGACCGACTTCACCGCCCCGGCCGAGCGGATCTTCAACGCCATGAAGGATGTCGAGGGCGACAAGAAGCTGTTCATCATCTGGGCCGGCGGCGGCAATCCGATGAGCAAGATCAACGCCATGGACCCCTCGCGCTTCGGCGTGGAGATCGCCACCGGCGGCAATATCCTTGCGGCGCTGACCGCCTATCGCGAACTGCCGGGCATGGAGGGCGCGACCTACTACTATTACGAGATCCCGGACAATGACGTGAACGACTGGCTCGTTGAGACCCATATGGAGCGCTACGACAGCCCGCCCGACTTCTTCACCGCTGGCGGCATGGCGGCGGGCATCGCCATCGTCGAGGCGATCAGAAAGGCCGGATCGACCGAGACCGAGGCGCTGATCGAGGCGATGGAAGGCATGGAATGGCAGACGCCCAAGGGGACCATGCGCTTCCGCCCCGAGGACCATCAGGCGCTGCAACCGATGTATCATTTCCGCACCGTGGTGAAGGACGATGTCGATTACGGCATTCCCGAACTGGTGCGCGAACTGACCATCGAGGACCTGCCGATCCCGGTGCGCAACTGACCGTGTGCCGCGCGGGCGGGCCGCGTGCCCGCCCTGCCCCGACCTTCGATCGCCTTTCGCACGCGCGGAGCCCGTCATGCACGATGTCGTGCTTGAAACCGACAATCTGACCGCGCGATTTGGCGGCCATGTCGCGGTCGATCACGTCACCTGCGCGTTCCGCTCGAGCGAACTGACGGCCATTGTCGGGCCGAACGGGGCCGGCAAGACCACCTATTTCAACCTCATCTCCGGGCAGGTCGCCGCGAGCGAAGGCACGGTCAAGCTCGACGGCCGCGAAATCACCCGGGTTACCGTCGCCCGGCGCACCGAGATGGGCATCGGCCGCGCCTTTCAGCTGACCAATCTGTTTCCCAATCTGAGCGTGCTCGAAAACGTCCGGCTCGTCGTCCAGGCGCGGCGGAACAAGGGCTTCAACCTGTTCTCCATGGCCGCCAGCCATGGCGAGATCACCGATGCGGCCGAGGCGGCGCTGGGCCGGGTGCGCATGCAGGATCTGGCCGGCCAGACCGTGTCGGAACTGTCGCACGGCAATCAGCGAAAGCTCGAGGTCGCGCTGCTGATCGCGCTCGACCCGAAGGTCTACATGTTCGACGAGCCGACCGCGGGAATGAGCGTCGACGAGGCGCCGGTCGTGCTCGAGCTGATCGAGGAACTGAAGTCCGATGCGACGCGCACGATCCTTCTGGTCGAGCACAAGATGGACGTGATCGGCCAGCTCGCCGACCGCATCATCGTGCTGCACAACGGCGCGCTCGCCGCCGACGGACCGCCCGCCGAGGTGATCGCCTCCGATGTCGTGCAGGAGGCCTATATGGGAAAGGCGCTCGAAGATGCCTGATCCGATCCTGCGCCTGTCCGGCGTGTTCGCCAACATCGCGCAATATCACATTCTGCAAGGCGTCGACCTTGAGGTCCCGGCCGGCGCGGTGACCATGCTGCTCGGCCGCAACGGCGTGGGCAAGACCACGACGCTGCGCACCGTCATGGGGCTGTGGCGCGCCCATCGGGGCAGCATCGTCTTTGCCGACCGCGACATCACCGCGCTGCCCACGCCGGCGATCGCCCGCGCCGGCATCGGCTATGTGCCCGAGACCATGGGCATCTTCTCGGACCTGACGGTGGAGGAGAACATGCGCCTGGCCGCGGCGAGCGGACCCATCGCGGCCGACCGGCTCGACTGGATCTTCGCCGCCTTCCCGCCGCTCAAGACCTTCTGGAAGAAGGAGGCGGGCACGCTGTCGGGCGGGCAGAAGCAGATGCTCTCGATCGCCCGGGCGATGGCCGAGGAACGCCGGCTGTATCTCATCGACGAGCCGACCAAGGGCCTTGCCCCGGCGATCATCGCCACCATGGCCGGTGCGCTGCGCGACCTGAAGAAGCAGGGCGCCTCGATCCTTCTGGTCGAGCAGAACTTTTCGGTCGCCCGCCTGCTCGGCGACAGCTGCGCGGTGATGGATGACGGCCGGATCGTCTGGTCCGGCGCGATGGCCGAACTGGCGGGCGATGCGGCATTGCAGGAACGGCTGATGGGCCTTTCGCTGGAGGCGGGATGAGCGCGGCACCCGACCATGCGCCGACGATCGTGCGGGCCGGCCTGCGCGACCGGCTGGCACCGCATGTGCCGCTGCTGCTGATCCCGGTGCTGATCGTGCTGGGCTTCGTGTCGATCGGCTCGCCCTCGTCCTGGCTGACGCTGACCGTCTCGGGCCTGGCCATGGGCATGATGATCTTCATCATGGCCTCCGGCCTGACGCTCGTCTTCGGCCTGATGGACGTGATCAATTTCGGCCATGGCGCGTTCGTCTCGGTCGGCGCCTTCGTCGGCATCACCGTGCTGCTGGCGCTTGGCGGCATGACCGGCTCGCCCTCGCTGGCGCTGAACATGGCGGCGCTGCTGCTCGCCGTCGTCGCCGCCATGCTCGCCACCGGCATCATCGGCTGGGGGTTCGAGAAGGTGATCGTCGAGCCGGTCTACGGCGCACACCTGAAACAGATCCTGGTGACGATGGGCGGGCTGATCATCGTCGAGGAGCTGATCCTGGTCGCCTGGGGACCGGACGAGATCTTCTTCACCCGGCCCGAAACGCTGCAGGGCGCGTTCACCTTCGCCGGCGCTGCGATCGAACGCTACCGGCTCGTCGCGGTGGTGTTCGGGCTGGCGCTGTTCCTGGCCATGCGCTTTGTGCTGCGCTCGACCAAGATCGGGCTGATCGTGCGCGCGGGCGTGGAGAACGGCGAGATGGTGCAGGCGCTCGGCTACCGGCTGCGCGCGGTCTTCATCGGCGTGTTCATCGCCGGCTCGGCACTGGCCGGCCTGGGCGGCGTCATGTGGGCGCTCTACCAGGAAGTCATAACGGCCCATATGGGCGCCGGGATCATGGTGCTGGTGTTCATCGTCGTCATCATGGGCGGGCTCGGCTCGGTCGAGGGGTGCTTCATCGCCGCGCTGCTGGTCGGGCTGACGCAGAACTATGTCGCCTTCCTCGAACCCAAGCTGGCGCTGATCTCCAATATCGGCCTGATGGTGCTGATCCTGATGTGGCGGCCGCAGGGCATGATGCCCGTGGTCAAGGCCAAGTGAGGGCGCCGTGCTGATCAGGCTCATTTCCGGCGACACACCGCGCAGCCCGATTCTTGCGGCGATCCTGCTGATCATCCTGCTTGGGCTGGCGTTCGCGCCGTTCGTCTTCCCCGGTACGCGCTCGGTGGATACCGCCGCGCGCATCTGCATCTTCATCGTGCTGGTCGCCAGCTACGACCTGATGCTCGGCTATGCCGGCATCGTCAGCTTCGCGCACACCATGTTCTTCGGCATCGGCGCCTATGGCGTGGCGCTCGCCTCGATCCATATGGGTCGCGGTTTCGACGCGCTCGTCGTCGGCAGCGTTTCGGGGGCGATCGCCGCCGCCGTTCTGGCGCTGGTGATCGGCCTTTTCAGCCTGCGCGTGCGCGCGATCTTCTTTGCGATGATCACGCTGGCGGTCGCCTCGGCCTTCGCGGTGCTGGTCAGCCAGCTGTCCAACCTGACCGGCGGGGAGGACGGGCTCAACTACCAGATCCCGCGCGCTTTGACCGCCGCGCAGCGCTATCTGGAGGAACCGTTCTTCGGCGTGCGCGTCAACGGCAAGCTGGTCAACTACTATGTGGTGTTCTTCGGCTCGCTGATCGTGTTCCTGATCCTGCTGCGCATTGTCAATTCGCCGTTCGGGCGGGTCCTGCAGGCAATCCGCGAGAACGACTTCCGCACCGAAGCGATCGGTTATCGCGTGGTCTACTACCGCACAACGGCGACGATCCTGTCGGCGGTCGCCGCGTCGCTGGCCGGCTCGCTGTTTGCGATCTGGCTGCGCTATGTCGGACCGGACACCACGCTGAGCTTCGACATCATGATCGACATCCTGCTTATGGTCGTGATCGGCGGCATGGGCACCATGTACGGCGCGATGATCGGGGCGACGATCTTCGTGCTCGCCCAGAACTATCTGCAGAACCTGATGGGCGCGGCCGAGGAAGCGCTGCAGAGCGTCGGCGTTCCGCTGCTCCCGCTGTTCCTCAATCCCGACCGCTGGCTGTTGTGGCTCGGCATCCTGTTCGTGCTCAGCGTCTATTTCTTTCCCACCGGCGTGGTCGGCCGGCTGCGGCGGCGGGGATGACCGAGGCGGACGCGGCGAACCGGGACGGGGCACCGGCGCTCGTTTTCCTGCATGGCTGGACCATGGATGGCAGCGCGTTCGCCGACATCACCGAACGGCTGCGGGATCGCTTCACCTGCCTGGCGCCGGACCTTCCGGGCCATGGAACCGCTGTCGACCTGCGCCCCGACATCGAAAGCGCCGCGGACCATGTGCACGCCTTGCTCGAAAGCCGGGACATCGGCCGCGCCGTGCTGATCGGCTGGTCGATGGGCGCGGCGGTCGCCTGGCGCCTGATCGCACTGCACGGCACGGGCCTGCTCGCCGGGCTGGTGACCGTCGACATGAGCCCCAAGCTCGTCAACGAAGGCGGCTGGACGCTCGGCCTGACGGGCCAGACCCCGCGCACCATTGCCGCCAACATCGCCCGTTTCGAACGGGACTGGGCGGGCAGCGCCGGGGCCATCGCCGCCGGCATGTTCGCAACGCGCAAGGGACCGGCCGGATTCGGCTTCCGCCAAGCGGCCGCCAGGATCGCGGCGAACGATCCGGTCGCGATGAACGCCATGTGGGCCTGCCTGGTGGCCATGGACGAACGTAAGACCGTGCCGAAGGTCGACGTGCCGTGGCTCGTCATGTGCGGCGAAAGGAGCCGGGTCTATCCGGAAGCGGCGGCCGACTGGCTCGTCGCGCACGCGCCGGACGCGCGCAAGCTGCGCTTTGCCCATTCGGGCCATTCGCCGCATCTGGAGGAGCCCGACGCGTTCGCCGGGGCGATCGCCCGCTTCGCCGACCGGGTGGGCGCGCGGCGCACCGTCGCCTGAACGCTACCGGCCGACATCCCTGACCAGCACCAGCGACCGGCCTTCGCAGACGGTCGTGCCGTCGGCGCGCTGCGCCCTCGCCCACAGGTCGGCGAGGTGCTTTTGCGGACGCAGGCGCGTCAGTTCGACCCGCGCGGCGAGTGCCTCGCCGATCGGCGCGGACGCGCCGAAACGCAGCTCCTGCTTGAGATAGTTCGTGCCGGGCCCGGGCAGCTTCACGCCAAGCAGGTAGGAGAACAGCGCGGCGACCAGCGGTTCGGGCACGCGATCGTCCAGCGGGGCCTTGCAACCGGCGAGCGCGGCGAACCGGTCAAGATCGGCGCGCGCCAATGCCCGCCTCACCGACGCCGACTGGCCGACGCGCAACGCGCCGATGACGCGCTCGGTGTGGTCATCGGGCGGGGCGGCCTCGCTTGCCGCCGCATCGGGCCCCGCCTCGCCGACGAGCAGGTCGGCCCCGTCGTCCTGGCGGACCGCGCGCATCGCAAGCCGGTCGGCGCCGGCATCGTCGATGCGCAACAGGACCCGATCGCCGACGAAGGTGGGGTTCGGGAACATCAGCGTGTGTGCCCGGTGCACCGTGTCCGGATGTGTCTGGCGCGCCATCGCCCACAGCTTCGCGTAGATCAGCATGCCGTGCGCGACGGGCCGGCCGAACCGGGTGCGCGCGCAAAAGGCCGGGTCGACATGGATCGGGTTGTCGTCGCCGGAGATCCCGGCAAAGGCGTCGAACTCGGCCCTTGTCGGCACCCATTGGGCGCTTGCCAATGCGGTCATTGCAGCAGCGCCCTGAGCGTGGGCTTGCGCACCTTGCCGGCGGCCGTGCGCGGGAAGTCGTCGAGGATGCGGAAGGATCCGGGCACCTTGTAGGCAGCGAGCCGCTCGCGGCACCAGGCATCGAGCGTTGTCACATCGAGGCTGCGGCCGGGACGGACGATCAGGAAGGCGGCGCCGATCTCGCCCCAGCGCGCGTCGGGCACGCCGACCACGGCGGCCTCCACAATGGCCTCATGGGTGTTCAGCACCCGCTCGACCTCGGCCGGATAGACGTTCTCGCCGCCGGAGATGTACATGTCCTTGATACGGTCGACGATGTAGTAGTAGCCGTCCGAATCGCGCCGTGCCACATCGCCGGACCGCAGCCAGCCGTCGGCGGTCAAGGCCCTGGCGGTGGCCTCGGCGTCGCCGAAATAGCCCGGCGTGATCGCCGGCCCGCGCAACTGCAACTCCCCCTCGCCCGGTTCGCCCTCGGCTACCGCGTCGAGCCGCACCTGGGTGAGCATCTGCGCCTTGCCGACCGAGCCGATCTTGGCGCGCACATGGGCAGGATCCATCAGGAAGGCGGTCGGTCCGGTCTCGGTCATGCCGAAGCCGTTGCAGATCAGCGCCCCGCGCTCGGCGAAGAAGCCGATCAGATGTTCGGGCAGCGGCGCGCCGCCACAGGCCATGCGGATCGACGCCCAGTCGATCTCGCCGACCCGCCCATGCAGGCTGAATGCCTGGAAGATCGCCGGCACTCCGAAGAACTGCGTCACGGCGCCCTGCGCGATCAGGTCGAGGATCGTATCGGGCTCGAAACGGGGCACGACCGTCGACGCGCCGCCGAACAGGAACAGCGGCAGCGTGTAAAGGTTGATGCCGCCGGTGTGGAACAGCGGCAGGAAATTGACGGAAGTGTCCCGGGCCGTCAGATCGATCGCCTGGGCGATGTTGAGCGCGTTCGCCCAGCTCATGCGCGGCGTCTGGATCACCGCCTTTGGCAGGCCGGTCGTGCCCGAGGTGAACAGCACATACCACGGCGCGGACGCATCGATGCGATCGGACAATGGCGGGCCGTCGGATTGCATCAGCGCCGAAAGGCCCGCTTCGCCGGCTTGCGGGTCGTCCATGGCAATCGGCATCGCCCCGAGCCGTTCGGCCAGCGCGCGGCCGGTATCGCGATGGTCGTCATCGAACGCAAGTGCGGCGACGCCGACGCCTTGCGCGACCTGGGCGAGTTCGGCGACCGGCTGGCGCCAGTTGAGCGGCGCCATGATCACGCCGGCCTTCTGGCAGGCGAACAGCGTGACGAAGAATTCCACGCGGTTGAGGCACAGCACGGCCAGCCGGTCCCCGCGCGACAGGCCCAGACGCGCCAGCCCGTGCGCGATGGCATTGGCGGCGTGATTCACCTCGGAAAAGGTCCAGCACCGTCCGTTCCGGGCATCGACAAGCGCCGCCGCATCCGGCGTCAGCTCGGCGCGCTTGGCGGCCATGTCGGGAACCGCGTCAAACAGGGCGGGCCTCCATCCTTGCCGGCAGTGCGCTCACCACCACGCGCCACCTTGCGGCCGGCTCATGTGCGCAACCCGTTCTCGATCAGGTCGAACGCCTCGGCGACGACGGTATCGATGTCGACGTCCCGGCGCCACAGGACGAACCGCTCGCCCAGCGTCTTGGCCATGCCCATCAGCGCCCAGGCGCGGATCTCGCTGTCGCCGGTGCGGATTTCGCCGGCCTGCCCCGCCGCGTCCAGATTGGCCCGGTAGGCCCGCGCGAAGTCGGAAAAATAGGCCTCATAGGCCTTGGGGTCGACAAAGCGCGCCTCCTCGACGATGCGGTAGAGTTCGGGCCGGTCGGCGACGAAGCGCAGGAAGGCGGCCAGGCCGCGGCGTTCGGCCTCGAGCCGCGTGGGCGCATCGGCAACCGCCCCGGCGAGCGCGATGCGGGTGAGATGACCCATCTCGCGCACCAGTTCGGAAAAGATCTCGTCCTTGCCGGAAAAATAGATGTAAAGCGTGCCCTGGGCGGTCTCGGCCTCGCGGGTGATGTCGGAAATCGAGGCTTCGGCATAGCCGAGCCGTCCGAACACGCGTTCGGCCGCGCGCAGGATCTGCTCGCGCCTTTTCTGGCCACGCCGGGTCTTTGGTCGGATCTGGTCCATTGCAAAACATGAATGCTGACTCATGTTTCAGTAGCATCGGGGTCGGAGATCGTCAATCTTTCGGGTTCGGCCAGCACCGCACAGCGGCCGGCGTGCCATCGCCATGCGCCGGCAGGACGGGGCTAGCGCCCCTCCCCCAGCAGCCAGTTGCCGATCGGGGCGATCTGCGCCTTGACCATGTCGCGGCCGGTGACGAGCGGCGTGCCGGCCTCGGCCGCCAAGGCCGCAAGGGCGGTGGCGGGCGGGTCGGCGACGATATCGGCGACAAGCATGGCTCTTGCCACCTGGCTGGCCGAAAACGGGCTCGGATCGTCCGCGGCCATGCCGAGCGGGGTGGCGTTTACGAGGATGTCGGCGCGGCCCGGATCGGTGCCGGGCGGCATGACCGAAACGCGTTCGGACAAAGGTGCGGCGGCGCGACGGTCCGCGTCCGGTTCCGTGATCACAAGCGATGAAGGGCTTTGGGCAAGCAGGGCCTCGGCAATGGCCAGCCCGGCACCGCCCAGACCGGCCAGATGCACGGTGCGGCCGGTGACCTGAAGACCGGCCGCCTTGACCGCCCCGACCAGCGCAATCCCGTCGAACTGGCCGCCGATCAGCTGCCCGTCGGCGGTGCGGCGCACGGCGTTGACGCTGCGTGTGGTCCGCGCCGCGCCTTCGAGCCCGTCGAGCAGGAGGGCGATGGCGTTCTTGTGCGGCATGGTCACGCAAAGGCCACCGATTGACGGGTCGGCGCGCACGTCCGCGACGAAGGCGGTCAGCGCGGCCGGTTCGACGTGGCGGGTTTCAACGCGCGCATCGATGCCGCGGCCGGCGAGGAACGCTTCGAGCAGCGGCGGCGTGCGCACCGAGGTGACCGGCGCGCCGATCATGACATAGCGCCGAAGCGGGGCGTGCGTCATTTGAACCGGTAGACGCCGAGCTTTTCGAAGATGTCGAAGATGCGCCGCGCATAGGTGGAGAATTCGGGATATTCGCCAAGATGCGCCGGGCGCGGACGCGGCAGGTCGATGCGGATCTCCTCGACGATCCGGCCCGGGCTGGTCGACATGACGAGCACGCGGTCGGACAGGCCGACGGCCTCCTCGATCGAGTGGGTGATGAACAGGACCGTCTTCTTGGTCTCCATCCAGAGCATTTCGAGGTCGTGGCGGATCTGGGTGCGGCTGATCGCGTCGAGCGCGCCGAAGGGCTCGTCCATCAGCAGCATGGTCGGATCGTGCACCAGCGCGCGGGCAATGGAAACGCGCTGGCGCATGCCGCCCGAAAGCTGCCAGGGATAGCGGTCCTCGGCGCCGGTCAGCCCCAGCCGCTCGAACAGCGCGTCGGCGCGGGCGCGCATTTCGGCGCGGCCCAGCCCGCGGATCTGCTGCTGAAGCATGACATTGTTCATGGCGGTGCGGAATTCGAGCAGCAAATGGTCCTGAAAGACGATGCCGACCTCGGAGATCGGCGCGGTGAGCGGCCGGCCGTCGACCGCGACCGAGCCATCGGAGACCGGCTCGAGCCCGGAGACCAGCAGCATGGTCGTCGACTTGCCGCAGCCGGACGGGCCGATCAGGCTGACGAACTCGCCCGGCGCGATATCCAGATCGATCGGACCCAGCGCGTGAAAGGCCGACGGCCCGCTGCCATAGACCTTGGTGAGATTGTGCGCGGTGATCGAGGCGCCGCGCGTCGAGCCGGTGGCGGTGCGAAGGGGCTGCAGCGCGTTCATGCCGGCCTCCGTGCCCAGGGCATCAGCAGGCGTTCGCCCGACATCAGCACCGCGTTGACGGCGAGCGCCAGGAGCGCGGTGGCGATCAGCCCGGCGAACATCAGCGTCAGATCCATGAAGCTCGAGGCGCGCATGATCAGGAAGCCGAGCCCGGCTTCGGAGGCGATGAACTCGGCGATGATGACGCCCTCGACCGCCTTGACGATGCCGATCTTCATGCCCGCATAGATGGAGGGCATCGCCGCGGGGATGCGGATGTGGCGCAACTCCTGCAGCGGCGTGGCGCCCATGGAACGCGTGATGTAGGCGAGTTTTGGGTCGACGGCCCGAAAGCCGGACATGGCGTCGACCATGATCGGAAAGAAGCACATCAGAAACACGATCAGGACCGAAACGAGCGGGCCGATGCCGAACCAGACGATGAGGATCGGTCCGATCACGGTCTTGGGCATGATGTTGAGAAACACGATGACCGGATAGAGCCCGCGTTCGAGCGCGCCGAAGGAAACGATCAGAAAGCCGGCGGGCACGGCGACGGCAACGCCGAGCAGAAAGCCCAGCACGATCGTGGTGGCGGTCACGCCGGCATGTTCGAGCAGGAGCGGTGCGTCGGTGACGAGCCGGGCCAGGAAATCGGTGGGCTTGGGCACCAGCCAGATCGGCACCTGATAGATGCGGATCAGCGCTTCCCACAGGCCCAGCAGCACCGTGACGGCGATCACCGCATAGACGATCGTGCCCAGCCAGTTCAGCGCCGGCAGGGCGCGGCGCGCCTGCGCCTCGGTGAGGACGGCGGGCGGCGCGTCATGGGCTGCGGGGGCGGACACGGTTTCGAGCTTCCCGATGTTTCGCCGGCCGGATCGCTCCGGCCGGCGGGCTGGCAAGGCCGGTTACGGGCAGGTGACCGGCGTCTCGGGCAGAAGCTCGAGCGTATAGTAGTCGGTGATCGGCCGGTCCGCCGGGAACTCCATGGCCGTGGTCATCACCTCATAGATCTCCGACCAGGTCTCGTCGGGCGTTGCGCCGATCGTGTCGCCCGAGCCGCCCGGACAGACCGAGGAGAACGAATAGGTCGCCCCCTGCAACAGCGCTTCCTTTGTGTTCTCGGTCTCGGGGAAGAGTTCGAGCAGCGCATCGACGGCGGCCTCGGGGTTGTCCATGGCCGCGCGCCAACCCCTGGCGGTGGCATCGATGAAACGGCGGTAGACGTCGGCGTTCTCGGCAATCTTGTCCTCGCGGGCGATCAGCGACAGGCTGACCACGGGCACGCCGTGATTGTAGAAATACATGTTGCCGACGTCATAGCCCTCCTCTTGCAGCGGCACGACGGTGTTCTCGGGCGTTTCGGCGATGGCGTCGATCTCGCCGGAGGTCAGAAGGCCGAGCGCGGCGTTCTGGGTGGCCGAGACGATGGTCACGTCATCCTCGCTCATGCCGTTGGCGCGCAGGAAGACCGGCACGAGCGGCACCATCGCCGTGCCGGGCGCAACGGCGATGCGCTTGCCCTTCAGATCCTGGGGGGTCTCGATGCCCGATTCGGCAAGATACTGAACGCCGAACTGGCCCGACTTCCAGATCGTCGAGATGATCTTGATCGGCGCGCCCTGGGCGGCGACGTTGAGCGCGGCGCCGGCATCGGCATAGCCAAGTTCGCTCTGGCCGGTGGCGACGAGCTGGGCGGCCACGGACGAGCCGCGCCCCTCCTCGAGCGTGACGTCGAGATCGGCGTCCTCGTAAAGGCCCTGCTTGACCGCCATGGCAAAGCCCAGATGCGCCGAATCGGCGGTCCAGTTCATCGTCATGGTGATGGAATCGGCGGCAAATGCGCCGACCGGCGCCAGGGCGAGGCCGGCAATGGCGACGGCCGCCAGGGGTCTGGTGAGTTTGGTCATGGGTCTCCTCCTCGTTTGACTGTCATGTCTTGCCCGCCGCGCTCATCGGCGCCGCCAGGGCAGGAACCAGCGTTCGGCCAGCGCAACCGCGTAGCTGAGCACGACGCCGATGGTCGAGCCGACCACCAGCACGGCGAAGATCAGCGTGGTGTCCGACGAATCCATCGCGCGCAGGACCAGATAGCCAAGGCCATTGTTGGAATTGAGCCATTCGACGACGATGACGACGGTCACCGCGACGACGATGGTGATCTTGAACCCCGAAAAGATGGCCGGCGCGGCGGTGGGCAGTTCGATGAAGCGAAAGGTCTGCCACCAGGAGGCGCCCGTGGAGCGCGTCAGATAGTAGTGGCGGCGATCGACCGAACGGAAGCCGGCGACCGCATCGACCAGGATCGGAAAGAAGGTGATCAGCGCGGTCAGCAGGATCTTGGGAAAGTCGGAAAAGCCGAACCAGACCAGCATGAGCGGGGCCAGCGTGATCTTCGGCAGACCCTGGATGAAGACGACGAGCGGATAGAGCAATTGCTCGCACAGCCGCCAACGGGCGATCATATAGCCCAGCACCAGCCCCGGCACCGCGCCGGCGATGAAGCCGTAGACGATCATCTTCGTCGTTTGGGCACCGTGATAGGCAAGCCGGGCATGGTCCTCGGCGATGCGGGCCAGGAAATCGGACGGGGCGGGCAGAAGAAAGCTCGGCACCTCGCCCAGGCGCACCACCCCCTCCCAGATCACGAGCAGGCCCGCGAACCACAGTGCCGGCTCGAGCACGGCGCGGCCGGTGCGGGCGGCGGCGGCGATCACGAGGCCGCTCCGGCGACCGGGTCGGCGAGCGACGCCGCGAAGGGACGCCGATGGCGCTGGCGGCGGCGCAGCGGCCACATCGCCGAGATCTGCTCGGCGGTCCGGGCCAGTTCGGCGGCCAGCGTCTCGTAGCGCTCCGGGCCGATGCGCAGGCGCGGGCCGGCGACGCTGATCGTGCCGGCGACCGGCGCGTCGGGCCCCTCGCCGGCGCGGAACGCCACCGCGATGGCGGCGGTGCCGATTTCGGCCTCGTCGACGGCGAGCGCGTAGCCGCGCCGGCGGGTCTCGTTGAGATGGGCGCGCAACTCGTCGACCGTGCGCACGCAATTGGGCCCGAAATCGGCCGGCCGGTCGAGCCCGCGTGCGCAGGCGATGCGCAGCGCCTCGTTCTCCTCGAGCGCGGCCAGCCATGCCTTGCCGTTGGCGGTGGCGTGTAGCACGATTTCCTGACCCATGTCCGGGTCGTAGCGCAGGCCCGCCGTCGCGCCCTGCGCGCGGGCCACCCAGATCAGGTTTTCGCCCTCGAGCACGGCAAAGCGGCAATATTCGCGGGTGCGGGCGGCCAGCCCGTCGAGCGCGGTCTGCACGATGTCGGGCGCAAGGCGCGCATCGAGATTGCGGAAGGCGAGCGTGGAGAGCCTGAGCGACAGGGCGTAGTTCTGGCTGGCCGGATCCTGCACCACCCAGCCGCGCTCGGAGAGCGTGGTCAGGATGCGGTGGGCGGCACTGGCCGGCAGGCCGGCGCGGTCGGCAAGCTCGGACAGGCTGACCGGCTCGACCGCACCGGTCAGCGCCTCGATGAGGCCGATACAGCGCTCGACCGCCGAAACCGTCATGGGCCCTCTTCCCTATCCGGCGATCAGCATATAGAACCGATTTT
The DNA here is from genome assembly GCF_030732865.1 of Roseitalea sp. MMSF_3546. Taxonomy (GTDB): domain Bacteria; phylum Pseudomonadota; class Alphaproteobacteria; order Rhizobiales; family Rhizobiaceae; genus Roseitalea. Next base: position 35,158 of record NZ_JASHKB010000017.1, read on the forward strand.
GAAATTGGAACAGGATTTCAGAAAATTCTGCCGGCCCGCGAAATCGCGGTCCGGAGGTGCGGACGGACAGGGGAACGCAACATGGGTCTGCTGGGAACCGGCGCGGTCGCGATCTGGCACGACATCGCGCCGGAGGGGCGCGAGGAATTCTACGCCTGGCACGGGCGCGAACACATGCCCGAGCGGGTGGCCATTCCCGGCTTCCGGCGCGGCAGGCGCTATGTCGCCATCGAGGCGGATCGCGAATTCTTCAACCTGTACGAGGCCGAAGCGCCCGATGTGCTGACCGGGCCCGACTATCAGGCGCGGCTGAACGATCCGACCCCGTGGACGGTGGCGACGGTCAGACATTTCCGCGGCGTTGCGCGGTCGCTGTGCGCGGTCGCCGCCTCGGCCGGCGAAGGCGGCGGCGGGCTGGCGGCGACCTTTCGATACGATGTCGACCCGGCCGCGCACGACGGCCATGTGAAGGCTCTCGGCCTCCGCTTCGCGCCGCTGCTCGCCTCACCGCATGTGGCGGGCGCGCATGTGTTGCTCGCCGATATCGCTGCGAGCCGCGTCGACACCGCCGAGCGCAAGGCGCGCGAGGAGCCCAACACGGTGCCGGGCGCGGTGGTGGTGATCGAGGGCTGGGGCGATGAGGCCGCGTTCCTGGCGGCGCTCAAGGCGCATCTGCCGCCCGACGCGCTTGCCAAGGACGGCGCGCGGGAGCCGATCGCCGGCGGGGTCTACCGGCTGCAGGCGACGGCGCTGGCGCCACCTTGACGCCCGTTGGCGCACCGATGGCCGGCGAAAGGCGCGGCCGGCGCTACCGGCGCAGATCGCGCACGCCCAGTTCCTCCCACATCCATCCGAAATCATAGGTAGCCATGGGATCGGCGGCATCGGGCTGCCGGGCGGACTGGTTCTCGAGATATTTGAGCCATTGGGCCAGCCTGGTGCGACCGGCCGGGGTCCTGGCGGCCTGTCGCGGGGACATGTTGCCCAGCATCGCAACGGGCTCATCGAGCGTTTCCCTGTAATGCTGGTCCATATAGGCATGGACCGCCTGTTCGGCCATCTCGGGCGGCAGGTCCGGGTTATCGGCCCGGTCCTGGCCCGGCGCATCGGCTTCGGCCATCATCTGCTCGACGGTTCGGATCTCGGTGAGCGGGGTGCGGATGCGCTCGCCGACAAGCGCCTGCAGCAGGGCCGTTCCGGCCTGGGCGCGCGCGGCCGAATTGGTCGAAAGGTGCAGAAACCGGCCCTTCAGCTCCAGATTGCCCAGAACCCGCGCGCCGCTGTCCATGGTCGTATCGAAGACGGTGGCACCGGCCCGTTTGGCCTTGTCCGCGGCCGCGGCCGCGGGCGCCTGCTCCAGCCAGTTCCAGAACTTCGCGGTTTCCCGCGACATGGCCGGCACGGCATCGAGGCACTCGGCGATGTCGGCCTGCCGGACGCCCTTGGCGAGCGGGAAGCGGACATTGTGGAAGACGAGTTCGTCGCCTTCGGCGTTGTGGATCTGCGGCGTTTGTGTGGCGCGTTCGAGGGTGTCGGACAGCCATGTCAGCGTGAAAAGGGGCGCTGCGGCCTGCAGATCGGCATCGGCGATCGGCGGCAGCGTCGTCGCGCCCCGCTTGCCGAACATGCGCCGCAGGCCGTCAAACAGCGCCTGGCTGGCCTCGGGCGAAAACGCCAGGAGACCGCCGGCGAGGACGTGGCCCCCGCGCACGGATACGATGCGCGCGGCGATCCGGTCCCAGGGCTTGAGGGTACGGGTGGCCGTGCCCTCGCTGACGGCAACGGGCTCGCCGCCGCGAACGACGTCGCGCGCCATCAGCGACTTGCCCGGCACGATGTCGCTGACCTCGTAAAGGCTCATCACCGAGCCGCGCAGCCCCTCCATATAGGCCCGGGCCTGGGCGCTTTCCTTCCAGCCGCGGCGCTTGAGATAGTCGTCGACGATGTTGCCGCCCTTGACGTCGAACTGCTGGGTCAGGAAATCCTCGAAGGCGCAGCCCCACAGCGTCATGGCCAGATCGTCGCCCAGCAGGTCGGCAAGGTCCTCGAACGCCATTTCGCCGGCATCGAGGACCGGGCCGAGATGGGCCTCGACAACCTCGTCGAGACATTCGCGCCACGGGTCGCGATCGAGGAACTTCATGAGTCCGGCAAGATCGTGGCTGGTCGGCATCGGCGTCCTCCGGGCCTGGGATAACCAGGCGACAGTGCCCTATGGGCCCGATCCGTCCTAAAGGCTCGACGGGGACAAGGCAATCACGGGCCCGGGCCGCGCTTGTGGACGGCGCAATGCCGGGCGGTTCTGTACGTTATCGGCGGGCGGCACGTAAGGCGCTACCCGAGCTGAATAAATCTCGGCATGACCCTTCGTCACGCCGTAGAAGAACCGCAGCGCGCACACTGTCTGGTTCAGCGCCGGCCACGAGATTCCGGTCGAAACCAGGTGTACCTGGAAAGCGCGTACATCCTCCAAGCCAAGCCGGTCGGTGGATCGGTCAAAGTAGCACTAAAACTTCGCCGTGGCATGCACATAGGATCGTTGCGTGGCCGGCGACAGATTGCGGATCGTCATGTCCTCGATCATGCGCCGGCGAAGCGGGCTTAACTCGGCCATCTCATTACTCCTGTTCTCAAGATTGCGCTTCAACAATCGCAATCCTTCAAAACAGAAGCCTCACCCGCAATCCGGCCCGCCAAATGCCGCGGCAGCGGCTTCGTTCATTCCCTCTCGATTCATTCCGCTCGAGTAGCGCTCCAGAAGTGTTTTTCGGCACCAATACTCAAACAAAACATCTTTCAATTTTGGGAGAGCTTACAACACGCAGATCAATAGCCTTGCGTCGATGACGAACCTCAGAAGAACTTCGTAATCTTTCCAAAAACGAACGAATCTTCATGAGGGATTGCGAATGCCGAGGCAGGCATATCCCAGAATGTCCGGCCTTCAATCGACAGCAGGAGATCGTCACGTAGCCTTGTCTCGAAATCAACTGACAACGACTTGGCGGCATTGTCGAGATCGTAGGTGAAGCCGGCCTTAAACTGTGTCCCGCCGACATCATTAAGGGAGAGGCGCAATCCGCCGAACAGATCGTTCTGGAACGCGGTTGGTGGCGCAAGAGCCGGATTGGAGGGCCGGCCGTCATAGAGATACTCGCCCAAAAAACCGATGTCGACGCCACCGGCGGCGTCGGTGAAAACTGTGTACTCAAAGCCTGCGACAGTTGCCAGAAAGTCGAGGTTGTTGGCATGCCGCCAGATCCCCTCGAACTTCAGCTGGAGGTCGCCAGTCGCAAACACCGCGTCGACGCCGACTTGATCCATCACGTCGTAGAACGGCACCACATCGGGACCGACCATGACAAAGCGTGGCTCACGGCTTGTGCCATGGAAATATTGGACCCCAAGATCGAGCCCGCCGGCACCAAGGTCGAAATGGTTTGCATAGCGCGCGGCGAATCCCAGATGACGCGCGGTGCCGCCGGCTTCGAACATCGCCGCGGAATCGTTGATCACCATGGCAGGGCGCAAACGGTCCGCCATGTCCGGATGATCCCGTGTCCGAAAGCCGAACATGCCATATACGCTGAACGTACCCGCCCCGGGCGAGGACCAGTTCAAATTCACCATGGGCTGACCGAGCGCCCGATCCTCGACGACATCGTCGCCCAGATCGCGCTGGTTGATGACATTGACGAGATTTCGCGCCTCGGTCACGCCCCAAAACAGCGTGTGAACGCCTGCCAAAATGTCCCAGTTGTCGCCGCGATGAAGAATATAGGCATCGCGGAGGTCGATCACGTCGTTATCGGCGCGCAGGTCGAGACGGCCGTAGGGCTCGAAAACGACGCGATTCTTGCCGTCATCAGATTCATAGTCGAGGCGGACCGAGCCTTCCAACAAGGGCATCAATCCATCGACCTGGCCGGGGAACTGTGGCGGCCCGAAGTGGAGACGCGCACCGACCGATAACTCGCCGGAAACGCTGACATTGCCACCGTCCGCGGCCTCGATGCGCTCGTTCCCTTCCGACGTTACTGTCTCCGTAAGGAAATCCGAGGCTCGGCTCGAGAGCATCGAAACGGACAGGGTCAAAATGGCGGCTGCTGCACGATACCCCATTCGCATTGAAAACATCACCCCTTCAGCAGTCTAATGCTCCCGCCATAGTCGGCAACCTGCACTCTAGGTCAGACCAATCCACACGATATACGCGGGGTTCTGGAGCAGTCGATCGAATCGCGACGGCACAAACGTACTGGCAGTCGATGTCAATATCCATGACAGATAGCCGGAGATGGGCGGAACGCGCCGTCATGTTGCCCACGGGTAACACCCGAGACTCGGCCTTGGCGAGCACGTCGCGCATGGTCAAGCCGAGGCACTTGACCACTGCTTCAAGACGGACCCAAACATCAATGGCGGCACCAGCGCAGGCCGCGCGCCTTGCGCCAATGTCGTCGCCCATGAGCCCCGAAAGTGCAGTCCGCAGCTGACTTGTCATGGCATCGGTGATGCGCGCCATTCTCCGCACTTCGAGATCAATCCCGATCGGTCCGCCCTTCGAAATGGCGACAGCAGCGCAGGTGCCGGCATGGCTGATGCTGAATTGTGGCCCCCGCGGCAAGAAAGGCTTGCCGGCGCCCGAACGCCATAGGCCCTCCAGCGCATCGTGGTCGCAGCCGTCTTGGACCAAGGCGTAACTCAGCAGCAAGCGGGACGCCGTTATAAGGCGCGACCGCAGTGCCAAATGCGCTCGGTCGTCCTGCCGGTCCGGGGAGCCGGGCACATGGGCCGTGTCCACATTTACGATCCAGATCGTCACCGGCTGTCCGCCCGCCCGGTCGCCCATCATCGGCCCTGCTCCCCCGATGGCTGTTGCAGGTGCGCGTGCCCGCACATCGCAGCGGCGTCAGCGCGTCAGTTCGAGCGCCCGGGTGGTGAAGTCACCTGATCGCAACGCGGCGCCAAAGCGGTAATTGCTCCACGTTAGCGTCGTTGATTTGTCAGTCAGCAAATTGCGCATGTGCATCGTGCGTGGCCGCCATGCCGGGCCGTAGTTGCGATACCCGGAAATATCCATGGTTTTGACCCATGCGTTGCGACGATCGTAATAGTCGATGCGCTGCGGCAGGTTCGTGTTGCGGTCAAACCAGACAACGTGCTTTGTGTATCCAGACGAAAACCGAGGGTAGCGCTCGACGATGTTGCAGCAAACCTCGGTGCCAACAAGTTTGTAGGTGAAGCTGTCCAGTTCTTGGTCAACCATATCTTCATAGGCAAATTCGCTGCCTACGAACGCCCCTGAGCGACCCGATGAGCTGATGCGCTTGACGCGCCGGTTCGCGGCAAGGAAGACCCACTGGCTATCGCGTGCACCGTCCTTGGTATGGGTCAGGAGCGCCGTGCCGCGAATGTCACCGGGCCATTCGAACCGCAGCAGGCTGCGACTGCCGCCACCGACTTCCAGGCTTTTGAAGTCGAACCGGCGTGTTGCAGTGCCCCCGCCCCTGAGAACCATCTCCCCGCTCGCAGTCAAGCTGCCATACCCGGTGGTCATCGCATCGGCGCGCCGCGCAAGTTCGTAACCGTGTTGTTCGGCCGACTGCGCGAAGGCCGTCGCCGCGATGACCAGGACGAAGAAGACGGCCAGAAATGCTCTATTGATCATCGATAGGCCTCCTTTCGGCTAGGATGAGCACCGGCGGCAACAACAGCAAGTCGGCCGCAAGAGCCGCGGCGATCGTGATCGCACACAGCATGCCGACATGCTGATTGACGGCAAAACCCGATGTCGCCAGAACACCAAATCCCATGATCAGGGCAAGTGACGTTAGAACGAGCGCCGGGGCGACGGTCGTGAAGGTCTGCCGCACGGCATCGGCCGGCGACAGGCGATCCTGACGGCGCGCCCGCAAGTACTTTATCAGAAAATGCACGCTGTCATCGACAACGATTCCCAATGTCATAGTGGTGACCACCGAAGACGCAAGATTGACTTGCCCCACCCAAAAGCCCCAGACGCCGAACGCGAGCACCGCCGGCACCAGATTTGGAAGCAGGCTTAAAAGCCCGACACGGATGTCTCGGAGCACCAACAGCATGATCATCGAAATCAGCACCAGCGCAAAGACGGTCCCACCGACCATGCTGCGGATATTGCGTTCGGACAGATACGCAAATACCATGGACATGCCGGTCGCTTGGGTGAACTGGTCGGGGGCGTTTTCGATTAGCCATTGCTCGCCTTGATGGCCCAGTTCGCGTACACGCGCACTCGTGACATCACTTAGCACTGCCGTGACACGCGAATGTGACCGATCAATGGATATGAGAGTGGTCAGGTCGTGCCCGACAGGCAGGCCAAGCTCGTAGACGAACAGGTTTTCGGCGTTGAGTTCGCGTGTGTCGGCAATGCGGAAGTAGGCGGGGTCATCGCCGTTGACAGTACGATTGATGCGCTTGAGGACTTCGGCCAAAGAATCCACCGACACGACATCGTCCTGTTCGGCCAGCCATTGGGCAAACGCGTCCACGTTGCGCAAATAGTCAGGATCAAAGACACCCCCCTCGGTACCGGCGGGAACGGAGTATTCGATAACATTGAGGCCGGTCAGCCGGTCCTCGGTAAATTCGGCCGACTGGCGGAACTCGAACCGCATGCCGAAGTATCGGATGTAATCGTCATCAAGCGCAATCCGCGAGATGCCGACGGCCGCCAGCGGCAGCAGCATGGCAAACAGCACGATCAGCGCCCGGCGCCGGGCGATGACAAATTCGCCCAGCCGCTGCATCGCCGGGACGAGCGAGAACCGCTCGGTCATTCGGGGCGGCACGAAGCTGACAAGGCATGGAAGTGCGGTCAGGCACAGCATCATGCCGACCACCACGCCGAATGCAACTACGTTTCCTAAATCACGCATTGGCGGCGACGGGCTGAAGTTAAGGCACAGGAAACCGATCGCCGTGGTCACGCAGGTCACCCCGATCGGCACGGCGTTCTGGGCCCAGGCCCTGATCAGGCTGCGGCGATCATCGCCGGTCCGGCGCGCAAGACGCAGCCAGGTGGTCAAAAGATGGACGCATGAGGCAAGTGTCAGCACGATGATGCTGACCGGCGCGCCGGCCGTCGCGCTGTTGAGCAGCATGCCCGCCCAGCCGGCGAACCCCATCGCGGCCGCCGAGGTCGCCGCCAAGACCGCAACCGTCGACACAGTGGCCCAGAACGAGGAGAACCCGATCAGAAGCGCAAGAAGGGTCAATACGCCCATCACAGGCATGAGCGTGGCCATATCGGCCTGACCGGCCTCGGCGAACGAGACATCGGCAAGGACGCTGCCCGTCAGCCGGATCTCGAATTGCGGGTGATCCTGACGCCATTGGGCAGCCATGGACCGGGCATGGGCCGCAATCTCGACGACCTTTTCGCCGCCATCATCGGGCTTGATCACGTTGACGTTGATGCCGACTACATCGCCATTGGGCGAGACCAGGCGATTGAGCAACTCCTCCTGCCCCAATGCGGTTCGGCGGATCTCCTGAGCACGCTCAATGGTTATCGTTTTTCCAGTCGGCACCAGCGGGTCGAGGAGGATCTCATCGCCTCGGGCGCGGACATTGTTGAAGTTGGCCGGCGAATCGACCCGCAAGGTGTTGGGTATCTGCCAGGCCTGTTCGGTCATTTGCGCCAAAGCCATGAGCGCTGCAGGCGTGTATATATCACCGTTTCGGGCAGCGATGACGAAGAGGACATTGGCCGATGCTGCGTAGGTGTCCTCGAACTCTTGCAGCGCGATGCGCTCTGGATTTTCGGTTCCGAAGAACAGCCTGCTGTCGGGATTGAAGCGCAGATTGAGCGCGCCGGCGGCAATGACCAGCACCAGCACGGTCGACAGCGCCAGAACGATCCAGCGCGATCGCAGCAATGCCGCCGCGACGCCTTCAAGCGCGACAGGGTCGATGCGCGGGCGCCACGTTCGGTTTCGCCCGGCCGCCGCATTGGGATGTTCCGCGGTCATTCAATCAACCCAGACGCTGGCCTCGTCGCTGTGTCAATCCGCCCCGGGCGATTGCTGAAACCAAGCCGCCGCCATTGCGCGCCGACAGTGGCCCGGGGCATGCACCTCGATCCGAGGTGGTCGTTGGGGCTCGACACCCGAAGACGGCCGTCACTCGTGGTGCTCCATCATCGTTGCCGTGCCATGCGTAAGACTCTTTTCCGATTCCTGGGGCTCATAGGTTGCGCCGACCTTCAGCTCCGGCGGCTCCACCCCCATTTCCTGCAGGCTTTCCACCGCAAATTGCAGGGCCTCTCCGACTCCATAGGCCGACGGATCCCACATTGATCGAAACATGCGGCTCTTGCCAGTGTGAAGGCTGCGCCACTGGTATTCGTAACGGGTAACATCGACGAGCGTGGGATGGTGCAGCGGCTCGACCATCAGGCCGCCAAAGGACGCGCGGGCACCCGGCGCGGCGAACATGACAGGCGCGAGCGGCGAGCGGGCCATCACGGATTTCGGAAACGTCTGGCTGACCTCGAATTGCGGCAGATAGGCGCCATCGGCCCTGAGCTGCTCGGCAAGTGCGCGCTGACGGGTGAAATTGCCCGGCGCTCCCATCGCTGCGGCTGCCCTTAGCTGTTTACCTATGTCACGGGCGACTGCCTCAAGATCATGATATGCGCTAAAATCGCATCTCAGCATGGTCATGTTGGCCACATAACCCACATAGCTCTCTAGCGCCGGGGTGGTTCGTCCTGCCATCTCGCAATTGACGTAAATGCCATCGGCGCCGCCACGCCGGCAGATTACCGAGGCAAATGCGGCGATCTGAAGTGCCGTCTCTGTCACACCGGCTCTCCGCAGTCGCTCGTCGAGTTCGCGGTCCGCCCGATCGGACGTCTCAATGTCCAAATTGCCGCTTCTGCCGAAATTCAGGCGTTCGGAATCGAATTGATCTCCGGATGCCGCCCAACCGATACGTGGCGGCGTCAATGGCGGCAGCAGCGTTGCGCTATAGTGCGCTTGGGCTGCCTGTGTTGCACCGACGTCACCAACTCGCTCGACCTCCCGCAGATAGCGTTCGAAGGTCATTTCGGGTTTGGGGCCGATCGGCATGCCCATGTAGGCCGCAAAAAGCTCGTTCATCACAATTGCAAGGCAATAGGCATCGTGGACAACATGATGGCTCCATAAGTGGAACACATCACCATCGGACCCGCAGCGCAGCAACGTAACCCGGAATAAGGGACCGCTCTCGAAATCAACGTCCGTTCGGCCAAGCTCGCTTAATTGTTCTTCCAGGGCACTGGCCGAAACCGCTCCAAGATCGCGCACGGCAAATGCATCGGGCGCATCGGCCGGTATGGTAACGCGCCAATCACCCTCCAGCCTGACAAAGCGCATGCGGAGCGACTGATGCCGCCCGACGACTTGGGCGACGGCGCGGCGCAACCGGTCGACATCGAGCCCCGGCCGAATGCGGAGCGCCCGCATGCTGACCCAATAGGCGTTGAGCGAATTACCATTCCTGTTGTCTGGCCCGATGTTGAGGCATGCCAATTGCTGCGCCGTCACGGGCAGCGATTCCTGCCGCCCATTTGACTTTGGCACTGTGGGCCGCCTAGCCTTTGACGACGCAGCGCGAATGCCGGATTGGTGCCGGCCCACGGCCCTCTCCTTGGGGTCGAAGCGTTTGATGGCTATTGCCTCGCCCAGCGTTTCAGCAATTGTCTCCAGCAGCCCGCTTGCGGTTTCCTCGTCGACCACATCGGCGTCAAAGGCCCACAGAAGCTCAAGCGCGCCATCGCGCTCGACCGCCGTCAGGCGGATTTCATTGACCGCGCGTGTGGCCGCATCGTCAAAAATCGCATCAAGCATGTCCGGGTCGAGGTCGGCGACGGTGGCATGATCGATGAACGCAAAGCCGATCTGCGCGGGATTGAGACCGGCCTTGTCGAACCGGTCGGCCAACAACGCGGCACAGGCAGCCGCGTCGAAACGCCGGTGATGCAGGCAGGTGCGCAGGCGGCGGCTGATCGCATCGCTGTCCCACTCGTGACCTGCATGGCGCTCGACAAGTATTGGCAGCGCATCGGCAAAGGGCCCAACGACGTCCTGTCGATCCGGCTCGCGACGCACCAGATCGGTACGCTCTACGATCATCCGATGCTCGCCAAAGCGGCATTCCAACGCGCCCGCCATCGCTGAAAGCAGTCGGCCTTCGGATACGATCGGATCATCGGCCGATGTCCAACTTGCGATCCGAGTGCTCAGCGTCACAATGGAGCCCGCATTCCACCCCATGCCGACCGGGGCCGTCGCCCGCGAACGACTGGTGAAGACGATCGGCTGGGGCAGATCATGCAGGACTTCCTGCCAGAAGGCCTGGTCGCGCAGGCTCGCTTCATTGTCGTCGACCACACAGTCGGAAGCAATGGCACAATAGTCGGCCGGGGGCTGCTCGGTCTGCCCTTCGGCCAGTTCCTTCAGCCGCTGCGACACAAATTGAACGGACCAGCGATCGCCGGCCGCCGTGTGACAGGCAATGTGGACTTCGGCGCCGTCATCGCGTGAGCGCCAACCGAACCGCCACAGCGCGCCGCTTTGCCCCGAAAGCGTTTCGTCCGGGCCAGGCTCGCCCAACGGAACAAGGGCCGGCGGCTCCTGCGAGAGTTCGAACGTCGCCTCCGAACCTTGGCCGAGCCGAAGGCGCAGGGCCGGCTGTTCGCGCGCCAGCGCCTCGAGCGCCGCGCCGACAGCGGACATGGCCACGCCTTGATCCATGGTCAGCGTCGCCCGGAACCACTGGGCGTGGCGCGCCATTTCGGACGACATCAGCCCCTTGTCGACGGCAATGGCCGCGAGCTGGCGCGGCATGACCGGGAAGGCATCGGGCGCTGCGCCGTCACCCTTCGATTGCGGGCTCGCGGAGAGGCCGGCCTGCTCAGTGCGCGCCGTGTCGGCTTCGATCGCCCTGACAATGACGTCGGACAGTCCGCCCACGGTCGGAGCCTGCAGGAACTTGCCGACGGGTATCGCGATGTCCAGTTCGGCCTCGACACGGTTCTTGAGCTCGAACGATGACAGGGAATCGAGCCCGACCTCGGCAAGGGCACGGTCGAGCGGCACCGAGGCGGCCTCGACCTTGAGCACGCGCGCGATCTCGCCCTGGATGAACTCCGAAAGGAGCGCGGGCCACTGGCTCTTGTCCGTTGCGGCGAGCTGGGTGCGAATCTTCGTGCCGCCGCGTCCGGCGCCGGCCAGCAGACCGCGCATGCGCGGTGCATTCGCGCCGGGGCTGCCCCGGGTGATGCTCTGCCAGTCGACCTTGGCAAAAGCGGCCGTCGGCAAAGCGCTCATTATGAACTGACCAAGGGCCTCGCAGGCGATATCGTCGCCGATCGGCTTCATCCCGACGCTGTCGAGATAGCTGGCCATCGCGTCGCTGCGCGCCACAAAGCCTGATTCGCCCAGCGCACCCCAGTCGATCGTCTGTGCCGCCCGGCCCCCGGCGCGACGGTAGCTGGCGAATGCATCCAGGAACGCATTTGCGGCGACATAGTTGGACTGGCCCTGCGAGCCGATCATCTGCGCAAGCGAGGAGAAGCACACGAAGAAATCGAGCCCGGCGCCCCTTGCCTCCAGCGCACGGTGCATGTTCCAGGCGCCCTTGATCTTGGGCCGCAGAACGGCGGTGAACTGATCGTCGGTGAGCTGGCCGATAAAGCCGTCCTGAAGCACCATGGCGCCATGGACGATGCCGCGCAGCGGCTTGTCGTGCGCAACCAGATCGCCGATCGCCGCATCGACGGCGCGCGCATCGGTGGCGTCGAGCGCCAGCGGGACGATTTCGGCGCCTTGGGCGCGCATCGCCTCGACGCGGGCGGCGTCCTTGCTTCGGACCGCGCCCTTGCGGCCGGCGAGCACGATCCGGCCGGCGCCGTTGGCGGCCATCCATTCGGCGACCGCCAGCCCGAAACCGGACAGGCCGCCGGTGATCAGGTAGCCTGCCTCGGCGTCCAGTGGGGCGGGCTTGCGCATATCGGTTTGCACGTCCACGTGGGCGTCGTCAAACGTGATGACCACCTTGCCGATATGCTGAGCCTTGGCCATGTGGCGAAACGCTTCAACCACGTCGGACACCGGAAAGACAGCTTGCGGCAGCGGCTGATAGCTGCCGTCGCCCAGGCGCTCGGATACGGTTTCGAGCAATTGGGTGATCAGGCCCGGTCTTTCATCTTCGAAGACCGACAGGTCAACGACATGAAAGCTGTTGTTATAGTAAAGCGATTTCAGCCCGATAGGCTTGTCGGCGAACAGGTCGCGCTTGCCAATTTCAATGAACCGCCCGAACGGCGCAAGGCACTCCAGCCCCTTGTCGATCGCCGATCCGGCAAGGGCGTTCAGTACCAGATCGACGCCGCGTCCGCCTGTTGCCTTGCGGACACCGTCGGCGAAATCGACGCTGCGGGAATCACCGACAAATGCTATGCCCATCTCATTGAGGTATTGACGCTTTTCGGGCGTTCCGGCCGTCGCGAACACGTTCGCCCCGATGTTGCGCGCCACCTGGATGGCGGCAAGGCCGACACCGCCGGTCGCGGTATGAATCAGCGCAGTTTCGCCTTCGCTAAGTCGCCCAAGTTCCTCCAATGCATAGCAGGCTGTCATGAACCCGACGGGAAAGGAAGCGGCGTCCGCATAAGAAACATCATTGGCGATGCCCACAACCGCTTCTTGTTTTGTGATGGCGTAACGGCGCAAAAATCCCTTGCCCATGCCCATGATGCGGTCGCCGGGACGGTACTTCGTGACGCCGGAGCCGACGGCTTTGACACGGCCCGAATACTCAAAGCCCATATTGCGCCACCAGGCGCCGTCGCCCTCGATCTCGTCGGGCAGGATGCCGGTGGCGACCATGATATCGCGGAAGTTGAGGCCGACGGCCATCACCTCAATCAGCAGTTCGTCGGGACCCGGCTGCGGCGTCTCGGCCTCCCGCAGCACGATGTTGTCGACCGAGCCGGGTCTGGTCATGGTGACGACGAAATTGTCGTCGCAGGCCGACAAATCGATCCGGCGCATCCTCGGCGGCAGGTCGGCGGTCTCCATCTGCTGCACCCGCGAGACATGGATGTCACCGCCGCGGAGGACAATCTCGGTCTCCTCGCCGTTGGCGATGAGCAAGCGGGCGAGTGTCACCGGTGCGGAAACCGCAGCCCGATCGACGTCGGCCAGGCGGATATTGAACTCGGGAATCTCGGCAGACAGTGTGCGCGCCAGCCCGACCACTCCTGACTGCGAAAGGCCTGCCTCTGTGAGTGCGTCGCTGTCGGCAGCGACCCTCGCGCCGTTTGTGATGATCCAATAGGGTCGGGACTTACCGATCTCACGCAACTGGTCTAGCGCCCGGCCGGCATCGGCCAAATTAAGCACATTGCGCTCGGCTGCCTCGACGAGGTTGTGTGCTGACACCTGTTCATCGAACGCAAGCGAGCGGAGATCAACAATGCCGGCGGGCCGCAAATCATCGTCCAAGAAGTCGGCAAAGGCCTCCGCAAGCCTGTCAGGACCGCTGTCGGCGATCGGAGCGCCCGAAACGGTCATGGCGGTTGCGCCGCACGATCGCAGAGCCTCGGCAAGCGCCGCCCCGGGGCCTGACCCGTCATCGAGCACCAGCCAATCGATGACTGCGGTTTCGCTTTTCCCGTCATGGAGTTCGGCGCCAGCAGTCTCGGAGAGCAAGTCAAGCGACTCGACGTGAAAGACCGGCTTCACGCTGGCAGCTGTCGACGACTGATGAGCAGCCAATTGCTTCATCCTGAAATTGTCGATGGTGACCAGCACCTGGCCGTCGGGGCCGGTTATCCGGTAGACACCGCCCATCTCGGTGCTCGAACCGTTCACTGGAACTGTCCTGAAGTCGACCCACATCTGGTGGGGCAGTTGGTCAACGACGGCAAGGCGTTCGATGCCGATCGGAAGCATCAATGGGAAATGGCCTTCCTCGTCGGTCTCGGGTATGCTCCTGGATGGGTCCCAGACGCCCGCGTCGATATCGATCAGCGGGATCGGTGCCTGAAAGCAGGCGTCCAACAGGGCCGGATGTGCAATATAGCGCTGTGCACTCAAATCGACGCCGTGTGGCGCCGAAACTTTGGCAACGCATCGATCGCCGTCGCACCAGGCCGCGTCGATTCCTTGGAACAAAGCCCCATAATTAAGCCCATGCAGGGCGGTCAGCCGATAGAAGTCGGACTTGCCAATGGACGGCTCTCGACGCTCAACCATCGCGGCGGCATCGACCCGTTCGGCTTCGAGCGGCCGGCGCAGCACATAGGCGTCGGCGCGCAGGCGCCAATCTTCCTCGTAATCGCGGGTCCGGCTGTAGATGCGCACGATGCCACGTTCGATATCGAGCGTTGTCTCAAGCATCACCCAATCGTCATTGCCGATTGACAGCGCGTCAAGGAAGCGGACGTTGCGCAGCTCGACTGGTCCGGCGCCGAAATGGTCGCGCGCTGCGGCAACCATCATCTCGATGTATCCGGCCGCAGGAAAGACTGCCGATTCCTCGACACGGTGGTCGTTGATGTATCCGAACGCCTTGAGCGTGATCTCATTCGTCCAGGCTGGCGCGGCTCGGCCGGCACGTCGACCCAGAAGCGGATGGACCTCCGCCGAGAACAGCGTGCGCCTGGCCTCTTCGGGCGAATTCCACAATTCCTCGCGCGCCCATGGGTATAGCGGCAAGGCCAGGTCGCGGCGGCCTGGACCGGAGTTGATCTTGCGCCAGTCGAGACTGGTTCCGTGCGTGTGCAGTATCGCCTTGGCAACGGCAAGCGCATCGTAGTCGTCCTGCTCGCGATGCAAAGAATGTACGATCGCCGCATTGATGCCGGCATCGTTGACGATTCCCGCCGTCAGAGGTGCGAGCGTCCGGTGCGGCCCCATCTCCAGGAACGTGTCGGCGCCGCTAGCGAGAGCGAAGCGCATGGCCTGGTCGAACGCGACGGGCTCGCGTAAGTTTCGCCACCAGTAGTCCGTGTCAAACCGTGTCTCAAGCCGTCCGGTAACTGTCGAAACGACGGGCAGATTCGGCGTGGACCACTCGATCTCGCCAAGCGTCTTGCGGAACCAGACCTCGCCGGAATCCAGCTGCGGCCCGTGCCAACCGAAATCCATCTTCAAACGGCGGACCAAGGCGTTGGGGAACTGCGCCTCGACAGCAGCAAGCAGCCGCTCGACGCCATCGATCTCACCTGACACGGTCTGCAGCGCCGGACCGTTATAGGCCGCAACCACGACACTGCCGTCATCTGGCAGGAAGGCGGCGAGTTCGTCGACGCTCAGGCCTACTGCGGCCATTGCCCCCACTGATCCGATGGCATCGCGGATCATGCCCCGGGCGTGGATCAAACGCGCGGCGGTCGAAAGGCTGATCGCGTCGGCAATATAAGCTGCGGCTACCTCGCCGAAACTGTGACCGATCAGCAGGTCCGGCTCAATACCCCATTTGCGCCACAGCGCCATCAGACCGATCTGGTTGGCAAAGATCGCCGGCTGGGTAACATCTGCATCGTCGATCCGTGACGAAGCCTCATTGGAGAGCATGGCATCGACCACGGACCAGCCACTTACATTTCGGAACAGTGCATCGAATTCGTCGACACTCTGCCGGTAGACCTGATCGCATGTCAGAAGGCGCCGGGCCATACCCCACCACTGGCCGCCCTGACCGGCAAAGGTGACGGCCAGTTTCCCAGATGCGCGCGCGCGACCGCTCACAAAGGGCGGGATCGCGTATCGATCTTCGGTTGCTTGCTCCTCGCCGGCAGCAATCATGTCCAGGCTTCGGCGCAGGTGCTGTCGGTCGGAGGCCAGGACAACGGCCCGCTCGGCGAACTGGTCGCGGTGGAGCGCGAGAGTTGAAGCCAGGGAAGCGATCGGCTCGGCCGCAAGGCTGCCGTCATCGACCAAGGCCGCCGAAAGATCCGCGGCGACCTGGCGCAGTTGCGGCTCGCTGCTCGCCGAAAGGGGTACGAGGATCGGGCCAAAGTCGTGGCGGGCGAGCACTGCTCCGGGGGTCAGACGGGCGCGGGCATTGCCACGATCGCCGCCAGACCAGTTTTCCAGCAATGCCGAAGCGTTGGTGCCGCCAAAGCCGAATGCGTTGACGGCGGCAAAGCGCGTCGCACCGTCGTGCGATGGAAGCTCAGTCGTCGCCACGGGCACGGCGATGTTGAGCGCGTCCATTGGAATCGCAGGATTGGGCGTGTCAAAGTTGCGATTGGGTGGAACCGTACCATGGTAAACCGTAAGCGCTGCTTTAATAAATCCGCAAATGCCCGCGCCCGATTCCAGATGGCCGACATTGGGCTTGACTGTTCCGACGAGAGCCGGGCCGCCGGGACGGCCGGTGCCAAACACCCGCCCTATGGCCTTAGCCTCGATCGGATCGCCGATGGGTGTGCCGGTCCCGTGTGCTTCAATGAAGCCGACGTCCACCGGATCAACGGAGGCGCGCCGGCACAGGCCCTTGAGCATCTGCATCTGAGACTCAAAATTGGGCGCGGTGAGCGTGCTTGTTCGACCATCCTGGTTGACGTTGGTCGCGCGCACGATCGCATAGATGCGATCGCCGTCCGCGAGCGCTTTGTCCAGCGGCTTAAGCAGCACCGCGCCGACGCCCTCGCCGCGCACGAAGCCGTTAGCGCGCGCGTCGAATGACGATATCTCTCCGGTCAAGGACAGCATGTTGGCCTTGCTGAACACCACGAACGTATCCGGGCTCAGCATTATGTTGACACCGGCAGCCACCGCGGCGTCGCAGGCACCGTCAAGAATGCTGCGGCAGGCAAGATCGACCGAAACCAGCGACGATGAGCACGCGGTGTCGACGGCGACCGAGGGTCCGGTGAAATCGAAGCGATGGGAGACCCGGTTGGCCGCAATCGAATAAGCAGAGCCTGTGCCTGCCCAGATCTCGTCGGACGAGCGACGCATCCTAAGATTGAGCCCATAATCGCTGGTCGAGATGCCGACAAAAACGCCAGTGCGCGCGTTCTGCGCTTCGGCGATAGTGGTTCCGGCGTCCTGAAGCGCCTCATAGGTGGCCTGAAGCAGCAACCTTTGTTGCGGGTCCATTGAGGCCGCTTCTCGTGGGGAGATGTCAAAGAACCCCGGGTCGAAACTGCGAACATCGTCGAGAAAGCCGCCCCATTTGGAGGTCGATTTGCCAATCGCCGATGGATCAGGATCGAAGGCAGCCGTAAGGCTCCACCGATCCTCGGGGATCTCACGGATCCCTCTTCCTTTCTCGTTGAGGAAACGCCAGAACGACCCAGGGCTTTCCGCCCCGCCGGGGAAGCGGCACCCAATGCCAACCACAGCAATGCCATAGCCCGATCCCGATACCGTCGCGTCCATCTGCCAATTCCCTCGCCACGCACGCCGCTAGAGCCAGCCTCGCTGATGCGGATTTGGCCAGGCCCTGGTAACTTGCGGCTTGCTCTTTTACCCCCTCGGAACACTAGATGAATTGTGTCAGGTAGACAAACGCTGAGGCCTCATTGACCAACCAGATTTCTGACGAATCAGGTCCCATTCGCGCCGGAAATCGGCTCCAGCGCAGCAGGCTTTGGTGTCATGGCATCGGAGCCCGTTCCGATTTGGATACGAACGCCGAACGCGCGATGGCGGACACCGATCACGATTTGCGATTGCTTGGTCCCACCGCCACACACTGGCTGAGCCGCAACAATTCAGTCCGCTTCGAGCTGGCTCAGGTGCCGCCAGAGCAATCAAACGGAACTGTGAGCTGAGCGCAGGTATCGTATAGGCTATGGTTGTCGTTGCGACCGTGCGGAGCAGCGGCGAATATGAGTTTGAGGATGAATCGATGTCACGACTTTTCTTGCTCACCCTACCGGCCAGCGTGATGCTCGCAATGGCCGGCTGCACCGGCGCGGGACAAGGCAATATCATTTCACCTGTGTCGGTCAGCCATGCCGGCCAGCGCAGCACGACCTTGGAGGCCAGATGCATCCGCGAAGCCCGCCAGGCGGCCTTGGCGGCGGTCCAGAAGCACCCGGGTTCGGGACCCTATGGCTGGCCGGCGGCCGGTGATGTCGACATCAACGCTTTATACAGGCAGGTCGAGCGTAGAACCTACCGCGATTGCATCAACCGAGCACATTAGGATCTGTTGCGCATCACCGGGCGGCGTGTCCAACTGGAACAATGCATGCCGAGGAGCCACGTCGTCGGACGTCGAAACGAACAGTTGGCCCTTGTCTGCGTGGCGCCGGCGGACACGTCATCCCGTCCGCTCTCTAAACCTTGAATGCCGGGTAAAAGGTCGTTGCCGCCCAGCGTCACCGGTCAATCATCGATCGAACCGAAGCCGACCTGGAAGCGCACATAACCGCTGATGCGGATGCAGGTCTCGGTCGACCCGATCTTCTTGAAACCGGTCCCGGCGCGCTCGCATGCCTCAACGGCCTCCGGGTCTGTTTCCGCGATGACCGTATCGCCCTGTTCCGCCTCGGGCAGCTGAAGCTGGTCCTTGATGTCCCAATCGGCGTCCGTGGCAAGCGCCATCGGAGTCGAAGCCACAGCTATTGCAAAAGCCATAGCGGCAATCGGTTTTGTTGCTTTCTTGTCAAACAAGGCAGATCTCCAATCTCCAACGTGCACTGCGCCCAGCACCTTTCCGATCATCTGGCATGGACCGACAAGTCACGCAAGCACTGGCCAATCACATCGAACGAAAACCCGGACAAAGAAAAGACCCGGCGGTCGCCCGCCGGGTCAGCATGTCGAATGGATCAGGCGACTGGCTTAGAAGGAACCTTCAAAGCGCAGGAAGCCCGCCCAGCCATCGACCTTGGCAATACCGTAGTCGTAGCTCTGGTACTGAAGGTCGGCCTTGATGTCGAAGCCCGGAACCAGCTCGTGGTCCACCGTGATGCCTGCTTTCCAGCCGTCATCGTTGAAGCCGGTTGCATCACCCCAGGTCTGGCTACCGACCAGGAAGCCGTTCAGGTACTGACCGCCGACGGTAACGGTGGTCGCTTCGGTCGCATCGAAGGCAACGCTTGCGGCAGCCGACCATTCATAGTCGTTGTCGTAGAAGCTCTTGCCCGAGTTGTAGATGCCCATGGCCTGGAAGGTGGCGGCGCCAAAGCCAGCCGAAGCGATCAGCTTGGCACCCCAGGCATCGTCGTCCTGACCGTTGACCCACGTCCCGGCCGGACCGGCACGCATGACGCTGTTCTGAACCAGCGCATCGTTGCTGCCGCCAGCATCGTAGTCATCGTAGTAGGCGAAACCGGTCATGGTGATGCCGCCGAGCTCGACCATCGCCTTACCGACGATATTCGGCATGTAGTCGACATTGTTGTCTTCGTTTTCGATCGACAGTCCGAACGACGATGCGCCAGCATCGAAGGTGTAACGGATGTGGTTGATATCCGCACCGCCCGACTGATCGAACTCGCCGTTGATGCCACCATCCCACAGCGTATCATCATAACCGAGCTGCAGGCCACCGAGACCGATCGTGGCTTCCTGAAGACCCAAATCGCCGCCGGCAGTACCGCCGAGCTGCATACGGGTGGTCAGAGCGCCGAGCTCGGAATCGTTCCAGGTTTCGACGACAAGGCGGGCCGAGGTGGTGGTGTCCCAACCGTCATTGGTGGTCGTCGGCTGGAAGCCGAGCAGGCCGGCAGCCGTGCCAACTGCGGCACCGGTTGCGTTTGCCCACGCAGCGTCATTGTCGAACCCGACCAGGCCATCGAACACACCGATATCGCCAAGCGTCCACAGCAGCTGCTGGTAACCAGCATTGCCAAGATTGGCCTTCAGATTGGCGATCACGTCATCGGACAAAAGGTCGATGGCTGTTGGAACGATCGGCAGAAGGAAGGTCGGATCGAGAACCAGCGTCGCCTTCAGGGCAGCTTCGAGCTGCGCATAATACGCATCCGCCTGAAGACCCGTGAACTCTTGTGCCAAGCCGCCAGGATTGTTGACGTTGTATTCTTCGCCCAACAGACCAAAGACGTCACCCTGATTGGCAGGAACCTGATCGTTACCAGCCGGCGTCAGGGCCGAAGCACCGGCGCCTACTGTGTAATAAGCCTGAGCCGCGGGCGTCAGAGCCTGAAGGATGGCAAGTGCACTGGGATTATCGACAGGGCCAGCATCATCAGGAACAGTGAAGTTCAGACCCGATGTATCGAACGCGTCATAGTAGTTGAAATAGATCAACGCAGCCTGCCCAACACCGGCCGCCTTCGTCAACGTAACCGACGAACCGGGAGCTGCCGGCGGGGACTGCAGACCGTCTTCGATCGTTGCAGGCAAGATCGAATTGAAGGAGAACCCTTCCTGAACTGCCGCCACGCCGGCAGGATCGATGTCAACATCGAGGTCCGACGCGTCGATCTGCATGCGCACATAGCCTGAGAACTTCAGGCAGACTTCCGTGCCGGGAATATACCAATAGCCGGTGCCGGCCGCGTCGCAGACACGGACATATTCCACCATTTCCGGCTCGGGGATGATGATGTCGGCGGCCATCGCCGACGGTGCAGCGATCAGAGCCGCCGCCGAGCCGAGAAGAAGGCTCTTGATTTTCATGATTGACCTCCAGTCAGAGTTTGAAGCGGGTCTGGGTGCTCCGAAGGACACTAGTTCCGAAGGACCTCTTGTCCCATCCCCTACACAGAAACAGGCAGACCCGCCCGTTTCCTCGTCCGTTCATGACCGATGCGCCAACGCCGCGCAACAACCAAGTGGGCTCGGAGAACCCCACTTTGACCGGTTCGCCAGGCGATGTTGCACAAATGCCACTATTTAGCCAACGGTCGCGATCGGGCTGGCAGTCTTTGGCGGCGTGCTCGCCACCACGAGGGGCCAGATCGGCGGCTACGCGGGCACTTGTTGCGGCGGCGGAGGAGGGATTGGCGCAGGTAAGTGCCATCGGCCAATTGGCAGCGAAGAGCCACTCATCGGACGTACTGGTGAACCGTCATTGCGGGCCCACAAGCCTTTTTTCGTCGCTCGTTCCCGGATTTTAGCCGCCCGCTCAGCGATCTGTCGGCTCTGGAATTCCGGGACACCCGCAAAATGCATGAGTATAGGCAGGTGCCGGGACGACGAACTGATTTAGGCAGGAAGGTCCTAGGGAAGAACCCAGGCAGCAAAGGCCGGGCCGGCCAACGTGCCCGATTCGCAGATCGCAATCCGTTCAGTGAACAGCGGCCGAATCGCTAGCGCGATGCCGACGATGGCACGGGCACATCGCCCGAATCGGACAGTCCTTCGACGGGCGGCTGGTAGGAGACAAGCTCGGTTTGGAGCAGATTGCCATCGGTATCCCTGACCAAGCTCCGCGCGATCCAACCGATCTCGGGCACCCACCAGTCCGCGCGCTCGGCTCGGTAACGGGACCCGTCGATGCCGGAGACGACGCGCGCGCGCAAGACGACCGCCTGGTAGCGGACGCCACCGACGGTAACCGGCTCAGCCTCGGCGACAATGATTGACTGACGTGCGACGGCGCCGTTGCGCAGCAGCATGTTGAAAGTCACCGTCTTGCCGATCTGCAGCGGCCAGAGCGTGGCATATTCCTTTTCGTCGAACCCTTGCGCGCTACTGCACCCCCAACAGCCCGGAACAAGGCGTACCGTCGAGCCGTCCGCGGCCGACAGGCGCCCCTCCACGCCGTCCGGCGCGGCAGCCACATAGGCGCGCTGGATAGTCTGACCGTTTGAGGACGCGCGGAACTCGAGCCGCGCACCTTGCTCCGCAAAGCGCAGGGCCGGCGGGTTGGGCAATGATTGTCCAGCGTTCGAACGTCCTTCCACAGGTGAGGAGCGGCCCGACATCACCGAATCGACCATCGACGTGCAGCCACTGACCAAAGAGGCCACCGCAATCAATACCGCGAACCTGGTCACGCTTGCGCTCCTATTCAAACTGACGCTGGCGCATGCCCTACATCAAGACCAGATCGAATGAAACCGAGCGCTGCATTGTCCGCCTGCAAAGTCGATTCGCCCGCGCCGGTTCGGCCATAGAACTGTACCCGGCGGGAGACGAAGCCCTGTATCGACGCAGTCGGCAGCCAACTGTGTCCGAAGCGCAACACAGGCGCGCATATCGACACACCGCCATCCGAACGGAGCCATGTCGTCACTTCTATTTATCTGAATTGTCACAATTAAATGCGGAATCGGCCTTGCTTGCCCGGCCCGTTCGGATGCACCGGTCCGGTTGACCCGTTGCGCTACATATGAGATCAAACGAAGGTGTTCGCGGGCTCGAAGCGGATTGTGGTGTCGTGAGCGAGCGCCGGGAGAGGGATTTTGGTCTGAACAATCTGCGAGGACGACAACGTGAAACAGAAAACGACGATGATTCTGGTCGGTGCGGCCGCAATTGCGCTGGTTACGGGCGGGAGCGCTTTGGCATTCGACGCATGGCCCGGCAACGGCGGCTTGAATGGCGGATGCGGCTATTGCGAACCCATTTGGAACGATTTCCCCGGGAGTCCCAATTTCGGTGAATTGCCGGAGCCGCCGACCAATGGGGGCAGCTATAATTTCGGTTCTGGCGGCTGGGTCGGTGACTGGCCGTCGATGGATAATGGCGGCGGGCCGGGCGATCCGAATTTCGGTGATCTGCCTCCTGGTCCCAACGGTGGATCCTACAACTTCGGTGAAGGCAGCGACATCGGGTATCCAGAGAAGGGGAATGACGGTTGGCCCGGAATGCCGCCGATGGGTGATCTGCCGGAGCCGCCTGAAAACGGCGGAAGTTACAACTTCGGCAACTTCGGCAAGTGGTCAAACTTCGGCTATGTCTGCGATGCACAGTGCCAGGAGCATTCTGACCCCGTCTGATAAGTCGTTACGAAATACTGCGTTCAATGGCGGACGGCCTGACCGGCGCCTAGTTCGAAATCGAGACCCGCGGCGTGTAGCGCCGCGGGCTTTTTCTTCCTCCGTATCACAACGCAATGAGACATCGAACACATGAAGACGTTGGGCATACCGCTGGCAGTGCTGGCTTCGGCCTCGCTTCTCGACCTCCCTGCCGCCTGGGCGCAGGACGCAAATACCCAAGCGGAAGCGGAGGGATTCTTTCGATACCTCGCCGAGGACCGCGCCTATCCTTACCAGGATAATTCTACCGAGTTCACCGGCGGCCGGGGAAACTACTTTCTGTTCGTTTTTCGCGACATTAACCGCAACGGCATCTATGACATCGGCGACCGCCCGCTGCCCGCCATTGCCGTGCGCTTGACCAAGCCCGATGGCGAGACGACGACCAACCGGTCGAACCTGAACGGTTTTGCCGCCTTTCCCGGGTCCGTCCTGAACGATGAGGCGGTGATTCGGCATCCAGGCGCCTACGAGCTGGAGCCCGTTGTCCCGCGCGGCTGGTCGCTGACGACCGGCAATGCAAAGCAGACGCTCAACTTCCGGACCCGACCAGGATCGATCGCCGACATGGTCGTCGACCGGATGCCCGATCCCGTAGGCCTTGTCCAGGACCTCTATGTCACCGGCACGATCGCTTTCAGTGGCACAGGCGAAGTTCCGGACGGCGAAATCGCCGCCGCGGCAAGTGCTCCGGGCAAGCCGGACGTCGATATCTCGGTGGCGCTCGACGGCAGCTACCTGACCTTCCTGGCACCAGGCGATTGGCAACTCACCTTCGAGCATGCGGAATCCGGCGAGCGCGCCGAGCGGACGATTGCGGTGCGCGATGCGCCGGTCCATGTCTCGACCATAACGCTGGGCGCCGATCCGAAACCCGAATCGACCGGTGCCGTGACGATCGATTTCGAAGACATCACCGGCTCCAACCTGGCCGAACTGCCGTCAGGCGTCGCCGGTCTTTACTGGCACAACATGGTCGCCACCGATTTCCTGTTCTATGGCGGGCCCGGCTACATGAACAACAGCATGTCTGGTAAGTTCGTCGCCTACAGCAGCGGCGGCCATCCGGTAACGCTGTGGCGCGATGAACCGTTCGATTTCGCCGGCGCCTATTTCGGGGTCGCTTGGCCGCAGTCCCAAGGCGAGTCATTGGTTGCCCGCGCCTGGGCCAACGGGCAATTGGTGGCCGAAGACCGCATTCGGCTTTCGGCGCTTGGCCCGGTTTGGTTCGATGCCGAATATCGCCAGGTCGACAAGATCGAGCTGTCGACCGAAAATTTCTGGCAGTTTGTCACCGACGATTTCGTGGTGCGCGTACCCTGACGTCCGCCCCGCCGGGCGATTGCATGCGCGCGCGCGCTGGCGCACAATGACCATCGGCGGAAAGGACCATCGGCGGTAAGCGAGCCGGCGCGCGGGCCGGTCCGCCGCCGGCGGCAGCGTATTGCGGGAGTTCAACGGGCACGATGAGTCACAAGGCACAAAGCGCGCCGGATTCGGGCCCGGCGCTGGTCACGGCCCAACCCGTCGCCGCGCACGGGCGCAACGACCGGCGCAATCCGGGCATGGCGCTCGCCCCGGAGATGTTCGAGGGCCATGCGGTCAACCGCTCGGCCGCCGAGCGCCGCGCCGAGACCATCGTCAAGCGCCGTTCGGTCAAGAAGGAGAGCCAGGCGGCCTGGCTGATCAATGCGATCCGCTGCATGGACCTGACCACCCTCGCCGGCGACGACACGGCCGGCCGCGTGCATCGGCTGTGCGCCAAGGCGCGCCGGCCGCTGGCGCCTCATCTGGCCGAGGCGCTCGGCATCGCCGGGATGGGGCTGACGGTCGGGGCGGTCTGCGTCTATCCGACCATGGTCGCCCATGCGGTGGCCGCGCTCGAAGGGACATCGATCCCGGTCGCCTCGGTCGCCACCGGCTTTCCGGCCGGCCTGATGCCGCTGAAGCTGCGGCTCGAGGAGATCGGCTATGCGGTCGGCGAAGGCGCGCACGAGATCGACATCGTGATCACGCGCGAGCATGTGCTCACGCGCGACTGGAGCGCGCTTTACGACGAGGTTGCGGCGATGCGCGAGGCGTGCGGGCACGCCCATCTGAAGGCCATCCTCGCCACCGGTGACCTGGAGACGCTGCGCAATGTCTATGCGGCCTCGATGGTCGCCATGCAGGCGGGCGCCGACTTCATCAAGACCTCGACCGGCAAGGAGGGCGTGAACGCCACCCTGCCCGTCTCGCTGATCATGGTGCGCGCGCTGCGCGACTACGGCCTTGAAACGGGCCACAAGGTCGGCTTCAAGCCGGCCGGCGGCATGAAGACCGCCAAGGACGCGCTCGCCTGGCAGATCCTGATGAAGGAGGAACTGGGCAATGACTGGCTTACGCCCAAGCTGTTCCGCTTCGGCGCGTCCTCCATGCTCGCCGATATCGAGCGGCAACTCGAACACCACGTCACCGGCCGCTATTCGGCCGGCCACCGCCACGCGCTCGCGTGAACCGATTGCGTAAGGAACGACTGACATGAGTTCGATTGCCGAACTGGTCGAGACCATGGACTACGGTCCGGCGCCGGAAAGCCCGCAGATCGTCAATGACTGGCTGGCCGGGCATGCGAACGGTTTCGGCCACTTCATCGACGGCGGCTTCACCGAGCCGGGCGAGACCTTCGAGGTCATCAGCCCGGCGACCGGCGCCACCATTGCGCGCGTCACGCAGGGCTCGGCCGCCGATGTCGATGCGGCGGTCAGGGCGGCGCGGTCGGCGCAGGGCAAATGGGCGGCGCTGTCGGGCCATGAGCGGGCCCGCTGGCTCTACGCGCTGGCGCGGCGCATCCAGCAGCACACGCGCTTTCTGGCGGTGCTGGAGACCATCGACAACGGCAAGCCGATCCGCGAGGCGCGCGACATCGACGTGCCGCTGGTCGCCCGGCACTTCTATCACCATGCCGGCTGGGCCGAACTGGTCGAGACCGCGTTTCGCGACGCGAAACCGGTCGGCGTGTGCGGGCAGATCATTCCGTGGAACTTCCCGCTCCTGATGCTCGCCTGGAAGATCGCCCCGGCGCTGGCCGCCGGCAACACGGTGGTGCTCAAGCCGGCCGAATACACCCCGCTCACCGCGCTCGCTTTTGCCGCGATCTGCGAGGAGATCGGCCTGCCCAGGGGCGTTGTCAACATCGTCACCGGCGACGGGGCGACGGGCGAGGCGATCGTCGGCCATGAGGACATCGACAAGATCGCCTTTACCGGCTCGACCGAGGTCGGCCGGCTGATCCGGCGCGCGACGGCGGGCACGGGCAAGGCTCTGACGCTGGAGCTTGGCGGCAAGAGCCCGTTCGTCGTCTTCGCCGACGCCGATCTGGACGCCGCGGTCGAGGGCGTGGTCGATGCGATCTGGTTCAACCAGGGCCAGGTGTGCTGCGCCGGCGCGCGCATCCTCGTCGCCGAAGCGGTGGCCGACCGGTTCGGCGCGCTGCTGCGCGAGCGCATGACGCGTCTGCGCGTCGGCGACCCGCTCGACAAGTCGACCGATGTCGGCGCGATCGTCCATCCGGTGCAGCTTGCGCGCATCCGGGAACTTGTCGCGAAGGGCGTCGCCGAGGGCGCCGAACTGTACCAGGGCACCGCGCCCGACGGGTGCTTTTATCCGCCGACGCTGGCGACCGGCGTCGAGCCGGCCTCGACGCTCGCCACCGAGGAGATCTTCGGGCCCGTGGCGACGCTGACGACGTTCCGCACGCCAAAGGACGCGATCGCGCTGGCCAACAACACGCGCTACGGGCTGGCCGCCTCGGTGTGGTCGGAAAACGTCAATCTGAGCCTGTCGATCGCCAGCCAGATCAAGGCGGGCGTTGTGTGGATCAACTGCACCAATGTGTTCGACGCCGGTGCCGGTTTCGGCGGCTATCGCGAAAGCGGCTTCGGGCGCGAGGGCGGGCGCGAAGGCATGTGGGCCTATCTCGCCGTGCCAGGACCGAAGCCGGCCAGGAGCGACGACGCGCCGCCGTCGATCCCCCCCGCGCCGGGGCTGGGCGGCGCGGTGGTCGGCATCGACCGCACGGCGAAACTCTATATCGGCGGCAAGCAGAAGCGCCCCGATGGCGGCTATTCCTATCCGGTCACCCATTCCAGGGGCGCTGCGCTCGGTCTTGCCGGCCATGGCAACCGCAAGGACATCCGCGATGCGGTCGAGGCGGCGCACAGCGCGTCCGGCTGGGGTGCCGCGACCGGCCACAACCGGGCGCAGGTGCTTTACTACGTTGCCGAGAACCTGGCCGCGCGGGCCGAGGAATTCGCCAGTCGCATCAAGAGCTTCGGGGCAAGTTCGGCGAAAGCGAATCAGGAGGTCGAAGCGGCGGTCCGGCGCTGCTTCTGGTACGCCGCCCAGGCCGACAAGTTCGACGGCGCGGTGCACCAGACCAAGTCCGCCCATGTCACGCTCGCCATGCACGAACCGCTCGGCGTCATCGGCATTGCCTGTCCGACACCGTTCCCGCTGCTCGGCTTCGTCTCGCTCGTGCTGCCGGCCATCGCGATGGGCAACCGGGTCGTGGCGATCCCGTCGCAGACCCACCCGCTGGCGGCGACCGATCTATACCAGGTGTTCGACACGTCCGACGTGCCGGGCGGCGTGGTCAACATCGTCACCGGCGAACGCGACGATCTGGCCAGGACGCTCGCCGATCATGACGGCGTGGACGGGCTGTGGTATTTCGGCTCGAAGGCGGGCATTGCCATGGTCGAGCAGCGCTCGGCCGGCAACCTCAAGCAGAGCTGGTGCGAGAACGGTGGGGCGCGCGACTGGTCCAAGTCCGAGGGCCAGGGCCGGGTGTTCCTGCACCGGGCGACGCAGGTGAAGAATATCTGGGTCCCCTACGGCGAATAGCCGCGGCCGGCGAGGATGCCGGCCGATGTCAGAGCGCCAGCTTCGTCCAGGCGGCGTTGCGTTTTGACGAACGCACGCAGGCGTCGATGAAGGCCATGCCGGCGAGCCCGTCCCGTATCGTGGGAAAGGTCACCGCCGCTTCGGGCGCCGTGCCGGCGCGGCGGGCACGGATCGCCGCCGCCGCCTCGGCATAGATGTTGGCAAAGCCTTCCAGATAGCCTTCCGGATGGCCGGCGGGCACCCGGCTCAGCCGACCCGCCGCCGCGCCGGCGCCCGCTCCGTTGCGGGTGATCAGGCGCTTGGGTTCGCCCAGCGGGGTGAACCAGAGGCGGTTCGGCTCCTCCTGATGCCATTCGAGCCCGCCCCTGTCGCCATAAACGCGCAGCTTGAGCCCGTTCTCGCTGCCCGGCGCCACCTGGCTGCACCACAGCGTGCCCCGGGCGCCGCCGCGAAAGCGCAGCATGACATGGGCATTGTCGTCGAGCCGGCGGCCCTCGACAAAGCTGTGCAGATCGGCGGCCAGTTCGTCCACCTCAAGCCCGGTGACGAACTGGGCCAGATTGAAGGCGTGGGTGCCGATGTCGCCGGTCGAGCCCCCCGCCCCCGAACGCTCCGGATCGGTGCGCCAGCCGGCCTGCTTGAGGCCGGTATCCTCGACCTTTTCGGACAGCCAGTCCTGGGCGTATTCGACCTGCACCAGCCGCAGCGAGCCCAGATCGCCGTCCTCGACCATGGCGTGCGCCTGCCGGACCATCGGATAGCCGGTGTAGTTGTGCGTGAGCACGAACAGCGCCTCGGACCGCTCGGCCAGCTTCACGAGCTTTCTTGCGTCGGTCAGCGTTGCGGTCAGCGGCTTGTCGCAGATGACATGGATGCCGCGCCTGAGAAATTCGCGCGCGGGCCGGTAATGCATGTGGTTGGGCGTGACGATGGCGACCGCCTCGATGCCTTTTCCCAGCCGCGCCTCGCGCCTGGCCATCTGCGCGAAATCGCCATAGATGCGGTCATCGGGCAGGCCCAGATCGCGGCCCGAGGCCAGCGATTTCTCCGCCGTTGCGCTGAACGCGCCGGCGACGAGTTCGAAATGGCCGTCGAGCCGCGCGGCGATGCGGTGCACCGCGCCGATGAACGCGTCGCGCCCGCCGCCGACCATGCCAAGCCGGATCGGGCGATTGTCCCCTTGCGCGTTGCGTGTGCCTGACATCGGTTCGCTCCCTTCACGCAAGTCCGAGCATGGCACGATTGGCGGCCTCGTCCGCGCCCGCGTCGGCAAAGTCGTCGAAGGCCCGGTCGGTCACGCGAATGATGTGGTCGCGCACGAAGGCCGCGCCCTCGCGGGCGCCGTCCTCGGGATGCTTGAGCGCGCATTCCCATTCGACGACCGCCCAGCCGTCGAAATCGAAATGGGCGAGCTTGGAGAAGATGGCGCGGAAATCGACCTGGCCGTCGCCGAGCGAGCGAAAACGCCCGGCCCGGTCCACCCAGGACTGATAGCCGCCATAAACGCCCTGCCGGCCGGTCGGGTTGAACTCGGCATCCTTGACGTGAAACATGCCGATGCGGTCGTGGTAGATGTCGATGTTCTCGAGATAGTCGAGCGCCTGCAGCACGTAATGGCTGGGGTCGTAGAGCATCCTGGCGCGCCGGTGGCCGCCGACGCGCTCCAGGAACATCTCGAAGCTCGCGCCGTCGTGCAAATCCTCGCCGGGATGGATCTCAAAGCACAGATCGACGCCGTTGGACTCGGCATGGTCGAGCAGCGGCCGCCAGCGCGCGGCCAGTTCGTCGAAGGCAGCGTCGATCAGCCCGGCCGGGCGCTGCGGCCAGGGGTAGACGTAGGGCCAGGCGAGCGCCCCCGAAAAGGTGGCAAGCGCGCCCAGGCCCAGATTGCGCGAGGCGGCGATCGCCGCTTGCACCTGATCGGCCGCCCAGGCCTGCCGCGCCCTCGGGTCGCCATGAAGCTGCGGCGGTGCAAAGCCGTCAAAGGCGATGTCATAGGCCGGGTGGACGGCGACGAGCTGGCCCTGCAAATGGCAGGAAAGCTCGGTCACCGTCACGCCGTTTTCGGCGGCCCGGCCCTTGAAGTCGTCGCAATAGTCCCTTGACGTGGCCGCCTTTTGCAGGTCGATGAAGCGGGCATCCCAGCTCGGCACCTGCACGCCGACATAGCCGCAATCGGCGGCCCATCCGGTGATCGCGTCCCAGGAATTGAACGGCGGCTCGTCGCCGGCGAACTGCGCCAGAAACAGCGCCGGTCCCTTGATCGTCTTCATTGCGGCCTCCTGCCCGACACAAAGCCACTTGCGATGTCGCACGGCAATGCGCGCATTGGCAATCGCCGATTGGCCAGAGCCTGGCTTGCGCGGGGCGACCGGGCCGAGACGAGCGCCCGCGCCCTACATCAGGAGATTGGGCAGGAACAGGGAGATCTGCGGCACCATCGTCACCAGAAGCAGCACCGCGAACAGCGCGATCAGCATGGGCAGGGACTCGCGCACGAAGGCCTCGACCTTCACGCCGACGATGCCGGTGGTCGAATAGATCAGCGTGCCGACCGGCGGGGTGACGCCGGCGATCGTCAGGTTGACGACCATCACCACGCCGAAATGCACCGGATCGACGCCGATCCGGTCGGCCAGTGGCGCCAGAAGCGGCGTCAGCAGGATCAGCGCCGCGCTGCCCTCCAGCAGCATGCCGACCAGCACCAGGAACACATTGATGAGCAGCAGCAGGAGCAGCGGGTTCTCGGTGATGCCGATCAGGATTTCGCCGGCCTGCTGGGGAATGCGCTCCCATGACATGTAAAAGCCGAAGGCCTGGGCCGCGCAGATGATCAGCATGACGATGGCGGTGGCCAGCACGGCCTCCGAAAGGACTGCTGGCAGCTTCGAAAACGCCAGATCGCGATAGATGAAGAGGCCGACGATCAGGGCGTAGACGACCGCGATCGCGCCGGCCTCGGTGGGCGTGAAGAAGCCGTAGCGAATACCGCCGACGATGACCACGGGCAGGCCGAGCGCCCAGGCACTCTCGCGCAGGGCGATGCCGCGTTCGCCCCAGCTCGCCCTGGTCTCGCGCGAGGGCAGATAGTTGCGGCGTCTGGCGACCATGTGCACGACCAGCATCAGCGACAGGCACAGGAGGATGCCCGGCACGATGCCGGCCAGGAACAGCCGGCCGATGGAGACATTGGCCAGAAACCCGTAGAGCACCATGCCGATGCCTGGCGGGATGATCGGCGCGATGATCGACGAGCAGGCCGTGATGGCGGCGGAAAACCCGGCGCGTAGCCGCGCTTGGTCATTTCGGGCACGATGATCTTGCTCTGGACGGCCGCGTCGGCATTGGCCGAGCCGGACATGCCGCCCATCAGTGTCGACAGCAGCACATTGACCTGGGCCAGGCCGCCGATCATGTGGCCGACCATGGCGTCGGCCAGCGCCATCAGCCGGCGCGTGATGCCGGCGTGGTTCATCAGGACGCCGGCCAGGATGAAGAACGGCACCGCCAGGAGCGGGAAGGAATGGGTGACGCTGACCATGCGCTGGACATACACGCCCAGCGGCACGCCGGTGGTGGTCAGGAAGAAGAACAGCGCGGCGATGCCGATGGCGAAGGCCACCCGCACATTGGCCGCAAGCAGGCCCAGCATGATCAGGGCGGGCGCGTATTCGGTCATGACGGTTCGGGGCCCTGACGGTTCTCGACCGCTTCCAGCGCCGGGTGGATGCCGGTGCGCAGGCGCTCTAGCATGTGCAGGACATGGTGCACCAGCATCGAGCCGAAGGACAGCACGACCGCCAGATAGACCCAGGTGAAGCTGATGCGCAGCACCGGCGAGGGCCGCTCATTGGCGTCGATCATGATGCCGAAGGCGAGCCAGAGCGTGTAGGCGAGAAAGGCAAGCACAAGCAGGTCGGCGAGCCAGGCGAGCGGGCCGGCGACCGCACGCGGCAGGATGCGGGTGATGGCGTCGACGCTGACATGCATGTGCCGGCGCATCGCCCCGGCCGCGCCCAGGAAGACGACCCAGGTGAAGGACAGGCTGGCCAGTTCGGTCGCCCAGGTGGCCGGAGTCTGCGTGACATGGCGGGTGATCACGCCATAGCTCACCGCCACGACGACGACGCACAGGGCGACGACGGCCAGGGTCTCCTCCCAGCGCGACAGCACCGTCCTGATGGCCGAGCCGAGGGTGATGGGGTTTGACGCGTTCATTGGCCCGCACCGGTCGCAGCGCGCCCGACCGCCCGGTCGATGCGCAATGGCTGCTCGAAGGGAAACAACAGTGCGCCGGACCGGACAGCTTGTCCAGCCCGGCGCACAAAGCCGTCCGGCGTCACTCGGCCAGGATCGACTGCACGGTGTCGACGAGCCCGTCCGACCAGGCGGGGAAGGCCTCGTAGACCGGCAGGGTCGCCTCGCGCATGGCGGCCCGGTCGACCTCCTCGACGAAGGTCACGCCCTCGGCCTCGAGCATGTCGATGAACTCGCCCTGCTTTTCCTGAACCAGGTTGGTCATGAAGTCGCCGGCATCGAGCGCGGAGGTGCGCAGCACGTCCTGCAGATCCTCGGGCATGGAAGCGAACAGTTCGTCATTCATGGCAAGGCCGATCCAGGCGTAGAAATGGCCGGTCATGGAGATCGTCTTGGCGCTCTCGTAGAGACTTGCGCCGTAGATCGAGCCGAGCGGGGCTTCGGCGGCGTCGACGACACCGGAGGCGAGCGCGCCATAGACCTCGGGCCAGGCGACCTGTTCGCCGCGCGCGCCCAGCGCCTTGAACGTCTCGATCCACATCACGTTGGGCGGCACGCGGATCGAAAGCCCGTCGAAGTCGTCGACCGTGCGCACCTCCTGGTTGGAGATGACGTTGCGGTCGCCGAAGAACCAGTTGAGCGCGAGCAGTTCGAGATTGGTGTCATCGCGCAGCTGGTCGACCAGGCCGGCATACCAGTCCGAATTGACGATCTTCTGGAAGTCGCCGGGCTCGTCGAGCAGGTAGGGTCCGTTCAGAATGCCGAAATCGGGCAGGAAGTCGGACAGGTAGCCCGGATCGGCCAGGATGATGATCTGCGCGCCCAGATCGACCTGCTCGTACATTTCAAGATTGGTGCCGAGCTGGCCGCCGGCAAAGACCTCGGCCTCGATGCGCCCGTCGCTGCGCTCCTCGAGGAGCGAGGCGAAATGCTCGAGCGCCTCGTGCACCGGCTCGCTGGCCGAGGTCACGTGCGGGATGCGGAAGGTGTATTCCTGGGCCAACGCCGTGCCGGCGGTCAGGGTGACGGCGGCGGCAAGGGCCAGGCCGGCCGGCCGGGCGAAACGGGTCGATGTCATGTCAGTCTCCTCCTCAAGGCGGGCAACGCGAAAACGCTGCCCCCGTCCTGTCTCAAGAGCCGGGCACATGGTTCGCCCGGATCCCGCGAAAACCTACACGTTTTTCACATGCGAAGCAAATTTTCATGTGTAAAAAGCAAATGCCGTTTGCTTGTGCGGGCGAACAGCAATGGCGGCAGATTCGGCGGCCGGCGTGCGGCTCAGTAGGCGCTGCCGCGCAGGCGCTCGGACCTTCGGCGCAGGAACTCCAGCGTGACCAGCAGCGCGATGGAGATCAGGATCAGAAGGGTCGCGACGGCCAGGATGGTCGGGTTGATCTGCTCGCGCAGGCCCGAGAACATCTGGCGCGGAATGGTGCGCTGTTCGGGACCGGCGAGGAACAGCACCAGCACCACTTCGTCGAAGGATGTGACGAAGGCGAACAGCCCGCCGGAAATGACGCCGGGCCTGATCAGCGGGATGACGATGTCGAAGAAGGCGCGCAGCGGCGAGGCGCCAAGGCCGAGCCCGGCATTGTAGAGCGAGCGGTCGAAGCCGGCGAGCGTGGCGGTGACGGTGATAATGACGAAGGGCACGCCGAGCGCGGCATGGGCGATGACGAGCCCGGCATAGGTGCCGACAAGGTTGAAGCGCGTGTAGAAGAAGAACATGCCGGCGGCGATGATGATCAGCGGCACGATCATCGGCGACAACAGGAGCGCGGTGATCAGCCGCCGGAACGGCATGGAGGGCGAGGACAGGCCGACGGCCGCGATCGTGCCGAGCGTCGTGGCGAGCAGCGCCGCCAGAATGCCGATGATGAAGCTGTTCTGCACCGACAGGATCCAGCGCTCGTCCTCGATGATGCCGCGGTACCAGCGCAGCGAATAGGCGTCGGGATCGAAGGCCAGCATGCCCTCGGTGAACGAGAAGAACGGCTCGGCGTTGAACGACAGCGGGATGATCACCAGGATCGGCAGCATGAGGAAGGCCAGCACCAGATAGGCCGACCATTGCAGCGCGTAATGGCCGACGATGTGAGCGGGGCTGAACCAGGCGGGAAGACGCTTCATGGACCCTATCCCAGCTTGATGTTGCCGGCGCCGACGAACCGGTCATAGAGCCAGTAGAGCGCGACGATCATCGCCAGAAGCAGCGAGCCGAGCGCGGCGGCCAGCTCCCAGTTGTTGGACTGCTGCATGTGGAAGGCGATGATGTTGGAGATCATCTGCCCGTCCGTGCCGCCGACCAGAGCCGGCGTGATGTAGTAGCCCACCGAAATGATGAAGACGAGCAGCGCGCCGGCGCTCAGTCCGGGCAGCGTCATCGGCAGGTAGACGCGCAGGAAGGCGCCCAGCGGCGTGCTGCCCAGCGACATGGCCGCGCGCGTGTAGCTGGGATCGATGCCGCGCATCACCGAATACAGCGGCAGAACCATGAAGGGCAGCAGGATGTGCGTCATCGCCAGGATGGTGGCAAAGCGCGTATAGAGCATTTCGAAGGGCTCATCGATGACGCCGATGGCCATCAGGGTGGAATTGATCACCCCGTTCGTCTGCAACAGCGCGATCCAGGAGGTCGTGCGCACCAGAAGCGAGGTCCAGAACGGCAGCAGCACGAAGATCATCATCAGATTGGCCGCCGAAGTCGAAACGCTGGCCATGTAATATGCCAGCGGATAGCCAAGCAGCAGCGTGAGCACCGTGATGATCAGCGCCATCTGCAGGGTACGCAGGTAAAGGTCGATATAGATGCGCGCGCCCTCGCGGCGCTGGATGCTGCCGTCCTCGGTCATCTCCAGATCGAGCGCGGTCAAATAGTAGGAGGGCGTGTAGATCGCGCCGGCATCGTCGATCGCCTTCCAGATGCCGACCTCGCCCCAACGTTCGTTCGCCTCGATCAGCATCTGCGCGCCGCGAGCGGCGAGTTCGGCATCGTCGGCCCGCCGCACGGGCCGTCGACTTGACGACGCTGGACGTGCCCGGAATCTGCCGGTTGATCTCCTCGGCCAGACGACCGGACAGGCGGTCATTGGCAAGGCGCTTGAGATCGACGGCGAACTGGTTGCGCGCCGCCTCGGGCGGCAGTTGCTCGCGGTCCCAGGCCTCGAG
Source organism: Roseitalea sp. MMSF_3546 (assembly GCF_030732865.1). Classification (GTDB taxonomy): domain Bacteria; phylum Pseudomonadota; class Alphaproteobacteria; order Rhizobiales; family Rhizobiaceae; genus Roseitalea. The sequence continues at coordinate 70,424 of NZ_JASHKB010000017.1, forward strand.
CGCGGCGAGGGTGTCGGGCACCAGATTGGCGACGACGGGGTTGTGGACGCTGCGGAACAGCATGGTGCCGATCGGCGCGACGAAGGCAAAGGTCAGAAAGACCAGCAGCGGGGCGACGAACAGGAAGGCGGCCAGCCTGCGCCGGCGGGTCTCGCGGCGGGCCAGTTCGACATCGGTGCGCGACAGGCGGCTGTCGATGGACCTGGCGCGCGGCACGACGCCCCCGGGCCGGGCCAGTTCGCGATCGGCAGGCATGTCGGACATGGCTCGTTCCTGTCGCCTATCGGGGATGGCCCGCGCGCCGGAGGGCGGCGCGCGGGATCTTGGGTGTCAGGTCAGTTCAGCAGCCATTCGTTGAACCGCTCACCGAGCGACTCGCCGAAATCGGCCCAGAAGATCCCGTCCGCCTTGATGCCCTTGTCGAGATGGGCGGTCGGCAGGTTATCCTTGATGCCGGGATCGAGATATTGCTGCGCGGACACTCGCGTGGGGCCGTAGGCAACGTCCTGCATGCCGGCCAGCGGCTTGGACTGGGTGGCGAACTTGATGAAGTCCATGGCCAGTTCGGGCTGGTCGGTGCCCTCCATGATCGCCCACACGTCAAGGTCGTAGACATGGCTGTCCCAGACGATCCGGAACGGGGCGCCATCGTCCTCGATCGCCGCGAAGATGCGACCATTGGCCGACTGCACCATCTGCGCACCGCCATCGTTGAGAAGCTGCGGCGCCTGGCTCCAGCTGTCGAACCAGACGATGTCGTCCTTGATCGTGTCGAGCTTGGCGAAGGCGCGGTCCTGGCCCTCTTGGGTCGCCAACACCTCATAGACCTGATCGGGGTCGACGCCATCGGCCAACAACGCCCATTCCAGGTTCACCTGAGGCCGCTTGCGCAGGGCGCGCTTGCCAGGGAAGTCGGCGGTGTTGAAGAAATCCTCGATGGTCTCGGGCTGGGGACCCTCGTTCTCCTCGTTGACCGCGAAGATGATCGTCCAGACGATGTTGCCGACACCGCATTCATTGGCGAGCGCGTCGGGAATGAAGTCCTCGCTGGCCGGCGTGCCGTCATCGCCCGGCGGCAGGAGCGATTGGTCGATGACCTGCACATAGCCTTCCGAGCAGGCCCGCTCGAGGTCGATCACCTCGATATCGACCACATCCCACTGGACGTTGCCGGCCTCGACCTGTGCCTTCATCTCGGCGACGCCGCCGCCATAGTCCTCGAACAGGAACTCGTTGCCGGTCGCCTCGGCCCACGGGTCGAGCATGTGCTCCTTCTGCGCGGCGCCATAGGCGCCTCCGAAGGAGACGATGGTCAGCGGCTCGGCCGCCGCCGGCAGCACCGCGGTCGCGGCAAGGGCCGCCGATGCGGCCAGCAATGTGGGTAGTCGTTTCATAGGCACTCTCCCTGTTGTTGCGGGCCAAGGGGCCGACGCCCCGCGCCCTTTCATGCCCCGCGCCCCTAGGCGGGAAACGCGATGCAATCCTTGGTCAGCCAGACAAGCGATCCCTCATCGCCTTCGGTGAAATCGGGTGCGGCAAGATCGTTGAGGACCTTGATGGTGATCTCGGCGCCGCCCTCGAAGCGGAAATAGTAGCGGATGAAGTCGCCGACGTAATGGTGGGTGACATGGGCGGCGGTCACCGCATTGTCATAGGCGTGGCTCGTTGGCTGAATGAACAGCTTTTCGGGCCGCACCGAAATGATGCAGTCGCGCCCCGGCTCGAGCCTCTCGCCGGCAATGGCGGTGATGACCGCCCCGCCCGGACCGGCGATCTTCGCATGGCCGTTGTCCATGGCCTCGACCTTGCCGGGGATAAAGTTGTTCTCGCCGATGAATTCGGCCACGAAGGCGTTGGCCGGCTGCTCGTAGAGCGCGGCCGGGTCGGCGCATTGCTGCACGACGCCGTCATTGAACACGGCGATGCGCGTCGACATCGAAAGCGCCTCGGTCTGATCGTGGGTGACGTAGATCACGGTGAAGCCGAGTTGCTCGTGCAGGCGCGTGATCTCGTATTGCATCTGCTCGCGCAGCTTCTTGTCGAGCGCGCCCAGCGGCTCGTCCATCAGGATCAGCGTCGGCTCGAAGATCAGCGCCCGGGCGAGCGCGACGCGCTGGCGCTGGCCGCCCGAAAGCTGGGCTGGAAAGCGGCCGCCATAATCGTCGAGCTCGACCAGGCGCAGATATTCCTGCACGCGCTCCCTGATCTGCGCCTTGGACATGGAGCGCACCTGCAACGGATAGGCCAGGTTCTCGGCGATCGTCATGTGCGGGAACAGGGCATAGTTCTGGAAGACCATGCCGATATTACGCTTGTAGGGCGCGGTGCGGTTGATCGACTGGCCGGACAGCAGGATGTCGCCGCTGGTGACGCTCTCGAAGCCGGCCAGCATCATCAGCACCGTGCTCTTGCCCGAGCCCGACGGCCCCAAAAGCGTGATGAACTCGCCCTTCTGAACGTCGAGGCTGAAGTCCTTCACCACGAGCGTCTTCTGGTCGTAGCTCTTGCGAACTGCATCGAAACGCAAAAACGCGCCCGCCGTACCCGACATACTGCCTCCCCAAACACGCGCAGCCTGCGCCTTGCGAAACGGGCGGGCTGTCCACTTGCCGCCATTGGCGGCACCGCCGCGAACACCGTATTGAATCTCTAGCGCCGCGTGCAAGACGAAAGATCAATCATCGTGCACAGGCCGCAGGCAGATCCCCTGCCCTTTTCGCCGGCAAGGCCGAAAGCTGGCAAATCGAATCAGGCAAGTTGCCGAAGGCGCTGATACGCCAGCGCTTTATCGCGCAAGCCCGTTCAGCGGCGGCGGCGATAGACGGCGACGATCTCGTCGACGACGCGCTCCTGGAGCGCCTTCTGGTTGACGATGTTCCAGTGACTGGCAGCCCCCAGTTCGGGCAGGTTCCGGATGTCGACATTGACGATCTGCCCGTCAAAGCCGCGCCCGGGGCGGTACCGGCCGGGGTCGTCGCGGTCGCCGGAGGCCTTGTAGTTGACGAACCTGTCGACGCCGGCGGGCACCCGGATCGCGCCGAGCGGATCGAAGACGATGGCCAGGTCGACACCGATGCCGTCATCGGTCAGCTCGCGCACCATGGCGTGGACCGTGCCCGCGCCCAGCGAATGGCCGGCCAGGACGACCGGGCCGTCATAACCGGCCGCATGGGCCTTGCGGATCTCCTCGAGGCTGGCGTCCCGTGCCGACCAGCTCAGCGCCCTGGCCGGCACGCCGCGCGCGGCCAGCGCCTCGACCATTTCGTTGATGCCGGTCGAAAAGGCGCCGTTGAAGCCGCCGCGGAACAGGTAGATCTGCGGCCGGTCGCGCAGCGCGACCGAACGGGTGCCGGCGGCGGAGGCGGCATAGCCGCTGCCCAGTTCGCCCTCGCCGCCATCGGCGGTGCACGCGGCGGCGAACAGTGCGAGCGTCACAACGGCCAGCAGCCTGCGGGCGAGATTGGCGACGGCGCCCATTGCGGTCCCCGTGATCGAACGGCCGGCCGGAATCGGCCCGCCCCTTCCGTGCGGCAATTTGCGCCGCCGGGCGCCAAGGTCAAGGCCGACGCCGCGATCGGGCACGATGGCGGCGCACGAATCGGGCCGGCGTTGTGGCATGGCCACAGTTGACGCGCGGGGGACGCCGACCCATAGCTCCGGCATGGGGCGATGAGGCACGAGATGGCAGATGCCAGGCGACATCACAGCACCTGCGTGATCGGCGCGGGCCCGTGCGGGCTGACCGCGATCCGCAACCTTCGCGCCCAGGGCATCGACGACATGGTCTGCCACGAGGCGATGGATGCGACCGGCGGGCTGTGGGCGTACAGCGCCGATCCGGGCCGGCCGAGCGTCTATGACAGCGCCCATATCATCTCGTCCAAGCGGCTTTCCGATTTCCGCGGCTTTCCGATGCCCGAGACCTATCCGGACTTTCCCTCGCACCGGCAGATCCTTGCCTATTTCCGCGCCTATGCGGAGCGGTTCGACCTGAACCGGCACGTCCGGCTGAACTCGAAGGTGGAGACCGCCGAGCGCCGTCAGGGCGGCGGCTGGCGGCTGACGGTCAGCGACGCCGACGGCCGGCACGAGGAAACGGCCGACAATCTGGTCGTCGCCGCCGGCCACCACCGCATCGCCTTCACGCCGGAGCTCGCGGGTCGGTTCGACGGCACCCAGATGCATTCGGCCGATTATCGCTCGGCGGAGGGCTTTGCCGGCAAGCGCGTGCTGGTGGTCGGGGCCGGCAATTCGGCCTGCGACATCGCCGCGGCGCTGGCGCGCATCGCCGATCATGTCAGCGTGTCGCTGCGCACGCCGCAATACGTCGTGCCCAAGACGGTGTTCGGCCGGCCGATCGACATCCAGTACCGCAAGCTGCAGAAGCTGCCGCGCGCGATCCGCGATGCGGTGCTGCAGCGCGGGCTGCGCCTCATCGTCGGCCCCTATGCGCGGTACGGCCTGCCGCAGCCCTCGGCCCATGTGCTGTCGACGCACCCGACGCTGAACACCGACATTCTCGAACAGCTCACCCATGGCAAGGTGACGGTGCGCCGGGCGACGGTTTCGGCCGAGGGGACGCAGGTGCGCTTTGCCGATGGCGAGACGGCCAGCTTCGATACGATCATCTGGGCGACGGGTTACGTCACCCGGTTCGACTTCTTGAAGGACCGCCGGTTCGACTGGTCCGACAGCCTGCGCCTGCCGCTTTACATGAAGATCTTTCCCGTCGAGATGGACGACATCTTCTTTGTCGGGCTGATCCAGCCGCTGGGCTGCATCTGGACGCTGGCGGACTACCAGTCCGAGCTCGTCGCCCACGCGATCGCCGGGCGGTGGCGGCGGCCGGCCGACATGGCGGCGCGACTGACGCGCGAGCACGCGGTCGATGCGGCGCGCTTCCGCAACACGGCGCGCCACGCCGTCGAGGTCGATTTCCACGACTATCTCAGATTGATGCGGCAGGAGCTGGGTGGCGTGCGCGCAGCGGCGTGAAACCGATCAGTCCCCGTCTCCGGCAAAGCGCGGATCGCGCACGCAGGCATTGAAGTCGATCTTGATCGCCGCGGCGCGCGCATTGACGATCCCGTAAAGGTCGGGCTGGGTGAAGATGTAAAGCCGATTGGCGACCATGCAATCGGCCACCCATTCGCCGACGATCGCCGGATCGATGCCCTGCTCGACGTTCTCGCCCGCCTGGCGCATGAGCGCGCTGTCGTCCTGCGCTGTCCCGGTCCGGAACGAGGGCCGGCGACGCTGCGCGCGGTGGATGCCGGTCCGCACCCAGCCCGGACACAGCACGCTGACGCCGATGCCTTCGGGCTCGAGTTCCTGCCGCAGCGTTTCGGAATAGCCGACGACGGCGAATTTGGTTGCCGTGTATGGCCCGCCGCCGGGCACGGCCCAGTGCCCGGCGATCGAGGCGGTGTTGACGATGTGGCCGCCCTCGCCATGGCCGCGGATCAGCGGCACGAAGGTTTCCACGCCATGGACCACGCCCATCAGATTGATGTCGACGATCCAGCGCCAGTCCTCGAGCGGGATCTCGCCGGTCCTGCCGTCGAGCGACACGCCGGCATTGTTGACCAGCACGTGAACCTTGCCCAGGCGCGACACCGTTTCATCGGCGGCGGCGCGCATCTGGACCGGATCGGCGACATCGCAAACGGTGGTCGCCACCGCGATCCCCTGCCCGGCCAGATCGTCGGCCGCGCGTGCCAGCGCATCGGCATCGATATCGGCGAGCATGACGCGCGCGCCGCGACGGCCGAGGCTGGCGGCGATGGCAAGTCCGATGCCGGCGGCCCCGCCGGTGACGAAGGCCGTCCTGGCGCTGAAATCCTGCATGGCCTCAGCGACCGGCCAGCAGCGCGTCGATCTCGCCGCGATCGGGCATGGAGGGCGCGGTGCCCGGCCGGGTTACCGAGATGCCGGCGGCGGCGCAGCCAAAGCGCACGGCATCGACCGGAGCGCGCCCCTCGGCGAGCGCGACGGCAAAGGCGCCGTTGAACGCATCGCCCGCGCCGGTCGTCTCGCGCACCAGGCCGGCATCGAAGGCGGGCACGTGCTCGGACTGGCCGGGGCCGTGGATCAACGCACCGTTGGCGCCGAGCGTGATGACGGCGGTGCCGACGCCCTTGGCAAGGAGCGCATCGGCGGCGGCGCGCGCCTGGTCGAGGGTGACGACCTCGAGCCCGGTCAGTTCGGCGGCCTCGGTCTCGTTGGGCGTCAGATAGTCGCACAGCGCGAACATCGCATCATCGAGCGCGGCGGCCGGCGCCGGGTTGAGCACGGTCGCCACCTTGTTCTGCCTGGCGATCTCGAGCGCCCGGTGCGCCGCCGGCAGGGGCTGTTCGAGCTGTGTGACGAAGACCGAGGCGCCCTCGATATGCGCCCGGCTGGCCTCGATGTCGGCCGCGTCGATTCCGGTCGCCGCGCCGGGGCAGACGATGATGGCGTTGTCGCCGGTCCGCGCGTCGACGAAGATGTAGGCGGCGCCGGTGTAGCTGTGCGGATCGTGGGTGGCAGCGGCGGTGACGCCGGCATCGGCCCAGGTCTTCAGCGCCAGTTCGGCGAACGCATCCTCGCCAAGGCGCGTGATGAAGGTGACATCGCCGCCCGCGCGCGCCGCAGCCACGGACTGGTTGGAGCCCTTGCCGCCGGGGCCGAGCACGAAATCCTCGCCAAGGATCGTCTCGCCCATGCGCGGCTGGCGCGCCGCGCGGTAGGATGTGTCGGCGACGAATACGCCCAGGATCGCGATGCTGGCCACGGCACCCTCCGCTATGCGTCCGGCCCGATGACGCCCTTGCGGAAGGCGAAGCAGCCGTAAAAGCGCCGTTCATGGGTCTGGATCACGCAATAGGCCTTCCTGGCCCGCTCGTAGAAGGCATAGCGCTCGATGCCGATCATCGTCCAGGGACTGCCCTGGGCGGCGTCGATCTTCGCCTGCACCTGCTTTTGCACCTGCGGTATCGTGTCCGGCTCGCCGACCACCTCCATGCGCGCGGCCGCGTCGTCGACGAAGGTGTCGAGCGGCAGCACCGACAACACCGCCTCGACGACCTCGGCGGCGGGCGCGTCGATCCGCAGCAGCTTGCCGATCACGGTCTGGCGCGCCACCGAATCGGCGGGAAAGTTCGTGTCGGCAATGATCAGATCGTCGCCATGGCCCATGGCGCGCAGCGCCCGCAACACATCGGCATTGAGCAAGGGATGGATGCCCTTGAGCATGTCGGTTCTCCTTCTCAGGCGTTTTCGGCGGCGGCCGGCGCCGCGGCGGCACGGGTTTCGGTGATGCGCTGGCCGGTCCGGCCGTCGAACAGATGCAGCGTGCCGGGCCGTGGCCGCAGGGTCAGCGTCTGGCCCGGCTCGAAATGATGGCGCTCGCGGAACAGCGCGACCAGCGTGTGTTCGCCCACACGCGTGAACACCAGCGTCTCCGAGCCGGTCGGCTCGATGACCGAGACGGTGGCCGCAAAGCCTTCCTCGGCCAGTTCCAGATGCTCGGGCCTGATGCCGCAGGTGACCTTGCTGCCGGGGACGGCGCCCGTTGCGGGCATGTCGAAGCGCACGCCGCCGCCGGAAAACACCGGCGGGTCGCCGGGCTCGATGACGCCCTCGATCATGTTCATTGCGGGCGAGCCGATGAAGGTGGCGACGAAGGTGTTGGCCGGGACGTCGAACAGTTCGAGCGGGGTGCCCATCTGCTCGACATGGCCGTCGCGCATGACCACGATCCGGTCGGCCATTGTCATCGCCTCGACCTGATCGTGGGTGACGAAGATGGTGGTGGTCTTCAGCCGCTGGTGCAATTCCTTGATCTCGGTGCGCATCTGCACGCGAAGCTGGGCGTCGAGGTTGGAAAGCGGCTCGTCGAACAGGAACACCTGCGGGTCGCGAACCAGCGCCCGGCCCATGGCGACGCGCTGGCGCTGGCCGCCCGAGAGCTGGCGCGGGTAGCGCTTGAGATAGGGTTCGAGACCCAGAATGCCGGCGGCCTGACGCACGCGCTCGGCGACCTCGGCCTTGCCGGCGCCCTTCAGGCGCAGCGAGAACCCCATGTTCCGCTCGACCGTCATGTGCGGATAGAGCGCGTAGGTCTGGAACACCATGGCGATGTCGCGATCCTTGGGCGCGACGCCGTTGACCACCCGATCGCCGATCGAGATGGTGCCGCCGGTGATCGGCTCGAGGCCGGCGATCATGCGCAGCAATGTCGACTTGCCGCATCCCGACGGCCCCACGAGCACGACGAACTCGCCGTCATGGATCTCAACGTCGATGCCATGGATGACCTCGACATTGCCGTAGGACTTGCGCACACCGGCGATTCCAACCTCGGCCATTGTTCCTCCCTGCGCCCGACCGGCCTCGAAATGGACATGAGCGCGGTCGCAATTGCAAGCCCCCGGCATCCGCCGAAGGGCCGGCCGGAGCGCCCCATATCGCCGTCAATCGATTGACTTGCAAGACAAAGCCGCCATACTCGACCCCGACGGGCAGGGGCGGCAAGGCGAGGTGTCGCGACCGTTGCCGGCGCCGGGCCGGAGGAGGCTCCGGCGCATTTGGACGGCAACACGACCATGGCTTGGCCATGCCCGATCGTTCACGCGGGCAATCCGCTGCGTTTCCACCTGGGAGGAAATCGATGAGAGTTGACATCTACAAAAGGCTGATGGCGCTGCAGGCAAGCCGGCGCGCGGTGCTCAAGGGCGCGGCGGGTGCGGCGAGCGTGGCCGCCGCCTCTGGCGGGCTCGGCGGGCTGGTGACGCGCCCGGCCTATGCGCAGTCCGATCTGCGCGCCGAAATCCTCAAGATCCCCGGCGTCGGCATGGGCTCGCCGGGCGATGCCGAGTGGCAGAAAGTCGGCGAAATGTGCCTGGGCGGCACGCGCGAGACCGTGCAGGAAGGCGAATTCGAGGGCGTCGAGCTGTCCTTCATGGGGCTCAACAACCAGAATTTGCACAACTTCCTGTTCCGCGGCTTCCTCAAGCCGTGGGAGGCCTATACCGGCGCGCGGATCAACTGGATCGACCTGGCCCAGGCGGACTACAATCCGCGTCTGCAGCAGTCGATCGCCACCGGCACGGTCGATTTCGACATTCTGGAGATGGGCGCGCCGTTCGAAGGCGACACCGCCGGCAAGGGCCTTCTGAACGAGATGCCCGACTGGGTGAAATCGCTGATCGACATGGACGATTATGTCGACTACCTCAAGGCGCCGGTCGGCACCTGGGACGGCAAGACCTATCGCATCTCCATCGACGGCGACGCCCACACGATGGCCTTCCGGACCGACTATTACGACAATGAGGAGTTCGCCCAGGCCTGGGCCGAGGCCGGCAACGACACGCCCTGGCAGCCGCCGCGCACCTGGGCCGAGGTCAATGCGCATTCGAAGTTCCTCGCCGGCCGCACCGATCCGCTGACCGGCCTGCCCGCGCACGGCTTCCTCGACCCGCTGAAGATCACCTGGGGCGGCTTCGGCTTCTACTTCCTGGGCGACCGCGCCGCGCCCTATGCCAAGCACCCGGACGATCCGGCCTGGCTGTTCGACCCCGACACCATGAAGCCGCGGGTGAACAACCCCGCCTTCGTGCGGGCCATCGAGGAGGTCATGGAGCTGATCGCCACCGAGGGCGCCTATCCGCCCGACCAGCTCAACGCCGACCCCAACACCACCGCCTTCCAGCAGTTCCTGGCCGGCACCGGCGCGATGCTGACATGGTGGGGCGATGTCGGTTCGAACGCACGCACCTCGGACACCTCGGTGGTCGGCGACGTGGTCGGCTTTTCGACCAATCCGGGCGCCGAACAGGTCTACAACTCGCAGACCGGCGCCTGGGAAGACATGATGAACGAGGCGCCCAACAACGCCTATATCGGCTGGGGCATCTACGTCACCAGCCGGGTCGAGGGCGACGAGAAGAAGCGCAAGGCCGCCTGGTCGGCCGCCGCGCATCTGGGCGGCAAGGACCTGTCGCTGTGGACCTCGGCCTATCCGTCCGGCTTCCAGCCCTACCGCAACTCACACTTCAATTTCGACGAGTGGGAGAATGCCGGGTACGACCGCGACTTCGTGGAGGACTATCTGGGCTCGAACGCGGACAGCTACAACCACCCCAACGCCGCCATCGAGCCGCGCATTCCGGGCATCTTCCAGTACTATTCGGTCGCCGAGGACGAGCTCGCAAAGGGCTTTGCCGGCCAGTACGGCTCGGCGCAGGAGACGGCCGATGCGATCGCCGAAGCCTGGGAGCGCATTACCGACCAGATCGGCCGCGAGTCGCAGATCGCCCTCTACAAGGCCTCGCTGGGCATGTAACGCAGCGGCGGGGGG
>NZ_JASHKB010000018.1 GCF_030732865.1 Roseitalea sp. MMSF_3546
TCGGGGACAGGCGACAATCCCCCGCCATGGTTCTTTCGCCGTTCATTCCCGCTTATCGGCAATTGCCTCGAGCGCTTCAAGATCGGCGCCGCCGATCAGATGCCGGTTGGCCGAGATCAGCGCCACCGGCCAGTCCCACCATGCGATCGCCACAAGCCGCGCGATCGTCGCCGCGTCATGGCGCATCCTGACCACGCGCGCCGGATTGCCGGCAACGATCGCATAGGCCGGCACGTCGCGCGTGACCACCGCGCGCGCCGCGACGATCGCGCCGTCGCCGATCCGCACGCCGGGCATGACCATCGCCTCCCGGCCGATCCAGACATCGTTGCCGACGACCGTGTCGCCGCGCAGCGCCGCCGTCCACCGCGCGACGTCGAAGCCGGTCTCCCAGCCCTTGCCGAAGATGTTGAACGGAAACGTCGAAAAGCCGTCGGTGGCGTGGTTGGCCCCGTTCATGATGAAGCGCACATCGGTGGCGAGCGCGCAGAACCGGCCGATCACCAGCCGGTCGCCGATGAACGGGTAGCGGTAGAGCACGCACTTGTCGGCGAAATGCTCGGGGCCGTCGGGGTCGTCGTAATAGGTGTACTCGCCGATCTCGATCTGCGGGTCGTCGACGAGCGGCTTGAGAAAGCCCACGCGCGCGTGTTCGGCGATGGGGAACGGGTCTTGGGGATCGGGTCCCATCGAAAAGCTCCGATAATGGTGGGGGTTGTGTCGGTCGGTTGACGATCCGCCCCGCGGCGGCATCGCTCGCCGCCCTGGTGATGGATCGGAGCTTATCTGTTCATCGGACCTGATCCTCGCCTGTCTTGCCGTCGTGTTCTTGGGCCGCTACTCGGCCGGCTTGTTGGCCTTGCCCTTGCCGAACATGCCGCGCAGATTGTCCCACAACTCGATCTTGGCGCCGTTGCGCTTCATGATCACGCCCTGCTGGATGATCGACAGGAAGTTGTTCCACGCCCAGTAGATCACCAGCCCCGCCGGGAAGGTGGCCAGCATGAAGGTGAAGATCACCGGCATCCATTTGAACACCATCGCCGTGGTCGGGTCGGGCGGCGGCGGGTTCATCTGCATCTGCAGGAACATGGTGATGCCCATCAGAAGCGGCCACACGCCCAGCATGAGCAGCGGCCCGATCAGCGGCACCATGGACGGATCGTAGGGCAGCAGGCCGAACAGGTTGAAGATCGATGTCGGGTCCGGCGCCGACAGGTCCCGGATCCAGCCGAAGAACGGCGCATGGCGCATCTCGATGGTCACATAGAGCACCTTGTACAGCGCAAAGAACACCGGAATCTGGATGAGCACGGGCCAGCAGCCGGCGATCGGATTGATCTTCTCCTTCTTGTAGAGATCCATCATCGCCTTTTGCATCTTCTCCCGGTCGTCGCCATAACGCTCCTTGATCTCGGCCATCTTGGGCTGGACGACCTTCATGCGGGCCATCGACGCATAGGACTTGTTGGCGAGCGGGAAGAACACGGCCTTGACCAGGACGGTCGCCAGCAGGATCGCCACGCCGAAATTGCCGAACACGCTGTTGAGCCAGTACAGCAGGTAGAACAGCGGCTTGGTGATGAAGTGGAACCAGCCCCAGTCGATCAGCAGCTCGAACTGGCGGATGTCCCGGTTCTCCTCATAGGCATCGACGATGCGCGTCTTCTTGGCGCCGGCGAACAGCATGCTGGTCACGGTCGCGCTCTGGCCGGCATTGATGGTCACCGGATCGAGCAGGAAGTCGGCCTGATAGCGCTCGGCGCCGTCGGTGAAATACGAATAGCGCGGCTGGAAGCTGGCGCCCTGTTCCGGAATCAGCGCGGTCGCCCAGTACTTGTCGGTGATGCCCAGCCAGCCGTCATTGGACTTTCCGGGCACGAACTGGCCCTCGTCGCGCATCTGTCCGAAGGAGTGCTCTGTCAGCCCGTCCTCGCCGGTCACCCCGATCATGCCCTCGTGCAGGATGAAGATCGGCGGCGTGGCGGGAATGGTATAGCGCGTGGTGCGGCCATAGCCCTGCAACGCCACCGCCCCGACGCCCTCGTTGACGATCTGGTCGGTGATCGTGAACATGTAGTTGTCGTCGACCTCGACGGTACGCGCGAATGTCAGCCCGTCCGGGGCCTGATAGGTCAGCGTGACCGGCGATGACGGGGTCAGCGTGGCGCCTTCGGGCGCCTGCCACTGCGCCCCCGGTCCCGGCGCACCCTCGATCCCGGTATAGCCGAACTCGGCGAAATAGGCGTCCGGACCGCTCACCGGCGACAGAAGGTCGACGATCGGCGAGTCCTGGTCGGGCTCGACATGGTAGTTCTTCAGCGACAGGTCGTCGAAGCGTGCGCCGGTCAGATTGATGGAGCCGGTCAGCGTGGGCGTGTCGATGGCGATGCGCGCATCCGCGCCGACCGCCGCCTCGCGCCCCTGCCGGGCGGCGATCCCGGCCGCTTCTCCCGGAGCGTTGCCGTCGACCGTGGCGGCGGGAATGTCGCCGGGCGCCGTGCCCGGCTGCGCCGGCGCGTCCTGCTCGACGGTCGCCTCGGCCTGTGTCTGCGCCTCCAGTTGCGCCTGACGTTCGGCCTCGATCTGCGGATTGACGTAGAAGATCTGCCACAGCGTCAGGATCAGCACCGAAAGTCCGATCGTCAGGAACAAATTGCGGTTGTTCTTGTCCATGAGGTTCAGTGTCCGGTTCTGATGGTCCGCGTCGGGCCGGTCCTGCCGCTGCCGGCCGGCCGTGCCGCACGTGTGTGGGCTCGTGCGATCGCCGCGCGCAGATCCTCGCACAGGGCTTGGAAATCGGCGGTTAACACATCCCGCTTGGCGACAATTACATAGTCATGTTGTGCGCGCATGTCATCAGCGGCGGCAAGGCGAACCGCCTCTCGAAGGCGCCTTTTTATGCGGTTGCGCTCGGGCGCATTGCCGCACTTCTTGGTGACGGTGAAACCGATCCGCGGCGCCGTGCCCGCTTCGTCCGGCTCGCGCCTGCGCACTTCCAGGCGCACATAGGCCCCGTTGGCGCGCGTTCCCCGCCGCGCGGCGAGAAACTCGGCACGCCTGCCCAGGATCCGGTAGGCCCGGCTCTTGCCGGCTGTGACCATGGCCATGCGCGCACATGAGGGCGTCTCGTCGTCGCCGGCCTGCGCCGGCCGATCGGCGCTTATGCCGACAGCTTCTTGCGGCCCCTGGCGCGGCGCCGTGCCAGGACCTTGCGGCCGCCCGCCGTAGCCATGCGGGCGCGAAAGCCGTGCCGGCGCTTGCGGACCAGGCGCGAGGGTTGATAGGTGCGTTTCGTCATCGTGATACCCGCCGCGCGGGGCGGCCTTTCCCAGCGATTGTCAAGATCACGGGGCGCCTGGATGCAACGCGCAGCGTCGCCGGACAGGCCTGCCCGATCGTGACCGGGCTTATGATGCAGGCGATCGCCCATGTCAATGCGCGCAGGCCCCGATCCGGCCGGCCACGGTCAGCCGCCGCGCTTTGGTGCTCCGATCGGGGCTTTCGCATCCCGCTGGCGGCACCCACCGGTGCCGATGGCTGTATCGCGGGATCGCCCGCAACGCCTTGGTCGCGTCTTGTCTGCGTCCGCGACATCGGCCGGGTATCGGGTGCTGACTTCGCTCGAACGGGCTCACCGGCGCGTGACCGCCCGCCCGGCCGGGCTCACGCTTTGTCATGTCACCGCGATGTGAGTTGTTCTTGAGCCCGCCCGCCCTCATCTGGACACGCAAGGCAACCGACGTTTGCGCCAACCCGCGATTGGACCCGACCGTGATGACTGATAAACCGCTTGCGATGTCCGAAGACACCCGTCCCCCGGCCGCGGCCGGCCTTGCCGCCATCGCAAGGCGCTTTGCGCCGCTGGCGGTGATTCTCGCCGGACTGGTGTTCGCCTATCTGATGGGCTGGCAGCGCTTCTTCTCGATCGCGTTCCTTGCCGAGAGCCGTGAGAGCCTGACCGCCTTCGTTCAGGCGAACTATCTGCTGGCGACCGGCGGCTTCGCCGTCCTTTACGCGCTCGCCGTGGCGTTCTCCTTTCCCGCGGCCTCGGTCCTGACCATCTTCGGCGGGTTCCTGTTCGGCTGGCTCGTCGGCGGGCTGCTGGTGGCCGTCGGCGCGACCACGGGGGCGACCGCGATCTTCCTGGCCGCCCGCTCCGCCTTCGGCGATTTCCTGCGCGCGCGCGTTGGCGGCCGCGTCAAGGCGCTCGCCGACGGCTTCGAAGAGGACGCCTTCAGCTATCTTCTGGTGCTGCGTCTGGCGCCGGTGTTTCCGTTCTTCGTCATCAACATCGCGCCGGCGCTGTTCAACGTGCCGCTGCGCGTCTATGTGCTGGCGACCTTCATCGGCATCCTGCCCGGCACCTTCGCCTACGCCTATCTCGGCCAGGGCGTGGGCTCGGTCCTGGAGGCCGCCGAAGCGGCGGGCACGACGGTGACCCTGGGCGACCTCGTCACCAGCGAGATCACCCTTGCCTTCGTCGCGCTCGCCGTGGTCGCCGCCATTCCGCTCGTCGTCAAGCGCCTGCGCGGCCGGACCAACCGCGAGGCCGGCTGATCGCATTTTATCCGGGGCGCGACCGCCTCACACCATGCGCGAAAGGGAGCCATCCGAACATGGCTGAAGTGCTCACGCCGGACATCTGCGTCATCGGCGGCGGATCGGGCGGGCTGACCGTCGCCGCCGCCGCCGCCGCCTTCGGGGTCGACGTCGTGCTCGTCGAGGGCGGCGCGATGGGCGGCGACTGCCTGAACTATGGCTGCGTGCCATCCAAGGCCACGATCGCCGCCGCCAAGGCCGCCCACGCCATGCGCCATGCCGGCAGCTTCGGCATCGCGCCGGTCGAGCCGCAGGTCGACTTCAGGGGCGTGCACGATCACGTCCACTCGGTCATCGCGCAGATCGCGCCGCACGATTCGGTCGAGCGCTTCACCGCGCTCGGCGTTCACGTGATCGAGGCCTATGGCAGGTTCACCGGGCCGGAGACGGTCGTTGCCGGCGAGTACGAGATCCGCGCCCGGCGCTTCGTCATCGCGACCGGCTCCTCGCCTCTCGTCCCGCCGATCCCGGGCCTGGACGCGGTCGGCCACCTGACCAACGAGACCCTGTTCGAACTGACCGAGCGTCCCGAGCACCTGATCGTCATCGGCGGCGGGCCGATCGGCATGGAGATGGCCCAGGCCCATCGCCGGCTGGGCGCCGAGGTGACGGTGCTCGAGGCCTTCAAGGCGCTTGCCAAGGACGATCCGGAACTGGCCGCCATCGTGCTCGACCGGGTGCGCGCCGATGGCGTCGATATCCGCGAAGGCGCCAAGGTCGTCGCCGTCGGGTCCAGCGAGGCGGGCGGCGTCCGCGTGACGATCGAAAAGGACGGCGCGCAATCGACCGTGGACGGCAGCCACCTTCTGGTCGCCGTCGGCCGGACGCCCAATATCGACCGTCTGGACCTCGACAAGGCCGGCATCGACCATGACGGCAAGGGCATCAAGGTCTCGCGCGCCCTTCTGACATCGAACCGCAAGGTCTACGCCATCGGCGATGTCGCCGGCGGGCTGCAGTTCACCCATGTGGCCGGCTATCATGCCGGGCTCGTCGTGCAGTCGATCCTGTTTCGCGTGCCCGGCCGGGAGAACCGCGACATCGTGCCCTGGGCGACCTATACCGATCCCGAACTCGCCCATGTCGGCCTGACCGAAGCGCAGGCGCGCGCCCGCGGCGGCGCCGTGACCGTGCTGCGCTGGCCCTACAAGGACAATGACCGCGCCCGCACCGAACTGAAGACCGAAGGCCTGGTCAAGCTCGTCGTCGACAGGCGCGGCCGGGTCCTGGGGGCCACCATTGCCGGTGCCAATGCCGGCGAGATGATCAACATCTTCGCGCTGGCCGTCGCCAACAAGCTCAAGGCCGGCGACCTGCGCGGCTTCATCGCGCCCTATCCGACCATGACCGAGATGACCAAGCGCGCCGCCACCGCCTTTTCGGCGCCGATGACGAAGAAACCCGCCGTGCGCCGGCTGATCGGTTTTCTGCGCCGTTTCGGCTGACGGGCAGCGGCATTGGCCAAAACGGTCGTCCGGCATTACGTTGCAGCCATGACAGCGCCCCGAACCGAGCCGCAGGAGACCCTGGACGAACCGCCCGCGCGCCCCGCGCCGGGCCGTCCGCGCCGACGCCTGTCGGCAAAGCTGCTGTGGCTGACCATCCTGTTCGTGATGATCGCCGAAGTGCTGATCTTCGTGCCTTCGGTCGCCAATTTCCGCATCACCTGGCTCGAGCAGCGGCTGAACACGGCGGCCGCCGCCAGCGTGCTGATCACCGCCGAGGCGACCGCGCAGCTGCCGCGCCGGGTGCAGGACGACGTGCTCATGGCCATCGGCGCCAGGGCGATCGCGCTGCGCATGGGCGGGGAGTCGCGCCTTCTGGTCGTCTCCGAAATGCCTGGCGCCGTCGACCGCCATGTCGACGTCACCGATTTCACCGCGCTCGGCGCGATCGGCGACGCCTTCGCCACGCTGTTCGTCGGCGGCGACGAGATGCTGCGCGTGACCGGCGCCATCGGCGACAGCGACGGCCGCATCGAACTGGTCATGCCCGACAGCTATCTGCGCGAGGCGATGCTGGTTTACGCCCGCAACATCGCGGTTCTGTCGCTGATCATCGCGCTGATCACCGCCACGCTTGTGTTCCTGGCCATCAACCGCATCATGATCCGTCCGATCGAGCGCATGACCGCCTCCATGTTGCGCTTTGCGGCCGATCCTTCGAACGCCGACGCGGTGATCCGCCCGGCGCGGCGCGATGACGAACTGGGCATTGCCGAGCGCGAGCTCGCCGGTATGCAGGCACGGCTGCAGTCGACCCTGCGCAGCCAGAAGCGGCTGGCCGATCTGGGTCTTGCCGTTTCCAAGATCAATCACGATCTGCGCAACATCCTGGCTTCGGCGCAATTGCTGTCCGACCGGATCGCCGACACCGACGACCCGTCCGTGCGCCGTTTCGCGCCCAAGCTGATCCGCACCATCGACCGGGCCGTGACCTACACCTCCGAAGTCCTGTCCTATGGCAAGGCGCAGGAACAGGCGCCGGCGCGGCGCCGGGTGCGGCTGGCCCGCATCGTCGCCGATGTCGAGGAACTGCTGGGCCTTGAGCCGGACGATCCGATCCAGTTCTCCGCCGCCATCGACGAGGGCATGGAAGTGGACGCCGATCCCGAGCAGCTTTTCAGGGTGATCATGAATCTGAGCCGCAACTCGGTGCAGGCCATGCGCGGCGACGACGACCCGGTCACCGTCAAGCGGCTGTCGATCTCGGCGGCGCGCATGGGCACCCTCGTCATCATCTCCATCGAGGACACCGGTCCCGGCCTGCCGCAGAAGACGCGCGACAATCTGTTCGCCCCTTTCAGCGGCGCCGCGCGCAATGGCGGCACCGGGCTCGGCCTTGCCATCGCCAACGAACTGGTGCGCGCCCATGGCGGCACGCTGGAGTTGCGCGAGGACCGCGCGGTGGGCACCCATTTCGAGATCCGCCTGCCCGACGCTCCCGCCGCCATATCCGGCCGGCGCGGCGAACGGGCCGATGCAACGCAGACCCGCCAGACACGCCGTTCATCGGCAAGCGGGCACTGATCGCACCGACTTGTGCGATCGTGCTTGCAATTGCCGCGCCAAGCGACTACCTAGCCGGCTTGTCGCGGTCCGACAGGATCGGCGCCAGCACCCGTAGCTCAGCTGGATAGAGCACCAGACTACGAATCTGGGGGTCGGGAGTTCGAATCTTCCCGGGTGCGCCAATCATTTCAAGCACTTGTCGCCGCCGCCACGGTCCCCTTGTCCCGTTCCTTCGTGGGCACCTTCTCGAATTGGTCGGCCGTGCGAGGCCCGCGATCGATCCGCTCGGAGATGAAGACCCGCCTCGTCCGAAAAGCGGAACGACCTGGGTATTGAAAAACGACGAGCATGCTTCGACCGACAGGAGCCGAACAGACAGGTCCCGCGAAGCTGCCGAACCGGCCGAAACAGAAGACGGCGAAAACGGTTTGATGAACGGCCAAGCGGCTAACGATTTCGCCGACCGATCAGAAAACGAGGAGCCTTCCGGTCGGGCAGGCACAATGTCGTCGGGGCCGGCCACCCAAACAGCCAGATCGTCCGCGGGCCTTGCTTTCGCATCTCGACCAATGAAGTCCTCCATCGTCGGTGGGCGAGCGTGCGTGACTCGGTCAAGGCCTTCAAAGCATGACATCGTCAACCGAATGCGCCCGCTCCGATCAACTGACGATCGCCAGCCAGATCGCGGCGACCGCGACCACCCACAGCGCCACCCGGCCCCAACGGCTTTCGCGCGCCTCGGCCTTGCCGATCGCGTTGATGCTTTCCTGCGACAGCCGGATGCCGTTGTCGGCCATGTCTTCGATCTCACGCGCGAAGCGTTCGGTGCGCTCGGCCAGATCGGGCAGTTGCCGCGCCAGCCGCAGCGCCGAATGCACGCCGTCGCGTGTATCCTTGGCAAGTCCGGCCGGGCCCAGATTGCGCCGCACCCAGTCGCCGACGATCGGCTCGGCCGCCTGCCACATGTTGAACTGCGGGTCGAGCATGCGCGCATTGCCCTCGGCGACCACCATGGTCTTCTGAAGCAGCAGCAGTTCGGGCCGGGTCTGCATGTCGAAAATGTCGGTGACATCGAACAGCAGCGTCAGCAGATTGCCCATCGAGATGGTCTCGGCCGACTGGTCGTGGATCGGCTCGCCGACGGCGCGCAGCGCCTGGGCGAACGCCTCGACATCGTGGTGCGGCGGCACGTAGCCGGCCTCGAAATGCACCTCGGCCACCCGGCGATAGTCGCGCCGGATGAAGCCGTAAAGGATCTCCGCCAGAAAGCGCCGCTCTTTGATCCCGATGCGGCCGGCAATGCCCAGATCGACGGCGACGATGTCGCCATTGGGCACGACGAACAGATTGCCCGGATGCATGTCGGCGTGAAAGAAGCCGTCGCGCATGGCATGGCGCAGGAAGGACTGGATGACGTTGACCGCCAGCTTCTCCAGATCGTGGCCGGCGGCCCTGAGCGCTTCGATGTCGCTCATCTTGATGCCCTCGATCCACTCCATCGTCAGGACGTCGCGTCCCGTGCGCTCCCAGTCGACGCGGGGCACGCGGAAGCCGGGGTCGTTCCGCGTGTTCTCGGCCAGTTCGGAAAGCGCCGCGCCCTCGAGCCGCAGATCCATCTCGACGCGGGTGCTCTGGGCCAGCGTCTGCGCGACGGCGACCGGGCGCAGCCGGCGCGTGGCCGGGATGTAGCGCTCCTGCATGCGCGCGAACATGAAGAAACTCTGAAGGTCGCGGTCGAACCGCGTGCGCACGCCCGGCCGGATCACCTTGACGGCGACCTTGCGTTCGGACCCGTCGCGGTTGCGCACATGGGCCGGGTGGACCTGCGCGATCGACGCCGCCGCAATCGGCGGGTCGAAGCGCGAGAACAGTGCCGTGACCGGAAGGCCGAGCGAATCGGCGATGCGCTCCTTGGCCTTTTCGGTGGGAAAGCTCTCCATGTTGTCCTGCAGATTGGCCAGATCGAGCGCCATCTGCAGGCCGATGATGTCGGGGCGCGTGGCCAGGAACTGGCCGAGCTTGGCATAGGAGGGGCCGAGCCGGGCGATCGCCTTGGTCATGCGCTGGGCGCTGTCGAGCCCCTCGGCGCGGCGCCGCGCCAGCCGCGTGGCGATGGCGTGTCCGGTCCGCGCCGGGCCCGAGAGCCCCTGGCGCGGCAGGGCCGCGATCACGCCTTCGCGCGAGAGCACCCACACCGCGCGGGCAAGGCGCATAGCTGCAAGCCAGGTGCTCATCGGGTCAGATCTTCCAGCCCGAGTGCAGCGCGGCGATGCCGCCCGAATAGTTGCGCCAGCGCACGCGCGACAGGCCGGCCTTTTCGATCATGGCGGCAAAGTCGCGCTGACGGGGAAACTTGCGGATCGATTCGACGAGGTAGCGATAGGGCTCGCCATCGCCGGCGACAAAGCCACCGATGCGCGGAATGGCGTTGAACGACCATGCCTGGTAGAACTGCTCGAGGCCGGGCACGACGACCTCGGAGAATTCCAGACACAGGAACCGTCCGCCGGGTTTGAGCACGCGCCGGGCCTCGCCGAGCGCGGCCTGGATGTCGGGCACGTTGCGAATGCCGAAGGCGATGGTGTAGGCGTCAAAGGCGTCGTCCTCGAAGGGCAATTGCTCGGCATTGGCCTCGACGAAATCGAGATTGCCGGCAATGCCGCGACGTTCGGCGCGTTCGCGGCCGACCGCGAGCATCGAGCCGTTGATGTCGAGCACCGTGACATGGGCATGGCCGCGCGAGGCGTCGATCGCGCGCAAGGCGATGTCGCCCGTGCCGCCGGCGACGTCGAGCATGCGCCAGCCGGGCCGGCGCGGCGGGTTGAGCGCGGCGATCATCGCCGCCTTCCAGGCCCGGTGCATGCCACCCGACATCAGATCGTTCATCAGGTCGTAGCGTCGGGCGACCTTGTGAAAGACGTCGTCGACGCGGGCCTGCTTCTCGCCTTCGGTGACGTTCTCGTAGCCGAACGAACGCTTCATCGCGTCGTCGGTGCCTGTGCGTGAATCGGACATGAGGCCTGCTATGGGTCGGTTGCGCGCGAACTCGCTTTGCGCTCATTTAGATCAGATGCCCGGCAAATGGAACGCGCAAGGGCGGGAGGGGAAAATGCCGCAGTTCGAAACCGCCGTCGGGGCCGCAGCACCGGACCTGCCGCAGGCCGTCATCGCGGTTCCCAAGGCGGAACTGCACTGCCATATCGAGGGCGCGGCGAGCCCGGCGCTGGCCATGCGCCAGGCGGCGCGCCACGGCGTCGATCTTTCGGGCGTGATCGCCGATGGCGCCTATCGCTGGGCGAATTTCACCGAGTTCCTGCAAGTCTACGACACCATCGCCGGGCTGTTCCGCTCCGAGGAGGATTTCGCCGCGCTCGCCCATGACTATCTGGTCAGCCTGGCCGCGCAGGGCTGCATCTATTCGGAGATCTTCATCGCCACCGACCATGCCGAAATGGTCGGTCTCGGCGCGGCGGGCTACATTGCCGGCCTGGCCGCCGGCATCGAACGCGCAAGGCACGAAACCGGCATCGAGGGCCGGATGATCGCGACCGGGCTGCGCCATGGCGGCCCCAAGGCGGTCGAGCGGGCGGCGCGCTACATCGCCGACAATCCGCATCCGCTCGTCACCGGCTTCGGCATGGCCGGCGACGAGCGCATGCATCACCCCAAGGACTTCGTGCGCGCCTTCGACATCGCGCGCGCGGCCGGTCTGGGCATCACCGTCCATGCGGGCGAACTGTGCGGCGCGCACAGCGTGCGCGATGCGCTCGATCATCTCGCGCCCGAGCGGATCGGCCATGGCGTGCGCGCCATCGAGGATCCGGCCCTGGTCGCGCGGCTCGCCGCGGAGGGCGTGGTTCTCGAAGTGTGTCCGGCCTCCAACATCGTGCTGGGCGTCTTTCCCGGCTATGGCCGGCACCCCTTCAACGCACTGCGGGCGGCGGGCGTGCGCGTGACGCTCAATTCGGACGATCCGCCGCATTTCCGATCATCGATCGGCAATGAATACGCCATCGCCCATCAAGCGTTCGGTCTCGATGCGGCGGCGCTGCGATCGGTCACCCGCACGGCCATCGAGGCGGCGTTCTGCGACGCGCCGACGCGCGCCCGGCTGCTCGCGGGGATCGACGCGCCGACCGATTGACTGTGCATCACGGCCGCAAGGCGCGCCCCGGCTCTTCCGTGGCGTGCCGATGACCGCTAGGCTGCCGACGTCCTTCTCCTAAAGGCCGTCCCATGCAAAGCGTCACCGTCGTCGATCACCCGCTCGTCCAGCACAAGCTCACCCAGATGCGCAAGAAGGAGACCTCCACCGCCGGCTTCCGGCGGCTTTTGCGCGAGATCTCGCTGCTGCTGTGCTACGAGGCGACGCGCGAACTGCCGATGACGACCGAGACCATCGAGACGCCGCTGACCGACATGGAAGCGCCGCTGCTGGCCGGCAAGAAGCTCGTCTTCGCCTCCGTTCTGCGCGCCGGCAACGGGCTGCTCGAGGGCATGCTCGATCTGGTGCCCTCGGCCCGGGTCGCCCATATCGGCCTTTACCGCGACCCCGAAACGCTGGAGGCGGTGGAGTATTACTTCAAGGCGCCAGAGGATCTGTCCGACCGGCTGAGCATCGTCGTCGACCCGATGCTGGCGACGGCCAATTCGGCCATCGCGGCGGTCGAAAAGCTCAAGGCGCGCGGCGCCAGGGATCTGCGCTTCGTGTGCCTTCTGGCCGCGCCGGAGGGGGTCGAGCGCTTCTCGAAGGCCCATCCGGACGTGCCGATCATCACCGCGTCCATCGACAGCCATCTCAACGATCACGGCTACATCGTTCCGGGGCTGGGCGATGCGGGCGACCGGATGTACGGCACCAAGTAGCGGCAATTGCGGCCGTCGCGGCAACAGCCGGTTAACCGGCGCGCCAAAAGCTGGGCTCGATTAGCCATTTGACAAGCCTGCCGCCCGACACTTGGCCGGCAGGGAGACCGCGATGTTCCGCTATGTCATGTTGCTGGCCGGCGTTTCGGCAGCCGCCATCGGCTGGGCCGAGTTCGTCACCGGCAATCCAGAGCGCATGGACGAGATCGCCGGCGTGGCGCGCGAGGAACGGCCCGAAGCGCCGGCGAACGACACCGGGACACAGCCCGTGACGCTTGCCGGGGTGGAGCGCCTGCGCGCCGACCGGCGCGGCCATCATATCGCCGAGTTCCACCTGAACGCGGTGCGCGCCAAGGGCATGATCGACACCGGCGCGACGGCGGTGGCGATCAACCGGTCAACGGCCCGCCGCGCCGGCATCGCGCTGACGCGGGCCGATTTCATCTATCGGGTCGACACCGCCAACGGCACGGTCAGCGCCGCCCTCACCGTGCTGGACGAGGTGCGGCTCGGGTCGATCCGCGTGCGCGACGTCGAGGCGCTCGTGCTGGAGGACGACGCGCTGAACACGGTGCTGATCGGCATGAGTTTCATGAACCGGCTGCGCGGCTTTTCCGTCGAGAACGGCACGCTGGTGCTGCGCCAGTAGCCCGCGCCGTCCGGCACCTCGTGTACCGCCCGATCCCCGCGCCCGGCACGATCGCCAACACCCGTCGCTTGACCCTCGACCGCTCAGCCCGTCACCTTCTCGGCGATGACCGGCCGCGCGGCGGGCGCTTCGTCCGCTATCGTCACCGCAGCCAGCACGGCCTGTCTGGCGCGGGCCATGCCCGCCGTATCGCGGGCATGGATGCGGGCGATGGGATCGCCACTGTCCACCCTGGTGCCGATGCCGGCGATGTCGGACAGGCCCACCGCATGGTCGATCGCATCCTCGGCGCGGCGGCGGCCACCGCCCATCTCGACCACCGCGACACCGATGGCGCGGGTATCGATTGCGGCGAGGAAACCACCGGCCGGCGCCGGCACATCCTCGATCAGCGGAGCGTCCGGCAGATGGTGCTCGAAGCGCTCGATGAAGTCGGCCGGCCCGCCCAGCGCGTGGACCATTCGGCCGAAGGTCTGCGCCGCCGCGCCGTCATCGAGCACCTGATGGGCGCGCTGCGAGGCGCGGGCGAGATCGGTCTCGAGCCCGGACAGGACGATCATTTCGGCGACGAGCGCCATCACGACCTCCTCGAGCCGTGCGTCGCGATGTTCGCCGGTCAGGAACCGCACCGCATTGCGCACCTCGACCGCATTGCCGGCGGCCGAGGCGAGCGGCTCGTTCATGTCGGTCAGGAGCACGGTGGTCTTCGTGCCCGCGCCGTTGGCGACCTCGACCAGGCTCCGGGCGAGCGCCCGCGAGGCCTTCATGTCGTCGAGGAACGCGCCGTTTCCGAACTTGACGTCGAGCACCAGCGAACCAAGGCCCGCGGCGAGCTTCTTGGACAGGATCGAGGCGGTGATCAGCGAAAGGTTCTCCACCGTCGCCGTGACGTCGCGGACCGCATAGATGCGCTTGTCGGCCGGGGCGAGATCGCCGGTCTGGCCGATGATGGCGCAGCCCACCTCGTCGGTCACCGCGCGGAACAGCGCGTTGTCGGGTGCGACATCGTAGCCGGGGATCGCCTCCATCTTGTCGAGCGTGCCGCCGGTATGGCCAAGGCCGCGGCCCGAGATCATCGGCACGGCGAGCCCGCAGCTCGCCGCGATCGGCGCGAGCATGAGCGAGACATTGTCGCCGACGCCGCCCGTCGAATGCTTGTCGGCGATGGGATGGCCGATGCCCGACCAGTCGAGCACGTCGCCGCTGTCGCGCATGGCAAGCGTCAGCGCCACGGTCTCCTCGCGTTCCATGCCGTTGAAGAAGACGGCCATGGCGAAGGCGGCGATCTGCGCATCGGTCACCGATCCGTCGGCGACGCCGCGCACGAACCCGGCGATTTCCTCGCCGGTCAACACGCCACCATCGCGTTTGGTGCGAATGAATTCCTGTGCCAGCATGCCCGTTTGTCGCCCGCCCTGCGGTGGCCGTCAACCGATCGCCGTCACAACGGCATGTCGGCGATGAAACGCGTCAGGATCGCCTGCAGCCGCCTGCCGCCGACCGGCGCCATCTGCTTGGTCTCGTCGTGGGACAGTTCGCCGCCGGTCATGCCGGCCGCGTAATTGGTGATCACCGAGCAGGCCGCGCAGTCGAGCCCGGCGAACCGGCCCAGGATCACCTCGGGAACGGTCGACATGCCGACCGCATCGGCGCCCATGGAGCGTGCCATGCGGATCTCGGCGGGCGTCTCGAAGCTCGGTCCGGAAAACCACATATAGACGCCTTCGCCCAGCGCGATGTCCTCGGCCCTTGCGGCCGCCCGCAGCCGGTCGGAAAGCTCGGGGTCATAGGCGCTCGTCAGGCCGACGAACCGCCGGTCGCTCTCCTCGCCGATCAGCGGATTGGCGCCGGCGAAGTTGATATGGTCGGTGATCAGCATCACCGAGCCGGGCGGCAGATCCTGCCGCAGCGATCCGGCGGAGTTTGTCAGCACCAGATTGCGGATGCCGAGCCCGGCGAGGATCTCGATCGCCGGGCGCATCACCCCCGCATCGCCCTTCTCATAGTAGTGGGCGCGGCCCGACAGCATCAGCACCGGCTTGCCCGCCAGCCTGCCGGCGACCAGTTCGCCGGCATGGCCGCTGACGCCCGAGGCCGGAAATCCCTTCAGTTCGCCATAGGGGATGTGCACGGCATCGCTGACCGCCTCGACCAGCCCGCCAAGACCCGAGCCCAGCACGAAGGCGGTCACCGGCGCCAGCCCTTCGAGCTTGTCGACGATGTGATCGATGGTCGTGATCATGGGCGCAGGACATCCGTGTCGAAGGCAAGGGGAAGAAGGTCGGCCAGCGCGATGGTCCGGGCGATGCCGCCGGCATCGCACAGATGCACCCTGGCATGCGGCGGGGCGAATTCGGCCAGACGCTGGCGGCAGCCGCCGCACGGAGTGCACAGCGGCAGTTTTTCGGCAAGAACGCAGATGTCGGTGATCTCGCCGCCGCCGGCCATCACGTAGTGCGACAGCGCGGTGGTTTCGGCGCACCAGCCCTCGGGATAGGACACCACCTCGATATTGCCGCCGGCATGAATGGCGCCGTCGGCGGTCAGAATCGCCGCGCCGACCGGAAAGCGCGAATAGGTCGCCCGCGACTTGCCCATCGCATCGATGGCGGCACGGTAGAGTGCGGCGAGGTCGGCCATGTCAGCGCTCCTTCACATAGGGCTGGCCGCCGGCCTTGGGCGGGATCGCCCGGCCGATGAAGCCGGCCAGCAGCACCACCGTCAGGATATAGGGCAGGGCCTGCATGAATTGCGGGGGAACCTCGAACAGGCCGGGGATCTCGATGCCGGCAAAGCGGATCGCCACCGCGTCGAGGAAGCCGAACAGCAGGCAGGCGAACATGACGTTGACCGGCTTCCACTTGGCGAAGATCAGCGCGGCGAGCGCGATGAAGCCCTTGCCGGCGGTCATGTCCTTGACGAAGCCGGCATTCTGGGCGACCGACAGATAGGCGCCGGCAAAGCCGCACAGGATACCGGTGCAGATCACCGCGCGATAGCGCAGCCAGGTCACCGAAATGCCGGCGGTGTCGACCGCGCCGGGGTTCTCGCCCACCGCGCGCAGCCTGAGGCCGAAGCGCGTGCGAAACAGCACCCACCAGGTGAACGGCACGGCGAGAAAGGCCAGATAGACCAGGATCGAGTGACCCGAAATCAGCTCCGAATAGACGAGCCCGACAACCGGCACGCCGGAAATGGCCTCGGCGAAGGGCAGTTCGATCGCGGTGAAGCGGCTGCCGTCGGCGCTCAGCGGCGGCGTGCGTCCGCCCTGCCGGAACCAGGCCTGCCCGAGAATGACGGTGGTGCCGGCCGCGATGAAGTTGATCGCCACGCCCGAGACGATCTGGTTGCCGCGGTGGGTGATCGAGGCAAATCCGTGCACCAGCGCAAGGCCGATCGAGACCATGACGGCGAAGAACAGGCCGATCCAGGCCGAGCCATAGACGGCGGCCGCCGCCGCGCCGGCAAAGGCGGCGGCCAGCATCTTGCCCTCGAGCCCGATGTCGAAGATGCCCGCGCGCTCCGAGTAAAGGCCGGCGAGGGCGGCGAACATCAGCGGGATCGACAGCCGCACCGTGGAATCGAGGATCAGGATGAAGGTTTCGAGCGCGCCCATGGCCGGCCTAGCGTGTCACTGCTGCAGAGGGCTTGGGCCGCCCCTCGGCCAGCCCGCCGAAGGCGCGCGCGATCGCCGGCCGGAACATGTGCTCGAGCGCGCCGGCGAACAGGATCACCAGCCCCTGGATGATGACGATCATGTCGCGCGAGATATTG
Organism: Roseitalea sp. MMSF_3546; assembly: GCF_030732865.1. Classification (GTDB taxonomy): domain Bacteria; phylum Pseudomonadota; class Alphaproteobacteria; order Rhizobiales; family Rhizobiaceae; genus Roseitalea. The sequence goes on from NZ_JASHKB010000018.1 coordinate 16,903, forward strand.
GGCATCTCGAAGGCGATCTCCGCGCCGCCCTGATAGAGCATGCCGAACAGGATGGCGGCGGGCACGATGCCGGCGGGGTGCGACCGGCCGATGAGCGCCACCGCAATGCCGACGAATCCCGCACCGGTGACGAAGTCGAGCTGCAGGCGTTCCTGGTCGCCCATCACCGGGTTGAGCGCCATCATTCCGGCGAGCGCGCCGGAAATGAGCATCGTGACGACGATGATGCGCGTGTCCCGAACCCCGGCATAGCGCGCGGCGGTGGGCGAAAAGCCCATCGTTCGGATCTCGTAGCCAAGGCGCGTTCGCCAGATCAGCACCCAAACGCCGAAGGCGGCGGCCAAGGCCAGCAGGAAGGTGACGTTGAACGGCGCCGAACGGACATTCATGCCGAACATCTCGATCAGCCAGTCAAGGCGCGGCAATTGCGCGCCTTCGGCGAAGTCGCGCGTCGCCGGCACCTGGCTGCCCAGCGGCTTGAGCGGGCCGACCAGCAGATAGACCATCAGGCTGGCCGCGATGAAGTTGAACATGATGGTGGTGATGACGATGTGGCTGCCGCGCCTGGCCTGGAAATAGGCGGGTATGAAGGCCCAGGCCGCGCCGACCAGCCCCGACATGACGGTCGCGGCGATCAGCGTGATCCACCAGGGCGCCACCGTGTCCAGCGTCAGCGCCGCGATGGCGACACCGAGCCCGCCGACATAGGCCTGCCCCTCGCCGCCAATGTTGAACAGCCCGCAATGAAACGCCACCGCCACGCACAGGCCGGTGAAGATGAAGTTGGTGGCATAGAACAGCGTGTAGCCGATGCCGTCGCCCGAGCCGAAGGCGCCCTGAACCAGCAGCGCCGCCGCGCGCAGCGGGTTTTCGCCGACCAGCAGCACGACCAGCCCGGCGACGAGAAAGGCGACGACCAGGTTGATCAGCGGGATCAGCCCGTAATCGACCCAGCCGGGCAGTTTGGCATAGGGCGCTGCCATGGCTATTCGGCCGCCTCGGTTTCCGGTTCTGTGGAGCGTTCTTTGGTGCGGGGCGCCTCGGTCTCATCGGCGACGCCGGCCATCAAGAGCCCCAGTTCGCCCTCGGTCGCCTCCGGGCCACGCTCGCCGGCGATGCGTCCGGCGAACATGACCAGGATCCGGTCCGACAGCGAGCGGATTTCGTCGAGCTCCACCGAGACGAGCAGCACCGCCTTGCCGGCGTCGCGCATCTCGATGATGCGCTTGTGGATGAACTCGATGGCGCCGACATCGACGCCGCGCGTGGGCTGGCCGACGATCAGGACGGCCGGATCCTGTTCCATCTCGCGCGCCAGCACGATCTTCTGCTGGTTGCCGCCGGAAAAGTTGGCGGTCTTCAGCCGGCAATTGGGCGGGCGGATGTCGTATTTCTCGATCTTCTCGGCCGCATCGCGCCTGATGCTGGCCAGATCGAGCATCGGCCCGTTCACATAGCTGTCCTTGGCATGATAGCCCAAGATGGCGTTCTCGTTCTCCTCGAACTGCAGCACCAGCCCCATGTGATGGCGGTCCTCGGGCACATGCGCCATGCCGCGCGTGCGCAGCATGGCCGGATCGGCCTCGCCGGTCACGCTCACCGGCTCGCCATCGAGCGTCACGCGGCCGTTCTCGGCGCGGCGAATGCCGGCGATCGCCTCTATGAGCTGGCTCTGGCCGTTGCCCGCCACCCCGGCAATGCCGACGATCTCGCCGGCGCGAACCTCGAAGGACACATCATCGACCATCGTCACGCCGCGACTGTCCCTGACGGTCAGGTTCTCGACGGCGAGCTTGACGGCGCCGGGGCTGGCCTCGCCCTTTTCGACCCTGAGAAGCACGCGGCGGCCGACCATCAGTTCGGCCAGTTCCTCGACCGAGGTCTCGGCCGTCTTGCGCGTGGCGACCATCTCGCCCTGCCGCATCACCGAGACATTGTCGGTGACGGCCATGATCTCGCGCAGCTTGTGGGTGATCAGGACGATCGTCTTGCCCTGCTCCTTGAGCTGGCGGAGGATGCGGAACAGATGGTCGGCCTCGGGCGGGGTGAGCACGCCGGTCGGCTCGTCCAGGATCAGGATCTCGGCGCCGCGATAGAGCGCCTTGAGGATCTCGACGCGCTGTTGCAGCCCGACCGGCAGCTCCTCGATGATCGCCGAGGGATCGACCTCCAGCGCATATTCCCTTTCCAGCCGCTCCAGTTCGGCGCGGGCCCGCGCGATGCCGCCGGAGAGCAGCTGCGCGCCCTCCGCGCCCAGCATGACGTTCTCGAGCACCGTGAAATTCTCGACCAGCATGAAATGCTGGTGGACCATGCCGATGCCAAGGGCGATGGCGTCATTGGGCGTGTTGATGGTCACCGGCTGGCCGCCGACCCGGATCTCGCCCGAATCGGCCTGGTAGAAGCCGTAAAGGATCGACATCAGCGTCGACTTGCCGGCGCCGTTCTCGCCGATGATGCCGTGGATGGTGCCCTGCTCGACGGCCAGATCGATATCGCGATTGGCATGGACGGCGCCGAAACTCTTGTTGATGCCGGCCAGCTCGATTGCGTATGGCGCCATGAGGGGGTCCGTGCCCGGAAGGAACTTGTTCAAACGTTTAAAACCTAGCATTTCTTTTCGTTGAATCCAGCACGAAAACACGCTCTCAAGCCGCCGCGCACAGCCGCGATGGCGGCATGTCGCGGCGCATTTCTTAGACAGCGCCGGCCGCCCGTGATAACCATTGCGGCGAGCCGGGGTGGCGATCGTGCAGGACCATCGATGGCAAGGACCCAGAACGAACGTCTCGACGAGCTTGAAATCCAGGTCGCCCACCAGGCCCGGACGATCGACGAACTCAACGAGGTGGTCACCGCCCAGGACGCGGTGATCGCCGATCTGAGCGGCAAGCTCGAAGCGCTGCGGCACCGGTTCGGCGAGCTCGAAAGACGGCTCGGCGAAGCGCCGCCGGTCGACAGGCCGCCGCATTGGTAGGCGCCGGGACGCACGCGTCGTGATGACCGACGCCGCCCTGCTCGCCCCGGCTGCAACAGCGCTCGTCATCATGGCGCTGTTCGTGGGCTTTTCGCTGGAGTGGCGGGCGCCCGAGGTGGTGGCGGGCCTGGGCGTGACGGCCCTGCTTGTGCTCGGCATCGTCGATGTCGGCGAGGTGCTGGGCGTTCTGTCCTCGCCGGCGCTGGCGACGATCGCGGCGATGTTCGTGCTGTCCGCGGCGCTGGTGCGCACGGGCGCGGTCGAACGGCTGGCGCGGTTCGCCACCGGCCACGCCCGGGCGCGGCCGGCGCTGACCTTCTTCACCTTCCTGGGCGCGGCGGCGGCGATGTCGGCGGTGATGAACAACACCCCGCTCGTCATGCTGATGATCCCGGTCGCCATCCAGATCGCGCGCGAGACCAGCCAGTCGCCCTCCAAGCTGCTGATCCCGCTGTCCTATGCGGCGATTCTGGGCGGCACCTGCACGCTGATCGGCACCTCGACCAACCTTCTGGTCGACACGGTGGCGCGCGATGCCGGCCTTGCGCCCTTTTCGATCTTCGAGATCGCGCCGGTGGGGCTGGTGGTCGCTTCGGTCGGCATCGTGGTCATGTTCGCCGCCCGCGGCCTGCTGCCCGAGCGCCAGGGCATTGCGGCGCTGAGCCCGGCCAGCGGCGGGCGCAAGTTCATCGTCCAGGCGGTGATCGAGCAGGGCTCGCAGCATATCGGCGCCCATGCCCGTGAAGTGCCCGCCTTCAACCAGCCCGACCGGCGCATCATCGACGTGCTGCGCGGCGATGCCTCGCTCAGGCGCGAACTGGACGACGTGGTGCTGCGCGCCGGCGACATCGTCGTGCTGCGCTCGCCGGTGGCCGAGATCCTGTCGATGAAGGAGGAGGGCCAGCTCGGCGCGCCCGGCGACCGGCGCCTGCAACAGACCGGTGCGCGCAGCTCGACCGTGATCGAGATCCTGATCGGCCCCGGCGCGCGCGTGCTCGGGCGCACGCTGCGCCACCTGCGCCTGCGGCGCCGCTACGGCATCTATCCGATCGCCCTGCATCGCGGCGGACTGAACATGGCCGACCGGTTCGAGACGACGCCGCTGGAGGTCGGCGACACGCTGCTGATCGAGGGGGCGCCCGAGGACCTGTCCCGGTTCGCCGAGGAGAACAATCTGGTCAATGTCTCCGAACCCGCCGAGCGCGGCTACCGGCGCGACAAGGCGCCGCTCGCCATCGCGATCACGCTGAGCGTGGTCGTGGGGGCGGCGTTCAACGTCCTGCCCATTGCCGGGCTGGCGCTGATCGGCGCGGTGCTGGTGTTGGCCACGCGCTGCGTGGAAGCGGACGAGGCGGTGCAGATGGTCAACTGGCGGGTGCTGGCGCTGATCGGCGCCATGCTGGCGGTCGGCATGGCGATGGAAAAGACCGAACTCGTCGCCATCATCGTCGGCGCGGTCGAGCCGTTCCTGATGGATCTGGCCCCCATCGTTGCCCTGGCGGCGGTCTACATCCTGACGACGGTGCTGACCGAACTGGTCACCAACAATGCCGTGGCGGTGATCGTCACGCCGGTGGCGATCGGGCTCGCCACCGCCCTCGGGCTCGACCCGCGCCCCTTCGTGGTCGCGGTGATGATCGCCGCCTCGGCCAGCTTCATCACGCCGATCGGCTATCAGACCAACACGCTTGTCTACAATGCCGGCGGCTATCGCTTCACCGACTTCCTGCGGCTGGGGCTGATCATGGACGTGACCACCTTCGCCATCGCCATGGTGATGATCCCGCTGGTCTGGCCGTTCCAGTGATCCGGTTCGGACACTGCCATCGCATCGCGACCGCGCACCCATGCGGGCTCTCGCAGTCGCCGGACAATCTGCGCGCGACCGTAAACGCTGTACGCCGACCGCTTGCCGGCGATTGTCGTGTCGTGCCGCCTCGATCCGGGCGCGAGCAACGCGCGCAAGGCTTGCCGGCGCGCCCTGGTCATGGTGACATGGCTTTGGCCCACGCGGCCTGCCCCAACCGTGATCGATCGGCTGCACGATGCCCGCCATCGCCAACATCGAAACCTTTGTCGTTGGCACACCCGAAGGCACGCCGGGCGGGCGCTACTTCATCTTCGTCAAGCTGACCGACAGCGACGGCGTGATCGGCTATGGCGAGGCCTACAATGCCACGTTCGGCCCGCATGTCACCGCGGCGATGATCGAGGACGCGGCGGCGCGCTACCTGATCGGGCGCGATCCGCACGACGTGGAGACGCTGTTCCGGCGGTGCTACGCGTCGGGCTTCTCCCAGCGGCCGGACATCTCCATGATGGGCTGCCTGTCAGCGCTCGAAATGGCCTGCTGGGACATCATCGGCAAGCATGCCGGCCAGCCAGTGCATCGGCTGATCGGCGGCGCGGTGCATGAGCGGCTGCGCTCTTACACCTATCTTTATCCCGCCACCGGCTCGGTCTACCCGGCCGAAACGGAAGGCCGGACCGTCTACAACGATCCGGAAACGGCGGCCCAGGCGGCGCTGGCATGGGTCGCGCGCGGCTTCACCGCGATCAAGTTCGACCCGGCCGGCCCCTACACGATCCACGATCCGCACCAGCCGCTCCTGACCGACATCGAACGGTCGGCGGCGATGGTCGCCGCGGTGCGCGAAGCGGTCGGCACCCGCGCCGACATATTGTTCGGCACGCATGGCCAGTTCACGCCGTCGGGCGCCGCGCGCATGGCCAGGGCGATCGAGCCCTACGATCCGCTATGGTTCGAGGAGCCGGTGCCGCCCGACATGCCCGAGGCGATGGCCGCTTTCGCCCGCGCGACCACGATTCCGGTCGCCACCGGCGAAAGGCTGACGACCAAGTATGAGTTCGCGCGGCTTCTGGCGATGGGCGCGGCGCAGATCATCCAGCCCGATCTCGGTCGGTCGGGCGGCATCCTGGAGACCAAGAAGATCGCCGCCATCGCCGAGACGCATCACGCGCTTGTCGCGCCGCACTGCTATTGCGGCCCGATCGCGGCGGCGGCCAACATCCAGCTGGCCGCGAGCCTTCCCAATTTCCTCATCCTGGAAGCGATCAGGGACTGGTCCGGCTTTCATGCGGAACTGCTCGAGACGCCGCTTGCGCTCGAGGACGGCTACACGACCGTGCCGACCGGGCCGGGACTGGGCGTGGCGCTCAACGAGGCCGTCGCACGCGCCCACCCCTATGACGGACCGGATCTGCACCTTGCGATGGACGACACGCCGGTGGTGCCATAGGGCAGGGCAGGCGGGCAGCGCCGCTCAGGCTCGTAGCGGCGCCACCGGCTCCTCCTACGCCGTGCCGGCGCTCGACGTGCGCGAGTTCATGTCGAACCTTATCGAGCCGATAACGCCCAGCCAGATAGCCCAGCGGCTCGGCCGTTCGTTGCAGGAGGTCTATCGGGTGGTGCTGGTTCTTGAAGGGCGCGGCTACCTGATGCGGCCGCGCCGTCCGGCCGCGCCCCGTCGGCCCGGCGCCATCTCACGCCCGAACCGGCCGCCGCCGAACCCGCGGAGGAACCGCTCCCATTTGCCCGTTGACGACGGCCGTGAACTGTTGTTACCTACTGGTCGGTAATCTAACGGGAGGAGCCCAGTATGCACATGTTCTCGACCGGTCTGAAGGCCGCCGCGGTGGCCGCGGCAGGGCTGATGCTCACCGCCGCCCCCGCTGCCGCGCAATGGCAGCCGGATCGCCCCATCAACATCATCGTTCCTTGGTCGGCGGGCGGCTCCACCGATCAGGTCACCCGCGTCGTCGCGCCGCTGCTCGAGGAGGCACTCGGCACCGAGGTGGTCGTCGTCAACCAGCCCGGCGCGTCCGGCTCGATCGGCACGGCCGCCGCGCTCGAGGCGCCGCGCGACGGCTATACCTGGACCGCCAACGCCATCGCCAACAATGCCACCTATGCGGTCACCGGCCTGATCGAGGACACCTCGATCGAGGACTACAGGATCTATCTGCACGTCGCCAACGTGCCGGTCGTCAGCGTCAATGTCGACGCGCCCTGGCAGGACTTCGGCGAGCTTCTCGAAGCGATGAAGAACGAGCAGATCACCATCGGCACCGCCGGCGTGAACTCGTCGGGCGGCATGGCCCTTGCGGCGCTGCGCGAGGCCGCCGGCGAGGACTTTTCGGCGCGCATGGTCACCTATGACGGCGGCAATCCGGCGGTGATCGCCGCGGCCAGCGGCGAGGTCATGGCGACCACCCAGCTCGCCGTCGAGCAGACCGAGATGATCCGCGCCGGCCGGCTGCGGGCGCTCGCCGTCCTGTCGGACGAGCCGCTGACGGTGGAAGGCATCGACCCGATCCCGCCGGTCACCCAATGGCTGCCCGACATGAAGATCGCGGCCGACTATTTCGGCGTCTTCATCCCGGTGGGCGCGCCGCAGGAGGTCTATGACACGGTCGACCAGGTCTGGCAGGACGTCGTCATGAATTCCACCGAACTGCAGGAATACGCCTCCGACCGCGGCGCCGTGTTCGCGCCGAGCTATGGCGAGGCGGCCCTGGAGGTCGCCATGCCGGTGGTGATCCTGGAAGCCTGCGCCCGCGTCGATCGCGGCGAAGCCGTCATCGACCCGTCCGAGATAGGCATCGACTGCGCGGCACAGTAGGCCGACCCGACGCCCGTGGCGCCGACCGGCAGCAAGGCCGGCGCCACGGCGCTTTGCACCGGCCCGGTGCCGGTCCATACTCGTTCCCTTCTTAACCTGTGCTCGGGCTTGGCATGCGGTTCGACAGTGCACGCGCCGACCAGATCACCGCCATCGTGCTGTTCGCACTGGGGCTGGCGATGCTCATTGGCGGCTACACCATGGACCGGCTGGAAATCCGCCAGATTCACCCGGCGAGCATACCCGGCCTGCTGCCCATGATCCTGGGCGCGACGATGATGGTCTGCGCGCTCGCCCTGTTCGCATCGGCCTCGGGCCGGGCCGAGCGGGCCGCCGGCGATGACCGGCAGGAAGGTGCCGAAGCCTCCTCGGCAAGCTGGTCGAACCTCGCCTTCGCCGCCGGATACAGCATCGTCTATGCGCTCGTGCTGGTCGGCACGCTGCCCTTCTTTGCGGCGACGGCGATCTATATCAGCGTCTTCGTGATCCACTTCACCTTCGATCCGCGGCAATCGCTGCGCGGCCGGGCGGTCAGGGTCGCCCTGGCGATCGGATTTGCGGTCGTCTCCGCCGCGGCGGTCTCCCTTTTGTTTCAGGAAGCGTTTCTGGTGAGGCTGCCGTGATGGAGGGACTTGCGACCTTTGCCGGCACCTTCGGCACGTTCCTGGCGCCGACCATGCTGTTTCACGTTGCCTGGGCGACGCTGCTGGGCATCTTCGTGGGCTCGCTGCCCGGCCTGACGGCGACGATGGGTGTCGCGCTGCTGACCACCTTGACCTACACGCTCGACCGCGACGCGGCGATCCTCGTTCTGGTGTGCATGTATGTGGGCGCCATCTATGGCGGCTCGCGCAGCGCGATCCTGCTCAACATTCCCGGCACGCCGGCGAGCGCGGCGTCCTCGCTGGACGGCTTTCCGCTGGCGCGCGCGGGCCGCGCCGGATACGCCATGGCGCTGGCGACGGCGGGCTCGGCGCTGGGCACGCTCGTCGGCATCCTGCTGCTGGTCATGCTGGCACCGCCGCTGGCCGAGGCCGCGCTCAATTTCGGCTCGTTCGAATTCTTCTGGCTGGCCGTGTTCGGCATCGTCATCTCCGGCCAGCTTACCGGCGGCGTCAGCCCGCTGAAGGGCTACATCGCCGGCCTGCTCGGGCTGATGGTGGCGATGATCGGCTCGGAGGGCATCCATGCGCATGTGCGCTTCAACATGGGCTTTTCGCAGCTCAATGGCGGCATCGGCCTGATCCCGGCCATGGTCGGCGCGTTCGGTTTCGCCGAGGTGCTCACCGTGATGTGGCGGGCCAAGGCCAAGCTCGTCATCGACAAGAACGAAAAGGACCGCATCCTGCCGCGGCTGACCGATGTCTGGCGCTACAAGTTCACCATCGGTCGCTCGGGCGTCATCGGCACCCTGGTCGGCATCATTCCCGGCGTCGGCGAGGATATCGGTGCCTGGGCGTCCTACGCCACCGCCAAGCGCATTTCCAAGGAGCGCGACCAGTTCGGCAAGGGCTCGCAGGAGGGCCTGACCGCCGCTGAGACCGGCAACAGCGCGGTCGTGCCCGGCGCGCTCATTCCCGCGCTGACGCTGGCCGTGCCCGGCTCGGCGCCGGCGGCGGTGCTGATCGCGGCGCTGTTCATCCACGGCGTCCGGCCGGGGCCGATGATCATGATCGAACAGCCCGATTTCATCTATTCGGTCGCCGTGATGCTGGTTCTGGCGACGCTGGCGATTGCCGTGTTCGGACTGCTGCTCAGCCGCGTCTTCGTGCTGGTGCTGCGGGTGCCGCGCGAGATCCTGATGCCTTTGGTCTTCACTCTTTGCGTCATCGGGCCCTATGCGCTGACCCAGCGCATCTTCGAGATCTGGGTGATGGTGGTGTTCGGGGTGCTCGGCTTCATCCTGCGGCAGATGAACTATCCCATGGCGCCGCTGGTGCTGGGCATCATCCTGGGCACGCTGCTCGACAAGAGCCTGCGGCGCGGGCTGATCCTGTCCGATGGCAGCCTGACCCCGTTCTTCACCCGGCCGATCTCGGCCACCTTTGCGGCGGTGATCGCCCTGTCCATCATCGTCAGCATCCCGGCCTGCCGGCGCTGGCTGCAGGCCGGTCTGAGCAGGGCGTTCGGGCGCAAAGGCGCCTGAACGCGATGCGGGCCTCGCCCGATCGCGGACGGTGCCTTCGCGGCGGATGCTGAAGGGCAGTGCTTGCGCGCTTGCCGGCACATATGGCGCGCTCAGCTCGCCGTGCGGCCGCGTGTCACCATGGTGGCGAGCACCTCGTCGGCCTCGCGCTTCCACCAGTTCCCGGCCGAGAATATCTCGACCTCGTTGAGCCCGTCGAACCCTTCGGCCTCGACCATGGCGCGGATGCCGGCAATGTCGATGACGCCGTCGCCCATCATGCCGCGGTCGAGCAGCAGATCGGTGGTCGGCACCAGCCAGTCGCAGATGTGGAAGGCCAGGAGGCGCCGCTTGCCCGCGCGCCGGATCTGGGCGGCCAGATCGGGGTCCCACCAGATATGGTAGACATCGGCGGCGACGCCGATCCCGTCGCCAAGTTCGTCGCAGATGTCGAGCGCCTGGCCAAGCGTGTTCACGCAGGCACGGTCGGCAGCATACATGGGATGCAGCGGCTCGATGGCGATCGGCATTTGCACCGTGCGGGCGTAGTCGAGCGTCTTCGCCAGCCCGTCGGTGACGATGGCGCGGGCGGCGGCGATGTCCTTCGATCCCTCGGGCAGCCCGCCGACGACCATCACCAGGCAGGCCGCGCCGATGGCCACGGCCTCGTCGACGGCGCGGCGGTTGTCCTCGAGCACGCCATCGGTGAGCGCGCCCTGCGCGGTGAACATGCCGCCGCGACACAGCCCGCTGACGGCGAGACCCGAGCCGCCAATGACCCTTGCGGCCTGCTTGAGGCCGATCTCGTGCACCTTGTCGCGCCAGGGCGCGATACCGCCGATGCCGTGGCGCAGGCAGCCATCGACGCATTGCGCCAGGTTCCATTGCGGGCGGACGGTGGCGGTGTTCAGCGACAGGCGCTCGGGCGCGGGCATGTCAGGCCTCCACGCCGCGCGCGGCGAAGACCGGGCGGGCGCGCCTTGCGGCCAGGTCGGGATCGGCGAACAGGCCCGCCGCCTCGGCAAGCCGGACAATCTCGGCCAGATGCAGCGTCGAACGGGCACTCTCCTGGCCGCCGACCATGGTGAAATGGTCCTGATGACCGGTCAGATAGGCCAGGAACACCACGCCGGTCTTGTAGAACCGCGTCGGCGCCCTGAAGATATGGCGCGACAGCGGCACGGTGGGGCCAAAGGCGGCGCGGTAGGCGTCCGTGTCGCCGCGCGCCAGGGCGTTGAGCGCGCGCGCCGCCGGCCCGGCAATGGGGTCGAATATGCCCAGCAGCGCGTCCGAATGGCCCTGCGCATCGCCCTCGATCAGCTCGGGATAGTTGAAATCGTCGCCCGAATACATCTTGATGCCCTCGGGCAGGCGGCGACGCATCGCCACTTCCTTTTCCGCCGACAACAGCGAGATCTTGATGCCGTCGACCTTGGCCGCATTGGCCGCGATCACATCGAGCGCCACCGCCATCGCCGCCATCTCGTCGGTCGAGCCCCAATAGCCGGCAAGCGCGGGGTCGAACATGTCGCCGAGCCAGTGCAGGATGGCCGGCCTGGCGAGTCCGCCGAGCACGCGGCCATAGACCCGGTGATAGTCGTCGGGGCTCCTTGCCGCCCGGCAAAGGGCGCGCGAGGCCATCAGGATCACGCGGCTGCCGGCCGCCTCGACCGCTTCGCACTGCATTTCGTAGGCGGCGATGACGTCATCGACGGTGACATCCGGGCCCGGTTTGAGGTGCTCGGTGCCGGCGCCGCTGGCGATGCGGTGCCCGCCGGCCCTGGCAAGGGCGGTCGAACGGGTGATCAGTTCGAGCGCGGCCGGCCAGTCAAGGCCCATGCCGCGCTGGGCGGTGTCCATCGCCTCGGCGACGCCGAAGCCCAGGCTCCACAGATGCTCGCGAAAGGCGAGCGTGCCGTCCCAGTCGATGGCCGCCTCGAGCCAGGGGTCGTTGTCGGCCAGCGGATCGGCGACGACATGGGCGGCGGCGTATGCGGTGCGGTTCCAGTTCGCGCCCGGCTCCGGTGCCGGGCCGGCGGTCAGCGTGAAGGGCGCAAGACCGCCATCGGCGTTGGGCAGGTGCAGCACGGCCATCGATCAGCCCTCCAGGTCCGGCAGGTCGACCCAGCGGCGCTCCCGGGCCGAGCGGTAGCCGGCCTCGGCAAGCTGAACGCCCTTGGCGCCTTCCATCAGGGAGTACTTCCAGGGCGCGTCGTCGACGACATGGCGCAGAAACTGCTCCCACTGCACCTTGAAGCCATTGTCGAAGACCGTGTTGTCGGGCACCTCCTCCCAGTGCGAGAAGAACTCGAGCGCCTGCGGCTCGTCGGGGTTCCAGACCGGCTTGGGGGTGTTGACCCGGTGCTGGCTGAAGCATCTGTGCAGGCCGGCGACGGCCGAGCCGTGCGTGCCGTCGACCTGGAAGGTGACCAGATCGTCGCGGCGTACGCGCGTGCACCAGCTCGAATTGATGTGCGCGACGATGTCGCCGTCAAGCATGAAGGTGGCGTAGGCGGCGTCGTCGGCGGTCGCCCGATAGGGCGCGCCGGTTTCGTCCCAGCGCTCGGGAATGTGCGTGGCGGTGGTGCAGCTGACCGAGCGGACCGGCGCGATGACGTTGTCGAGCACGTAGCGCCAGTGGCACAGCATGTCCGAAACCATGCCGCCGCCATCGGCGGCGCGATAGTTCCAGCTCGGACGCTGGGCGGGCATCCAGTCGCCCTCGAAGACCCAGTATCCGAACTCGCCCTTGACAGACAGGATGCGGCCGAAAAAGCCGGCATCGCGCAACCGCTTGAGCTTGATCAGGCCGGGCAGGTCGAGCTTGTCGTGCACGATGCCGTTCTTGACGCCCTTGTCGCGCGCATGGCGGGCGATCGCGACCGCCTCCTCGAGCCCTTCCGACACCGGCTTTTCGCAATACACATGCTTGCCCGCATCGATCGCCTGGCGCAAAAGGCCGGGCCGCAATTGGGTCGAGGCGGCGTCGAAGAAGATCTCGTCGTCCGGGTTGGCCAGCGCCGCCTCGAGATTGGTCGTCCAGCGCGCAACGCCGTGCTTTTCGGCCAACGCCTCGACCTTGACCGGATTGCGCCCGACGATGATCGGGTCCGGCATCAGCCGCGCGCCGTCCTCGAGCGCGAGCCCGCCCTGGTCGCGAATGGCGAGCACGGAGCGGATCAGATGCTGGTTCATCCCCATGCGGCCGGTGACGCCATGCATGATGATCCCGATGCGGCGTGTGTGCATGAATGCCTCCCCTTGGCGCGCGACAGATCGCTGTCGGGCGCTGTGATGCTGAACATTACCTACTAGTCAGTAGCTTGGCTCGTCAAGCGTTTCCGTCGCGCGGGCGGTGGATGCGTCCAGGCACCCCGATGGATGTCGCCCGCGGGCGCGGCGGGAGGGGCGTTTGCCTGGCGCCGACTGCGCCGGACCGTCAGCGGGGACGCAGGAATTGCAGGATCATCTCGCCGGCCTCGCGGGCGCGGCGTTCGAGCCAGGCATCGTCGATGGGCGCCTTGAACACCATTCTGAGCGTGTGCCTGTTGGACAGCGGGAAATAGCACATCGACGCGATGAAGATGTAGAGTTCGGCCGGGTCGACGCCGGGCCGGAACATCTTCTTTTCGACGCCCTTGTCGAGGATGGTCTTGAGCTTGCGCATCAGCCCGGACTGGATCTCGGCGGCGTCCCGCAGGCTGCGGATGGTTTCGCCGCCGCGCAGGTTTTCGGTGTTGAGCATGGCGATGAACCAGGGGTTCTCGCGGAAATGGTCCATCGTGAAGCGGACGAGCTTGCGGATCGCCGCGTCGGGCTCCAGGCCCTCCAGATCGAGTGCCTGCTCGCCCTGCCGGATCTGCACATAGGCCTCCAGGAGCGCCGCGCCGTAGAGCGCTTCCTTGTCGCCGTAATAGTCGTAGATGAGCGGCTTTGAGACCCCGGCGCGGGCGGCGATCGTGTCGACGCGGGCGCCGTCGAAGCCCTGGGTGGAGAACTCGACCAGCGCCGCGTCGAGGATCGCCTTGCGGGAGGCTTCGGCGTTCTTTTCGCGGCGCGTGCGCGGCGCTGTCCTTGTCTGCATGTTCATACCGTCAGATAGCGCCTGACCGTGGTCGAGGTCCAGAGCCAATGGAAGCCGGAGCCGGCCGCGGGCGCCAGCCCGGCATGGACGCTTCCGGCTGCGGATCGGGCCGCAAGCCAACCGGCCGCGATCTGCCGGACGACCCTGGCGACGGATGTCGGCGTCACGCGCGCTCGAGCCGATCAGCGGCGTCGCCCGCCCGGCTCGGCCTTCTGCGCGAGCAGGACGCTGGCATGGTCGCATTCGGGGTCTTCGGCAACGAAACGCACGATGCGCATGCCGAGCGCGCGAAGCGCCGCCTCATAGTCCCCAGGGGCGAGGCTGGCGTGATAGACCGGCTCGCCGCCGACATGGCCGATCGCTTCGGATGCGTGCGGGCCGACGGTCAGCATCAATGCCCCGCCCTCGCGCAGATGCGCGGCGAAACGGCCAAGCGTCTCGCGCTGCTCGTCCGGCGTGAGATGAAAGAAGCTGTGCCAGCCGACGATCCCGTCGAACCGGTCCGGCAGGTCAAGCCCGCGCATGTCCGCTTCCAGCCAGCGCGCGCGGGGAAAGCGGACGCGCGCCCGCTCCAGCATCGGGACCGAAAGGTCGATCCCGGTCAGCCGGCAGCCTTGCGCGATGAGGTATTGTGCAATCGGCGCGCCGGCGCCGCAGCCCGCATCGAGCACGGCCGCCCTGGCAGGCACAAGGGCGAGGAACCGGTCCAGCCAGCCCCGTTCGAATAGCGCCCGCGAGCGCTCGTCGTCATATTGCAGACCCTTGCGGGCATAGACGTCCTTCGTGCGCCCCGCCAGATCGGCCAGATCGCTCACCTGCACCTCCGCTCGCCATGGCTCGGCCCCGCCGCCAAAGGTGCCTGCGGTGGTGCTGGAAGGCAAGCCGGCCGGCGGTCGACGCCAGGGCACGCCGACGCGTGCGGCCCTCGCGCATGGCGGCCAGGCGGAACGATGGCTTTGGCGCCGCGTTGCGCTGTCAAGGAGGTGATAATGGGCAAGCGTGATCTATCCTGGGCAGTGCCGATGATGCGGTCGGGCTATGCCGGCCGCGGCCTGGTCTATGTCGCCGTTGCCGGCCTGTCGCTCTGGGCGATCTGGCGGGGCGGACAGGCCGAAGGCACGTCCTCGGCATTCCGAACGCTCGAGACATCCACATGGGGGGTCGTCGTGCTGAGCCTGATCGGCGCGGGTCTGCTCGCCTATGCGCTCTGGCGCGTCACCTGCGCGATCTACGATCTGGAGGCCTACGGGTCCGACGGCAAGGGCCTTGTCGCGCGCGCCGGACAGGTCACGACCGGGGTCGTCCATGGCGCGATTGGCGTGGGTGCGATCACCATCGTCCTCGCCGCCGGCGGCGGAACCGGCAACCGGTCCTCGATCGTGCAGGCGGTGGGCTGGCTGATGTCTTTGCCGGCGGGCATCTGGCTCGTCGGGGTGGCCGGCCTGCTGACGATCGGCTCCGGCATCTACTACTACCTCAAGGCGTGGAACCAGAAATACCTGTCCTTTCTTCGCGCCAACGAGTTCACCCTCCGCTGGAACACGGTATTGCGGGCGGGCGTGGTCGCCCAGGCGACGGTGGTGACCATCATCGGCGCGTTCATCGTCTATGCGGCCCTTCGGGCGAATCCGGCACAGGCCGGCGGACTGGGTCAGACGTTTTCATGGCTCAAGCAGCAGCCCTACGGCCAGGCGCTTGTCATCGCCATTTGCCTGGGCCTGCTGGCCTTCGCGCTGTTCTGCTTTGTCAATGCGCGCTACCGCATCGTGCCCCGCACGGTGTCCGATGACCGGATCGAGACCCTGGCGCGACGGCTCAAGCCGTCGGGCGCCTGATAAGCGCGTGGCCCGCCCGCACCCAAGTGAACCGGTTCGGCCGTCGCAGGGTGATCCGCAGGGCCTCGATTCGATCGGCCGAAGAAGGGGACACTTCGATGACGACGTCGAACCGGCATCGCGCCTCGATTTCGCCGCGAGAGGGACGGCAAGGCCGTGACATTGCCTGATGCCGCACGGCGGCGCGAACGCGCGGCCTTTCGCGTCGCCGTTTTCGTCCTTTCGGCCGTGCCGATTGCCGCCGGCTCGGCGGGTGTCGTGCTGGGAGCCGGGTTCGCGTCACTGGCGGACGGCCCGGGGACGCCGGATGCCGACAGCCACTTTCGCTACCTGTCCGGGCTCCTGCTCGGCATCGGCATCGCTTTCCCGACCACCGTGGCCGGCCGCAAGGTCCAGTCGGCCAGGTTCCGCTTGCTCGCCCTGATCGTCATCCTTGGAGGCCTTGCCCGGCTCCTTTCGGCGGTCACCGTCGGATTGCCGGGCCCGGCCCATCAGGCGGCGCTTGTCATGGAGCTGGGCGTCACGCCGGCGCTGGCGCTCTGGAGCCTGCGCCTGTGATGTCCGTCCCGCATGGCCCGCACCCCGCCGGCCGCTGCAAGGGCGCAACCGGGCGCCTGGCCCATTGGTTGCCGGAAAGGGCAATACCGGCTTCCCGCTTTCGCCCGCAATTGGCGGCGCATTTGCTTAACCTTGGGTGGATTGCCTTGATTTGCAACCGCAGACAGGTAATGCTGCCGGACAGCTATCCAAGGGGGAGGATCGCGACATGGTCCTGTGGCGGAATCTCTGCCTGTCGGCATTGCTGGCAGCGTGTTTCATGGGCGCGGCGCCGGCGGGGGCGAGCGAGATCGCGACCGCGGTCGATGTCGATCCGAGCGCCCGGCTGACCTCTGCCGGTGCGGTTCGGCCGGTCATCACCGGCAACCGGCTGTCGCAGGGCGACCGGGTCGAGACCGCGGGCAGCGGCCAGGTGCAGGTGC
Organism: Roseitalea sp. MMSF_3546; assembly: GCF_030732865.1. Classification (GTDB taxonomy): domain Bacteria; phylum Pseudomonadota; class Alphaproteobacteria; order Rhizobiales; family Rhizobiaceae; genus Roseitalea. The sequence goes on from NZ_JASHKB010000018.1 coordinate 33,547, forward strand.
GCTTCGACGACTTCACGCGGATGGTCGTCGGTCCCAATTCCTCGCTGGAGATCGACCAGGTGCTGATGCAGTCGGCCGACACGGCGAGCCGGTTCGCCGTCTCCACGGTGCGCGGCAGCTTCCGCTTCCTGTCCGGCAAGAGCAGCAAGAACGCCTATCAGATCCGAACGCCGACAGCGACGCTGGGCGTGCGCGGCACAACCTTCGATTGCTGGGTCGACCAGCTTGGCCAGACCTTCTGCGCCATCCTTTGGGGCCGCGTGCGCTTCTGCGGGCTTCAGGGCGGCAGCGAGGTCAATTGCCGGGATGTCGGCGGCCGCTGCTCGATCGTCTTCGCCGACCGTAACGGCACGGTGCAGACGCCCGGATCGGACGAGCAGGCCGGCGAGATCGTATCGACGGGCTTCCCCTATCTGTTCTCGCAGCAATCGCTCCTGCGGTCGTTCCGGACCAGAACGAACGCTTGCAGCCGGTATACGCGGGTGTTCGAACAGCGGGCGATCGAGGAGGGGTCCGAAGAGGGTGCCGCGGGCGATCCCGTCACCGCGCCCGATACGTCGACCCCGCCCACCGACAGGCCGGGCGGCAAGAATGCAGGCCCGGTCATCGAGAAGATCATCGACAAGATCAAGGACGAGGAAGAGGGTGAAGGCGAATGTGACCCTGAATTCGGTTGCTGACGATTAGGACCCGTCGCGGGCTCTGACGATATCGGGAACGTTGATTTGGTCAGCACAGGCTGAATACCGCCGAGCCTGCGGAAAGCGGCCATCGACCTGATCCGGCCTGCCGGCCAGTGACGGCGAGCTTCTGGATTGTGCCACCGGAGTAACCCATGACCCGCCTGCGCTGGCCATTCCTGTTGATTGGCGCGGGGCTCGTCATCGTCATGGCCGCGCTGCGGCTGGCCGATCCCTGGCCCACCCAGGCGCTGCGCCTTTTCTATTTCGATAGCCTCCAGCGCATCGACCCCCGGGCCCCGGCCGATCTGCCGGTGCGCGTGGTCGACATCGACGAGGCCTCGCTCGCCGCCATCGGCCAGTGGCCCTGGCCACGCACGGTCATGGCCGAGCTGGTCGAGCGCCTCGGCGCCAACGGCGCCGCCGTCATCGCCTTCGACGTGCTGTTCGCCGAACCCGACCGCTATTCGCCGGCGCGCCTTGCCGAGGACCCGGCGCTGGCGCGCGTCCTGCGCGAGGGCCTTGACAGCGATACGCTCGCACCGTTCGACAATGACGCCATCTTCGCCCGCACCATCGCGCGGATGCCGGTCGTGCTCGGCATAGCCGCAACGCCCGATCCGGGCGGCGCGATCGACTACGACAAGGCCGGCTTCGTGCAGATCGGCCAGGCGCCCGCGTCCGGCCTGATCGGCCTGACAGCGACCACTGCGCTGGTGCCGGAATTGCAGGCCGCCGCCACCGGCATCGGCTCCATGACCGTCGATCCGGGCGGCACGGACGGCATCGTGCGTCGCGTGCCCCTCGTGTGGCAGACGCCCGCCGGGCCGCTGCCGAGCCTGAGCATCGAGGCGCTGCGCGTCGCGCTCGGGGCAAGCACCGTGCTCGTCCACGGCTCGCCCGATGTCGAGGCGATCACCGAGCGCCTCCAGATCGCCGATTTTCACGTGCCGACCACCGATGACGGCCAGATCTGGGTGCGCTACCGCCGCGACGACCCGCAGCTTTACGTTCCCGCGATCGACGTTCTGGATGGAGCCGAGACCGTCAGGCCGCGCATCGAGGGCCACATCGTGCTGGTTGGCACCTCGGCGGCGGGGCTTCTGGATATCCGCACCACCGCGCTCGGCGAGGCGGTGCCCGGCGTGTCGGTGCACGCCCAGATAATCGAGCAGATCCTGACGGGCGACTTCCTGCAGCGCTCGGACCTGATCGCCGGCACCGAACTGCTGGTCTTCGTCTTCCTTGGCCTTGGCGTGACGGTGCTGATGTCGCGCTTTGGTCCGGTCGCCTCGCTGGCGACGGGCGGGGTGGCGGCTGTCGCGGTCCTCGGTGCCAGCTACGGCCTTTACGCGCGCGCCGGGGTCCTGTTCGACGCGACCTTTCCGCTGCTCGGCGGGGCGGTCAATTTCGGCGTTCTGACCGCCTATCAATTCGTCGTCGCCGACCGCGAAAAACGGATGATCCGCCGCTCCTTTGCCCGCTATGTCTCGCCCGAGGTGCTCGGCGAGATCGAGCGCGCCGGCCACCGGCTCGAACTGGGCGGCGAGACCCGCGACATGACCATCATGTTCTGCGACATCCGCAAGTTCACCGGTCTGAGCGAGTCGCTGTCGCCGACCGAGATCGTCACCGTGCTCAACGACCTGTTCACCCGCCTGTCCGAGGCGATTCTCGACGAGCGCGGCACCATCGACAAGTTCATCGGCGATTCCATCATGGCGTTCTGGAACGCACCGCTTTCGATGGACGACCATCCGCGCCGCGCCTGCCTGGCCGCGGTTCGCATGCGCCGGGCGCTCGCCTCGTTCAACGGCTCCGATCTGATGGCCGGCAAGCCGAAGATCGAGCTCGCCATCGGTTGCGCCACCGGCCAGGCCTGCGTCGGCAATGTCGGCTCGGCCCACCGCTTCAACTACTCGGTGATCGGCGACACGGTGAACGTCGCCTCGCGCATCGAGGCGAGCTGCCGACCGCTGGGCTACCCCATTGTCGTCTCCCACCTGACCGGCCGGCACGCCTCCGACCTGGCGGTCCTGCCCGCCGGCCGTATCGAAATCCGCGGCCGCATCGAGCGCCAGGATGTCGACATCGTCATCGGCGATGCCGATCTTGCCGGCTCGGACGCGTTTCGGCGTCTGTCCGACAGGCATGCCGCCCTCGTCGCCGCGCTGGGCGATGCGTCCGGCACCCGCGCGGTCGAAGCGCTGGTCGACGAATGCATCGCCGTCGGAGCGACCATCGATCCGCAATTGCAGCCATTTTATCGCAATCTTGTTGCAAGATCGGACGACTTTGGCAGGGTGATGGCAAAGGCCGTATGATTGACACCCGGTCGCGGCCGAAAAAGGGGAAACGGGATGTTCAATCCAACCGCGGTCGTCGCCTCGGCCTTCGGCGACCATCTCAAATCGCTGTTCGACCAGTATTTCGCCGGCCGCAAATCCGAATACGCGGCCTATATCGGCGGTGCCGCCCGCCTCGTTCTCGAGCGGCTGGGCAATTCCGATGCGCTCTATCACAATGCCGAGCACACCATGATGGTCACGCTGGTCGGCCAGCAGATCCTGCGGGGCCGCCTGGTTTCCGAATCGGTGCAGCCCGAGGACTGGCTGCATTACACGCTCGCGCTACTGGTCCATGACATCGGTTATGTCCGGGGCATCTGCGCCGGCGACACCGACGATGCGGTCGTCATCGATCTGGACGGCACCACCAAGCCCTGGCCGCGCGGCGCTTCCGATGCGTTTCTGGCGCCCCATCATGTCGAGCGCGGCATGATCTATGCGCGAACGCGGTTCGCCAGTTCGGTGTTCGTTGACGAGGAGCGCATCGCGGCGGCCATCGATTTCACGCGCTTTCCCATACCCGGCGAGGCGCGTTACGGCGACACCGGAGGCGAGTTCGCGCTGGTGCGGGCGGCCGACCTGATCGGGCAGATGGGCGACCCCTTCTATCACCGCAAGATCAACGGTCTGTTCCACGAATTCTCCGAGATCGGCATGGCGCAGAAGCTGGGCTATGATTCCCCGGCCGACCTGATCGACAAATATCCCGATTTCTTCTGGTCGCAGGTCCAGCCATATATCGGGCCGGCCATCGGCCATCTCGAACAGACCATCGAGGGCAAGCAGTGGATCGCCCAGCTCTACAACAATATCTTCCAGGCCACGCGCGCCAAATGGCCGCGCGCCGGCGCCGCCGTCAACCAGTGACCGCCAGCATCGCCTCGTTTCCGTGCCATGACGATCCCGCCCGAGGATGATTTTGCCGCCGCCTGCCGGCGCATCGTCGCCGATATCGGCCTTGGCGAAGAAGGTTCGGTCACCCGGGTGCGGCTGCTGACCGGCGGCGTATCGTCAGACATCGCCGCGGTCACGGTCGCCGGCCGGACCGTCTGCGTCAAGCGTGCCCTGCCAAGGCTGAAGGTCGCCGCCGACTGGCGCGCCCCGGTCGAGCGCAACCGGGCCGAATATCGCTGGCTGGCGTTCGCCGCGCGTGCCGTACCGGGCTGCGCGCCGCGCCCTCTCGGCCGCTCGGACCGCGAGAACGGCTTCGCCATGGCCTATCTGCCGCCCGACGCCGCCGCCAACTGGAAGACGCAGATGCTGGGCGGCGGCTCTGCGCTGCCCGTCGCCGCCGCCGTCGGCGATACGCTGGGCCGTCTGCACGCACTCTCGGCGGCCCCCGGTTTCGATGCCTGCGGCTTCGACAATCTGGGCGATTTCACCGATCTGCGCCTCGACCCCTATCTGCGCGAGATCGGCCGCGTCCATCGGGATCTGGCCGATGCCATGGCCGCGCTGTGCACCGCATTCGCCACGGCACGGCCGGTGCTGGTGCATGGTGACGTCAGCCCCAAGAATATCCTCATTGCCGCGACCGGGCCTGTCCTGCTGGACGCCGAATGCGCGACGATGGGCGATGGTGCCTTCGATGTCGCCTTCTGCCTGAACCACCTTCTGCTCAAGGCGGTCCATCAGCCCGCCCTGGCGGCGGATCGGCTCAGCGGCGCGCGGGACCTGTGGACGGCCTATCGCAAGCATCTGCACACGGAGGCGCCCGACGCGTTCGAGGCGCGCGTCGCCGCTTATCTGCCGGCGCTGTTGCTTGCCCGCGTCGACGGCAAGTCCCCGGTCGAGTATCTCGATCAAGTCAGCCGCGACGCGGTCCGCCAAACCGCGCGGGCGCTGATCGCCCGCTGCCCGCGGGATCTGGAAACCATCGTGCGCACCGTCGCCGCGGCGGCGGGCCGGTCGTAACGGGCCGGTCGTAACGGGCAGGGCGTGTCGGGCAAGACGGTCTAGACACGCGCGACCCGACGGCCGTCGGCATCGAACAGATGGCAGGCCCGCGCCTCGAACGTGAGTCGCACCCGGTCGCCTGGCTCGAGCGGTGTCAGCCCGTCCATGCGCGCAAGCACGGTCGATGGCAGCGCGTCGCTGCGGCAATAGACCAGCGCCTCGGCGCCCAGATGCTCGACGACATCGACATCGGCGGCGATGCTGTCCGCCGGGGCATCGCCGTCGGCCGGCAAAATGTCGACGTTTTCCGGGCGCACGCCGAGCGTGACGCGCGCGCCCGGCGCCACGTCATGCGCCGGCAGGGTGACCGAGGCGTGATCGACGAAGCGCAGACGGGTCTGTCCGTCACCGCCGGTCTCGACCTCGCCGCCGAACGCATTGATGCGCGGCGCACCGATGAACTCGGCCACGAAGAGGGAGGTGGGCTTCGTGTACAGCTCCATCGGCGCGCCGACCTGCATGATCCGGCCTTGGTTCATCACCACGATCGTGTCGGCCATGGTCATCGCCTCGATCTGGTCGTGGGTGACATAGATCATCGTGTTGCCGACCGACTGGTGCAGCTTGGCCAGTTCGACCCGCATCTCCGCGCGCAGCGCCGCATCGAGGTTCGACAGCGGCTCGTCGAACAGGAACACTTCGGGCTCGCGCATCAGGGCGCGGCCGATGGCGACGCGCTGGCGCTGGCCGCCCGACAACTGCCCCGGCTTGCGGTCGAGCAGGTCGTCCAGTTGCAGCAGCCCGGCGACCTCGGCCGCCCGGCGCCGTCGCGCGGCGCGGCCGACCCCCTTGATGCGCAGGCTGAACGACATGTTCTCCCACACCGTCATGTGCGGATAGAGCGCATAGGACTGGAAGACCATCGCCGCGCCTCGGTCGGGCGCGGGCACCGCGTTCATGCGCCTGTCGCCGAAGCGGATCTCGCCCGCATTGACCTGTTCGAGCCCGGCGATCACGCGCAACAGCGTGGACTTGCCGCAGCCCGAGGGGCCGACGAACGCAACGAACGCCCGATCCTTGATGTCGAGTGAGATGTCCTTGAGCACTTCGAGTTCGCCGAAGCTCTTGCGGACGTGCTCGAGCGTGACCGTCACCATGGCCGGCTTGCCTTGAAAATCGTCGCCGCCCTCATTTGATGGCGACGATCTGGATTTCGACCAGATCGGTTGGCTCGGCCAGCCGCGCCTCGACACAGGCGCGCGCCGGAGCGGCGCCCTCGGGCACCCATTCGTCCCAGATCGCATTGACCTGGTGGCGCGTGCGGATGTCCGACAGCCAGATCATCGCCGAGACGATCTTGGCGCGCTCCGAGCCGGCTTCCTCGAGCATCGTATCGAGCTTGGCCAGTATGTTTCGGGTCTGCCCATCCAGATCGAGTGTGCGGTCCGACGAGATCTGGCCGGCGAAGTGCAGCATGCTGGCGCCGGCGGGCACCTCCACCACCTGGCTCATGCGCTGGCCGGTCCGGTATCGCTTGATCGTCTCGGTCATGATCGGGTCCTATCGGGCAGTTGGCGCCGGGGTCAGGCCCTCGGCACGCATGATGTCGGCGACCTTCTGCGAGAGGACCTCGACGGTCCTGTCGCGATTGGCTCGCCCCGCTTCGAGATCGGCCCTGGTCGGCTCGCCGTTTATGCCGCCCGAATCCGGATGGATGGCGTGCCGCGAGCGCAGCTTGTACCAGGGCTTTTCGATCGTGTAGTCGCGGGCGCGCTCGGGATGATAGACCGCGCCGGTCACCGCGGCGACCTCGGTCTCGCCCTTGTCGGCGTGGTGGATGCCGCCGATGCCCGCTTCGGTCCACCAGTTCCAGCAGGCCAGCCTGGCGTCGGGATAGCCTTGCCAGATCGTCCAGAACGCGGCTTCGCAGGCCGCCTTGTTGGCGCCGTGCCCGCTCACGAAGATCAGCCGTTCGAAGCCGTGGAAGCAGAACATGCCGCCCAGTTCGGCGATGACGTTGGTGAACGTGCCCGTCGTCAGTCCGATCGTGCCCGGATAGTCGCGCATCTCGTCGGCAAAGCCATAGGGCAGGCCCGGTGCCAGGATGGCGCCGGTGCGTTCGCAGATGGCGCGGGAGAAATACTCGGCGGTGTCGATGTCGACACTGAGCGACAGGTGCGGGCCGTGCGCCTCGATCAGCCCGATCGGGATCAGCACCGGCAATCGCCGGTCGAGCGCGTCGACCTCGTGATTGGTCAGGCGTTTCCATTCAAGCATGGCCGCGGCCTCCGTTCGCACTTTTGTTGCTGCCGATCATCATTCGTGCACCTCACGCCGCATCCGACGCCGCCTGTTCCGTTGCGGCCAGCACGGCACGCATGGTCGCCTCGTCGGTGACCAGCACATGGATCAGCCCGGTGCGCAGCGCACCGGTGATCACATCGACCTTGCCGGCGCCGCCCGATGCCAGCACCAGCGACTTCATCATGCGCAGTTCGGCAAGCCCCGGCCCGACAAGCTGGCGGTTGATGGGGTGATCGATCGGGGTGCCATTGATGTCGATGAAGGTGCCCAGCAGGTCGCCGACCGCGCCCGCCGCGGCAAGATCGGTCGCCGTCACGCCGCGCGGCAGGCCGTGCCGAACGAGCAGCGAGGCTTCGCTCATGTCGCCGGCGGCAAAGCAGGCCACGTCGCTGCGCAAGATCAGCTCGAGGACGGAGGAATAGAATTGCTGGCCGGTCAGCACATAGCGCGCCTCCGGCGTATCGGCGTAGATCGGCGCGGTCATGTAGTAGCGCTCGGCATCGAGCAGGCGGCCGAGTTTGCCAATGATTTCAATGGCGTTCTCTTCGGACGACCGGGGCAGCGTGCCGAGCAGGGTGACGATCTTGCCTTCGGGGCGCGAGACCGGACGCAGAAAGCGCAGCATCTCGCGCATGGTCTGGCCCCAGCCCAGCCCGAACACGGTGTTTTCGGGATCGGCGACCTGCTCGGACATGTAGCGGGCAAGGCCGGCCCCGATCATGGCATGGGTGCGTTCGGGCGCCACGGGGCTCGGCACCACCACCGCGTCGAGCAGGCCGAACGTCTTGATGGCCTTCTGTTCGAGGGCCACGCAGGAGGCGAGCGGTGCGGTGACCTCGACACGCACCAGTCCCTGTTCGCGGCATTCGGCCAGCATGCGGTTGACCCTGAACCGCGACAGGCCCAGCGCGTCGGCGATCTCCGACTGCGTCTTTTCCTCGATGAAATACAGCCAGGCGGCGCGCAGCATGCGGGCGCGCTCGCCATCGGCGAGGTCGGCCTCGGCCGGAGCGGTCTGCGCCACGCTCTGCATTGTCGAAGTCAACTCGGTTTCCCGCCGTTTCGCCGGTTTTGCAATTTTTGTTGATAGGTCATTACAATTGTGCTAGCCCTGTGTCAATGACACTCCGTGCCGGGTTCGGCGCTGTGCACGGCGGACGACAAGACAGCCGATCGATGGAGGTGAAATTGAAAGCATCAGCCAGATTGCTGACCGCGGCGGCCATGACGCTCGCCCTGCCGGCATCCGCCAGCGCCCAGACCGAGATCAACATCGTCGCCTTTGCCCCCGGCTTCGCCTGGGCCGACATGTTCGGCGTGTCGGGCACCGAGAAGACCGACAAGCTGCGCGCCTTCGAGGAGGCCAACGACATCACGGTCAATATCGAGTTCGCCGACGAGGAGACCGCGCGCCAGAAGGTGTTGCTCGACCTGGTCAACCAGACCGGCACCTACGACCTGGTCATGCTCGGCTCGGACGGGGCGGTGCAGACCTTCTCCTATGCCGGTTACCTCGAACCGCTCGACGACCTGCTGGCGACCGCGACCGACTATTTCGATCCCGAGGCCGTCTACCCGCAGTTCCTGGAGGCCAACCGCGTCGACGGCCAGCTCTGGGCGCTGCCCTACTACTCCTTCGGCGCCGGCGTGATCTACCGACAGGACATCTTCGACAAGTACGGCATCGAGGCGTTCCCGGCCACCACCGCCGAACTCGAGGATGTCCTCGCCACGATCAAGGCGGGCCTTGAAGAAGACGGCATGAGCGATGTCTATCCGTTGACCATGCGCGGCGCGCCGGGCGAGGAGCCGAGCCTCGATCTTGCCGGCTTCGTCTATGCCTATGCGGGCTATCCGGCCTGGTTCGAGGGCGGGGCGACCACGCCCGAGGAAATTCGCCAGACCGACGCCAGGCCGATCTTCACCGGCGATTTCCGGCCCGGCTTCGAGGCTTTCGTTGAATGGTCGCGCGAATATGGCCCCGACGGCATCGCCACCCATACCTGGGTCGACATGATGAACCTGTACGGCGCCGGCCAGGCGGTGGTTCTCATGCCCTCGGCGATCAACGGCTTTGCCGCGCTTGGCGGCACGGAGAACGAGGACGTGGCGAACCACACCGCGTTTGCGCCATCGCCCAAAGGGCCCTCGGGCGAGCCGATCCAGAGCTTCTGGACCTTCTCGGTCGGCGTCAGCGCCTTTTCCGAGAACAAGGAGGAAGCCTTCAGGACGCTGGCCTTCCTGACCGGCGAGCAGGCCATGCAGGGCTTTGCCGAAACCGTCGGCTGGCCCTACTCCACCTTCCCCTCGATCACCAATGGCGAGGTCCTGACGGCCAAGTGGCCGGCCGAGATGCTGTCGCAGATCGAGGCCAGCTACGAGCAGGCCAACCCGCATTACTTCCCCTATATCCCCGAACTCAACGCCTTCATGGAACGCATCGGCACGGCCGCCTCGGAGGCGATCTCCGGCTCCAAGACGGTCGACGAGGCGCTCGAGGAGCTTCAGGCCTGGGCCGAAGAGCGCATGGAACGCGCCGGCTACTACGAGTGAGCGCCGCGCACGAAAGTCCGCGCCGGACCGGCGTCCGGCGCGGACAGGCACGATCGGGCACGTCCCAACATGGCTGTTAGCTGGCGGTTCTGGTTCGTCTTGCCGATGGTGGTCGCCCTCGGCACGGTGGTGCTCTTTCCCACCGTCTATCTGTTCTGGATGAGCACCCAGCATTGGCTGGTGACCGATCCGGAACGGTTCTTCATAGGGCTGGACAATTTCGCGCGCCTGACCGGCGGCGCGGACTTCTGGCAGTCCCTGCGCGTCACCGGTGCCTATCTGGTGTTGTCGACCGTGCTGATGCTCGGTCTCGGCATGGGCCTGGCACTGACCTTCGCGCGCGCCGGCACCGGCTGGATGCGCGCCATCGTCGTCATGCCGCTTGTCATTCCGCCGGTGGTCGCCGGTTTCACCTGGCGCTTCCTGCTCAATGGCGAGATCGGCTTTCTGGGCGCCTATCTGCTGCCCATGGCCGGGCTCGACCTCAATCCGCTGGCCGAACCGCGCGCCGCGCTGGTTTCCGTCGTCATTGCCGATGTGTGGAGCCGCACGCCCTTCATGTTCCTGATCTTCCTTGCCGCCTTGCAGTCGATCCCGCGCGACTTCTATGAAGCGGCGCGCATGGACGGGGCCAATCCGTTCCACGAATTCTTCTTCGTCACGCTGCCGCTGCTCAAGGGCGCGCTTTTCGTTGCGATCATGTTCCGGCTGGTCGACGCCATCAACACCTTCGAGCTCATCTATGTGATGACCAGGGGCGGGCCGGGGCGCGCCACGCAGATCCTGTCCATCTTCGGCTGGCGCACCGCCTTTCAGGAGCTCGATTTCGGCCAGGCCGCGGCGCTCGGCGTGATCATGCTGGCAATCACGCTCGCCGGTGCGCTGCTGGTCTTCCGTCGCTTCGTGCGGGGCCAGGTGGGGGCCGCATGATGAGCGCGCCGCGCCGCTACGACCGTGCCCTGACCGCGATCCGCTGGGGGTTTCTGGGCGCCGTCATGGTGTTCGTCGTCTTCCCGCTGATCTGGCTGGCGCTCGCCTCGCTGAAGACGCGCGCCGCCTCGCTCGAGGTGCCGCCGCGACTGATCTTCACGCCATCGCTGGAGGCCTATGAGAAGATCGTGGCCAGCGGGCTCGTGGGCGCCTTTGCCAACTCGTTTACCATTGCCGTCACCAATGTGATCCTGTCGCTCGCCATCGGCGTGCCGGCCGCCTATGCGCTGGCGCGCATGCGCGGCGCCGCCCAGGAAAACCTCAGCTTCTGGGTGCTGTCGATCCGCCTTGCGCCGCTGTTTGCGATCATCCTGCCGCTTTACGTGCTGTTCAAGGGCCTGGGCCTTCTCGACACGCGCCTTGCCGTCGCCATGGCGCATCTGACGCTGACCCTGCCGCTGTCGGTCTGGCTCCTGATGACCTATTTCCGGGCCATGCCGGTCGATCTGGACGAGGCTGCCATGCTCGATGGCGCCAGGCCGTGGCAGACGCTCTACATGGTGATCGTGCCGATCGCCCGGCCGATGATCGCCTCGGTGGCGGTGATCGTGTTCATTTTCTCCTGGAACGAGTTCCTGCTCGCCTTCTTCCTGACATCGCGCGATGCGCAGACCGTGCCCGTCGTCGTGGCCGGCCTTGCCGGCACGATGAGCTTTGACTGGCCGCTGATCGCGGCGATTTCGATCTGCTCCATGGTTCCGGCGCTGATCTTTGTCGGTTTCGCCCAGCGCCATATCGTCGAAGGGCTGGCCAGCGGGGCGGTGAAGTAAGGTGAACGGCATGGCACGACGCGACAAGCACATCGTCATCACCGGCGCCGCCGGCGGTATCGGGCGCGCCTTGGCCGATCATTTCCTCGACCTTGGCTGGCATGTCACGGGCGTCGACCTGGCGGCCTGTCCGCCCGGGCTTGCCCGGCGCGAGGGCTTCACCGGCTGCCAGGCCGACATCACCGACGAGGCGGCGATGGAGCGCGTCATGGCCGAAGCGAACCCGCTCGACGCGGTGATCGCCAATGCCGCCGTGACCGATCTCGACCACCATCAGGTCGTCGACATGCCCTACCGGACCTGGCGCAACGTGCTGCGCGTCAATGTCGATGGCGCCTTCGTGACCGCGCGCGGCGCCGCACGGCGCATGCGACAGATCGGCGGCGGCAATATCGTGTTCGTGACGTCGTCGCTCGCCCGGCTCAGCGACGCGCAGGCGGGCGATGCGCCCTATTGCAGCTCCAAGGCGGCCGTGGAAATGCTGTGCCGGGTGCTCGCGATCGAACTCGTCACGCATGCCATCAACGTCAACACGCTGTTTCCCTCGGTCATGGTCGACACCGGCTTCTTCACCCATTGGGACGCGGCCGATCGCGACAAGCTCGCACCCGCTTCGCTGCTCAACGAGACGGCCGCCTTTCTCGCCGCACTGCCCGCCGGCGCGGCCACGGGCCGTTCGCTCGACCAGCAGCTCTGGGACACCGATCCTGCCTACCGCGCCACATGGAAGGAGCGCCGATGACCACCTGGATCGACGCACGCCGGGCCACCATGGACGAGATCGCCGCTTTCGCACGCGACTTTCCCTTCGCCATCCTGCCGGTCGGCTCGTTCGAGCAGCACGGCCCGCATCTGCCGCTCGACACCGACAACCGCATCGCCGAGGCGATGGCGATCGAGACCGCAAGGCGCAGCGTGGGCATGGTGCTGCCGGTCCTCAATGTCGGCTATGCCTGGGTGTGGCGTGGCAAGCCGGGCATCGTGACGCTGCGCTTCGATACCTACATGGCAGTGATCCGCGACATTGCCGAGAGCCTTTCGGGCTGGGGCGTCAAGGCGCTGTTCGTGTTGTCCGCCCATGGCTCCAATCCGCAGCCGGTCAAGCACGCCATTCGCGAACTGATCCACGAAAAGCACGACATCGCCGTTCTCAACAGCCTTTATGCCGGGCTCAAGGAGATGCTCGCCGAATGCGACTCCGAGCAATGGGCCAATGACATCCATGCCGAGGAGATCGAGACCGCGCTCATGCTGGCCATCGCGCCCGAACTGGTCCACATGGACCGGGCGGCGGCCGACTATCCCCCTGTGCCCGACGATTACGGCAAATCCGAACTGTCCATGGGCATGTTCATGCGTTCGGGCGTCTTCGGCGACCCGACGCCGGCGACGGCCGACAAGGGCCGGCGCTGGCTCGAACTGGGCGGGCGCAGATCGGCCGAACTGTGGCTCGGCTATCTTCGGCGCCGCGGACTTTACACCCAGCAGATGGTGACATGAGGGCGCGCGGCTATCTCGGCATCGATCTGGGCACCTCGGCCGTCAAGGTGCTGATCCATGACGATGACGGAGCGGTGCTGGCCAAGACGTCGCGGCCCTATGCGACGAAGGCGCCACAGCCGGGCTGGGCCGAGCAGGACCCCGATGAATGGTGGGGCGCGGTCTGCGCGGCAACGCGCGAAGCGATCGCCGAGGCCGGCGTCGAGATCGCGTCGGTCGGCCTGTCCGGCCAGCTCAATGGCTTCGTCTTGCTCGATGCGGCCATGCGCCCGCTCGCCGATGCCGTGATCTGGCTCGATATCCGCGCCGAGGCGGAGGCCGGGATCCTTGCCGAGACGCTCGACTTTCCGGCGGTGACCGGCAATGCGCTCAGCGCGATCTGCGTTCTGCCCAAGCTCGTCTGGTTCCGCGCCAACAGGCCCGAACTGATGGAGCGCACGCGGCGCATCGCTTTGGCCAAGGACTACATCCTGCTGCGCCTGACCGGTGAACTGGCAACCGATCCGTGCGATGCCCATTCCACCGCCATGACCGGACGCGGTGGCACGCAGTTCGCGCCCGATCTGTGCGCACTGGCCGGGGTGACCCCGCAGACGATGCCGACGATCCGGCCGGCGGCCGAAATCGCCGGCCGTGTCGGCGCGCAGGGCGCGAAGGCGAGCGGCATCGCGCCCGGCACGCCGGTCGCCACGGGCGCCGGCGACGTCGCCGCGCTCGCGGTCGGCTGCGGCATCGTCGCGCGCGGCCGCACGACCATCACGCTGGGCACCGCCGGCCATGTCGTCACCGAGGCGACCGCACCCGAACCGAGGCAACGACACGGGCTTTGGCAGATCCCGCATGGCATCGCCGGCCGCGATCTGTGGCTCGGCCTCATCATGACCGGCGGGCTCAGCCTGTCCTGGTTCCGCGCGATCCTCGCGCAAGGGGGCGCCCCGCCCGCCTTCGAGGCGCTCGACCGGCTTGCGGCCCATGCCCCGCCCGGCTCGGAAGGGGCGGTCTTTCTGCCGTTTCTCGAAGGCGTTGCGACGCCGTACGGCCGGCCCGATGCGCGCGGCATGTTCTTCGGCCTGTCCTCTGCCCATGGCACCGGCCATATGGTCCGCGCCGTCATGGAAGGCGTCGCCTTCAACGCGCGCCAATGCGTCCGGGCGCATGAGGCGGCCGGCGCGGCGACCGGCGAGGTGCGCCTTGCCGAAGGCGGGGCGCAGTCGCCGCTATGGTGCCAGATCATGGCCGACGCCCTCCGCCGGCCCGTGCACCTGATCGCCGAGCGCGACACCTCGGCCGCCGGTGCGGCGATTGTCGGCCGGGCGGCGCTCGAAGGTGCCGATGTCGCTACGATCGCCGAGCGCAGCGTGCACATCGCGCAGGTGTTTGCGCCCGACGCCGAGGCGAGCGCCGCACTCGATGATGCCTTTGCCCGCTACGCGCACATGTGCGAGCGGCTGTTCGGAGCGGACTGATCGCGCGTGTGCCCTGGCCGTGGGCCGGATTGGGTCCGCCAACGTGTTGGTCTGCCGTCGGTTCTGGACTTGAAGCGCGTTGAGGAGCGTGCGGCCGGCAATGCGACAAACGCAGATGCACTGCGGCACGGTCCGCGCGGTGAAACGCAGCAGAGCCTAAAGCGCCTCGAAACGGATCGGTTGCGCGCCTTCCCAAAGCACCCGCCGTCCCATCTCGGCGAGGTTTTCCAGCCCCTGGGTCAGCGTGATGAAATGGTTGCCGGCGAGCTGGCCCATCTTGGAGGAAAAATCCACCCCGCCATAGGCGAAGAGGATCTCGGTCTCGCTGATCCCGCCCGGATAAAGGATGATGTGGCCCGGCGCGGGATGGCTGGTGTGGTTTTCGTAGGTTACGCCGAAATCGGTGTCGCCGAGCGGCACCCACACGCCTTCCCCGCTCCAGCGCACATGCACGATCTGGCTTTCATAGGGCAGATGCGCCTTGAAGACCTCGACCGTCCTGGGTGCTGCCTCGGTCTCGAAATGCCCGACAAATGCAAGCCCCGCCGCCGTCACCTTGATCGTGTCCATCGGTTCCCTCTCTCGGTTTGAATTCTCATTGACTGTCGCGCGCCGAAACGCGCCGGTGAAAAGCGTTCATGCGCGGTATCGAGCGCACCCTTGTGGATCGTCTCGGCGGCGATGCGCCCCAGCAGCGGTCCGAGCGTGTAGCCATTGGCGCCGGCCACCGCAACGCAGTCCGGCCGGCCGGGCAGCGGGCCGATGATCGGCGCGCCGTCGATATCGACATTCATCGCCCCCCAGCAGCGCAGCATGTGCAGCCCGGACAGGGCGGGCAGGACGCGTTCGGCGACCCAAAGATTGCCCTCCACGCTTTCGCGCAGCACGCGCGCACGTCCGGTCTGGCCGTCGGTGCCGGCAGACCAGGCGCCGCCGATGATGACGTTGCCGGCCGCCGCCTGCTTCATCGTCAGGTGCCGGTCGGCATGGGCGAGAAGGCATGGCGCCAGCGCCGGCGCGGTTTCGGTGACGATCATCTGCAGCGGCGCGCCGCTCACCGGCAGGGGCGCGCCGAGCATGGCGCCGAGCGCGCCGGTCCAGCCGCCGGCGGCAAGGATCAGCCGTCTGGCGGTGATCGTGCCGGCGCTCGTCGTCACCCGATAGCCGGTGTCCTCGGCCTCGATGGCCGTCACGGCGACATGCTCGACAAGGTGCGCGCCGTTGGACCGCGCCGCCCGCGCCAGCGCCGGCGTCGCCAGGAGCGGATTGATCTTGCCTTCGCCCGCACACCACGCGGCGGCGACCATGCGCGAGGACACCGCCGGCGCGATTGCCGCGATCTCCTGGCGGCCGATGACCTCGACCGCGATGCCCACACGTTTCTCGGCGGCGACCTTGTCCTTCAGAAAGCCGATCTGGCTTTCCTCTTCGGCGAGCATCAGCCCGCCGGTCTCGGCGATCTCGAAGTCCGCGTCCAGTTCCCGTTCGAGCTGCTTCCAGAGCGCGATGCCATCGCGCTGGAGCGGCAGCGTCTGCAACAGCGCATCGGAGCGGCCCATGGTCTTGGCGCCGAAATCGAATGACAGGAGCTGCATGTGCAGGCTGCCGGCATTGCCGCCCGAGGACTGCCCGTTGACGCTGCCCCGGTCGACGACGACGGTCTCCATGCCCAGTTCGGTGGCGCGCAGGGCGGCGGCGACGCCCATCACGCCCGCGCCGATGACGAGCAGCTCCGTCGTCGCCGGCAGGGGCGGAGCGTCGGGCGCGCGCTCTGGTGTTGCGCGCGGTGCCGGCGCCTCGGTCTTGCGGTGCCCGCCCCATTCGGGCTTTTCAATCGCCAGCGCGGCCACCGGCACGGGCCGGCTTGGCGGCTGCGGCGCGAACACATCGCCGCTTCCCAGGAGCCGCGCCGCCGGTTCGCTGCAATAGCGGCCCTGGCACCGGCCCATGCCGAGCCGGGTGACGCGCTTGAGCGCGCCGAGATCGGCCGCCCCGTCCGAAATCGCCCGCCGCGCGGCGCCGAAGCTGACGCTCTCGCAGCGGCACAGCAGCGTCTCGTCGGCCGGCTCGGCGCGGGGCGGGGCGTCATAAAGCGACCACAGCATGCGCTGAAAGCCTCGAGCGCGCCGCAATCCGGCCCGTGCCGGCGAGGTGTTCACCCTCGGTCCGCCCAGCCAGCGCGCGGCTTCGGCGCCGGCGATGGTACCCTGCGCGAGCGCGACCTGCGCGCCGCCCAGCCCGCCGCCATCGCCGGCGATCCACACGCCGGGCACCGAGCTGGCGCCATCATCGTCCCGCTCGGGCACGGCAAGGCCCGAACGCGCATCTGGCGCGCAGGCGCAGCCGATCATCCGCGCGATCTCGGCCTGCGGCAGAAATCCTTCGCCGATACAGGCCAGATCGACATCGAAGCGCCGTTCCGCACCGCCGCCGACAGGTTCCAGGCTCACCGCCTCGAGCCGCTCCGCACCATGACAACGTGCAAGCTGCCAGCCGGTCAGCGTGGGCACGCCGGCCCGCATGAGTGCCCCCCGCAGGCGCACGCCATCGGCGACCAGACCCGGCGCGTGCCACGCCGCACGCAACAGCCTTGGCAGGCCGCGCGGGTCGCCGGGGCTGGCGCGCTCGGCGAGGACGAGGGGCGGAACGCCGGCGCCAATCAGTTCGGCGGCCAGTTGCAGCCCGAGCGGGCCGTTGCCGGCGATCGCGATGCGCCTGCCCGGCACCGCGCCATAGCTGCGGATCATCGATTGCGCCGCGCCGATGGTCATCACCCCCGGCAGCGTCCAGCCGGGCACCATGGCCGGGCGCTCATAGGCGCCCGTGGCGACGATCACGGCCCGGGCAAGGGCAAGACGCGCGCGACCCTCGCCAATCAGTCCCAGCGCGACGCCATCCTCCTGGCGACGCGCGAACCAGACCGCGTGGTCGGTCCAGTGCTCGATATCGGCGTCCGCGAGCCTGGCGCGCAGATCGTCGCCCGCGCGATGCTGCCGGTCGTTGCGCGCGCCGTCCGAAGATTGTGGCGGCGGCTTGAAGTACTGGCCGCCGGCCTTGGGGCGCTCGTCGATCAGGGCGACGCGCAAGCCATGGCCGGCCGCCGCAAGCGCCGCCGAAACGCCGGCCGGGCCGGCGCCGACGACGGCGAGGTCGAGCGATCGGGTCGGCGGTTCGCCGCCCTGCGGCGGCGCGGCCAGGCGGCCGAGCGCGCTCTCGCCGCCATCGACATGGCGGCGCACCGCACCGACATCGCGCGCCGGTGTCATGCAGGCCCGCTGGGCGGAGCGGCCATCCACTTCGACCAGGCATTCATGGCACAGCCCGATGCCGCAGAACGTTCCGCGCGGCTCGCCGCTGCGGGCGACGCGCTGGACGCGATGGCCCTTGCGCGCAAGCGCGGCGGCGATCGTGTCGCCCGGCAAGGCCGGAACGGCATCGCCCTCGAAGTCGAAATGGCCGGGCTTCATGCCGAGGCGCGTAGCGGCTGCAATCCCAGTTCCGCAAGCGTCCTGGCGATGGCCACGCGACCGGCCGGGCCGACCGGCAGGCGCGGCCCGCGCGGCCCGCCGACGTCATGGCCCATCAGTTCGAGCGCCGCCTTGGTCGCCGAGACATAGTGATGGCCGCCGACCATGCGGATGACCGGCAGGATGCGTCTGTAGAGAGCGCGGGCGGCGTCATAGTCCTGCGCGTCGGCGGTCAGCGTGAACAGTTCGGCGAATTCGGCGGGCATCACGTTGGAGCCGACCGCGACCCAGCCCTGGGCGCCGTTGACGAAGGATTCGAACCCCATGATCCCGCCGAAGACGATCATGTCTTCGCCGCACAGATCGATGATGTCGCGCACCCGCGTCACATCCATCGTGCTCTCCTTGACATAGCGGACATTGTCGATGGCGCTCAACCGCTTGAGGATGGGCGGGGTCAGGTCGACATTGGCCGTCGCCGGATTGTTGTAGACCATGATCGGGATCGAGACCGCCTCGCCGATCGCCTTGTAGTGGGCGAACAATTCGTCCTCGGTCGGCGTCGAATAAAAGGGCGGGATGATCATCACGCCGTCCGCGCCCATCGCTTCGGCCGCCCGGCTTTCGGCGATCACCTGGTCGGTCCATTCATGGCCGGTGCCGATCAGCACCGGCACGCGCCCGGCCGCGGTGTCGATGACGGTCCTGGCGACACCGTGACGCTCCTCCTCGGTCAGCGACAGGAACTCGCCGGTCGAGCCGAGCGGGATCAGCCCGGCAATGCCGCTTTCGATCTGCCATTCGGTGAAGTCGGCGAGCGCCTTGTAATTGACCGCGCCCAGGGCATCGAACGGCGTGATCATGACCGTGTATGTGCCGCGAAACCGTTTGCTCATGCCGTCTTCTCCTGTGGCATTCCCAGAAGGCCGAGGGGATTGACGCGCACAAGGCGGCCGATCTCCTCGCCATCGAAGCCCATCGACGCCATCAGCGTCGTCACGTTGCGAAAGATATGGCCGTAGCCATGCCCGCCCCAGCGCAGAAGCCGGGTGCGGGTGCAGATGTCCTGGCTGATCAGAACGCGATCGCCCAGGCCACGGTCGAACAGGTGCCGGATCGCGCGCAGCCGGCCGCGATCTGTCGGCAGTTCCACCCGATCGGCCATCCAGTAGTGCGAGGTCTCGATGCCGAAGAAGTCCCACTCGACCATCACGCCGGTGCGCGCGAGCTGGCAAGGTCCGGTGCCCTGGGGAAAGGTGCGGTCCATGTGACAGATTGCGCAACGGGCGAGGTCGGCACCTTCGGCCTCCAGAATCGAAACGATCTCGAATGGCGCGGCCGTATCGCGGCCCGGATGCACGCTGATGGCCGCGCCCGTCGCCTGCTGGGCGCGCGCGGCGGCGCGCAGGGCACGCTTCTCGACCGGTTCGAGCGGCGAGGAACAGCCGATCTCGCCGATCAGCCCGGCCCGGACATCCGTCCCGTCGAGGCCCTCGCTGATCTCGGCGACAAAGCGCGTGGTCAGCGCCTCGACATCCATCCGCGCGGTGTGCTCGTCGAGAAATGGCGCGGTGTAGGTGCCGGCGCAGGCGACGATGCCGCAGCCGGTCGCCTCGGCCACCTGCCTAAGCCCGTCGGCATCGCGCGCCAGACCCGCCACCGACTGGTCGACGATCAGATCGCCGCCCTCGCCGGCGAGCGCGGCGATCTCTTCCATGGCAATGGCGCGATCGGTCTGGTGCGCGTTGCAGGCATCGACATTTGACCGGTAGTCGATCTGCCAGCGATTGCCCATGGTGATCGGAGCGTCGCGGTCTCCCCCGCGCCGGTCCGGCGGCACGATGTCGAACAGCACATGCTCATGGACGAGTACGCGCTCGAAATCCCGTACCGGGCGGTCGCCGGTGACGGTGCGAACGACGGTGTCGGCCAGAGCCGGTTGCGGGTTTGCCATATGCGGCGCGGCGGACATGGCACGCTCTAATGCTGCAGGATCTTCGACAGGAAGGCGCGGGTGTGATCGCTTGTCGGTTTCGTGAAGAAGTCCTCGGGCGGTGCGTCCTCGACGATCGAGCCCTCGTGCATCAACAGCACGCGGTCGGCGGCCGCGCGGGCAAAGCCCATCTCGTGCGTGACCACGATCATCGTCATGCCCTGATGCGACAGGTCGACCATGACATCGAGCACTTCGGCGATCATCTCCGGGTCGAGCGCCGAGGTCGGCTCGTCGAACAACAGCACCTGCGGCTTCATGGCGAGCGCGCGGGCGATGGCGACGCGCTGTTGCTGGCCTCCGGAAAGCTGGCGCGGATAGGCGTTCTCCTTTTCCGGCAGGCCGACGCGCTCGAGCAGGGCACGCGCCTCCTCGCGCGCCTGCGCGCGCGGCACCTTCTTGATCCGGATCGGCGCCACGGTGATGTTGTCGATCACCGAGATGTGCGGGAACAGGTTGAAGTTCTGGAACACCATGCCCATTTCGCGCTGCTGCCGGGCGATCTCGTGGTCGCGCAGCGCCACGCGGCGGCCGTTTGTCTCGCGAAAGCCCATCAGATTGCCGCAGGCGACGATGCGCCCGTCATCGATGGTCTCGAGCCGATCGATGCAGCGCAGCAGCGTCGACTTTCCGCTGCCCGAGCGCCCGGCGATCACCACCACCTCGCTTTGCCGCACGGTCAGCGAGACGCCCTTGAGCACGTGGTTGCCGTGAAACGACTTGTGGACCTGTTCGACGGTGACGATGGGTTCGCCCAGCGTCTTGACCTTGCCATTGGGCCGGGCCGGTGGCTCGGGCAGCGTGTCCGCGGCCGATGCGGCGGTGGCCTGTCCTGTCTCGGTCATCGCCATTTCTCCGTGCGTGCTCATGTGTTGGTGGCTCCGGCCGCGCGCACCGCCTTGGCCAGTTCCCTCTCGCCCTCGGAGGCGACGGCCGCCGCCGGTCCGAAGGGCTTTTCGTAGTGCGCCTCGATCCTGAGCTGGATCTGATGCCATATGGTCACCAGGACGAGGTACCAGACCGCCGCCACGATATAGACCTCGAGCACGCGGAACTCGATCTGCGCGAGCATCTGAGCGTTGCGCATGAGCTCCTCCATCGAGATCACCGAGGCGAGCGAGGTCGTCTTGAGCATGCCGTTGAACTGGTTTCCGAGCGGCGGGATGATGGTGCGTGTCGCCTGCGGCAGGATGACGATCCACATGCGCTCGCGCCATGTCATGCCGAGCGCGCGGCCGGCATCGTCCTGGCCCTTGTCGACGGCCATGATGCCCGCGCGGATGATCTCGGCCAGATAGGCGCCTTCATTGAGTGCAAGGCCAAGGATCGCCGCCTCGATGACGCTCAGCCGGATGCCGATCTGCGGAAGCCCGGTATAGATGATGACGAGCTGGATCAGGATGGGCGTGCCGCGAAACAGCCAGATGTAGAATTCGGCGACATAGCGCAGCGCCCTGTTGCCGTACATCTTCATCAGCGCCGCGACGATGCCCAGGCCCAGTCCGATGGCCATGGAGACGACGCTCAGCCACACCGTGGTCCAGGCCCCCTGCAACATCAGCCCGTTGGTCAGATATTCGAAAAAGTAGGACCAGCTCCAGTTCACCGGTGCACTCCTCTCGGTCCGTCAGGGACAGTGCGGCGCGTCCCGACCCGGACGGGGGGACGCGCCGCGCCATGGTTGAGCCGCGATCAGCTTTCGGGCGCGTGATAGACCTTGAAGCCGCCCTCGTAGGCGTCCCACTTGTCGATCGTGGTCGCTCCATAGGCGCTCATGATCGCATCGTAGGTTCCGTCGGCCTTCATGTCCTCGAGCACCTGGGCGACGGCGTTGGCCAGTTCCACGTTCGATCCGTCAAAGCCGAACGAACTTGGCAGGCCGGGATTGAGGCCACTGGCGCCGACATCGAACTGGCCGCGCTGGGCGTAGTAGTGCGCGGTGGCGTCCGGGCCGAACACGGCGCGCACCTGGCCGGCGCCGAGCGCGGCGAACGCTTCGGCAAACGAATTGAAGGCCTGGATCTGCATCGGCTCCATGCCGTCGGCCACCTGTCCGTCATTGATCTCACGGATGAGCTTGTCGGCGAAGCCGGCGATCTCGGTGCCCACCGGATGTCCGGCAAGATCCTCATAGCCTTTGACCTCGAGCGGATTGTCCTTTTCGACGACGATGGCCAGCGCATTGACCACATAGGGCACCATGCGCATGATCTTCGAGCGTTCCTCGGTGTAGTACATGCCGGTATTGACCATGTCCCAGCGCTTGTTGGCCAGGCCCGGGATCTGCACCTCGAAGCCGACATTCTTGTATTCGGGCTCAAGGCACAGCCGCTTGGCGATCTCGTTGCCGAGCTCGGGATGCATGCCCTTCAGATTGCCGTCATTGTCGATGTACTGGCGCGGCGGGATCGTCGCGTTGATCGACATGGTCAGTTTGCCCTCCTCGACGAGGGGCAGGTTTTCCGGACAGTCCTGGGCAAGCGCCGTGGTGGCGGTGAAGGCAAGGGCGGCGGCGAGCGCCGAACCGATTGCGAAGGCTTTGGCAGTGTTCATTGTGGTCTCCCTGTTAACGAGCGTCAGCCGCCGCGGCCGGGTGGCGGCGACTGTCCTTGTTGGGCGCGCTCACGCAATCGCGGCGCGCTCGGTGCCGCACCAATCGACGATCATGGCGGCGGTCGCATCGACGGTGCGCAGGAAATCGGCAACGTCGATCCATTCGTCGTGTCTTCCGTTCTGGCTGAGGTCTCCGCAAAGTCCGCCGAAGCCGACCGTGGGTATGGCCTTCTGGACGATCGGATTGCGGATGTCGGAGGAGGTGTGCATCGGATTGACATGCGGCGCAGCGCCGGTCACCGCCGACACCGCCCGTGCGGCGGCCAGATAGAGCGGATGATCGCCCGGGCATTCGGCGCCGGTGACGCCCGACACCCATTCGATCGTGGGCGGATGATCGGCCAGCCAGCCGTCGGCCCGCGCAGCGCCGTCGATTGCCGCCTCGATCTCGGCCTTCACGCCCTCGATGGTCTCGCCGGGCGGAAACGAGATCGCCCCGCCCATCACGCAGCGCTCGTTGAGACGGCCGAAGCGCGCGTCCTCGCCGCAGCCGATTGTCGCGATCATCAAATTGGTCGACCGGCCGACCGCCGCCTCGAGCCTTGGGTGACGGATGCGGCCGGCGCGTTCTTCATCGAGGGCGCGCAGCGCGCTGGCGACCATCATCGCCTTTTCGATGGGGTTTTCGGCCAGATGTGCAAAGCCGGCATGGCCAGGCTCGGTGGTGTCGGGCAGTCGGCCCTCGACCGTAAGCCGGAATTCGAGCTGGCCCGAGGCGAAGGCCTTGATCTCGCCAAGGCCCGCACCCGATTCGGCCGGGTGCAGATAGAGCGCGCCGTCGGCCTCCAACCCTTGGTGCAGCGCTGCGGCGACGCCCCGCGCATGGCGCTTGGACGGCGTGCTCGCCATCACGACGTCGCCCAGCGCCGCCCCGCTCTGCGCGGCGCGCACAATGCCCAGCACGCCGGCTGCGACACCGGCGAGGTCATCGGCCACGCCCCAGCCGTAAAGGCGCCCGTCCGCGATCTCGCCGGCGAAGGGGTCGGTCCGCCAGCGTTCGGTGCCGCTCACCGGCTCGCTGTCGGGATGAGCGAACAGCAGCAGCGAGCGCCGGGCCGGATCGCCTTTCAGACGCGCGATGACGTTCTTGCGCCTGCCCGGCGTCTGCGCCCGCGCGGCGGCGAACTCGCCGATCACCGGCACTTCGGCAGGATCGAAGGGCCGCACCGTCACCTCGCAGCCCGATGCCCGCAGCCTGTCGGTGACGATGGCCTGTACCGCCGCTTCCCCCTGCCGCTGCGCGGCGATCATTTCACGCAGCAACCCGACGGCTTCGGCCTCCGGTTCGCTGGCACTGTCCGTTTGGATGGCCGGGGAAGCGATGGTCATGTTCGTTGTCGGTCCCTTGAATGGAGGCCCGGTGAGGACGATTTTTGTGTTCTTAGTGTATACACTTTATATGCTGCACAGTTTGCGCTACGGTGCAAGGGAAAATTCGGCCGCTTGCGCCATCGGCCGCGCTGCGCGATGAGTGCGACGGTGAACGGACCGGCAAATGCAACCGGCGCGAGCGTGCGACACAGAGCGCGACAGAGAGGATGACACTTCATGGAAACGGTTGGGCACGCCCAGGGTGTTTCAATGCGGTCGGGCGAGGCGGGCGAGCCGGTCTCCAACGCTTCCGAGCGCGCCTATCGGTCGATTTCCAACCTGATCAAGGATCGCAAGCTCAAGGGCGGCGACCGCATCGTCGAAAAGCGGCTGGCCGACCAGCTCGGCGTGTCGCGCACCCCCCTGCGCGAGGCATTGCAGAGGCTGGAAGGCGAGGGCCTGGTGCTCAAATCGGCGAACCAGCCCTATGTCGTGCGCAAGGTGGATCTGCGCGACTATCTGCAGAGCCTGCGCGTGCGCAAGACGCTGGAGGCCGAGGCCGCCGCGCTCGCCACCGGGCGCATCGAGCCACGTCGCATCGGGTCGGTGCGCGACGAGGTTCTGGCGCTCGAGCAGCTCCGCCCCTATGACGTGCACGCCCACTGGGCCTGCGACGACCATGTGCACAATCTGTTCATCGATGCCTGCGGCAACCAGGTGATGGCGGACATCCTGTACGAGTTGCGCACCACCACGCGCCTGTTCGAGATCGCCCAGCTCGCCGACCGGCTCGGCCCCGATTCGCGCGAGCATGTGGCGATTCTGGACGCGCTCGAAGCCGGCGATGCCGAGGGCGCGCGCGCGGCGATGGCGACCCATGCCCAGTCGCTGTTCGACTTCGCCGTCGACCAGGTTGGATGACGGCGGCGCGGAAGGCACGGCCGGGATCGGCTGGCTTCGCGGTCCGGATCCGATCGATTGGCGAGGCCATGACAAGCATTCGCGGCGCGCAGCGGCCGCGATCGGGCCAAGCCGGCCGGTCAGATGATCGCGTGACGGATGCGCGCCGAAACCCACTCGCTGACGATCACCGTGCCCAGGATGAGGATGAGGATCACCGTCACCTGGCCCCAGGCGAGCACGTTGAGCGAGGCCTGCAGCTTCAGGCCGATGCCACCGGCGCCGACCAGCCCCAGAATCGTGCTTTCGCGGATGTTGATGTCCCATCGGAAGGTCGAGATCGCCCAGAAGGCGGGCATGATCTGGGGCACGATGCCATAGTTGAGCACCTGGGCGCCGCTGGCGCCGGTCGCCTCGATCGCCTCGACCTGCAGCGGATCGGTCTCCTCGATAGCCTCGTAGAGCAGCTTGCCGACAAAGCCGATCGAGCGCAGCGCGATGGCGACGATTCCCGCCAGAATCCCCGGCCCGATGATGGCGACCAGCAACAGCGCCCAGATCAGCGAGTTGATCGAGCGCGAGGCGACGATGATGAACAGCGCGATCGGCCTGAGCAGGCGAGGCGACGGCGAGGTGTTGCGCGCGGCCAGAAATGCCACCGGCACCGCAAGGATCACGCCACCGATGGTGCCGAGCGTGGCGATGTTGAGCGTGTCCCACATCGGCACCAGCAGTTCGGGCACGTATTCCCAGCGCGGCGGCACCATGCGGCTGCCGATGTCGACGGCCTGGCGCGGCGCATCCTGCACGAAGAACCAGATCGTGTCGCGCGTCATCAGTTGCCAGCACCACACGAACAGGGCGACCAGCGCCACCCAGCCGGTCCAGATGAGCAGCCGGGCGCGCGGCGTGCGATAGGTCCACACCTGGCTGTGATGCTCCGGCCCGCTCATTGCAGGAACTTCCGCAGATAGCTCGAGCCGTATTCGGCGACCATCACGATGGCGATGATGATCAACAAGATCGCGCCGGCGCTGTCATATTCGTAGCGGTCGATCGCGGTGTTGAGCGTCGCGCCGATGCCGCCCGCCCCGACGATGCCGATCACCGCCGATTCGCGAAAATTGATGTCGAGCCGATAAAGGCTGAGCCCGATCAGGCGCGGCATGACCTGCGGCTGCACGGCATAATTGACCAGTTGCCACCAGGAGGCGCCGGTGGCCCTTATCGCCTCGGCCTGCGTCTCGTCGATCTCCTCGATGTCGTCGGCCAGCAGCTTGGCGAGGAACCCGATCGTGGCGAACGACAGGGTCAGGAAGCCGGCGAACGGGCCGAATCCGAACATGGCGACCAGGAAAATGGCGATGATCACCTCCTGCAGCGACCGGCTGACGGCGATGATGCCGCGGCACACCAGATAGATCGGCCGCGGCACCATGTTGCGCGCCGCGCCGATGCCGATGGGCACCGATATCAGCACGCCGACGACGGTCGAGGTCAGCGTCATGGTCAGGCTCTCGACCAGCCCGCGCGAGATGTCGCTCCAGCGGCTGGCGAAGTCGGGCTGCAGGAAGCCCATGACGAAGCGCTGGCCGCGCTCCAGGCCGATGGCCACGCGTTCCCAGTTCACCTCCAGCGAGCCGATGGCCAGCACCAGATAGGCGAGGATGCCGATCTGCAAGGCAAGGCGCCAGCGCCGGTCCTTGACGATCTGCGGCGGACGGCGCCACGCGGTGGGATAGGCGGGCTGGCTCATCTGGCCAGCACGGCCATGCGGCGGGCGGCGTCGGCTTCCGCTTCGGCTTGCTCGTCATCGCCCTGGCGCATCGCCTGCCAGTCCTCGGCGCCGTAGATGGTCGTCAGGGCGGATTCGCCCAGCACGTCGGGTCGGTCATCGAAGACGATGCGGCCGTCGCGCAGGCCCACGATGCGCTGCATGAACTGCTGGGCGAGCGGGACGTCGTGAATGTTGACGATGGCCGGCAGGCCACGTTCGGCGCAGATTTCGGTGAGAAGCCGCATGATCTGCCGGCTCGTCTTGGGATCGAGACTGGCGGTCGGCTCGTCGACAAGCAAAAGATCCGGCTCCTGGGCGAGGGCGCGCGCAATTCCCACGCGCTGGCGCTGTCCGCCCGACAGGGCGTCGGCCCGCTTGTCGGCCTGATCGACCAGTCCGACGCGGTCGAGCAGACGGTAGGCGCGCTCGATGTCCTCGGGCAGGAACCGGCGCAGCCAGCTACGCCAGAACGGCACGTAGCCGAGCCGGCCCGACAGGACGTTCTCCATCACCGTCAGCCGCTCGACGAGCGAATATTCCTGGAAGATCATGCCGATGCGCCGGCGCTGTCGGCGCAGCTCGCCGGTCCCGAGGCGCGCCAGATCGACCTCGCCCAGCATGACCTTGCCCGCCGTCGGTTCGACGAGCCGGTTTATGCAGCGGATCAGCGTCGACTTGCCGGCGCCCGACGGGCCGATCAGGCCCATGATCTGTCCTTCGGGGACCGCCACCGATACCTCGGTGAGCGCCTTATCGCCGGTCCTGTAGGTTTTCGACAGCTTCTCGATGCGCAGCATGGGCGGACCCCGGTTCAACGAAGAACGGGCGGCACATGCCGCCCGCGGACTTCCCGGACAGTGTTATCGGGCGCTTACTGGCAATCGTAGACGACGCCGTTGGCCTCGTCGATGGTGCGGATGACGGCCCAGTCTTCCTGGAAGCTGATCTCGATGAACTGGTCTTCGCCATTGCGGCCGAACTCCTCGGCCAGGGCGGTTCCTTCCCAGTCGAAGCTGAAGAAGGCTTCGCGGATCTTCTCCTGCAGCTCGGGCGCCAGATTGTAGACGGTGCCGTAGCCGGTCGTCGGGAAGGTCTGCGACTGGTAGACCACCTCGAGCTGATCCTCGGAGACCACTTCGCGGTCGATCATGCGCGCCTTGACCGAATTGGCGATCGAGGCGGCCATGTAGTCCTTGTTTGCGACGCCGAGGATCGAACTGTCATGGGCACCCGAGAAGGTGGGCTCGAAGTCCTCGCCCGCTTCCATGTCGAATTCGGCCTTCAGGATCGCCGAGGGCGCCTTGAAGCCCGAGTTCGAGGTTTCCGAGGTAAAGGCGAGCTGCTTGCCGCGAATGTCCTCGACTTCCTCGATGCCCGAGCCCGGATAGGTGATGATCTCCATCTCGTAGCCGAACGATCCGTCCTCGGCCGCCATCATCGCGAACGGGCGGAAGCCTGCGCAGGCGACGGCGAGCGGGTTGGAGCCGGTGTTGAAGCCGGCCACGTGCAGACGTCCGGCGCGCATGGCCTCGATCTGCGCGGCGTTGGACTGGACCGGGAAGAATTGGACGTCCTTGCCGGTCACTTCGGCCATGTGGTCGAGAAAGCCGGCCCAGACTTCGGCATACACGGCCGGGTCCTCGACGGGCGTATAGGCGAAGATCAGTGTGTCCGGGTCAACCCACTCGGACGCATCCTCGGGGATGTCGGCAATCAGGTCGCCGTCATTGTCGACGTAGCGCTCATCGAGCGTGAAGTCTGCATGGGCAGGCTCGACGAGCGCAAGGGCGGCCATGGCCGCAACGGTGGCGGTGAGCTTCATGATTGTCCTCGAATTTACGGTGTCCAGACCTTCGAAAAGGCATGGTTCCGGGATTTATGGGCCGATTGCAACAGACAGATGACAAAAGGGCCGCCAGCCGACGAAGATGCCCGGGAAACCCCGCAGACGGCCGCCATGCCTTTGGTCGGTCTCGATCGACTTGCGCGCCTGCTGCCGCTGCTGTTCGGCGCGCAGGCGCTCGGCGGCGCGTTCGCCGCGGCACTGTTGCTCGGCCCGGGCGTGGTCGGCCAGTTGCTGCCGCCTTTGCCGACCATGTCGTCCTGGTGAGCGAAGGAAGGGTTTTGGCCGCGGGTGCTCCCGCCGACGTGCTCTCCGAAGCCAATCTCGAGCGCGTCTTCGATTGTCCGATGCGGATCGCCCCCGCTGCGAACGGCAACGGCGTTCTCGTGCTCCCGCACATACCGGCGACAGAGCGGCGTCCAGCGCAGCCGCGATGAAGCCTGGCCATCGGCAGGCCCACCGGTCGAATCCACCCCCCGAAAAGGGCCGTGTTCTGGTGCTGGCATGGACCGCGACCCCCTCGCGCAGACACCGGCACCTCTGCAACGATCCGGGCTATCGGTGAATGACTGGGGATTGTGCGCGCCGCCGAACCGTAAGATGGGCTGGCTGGGGCGGCAGGATTCGAACCTGCGCATGGCGGTACCAAAAACCGCTGCCTTACCGCTTGGCTACGCCCCATGACGCATCACGCCCGGATAAAGCCGGAACCGGCGAGGCTGTCAACGGTTCCGCCGGTTTTTCCCGCGATCGCAACCGTCACCGGTTCCGGCCCGCCGCTGCTGCCTGCAGGGGTCGACACAAAGGTCCGCCATCACAAGGCCTCGGTGCCGTCAACGCCTTGCCGCCGCGTCGCATTTGGCGGTCATCGGCATTGCAGCCGAGGCAAGTTTATCGAACCGCCCACGGGCTCGGCCAATATTTCCGAAACATTCGAGCACCGAGCACCGCCATGGAACGAACGCCCAATCTCGACCTGCCCTACATCATGCCCTCGCAGGCGCAAAAGCACGTCACCCACAACGAGGCGATCCGCGCGCTCGATGCACTCGTCCAGCTCGTTGTCATCGACCGCGACCGCACCGCGCCGCCCGCCGAGCCGGGCGAGGGCGACCGGCACATCGTCGGCGCCGGAGCGACTGCGCATTGGGCAGGCCGGGACGGTCAGATCGCCGCCTTCCAGGACGGCGCGTGGGCCTATTTCACGGCGCAAACGGGCTGGCATGCCTATCTGCTCGCCGAAAGCCGGCTGATCGCCTGGGACGGGGCGGCCTGGATCGATGCCGAACCGTCCGTCACCGAGGTCCAGAACGCCACTCATGTCGGCATCCAGACGACGGCCGACGACACCAACCGGCTGGCCGTGGCGTCCGCGGCGACGCTTCTGAGCCATGCCGGCGCGGGCCATCGGCTCAAGCTCAACAAGAACGCGCCGGCCGACACGGCCTCGGTTGTCTTCCAGACGAACTGGTCGGGCCGGGCCGAGTTCGGCCTTGCCGGCGATGACGACTGGCGCGTCAAGGTCTCGCCCGACGGCAGCACCTGGCACGATGCCTTCGTGGTCGATGCCGACACGGGCCGCCTGGCGATCGCCGCTCCCCTTGGGCTGG
Organism: Roseitalea sp. MMSF_3546; assembly: GCF_030732865.1. GTDB lineage: Bacteria > Pseudomonadota > Alphaproteobacteria > Rhizobiales > Rhizobiaceae > Roseitalea. The sequence continues at coordinate 63,568 of NZ_JASHKB010000018.1, forward strand.
CCAGCCTGACCGTGGCCGAGCGGCCGGCCGCCGATACGGTCGCCGCCGGCACCATGGTCTATGTCACCGACGGGCCCGGCGGTGCCGGCCTGATGGTCTCCGACGCCAGCTACTGGCTGCGCGTGACGACCGACGCATTCAGTCCCGACTGGCTGTTCGGCGGCGGCGAGGACGGCGCCTGGTGCAGCCCGGCCGACCTGTCGACCGTCTTTGAGGACGCCGCCGCGACAACGCAGGCGGCGGAAACCGACCCGGTCGGCCATGTCGTCGACAGGTCCGGCAACCAGGCCCATGCCACGCAGGCCGGCGCCTCGCTGCGTCCGCAACTTGCCGGCACGACCCACGGCCGGCTGGTGCTCGACGGCGTCGACGACAAGCTCACCCACACCTTCGCCGGCCCGGTCGTCGGCGACCTGCTCATCGCCGGCACCGACGGCTGCTGGATCGAGGAGGGCATCGACGAGACGACGCTCGATATCGGCCCGATCGATGCGCCGATCTCGCGTCGCCTGTTCGCTTCGGGCGTGCTGGGCGACATTGTCGGATGGCTGGTCATCGACAGGGCGACGACAGCCGGCGAGCGCGCCGATTTCGTCGCATATTACAACGCACGCGGCGCCGGTGCCCTGCTCGTTGCCGGCCCGGAACTCGTCGTCAACGGCACCTTCGACAGCGATCTTGCCGGCTGGACGGTTTGGCCCGACTTCTCGGCGGTGCAGAACAACGGCAAGGCCGAGGTCACCCGCAACGGGTTCAGCCAGCCCAGCGAGACCTTCACCCAGAATGTGACGGTGGAGAACGGCGCCTTCTACCAGGTCGAGTTCGAGGCCGCGAACGCGTTGCCGGCCCGCGAGATCAGCGGCGTGACGCCGTCCATCTTCGGCAATGAAGGCACCACCGGCGCGTTCCGCTACATCGTCAAGGCGACCGGCACGACGATGGGACTGCGTTTTTGGTGCGATGCCGGCCAGACTGTGCATCTGGACAACATTTCGGTACGCAAGCTGACGAACTGACCGCCGCCGCGCGCTCCGCCAGGGTCAGGCAACGGGCGGCGGTGCCCCATCGCGTCGCGGCGGGCGCACCGGCCCCCGGCCGTCGCGGGGTTTCACGCCGCGACGGCCACGAAACCGGCCAGGCCGATCAGCAGAACGCCGCCGAGCGTCAGGAAGCGCCGCCGCATGCGCCGGTCGAGCCGCGAGGCGCCTTCGGAATAGTCGAAGCGCTCATAGATGACGCGGTCCATGGGCATGCCCAGTTCGATCAGCGTGTCCGACACCGCGGTGACCATCGGCCCCGGACCGCACAGCAGCGCCACCGTGCGCGCCGGATCGAGACCCTCGAGCATCGTCACCAGCCGGGCCCGGTCGAGCAGGCCCGTCTCGCCGCGCCAGTCGGGCGCCGGTGTCTCGCTGAGCAGCAGCGTGCGCATGTCGAGCTGTGTTTCGGCTGTCGCGATCTCGGGCAGGCAGACGAAGTTGTCGGGCGCACCCGCCGCATAGGCGAGCCGCACCGGATTGTCGTAGCCGCGCGCGGCCATGTCCCGCAAAATGCCCATGATCGGCGCGATGCCGACACCGCCGGCGATCAGCAGCACCGCCTGGCCGCGATGCGCCTGGAGCGTGAAGTGCCCGAACGGTCCGTCGATGCCGATCGCCGTGCCGGGCGCGAGCGTGCCGATCCGGTCGGTGAAGTCGCCCGCTTCCTTGATGATCAGGCTGATCCCGGGGCGCGTCGGACTGTCCGCGATCGAGAAAGGGTGATCGAACAGAGGAAAGCGCCGGCCGCCCTCGGTCATCCAGACGAACTGTCCGGCGCGGTAGCGCAGCGGCGGCGTGCCGGCCGCGGGCTGGATGTCGAGCTCCCACAACCGGTCCGCGAGCCTGGTGACGGAGGCAAGCTTCCATGGTCTCATGTGGAGCCGTGCCCAGCGCAGGCCGTACAGGATCGCCATCACCCCGGCGACCGCCGCGCCGAGCACCCACCAGTAGATGCTGACGGGGGCAAGCGCGCTGAACCGCCCCACGCTCAACGCATGGTGCAGGCCGCCGCCAAGCGCGACCAGCGCGAGGATGACATGAACGGCGCGCCACACCTCATAGCGCAGCCGCAACCGCGCGCGCAGGGCCGAGCCGACGACAAGCAATGCGAGCGCCGCGAGAGCGATGACGCCGGACCGGTAGTGAGGCAGCGCGAAATAGGCCGCAAGCCGTTCCTGGCCGTGCGCGGGGTCGGCCAGCCATGTCGGCACGACATAGGCGAAGGGGTGCAAGATGACGGCGAGCAGGGCCCACCAGGCGGTCATCTTGTGAAACGCCATCACGCGGTCGATCCCCAGCCGCCCCGAAACGGTCTCGAACCGGCCGGACGTGACGAACTGGACCGCCATCACGGCGAGCCCGACCAGCCCCAGACCGGCCGCAAAGAGCTCCCACGGGGCCGGGGGCGCGACGTCGCGCATCATGGCGAGGCCAAGCGGAGCAAGGCATACCACCGGGTACAGCACCGCGACCACGGCTGCGGGCAGGCGCGGCGGCTGCCGCGGGTCCACCGACCCGGAGGACGTATGTGGCCCCGGCATGTCGTCTCCTGTCGTCGCTTTGGCCCCGATCGAACCGATCGTGCATAGGCTGCCGATTGTCGTTGATCGGGATCAATGCACCCGAACCCGCGCTTGTCCATAGATGGCGCACGCGTTCTTCGTCCAGATCGCCCGCGATCGGTGGGCGCAAACCGACGCCGCGAGGCCCGACATGTTCATCGCTCGCCTTCTTCTTTTGCCGCTTGCGCTGGTTTTCGCCGGCACCTCACCGCTCGCCGCGCAGGACAACGGGGCCGGACCGCCCGGCGCGCAGGCACTGGAAAGCCTTTCCGACTTCACCGAGGCCTGGCTGCGCGGACCGCATGCAAGCTATCGCTCGCCTTCGTTCACGCACTGGAACGAGGACGGCGAGATCCCGGCCAGATGCGCCGCCTGCCATTCGGAGACCGGCTTTCTCGACTGGCTCGGAGCCGACGGCAGCGCACCGCTGGCGGTCGACCATCCCGCCACGATCAACACGGTCATCGGCTGCGCCTCCTGCCACGTCTCGGAGGCCGAGGCGCTCGACGCGGTTCCGTTCCCGTCCACCGTGACCGTAACCGGCCTTGGCGCATCGGCCACCTGCACGCTGTGCCACCAGGGGCTTGCCTCGACCGACACGGTGGTCGCCGCCACGGACGGAATGGATCCCGATGCGGTCTCGGAGGATCTGTCTTTCATCAACGTTCACTACGGCATCGCCGCAGCCGTCATGCACGGAGCCGAGACGCGGGGCGGCTACCAATATGACGGTCGCAGCTATGCCGGCCGCTTCACCCATGTGCCGAGCGCCAACAGTTGCGTGGCCTGCCACGAACCGCACACCACCGAGGTTGCGACCGAGGGCTGTCTGGCCTGCCACCAGGGGGTCGACGACATCACCGATATCCGAACCCGGCACGCCGATTTCGACGGCGATGGCAACGCGGCCGGAGGCATCGCCGAGGAGATCGCCGGTCTGCATGCCATGCTGTACGAGGCGATTCGGGCCTACGCCGGGCAGGTCGCCGGTTCACCGATCGGCTATCACCCCGACAGCTATCCCTATTTCTTCATCGACAGCGACGGCGATGGCACCATCGGCGAGAGCGAAGCGGTCTATCCGAACCAGTATGCGAACTGGACGCCGCGCCTGGTCAAGGCCGCCTACAACTACCAGGTTGTCGCCAAGGACAAGGGCGCCTGGGTGCACCACCCGCAATACGCGCTGCAACTGCTCCACGACAGCCTGGAAAGCCTGTCTCAGAGCGTCGATGTCGACATGGCTGGTCTGACCCGTCCATGACCGGTCATGGATGAGGCCTTCCTGCTCGTCGCGCTCGGTGTCCTGTTCCTGGCCGGGCTTGCGCTCGATGCTTTCGGCAGGCGCGTTCATGTCCCGCGGGCCACGCTGCTGATCCTGCTGGGCGCGGTGCTCGGCCCGCCCATGCTCGACATCTTGCCGGCGCCGCTGGCCAGCGCCGACGACCTTTACGCAAATGCTGCGCTGACCATGGTCGCCTTCCTGCTTGGCGGATCCCTCAGGCGCAAGACGCTTGCCGCCCACGGCCGCGAGATCGTGATCGTCTCCGCCGCGGTGGCCTCGGTCTCGGTCGCACTGGTCGCCGGTGGGCTGGCCCTGCTCGGCGTTCCGGCCGTCCTGGCGCTGATCCTGGGCGGCATCTCGGCAGCCACCGCCCCGGCGGCCACCCGCGACGTGGTGCGCCAGTCCGGCCGCACGGACCGCTTTGCCACCAACATTCTGGGCATCGTGGCGATCGACGATGCCTGGGGCCTGATTGCCTTCAGCGCCGTTCTGACGCTTGCCGGCGTGATCGTCGGCAACGGCACCGGCGCCACGCTGCTGCACGGCCTGTGGGAGGTCGGCGGGGCGGTCCTGCTCGGCCTGGCGATCGGCGTGCCCGCGGCCTACCTCACCGGCCGGCTCAAGCCCGGCGAGCCGACCTTGCTGGAGGCCGTGGGCGTGGTGATGCTCTGCGCCGGCCTGGCGATCTATCTCGAGGTCTCGTTTCTGCTGGCCGGCATGGCTTGCGGGGCGGTCATCGTCAATCTGGCGCGCCATCACGACCAGCCCTTCCATGAGATCGAGCGCATCGAATGGCCGTTCATCCTGCTGTTCTTCGTCATGGCGGGCGCCTCGCTCGATGTCGGCATGCTCGACCAGATCGGCTGGATCGGTCTTGTCTATGTCGGCCTGAGGATCGCCGCACGCATGCTCGGCGGGATTGCCGGTGGCTGGATGTCGGGCCTGCCGCGCCGCGAGGGGGCGTTGACCGGCATCGCGCTGATGCCGCAGGCGGGCGTCGCCATCGGCATGGCGCTGGTGGCCAGCGAACGCTTGCCCGCCTTTGGCGACCGGATTCTGGCAATCACCATCGCCAGCACGATCGTCTTCGAGATCATCGGCCCGATCGCGACCCAGGCCGCCCTTGCCAATGCCGAACGCGAGGACGAGCCGGCGGCCGGCGGGCTCGCCTGATCGGCCCGGTGGCCTTGAGCTTTGCTGCGCGTCACCATAGAAGATGCCGTCCACATCCACGACGAGGCTTGTCTTCATGGCCGTTTCCGGCATCACGCTGCACATCGGCGATCTTAGCGCGGCCGCCCGCGACCGCTATGGCGACCGCATCGCGGTCGATACCGAGACGCTCGGCCTGAACCCGCACCGTGACCGTTTGTGCGTGGTTCAGCTCTCGCCCGGCGACGGCACCGCCGATGTCGTAAAGATCGAACGGGGCCAGAAGCGCGCGCCCAATCTCGCCGCCCTGCTGCGCGATCGCAGTAAGACCAAGATCTTCCATTACGGCCGCTTCGATATCGCCGTGCTGGAGCACGGGCTTGGCGTGACGGCCAATCCGGTGTTCTGCACCAAGATCGCCTCGCGCCTGACCCGCACCTATACCGATCGGCACGGGCTCAAGGATCTGTGCCGCGAATTGCTTGACGTCGATCTGTCCAAGCAGCAGCAATCGTCGGACTGGGGCGCGGACACCCTCAGCGAGGCGCAGCTTGCCTATGCGGCGAGCGACGTGCTGCATCTGCACCGGCTGATGGACGTGCTCGTCGGGCGGCTCGAACGGGAGGGCCGCACGAAGGTGGCCCGGGAGTGCTTCCGCTTTCTGCCCACGCGCGCCCGGCTCGACCTCATGGGCTGGGCCGACGAAGACATCTTCGCCCATAGCTGAGCGCGACCGATCTGCAATGGACAATCCCCTGATCATCTTCGACTGCGACGGCGTGCTCATCGATTCCGAGCGGATCTATGTCGACGTCGAACTGGCCTATCTTGCCGACCGCGGCATCACGGTCGAACGCGACTGGTACATGCGGCAATTCCTGGCGCTGGCCACCGATCTTTGGCGCGAGCGCTTCTCAGGGCTCGTCAAATCCCATACCGGCGCCGACCTGACCGATGCCGAATACGATGCCTTCAAGCTCATGGTGCGCACCCGCGTTCTCGGGGAGGTGGAAACCATCGAGGGGATTGAGGCGCTGCTGACGCGGCTGTCGGCGCCGCGCTGCGTCGCCTCGAGCACGGTGATGAGCCTGCTGCCGCGCAAGCTCGAGCGCACCGGTCTGGATCGCTTTTTCGGCGAGGCCGTCTATTCGGGCGACTTGGTCGAACACGGCAAGCCCGCGCCGGACCTTTTCCTTCATGCGGCCGAACGCATGGGCCACAAGACGCAGGACTGCATCACCATCGAGGACAGTCCCAACGGCGTGCGCGGCGCCAAGGCGGCGGGCCAATTCGTCATCGGCTTCACCGGCGGCGGTCACTGGGCGGACAAGTCCGGCGCGCCGCTGCGCGCCGCCGGGGCCGACCACATCGTGGCAAGCCACGCCGAACTGGCTGACTGGCTGACCCAGAACACGACCGCCATGGCGGCGTGAGGCGCCTTGGCTGACGGCGCCGGGGCGCCGATCAACCAACTGGCCGGCGCCTTGCCGCTGGCGGCAATCCCCATCCCTTGTCCCGCTCCCGCACGCATGCAGGAGCGGCCAGGTGCAGTGCAGCCCGTTCGCCGATTTTCCCGCCTGGCTCCGCCATTGGCGGGGGCGTTTCGCGTGGGGACAATGACGGTCGGACAACGCCAAGCCGCGCCGTGTCAGCGCCGGGCGCCGACGATCCCCACCCGCACCATGACCTCGCGCGGGATACGGTAGGTCCCGGCCAGATGGTGGTCGGACTTCAGGCCCAGGAAGTCGCGCTGGATGAACAGCGCCCAGGCGCAGTCGGCCGCTTCCTGGACCAGTTCGTCGCGATCCCGGTTGGCGCCGGGCGTTGCGTCGTGCCGTTCGAGCGCGGCCAGCGCCGCCTCGAGCTTGCGCCCGGCGCGCCCGAGCGCCGCCGCCGTCTCCGAGGCCGCCTCATAGGCGAACGCGTCGATCGTCACTTCGCCGCGGCTGAGCCGGCGCAGATCGGGAGCCTTGAGCATCATCGCCTCGTCATGCCGTGTCGGGCGGACAATAGCAGGGCGCGCCCGTCTTTCCAGATGGCGCAAGAAAAGACCCGCCGGTCGGTGACCGGCGGGTCCGTTCAGGGTCGGACACCAGCGACGCCCCGCGTGCCGATGGCCGACTGGCCCCGGAGCGGGGCAACGGGCGCTTACTTGTCGCCGTTGTCCTGCTTCTTGAGCGCGGCGCCCAGAATGTCGCCGAGCGAGGCACCCGAATCGGTCGAGCCGAACTGGGCGACCGCCTCCTTCTCCTCGGCGATCTCGAGCGCCTTGATGGAGACCTGGACGCGGCGGTCCTTCCTGTTGAACTGCGTGACGCGCGCATCGACCCTTTGGCCGACCGAGAAGCGCTCGGGGCGCTGTTCGTCGCGATCGCGCGACAGGTCGGAGCGGCGAATGAAGGTGTCGATGTCGTGATCGACCAGCTTCACCTCGATGCCGCCATCGGTGACGCCCGTGACCTCGCAGGTGACGACGGCGTTCTTGCGCAGCGTCCCCGATGCGGCCGCATCGGCGATCGCGTCGCTGGTGAGCTGCTTGATGCCCAGCGAGATGCGCTCCTTGTCGATGTCGACGTCGCGGACCACGGCCTTGACGACATCGCCCTTGTGATAGTCCTCGATGGCGTCCTCGCCCGACCTATTCCAGTCCAGATCGGACAGGTGCACCATGCCGTCGACATCGCCGTCGAGCCCGATGAACAGGCCGAACTCGGTCTTGTTCTTGACCTCGCCCTCGACGACCGAACCGGTCGGATGGTCGCGCGCGAACGCTTCCCAGGGGTTGTCGAGCGTCTGCTTGAGCCCGAGCGAGATGCGACGCTTGTCCGGATCGACCTCGAGCACGACGACCTCGACCTCCTGGCTGGTCGACAGGATCTTGCCCGGGTGGACGTTCTTCTTGGTCCACGACATTTCCGAGACGTGGATCAGACCCTCGATGCCCGGCTCGATCTCCACGAACGCGCCGTAATCGGTGATGTTGGTGACGCGGCCGGTCACCTTCATGCCGATCGGGTATTTCGTGCCGATGCCTTCCCAGGGGTCGGCCTCGAGCTGCTTCATGCCCAGCGAGATGCGGTGCGTCTCCTGGTTGATGCGGATGATCTGCACCTTCACGCTCTGGCCGATCTGCAGGATCTCGGTGGGGTGGTTCACCCGCCGCCACGCCATGTCGGTGACGTGCAGCAGCCCGTCGATGCCGCCAAGGTCGACGAACGCGCCATAGTCGGTGATGTTCTTGACGACACCCTCGACGACCTGGCCCTCCTCGAGGTTCTGGACGATCTCCGAGCGCTGCTCGGCGCGGCTTTCCTCGAGGACCGTACGCCGCGAGACGACGATGTTGCCGCGGCGCTTGTCCATCTTCAGGATCTCGAAGGGCTGCGGCGTGTGCATCAGCGGCGTGACGTCGCGGATCGGCCTGATGTCGACCTGCGAGCGCGGCAGGAACGCCACCGCGCCGTCGAGATCGACGGTGAAGCCGCCCTTGACCTGGTTGAAGATGTGACCCTCGACGCGCTCGCCATTGTTGAACTTGGCCTCGAGCTTGACCCAGGCTTCCTCGCGGCGGGCCTTGTCGCGCGACAGCACCGCTTCGCCCAGCGCGTTCTCGACGCGCTCGACATAGACCTCGACCGTGTCGCCGGGCTTGAGCGTGCCGTCATTGGACTTGGCGCCGAATTCCTTGAGCGGAACGCGCCCCTCGACCTTCAGGCCGACATCGACGATGGCCACGTCCTTTTCGATCGCCGTGACCGTGCCTTCGACGACACGCCCTTCCAGCGTGTCGTGCTTTTCGAACGAGGCTTCCAGGAGGTTCGCGAAGTCCTCCTGCGTTGGATTCATCTCTGGCATTGATACTCCTGATGTGCGGGCGGCGTTCGAACGCCATCGCGCGCACGGGCGCCGGGGCTTGCATTGGCTGCGCCAGCGCGCGATCCGGCCTCTCCATGCAAAGCTTTGGGGGAGGCAATCCGGCGCGGGGAAAGCGGCTGGACGGGTTCAATTCGCTTCAAGCGCCCGGTCGATGATCGCGCGGGCCGCCTGAAATGCCGCTTCTATAGTCATATCGGACGTATCAAGCAAGTGGGCATCCTCGGCGGGCCTGAGAGGCGAATCGGCGCGGCTCATGTCGCGCGCGTCGCGCGCCTTGATGTCGGCGAGGATCGCGGCCCGATCGGCCTGACCGCCGCCGGCGAGGATCTCGTGGTAGCGCCGGCGGGCGCGCTCGGGCGCACCGGCCGTCACGAACAGCTTGACCAGTGCGTCCGGACAGACGACCGTGCCGATGTCGCGCCCGTCGAGCACGGCGCCGGGCGGGGTCGCCGCGAATTCCCTTTGCCGGTCGACCAGCGCCCGTCTCAGGCCGGCCATCACCGCGATCTTCGACGCCGCTTCGCCCACCGCATGATCGGCAAGCACGGACCGGTCCATGGCGGCAAGGTCCAGCGCATGCGCGGCGGCGATCGCCTCGGCTTCGTCGTCGAGCGGCTTGCCGGCCTTGACCAGTTGATGGGCGACGGCGCGATAGGTCAGCCCGGTATCGAGATGGCGCAGCCCGTAATGGGCGGCGATGCGGCGCGCCAGCGTGCCCTTGCCCGATGCCGCCGGCCCGTCGATGGCGATCACCGGCATCATGGCGCGTCCCCATGAAACGGCGCCAGCAGGGCCTGGCCCTCGATGGTCAGCCTGTGCTGGCCTTGCGGCGCGCTCGCCGCCGAAACGCCCGCCGCCGCTGCCGTGAACGGCGCCACGAGGCCGGCCGGATCGCGGGTCAGCCCGGCGATCGTCGTGCGCCCGGGCGCGTTGAGCGCGCCAAGCGCCAGCGCCGCGACCACCGTATCGGACCGGTTCGCCGCCTCGTGCAGCGCCGGATTGGCCGTCGGCGGGCCATGGGTCTGGACGATCACCGCGCCGTCCTGGTCGCCAATGTCGATCTGCGCGCCGTGATCGCGCAGCCCGCCGGCGAGCGCGGCCAGTTCCGCTGCATCCGCCGATGCGCCGGCAAGTCGTATCGTCGTCGCCATGTCGTAGGTGGCGACCAGACCGACGATCAGCAGGCCCGGCGTGAGGGCGGCACCCAGATCGAGCGCATCGGTCGCCGCCAGCAGGCAGCCATTGCCCGTTCCGTGAACGGTAAGACCGCCTCCATGCGTGGCGACCTGCGCGCCAAGCATCGTCATGGCCGTGATCGTGGGTGCAACGTCGCTCCGGCCAGCCGGCGCCAGCGTGGAGCGGCCCGGCGCCAGGCCGGCCAGGACGATGCGCAGATGATCGGTGAGAGCGGACATGGGCCGGGTCGGATGGGGCGGTTGCGCCCGCGCATACGCGAGCCTGGCGGAGGCGTCAAATCGGCGTTTCGCGCGACCGCCGATCCGCGCGTTCCGGCCGGGCCGGCGAGCGCTGGGAATCGGCCGACAATTGGCTTTGACAGCCATGGGCATTGCGGTTATGGACCGCCCCACCTTTTCACCCCCATGCGGTTTGCCGGCGCCGCGACGCGAGCGCGGCCCCGCATCGTCTTTGGCGAGGTCCAGCCGTGGCAAAACCCGAATTTGGCACAAAGCGCGTATGCCCGGAAACGGGGCGCAAGTTCTATGATTTGAACAAGGACCCGATCGTCTCTCCCTATACCGGCAAGAGCTATCCGCTGTCGTTCTTCGAAGATACCGGTTCGGAGGTGATCGCGGCCAAGCCGGAGCCGGCCGAGGAGCCCGCCGAGACCGCCGAGGACGAGGTCGATCTGGAGACGGCGACCGTCGTTTCTCTGGAAGATGCCGACGAGGAGACGGCCGAGGACGGCAAGAACATCCCCGATCTGGGCGACGACAGCGACGACGAGCCGCTGGCCGAGGAGAACGACGAGGACGACACCTTCCTGCCCGACGACGACGCGGACGAGGAGGACGACGTCACCGGTATCGTCGACATCAGCACCGGCGACGACGAGGACTGAAACCGCCGCCGGACCGGGGCGGCGCGCACGCATTTGGGCTTGATATCGCCGCGCCGCGGTTGTATCGAGCGCCGATCCGCCCGACAAGCCGGGCGGTCCGTCATGGACGGGGCCATAGCTCAGCTGGGAGAGCGCTTGCATGGCATGCAAGAGGTCAGGGGTTCGATCCCCCTTGGCTCCACCATTTTTGCTTGCGGGCTGCCGCCCGCCAACCCGACCCGCACGGTCCGGTCCCGACCGCCTCGTCAGAACGCCCGCGTGAGGCCCAGCGAGGCGCCGAAGCGGTCATAGTCGTGGATGGCGAGCGTGGAGCGGCGCCCCTTGTAGCTCAGCGTCACGACCGGGGCGAAGCCGCCCAGGCGCACATCGCGATGCGAGAACCGCGCCCCCAGCCCATAGCTCACATCGCGGCGCACGGTGCCGAAGAGCGGCTCCGGGCCATCGCGGACATCGCGGCCGACGCTGGCGGACAGCCCCGCCATCAGCCCGCCCGGAAACGTCAGATCGGCGCCGATGCCGGCCAGCACATGGGTGCCGCTTTCGGAGGCGGCGCGCGCCTGTGTGCGGATCACGCCGGCCGTCGCGTGCACGCTCAGCGCCGGCGTGATGCCGTGCCGGACCTGGACCGCCGCGCTGTCGCTGTGCCCGTCGGCGCTCGCGAAGCTGTCATGGCGGATCACGGTGCGCCCGGCCTCCAGCCGCAGCGTCGTTGCCGGGCCGATCCGGCGCGCAAAGGCAAGGTTCAAGCCGATCTCGTCCGAATAGGGCTTGCCGCCGCGCCAGCGCGTGCCGGCGCGCAGGCTCACCGTGAATTTGCGGTGCGCGTCGGCTTGCCAGTCGAGGCGGCCGACCGCGCCGATGCGGATATCGGTGAGCGCCTGGTCGCGATAGAGCAGCGCGCTGGCATGGCCGCCGGCGCTGACCCGCAGGCGGTTGGTGATCCAGTGGCCATGGTGAAGGCTGCCGCCGATATCGAGGCCGGTGCCGGGCTGCGCCCGCGCGCTTTCGCCGAGCGTGAAGGGCAACCCGCCGATCTCGACCTGCCGGTCGCTGGTACGGGCGGCCGGATTGCTGTCGGGCGCCAGCGCGAAACGAAAGTGCCCGCTCCATTTGCGGGTGCGCTCGATCCGTTCGAGATCCTCAAGGGCGATCAGTTGCGCGTCGGGTTCCAGCCCGCCGTCGAGCGCCCGTTCGAGATGATGGCGCGCCCGGTCGGTTCGGCCCAGATCGAGCAGCACCCGACCGAGTGCGAAGCGGTAGCGGGCAGAGGCGGGGTCGGCGGACACCAGCGCCTCGAGCAGCGGCAGGGCGGTGGCCGGCGCCTTGCGCTGGATATGCGCGGCGGCGGCCACCCACAGGATGCGCTCGCGCTCTGCGGCGGTGCGGGCCGTCAGCGCTTCGACCTGCGCCAGCGCCGCCGCCGGCTGGCGCGCGCGCAACAGGTGCTCGGCGCGTTCCAGAGGCGTCTGCGCGGCGGCTGGGACGGCGGAAAACAGCGCGCATACCAACGCCAGGGCGAGGCCACGCTTCGAGCCGCGCCGGCCCTTGGACGCTGAACGCGCGGACATCGTCGTTGCGTGGGCGCGGCGCTCGCCGGCTACTGCCGCTCGATATGGTATGCCCCGTCCAGACCGACGCCGCCGGACCGGCCGGTAAGCACACTCGTCTCGCCGCCGGTGTCTGTGACGTCGACGCGCATGGCACCGGCCGACCCCTGCCCGTCCGGCCCCATGAAGAGATTGTTCGTGCCGGCGATGACCTGCGACGTGACGCCCGTGCCCTGCTCGGTGAGTTCGCCCTCAAGGTTCAGACCGAAGGATGTCGTCGTCACCGACGTACCCGCGGCCGACACGGTGTCGGACGCGATGAAATTGACGCCCCCGGCCGTGTTGTCCTGCGCCGTCAATTGCCCATCGAGCGCCACCTGCTGGCCGCCGACCGTGCCGGCAAAGCCACTCGCCGAACCCGAAAAGGGGTTGTCGGTCGCATCGAAGTCGACCGTCAGCGCCAGATCGCCCGTGACGCTGCCATTGCCGGCTCCGCTTGCGTCCTGGGTGTTGATGCGCAGTTCGCCGGCATAGTTCGCCTGACCGGACAGGGGCGTGCGTGTCGGCCCCTGGGCGATGATGGCGTCGCTTGTGGCATCGAAGCCGCCGCCGCCCGCACCGCCGCCACCTGCGCCAGCCCCGCCCGCAACGCCGGCCAGAACGCCCGCGGCCGAGCCGGCGCCGCCGAACAGCGAGCATCCCGAAAGCGCTCCCAGGCTTGCGATCGTCAGTGAAACCGCGGCGATCCGTCTTCCATGTCCCGTCATCATCAAGACCCCATCGTGCATTGTCGGCTGCGTCCATTGCCCGGCCGGGTGCGCAGGGCGCCAGGCCGGACCGTATCGTCACGTAAGGCGGCGGGCCGGCCCGCGTCTGCCCCCCGAACCGGGGGTGACGGGCCCGGCCCGGTTGCGCTTTGTTCGGCATGGCAATGGCGCAGCGCCCGCAACGGCCGATCCGGCTTGCGGGCAGGCGCCGGGCACGGCAATCTTGCGGCCACCATGAAGCGCATCCTGATCCTCGAAGACGTCGCCGAGACCCGCCGCTGGCTGGCGGCGATCGCGCGCGATGCGTTTCCCGATGCCCAGGTCGACGAGGTGGCCGATCTGCGCGCCGGCCGGGCGGCGCTGGTCGACCCGCCCGATCTCGCGCTGATCGATCTGCGCCTGCCGGACGGATCGGGCCTCGATCTTCTGGCCGACATCCGGTGCCATCACCCCGCGACGGTGTGCGTCATCACCACGGTGATGGGCGAGGATTCCGATGTGGTCGCCGCCCTGTCGCAGGGCGCGGAGGGCTATCTGCTCAAGGACCAGGATGCCTCGATCCTGGCCCACCAGTTGCGCCAGCTCACGCACGGCATTCCGGCGCTGTCGCCGGTCATCGCCCGGCGCATCATGACCCATTTCCGGCATACCGGCCCGGTCTGCGCCGAGATCCGCCTGACCCGGCGCGAGACCGACGTCCTGGCGCTGATCGCGCGCGGCCTGCGCAATGCCGAGGTGGCCGCCGAACTCGGCCTCGCCGAGAGCACGGTCGCCGGCTACATCAAGGACATCTACCGCAAGCTCGGCATTTCCTCGCGCGCCGAGGCGTCCTGGCACGCAACGCGCATGGGCCTGGGCGCCGCCGAGCAGGAACGCGGCTGAACCGCTACCCGGCCACCTGCGGCCGGCCGGCCAGCGGCAGGCGCGCGCGGATCGTCGTGCCCGGTTCGGCCCGTGCGAGTTCGAAATCGCCGTCGAGCGCGCCGACGCGTGCGCGCATGCTGTTGAGCCCGGCGCCATTGGCGATCGCCGCCGGATCGAAGCCGCGCCCGTCATCGGCGATCTGCAGCCGGATCTCTTCGCCCGAATAATCGATCGCCACCTCGGCCTTCGTCGCCCCGGCATGCCGGATGATGTTGGAGACGCCCTCGCGCACCAGCGAGCGCAGGGCGTGCGCGGTGTCGGGCGCAAGGATGGCGGTCTGCTCGCCGCGCGCGATCCAGTCGAGCACGATGTCGGTCGGCTCGAGCCGTTCTGCGGTCTCCGCGCGCAGATCGGCCAGCGCCTCCTCGACCGGCAGGCCGGGACGCGTGGCATTGCGGATGATGTCGCGCAGATCGCTCAGCGTCTGGCCGATCATCAGGTTCTTGCGCTCGGGCGCCGGGCTGTGCAGCGCGCTCAGAAGCTGGGCGCCGATATTGTCGTGCATGTCGCGGGCGATGCGGGCGCGCTCTTCGGCAACGCCGCGGTCATAGGCGCGTCGGCCGGCTTCGGCCCGCTGCAAAATGTCGACCAGATAGCGCGCCGTGCGCAGATGGCGCGGGCCGAACAGGCCGCGCCCGCGCCACGGATGACGCATGACCATGGCGGGCAGGTCGGCGGTGGCCGGCACGTAAAGGCCGACCCCGTCGTCGACGATGGCCGCATCGGGCGCGCCCTCGGCCACGGGCTCGAACGCGAGCGGATCGTGGAGCTTGGCGAACAGCGACCGCCAGCGGCTCTGGCGCTCGCCACCGGCCGGCTCGAAGGCGACATCAATGATCGCCTGGAACAGTTCGTGCTCCTCGAGACGGCGCCTTTGCATGAAGCGGCGCCACAGCCAGTCGCGCGCGGGCAGATAGGCCACCGCCACGGCGAGCAGCGACACGCCAAAGGCGGTGCGCGGATCGATCGACAGCGCCACGATCAGGAGCCCGTCGACGGTCAGCAGGATCAGCGCGCCGACGACGTAGAACAGGACGTAGAAGGCCCATTCGCCGAGCTCGAACACGCGGTAGCGCGTCAGCCCGACGGCCAGGCCGACATAGATGAGCAGGAACGAGGAGAGCGCGTAGTGCTCGTCGACCAGCGGGCCGAAGCCAAGGGCGATCGGTGCGGCGATCAGGGAGATGAATGCCCCCGAGCCGACCAGCACGGACACGCCGAGCCAGATGGCGATGGCGCGGTCCCTGGGCCGGTTCCGCGTGGCGAAATACTGGGCGATCACCGCCGCGCAGATGCACAGCATCTCGATGAAGGTGATCATGTAGCCCCAGGCGAGCCGTTCCATCGGCCCGATCGCGGCGATCAGCGACCAGATGCCGAAGACGGCGATGATCGCAACCGAAAGCGCACGATGGAAGGGCAGCCGCACCGGATAGCGCATCAAGAGGATCGGCATGACGATGCCGAAGGCGACCGCGCCGGCGAAATTGACGTGGAACAGAAGGCTCATCAGCCCCACGGGCAGGGCCACGTCGACGGCGCTGGGCGGCGCGAAGGAGAAGGTGAAGGTCAGCGTGGCAAGGCCGCTGAGCGCGAACAGGGCGACATCGGGATTGCGCGGCTTGAGCGCCCAGACCCAGGCCGAGATCAGCCAGGCGCCAAGACCGGTGACGATCTGCATCCAGAATCGCAGATCCTGCGCGGCGATGGCGGCAAGAAAGCCGCCCGGGCCCTGCCAATGGGTGCCGACCAGCCAGAACACGACGGTCAGCGCGGCCAGACCGACAAGCGCGACCAGAACCAGCCGGACCGCCGGCGTCACCGGCAAACCGCCGCCGCGAGCGAGCCCTGCCGCCGTTTCGGCTCCCATGGGCGTATCCGAATTCATCGTGCCAAAGCCCCCCTTTGCGCGATGCGCGTCATGGCGGCCGGCCCGGCACCTGTCTGCGCGTTCGCGAACAGTCGGAGCGGTTTCGGCGCCGGTCAACCCCCCGATCGCGGGGTTGACCCCTGCCGGCTCCTGGTGTGGCGCTGCGCGGGGCGGCAGCGCGCCGTTGCCCAATCGCGCATTGACAAATGCCCGTCGACTGTCCACCCAAGACCCCGGCGGCCGCAGGGCGCGCAAATCCTTGAAAAGACCGGAACGATCGGAGGCCATTGTGGGCGAGACCATGCTGAACGGAAAACATCTGATTGCGGGCGACTGGGTCGCCGGCGAGACGACCTTCAAGAGCGCCCCGGCCCATGGCGAGGCCCATGATTTCGCCGTCGGCACGCCCGATCACGTCGATACGGCCTGCAGGGCGGCCGAAGACGCTTTCTGGACCTATGGCTATTCGAGGCGGGACGAGCGCGCCCGTTTCCTCGATGCGATCGCCGACGAGATCGAGGCGCGCGGCGAGGCGATCACGACGATCGGCAGCCAGGAGACCGGCCTGCCCGAGGCGCGCCTTCAAGGCGAGCGCGGCCGCACCACCGGCCAGTTGCGCATGTTCGCCCGCCACATCGAAAAGGGCGATTATCTGGACCGCCGCCA
>NZ_JASHKB010000019.1 GCF_030732865.1 Roseitalea sp. MMSF_3546
GGTGGGCCGGGCCGGTTTGGCCCAATTCCTTCGGTCTTCGGCTCGGCCGTATCCCGATACGCCCATCGCCAAAGCCCTTGACCTTGAACCAAATCGGCTCCGGCAGAATGGTTCAATCTCATCACAGAACGCTCTAACGACCGTATCGCCATCGCCGGGCGCCGACACCTGATCGCCACCGATTGGATACGCGCAGCGCATCAGGAGGGCACGGAGCCTTCGACCGGCATTCGGGGCCGTCGGTAACGGCGTTGCGTCCGACCCGGCCCGACGCGTGCGGCGCGCGACCCGCACCGTGACTGACGCGTGCCGGGTTCGCGGGAGCCTATCCGGCCGCAGCGCGGCGCTGGTCGAACTGGTCGGCCATCTCGCGCGTCATCTGCACATCGACCGTCACCTCGCCATTGTCGCGGTCGGTACGCCCGCGCACGATCGCATGATCGTAAAGCCATGCGATATCGCCGAAGCGTGTCGGCGGCACCGTCACCGTGCGCCGGACCAGTTCGCCCGCAATGCGCCGTTCGATCTCCCGGCCCAGCGCGTCGATCCCCTCGCCGGTCAGCGCCGAGACCGCCAGATCGCCCTGCCCCGCATTGGCCAGACGCTGGCGCAGCGCGGCGCGCGCGGCTTCGTCCAGTGCGTCGATCTTGTTGAAGACCTCGATCACATGGTCGTCGGACGGCGCAACGCCCAGATCGGCGAGCACGGCACGCACATCCTCGCCCTGCGCCGCCCCCTGCGGGTCCGAGGCATCATGGACGTGGATGACCAGATCGGCCTCCTGCACCTCCTCGAGAGTGGCCCGGAAGGCGGCGACCAGATGGGTGGGCAGATCCGAGATGAAGCCGACCGTGTCGGACAGGATGATCTGCGTGCTGCCGGGCAGCTCGACCCGGCGCAGCGTCGGATCGAGGGTGGCAAACAACATGTCCTCGGCCATCACCTGGGCGCCCGTCAGCCGGTTGAACAGCGTCGACTTGCCCGCATTGGTGTAGCCGACCAGCGCCACCACCGGCAGCGGCACCTTGCGGCGCTTGGACCGGTGCAGCGTGCGCGTGCGGCGCACCTGCTCGAGTTCGCTCTCCAGCTTCTTGATCTTGTCGCGCAGGATACGCCGGTCGGCCTCGATCTGGGTTTCGCCGGGCCCGCCCATGAAACCGGCCCCGCCGCGCTGGCGCTCAAGGTGCGTCCAGGAGCGCACCAGCCGGCCGCGCTGATAGTTCAGATGCGCAAGTTCCACCTGCAGCGCGCCTTCCCGGGTGCGCGCCCGCCGGCCGAAGATCTCCAGGATCAGCCCGGTGCGGTCGAGCACCTTGGCATCCCACGCCTTTTCAAGATTGCGCTGCTGGCCGGGGGTCAGCGGGTGGTCGACGACCACGAGGCCCGCCTCATGCGCCTTGATCAGCCCGGCGATCTCCTCGACCTTGCCGGCGCCGATCAGCGTGGCCGGCACCGGCTTTGCCACCTGCACCACAAGCCCCTGGGCGATTTCGAGATCGATCGCCAGCGCGAGCCCGATCGCCTCGCTCAGCCGCTCCTGTGGCGTGCGGCGCGCAGCTTTGGCCGCAGAGCCCGCATTCGGGCGACCGGCGATGTCAGGTGCAATGACGAGCGCGCGCGTGGGTACGATGCGTCGGTCGAAACCGCCGTAACGCCCCTGCTTTTCGGGCGTGGCGCGGGGAATGATGTCCGTCACTCGGCTTTCTGGCCCGTATTGTCAGCGTCGAAGAGCTGCACCGGCTGGCTGGGCATGATCGTTGAAATCGCATGCTTGTAGACGAGTTGTCCGCTGCCATCGCGCCTGAGCAGAACGCAGAAATTGTCGAACGATGTCACGACACCGGTCAACTTGACTCCGTTGACCAGGAAGATCGTCAACGGGACCTTCTGTTTTCTTACAGCGTTCAGAAACTGGTCTTGAAGGTTCTGGGACCTTTCCGCCATCTATCTCGCCCCACCCTGGTGCTTTTTCGTTTCCGCATGGCGTGATCTCAAGGTCACCGGACCCCGAACGCGCACGAACGCAAGCGGTTGTTCGTTCAAGCGTATCAGTTACGGTCAGAGATTTGCGAAAAGATCAACCCATTTCAAGTCATCGGGTGCGACCAAGCGGCGTTTTTTCCGCAGCGTCAAGGTAGGCCGCTCGCAAGGCCATGGCCGTCTGACCCGGATGGCCGTTGGCCACCGGCCGCCCGTCAATGGCGACGACCGGCATGACGCGCGAGGTGGCCGAGGTCATGAAGGCCTCGCGCGCGCCATGGGCTTCGCCGACGCTGAACGGCCGCTCCTCGACCTCAAGGCCAAGGTCGGTCGCCGCCCTGAGCACCGTGGCGCGGGTGATTCCCCGCAGGATGCCGCTGCGCGCCGGTCGGGTGACGAGGGTGCCCTGCCCCGTCACGATCCAGGCATTGGTCGAGGCTCCCTCGGTGACCATGCCATCGGCATCGACGAGCCAGGCTTCGGCGGCGCCGCTGTCGAGCGCCTGCTGCTTGGCCAGCACATTGGGCAACAGGCCGGTCGTCTTGATGTCGACCCGCTCCCATCGATTGTCGGGCACGGTGATCACCGCGACGCCGGCCGCCGCCTTGCGCGCCACCGCCGCAGGGTCGACGCGCCTGGCCGTGATCACGATGGCCGGCCGTGTCGCCGCCGGCGGGAACGGGTGGTCGCGCGGGGCGACGCCGCGGCTGACCTGGACATAGACGAGCCCGTCGCGGACCCGGTTGCGCCGCGCCACCTCGATCATGACGCGCGCCAGCGCCGACCGATCGAGCGGCCAGCCCATGGCCAGTTCGCCCAGCGACCGGTCCAGACGGTCAAGGTGCCCCGTCCGGTCGATCATCATGCCATCGACGATCTCGCAGACCTCGTAGACGCTGTCGGCGAACTGGTAGCCGCGATCGTCGATATGCACCTGGGCCGACGCATGCGGCACGTAGCGGCCATTGACATAGGCGATCCGCGCCATGGTTTCTCCCCTCTTCTCGCCGCGGTCAGAAGAACTGAAGGCTGACCCGGAAGAGCTGCTCGACCTTCTTCACCGCGCTCGTCTTGGCGAATATCACCACGCGGTCATGCGCCCTGATCTGCGTTTCGCCGTCCGGCTTCATGACCTTGCCCTCGCGATAGACCGCGCCGATGCGGATGTCCTCGGGCAGGTCGAGGTCGCGCAACGGCGTGCCGACCAGCGGCGAGGTCTCCAGCGCCTCGGCCTCGAGCACCTCGGCCTGGCCCTTTTGCACCGAATGCACCTGGCGGATGCGCCCGCGGCGCATGTGCTGGAGCACCCGCGAGATCGTCACCGCGCGCGGATTGATATGGGCGTCGATCCCCAGCGTCGCGGTGAAGCTCTGATAGCTCAGATCGTTGATCAGGCTCATCGTCGCCTGACAGCCCAGATTCTTGGCCATGACCGCGCAGAGCACGTTGACCTGGTCGTCATTGGTCAGCGCGACCATGAGTTCGGCGTCCTGGATGTCGGCCTCGTGCATGATCTGCTGGTCGAGCGCGCTGCCGTTGAGCACGATGGTGCGACGCAACGTGTCGGCGACCTTGATGGCCCGTTCACGGTTGCGCTCAATGATCTTGGTGTTCGTTCGCGCGCTGCCCTTTTCGAGTTCGCTGGCGACGAAATGGCCGATATTGCCGCCGCCGGCGATGACGATGCGCCGCGCCTCGGTCTCCTCGTGGCCGAACAGCGACAGCGTGCGCCGCACCTGGTCCTGGACGGAGATCACATAGACCAGATCGTCGGCGAGAAGCTGGTCGGAGGAATGCGGCACGAACAGCTTGTCGTTGCGCCACACGCCGACGACAGTGGCGTTGAGATCGGGGAACAGATCGGTGAGCTGGCTCAGCGGCGTGTTGATGACCGGGCAATCCTCCCGGCACTCGATCGCCATCATCACGACCTGGCCGTCGGCGAACTCGACGACGTCCGTCGCGCCGGGCAGCGCGATGCGCCGCAGCACCACCTCGCCGACCTCGCGCTCGGGCGATATGATGACGTCGATCGGCAGGTTGTCGCGCGAAAACAGGTTGCTGTAGTGGCTGTGCAGATAGGACTGCGCGCGCACGCGGGCGATCTTGGTGGGCACCTCGAACAGCGAATGGGCCACCTGGCACGCGGTCATGTTGACCTCGTCATACAGCGTGACCGCGATGATCATCTCCGCTTCGTCGGCTCCGGCCGCCGCCATCACGTCGGGATGGCTGCCATGGCCGACCACGCCGCGCACGTCGAGCGTGTCGCGCACGCGGGCGATCAGATCGTGCGAGGTGTCGATGACCGAGACGTCATTGTCCTCGCTCGACAGCCGTTCGGCGATGCCGAAACCGACCTGGCCGGCGCCGCAGATGATGACGCGCATGAAACCTCACACTCCGAGCGACTTCAGTTTGCGGTGAAGCGCCGAGCGTTCCATACCAACGAACTCGGCGGTCCGCGATATGTTTCCGCCAAAACGGTCGATCTGGGCCAGAAGATAGTCGCGTTCGAAGCGCTCGCGCGCCTCGCGCAGCGGCAGCGACATGATGTGCACGTCATCGCGCGTGGGCGCGCGGGGCAGGTTCTCGCTGAGTTCGGCCGGCAGCATGTCGGCGCTGATCACGAGATCGTCGGCCTCGTCGCGCGTCAGGATCATCAGCCGCTCGATGGCGTTTCTGAGCTGGCGGATGTTGCCCGGCCAGGCATGGCTCTGCAGCACCGCCATGGCGTCATCGCCGATGATCTTGGCCCGGATGCCGGTCTGCGCGCTGATCTGCTTCATGAAGGTCTGCACCAGCACCACGATATCCTCGCGCCGCTCCGACAGGGCCGGCACCGGGACCGGCACCACCGAAAGGCGGCTGTACAGATCGCGGCGGAACCGGGAATCGGCGATCAGCGCCTCCAGGTCGAATGCGGTCGAGGAGATGATGCGCACATCCACCTTCACGCGCCGCACACCGCCCACGCGTTCGAATTCCTGCTCGACCAGCACGCGCAGGATCTTCGATTGCGTCTCGATGGGCATGTCGGCGACCTCGTCGAGATAGAGGATGCCGCCATGGGCCTGTTCGAGCGCGCCGACCTTGCGCTCGGCGCCATTGGCCTCGGTGCCGAACAGTTCCACCTCCATGCGGCTCGGTGTGATCGCCGCCGCATTGAGCGCCACGAACGGTCCCTGGGCCCGGCCCGAGGCGGCGTGGATGGCCCGCGCCACGAGCTCCTTGCCGCAGCCCGACGGCCCGGTGATCATCACCCGGCTGTTGGTCGGCGCCACCCGTTCGATCGCCTGGCGCAGCGCGGCCATGGCCGGCGAATTGCCGATCAGTTCGCCATGCTCGCTGGCCCGCTGGCGCAGATCGGCCACCTCGCGCTTGAGCGCCGAGGCTTCCAGCGCGCGCTCGGCCACCAGCACCAGCCGGTCAGCCTTGAACGGCTTTTCGATATAGTCATAGGCGCCGCGCTTGATCGCCGAGACGGCGGTCTCGATATTGCCGTGTCCGGAGATCATGACTACGGGCAGGCCCGGATGCATCTGCTGGATCTCGTCGAGCAGGCCGAGCCCGTCCATGCGGCTGCCCTGCAGCCAGATGTCGAGGAAGATCAGGCGCGGCACCCGGTCGGCGATGGCCGCCAGCGCGGCGTCGCTGTCGGCGGCGGTGCGCGTCTCGTGGCCTTCGTCGTCGAGAATGCCCGACACGATCTCGCGGATATCGTCCTCGTCATCGACGATCAGAATATCGGCTTTCATGGCGTGGTCTCCGTTGGCGCATGCCCGGTTTCCCGGACAGGTTCCTGCCCCGTGTCCGTGCGGCCGTCATCGTCCGCAGCCCGCCCGGTGGTCTCCGGCACCGGAAAGGAAAGTCGCACCATCGCGCCCATCGCGCCATGGAAGTCGGGTGGCGCATCGTGCAGTTCGAGCGCGCCGCCATGGTCTTCCATGATCTTGCGCACGATGGCCAGGCCAAGCCCCGTGCCCTTTTCGCGCGTGGTCATGTAGGGCTCGAGCAGCTTGTTGCGGTGCTGGCGCGGCAGCCCTCGGCCATTGTCGAGCACATCGACATGGATGTGCTCGCCGTCCGCCGAACGTCCGGCCCGCACCAGCACATGGCCGGCCACGGACCCGTTGTCATGGCTGGCAAGCCGCGCCTCGATCGCTTCGGATGCGTTCTTGACGATGTTGCCGACCGCCTGCCCGACCAGCCGGTCGTCGAACAGGGCCGTCAGCGGCTCGTCGGGCAACTGGCGCTCGAACTGGATGTCGCTGCGGCTGACCTCGACCAGGAACGCCGCCTCGCGCACCGTCTCGCGCAGGTCCTGCACCGACATGGCCGGCTTTGGCATGCGCGCAAACGAGGAGAACTCGTCGACCATGCGGCCGATGTCGCCGACCTGGCGGATGATCGTGTCGGTGCACTGGTCGAACACCTGCCGGTCGTCGTCGGCGATCACCTTGCCGTAGCGCCGCTTGATGCGCTCGGCCGAAAGCTGGATCGGCGTCAGCGGGTTCTTGATCTCGTGGGCGATTCGCCGCGCGACATCCGCCCAGGCGCTGGTGCGCTGCGCGTCGACCAGTTCGGAGATGTCGTCGACGGTGACGACATGGGTGCGATGGCTGCCCTCGGACTTGCGGTCGAGCTTGACCTGGATGTTGAGCACCCGTTCCCGGCCGGTCTTGTCGGCATAGGTGACCTGGCTGCGGAAATCGGAACGCGCCGCCGCAAGCGCCTCGCCGAAGGCCCGGTTGACCGAGGGCGAGATGTCCCCGAGCCAGGTGCCCGGCGCAATCTGCGCGCCCTCGTTCAGGATCGCCGCCGCCGAGCGGTTGGCGACGCTGATCCGGCCCTTGTCGTCAAGGCCCAGAACGCCGGCCGAAACGCCCGACAGCACCGCCTCGGAGAACCGCCGCCGGCCGTCGATGACGTCCTTGGCGCGCAGGATCTCGTCGCGCTGCGACTTGAGCTGGCCCAGCATGCCGTTGAACGTCTCGGCCAGATGGCCGACATCGCCATCCGAGGACCGCACCGGCACGCGCACCTCGAGATTGCCGCTGCCCACCTCGTCGGAGGCGTTGATCAACTGGCGGATCGGCCGCACGATGCGGTTGGCCACGGCCAGCCCGGTCCAGATCGCCGCCAGCAGCAGGATCAGCGTCAGCCCGAAATACAGCAGCGCGAAGGCCAGTTGCAGCGTGCCCTGATTGGCTTCGAGATTCTGGTACTCGGCGCGGTTCTGCTGCATCAGCCGGACCGCGTCGAGCGCCTGCGCATCGACCGTGCGGATCGTGTAGAGCAGCGCGTTGTCGATCTCGCGAAGCTGGATCAGCGCGCCGACCAGGTTCGTGCGTCCCGGCGGAATGATCACCGGCGCACCGTCGGCCGCCGCCTCGAGCGCATCGGCCGGCGGCATGGGCAGGGGCCGCTCCACCGCGATGTCCGCGCTGTGGATGACGGTTCCGTCGGGCCGGATCACGGACGCGCCGAGCATGCCGCGCCCGCGCGCCTGCTGCGTCAGCAGACTGCGGAAGCCGGTCCGGTCAAGGCTGAACAGGATGCGCTGGGAGTCGAGCGCAAACGCCATGTTGATGGTCGCATCGCGCAGGTTGATCGCGTTTTCGTTGACATAGGATTCGGCGACCCGGATCGAGGAGTCGACGATCGTCTGCGTGCGGATCTCGAACCATCGATCGAGCCCCAGATCGAGCGTGATCGCGGCGACGATCGCCACCGCCAGAGCCGGCGCGGTGGCGACCAGCGAGAACATGGCGACGATACGCACATGCAGGCGCGAGGCGGCCTTGCGCGTGCGCCGGGCCTGCAGGATGCGGTGCAGTTCGATGCCGATCAGCCACATAAGGCCGGCGACGAACAGCCCGTTGATGGCAATCGCGCCGGTGGTAACGCGATTGTCGGGCTGTATCGGCGTCAGCCCGATCAGCACGACGAACGACACGCCCGCGGTGATCAGCGCGGCAATGACGATGACGATGCCGCCGATCGAACTGATGCGGTCGGCCCCGACGCTTCGGGCGACAGCCGTTCGAGCCGTGCCTTGTTCCACCGAGACCATGCAGTTCTCCCGCGCCCATAATGCAAGCTGCGCAGACCTTTGGGTCCGCCGGCTCGGCACCTGACGCATCATGCGCGGGGCACCGCCCGGCCATGGGCCAACGGTCCCCGGTTACGCCCCGAAGTCGCAATCCTGCAACACGATGTGGCAATATTACAACGCCCGCAGCGGTGCAAGGCTGCCGCCAAACAGCCCACATCACCATTCATGACAATGCGGCAAGACAGTGAAGCGCACCGGGTCGGGCGCATCGTGCCGGACGCGGGCGGCTCAGCCCTTCATCACGGTGACGCCCAGATCGCGGATCTTCTTGCGCAGCGTGTTGCGGTTGAGCCCGAGCACGTCGGCGGCGCGGATCTGGTTGCCGCGCGTGGCGGTGAGCGTGGCGATGATCAGCGGAAATTCGACCTCGGCCAGCACGCGGTGGTAGAGCCCGGGCGGCGGCAATGCATCGCCGAAGGAGGCGAAGTAGCGCTGCATGTTGATCTCGACGGCCTGGCCGATGGTCGGATCGACCGCCGAGAAGCTGCCCTTCGCCTCGCCGTCCTCCTCGTCGGCACGTTCGGAGGCGCGCAGTTCGGCGGCGACGATGTCGGCGGTGATCTCGTCCTGCGGATAGAGCGCGGCGAGCCGGCGGATCAGGTTCTCCAGCTCGCGCACATTGCCCGGCCAGTCGTAGCGCCGCATCAGCTCGAGCGCCTCGGGCAGGATGCGCTTGGCCTCGAGCCCCTCCTCCTGCACCTTGGCCAGGAAGTGGCTGACCAGATCGCCGATGTCCTCGAGTCGCTCGCGCAGCGGCGGCATGCGCAAGGGCACCACGTTGAGCCGATAGTAGAGGTCTTCGCGGAACAGGCCCTGATTGATCAGCGCGCGCAAATCCTTGTTGGTCGCCGCCACGATCCGCACATTGGTCCTGATCGGCGTGCGCCCGCCCACGGTCACGTATTCGCCCTGCTGGAGCACGCGCAGCAGCCGCGTCTGCGCCTCCATGGGCATGTCGCCGATCTCGTCGAGGAACAAGGTGCCGTTCTCGGCCTGTTCGAAGCGGCCGGACGAACGCGAATGGGCGCCGGTGAACGCACCCTTTTCATGGCCGAACAGCTCCGATTCGATGAGATCGCGCGGAATGGCGGCCATGTTGATGGCCACGAACGCACCCTTCTTGCGCCGGCCGTATTCGTGCAGGGCGCGCGCGACGAGTTCCTTGCCGGTGCCCGATTCGCCGTTGATCAGCACCGTCAGGTCGGACTGGATCATGCGCGCGAGCACGCGATAGATGTCCTGCATGGCCGGCGAGCGGCCGACCAGCGGCATCGCCTCGTCGGCCTTTTGCGGCTCCACCCCGCCGGGCCGGTCGCGGCGCCTGGCCTCGGTCAGCGAGCGGCCGACAATGCCGGTCAACTCGACCAGGTCGAACGGCTTGGGCAGATACTCGTAGGCGCCCTTCTCGGTCGCCCGGATCGCGGTCATGAAGGTGTTCTGCGCGCTCATGACGATGACCGGCAGGTCCGGCCGCACCTTCTTCATGCGCGGCAGCAGGTCGAACAGATTGTCGTCGGGCATGACCACGTCGGAAACGACGGCATCGCCCTCCCCCGCCGCCACCCAGCGCCACAGCGTCGCCGCATTGGAGGTCACGCGCACATCGTAGCCGGCCCGCGACAGCGCCTGGCTGACCACCGTGCGGATGGCCGCGTCGTCGTCGGCGACGAGCACCGTGCCATGGGTCATGATCGCGCCTCCGGATTGGCCAGGGCAGCGGCCGCCGGCTCGCCGGACAGGCGCGGCATGCTCGCCGGCGCGGCCGGCATGAGAATGCGGAAGACGGTCCTGCCTGGCGCGCTGTCGCATTCGATGACGCCGCCATGGTCGCCGACGATCTTCGCGACCAGCGCCAGACCGAGGCCCGAGCCATTGGTCTTGGTCGTGATGAAGGGGTCGAACATGTGGATCTGCATGTCCTCGGGCACGCCGGGGCCGTTGTCCTCGACGGAGAATTCGAGCGGCAGCGACACCCGCTCATTGGCGCCCGGGATGGAAAGGTGCACGCCGGGCCGATAGGCCGTCCGCAGGCGGATCTGCGGCCGGTCGGCGCTCGCGCACGCCTCGGCGGCGTTCTTGACCAGGTTCAGGAAGACCTGGATGAGCTGGTCCTGATCGCCGGCCACATCGGGCAGGGACGGATCGTAGTCCTGCGAGAAGCGGACATCGTGGGCAAAGCCGGTCCTTGCGATCTGCTGGACGCGATCGAGCACGACGTGGATGTTGACCGCATGGCGCTCGACGGGCCGCTCGTCGGAGAACACCTCCATGCGGTCGACCAGCGAGACGATGCGGTCGGCCTCGGCGCGTATGAGCTGCGTCAGGGCGCGGTCCTCGTCGCTCGCCGAGGCTTCGAGCAGTTGCGCGGCGCCCCTGATGCCCGACAGCGGGTTCTTGATCTCGTGCCCCAGCATGGCGGCAAGCCCGGTCACCGAGCGCGCCGCGCCGCGATGGGTCATCTGCCGGTCGAACTTGTCGGCCATGGAGCGCTCGCGGAAGACGATCACCATGGCGCCGGGCTCCTCGGAAACCGGCGTGACGTGAATGTCGACGATGCGTTCGCTGCCGATGCGCGGCGAGGACAGGTCGACCCGGTATTCGTTGATCGGCGAGCCGTGCTCGCGCACCTGCCGGATCAGCGCGATGAGCGGGCTCGAAAAAGGCACGAAATCGGCGATCGTCCGCCCTTCCAGATGGGTGGAAGAGGACAGGAAGAAATACTCCGCCTCCAGATTGGCAAAGCGGATCACATCGTCCGGATCGAGCAGGATGACCGCGTCGCGGATCGTGTTGAGCACCTGCAGCGCGCGGTCGCCGCCTTTGATCTGTCCTGCGCCGAACCTGCTCACGCGGCCAACTCCATGGCCGGCCGCGCGGCGGCCTCTGCAAGGATGTCGTCGATCATCGCCATCACGGTTTCGGGCTCGCGGGCCCGCAGCATGGCACCCTTTCGCGCAGCGAAATCGCCGATGTGTGCCGCATGCGCATCAAGATACCAGCCAAGATGCTTGCGCGCCCGGCGCAGGCCGGCCTTTGCGCCGTAATGGTCGAGCATGGCCGCGTAATGCGCCTGCACATAGCCGCCGATGGCGTGCGGACCGGGCGCCGTCGCGTCCGTGCCGGCGATCGCGCCCGCAAGCCAGGGCCGGCCGCAGGCGGCGCGGCCGACCATCACCGCATCGGCCCCCGAGGCGTCGAGCGCGGCGTGGGCCGTAGCGGCATCGGCAATGTCGCCATTGACGACCAGCGGCACGGTGATCGCATCGCGCACGGCGGCGACGGCGTGCCAGTCCGCCCTGCCCTCGTAGAACTGCTGGCGCGTGCGGCCATGCACGGTGATCATCCGGATCCCGGCTTCTTCGGCGCGGCGCGCCAGTTCGGGGGCGTTGATCGCGTTTTCGTCCCAGCCAAGCCGCATCTTCAGCGTCACGGGCACGTCGACCGCCTGCACCGTCGCCTCGATCAGTGTGAGCGCATGGTCGAGATCGCGCATGAGCGCCGAACCGGACCGCCCGCCGGTCACCTTCCTGGCCGGACAGCCCATATTAATGTCGATGATCTGCGCGCCGGCATCGACGCCGATGCGCGCCGCCTCGCCCATCCAGCGTGCCTCGCGGCCGGCCAGTTGCAGCATGAACGGCCCCTGCCCGGCATGACGCGCCGCGCGCTGCCTGCTCTCGGCGCTGTTGCGGCACAATTCGCCGCTGGCGATCATCTCGCTCACCACCAGCCCGGCGCCATGGCCGTAGGCCAGCCGGCGGAAAGGCGCGTCGGAAATGCCCGACATCGGCGCCAGGAACACGCGGTTGCGCAGCGTGACGGCACCGAGGGAAAGCGCCGCGGACAGATCGGCGACCGCCTCGCCATGAACGTTTTTTGGGCATACACTCATTTTGCCTATTCTTTATACAGTTGCGCGTGATTGCGCAATCGCCCGCGTCTGATAAACCGCGCCGACGCCTTGTCTTGTTGCCACCGGATATGCCGACCCCGCCGCCATGGCCGATACGACCGCCACAGCCGACGCGCAACCACCCGATGCAACGCTCGGCCTCGTCATCGTCGCGGCCGGTCGCGGCGCCCGATCGGGGCTCGACGCCGGACCCAAGCAGTATCACCCTCTGGCCGGTCGGGCGCTGATCAGCCATACGCTCGATGCGTTCTCCGGCACCGTCGCACCGGCGCGCACCTGCGTCGTCATTCATGCCGACGACGACGGTCGCCTGGACGAGGCGCTGGGGCCGGACCGCCGTGCCGGGTTGATCGTCGCCCATGGCGGTGACAGCCGGCAGGCCTCGGTGCTGGCCGGTCTGGAGGCTCTCGCCCGGACCGCTCCGGACACCGGCCATGTCATGATCCACGATGCCGCGCGCCCCTTCGTGACGGCAGACCTGCTCGCGCGCATCGGTCAGGCGATGCGCGACCACCCCGCCGCCGGTCTGTTGCCGGTCCTGCCGATCGCCGAGACAATCAAGCGTGTTGGCAACGCGAACCTTGTCGAGCAGACAATTGATCGAAAAGGCCTTTTTACCGCCCAGACCCCGCAGACCTTCCCGCTGGCACCGATCCTTTCGGTGCATCGGCGCGCAGGCGCCGAAGGGCGCTCCGATTTCACCGATGACGCCGCGCTTTTCGAGTGGGCCGGCCTGCCGGTGCGCACGGTTGGCGGCGACGGGGCCAATGTCAAACTCACCTACAGGCCCGATTTCGCCATGGCCGAACAGGCATTGCAGCCACGCATGACCGCCCTGCCCGATGTGCGCACCGGCAACGGCTATGACGTGCACCGCTTCGGTCCGGGCGACCGCGTCACGCTGTGCGGCATCGACATTGCCCACGACAAGGCCCTGACCGGGCATTCGGACGCCGATGTCGGACTGCACGCGCTGACCGACGCGCTGCTTGCCACCTGCGGCGCCGGCGATATCGGCGACCACTTCCCGCCGTCCGACCCGCAATGGAAGGGCGCGCCGTCCTCGATCTTCGTCCAGCGGGCGGCCGAAATCGTGCGCGATCATGGCGGCACGATCATGAACGCCGATGTGTCGATCATCGCCGAGGCGCCGAAGATCGCGCCCCACCGCCAGGCGATGCGCGAGACGATGGCGCGCCTGCTCGGCATCGAAACGCAGCGCTGCTCGGTCAAGGCGACGACGAACGAAACCATGGGCTTTGTCGGCCGTTGCGAAGGCATGGCCGCAATCGCCACGGCAAGCGTGGTCTATGGCCCGACACGGACAAGAAGCGACCATGGCTGACCTTTATGACGACATCGCCGGGCTGTCGGCGCGCCTCGTGGCGATGTCCACCGAACGCGACGCCATGGTCACCACCGCCGAAAGCTGCACGGGCGGCATGATCGCCGCCGCCATCACCGACAATGAAGGCGCCTCGATCGCGTTCGAGCGCGGCTTCGTAACCTATGCCAATCAGGCCAAGGTCGAACTGCTGGGCGTCGATGCCGGGCTGATCGAAAGCGTCGGGGCGGTCTCGGGCGAAGTCGCCGGGGCCATGGCCGAGGGCGCGCTGGCCCGTTCGAATGCCGATATCGCGATTTCGGTCACCGGCATCGCCGGCCCTGGCGGCGGCTCGGACATCAAGCCCGTCGGCCTCGTGTGGTTCGGCTGCGCCAGTGCCTGGGCCCCCACGCTGGTCGTCAGCCGGCAGTTCGAGGATCGCGGCCGTGCCTTCATTCGTGCCATCAGCGTGGTAACGGCGCTTCAGATTGTCGTCGATACGCTCGATGGCATGCCGCAGCGGACGCCGGACAGTCAGCCCTGAGCGGCCACGCGCGGATGGGTCGAACCGTAGATGACATCGGCCCGCCGCTCGAAGGCTTCGGAGAATTTGCGGAAGGCCCGGTCGAACATGGCGCCCATCAGCCCGCCCAGCATGCGGTTCCTGAACTCGTAGTCGATGTGGAAGTGCACGTCGCAGCAGCCCTGCCCGCAATCGACGAAACGCCAGACATTCTTCAGATAGCGGAACGGGCCGTCGACATAGGAAACATCGATCTCCAGGACGTCGTGCTTGAGCAGCACCTGGCTGGTGAAGGTCTCGCGGATGGCCTTGTAGCCGACGGTCATGTCGGCGATCAGCATGGTGCGCGCATCCTTTTGGCGGCGCGAGCGCACCGTCAGCGCCTCGCACAGCGGCACGAATTCCGGATAGCGCTCGACATCGGCGACAAGCTCGAACATGTCGCGCGCCGTGTGGCGGACGCGGCGTGTGGACGAAAATTCCGGCATGGTCAGGCGGCGGCCTCGGCGATCTTGCGCTCGCGCGCCGCCCGCAGCTTGTCGAAATCCTCGCCGGCATGGTGCGAGGACCGCGTCAGCGGGCTGGCCGAGACCATCAGGAAGCCCTTGGCGTAGGCCGCCGTCTCGTAGGAGGCGAACGCGTCGGGCGTGACATAGGCCATCACCTTGTGGTGCTTTCTGGTCGGCTGCAAGTACTGGCCGATGGTCAGGAAATCGACATCCGCCGTGCGCAGATCGTCCATCAGCTGCAACACCTCGTTGCGGGTCTCGCCCAGGCCGACCATGATCCCGGACTTGGTGAACATTGTCGGGTCGAGTTCCTTGACCCGCTGCAGCAGGCGGATCGAATGGAAGTAGCGCGCGCCCGGCCGCACGGTGAGATAGTTCGAGGCGACCGTCTCCAGATTGTGGTTGAAGACGTCGGGGCGAGCCGCGACGACCGTTTCGAGCGCGCCGTCCTTGCGCAGGAAGTCGGGCGTGAGCACCTCGACGGTCGTGCCGGGCGAATGGGTGCGAATGGCCTCGATGACCGCGACGAAATGCTGCGCGCCACCATCGGGCAGGTCGTCCCGGTCGACCGAAGTGATGACGACGTGATTGAGGCCCATCTTGGCGACGGCCCTTGCGACATTGACCGGCTCGTCCGGATCGACCGGGCCGGGCCGCCCGGTGGTCACGTTGCAGAACGCGCAGGCGCGTGTGCAGATCTCGCCCAGAATCATGAAGCTGGCGTGCTTCTTGTCCCAGCACTCGCCGATATTGGGGCAGCCCGCCTCGCCGCACACCGTCACCAGATTGTGCGACTGCACGATGGCGTTGGTCTCGCGATAGCCCTTGGAGACGGGCGCGCGCACGCGGATCCAGTCGGGCTTGCGCAGACCGGAGTCCTGATCGGGCCGGTGCGCCTTTTCGGGATGGCGCGGCCGGGCGGGCGTGGCTTTGACGGTGTCAAGAACGGTGACCATGGCAGAATGCGGCTTCGGTTGGCGTGATCAGACGGGCGCGGCCTGTGCGGCCTGCGCCAGGGCTTGGCGGTCGATATAGTCTGGCAGCGTCGTGGTTTCGTCGATGACGGCGCGGCTGAGCTGATCGACGGTGAGGTTCTTGGCGTCGGTCAGATCGGCACCGATGAGCACCGTCCCGGCCAGATTCGCGCCCTCGAAGTCGCTGCCGACAAAGCGCGCGTTCTTGAAGTCGGCACCGGCGAAATTCGCGTTCTTGAGCACCGCGCCGCTCAGGCTGGTGCGACGCAGAAATGCGCCATGCAGATCGAGCGGCGGCAGCATCTCGGGCGTCAGATGTGGCGGTCGTTCTCGTCGGGCCTCAGCCATCCTTGCACAAACTCCATGATCTCTTTGACGTCCAGTGGCGAGTCGTCGTCGCGATAATCCGCCTCGGTCTCCCGCAGATAGGCTGCAAGCAGCCGGTACACCGGTCCGGCCAGGTCCGGAAAGTCCTCGGCGATCTGTTGTAGAATATAGACCGCCCCCAGCCTGACTTCCAACCGTTCATCGCCAAGTTGCCCGACAGCCCGGTTGAACAGTTCGGCCACGAAGTCCCGGCGCGCAAGTTCCGCCTGCCGTGTCGAGGCTTCGGCCTGCCGATTCGCCGCAAACACCCGCTTCCACGCCAGATAGGTGCCGACCAGTGCGACGACGGCCAGGGCCGCATTGCGCACCAGTTCGGAAAACGCGAGCAGGCTCACGCGTTGAGCGCCCGTCCATAGGCATCGAGCACGCTTTCCTTCATCATCTCCGACAGGGTCGGATGCGGGAAGACGGTATGCATCAGCTCTTCCTCGGTGGTCTCCAGATTCATGGCCACGACATAGCCCTGAATCAGTTCGGTCACCTCGGCGCCGACCATGTGGGCGCCGATCAGTTGCCCTGTCCCGGCGTCGAAGATCGTCTTGACCAGGCCCTGGTCCTCGCCGAGCGCGATCGCCTTGCCATTGGCGCCAAACTGGAAGCGGCCGACGCGCACTTCGCGGCCTGCTTCCTTGGCCGCCTGTTCGGTCATGCCGACGGAGGCAACCTGCGGGTGGCAATAGGTACAACCGGGGATCAGGCTCTTGTCGAGGGCGTGCACACCCGGCACGCCGGCGATCTTCTCGACGCAGATTACGCCCTCGTGTTCGGCCTTGTGGGCCAGCATGGGCGGGCCGGCGACATCGCCGATGGCGTAGACGCCCTCGACATTGGTGCGGCCATAGCCATCGGTGACGATGGTGCCGCGCTCGGTCCTCACCCCGACGGCGTCGAGCCCGATACCCTCGATGTTGCCCTGCACGCCGACCGCCGAGATCAGCCTGTCCGCCTCGATCGCCGTCGACTTGCCGTCCTTGGTCTCGACATGGGCGACGACCGAATCGGCCTTCTTGTCGACCTTTGTGACCTTGGCGCCGGTCATGATCTTCAGGCCGTGCTTTTCAAGCTGCTTGCGGGCGAGCTTGGAAGTCTCCTCGTCCTCGACCGGCATGATCCGGTCCATCAGTTCGACCACGGTCACATCGACGCCCATCGAGTTGTAGAAGCTGGCGAACTCGATGCCGATCGCGCCCGAGCCCATGACGACGAGCTTTTCGGGCATCTTCTGCGGCACCATCGCCTCGAAATAGGTCCAGATCAGCTTGCCGTCCGGCTCGATGCCGGGCAGCGCGCGCGGCCGGGCGCCGGTGGCGACGATGATGTGCTTGGCGGCGTAATCGCCCTCGCCCTTGACGCCCTTGGGCACGGGCGGCTGCGGCTCCATGGGCGCCTTTGTCGGCCTGCCGACGGTGACCTTGCCCCTGCCGGCGAGTTTCGCCTCGCCCCAGATGACATCGACCTTGTTCTTCTTCATCAGGAAGCCGACGCCACCATTCAGACGCAGCGAGACCTTGCGCGAGCGGTCGACGACGGCCCTGACATCGGGCGTGATCGTGCCCTCCAGCGTCAGTCCGTAGTCCTTGATACGGCCGGCATGGTCCATGATCTCTGCCGAGCGCAGCAGCGCCTTGGTGGGAATGCAGCCCCAGTTCAGGCAGATCCCGCCCAGATGTTCGCGTTCGACGATCGCTGTCTTCAGGCCAAGCTGCGCCGCCCGGACCGCGGTGACATAGCCCCCCGGCCCCGATCCGATGATGATCACGTCATAGGTGTTGTCAGCCATGGAACCCCTCTTGGTCGGACGCCCGCCGCATCAGCAGCCAGTCGCGCGTCGTGTGCGTGGTCAGGTAGGCAATGAAGGCTTCGCGCGCGACCGGCTCGAACCCCTCGCTTTCGTAGAGGGCGATGGCGCCCAGATTGTCATCGGAAACGACCAGATGGGTGGCCCGTCCGCCGGCGCGCCGCACCTGGTCGCGCAAGAGCGCCCGCGCGATACCGCGCTTGCGGAACGGCCAGTAGACAGCCAGCGCGTCGATCAGCCAGCCGCCCGCCGCGCGCCCGAACAGGCCGAACACCGGTTCGAGCACCGGTTCGGCCGGCGCCGGCGGATCAAGACCGTCAGCAAGCGGATAGCCGACCGCCATGCCGGCCACCTCGCCGCCGATCTCGGCGACATGTCCATTGGTCCAGTTGGCCGGACCGTCGCCATGGGCGTAGCCGGTGCGCAGCCAGTCGAATGCATGCCCGGCCTCGCCACGCGCCACCGCACGCGCGCCCAGCCAGGACGGCAGGCCGTGGCCGGCCATGTCGTCGAGAATGGCCAGGTCGGCGCTGTCGCCAATCGTCG
This sequence comes from Roseitalea sp. MMSF_3546, assembly GCF_030732865.1. Classification (GTDB taxonomy): domain Bacteria; phylum Pseudomonadota; class Alphaproteobacteria; order Rhizobiales; family Rhizobiaceae; genus Roseitalea. Next base: position 18,073 of record NZ_JASHKB010000019.1, read on the forward strand.
CGGGGCGGATATGCACGGCTCCGGTCTCCGGTTATGGGAGACCGGCGGGCAATGGCGCGAAAGTCAGCCCGTCAGCATCCCGTAGATCTCGTCTTTGAGCTGCATGCGCTTCTTGCGCATGGCGTCCATGTTGAAATCGTCCGTTGGCTCGATGTCCGTTTCGGCGCGGTGGATGGCCCGGTTGATCTCGTGATACTCGTCGAAGAGCCGCGCGAAATGCGCGTCGGACGTCTTCAACGCCTTCATCTTTTCGACGTGCTCGGGGAATTCTGCGGCCAGCTCGTGCGGCGTGTGCGCCATGAACGGTGCTCCTTTCGTTCGTGCTGGCGCAACCCTAGCGGCCGGCGTTCTGCCCTCCTTGATCGGTGTCAACTGCCATGGTCATGAGGCCAGGACGCTGCGCACGAGCGGCGCCAGCGCAACGCCGATGGCGCGCGTGTTCCTGGCATCGAGATGAATGCCGTCGACGGGCGAGGCCTGGGCCACACTGCCCGCATCGAAGAACGCGCAGCCAAGCTCCCCGGCGAGCCGCTCATAGAGCCCGGCAAGCTTGCGCGATTCGGCAGCCCCGCCCTCGAAGATGGCGGCGAAGTCGACATGGTCCGTGGCAACCAGCGGCGGCGGCGCGACGATCACCAGCTTGGCGCTCTTGCCGCCCGGCATCCCCTGCTGGTGGCCGAGCGCGATCTCGGCAAGCCGCTTCATGCCGCCCTGGGCGCTGGCAATGGCCGAGCCGGAGACGAAGGGCTTCATGTCGTTGCCGCCGAGCATGATGACGACCAGATCGATCGGTGCGTGCGCATACAGCGCGGTGGGCAGCGCCTTGACGCCATTGCGGTCGCAATCGGCGAAGGATTCGTCGAAGGCCGTCGTGCGGCCGCGCACCGCATCGGTGATCACCTCGTGTCCGTCGCCGAGTTCGGCCCGCAGGGCCTCGGGCCAGCGATACCGGTGCGGATGTCGCGCACCGGTCTGCGGGTCCGAACCCCAGGTCAGCGAATCGCCGAATGCGAGGATGGTACGCATCAGCGGGCCTTCATCAGATCGTCGACCTTGGCCTCGAGCGCCTTGATGCGCTCCTCGAAGTCGCCGGTGACGAGCCTGGACATCATGGTGTCGGCGGTCAGCGCGTGGCGGAAGTTCTTCTGGGCCTCTTCAATACGGTCGAGCCGCTCGTCGACGCCGTCAAATCGCCTCTGGGCACTTGCAAAGCTCTCGCGCATTTCGGCCCGCATTTCGCGCAGCATCGGCATCACCATGTCCTCCGGTTCGGGCATCATCACCTCCGTCATTTCCCGCTCGATGCCCTAACATGGTGGGGGGCGGTTCGATTGTCACGCCCGGCCGCCATCACACCAGCATGCGCATCGGGTTTTCGATATAGCCCTTGAAGGCGGCGAGCAGTTCGGCACCGAGCGCCCCATCCACGCAGCGATGGTCGGTCGACAGCGTGACGGTCATCATGGTGGCGATGGCGAGCGCCCCGTCCCTGACGACGGGGCGCTGCTCGCCCGCGCCGACCGCAAGGATCGTGGCGTGCGGCGGGTTGATGACGGCGGCGAAGTCCTTCACGCCCATCATGCCCATATTGGAAACCGAGGTCGTCCCGCCCTGATATTCGTGCGGCTTGAGCTTGCGCTCCCTGGCGCGCCGACCCAGATCCTTCATCTCGCCGGAGATGACCGAAAGCGGCTTTTCCTCTGCGCGGCGCACGATCGGCGTGATCAGTCCGCCGTCGATGGCGACCGCGACCCCCACATCGGCATGGTGGTGGCGCACCATTGCCTCGTCGGTCCAGGAGACATTGGCATCGGGCACATCGCGCAGCGAAAGCGCCAGCGCCTTGATCACCATGTCGTTGACCGACAGCTTGTAGGCCGGCTTGTCGTCCTTGACCGGCGCGGCCTTGTTGAGCTCGGACCTGAGCGCCAGCAGCGCGTCGAGCTCGCAATCGATCGTCACGTAGAAATGCGGGATCGTCTGCTTGGATTCGGTCAGGCGCCGGGCGATGGTCTTGCGCATGCCGTCATGCTTGACCAGTTCGTAGCTTCCCTCTTCGAAATTGGCGAGGATCTGCTCGCTGGTCGGGCCGGCGGCCAGCGGGGCCGGCGCGGCGGCAAGGCCCGGTGCGGCCGCTTCGGCAGCCGGCGCCTCGGCCGTTGCGGCCTCCGGCGCGCCCTGTTCGAGCGCGGTCTCGACATCGCGCTTGACGATGCGGCCTTTCGGCCCCGAGCCCGACAGCGCGGTGATGTCGATGCCGGCATTGTTCGCGATGCGGCGGGCGAGCGGCGAGGCGAAGACCTTCTCGCCGTCCCGGGTCGGCACGGGACCGGCCTTGACGGTGTCCGGAATTTTCGATGCCGCCTCCGGATCGCGCGAACCGGCCCGCTGCGCGGGCGGCGCGGCGCCATTGCCCGATGCGGCCGGCGCCGTTTCCGCGGCCGGCTCGTCCTTGTCGGCATCCTGCGCGGCATCGACCGCCGGTTCGTCGCCATGCCCTTCGCCGGACGTGCCGGGATCGGCGCTGGCCGCCTCGCTGACATCCTCCCCTTCCGCGGCAAGGAGCGCGATCGGCGCGTTGACCTTGACGCCTTCGGTGCCCTCGTCGATCAGGATCTTCGCCACCGTGCCCTCGTCGACCGCCTCGACCTCCATGGTCGCCTTGTCGGTCTCGATCTCGGCGATCACGTCACCGGGCTCGATCGTGTCGCCCTCCTTGACCAGCCATTTGGCGAGGTTGCCCTCCTCCATGGTCGGCGAAAGCGCGGGCATCGTGATGGTGATGGGCATGGGCGTCAGTCTCCCGCCGGTTCGTCGGGTTTGCGTGTGTCGTGATGCGGGTCGCCGCCCGTCTTCGGCTTGTCGAACGGAAACAGCGACATCAGCGGAAACGAAATGGCGTCGAACGGCTCGAGGCCGACCTGTTCGTCGCCGGCGGCGGTGCCGGTCAACAGCCAGTTCCCGTCCACGAGCCGGAAAGCTTCGAGCAATTGGGTGTCGGGGTCGAGAAGCCACAGGTGGGCCACGCCCGCCTCGCCATAGATCCGGCGCTTGGCCGTGCGATCGTAATATTCGGTTGACGGCGAGATGATCTCGCAGACCCAGTCGGGCGGCGTCTCGATCCAGTTGGTCTCGGGCAGTTCGGTCAGACGTTCACGCCGCCAGCCGGCGAGGTCGGGCACGACGAGATGCCCGCCGAGCGACAGCTCAGGTTCGGTCAGGAAGACCCATCCGCCGGGACCACCCTCGCCGAAATCGAACCGATCGCCAAGCTTGCCGGTCAGGACTGCATGCGCGCGCGCATGCCGTGGCCTTGGTCGCCGATGAGTGACCAGCGCGCCGTCGATGATCTCCGCCACCATGCCTGGCGGCGCGGCGAGCACGTCGGCATAGGTCGCGCGCTTATGCGCAAGTTGGGTCATCGGCGGGCGGGCCTCCTGTTGGCTCGCGGGCAGCTTAGCACGGCGCCGCTCAATCGGCGTAGCTGACGGTCTTGACTGCCTCGACCACCTCGGCGACGCTCGGCAGCGCGAGCTTTTCGAGATTGGCCGCATAGGGCATCGGCACGTCCCTGCCGGCGATGGTGATCGGCGGCGCGTCCAGATAGTCGAACGCCTGGCGCGTGACCTGGTTCGCGACATGGTCGCCCACCGAGTTCTGCGGGAAGCCCTCCTCCACCGTCACCAGTCGGCCGGTCTTCTTAACGCTCTCGATCACGGTCGGCAGGTCCATCGGCCGCAGCGTGCGCAGATCGACGATCTCGCAGTCGATGCCCTGGCCGGCCAGTTCCTCGGCCGCCTTGACCGCATAGGTCATGCCGATGCCGAAGGAGACGATCGTGCAGTCCGTCCCGGCCCTGTGGATGCGCGCCTTGCCGATCGGCAGCACGAAATCGTCGAGCTTGGGCACATCGAAGCTCTGTCCGTAAAGAATCTCGTTTTCAAGGAACATCACCGGATTGGGATCGCGGATCGCCGCCTTGAGCAGACCCTTGGCGTCGGCCGCCGTATAGGGCATGACCACCTTGAGGCCCGGTATATGGCTGTACCAGGCGCCATAGCATTGCGAGTGCTGCGCGGCGACGCGCGCCGCCGCCCCGTTGGGCCCGCGAAACACCATGGGCGCGCCCATCTGTCCGCCGGACATGTACAGCGTCTTGGCCGCCGAATTGACGATCTGGTCGATCGCCTGCATGGCGAAGTTGAAGGTCATGAACTCGACGATGGGCCTGAGCCCCGTCATCGCCGCGCCGACGCCGACGCCGGCAAATCCGTGCTCGGTGATCGGCGTGTCGACCACGCGCTTGGCGCCGAACTCGGCAAGCAGCCCCTGTGTGACCTTGTAGGCGCCTTCATACTCGGCAACCTCCTCGCCCATCACGAACACATTGCCGTCGCGGCGCATCTCCTCGGCCATGGCGTCGCGCAGCGCTTCGCGCACCGTTGTCGACACCATTTCGGTGCCCTGGGGAATGTCGGGGTCGGACGGCATGGGCTGGGTTTCGGCCTTGGGAACCGCCGCCGGCGCCGGCGTCGGCTCGGGCGCCTGCGAGGCCGGCTCGGCCGCGGGCGGCTGCTGTTGCGCCGCACCGCCGCCACCGCCATCCGTGCGTGGCTTGTCGATATCCTCGGCGCTCTCGCCATCGCCCAGCAGCACGGCGATGGGGGTGTTGACCTTGACGCCCTCGGTGCCCTCGCCCACCAGAATCCTGCCGAGCGTGCCCTCGTCGACCGCCTCGACCTCCATGGTCGCCTTGTCGGTCTCGATCTCGGCGATCACGTCGCCGGGCGCGACCTCCTCGCCCTCCTTCTTGAGCCATTTGGCGAGGTTGCCCTCTTCCATGGTCGGCGACAGCGCCGGCATCAGGATGTCAATCGGCATGGTGGCGGACCTCACGCTTCCAGCAGCACATCGGTGTAGAGTTCGGACGGATCGGGCTCGGGATCGTTCTGGGCGAACTCGGCCGCGTCGGCGACGATCGCGCGCACCTCCTTGTCGACCGCCTTGAGTTCGTCCTCGCTCGCCCACTTCTTCTCGATCAGCCGCGCCTTGACCTGCTCGATCGGATCGCTCTCCGAGCGCATCTTCTGCACCTCGTCCTTGGAGCGATACTTGGCCGGGTCCGACATGGAATGGCCGCGATAGCGATAGGTCATCATCTCGACGATGATCGGCCCCTTGCCCGAGCGCGCATGCTCGAGCGCCAGTTCGCCGGCCGACTTGACCGCGCGCACATCCATGCCGTCGACCTGAAAGCCCGGGATCTTGAAGGACAGGCCGCGATGCGAGAAGTCGGTCTCGGCCGAGGACCGCGCCACCGAGGTGCCCATCGCATACCGGTTGTTCTCGATGATGTAGACCACCGGCAGCTTCCACAGCGAGGCCATGTTGAAGCTTTCATAGACCTGGCCCTGATTCGCCGCCCCGTCGCCGAAATAGGTGCAGCAGACCTTGCCGTTCTCGCGATACTGGTTGGCAAAGGCGATGCCCGTGCCAAGCGGCACGTTGGCGCCGACGATGCCGTGGCCGCCATAGAAGTTCTTCTCCTTGGAGAACATGTGCATCGAGCCGCCCTTGCCCTTGGAATAGCCGCCCCGGCGCCCGGTCAGTTCGGCCATCACCCCGCGCGGCTGCATGTCCATGGCCAGCATGTGCCCGTGATCGCGATAGGTGGTGATGGTCTGGTCGCCATCCTCCATCGCCATGGTCATGCCGGTGACGACTGCCTCCTGCCCGATATACAGATGGCAGAACCCGCCGATGAAGCCCATGCCGTAAAGCTGGCCGGCCTTTTCCTCGAACCGCCGGATTAGCAGCATGTCGCGATAGGCGGTCAGTTCCTCGTCCTTGGTGAAGTCGGCCGGCGCCGGCGCGGAGATCGCACCCTTTGCGCCACCTGTCCTGGACTTGGCGGGCGTCTTGCGCGTCCGTGTTGCCATGGCTTGTGTCCCTGTTGCGTTCGCGACGGAGTGTAGCTCACGATCGCCGCACATCAATACGCAATCATGCATAAGTTACATGACGATAAGATCGCAAAATCATTGGAAAAAAGCGCAATTAACTCCATTCGGGTTAATTGCTGCGGCGCACGCTCGCGCTCGTCCCGGTCGACCAGCCGCGGCCGGGCCGGTCACCGGTCATGCAACACGATCACCTCGTTGCCGCGCACCATACCGAGCTGCTTGCGCGCCTGTTCGTCGATCATCTCGCGCTGCAACGAGCCGTCGCGCAGCGCCGCGGTGCGCCATTCAAGACCCTCGCGTTCGGCGACCAGCACCGCAAGTTCGGCGCGCAGCGCGGCCAGTTCGGCTTCATAGGCCTGCTTGGAGGTCAGACCTAGACTGCCATTGATCGCATGGAACCCGAAATAGCCCAGCCCCGCAAGTGCCAGGGTCGGAATGATCAGGTGTCGAAGGGGCGATTTTCTGTACTGACGCGTCCACATGTACCCGGAACCAAGGTGAGCGATTCCGAGCCATAGACGGTTTTGGTTAGCGGGGCCTAAACGCGCGCCCGCAATCGATCAGTGCAGGACGCTGTCGCCGGCATAGCGCGCGCTCTCGCCGAGCATCTGCTCGATGCGGATGAGCTGGTTGTACTTGGCCAGCCGGTCCGAGCGGGCCAGCGAGCCGGTCTTGATCTGCCCGCAATTGGTGGCCACGGCCAGATCGGCGATGGTGGCGTCCTCGGTCTCGCCCGACCGGTGCGACATCACCGCCGTGTAGCCGGCCTTGTGCGCGGTCTCCACCGCGCGCAGCGTCTCGGTCAGCGTGCCGATCTGGTTGACCTTGATCAGGATCGAGTTGGCCACGCCCTTGTCGATGCCCGTTTCGAGCCGCTCGACATTGGTGACGAACAGATCGTCACCCACAAGCTGGCAATCCTCGCCGATCTCGTCGGTCAGCCTGCGCCAGCCCTGCCAGTCGTCCTCATGCATGCCGTCCTCGATCGACAGGATCGGATAGGCCTCGATGAGCTGTTTCAGATAGGCCACCTGCGCGTCGGCATCGCGGGTCGTGCCCTCGCCCGAATAGACATAGCGGCCATCGTCGAAGAACTCCGAGGCCGCGCAGTCGAGCGCGATGTGCATGTCGTTTCCGGGCTTGAACCCGGCCTGCTCGATCGCCTCCATGATGAAGTCGAGCGCCGCTTCGGCGCTTTTCAGGTTCGGCGCGAAGCCGCCCTCATCGCCGATTCCGGTGCTGTGGCCCGCCTCGGTCAGCATCTTCTTGAGCGTGTGGAAGGTCTCGGCGCCCATGCGCACCGCATCGGCCATCGAGGCCGCCCCGACGGGCATGATCATGAACTCCTGAAAATCGATTCCATTGTCGGCATGGGCGCCGCCATTGATGATGTTCATCATCGGCACCGGCAGAATGTGCGCGTTGGCCCCGCCGACATAGTGATGCAGCGGCAGGCCGACCGACTGCGCCGCCGCCCTGGCGACCGCCAGCGAAACGCCCAGGATCGCGTTGGCGCCCAGATTGGCCTTGTTGGGCGTGCCGTCGAGCGCGATCATCGCCTCGTCGATCTTCATCTGCTCGCGCGCATCCATGCCGCCAATGGTGTCGAAGATCGGCCCGTTGACCGCGTCGACCGCGCGCATCACCCCTTTGCCCATGTAGCGGTCGCCGCCGTCGCGCAACTCGACCGCCTCATGGGCGCCCGTCGAGGCGCCCGAGGGCACGGCCGCGCGGCCGCTCACACCGTTTTCGAGCAAGACATCGACCTCGACCGTCGGGTTGCCGCGGCTGTCGAGGATCTGGCGTGCGACGATGTCGATGATGGCGCTCATGGGTGGTTGTCTCCGGTGCGGGCAATGCGGGTGCTCGGCTTCAATTAGCCGAGCTTTGCGGCAAACAAAACCGCTCTTGCGTCGATTTCACGTCGGTGCCTTGATCAGCGCGTCGATCGCCTGAAGGCGGGTCACGAGCGCCTCCATGTCGCCAAGCGGCACCATGTTCGGCCCGTCCGACGGCGCGTTGTCCGGATCGTCATGGGTTTCGATGAACACACCGGCAACGCCGACCGCCACCGCCGCGCGCGCCAGCGGCGGCACCATGGTCCGGTCGCCGCCCGTCGATGCGCCCTGCCCGCCGGGTTGCTGCACCGAATGGGTGGCATCGAAGATCACCGGCGCGCCGGTCGCCGCCATGATCGGCAGCGCCCGCATGTCCGAGACCAGCGTGTTGTAGCCGAAACTGGCCCCGCGTTCGGTCAGCAGCACGTTGGCATTGCCCGAGCCGGTCACCTTGGCGGTGACATTGGCCATGTCCCAGGGCGCCAGAAACTGGCCCTTCTTGATGTTGACGATGCGGCCGGTCTCGGCAGCGGCGATCAGCAGGTCCGTCTGCCGGCACAGAAAGGCCGGGATCTGCAGAATGTCGACGACCGCGGCAACCGGCGCGCACTGGTCGGGTGCGTGCACATCGGTCAGGACCGGCAGGCCGAACTGCTCGCGGATTTCGGCGAAGACCGGCAGCGCCGCCTTGAGCCCCATGCCGCGCCGGCCGGACAGCGAGGTGCGATTGGCCTTGTCGAACGAGGTCTTGAAGACCAGGCCGATGCCGATCCGCTCCGCCAGCGTCTTGAGCGCGTCGGCCATCTTCAGCGCGTGGTCGCGGCTCTCCATCTGGCAGGGCCCGGCGATCAGCGTCAGCGGCAGGGCATTGCCGAAGCGCACCGGCCCGGCTTCGACGACGGCGTTGGGCGCATGGTCGGGCGCCTGCGCGCTCATCGCGCCGAGCCCGCCAGATTGACGGCGAAAAACGCCCCCTGCCCCGGCGCCCGGTCGACGACGAGAAAATGGCTGCACGCGCGCGCCGGCACGCCGGCGTCCTCGATACGGGCGCGAAAGCGCGCCACATCGGCCACGGTCAGCACGATGCCTTCGAGCCTGATGCCGCGGCTACGGTCGGCTCGGTCGACGCCGAAATGGGCGCGCAGCCCTTCGGGCGTCATCACTTCGATCCGCGCATTGGCCGCATCGATCTCGACGCCGAACGAGGCCGCCTCGGTGTCCCGATTGTTGATCACGGGCTGCAGGAAATACTGGAAATCGGTCGGATTGAGCTCGGAAGCGATGATCGCGGCGATGCCCGTCGCGCCGTTTTCGTGCGCCGTCAGACCGCTGCGGTCGATCTGCGGCATTGTCACGCGCTGGCAGGTGAAGAAGAAGCTGTCGGGCGAACGCAGATCGGCGGCAAAGGCGTTCTTGAACGTCGCCCGGCCCGAAGCGCCCGAGGCATCCTCCATCGTGCGCCCGAAGATCAGCTTGCGGCCGGCCGAAATGCCCTGCTCGCGGAACATCGAGTGGTCGGCATCGGCGGTCTCGGTGGCAAAGGCGACAGCCGAAAAGCCCGGCTCGCCATTGCGGAACCGGTAAGCCTGATCGCGCGCCGTGAACACATTGCCCTTCTGCGCGGTGCGCTCGCAATCCTCGCGCTGGCCGACCGCGAGCGGTTCCAGATAGGTGCCGTCGGCAAAGAACACGCACGCGTTCTCGGTGCCGAAGGGATGGCGCGCATCGGGGGCGACAGTGAAGCCCAGCGCGGTCAGCCGGTCGCGCGCGACGCTGAGTTCATCGACCGGCAGAACGCAATGGTCGAGGGCGCGGGGCTGATAGGGCAGATGGGCCGTCATGGGCGCCGGTGTGCCCCATTTGCCCGGCCCGTGCAAGCCGCGCCAGCCGCCCCCGGGCGGTGCGATTTGCCATCCGTGCCATCGCCTCTATCTCACGGACAAACAGGAGGTGTCCCATGCCGAACAGACCCCGTCTTGTCCCCCTTGTCATGGCCGTCGCAAGCACGATCGCCCTTGCCATTGCCTTCATCCTTTCGCCCGCGCAGGCCCGCGCCGACGAGGCGGCCGCGCGCACGATCATCACCGAGCAGCTCGAATCCTTCCTGTCCGGCGACTTTCCCCGCGCCTATTCCTACGCCTCGCCCGACATCAAGCGGATATTCCCGACGCTCGACCGCTTCATGTCCATGGTCCAGACCGGCTATCTGCCGGTTCTGCGGCCTGGCAACTACGCCTTCGGCGAGGTTCGCGCGGCCAGCGACGGCCGCATCGTGCAGGACGTGTTGATCCAGGGCCCCGACGGGCGCTCCTGGACCGCGACCTACTTCATGGAGTTGCAGGACGACGGGACGTGGAAGGTCGACGGCGTGCAGCTGCGCGAGGGCGCCGCCGGGATGACGTGACGACGTAATCCCGCCTGAACCAAGACCCCCATCCTTCATCCCTCCCCCGCAAGCGTGGGAGGGAAGACATCGAAACCGCGCCGCTCAACCAAATCACGAGCCTGGCGCAAATCCCGACGCCAAGGTCGAATGCAGAAGCCCTCCGTCCCACGCTTGCGGGGAGGGATGACGGGTGGGGGCAGAAAAGCCGACGTCCGCAAAGCGCATCAAGGCGCGGGGATATCGCCCTTTTCCCACATCGCCTCGGTCTCGGCGGCGAAGGCGGCGAATCGCCCCTCCTCAATGGCGCTGCGCATCTCACGCATGAGCCACTGGTAGTAGAAGGTGTTGTGCCAGCTCAGCAGCATCATGCCGAGCAGTTCGTTCGAACGCACCAGATGATGCAGATAGGCGCGCGAATAGTCCCGAGAGGCCGGGCACGCCATCTGATCGTCCAGCGGCCGATGGTCCTCGGCATGGCGGGCGTTCTTCAAATTGATCCGCCCGCGCCGGGTAAAGGCAAGCCCGTGCCGGCCCGAGCGCGTCGGCATGACGCAGTCGAACATGTCGACCCCGCGCGCCACCGAGCGGAGCAGGTCCTGCGGCGTGCCGACGCCCATCAGATAGCGCGGCTTGTGTCCTGGCAATATGGGACAGACCACGTCGAGCATGGCCAGCATCACCTCTTGCGGCTCGCCGACCGCCAGACCGCCGATCGAATAGCCCTTGAGGTCCATCGCAGTCAGCGCCCGGGCCGATTGTTCGCGCAACGTCTCGTCATCGCCGCCCTGCACGATGCCGAACATCGCCTTTGCCGGCTGATCGCCGAACGCGACCCGACAGCGCTCGGCCCAGCGCAGCGACAGTTCCATGGCCGCCTTCATGGTCTCGTCATCGGCCGGCAGCGCCACGCATTCATCGAGCTGCATCTGGATGTCCGAGCCGAGCAGCCCCTGGATCTCGATGGAGCGTTCCGGGCTCATCTCGTGCATGGCGCCGTCGACATGGCTCTTGAAGGTAGCGCCCTGCTCGCTCATCTGGCGCAGCGCCGACAGGCTCATCACCTGGAACCCGCCCGAATCGGTCAGGATCGGCCCGTCCCAGCCGATGAAGCGGTGCAGCCCGCCAAGGCGCGCGACGCGCTCGGCGCCAGGCCGCAGCATCAGATGATAGGTGTTGCCCAGGATGATGTCGGCGCCGGCGTCACGCACCTGGTCGAGATAGAGCCCCTTGACCGTGCCGGCCGTGCCGACCGGCATGAAGGCGGGCGTGGCGATGGCGCCGCGCCCGGTCGTCACCGTGCCGCGCCGCGCGCAGCCATCGGTCGCCTCGAGCCGGAAGCCGAACTCAGCCATCGGGATCGGTCCGGAACAGCAGGCTGGAATCGCCATAGGAATAAAAGCGGTAGCCCGTCTCGATCGCGTGCGCATAGGCGCGCCGCATGGTTTCGAGCCCGGCAAAGGCCGACACCAGCATCATCAGCGTCGAGCGCGGCAGGTGGAAATTGGTCATCAGCACGTCGACGCAGCGGAACCGGTAACCGGGCGTGATGAAGATGTCGGTCGCCCCGGCGAACGGATGGACGGTGCCCGAGCCGTCGGCCGCGCTTTCGAGCAGGCGCAGCGATGTCGTGCCGACCGAGACGATGCGGCCGCCCCGCGCCCGCGTCTCGTTGATCAGCGCGGCCGTCGCCTCGGAGACATGGCCGATCTCGGCGTGCATGACATGGTCGTCGGTATCCTCGGCCTTGACCGGCAGGAAGGTGCCGGCGCCGACATGCAGCGTCACGAAGGCGCGGTTGATGCCGGCCGCATCGAGCGCCTCGAACAGCCGGTCGGTGAAGTGCAGCCCCGCCGTGGGCGCGGCGACCGCGCCGTCCTCGCGCGCATAGACGGTCTGGTAGTCGGCGCGGTCGCGTTCGTCGTCGGCACGCTTGGATGCGATATAGGGCGGCAGCGGAATGTGGCCTGCCAGCGCGATCGCCGCATCGAGGTCGGGGCCGGCGAGATCGAAGGCCAGGTCCACCTCGCCGCCCTCGCCCTTCGCGACGACCGTCGCGTCGAGCGCGCCGAGCAGGCAGGCGTCGCTTGCCGCACCGAAGCGGATGCGGTCGCCGGGTTTGAGCTTCTTGGCGCCGCGCGCGAACGCCTTCCAGCGGTTCGGCGCGGTGCGCATATGCAGCGTTGCGCCGATGGTCGCGATCTGGCCGTCGCGCTCGCGGGTGCCCTCGAGCTGAGCCGGAATGACGCGCGTGTCGTTAAAGACCATCAGATCGCCCGCCGACAGAAAGGACGGCAGGTCCATGACGCCCGCATCGGTCAGCGTGTCGCCGCGCACGACAAGCATGCGCGCCGCATCGCGCGGGCTCGCCGGCCTTAGCGCGATGCGCTCTTCGGGAAGCTCGAAATCGAATTCATCGACGCGCATGGCGGCCTATCCAGCCGGACAAAGGGGGCTTGCCGCCAAACGGTCGGCCCGCCCGCATGGCTCAAACGTCCGCCGCCACCTTCATCGACACGATCGAATCGGGATCGCGCACCGGCTCGCCGCGCTTGATCTGGTCGACATTGTCCATGCCCTCGATCACTTCGCCCCAGACCGTGTATTGCCGGTCCAGGAACGAGGCGTCCTCGAAACAGATGAAGAACTGCGAGTTGGCCGAATTGGGGTTCTGGGCCCGTGCCATCGAGCAGGTGCCGCGACCATGATTGGCGTCCGAGAACTCGGCCTTCAGATCGGGCTTGGACGAGCCGCCCATGCCGGCGCGCGAGGGGTCGAAATGCGGCCCGTCGGTCTTGCCGAAGCGCACATCGCCGGTCTGCGCCATGAACCCGTCGATGACGCGGTGGAACACCACGCCGTCATACTCGCCGGCCCGGGCCAGCTCCTTGATGCGCGCGACATGGCCCGGCGCCAGGTCCGGCCGCATCTCGATGACCACCTGGCCCTTGGTCGTCTCCATCACCAGCGTGTTTTCGGGGTCGTTATAGGCCAATGGGCTGTCCTTTCGCTTGCGGTTGGAACTTGGCTACTGGTCTGCGCCGATGACGACCTCGATCATGCGGTCGGGGTCGCTGACGGCACCGTTGCGGTCCGGATCGCCGCGCTTGATGTTGTCGACATGCTCCATGCCCTCGAGCACCTTGCCGACGACGGTGTACTGGCCGTCGAGGAACCGGCCCTCATCGAACATGATGAAGAACTGCGAATTGGCCGAATTGGGGTTCTGCGCGCGCGCCATGCCGACGACGCCGCGCGTGAACGGCTCGGAGGAGAATTCGGCCGGCAGGTCCGGCATGGTCGAGCCGCCCGTGCCCGCGCGCTCGGCGTCATAGCCCTGGGCAACGTCGCCGAACTCGACATCGCCGGTCTGCGCCATGAAGCCGTCGATCACGCGGTGAAAGGCGACATTGTCATATTCGCCCTCGCGCACCAGCGCCTTGATCTGCGCCACGTGCTTGGGCGCCAGATCCGGACGCAGCCCGACAACGACCTCGCCGTCCTTGAGCGTGATGATCATCGTGTCTTCGGCATCCTGCGCGGCAACGGGCCCGGCCAGGGCAATGATGGCGCCGGCCAGCAGGGCTATCGCGCCGTTCTTGAAAAACTGCATTTGTGGCATGAACTCCGGCAAGGGTTGGAAATCGCATCTACGAGGCCGAAAAGCGCGCCTTCAAGGCCGCTTCGACCGAGGGCGGGACGAAGTGCGAGACATCGCCGCCCATGGCGGCGATCTGGCGCACCAGTGTGGCGGCGATGGGGCGCGTTTCGGCCTCCGCCGGCACGAACACAGTCTCGACGTCCGGGGCCATGGTGGTGTTCATGCCCGCCATCTGCATCTCATAGGCATAGTCGGTCGAATCGCGCAGCCCGCGCAGCATGGCGATGGCGCCCGCCGCCCGCGCCGCCTCGATCACCAGCCCGTCGAAGGCGGCCACCGACACCCGGTCGCCGGCCATGCCGGTCTCGTCGAGTGCGGCGCCGATCAGCGCCCGCCGTTCGTCATAGGTGAACAGCCCCGCCTTGCCCGCATGCACGCCGATCGCGATCGTGACATGGTCGAACAGCACCAGCCCGGCGCGCAGCACCGACAGGTGCCCGTTCGTCAACGGGTCGAACGATCCGGCATAGATGGCCGTGCGGGCAGACATGGAGCTAGCGTGTAGGCGAGAATGGCGCGGCTGCAAAGCCCTGACGCGGCGAACCGTGCCGGCCGATCCGGGTCATCCGCTCTGGCACACGATGGCATAGGCGCCCTGCCCGGCGATGTGAACGATACCGGCCTCGGCACCGCTCTTGCCTTCGAAGGCCCGCTCGACGCGCAGCCGCACCGTGATCTCGTTGATATTGGCGTCGGTGAAGTCGGCGACGAGCCGGTCGTCATCGACCAGACCCTGACCGAACACCATCGGCACCGCATCCGAATCGGACCCGGCGTCGGTGGTATAGACGCTGCCCTGCGCCTCGACCCGCGCCAGCAGTACCGACAGCACCGGCAGCCGGCCGACCAGCATGAACACCGATATATCGGCACCATCGGCGCCGCGGCACTCGACGGTGCCGGTTGCCCCCGCCGCGGCAGGAAACAGCGTCAGCGCGCCAGCCAGCGCCAGCAGCCGCATGCACAATGCCCCAAGGTCAACCATCCGGTAAGGCCCTCCGACTATCATGTGAACCATCGCACAGCGCACGCATTGTCAACCCAGTAGACCAATCGTCAATGCAACAGACCGCCGGAGACGAAACATGTTCGCAACCTATGCCATTACCGTGACCGTCGCCATCATTGCCGGCTCGTCCGCCCTGTCGATCGGACTTCTTCTGCGCCCGCGCAGCTAGGGTCTTTCGAGCGCCGCCGCGCCGGGCTGCCGCGCAACCCTTGCGGTCAGCGTTTCAGAGCCTCGAATCGGTTGCCGCGGGGGCTTGGGCCCCTGCGGATCACATACTCCCAGCCATCACCGTTATCGCCGCGATGCGCCCGAATTCGGGCGCAAACGGCCCTGGCTGTAACCGGAAATTAACCATTGCGGAACACAACTGGAACAGTTATGCTCTGTTCAAGTTTTGTTTTCGTTTGTTTCCGGACACTGCCATGCTCACACGCAAACAACTGGACCTTTTGATGTTCATCAACGAGCGTCTGAAGGAGACCGGCGTGCCGCCCTCTTTCGACGAGATGAAGGACGCGCTGGATCTGGCCTCCAAATCGGGGATTCACCGGCTGATCACCGCGCTCGAGGAGCGCGGGTTCATCCGCCGACTGCCCAACCGCGCCCGCGCGCTCGAGGTGATCAAATTGCCCGAGGCGATGCAGCCGATCAACCAGGTGCGCCAGCGCTTTTCGCCCAGCGTGGTCGAGGGCGGGCTCGGCAAGCCGGCCGCCGACAAGGCGCGCGCCAGGCTCGCCGCGGCCGCTTCCGCCCCCCCCGCCGACGGACCGGACGCGGAGAACGGGCTGCCGGTGATGGGCAAGATCGCCGCGGGCGTGCCGATCTCCGCCATAGAGAACCAGACGCGCACCGTCGTGGTGCCGCCCGACATGCTCGGCCGCGGCGAGCATTTCGCACTCGATGTCGAAGGCGATTCGATGATCAATGCCGGCATTCTCGACGGCGACACGGTGGTGATCAGGCGCACCGATTCGGCCAATCCCGGCGAGATCGTGGTTGCGCTGGTCGACGACGAGGAGGCCACGCTCAAGCGGTTTCGGCGCAAGGGCGCCTCGATCGCGCTGGAGGCGGCAAACCCGGCCTATGAAACGCGCATCTTCGGCCCCGACCGGGTGCGCATCCAGGGCCGGCTCGTCGGGCTCGTCCGACGCTATTGAGCCACGCGCGTTCGGCCGCCGCACGGTCAGTCGTACGGCGCCAGGTTGCGCGCCGCCCGGCTGTATTGACGGTGATCGTGCCAGGGCCGCAGCGGCAGCGAGACGGCATGGCGGGCCACCAGAGGCGGCCGGCCGTTGCGCAAGGCCGTGTGCTCGGCGCGCCCATGCGCCGCGCCCCGTGACCGGCCGGGGAAGATTTCGGCGCTGCCCTTGAGGGCGAGGTCCTGCGCGGTGATGACGAGCGTGTCGTCAGCGCAGAACGGAGTGGCCGGCGCATAGGCCAGAACGATCAGGTCGAAACGCGCGCAATGGCCCGGCGCGACCGCATCCGGTTCGGTGGCGATCGCCGCGACATAGCGCCTGTCGCCCGATCCGATCGTCGTGGTGCACACCGTCTTCGAGCACGTCATCGGCCGCGCCGTATCGACGCGCGAGACCGGATCGTCGTCGCCGCGTTCCCGCTGCGGATCGGTTCGGGGCCCGGTTGGTGCCCGGGCCGTAGCTGACGGAGCGGCGCCCACCGGGTCGTCGTGACGTTCGGGCTTGACGATGCCCGGCGCCGCATAGGCCATCTGCCATTGCTCGACAATGAAGGCGCTCGGCCGGCCGCGATTGACGGCGAGCATCGGCTGCCCCTGCGGGCCGCTCGCGCCGATGGCCGCGAATTGCCGGCCATCCTCGGAGATGACCGCCAGCGGTCGTTGCGGGCCGGCCGTCAACGCCACGACGGCCAGCGCGGCGGGCGCCAGCCCCAGCCAGCGCAGCCATGTGCGGCACACGCACAGCCAGATCAGCGCCACCGTCGCGGCGATCATGGCGCCTTCGGTCATCGCGCCGACCATGCCCGAAGGGGAATGCGCGGTGATCCATTCGGCGATCGCCAGGATCCAGCCCGCGCTCTGCGCCATCGCCCAGTAAAGATGACCGTCCAGTCCGAACGGAATGGCCAGCGTTGCGACAATGGCGATCGGCATGGTCACCAGCGAGACGATGGGCATGGCGCCCAGATTGGTGAAAAGGCCCAGCACCGCCACGCGCTGGAAGTGATAGGCCGCATACAGCCCGCTCGCCAGGCCGGCGACGATCGAGGTTGCGGCCAGCGCGGCAAAGAATCGGCCGGCGCCGCCTGCGACAGCCAATGCGCCGGTGGGTCGGACCATTGCGCCCTTGCGGCGCATGCGCGCCGCGCGCGCCCGGTTCCAGATGTCGTAGAGCGCGATCAGTGCCAGCGTCGCGGCGAAAGACATGTGAAAACTCGGCCCGATCACCGCGGCGGGCGCCAGCGCGATCACGATGACGGCGGCAATGGCAAGGTTGCGTTTGGAGATCGCTGCCCTGTCGGCCAGCAGCGCGGCGAGCATCACCGCCAGCATGATGAACGAGCGCTGCGTGGCCACGCTCGCGCCGGCCAGGAACAGATAGACGAAGATCGCCGCAAAGGCGGTCACCGCCGCATATTTCTTGACCGCATGCGAGGACGCAAAGCTGCCTGCTGTCGCAAGTCCGGCGCGCAGCACAACCATCACGGTGCCGGCGACCAGCGCCATGTGCAGGCCCGAGATCGACAATATGTGCGCAAGTCCGGACACCCGCAGCGCCTCGTTGACCGGTTCGGGGATCGCCGTCTTGTGGCCGGTGACCAGCGCCGAGGAGACGATGCCCGCATTGCCCGGCGCCGCCGCCTTGATGCGCTCGGCCAGCCACAGCCGGCCGTTCTGCAAGCTGTTATCGAGCGTCCCCATCAGGCCGGGCCGGGGCGGCACGGCCACCATGTCGGGCGGGCCGTAGAAGAAACCATTGGCCCCATGGCCGGCAAAATAGCCGTGAAACGCGAAATCGTACCCGCCCGGGCGCGCCGGCCCCGAATGCGGCAACAGCCGGGCGCGGCCCGTCAGCCCGTCGCCGACCCGCAGATCGGGAACCGGCTTGCGCGCGGTGACCCGCAGCCGGTCGGGCACATAGTAAAGGCGCGGACGCTCGGTCGCGAGCACATCGAGCGTGTACCGGACCGATCCGTTCGCCCGGTGTTCGATGCGCACCACGCGGCCGGTCAGGCTGGTCGTGACTTCGGAGCCGAGCATCTGGGTGTTGCGCGCGACGGTGTGCCACTGCGCCAGCCCCATGCCCGCGACCAGCAAGGTGCCGGCCAGCAGCGCCCGGGCCAAAAGCGGTGCGCGGTATCGCGCGGCAAGCCAGCCGGCCGCCAGCACCGCCAGCCCGAGGATCATGCTGTGGCGCGCCGGTTCGACCGGCAGCGCGAAATAGACCGTGCAGCCGGCGATCAGCAACACCGGTATGAGAAGGAACGGCGTGCCGAACTCGGCCTCGTCGACCAGCGCCCGTGCGAAACGCGCCCGGCCGGCCTCGATGGACAACCGACCGGCAAGCCCGCGCCCGATCCCGGCGCCGCGTCCTTGCCGGTCGCCGCCGGCCGGTTCGACGATCACGGTGGCGGGCTGCGTGCCGTCAGCTTCGCGCCGCGGCGGGGATCTGGCCGGATCGGCAGCGCCGCCGGGCCGAAAGGCGGCCCGTTCGTCCGCCGGTCCGGGCACGGCCGCATGCGCTGCCACCGCTCCGGTCCTGCCCGCCTTGCCGCCCTCCCCGCGTTCCACCGCCGCCCCTTTCTGGGTGTCGCTGCCTGCACCCGACGGCCAGTGTGCCCATGGCTGGCATGCGCTTGCAAGCGGCCCCGCGCTTGCAACTTCACCGCTGTGTGCTACCACCCACGGGCGTCCGGCCGCGGCGGCGACACTGCCCCCGCGCGCGCCGGCGCCAGCCAGACAATGCGGAGAATGACATGACAAGCGGCGTCGTCACGCGCTTTGCCCCCTCGCCCACCGGTTTCCTGCATATCGGCGGCGCCCGCACGGCGCTGTTCAACTGGCTTTATGCGAAACACACCGGCGGCAAGATGATGCTGCGCATCGAGGACACCGACCGGGCCCGCTCGACCGAGGCGGCGGTCGATGCGATCCTGGACGGGCTGAGCTGGCTCGGCCTTGGCTGGGACGGCGAGCCGGTCTCGCAATATGCGCGCGCCGACCGGCATCGGCAGGTCGCCCACGCCTTGCTCGATGCCGGCCATGCCTATCGCTGCTATGCGTCCCAGCAAGAACTGGCCGAGATGCGCCAGAAGGCCCGCGCCGAGGGCCGGCCGCCGCGCTATGACGGACGCTGGCGCGATCGCGACCCGGCCCAGGCGCCCGCCGGCATCGACCCGGTCATCCGCCTCAAGACCCCGCGCGAGGGCGAGACCGTCATCGACGATATGGTCCAGGGCACGGTGCGGTTTGCCAATGCCGATCTCGATGACCTGGTCATCCTGCGCTCGGACGGCTCGCCGACCTACATGCTGGCCGTCGTCGTCGACGATCACGACATGGGCGTCACCCATGTCATTCGCGGCGACGATCATCTGACCAATGCGGCGCGCCAGGCCGTGATCTACGGGCATCTGGGCTGGAACGTGCCGGCCATGGCGCATATTCCGCTCATCCACGGCCCCGATGGGGCCAAGCTGTCCAAGCGCCACGGCGCGCTCGGCGCGGACGCCTACCGCGCCATGGGCTATCTGCCCGAAGCGTTGCGCAACTATCTCGCCCGGCTCGGCTGGAGCCATGGCGACGACGAGATCATGTCGACCGAACAGCTGATCGAATGGTTCGACATCGCCGACGTGAACAAGGGCGCCGCCCGGTTCGACATCGCAAAGCTCGAAGCGCTCAACGGCCATTACGTGCGCCATGCCGACGATGCCTATCTCGTCGAGCGTATCGAGGCGCTGCTGCCCGATATCGAGGGCGGCCCGGCGCTGGCCGAAAAGCTGACCGCCGAAAGGCGCGCGCAGCTTCTCGCCGCCATGCCCGGTCTCAAGGAGCGTGCGAGAACGCTGACCCAGCTCATCGAGAGTGCCGGCTATCTGTTTGACGAACGGCCGCTTTCCTTTGACGAGAAGGCGGCCGGCATTCTTGACGCCGACGCCCGCGCGCTGCTCGCCCGGGCGCATGCGGCATTGTCGAAAACTCCCGCCTGGGACGCCGAACATCTCGAAGCGGCGGTACGGGCCTTCGCCCAGGTCGAGGGCGTCAAGCTCGGCAAGGTCGCCCAGCCGATGCGCGCGGCGCTGACCGGCCGGGCCGTTTCGCCGGGCGTTTTCGACGTGCTCGCCGTGCTCGGCCGCGACGAGGCGCTGGCCCGGATCGGCGATGTCATGGCTTGACGCACGCGCCGCCGGCGGCAATGAGGATGCCATAGATATTGCAATGCACAAATCAGGCTTTGGGCTAGCTTGGCACCCTGCCCCAAATCCGCTAGCAAGTCCGCGACCTTCCCGCCGTCCCAATCGGTGCCCCAGCGTGCGCACATGACGGCATTTCACCTTACCAGCTGGAGGACAGGCCATGGCTGACAAGACCGCAACCTTGACCGTTGACGGGACGGCCCATGACTTTGACGTCTACTCGGGCAGCGTGGGTCCCGATGTCATCGACATTTCAAAGCTTTACGCGCGAACGGGAAAGTTCACCTACGATCCCGGCTACACCTCGACCGCAAGCTGCCAGTCGCAGATCACATTCATCGACGGCGACAATGGCGTCCTGCTGCATCGCGGATACCCGATCGAGCAACTCGCCGAGAACGGCGACTTCCTGGAAACCTGCTACCTCCTGCTCTACGGCGATCTGCCGACCCGCGCCCAGAAGGAGGATTTCGACTACCGGGTGACGCACCACACCATGGTGCACGAGCAGATGAACCGGTTCTTCACCGGCTTCCGGCGCGACGCGCACCCCATGGCCATCATGTGCGGCGTCGTCGGCGCGTTGTCGGCCTTCTATCACGATTCCACCGACATTTCCGACGAGCACCAGCGCATGGTCGCCAGCCTGCGCATGATCGCCAAGATGCCGACGATCGCGGCCATGGCCTACAAATACTCGATCGGCCAGCCCTTCGTTTACCCCAAGAACGACCTCGACTATGCCTCGAACTTCCTGCGCATGTGCTTTGCGGTTCCGTGCGAGGAATATCAGGTCAATCCGGTGCTCTCGCGCGCCATGGACCGCATCTTCATCCTGCATGCCGACCATGAGCAGAACGCCTCGACCTCGACGGTCCGCCTTGCCGGTTCTTCGGGCGCCAACCCCTTCGCCTGCATCGCCGCCGGCATTGCCTGCCTTTGGGGCCCGGCCCATGGCGGCGCCAACGAGGCCGCGCTCAACATGCTCGCCGAGATCGGCACGCCCGAACGCATTCCCGAGTTCATCGCCCGCGCCAAGGACAAGGACGACCCCTTCCGCCTGATGGGCTTTGGGCACCGCGTCTACAAGAATTACGATCCGCGCGCCAAGATCATGCAGAAGACCACCCATGAGGTGCTCGGCGCGCTGGGCAGCAGCAACGATCCCATGCTGCAGGTCGCCATGGAGCTCGAGCAGATCGCCCTCACCGACGAGTATTTCGTGGAAAAGAAGCTCTATCCGAACATCGACTTCTATTCGGGCATCACGCTCAAGGCGCTGGGCTTTCCGACCAACATGTTCACCGTCCTGTTCGCCCTGGCCCGCACGGTCGGCTGGATCGCGCAGTGGAAGGAGATGATCGAGGATCCCAGCCAGAAGATCGGGCGGCCGCGCCAGCTCTATTGCGGCGAACCGCAGCGCAATTACCTGCCGGTCGAGGCGCGCTGAACGGGCATCGTCAGGTTCTGAAATGGTGCATCAGCAGTTCGGCGGCGCGCTCGGCCGGCGCGTCATCGATCGCCATGCGCTCGCGCACGCGGGCATAGCCGGCCATCATCATGCGAACCCGGTCGCCGTCAGGCCGGCGCAGCTCCTCCAGCATGCGCGCCAGATAGCCTGGTCGGATCATCTCGTTGTAGTATTCGGGAATGACCGGCGCATCGGCGATGATGTTGGGCAGCGCCGCCGTCCAGGTCGTGATCATCGGCATGGCAAGCCGCATCAGACGATCGGCCCGATAGCAAGAGATCGCCGGCACACCGGCCAGGGCGAGTTCGAGCGTCACCGTGCCCGAGGCACAAAGCGCCGCATCGGCACGGCGATAGGCGCCGATCTGCGCGGCGCGGCCGGTGGTCACCCGCACCGGCATCGACCACGACAGGATGTGATCGCGCACCTGGCGCTCCAGAGACGGCAGGGTCGGGATATCGACCCGGACATCGCCAAGGCGCGTTTTCACGATCTCGGCGGTCGCGCGGAAATCGTCGAGCAGCGCACGGATTTCGCTGCGTCGGGAGCCCGGCAGCACGAGCAGTTGCATCGCTTCATGTTCGCACGCCCGCTGCCGGCGCGCCTGCCAGCATGAAGAAAGCGCCTCATCGGCCATCAGCCGGTGGCCGACATAGTGCGTTTCGGGTCCGCCCAGTTCGGCCATGACCTGCGGCTCGAAGGGCAGCACGGCCAGCA
Organism: Roseitalea sp. MMSF_3546; assembly: GCF_030732865.1. Classification (GTDB taxonomy): domain Bacteria; phylum Pseudomonadota; class Alphaproteobacteria; order Rhizobiales; family Rhizobiaceae; genus Roseitalea. Next base: position 40,512 of record NZ_JASHKB010000019.1, read on the forward strand.
CCTGATCGACATGGTCGCGCATGCGCGCAGCGCGTTCGGGACGCCACGCCCAGACGGTCGGTGCGACATATTTGACGATCGGGATGTCCGGCGCCCGCGCCCGCACGCGCCTTGCCACGCGCAGCGAGAAATCGGGGCTGTCGACCAGGATCAGGCAATCGGGCCGCGCGGCAATGATGGCATCGGCCGTCTGGCCGATGCGCCGGATCAGCCGCGGCAGGCTGGCCACGACATCGCTGATGCCCATCAGCGCGATCTCGGCGGGATCGAACACGCTGGCAAGGCCCTTGTCGGCAAGCCGCGCCCCGCCCACGCCGACGAGCGCGATGGAACGGCCGAGCCGGCGTTCGAGCGCCTCGACCAGTTCCGCGGCGAGAAGCTGGCCCGATTCCTCGCCGGCGACGATGGCGAGTTTTGGGTCGCGACCGTTCATTGCCACGCCGGCGGTCCGTCAAGACCGTTCGGATCGAGCCCGATGAGGAACAGCCCGGCCGCATCGGCCGCCTCGATCGTCGCCTGCCGGTCGACGATCAGCGTGTTCTCGCCATGCACGGCGATGCCGGCGAGCCGCGCCGCGGCCGCCCGCTGCACCGTGCCCACACCGATCGTGGGCAGATCGACCCGCATGTCCTGGCCGGGCTTGCGCAACTTGACCAGCACGCCCCCCTTGCGGTTCGACAGCCGTCCCGCCCCGCGCAGATCCGCCACCCGCTCGAGCATGGCATCGGTTCCTTCGGCCCCCTCGAGCGCCACCACGCGCCGGCCGATGACGACGACCGCCTGGCCGGCATCGATGGCGCCGAGCGCATGCGCCGCCCGGGCGCCGACCTCCAGAGCGGTCGCCTCGCCTTTGGCAACGGGCCGCCTGCCCAGCGGTCCGACGGGGGCGAGCAGGTCGGGCTCGAGTTCGTGCACGCCGGCGACCGCAAATCCTTCCGATTGCAGGATCCCCACCACCATGCGCAGCAAGGCGTCATCGCCGCGCCCGCGACCGGCGAGGTAATGACGCAGGAACCGCAGCGTTGTCAGGTCTGGGCGAAGCTGGCCGATGTCGGGCCGACCCGAGACCGAGCCGACGAGCACGACCGTGCGCACACCCCGGTCGCGCAGATGCCGGACGATCGGGCCGGGCTGGCCAAGGCCGAACCGGCCATGTTCGAACGCTGCCAGCCGCTCATCGGCATTGCCATCGAGCATGATGACGACGAATTGCGCCCTTCGCTCGGCCAGAAGCTCGGCAATGTGGAGCGGAATGGCGCCGCCGCCGGCGATGATGCCGATGGGTGCGTTGATATCCTGCAATCGACCAGGGCGGGAATGAGACGCGCGTGTCCCGGCCACGGTGGCAACTCACTGCGCTTCGGCCTGGCGCAACCTCGCCCCGCCAAGCGGCGTGGTCAGTTGTCGCTTGCTGTCATCGAGCACGAAACCGGCCATGGCTTGCGCGACGGTGCTGTCGGCGTATCGTTCGACGACGGTCCGGGCATTGTCGCGCACCGATTGCCCGTTCTCGGCGAACAGGGCCTCATAGGCCGCACGTGCCGTCCCGATCGCCTCGCGGTCAAGACCGGCGCGCTTCATGCCGACCACGTTGAGCCCGCAAAGATGGGCGCGGTTGCCCATCACCATGCCGAAGGGAATGACGTCGTGTGCCACACCGCTGAGCCCGCCGATGAACGCGTTGCGCCCGATCATGCAGAACTGGTGGATGCCGGCGCCGCCGCCGACGATGACGCGCTCGCCCACGGTCACGTGCCCGCCGATCATGACATTGTTGGCGAAGGTGACATGGTCGCCGATGATGCAGTCATGGGCGACATGGGAATAGGCCAGGAACATGCAATTGTCGCCGACCGTGGTCTCGCCGCGCGCATTGCCCGTGCCGCGATGCATGGTCACGCCCTCGCGGATGATGTTGGCGCGCCCGATCACCAGCCGTGTCGGCTCGCCGCGATAGGCGGTGTTCTGCGGCGCGCAGCCCAGAACCGCCTGCGGATAGACGGTGGTGCCCGCGCCGATCTGCGTGTCGCCGGTGACCACGACATGGCTGATCAGTTCGACATCGTCGCCGAGCACCACGTCCGGACCCACATGGCAGAACGGGCCGATGCGCACATTGGCACCCAGTTGCGCGCCCGTCTCGACGAGAGCGGTGGGGTGAACGAAGCTTGGCGTGGCGTCCATCGGTGTCAAACGCCCCCACCGCGCTTTGCATCGTCGGGCGAGAGCATCGCCGACAATTCCGCCTCGGCGGCGACGTCGCCCGCGACCCTGGCCTGGCAGGCATAGCGGCAGATCGACCCGCGCCGCTTGATCAGTTCGACATGGTATTCGAGCACGTCGCCGGGCACGACCGGCCGGCGGAACTTGGCCTTGTCGATGGTCATGAAATAGACCAGCGCCGGCTGGTCCATGCCAAGGCTCTTGATGCCGATCGCACCCGCCGTCTGCGCCAGCCCCTCGATGATCAGCACGCCCGGCATGATCGGATTGCCCGGGAAATGGCCAGTGAAATGGGGCTCGTTATAGGTGACGTTCTTGATGCCGACGGCCGATTGCAGCCCGTCGATATTGACGATCCGGTCGACCAGCAGCAGCGGATAGCGATGGGGCAGGAGCTTGAGGATCTGCTCGAGATCGGCCGTCTCGAGCGAGGCATCGACGGGGGTGTGGGTCATGAAGCCGTCAGTGTTCAGTTGCGGTCTTGTCTCTTAGAGGGATCGGCAAGCCGGCGCAATGCCGCCTGCTGGCGGAAGAATGCCCGGCTCGGCTGCGCCGGAACCCCGGCCCAGCGTTCGCCGTCACCGATATCGTTCATCACCCCCGACCCCGCGCCGACGCTCACATCGTTGCCGATCGTGACGTGATCGGCGAACCCGGCGCCACCGCCGATCATGCATCGATCGCCGATCGTCACGCTGCCCGAAATGCCGACCTGGCCCGCGATCGCCGTGTGCACGCCGATCCGCACATTGTGGGCGACCTGCACCAGATTGTCGATCTTGGTGCCCTGGCCGATCACCGTGTCCTCGAGCGCGCCGCGGTCGATGGTCGTGTTCGCGCCGATCTCGGCATCGTCCTGAACGATCACGCGCCCGAGCTGGGGCACCCGGCGCAGCCCGTCCGGCCGCGGCATGAAGCCAAATCCCTCCTGCCCGATCCGTGCGCCGGGCAGAATGCCGACGCGGTCGCCGATCAGCGCATACTGGATGGCAACGCCCGGGCCGATGCGGCAGTCGCGTCCGATCCGGCAGCCCCGCGCGATCACCGCATTGGCGCCGACCACCGTCCCGCGCCCGATCTCGACGTCATCGCCGATGACCGCGCCCGGCTCGACGGTCACGTCCGGTTCGAGCCGCGCGCTGCTCGCCATCATCGCGGCGCCGACCGTGCGGGCCGCGGCGGGATCGGCGATCACGGGCGAATCGCCCAGACTGTCCGGAAACAGCGCTGAAACGGCATCGAGAAAGGCATGGCGCGGTTCGTCGGCCACCAGCAGTGCCGGACCGGCGGGCAAGGTGGAAGCGACGGTTTCGGTGCACAGGATCGCCGCGCAGACGTCAAGGGCGGCCAGATCCATGCCATTGGGCCTGTCGATGAACACCAGCGCATCGGCGACCGGCAGGTGCGCCGGCGCGACCGTCGCGATCTTCCGCTCCGCATCCGCTCGCGCCGGCAGATCCAGCCCGATCGCGCGGGCGACCGCGCCCAACGTCATCGCCGACGCGGGCCGGTGGAAATGCGGGTCGCAAGCCAAGTCAGGAACGCTGCGGGCTTTCCGGCATGCGCGCCATGGCAGCCGGAAGGCCCGTCATCAGAATGCCGTGGATACCGAGAAGGAGAAGTTCTGCACCTTGTCGTGCGGCTCCTTTACGACCGGCCAGGCATAGTCGAACCGCAGCGGCGCGACGGGCGACTGCCAGATCAGGCTGACACCGGCCGAGGCGCGCCATTCCATAGATGTGTTGATGGCGCCCGCGACATCAGTGTCAAACAGCGTCGCCGCGTCGGCGAAGACCGCGCCTTTGACGCCGAGATCACGCGGGAAAGCAGGCATGGCAAACTGAAGTTCGGCCGTGGCGTTTATATAGGTCTTGCCGCCAATGAAGTTGCCGCTCGCATCCGTGGGACCAATACCGTTATACTCAAAGCCTCTAATGCGATTGGCACCGAGTTCGAACTGGTCAAAACCCATTACCATCTGTCCAAGGCCAGTAATGTTGCCCGCGCCGCCGCGAAGCAAGGCTACTACTTCGGCCTCCTCGTTGACCGTATGATAGTAGCTGGCATCGACAGTCGTGCGCACGAACTGCGCATCGCCGCCTAAGCCGGCGACCTCCTGGTTGAACCGCGCGTACACACCCTCGGTAGGATCCACCGGATCGTCGATCGTGTTGTAAATGAGCCCGTAACTCACAGCCGACTTGGCTCGCACCCCGCCGGCATCGATGCGGTCCTCGATGAACTCGGGCAGGATGCAGGTATCAGCCGGCCCATCTGTCCCCGTTGACAAGGCACATGCGCCAGTGCCTATATATTCGTCCTGAACATAGGAATAGCCGACCGTCGCCCGCAAATTGTCATTAAGGGGCAAGCCGAATGTGACCGCGCCACCGGTACTGGTCTTGTCATATCCGCCAGAAACACCGCTGTAATTGCGGCGCTCTTGGAACACGTCAACGGTCGCCGAGACCCGGTAGCCTAGGAAATAGGGCTCGGTGAAGGACACATTGTAGGTTCGCGAATCAGTGGTGCCGCCGACAGCGACCTTGATGGCTTGACCACGGCCAAGGAAGTTGCGCTCGGTGATCGAGCCAGTAACATTGACGCCCTGGCTCTGCCCGCCCGTCGAGTAGCCCACCCCGACGCCAAATTCGCCGGTTGAACGCTCCTGAACTTGCACCACAAGAACCACACGGTCAGGCGAAGAACCCGGTTGGGTGGTGACCGCAACACGCTCAAAGAACCGCAATTCCTCAAGCCGGCGCTGGGCGCGCCGCACCAGGAACTGGTTGAAGGCGTCCCCTTCGGAAATGTCGAATTCGCGACGGATGACGTAATCGCGGGTGCGGGTATTGCCGACGATCTCGATGCGCTCGACGAAGGCGCGCTGGCCCTGATCGACGATATAGGTGATGTCGATGGTGCCGGTCTCGAAATTGCGATTGCCGACCGGGGTGACTTCGGCGAACGGAAAGCCGTTGGCCGCAAGCTGCTCGGACATGGCGATCAGCGTGTCTTCGACCTCCGAAGCGCTGTAGACACGGCCGGGACGGGTCTCGATGGTTCGCGCCAGCGCCTCCTGATCGACACCGGTGACCGTGTTGTCGATGTCGATCATGCCGAAGGCGTAGCGTTCGCCCTCGTCGATCTCGAAATTGATGATCAGTTCGCCGGTCGCCGGATCGGTGTCGACCGACGAGGAAAGGATCCGGAAGTCGGCATAGCCGCGATTGAAGTGGAAGCGGCGGAGCTGCTCCTCGTCGGCGGCAAGACGCTGGTCGTCATAGACATCGTTGCGCGTCAGCCACGACATGAAATTGGACTGCTTGGTCGAGATCACGCTGCGCAGCCGGCGGTCGCTGAAGGCGGTGTTGCCGGTGAAATTGATCTGCGCGATCCGCGTGCGGTCGCCCTCGTCGATCTGGAAGACGACATTGACCCGGTTCTCGCCAAGATCGACGACGCTGGCGGTCACCGTCACGTCGGCGCGGCCGATTCGCGCATAGGCTTCGTCCACGGCCAGCACGTCGGCATCGAGCGTGGCCTGATCGAACTTGCCGCGCGGCGCCAGTTCGACGACCTGGTCCAGCCGGTCGTCCTTGATCTTGCGGTTGCCCTGAAACAGCACCTGGTTGACGGTGGCCAGTTCCTCGACCGCGACCACCAGCGTGCCGCCACGGGTGACCACCGAGGCATTGGCGAAAAGACCGGTGCGGAACAGCGCCTTGACGGCATCGTTGACGTCCGCGGCCGAATAGTCGCGCCCCGGCTCGTAGCCGACGAAATCGGCGATCGACTGCTCGGAAACGCGGACATTGCCGCTCACCGAGATCGCGTTGACGACAGCGGCATGGGCGCTGGTGGTCTGAAGGAGTTCAATGGCGATCGCACCACCCACGACGGGCGTCGCCGTCAACACGATTGCCGAAACAGCACTCAGTAGTCCAGAAGCCGCTTTCATGCGGTCGCGTCCCCAGTTTCTCGGGCCAGTTTCAGACCAGCCATCGTCCTCGTTTTGCCCAAACCCCTATTGCAGGCTTTGCCGCCACACGCAAGGTTTAGGGTTAAAAACCGTTTAGTGCGTGCTGCTTAGTGACGTTTTCGCAACGCCGGGCACGGCGTGATGGTAAACAGACCCTGATTTTTTGCCCATCCCCCCGGGGCTCCTAACCGCTGCCCAGCAACAAGGTTATGTCGTTCCAGGTCGCAAACACCATCAGGCCCAGAATCAGAGCGAATCCGATCCGGTAGCCCACCTCCTGCGCCGATTCCGACAGCGGCTTGCCGCGCACCGCTTCATAGGCGTAGAACAACAGGTGCCCGCCATCGAGAATGGGCACGGGCAACAGGTTCAAAAGGCCGATCGATACCGAAAGGATCGCGGTCAGGTTCAACAGCGCCACAAAGCCCAGCGTCGCCACCTGCCCCGAAACCTGGGCGACGCGAATCGGCCCGCCGATCTGGTCGGCGCGCTCGCGGCCGGTCACCACGCCGGCGATGTAGCCGGCCGTTCGCGAGACGACATAGCCGGTTTCGGCAACGCCAAGCCGGACGGCCTCCAGCGGCCCGTAGGTCTCGACCCGGTAGCGGCCCATTTCGGGATTGTTGACCACCCCGATCACGCCCTGCTCCATGCGGTTGCCGAACCGGTCCTCGATCTCCAGCCGCTCTGGCGTGATCGTCACCGTCACCTGTTCGCCATCGCGCTCGACGACGAAGTCGATCGGCTCGCCGGCGCGCGGCGCGACATAGCGCTGCACGTCGGCGAAGCTTTCGACCCGGTTGCCATCGAGGCTGACGAAGACATCGCCCGGCTCAAGCCCCGCTTCCTGCGCCGCGCCGTCCTCGCGCAACTCGGCCACGACGGGGTCGGCGACGGTGCGACCGAAAACGGCCAGAACCACCGAAAAGATGACGATCGCCAGCAGAAAGTTCGCCGCCGGACCGGCGAACACGGTCGCCGCGCGGCGCCAGACGCTCTTTGTGTGAAAGGCGCGCGCCCGCTCGGCCTCGCTCAGATCGTCTTCATGGGAGGCCGAGGCGGCGTTCATGTCGCCGACGAATTTCACGTAGCCGCCCAGCGGAATCAGCGACAGCCGCCATCGCGTGCCGCGCCGGTCGGTAACTCCGGCGATCTCCGGGCCAAAGCCGATCGAGAAGACCCGCGCGCCGATCCCGCACCAGCGGCCGACCAGGTAGTGGCCCAGTTCGTGAATGAAGATCACGATCATCAGGACGAACAGGAACGGCAGCAAGATGCCGACAATGAAGCCGTCCGTCGACACCAGGTTGATGAGCAAATCCATGTCCGTGGCCTTTGCGAATCAGAAGAAGGCCCGCGAAGGCGTCGCGATGCCGGCGCTCGCCGCCCCGGCAACCCACAGGCCAATCGCGGCGAAAACAAGACCGTCGACCCGGTCCATCATGCCGCCATGGCCGGGAATGACGTTGCTGGAATCCTTCACGCCCGCCCGCCGCTTGATCCAGCTTTCGAAAAGGTCGCCGGCCTGTGCCAGAACCGACAGCAATATGGCCAGCAGCGCGGCCGTGCCAGCCGAGCGCACGCCGAATGCGAGATGCACGAGCACACCCGCCGCCACCGCCGCGCCAAGCCCGCCGATTGCGCCCGAAATGGTCTTCTTGGGCGAAACGCGCGGCGCAAGTTTCGGGCCGCCGACGCTGCGGCCGACGAAATAGGCGCCGATGTCGGTGGCCCAGACGATGGCCACCAGGAACAGGATGGCCACCAGTCCGGCCCGGTCTCCCCATTCGCCGCGCAACAGCGCGAGCGCGGCCAGCAGCAGCGCCGCATAGACAAATCCGCCGATCCCGCGCGGATCCCTGAGCAGCACCGTGACCGCCGAGAAGCCGGCGAGCACCGCCACCAGGCCCGGCGCCACCGCCTCGGGCGGCAGGACCAGCACGACCAGCGCGATGGCGATCAGCGCCAGGATCCCCGTCATCTGCAGCCGGTCATCGCGGCCTGGCATCTTCATGTCGGTCCACTCGGCCCAGAAGATGCTGGCCATGATCGTGACCAGGACGACGAAGGGAGCGCCGCCGGCGATCGTGGCGGCAAGAAAGATGGTTGCCAGAATCACGCTCGACCAGACACGCTGGGCGAGATTGCTCATATGGCGGCGTCCCGTGCCGGCGCCACGGCGCCATAGCGCCGGTCGCGACCCCGATAGGTCTCCAGCGCCTCGACCAGATGCGACTCGGCGAAGTCCGGCCACAGGCAGTCCAGAAACACCAGTTCCGAATAGGCCGCCTGCCACAAAAGGAAATTGGAAAGGCGCATCTCGCCGCTGGTGCGGATGATCAGATCGGGATCGGGCAGCCCGCCGGTATCCATGGCCGCGGCGAGGTCGGCGGTGGTCAGGCGCCGGTCCGTACCGGGCTCGGCGCGCGCCCGGTCGACCAGCGACTGCGCCGCGCGCAGGATCTCGTCGCGGCCTCCATAGTTGAAGGCGATGTTGAGATTGAGCCGCACATTGGCCTTGGTGCGTTCCTCGGCCATGTCGATGAGTTCGCCGATGTCGGGCTGCAGCCCCTGCCGGCTGCCGATGATGCGCACGCGCACGCCATTGCCGGCCAGCTCCTCCAGGTCGCGATGGATGTAAAGGCGCAACAGCCCGAGCAGGTCGCGCACCTCTTCGGGCGGCCGCGACCAGTTCTCGGACGAAAAGGCATAAAGCGTCAGATAGCGGATGCCATGATGGGGCGCGGTGCGCACGGTGCGCCGCACGGCCTCCACGCCCGCCCTGTGGCCGAAGGTGCGCGGCATGCCCCGGGCGCGTGCCCAGCGGCCATTGCCGTCCATGATGATCGCCACATGGTCCGGCCCGCAGGCCTCATCGACAGGCGCTTGTGACAGCAAATTCGCCTCCTTGTGGCCCCCACGCCCGGAACGACACGCAACCGCGACCGGTGCCGTCAGACGTGCAGGATCTCGGCCTCCTTGTCGGCGAGCAGTTCATCGATTCGCGCAATGAAGGCGTTGGTCTGCTCCTGCACGGCCTCGGATTGCATGCGCCCCTCGTCCTGGCCGATTTCGCCGTCTTTCTCGAGCTTTTTCAAGCTGTCCATGCCATCGCGACGCACGTGACGCACAGCAATCCGCGCGTTTTCGGCATATTGATGGGCAACCTTGACCAGTTCGCGACGCCGTTCCTCGTTCAGTTCGGGCAACGGCACCCGCACCGTGGTTCCCTCTGTCATCGGATTGAGGCCGAGATTTGATTCCCGAATCGCTTTTTCGACCGCGCCGACCATCGATTTGTCCCAGACATTGACGGCCAGCATGCGCGGCTCGGGCACGTTGACATTGGCGACCTGGTTGATCGGCATCGTCGTGCCATAGGCCTGCACGGTGATCGGGTCGAGCAGCGAGGCCGACGCTCGCCCGGTACGCAAACCGCCCAGGTCGTTCTTGAACGCGTTGATTGCGCCTTCCATGCGCCGCGTGATGTCGGAAAGGTCGAATTCGCTCATCGCTCGTGTTCCTCCGCAGCCTTGTTCTGCATCAGCTTCGATTGTCGCCTCAGGACTCAAAGACCAGTGTCGAATGTCCCTCGCCGCGCAGGATCGCCGCCAGCCCGCCCTGTTCGTGGATGGAAAAGACGATGATCGGAATGCGGTTTTCACGCGTCAGGGCGACGGCGGCAATATCCATGACGGCCAGACCCTTTTCGATCAACTGGGCATGGGAAATGCGGTCGTAGCGCTCGGCATCGGGCTCGAGCTTGGGATCGGCCGAATACACGCCATCGACCTGCGTGCCCTTGAGCAGCGCGTCCGCGTCGATCTCGGCCGCCCGCAGCGCGGCCGCCGAATCGGTGGTAAAATAGGGATTGCCGGTGCCGCCCGCGAAGATGACGACGCGGCCCTGCTCGATGTTCCACATCGCCTTGCGCTGCGAAAAGCTCTCGCAAAGCTGCGGCATGGCGATCGCCGAGAGCACCACGGCATCGAGCCCGCACTTGACCAGCGATGTGCGCAGGGCCAGCGAATTGATCACCGTTCCCAGCATGCCCATGTGATCGCCGGTCACCCGGTCGCCGCCGCGCGAGGCCACCGCCACGCCGCGGAAGATGTTGCCGCCGCCGATGACGATGGCCACCTGCACGCCCATCTTCACGGCCTGTGTGATGTCACGGGCGATCCGGTCGGCAACGGCGACGTCGATGCCGAAGCCCTGGTCGCCCATCAGCGCCTCGCCGGACACCTTCAGCAGGACACGCTTGTAGATCGGGGCAGCGGACATGGATGACAACCGGGGGCAGGATTCGTTCAGGTCCGATACAATAGGGGCACCGCATTGTCACGCGGTGCCCATGATCGTCGCCGATCGAACGGCGGATCAGCTCTTGGCCGCGGCCGCGACCTCGGCGGCGAAGTCGCTTTCTTCCTTCTCCACGCCCTCGCCCAGCGCGAAGCGAACGAAACCGGTGACCTTGGCCGGCGCGCCGATGTCCTTTTCGGCTTCCTTGAGCGCCTGTTCGACGCTCAGATCCGGATTGATCACGAAGCTCTGCTTGAGAAGGCAGACCTCCTCGTAGAACTTGCGCAGCCGCCCCTCGACCATCTTCTCGACGATGTTGTCGGGCTTGCCCGAGGCGCGCGCCTGCTCGGAGAAGATTGTCTTTTCGCGCTCGACGGCCGCCGGGTCGAGATCGTCGACATCGATGGCCAGCGGGTTGGTCGCCGCCACATGCATGGCGATCTGCCGGCCGATCGTGCCGGCCGCCTCGGCATCGCCCGTGGTCTCGATGGCGACCAGCACGCCCATCTTGCCCATGTCGGTCTTGACGGCGTTGTGCACATAGGTCGCCACCACGCCGCTGCCGACCGTCAGCTTGGCCGCGCGGCGCAGCGTCATGTTCTCGCCGATGGTCGCCACCGCGTCCTTGATCGCCTCCTCGACGCTCTTGCCGCTGCCCGGATGGGGCGCGGCGGCGACGGCCTCGACCGTGCCGTCGGTGCCGAGCGCGACGCTGGCGACGTCGGCGACCAGCGACTGAAAGGCGTCATTGCGCGCAACGAAGTCGGTTTCGGAGTTGATCTCGACGGCGACCGCAGCCGTGCCTTCGGCCGCCACGCCGATCAGGCCCTCGGCCGCGGTGCGGCCGGATTTCTTCTCGGCCTTGGCGATGCCCTTCTTGCGCAGCCAGTCGATCGCCGCGTCAAGATCGCCATCGGTGGCCTCCAGTGCCTTCTTGCAGTCCATCATGCCTGCGCCGGTCGCCTCGCGCAGCTGTTTCACCAATGCGGCGGAAATGCTCATCCTCGTGCCTCTGCTTTTCCCCGGTTCGGCGCCCTTTGGCCGGCGCATCCGGTCTGTCATGAAAGTGTCGCAACCGGCCGGCTCATGCACCGCGCGTGTGACGCGACGATGAACCGGCCGCGGGGCCGCGTGCGGCCGCGATCTACTGGGCCTGGGCCGGCTGCTGTTCGGCCGGTGCGGCCTCGGCCGGCTTGTCTTCGGCGGGCGCGGCCTCGGCGGCCTCCTCGACCGGCGCGACCGCCGGTTCGGCCGGTGCCTCCACACTCTCGCCGATATCCATGCCAGAGGCGCCCTGCTGGCGCTCGATGCCGTCGATGGCCGCACGTGCGATCAGGTCGCAATAAAGCGAGATGGCGCGGGCGGCATCGTCATTGCCCGGGATCGGGTAGTTGACGACGTCGGGATCGCAGTTGGAGTCGATCACCGCGACGACGGGAATGCCCAGGCGATGGGCTTCCTTGATGGCGATCGCCTCCTTGTTGGTGTCGATCACGAACATCAGGTCGGGAATGCCGCCCATGTCCTTGATGCCGCCGAGCGCGCGATCGAGCTTTTCGCGCTCGCGCTCGAGGTTGAGCCGCTCCTTCTTGGTGAAGCCCTGCGCCTCGCCTTCAAGCAGTTCTTCCAGATTGCGCAGCCGCGAGATCGAATGGGAGATCGTCTTCCAGTTGGTCAGCATGCCGCCGAGCCAGCGCGCATTGACGTAATACTGGGCGCTGCGCCTGGCCGCGTCGGCAACGATCTCCGAAGCCTGACGCTTGGTGCCCACGAACAGCACGCGGCCGCCGCCGGCGACCGTGTCCGAAACCTTCCGGAGCGCCTGCTCGAGTAGCGGCACGGTCTGCGACAGGTCGATGATGTGAACATTGTTGCGGTCGCCGAATATGTACGGCGCCATTTTCGGGTTCCAGCGATGCGTCTGGTGGCCGAAATGCACGCCAGCTTCCAGAAGCTGGCGCATGGAATAGTCAGGCATTGCCATGCGTTTTGTCCTTTCCGGTTTGACCTCCACGGCGCATGAGCGGTTGCCCGCCACCGGAGGCGCGGCCGGATGTCTCCCGGACGCGCCGAAACGCCGTGTGTGGAATGGATGCGCGCTTAGCTGAAACGGGCCTGCGATGCAAGCGTCAGTCGCATTCATCGGCCTCCAGCAGTTCAAGCTCCTCCATCGTGCCTTCGATGACGAAGTCGCCATAGTCCATTTCCAGCGACCGCGTGATGCCGCTGTCATGCATCTTGAAGGCGATGCGGTAGTCGGGCAGCCCCTCGCCCTCCAGGTCGGCGGGGTCGAAATAGGCGACCGACACATTGCGGAAGGGCTCGTCGGCGAGCGCGCCGATGGCGTCGGGATCGTCGGCTTCGTCGCGCTTTTCCGGGCCGACCACGACCGTCGTGGTCAGCACGCGATCGCCCTCGTCCGAACCGTCATAGATCGGCGCTTCGTAGAAGCGTTCGCCCGCTTCGGCGCGTTCGATGAGGTCGATCATGTGCTCGGTCGGAAACATCGCCGGCGGCAGGGTCAGTTCGTCATCGACCGGCTCGGTGCGGTCGACCACGATGCCCTCATCGGTACGCATGGCCGTGCCTTCGACATGCAGGTCGAGCCGCCGGTCGACGAAGGTGCGCGTCACGTAGCGGAACATCGAACCGTCGCCGGCCTCGTAGGTCGTCGTCTGCTGGTCGGTGACGCGCTCGGCCCCGCGCACGGCGATCTGCGTGACGAAACGGAAATTGGTGGTATAGCCCTCGCAGGCCGACCCGCGGAACTCGTAGGCGATCCGGCCGCGCATGTCACTGATGCCGCTGCGTTCGCTGGCTTCGGACAGGACCACGTCATAGATCGCCCGGTGCGGCGCCAGATCGGCGGCGATCGCCGGCATCGCCCCGCCCAGGCAAAGGCCGGCGGCGATCGATCCCACGCCGCCGCGGACACTGAAGAACACTGTCATGAAGACTCACTTTCCTTGTTGCCTGATCGGCCGACTATAGGAATTGTCGTGGCAGAAGCGAGGCGGACGGGGCAGGATGGACGATGGCTGGAATCATGACAGGGGACGGACACCATGGCCAGTGAAATCGAGGCGCGGCTTGCCGCGATGGGAATCGCCCTTCCGGTCGCGGCGGCGCCGGCCGCCAACTATCTGCCCTACAGCCGCAGCGGCGGGCACCTGTTCACCGCGGGCCAACTGCCCCTTCGCGACGGGACGCTGACCGCCAAGGGCCGGCTGGGCGCCGAAGTCTCGCTCGAGGCCGGCCAGCAGGCGGCGAAATGGTGCGCCGTCAACATCCTGGCGCAGGCACAGGCGGCGCTGGGATCGCTGGAGGCCATCCGGCGCATCGTCAAGATCACCGTCTACGTCGCCAGCGGGCCCGACTTCACCGACCAGCATCTGGTGGCCAACGGGGCGTCGGACCTTCTGGCCGAGGTTCTTGGCGAAAACGGCCGGCACGCGCGCTCGGCGGTCGGCGTGCCGCGCCTGCCGCTCGATGCCCCCGTCGAGATCGAGGCGATCATCGAGACGTGAGCCTTTCGTTCCTCACCGCCCGGCCGATCGCCCATCGCGGCCTGCATGACGGCAACCGGCGGCGCTGGGAGAACACGCTCGCCGCCTTCGAAGCGGCCATCGCCGGCCGCTTCGCGATCGAGCTTGACGTTCAGCTTTCCGCCGACGGTATCGCCATGGTCTTCCACGACGACCGGATGGACCGGCTGACAGACGAGAGCGGCCCCGTCGCCGCCTACAGCGCCGCCCATCTGGGCGACACGCGGGTGGGCGGCACGGCCGCGACCATCCCGACCCTGGCGCAGGTGCTGGACCATGTCGCCGGCCGCGTGCCGGTCATCATCGAGATGAAGGACAATGACGCGCGCAACGCCCAGCTCGCCGTCGCGGTCGCCACCGATCTGGACGGCTATGACGGCGCGGCGGCGGTGATGAGCTTTTCGCGCCCGCTGCTTGGCCACTTCGCGCGCACGCGCTCGCAGGTGCCGTTCGGATTGACGGCCGCGGGCACCGGTCCCACGGCGCTTGCACTGCACGAGCGCGCTTTCGCGCTTGGCATATCCTTTGTCTCCTATCACGTGCGCGACTTGCCGAACGCCTTCGTCGCGAAGGCGCGCAGGCGCGCCCTGCCCGTCATCACCTGGACGGTGCGCACGCGCGACGAGCTTGCCCTGTCGCGACGACATGCCGACCAGATCACCTTCGAGGGGTTCGATCCCGACGCCAATGCCTCATTGGCGACGAATTGATGATCCACGCCTTGCTGCGACGCTGCACTGCGATAGATCAGGCCCATGACCACCGGAATCGCCGCCTCGTCGTCGGCCCGTGCCGAAACGCGCCTCCTCGTCCGCGTTCATGAGCGCGTCGCCGACGTGCCCGCGGATGTGTGGGCCGGGTTTTCCGGCGCGGCAAGGGGTGGCAGCACGCCCTACAACCCGTTCGTCAGCCATGCCTTCCTCAGCGCGCTCGAGGAGTCGGGCAGCGCCGTCGCCGGCACCGGCTGGCACGGTAAGCACCTGGTGCTCGAGGACGCCCAGGGCAAGGCGCTCGCCGCCATGCCGGCCTTTCTGAAGTCGCACAGCCAGGGCGAATATGTCTTCGACCATGGCTGGGCCGACGCCTTCGAGCGCGCCGGCGGACGCTACTATCCCAAGCTGCAATCCTCGGTGCCGTTCACGCCGGCCACCGGCCCGCGCCTGCTCGTCGGTCCCGATGTCGACGCCGCCGCCGCCCGCCGCGCGCTGGCCCGGGCCATGGCGCAGCTGACAGAGCGACTCGGGCTGTCATCGGCGCATGTCACCTTCGCCAGGCAGGCCGACATCGACGCGCTGGTCGAGACGGGCTTCTTGCACCGCACCGACCAGCAATTCCATTTCCGTAACCAGGGCTATTCCAGCTATGGCGCGTTTCTGGAGACGCTGTCCTCGCGCAAGCGCAAGAATCTCAAGAAGGAGCGCGCCACGGCCCTTGAAAACGGTATAGAAATCGACTGGTTGACCGGGTCGGACATCACCGAGGCGGCACTGGACGCCTTTTTCGCATTCTATGTCGACACCGGCAGCCGCAAATGGGGCCGGCCCTATCTCAACCGCACCTTCTTCTCGCTGGTCGCCGAACGCATGGCCCAGGACATTTTGCTGGTCATGGCGCGGCGCAATGGCCGCTACATCGCCGGCGCGATCAACTTCATCGGCGAGGACACGATCTTCGGCCGGCACTGGGGCTGCATCGAGCACCACCGGTTCCTGCATTTCGAGGTCTGCTATCACCAGGCGATCGACTTCGCCATCGACCGCGGGCTCGAGGTCGTCGAGGCGGGCGCGCAGGGCGAGCACAAGATCGCCCGCGGCTACATGCCGGTGACGACCCACTCGGCCCACTACCTGCCCCATGAGGGCTTTCGCGACGCGGTCGCCGATTATCTGCGCCACGAACGCGCCGACGTGGCGCGCTTCGGCGAGATCCTGTCCGGGGCCGGCCCGTTCAAGAAAAGCGGTTGATGCACCGGCCGTGCCCGGCTAGCAGGACTGCAACTCTTTTTCAGGAGCGTGCCATGGTCGACTACGATCCCGACAACATCTTCGCCAGGATCCTGCGCGGCGACATTCCCAGCCACAAGGTGCACGAAGACGACGACACGCTGGTGATCATGGATGCGATGCCGCAGGCCCCCGGCCATGCGCTGGTCATCCCCAAGTCGCCATGCCGCAACCTGCTGGATGCCGAGCCGATGGCGCTCGGCGCGGCAATCGCCGTGGTCCAGCGCGTCGCGCGCGCTTCGATGGCCGCCTTCGGGGCCGATGGCATCACCGTTCTGCAGTTCAACGAACCGGCCGGCGGACAATCGGTCTTCCACCTGCATTTTCACGTCATCCCGCGCCATGACGGGGTGGCGCTCAAGCCCCATTCGGGCGAGATGGAAAGCAACGACGTTCTCGCCGGCAATGCGCTCAAGCTGCGCGAGGCCCTGGCCGACCTCTGACGGGTCCGGACGGTGCACCGGTGAACTTGTCCGTACAGATGTGCATGTTTTCGGCGTCAGGATCGCCGGGATCGATCGGGCTCGCGCCAACTGGCCGAAATGCGGCAAGCACGGCGCAGGCCTTGACGAAATCGAGCACGCGCTGCGACACATGACTTATCGCATCGCCGTCCCCGATCCGTCGCAGCGCGGATTCAGAACGGCTTGCAGAGGGCCATCGGGTCGCGTCGCCTTCGTCGTCTTCACGCGCTGAGACCGTGCCGGGGAGACCCCTTTGTGCCCCGACGAGACGAGAAAGGCCCGCCGGTCGGGGCGGGCCTTGTTCGTTCACGGGGTCTGTCGCCGCCTATTTGCGCGGCACGCGCGGCACCGTGCGGTTGGCCTTTGGCGTTGCGGAATCCTCGTCGGCGCTGGTCCCGCTTTCGCCATCCTGCGCGTTCGCGGTTCCCCCGCCCGAGCCGTCGCGATCGGCCGGACCGTTCGTCGCCTGCCTGGCGGTGCCTGCCTTGGCCTTGCCGCGCGACTTGCGCTTTGAGACCTCCGATTTCGGCTTGACCGGCACCTCGTCGGCGACTGCCTCGAGCTTGAGCCTGTCTTCGCCCAGCTCGTCCTTTTCGACGGTCACCTTGACGGTCCCGCCCTTCTTGAGCTTGCCGAACAGGACCTCGTCGGCCAGCGGCTTCTTGATGTGCTCCTGGATCACCCGTCCGAGCGGCCGCGCGCCCATGCGCTCGTCATAGCCCTTGTCCGCGAGCCAGGCGACGGCCGCCTTGTCCAGATCGAAGGTCACGCCGCGCTCGGAAAGCTGCGCCTCCAGCTGCATGACGAACTTCTGCACGACGCGGTGAATCACCGGCACCGGCAGCGGGCCGAACGGGATGATCGCGTCCAGCCGGTTGCGGAACTCGGGCGTGAACAGCCGGTTGATCGCCTCCATGTCGTCGCCCTCGCGGCGCGACGAGCCAAAGCCGATCGCCGGTCGGGCCATATCGGCCGCGCCCGCATTGGTCGTCATGATCAGCACCACATTGCGGAAGTCGATCTGCTTGCCGTTATGGTCGGTCAGCTTGCCGTGATCCATGACCTGCAACAGGATGTTGAACAGGTCCGGATGGGCCTTTTCGATCTCGTCGAGCAGCAGCACGCAATGAGGATGCTGGTCGACGCCATCGGTCAGAAGCCCGCCCTGGTCGAAGCCGACATAGCCCGGAGGCGCGCCGATCAGCCGCGATACGGTATGCCGCTCCATGTATTCGCTCATGTCGAAGCGCAGCAGTTCGACGCCCATCGAGCTGGCGAGCTGCTTGGCGACTTCTGTCTTGCCGACGCCGGTCGGCCCCGAGAACAGATAGGCGCCGATCGGCTTTTCCGGCTCGCGCAGGCCGGCCCGGGCCAGCTTGATCGACGAGGCCAGCGCCTCGATCGCCAGATCCTGGCCGTAGACGACGCGCTTGAGCTCCTTCTCCAGATTGGCGAGCACCTTCTCGTCGTCCTTGGAGACCGATTTGGGCGGGATCCGCGCCATCGTGGCGATCGTCGCCTCGATGTCGTGGACGCTGATCGTCTTCTTGCGCTTCTTGGCGGGCACGAGCATCTGCCGCGCGCCGGTCTCGTCGACCACGTCGATCGCCTTGTCCGGCAACTTGCGGTCGTTGATGTAGCGCGCCGACAGCTCGACCGCCGACTTGATGGCGTCATCGGTGTACTTGACCTTGTGAAACGCCTCGAAATAGGGCTTGAGACCCTTCATGATCGCAACCGCGTCATCGAGCGAGGGCTCGACCACGTCGATCTTCTGGAACCGGCGCACCAGCGCCCGGTCCTTTTCGAAGAACTGGCGGAATTCCTTGTAGGTCGTCGAGCCGATGCAGCGGATCGTACCGTTCGACAGCGCCGGCTTGAGCAGGTTCGAGGCGTCCATCGCCCCGCCCGAGGTCGCGCCCGCACCGATCACGGTATGGATCTCGTCGATGAACAGGATGGCGCCCTCGAACTCCTCGAGTTCCTTGACGACCTGTTTCAGCCGCTCCTCGAAATCGCCGCGATAGCGCGTGCCGGCGATCAGCGCCCCCATGTCGAGCGAGAAGATCGTCGACTCCTCGAGCACCTCGGGCACATCGCCCTCGACGATGCGCTTGGCGAGACCTTCGGCGATGGCCGTCTTGCCCACGCCCGGATCGCCCACATAGAGCGGATTGTTCTTCGAGCGCCGGCACAGCACCTGGATCGTGCGGTTGATCTCATCGGCGCGGCCGATCAGCGGATCGATCTTGCCGCTCCTGGCCTTGGCATTGAGGTCGATGCAGTAGGCGCCCAGCGCACTCTCCTGCTTCTTCGCGCCCTCCTCGCCCTCGCCCTGCTGGGCGCCCTCGGCCTCGTCCTCGGCGCCGGTCGGGGTCCGCGTCACCGACGCGCCGGGCCGCTTGGCGATGCCATGGGCGATATAGTTGACCGCGTCATAGCGCGTCATGTTCTGTTCCTGCAGGAAATAGGCCGCATGGCTTTCCCGCTCGGCGAAGATGGCGACCAGCACATTGGCGCCCGTGACCTCCTCGCGGCCCGAGGACTGCACATGGATGACCGCGCGCTGGATGACGCGCTGGAATCCGGCGGTCGGCTTGGCGTCCTCGTCATAGCCGGTCGCCAGATTGGCCAGTTCGTTGTCGACATATTCGGCCAGCGTGCGGCGCAGCGCGTCGAGGTCGACATTGCACGCATCGAGCACCGCGCGCGCATCCTTGTCGTCGATCAGCGCGAGCAGCAGATGCTCGAGCGTTGCATATTCGTGTTCGCGCTCATTGGCGAAGGTCAGCGCCTGATGGAGCGCCCGCTCGAGCGTTTGGGTGAATGCCGGCATCTATTTCTTCTCCATCACGCATTGCAGGGGGTGCTGGTTCTGGCGCGCAAAATCCATCACCTGCGTCACCTTGGTCTCGGCGACTTCATAAGTGTAGACGCCGCATTCGCCGACGCCGTGATTGTGCACATGCAGCATGATCCGCGTCGCCTGGTCGCGATCCTTCTGGAAGAACCGCTCCAGCACGTGGACCACGAACTCCATGGGCGTGTAGTCGTCATTGAGCAGCAGGACGCGGTAAAGGCTGGGTTTTTTCGTCTTCGGCTCGGTCCGCGTGATGACCGACGTTCCGCGTCCTGCGCCACGACCGTCCCGGTCGTCATCATTGTTGCGCGCCGCGCCGGCGGGACGATGTCCGCTGTGGGTGTTCATTGCGGTCATTTTCGTCATTTCAGGCGTGCTGTCCATGGCTTGGGAGCGTACCGTCCCCGACCCTATCTAGGTCGATTTGCCAGCATTTTAAGGCCCGAGAGACAAGGCGCAAGAGCGATTGGCGGCAACGGTCCTCAACATGCCGGCAGTCGGCAGGAACGCCGCGGGCATGCATTGGTGCCACCGCGACACGAAAAAAGCCCGCGCGCCAGAAGGCGCCCGGGCTGTGCAAGTCGGGCCCGCCGAACGGGCCGCGTCCCTGGCCGCTTACTTGGAAGCGGGGACCATGGTCTCGAAGGGCTTGTAGGCTTCCTTGGCGAGATCGGCATAGAGCTCGCCCATCTTGGAGGCCTGCGCGACCATGCCCTCATAGGCCGACTTGGCGTAGTCGGTCTGCACCTCGATCGCCTTTTCGAGCGACTTCGATGCCACCAGCTTCTCGAACGCGGCGGCGCTGGCCTCGTAGGAGGACTTGGAATAGTCCGTCGCCTCGGTGGCGATCGCCTGCATGCCCTTGGTCATGGCTGCATAGCTCTTCAGAGCGTTGTCCATCATTTCCTTGTTGGATTTGCTCATGTCTTCAAATGCTTTCATCATCGTAACACCCTTGTCGATGCGGATTGGCGGTTGGCAGGATCATCGGCTCGCAACGTCCATGGCCCCTGTTATAGTGTGCACTGCACAAAAATGCAAGGGGCCTTTTTTGCATCGCACAATACAACTTGAACAAAATCCCGCCAAAACCGGCAAGCATTCGGTCACCATAAACGGATTGGTAACGCAGCGGCCATAGCGTCGACAGCCGGCGGCACGCCGCCGCCGACAACCCCCGCGTTCCGTGTTGCGAGATTGCTAGCTGTGTTTTCCATGCAAAGAGCCACCGCCCAGACCGGCGCCCTGCCCCCCCGCCTCCTTGCCCTCGTGTTGAAAACCCTGACGCTCGCCCTGGTCTTCGCCGCGATCGTCGCGATCGCCCCGGCGAACGCCAATCCCAAATATGCGGGCATCGTCATCGACGCCAACACCGGCAAGACGCTGTACGACTACCGCGCCGACAACACCCGCTACCCGGCCTCGCTGACCAAGATGATGACGGTCTACATGATGTTCGAGGCGATGCAGACGGGTCAGCTCAAGCCCTCGACCCCGATTCGCATTTCGCGCCATGCCGCCTCCATGGTCCCGTCCAAGCTCGGCATTCCGGCCGGCGGAACGATCACCGCGGAAGCGGCGATCCTGTCGCTGGTCACCAAGTCTGCCAACGATGTCGCCGCCGCCGTCGCCGAGCATCTTGGCGGCACCGAGAGCCAGTTCGCCCGGATGATGACGCGCAAGGCGCGCGCGCTGGGCATGAAGTCGACCACCTTCCGCAACGCCTCCGGCCTGCCCAATTCGGGCCAGGTGACCACCGCCCGCGACATGGCCCGCCTCGGCATCGCGCTGCAGGAGCATTTTCCCGACAAGTTCCGGTACTTCTCGACCCGCTCCTTCGAATATGCCGGCACCACCCACCGCAATCACAACCGGCTTCTTGGCCGCATCAAGGGCGTCGACGGCATCAAGACCGGCTATATCCGCGCCTCCGGCTTCAATCTGGTCACCTCGGTGAACACCGGCGGCCGCTCGATCGTGGCCGTCGTGATGGGCGGCCGCACCGGCGCCTCGCGCAACGCGCAGATGGAAAAGCTTGTCGCCGAGTATCTGCCCAGGGCATCGCGGCGCGATCGCGGGCCGCTGATCGCCAAGCGCGGCGCGACCCGCTTCGCCATCCGGGGCGCCAGCATCGCATCGGTCCCCACCAGCCGCCTGCCGGTGCCCTCGCTCGCCGCGCGCAGCCAGACCGTCGCCGAAAAGCCCCTGCTGAACGCCTATGCCGCCGCACCCAAGCGGGCCGCCGGATCGGTCGACCCGATCACCACCGCTTCGGCCGCACCGCGTACCGGTTGGGTGATCCAGATCGGTGCGCTGGAAAGCGAAGGCCAGGCGCTCGACTATCTGAGCACGGCCCAGTCGCGCGCCGCCAGCGTGCTCGGCGGCCGCGACCCGTTCATCGAGGTGTTCGTCAAGTCCGGGGTGACCTATCACCGCGCCCGCTTTGCCGGTTTCGGCTCGAAATCGGAGGCCTGGGGCGCCTGTGAAAGCCTCAAGGCATACGATTACGCCTGCCTGGCCTACCAGCTGTGACGGCTGTGTCCGCCGTCACCGCGTCTCAGCACAGTTTTGCGTATCAGGACCGTTCATTATGAAGTCGCAACAGAAAATCCTTCGCTTCGTTAATCCGCTGGGCCAGAAACGAACTGCCGCCGAGGTCGGGGTGGACGCGCTGCATGAGGCTTCGGTGGGCCTTGCGGATCTCGGCCAGCGACGCGCCCGGTTCAAGACCAAGGATCTGGTAGGCCTCCTGCTCTGTCATGGCGCCCGAATTGGCCGCGGGGCGCTCCCGCGGGCCGCCATCCGTGTCCGCGTCGTCGCGCCAACCGGGCATGCGGCGGTCAAGATACGCCTCCAGTAGCTGCACGCTCTCGCCGTCGTCCCGGACCTCCTGCGCCAGTTGCATGAGCTCTTCCTCGCTCATCGACTGAAGCTGACGGCCCTCGAATGTGCCGCCCAGGACCATCCCGTCCATCTCGCCGGTGTCATGGTCGAGGATCATTTCCAGCATCGCGCTGCGAACCGTCGAGCGCTGCCCCGGTGCGGCCCTTACGCTCGCCGCCCGGCGGGCCCGCGCGAACATGGCAAACGCGAACACGATCAGCGGCGCGCCCAGGCCGACCCGTCCGGTGATCGTCAGAAGAAGGCCCAGAAGTCCGATCGCGGACGGCCCGAACATGCGCAGCGTGGATGCAATCTGGGCCGGCGAGCTGACCAGAAAGTACCACACGCCCAGCGCGCCGAAACCCAACAGGCCGACCAGGACAATCAGCGCGGTCATCGACCGTTCGAGCCCCCCTTCAACTGGCCCAGCAGCTTGCGGTCCGACTGGCTGCCGCGTGCCTCGAGCGCCTTGAGCCCGCCGGTCGCGTAAACGGCGATCGACTTGAGCAGGTCGGCGAGCACCTGCGGGGCCGACGGATCGAAACGGAACCATCCGCCGCGGGTCAGGCGGGCCACTTCGCGAAACACCGTCTCGGCTCCGGGCTCCCTGCCCTCCTGGAAGACGAAGGCCGGCACGCCGCGCACGCCAAGCTGGCCAGCCGCATGACCGATCGCATCGGCGTTCTCCTCCATCGCATCGCCGATATAGACCAGAGCGGAGATTGGCGCCTTGTTGTGTTCCTTGAGCGCGTGCTTGAGAATTTTCTCGATCTGCGTGCGACCGGCCCGGCAGTCGATGCGGCTCATCATGCCGGCCAGTTCAGGCCCGTTGCGCGCCCAGCGCGAGGCACGGCATTCGCCGAAACCGCGAAAGTAGACCAGTTGCATGTTCAGCGACGTCGACCGGGCCACGCTCTCGAACATCTGCGCCTGGATGTTGCACGCCATGTCCCAGGTCGGCTGCCGGCTCATGGTGGCGTCCAGGGCAAGCACGATCCGTCCCGAGCCGCCGCTGCCCGGCTTGATCGTTCTGGCGGCGTTCAGGAATGCGGCAATGTCGCCGGATCCGGACTTTTCGGCCACCGACGATCGGCGCTTGTCGGGGGCGCTTGGATTTGCCGGTGTCTTGCTCATAAGTGCAAATGTGGCGCGACCGCCAGCCGATGCAAGGTTGCCGTGCAGGCTAGCTGGCGAAAATGTCAGGAATGCGGATAGGCTCGCGCGCCGCGCTCAGCCATTGCCGGCGCGCTTCGGCACGCCTGCGGCCCTGATCGTCCACCGGCAGCCGCAACGCCTCGATCAGCCGCCGCACCTCGTTGCGGGCCGCAAGATGCGACAATGACAGCCTTTGCGCGCCCGCCTCGGCATGCACGTCGTCGAGCGCGGTCAGCCCGCGCTGGAACCATTCGCGGAAGATCAGCCGCTCGCCGATGCCGTTGGCGAGCCGGAAGCCGAGCTTCATCGACAACTCGCGCATGCACGCATGCACGCGCCGCTCGTTGCGCGAGGAGATCGGCGACATGCGGTTGCGCACCACGACCCAGTCGATGATCTCGCCACTGCCGGCGCGCCGCTCGCGCCGGGCATCGCGCACCGCGCCGGCATATTGCGCAAGGTCCTGGATCTCGAAGGTTTCCGGATCGATATTGGCCAGCACGTCGAAGTCGATGAAGCTGTCATTGAGCGGCGTGATCAGCGTGTCGGCCTGCTGGTGGGCGAAGACCGATTGCGCCGTGTACGCGCCTGGCGTGTCGATGATGACGAAATCATGGGCGCTGCGGATCTCGTCGAACCCGGCGCGCCGGTTGGCGGCGTCGGACCGGCCGTTCGGTGCCTCGAGCGCGACGAAATGCGTCGAACACGCCAGATGTTCGCCGGAACGATCGATCCAGCGCCGGCGATAGTCGACATAGCGCGTCAGCGTCTTCTGGCGGGTGTCGACATCGAGGGTCGCGACGACGAAGCCAAGCTTGGCCAGCGCCACCGACACATGCATGGCGATCGTGGACTTGCCCGAACCGCCCTTCTCGTTGCCGCATACGATGACGTGGCAATGGGCCAGGCTGCGGTGACGTTCACCGCCGCTTGCAACCTCGCCGAACCACATCCGATCGCTCACCGACAGCCGCCCCGCCCGCTGACACGTCCCTTCCGGACGCTACCGCAAAAACGGCACCGCACAAACGGAAAAGCTCACGCTTGGTTAAGTGTTTACCGCCGATCCGCCGGTCGGTTACAGAAGACCGAGTTCGGCTAGCTCGGCGCGCATACTGGCGGGCATCTCCTGCATGCCGCTCGCCCGACCCAGATCGGCTGGCGCATCCTCGGGCCTGAGATAGCGCCAGCCCTGAAACGGCCGCCGCGGCTGCGGCACCGTCAGGACCAGTTCGGGATCGAGCACGATCTCGCACCGGCCAATGCCCTGGGCATCGGTGAACGGGCGAATGTCGATGACGCGCTGCCGGCTCTGCACGCGGCCCCTGGTCACCCAGTAGAGCGAGCCCTTGCCGACGATCTCGTCGGCCCGGCGCGGCACCATCCGCGTGGTGTGCGTGTGCTCCGCCGGAAGACCCGCCTCGCGCTGGCGGGCAAGGCGCATCTCGATCCAGGTGCGGTGGTCGTCGACGCTCTCGGCGCCCACGCACAGCTTGAGAAGATGCAGCGTCATGGTGCCAATCTGGTCAGCCAGGCGCCGGCTTCAACGGCGCGGCGGCGCCGTCCACAGGCTTTGCGACCGCCGGGGACGAAAAACGGGCCGCGTGATGCAGCCCGTCGACCGGCGCGCGAACGGATCTGGCGATTCAGGAAAGCGGTGCGGATTCGGTTGCGGCGATTTCGCCGACGCCGGGTGCGCCAATGACATATATGGCAAAGGCAATGAGCAGAAATCCGGCCAGCGCCCACACGGTAAGGCTCCAGCCCGGCTTTGCGGTTTGACGATCCATGAAAGCTCCATCGATTGCACCGGTCGGGCCGGTGGTTGTGTCGATCCAGATCGCGGCGGCGTATAGTCGCGGCGCCTGCCCTTCGCAAGCGCAAAAAACGCCAAAAGTGCCCGCCGCCATTCCGCACGCCCTCGGCGTTCGCCGATTGCATCGCGATTGCAAGGGCTTGCCGGTATCCGCTGATGTGGAACGCCGGCCTCGCCCAATGCCAAGGTCTGGTCAGGCGCGGCCGGTCAGCCGATAGACGAGCAGGCCCAGATGCTCGCGCAGGGCCGTCGAAAGGTGCGCGAGCGCGCCCACGGGGTCGTCGTTGAAGGGACGGAAGCCGACCGCGGCGGGCGTGCGGAAGTCGGTCGGCCAGGCGATGACCGCCATGCCGGCGCGTTCGAACACCGCCAGCGCCCGCGGCATGTGAAAGGCCGAGGTGACGAGCAATACCGCACCCTCGCCGCCGAGTCCGGCAACCAGCGGTTCGGTGAACATCGCGTTCTCATGGGTGTTGCGCGAACGCCCCTCGACGATCAGCCGTTCGGCCGGCAGGCCCAGCCGCGCGAAGAAGCGGCGGGCAATGACCGCGTCGCTTTCGCCCGCGCCCAGGAGCGAGGCATCGCCGCCGCTGACGATGACCACCGCCTCGGGATGCTCGCGCGCCAGCATGGCGGCCTCGACGAACCGGTCGCCCGACCCGTTGAGCGCGAAACCGCCGCGCCCGGCGGTCACCTCGCCCGAAAAGCCGCCGCCGAGCACGACGATGGCCTTGACTTGCGCAGCCTCCAGATCGGGCTCGGCCGGATGACGGTCTTCGAGACGGGCCATGGCCATCTCGCCAAGCGTCGTGAAGGCACCCAGATAGAGCACCGCCAGCGCCAGCACGAACGCGGCGCCGGTCAGCCGCACCCAACCGAAGGCCAGCGCGCCGAGCCCCGCCAGCATCAGGATCAGCACGATGGAGACCGGCTGCACGGCGAACCAGCCGATCTTGGAGACGATGAAGAAAAGGCCGTCCATCGCGTGCTCTCCCCGATGCGCCCGTCTTGCGCGGCGCGCGCTTGCACCCGGCGCCCTTGTGTGCCACCGCCTTGTGGTTTGCAAGGAACGACGATGACGCCCACCACCCTGACCACGACCATCACCCGGGCCGGTCCGCTGGATATCGGCCTTCTGGTTATGGTCGCCATGATCTGGGCTTCGGCCTTCATCGCCATCAAGATCGCGGTGCCCGAGACCGGCCCGCTCTGGCTGGCGACGATCCGCACGGCGATCGGCGCGGCGGTGCTGGCGCCCTATGCGCTGTGGCGCGGCCTGATCCTGCCGGCGAGCGCGCGCATGTGGACGCTTGTCACGGTCATGGCGATGCTCAACGTGGTGGTGCCGTTCTTTCTGATCTCCTGGGCCGAACTGACCATCGATGCCGGCATGACGGCGCTTCTGATGGGCACCGGCCCGTTTCTGGGCTTGATCGGAAGCCATCTGTTCACCCATGACGACAAGATGAACGCGGCCAAGCTGCTGGCGGTCGTCTTCGGCTTTTCGGGCATGGCGGTGCTGGTGGGCGGCACCGCCCTGGGCGGTTTCGGCCCCGGCCATCTGCTGGCCCAGCTCGCAACGCTGGGCGGCGTGGCCTGCTATGTCGTTGCCGGGCTGATCATCAGGCGCATCGACATCCCGCCGGTGCGGCTGGCCTTTCTTGCCCTGTCGATCGCCACGGTGGCGCTGGTGCCGCTGGCGCTTGTCGTCGACGGGCCCGTCGCGGTGATCCCGAGCGCCCCGGCCCTCTGGGCGCTGGTCTTTCTGGGCGTGTTTCCGACCGGCGTCGCCTATGTGATGCGATTCTACCTGATCCGGAAGATCGGCTATTCGACATTTTCGCTGTCGATCTACATGATCCCGGCCTTCGGCGTCCTGCTGGGCTTCTTGATCCTGGGCGAGGCGCTCAGCCCCAAGCTGGTCGTCGCGCTCGCACTGGTCCTGACCGGGCTGTATTTCGCCCAGCGCGGCGGCGGCCCGGCCCGCTCCGCCGCCCGGCCCGACGAGACGGTCAAGTGAGTTTCGTCGGCGCCCCGAGCGAAGCGGCTGCGGGCGGCCGCGGCCGGATCGACGCGATCGACGTGGCGCGCGGCGTCGCGCTCGTCGCCATGGCGACCTATCACTTCGCCTGGGATCTCGAATTCTTCGGCTATCTGGAGCCGGGCACCTCCGGGACCGGCGCGCTGAAGATCTATGCGCGCGCCATCGCCTCATCCTTCCTGTTCCTGGTCGGCGTGAGCCTCGTCCTCGCCCATGGCCGCGGCATCAGGTGGCGTCCCTTCGCGCGGCGCTGGGTGATGGTCGCCGGCGCGGCGGCGCTGATCACGGTGGCGACCTGGTTCGCAACGCCCGAAAGCTTCGTCTTCTTCGGCATCCTGCACCACATCGCGCTCGCCAGCCTTCTGGGCCTGTTGTTCCTGCCGCTGCCATGGTGGGCGCTTGTCGGCCTCGCCGTCGCCATCCAGATCGCGACCCCTTTCCTGCAGACGCCGCAATTCGCCGATCCGGCGACCTACTGGACCGGTCTTTCCTCGATCCCGCCGCGCTCGAACGACTTCGTGCCCGTGCTGCCCTGGTTCTCGGCGACGCTTGGCGGCATGGCCGCTGGCAAGCTCCTGTTCTTCGTCGCGGAAACGCCCGGAGCGCTGACGCCCGGCGGCTGGCGCGCCAGCGGCCCGGTGTGGAACACGCTCGCCGTGTTCGGCCGCTGGAGCCTGACCTTCTATCTGCTGCACCAGCCCATCCTGATCGCGTTGGTCTATGGGTTTTCGCTGGTCGCGCCGCCCGACCCGGCCGCCGATTTCGCCCGCGCCTGCCAGGCCCAGTGCACGGCGAGTTTCGATGCCGCGCCCTTCACGGTCTATTGCGCCTGCGCGCAGGCCGAACTGACGGCCGCCGGCAAGATGCAGAGTCTGGCCGACGATCCGTCGCTGGCGCAGACCGATCTTGAGACCGGCCGGATCATCGCCCAATGTGCGTTCGAGGCCGGCCTGACCGGCAAAACCGAGACCGGGCGGTGACCGACGAACCATGACCAGCAAGCACGCCGAACGCCCCAACACCGTTCCCTGGCCGCCGATCCTGCTGGTGACGTCGCTTCTGATCGGCTTTGCGCTCGATGCACGCGTGCCGCTGGGCTGGCCCGCCGGCATGTGGGGCGACCTCACCGGCGGGCTCGGCCTGTTCCTGATCGTCATCGCCATCATCATCGACATCGGCGCCATGCGCACCATGTTCACCGCGCGCACGACGATCCTGCCGCACCGCGGCAGCGACCGGCTCGTCACGGGCGGCATCTTCCGCTTCAGCCGCAATCCGATCTATGTCGCCAATGCGCTGCTGCTGATCGGCATCGGGCTGTTCGTCGGCAATTTGTGGCTGCTCGCCATGGCCGTTATCAACGCCATCGCCACGCAAAAGCTCGCCATCGAGCGCGAGGAGGCGCATCTGGAGGCGCGATTCGGCAAGACCTATCGCGACTACAAGAAGAAGGTGAACCGCTGGCTGTGAGGGCGTTGCCGGTTCAACTCGCCACGCGCAGCTCCGCCAACCGGTTCACGCAGGTCTCCTCGACCTGGTCGAGCTCGGCCAACGTGTCCTCGATGTCCTTGCGCTTCTGACGCAGCTCGGCGCGCTTTTCCTCCACGCGATCGATGATCGTGCGCAACTGCCCCGCCTCGCCCGGCGGTGTCTTGTACATCTGGATGATCTCGCGGATTTCGGCGATGGAAAAGCCGAGCCGCTTGCCGCGCAGGATCTGCTTGACCAGATGCCGGTCGCCGGGCCGGAACAGCCGCGTGCGCCCGCGCCTGACGGGCGCGATCAGCCCCTCGTCCTCGTAAAAGCGCAAGGTGCGCGTGGAGATCCCGAATTCCCGGGTCAGTTCGGTGATCGTGTAGAATTCGCGCATCCGATTGCCGCCCGCACGGGGCGCTTCCGCCTGAAAGCGGCAGCATAGGGAAATTCTTACGTAAAAGTCAATTGACCGCGCAGGATCGCGGAAAATCAATCAGATGCCGAACCACCAGGCGGCAAGGCCGAGAAAGGCGAAGAAACCGACCACATCGGTCACCGTGGTCACGAAGACACTGGAGGCGACGGCCGGATCGACTTTGAGCCGGTCCAGGATCAGCGGCACGAAGATGCCGGCCAGCGCCGCCGAGACCATGTTGATGATCATGGCCAGCGCGATGACCGCGCCGAGCCCGGGCGTCCAGAACCAGATCGAGGCGACGATGCCGATGACGAGCGCGAACATGATGCCGTTGAGAAAGCCGACCATGAGTTCGCGCCGCACGATGCGCCCGGCATTGTAGATGTCCAACTCGCGCGTGGCCAGCGCCCGCACGGCGACGGTCATGGTCTGCGTGCCCGCATTGCCGCCCATGGACGCGACGATCGGCATCAGCACGGCGAGCGCGACCATCTGCTCGATGGTCGCATCGAACAGCCCGATCACGAAGGAGGCGAGCACCGCCGTGCCCAGATTGATCAGCAGCCAGGAAAAGCGCGAACGGGTCGTCTCGATGACGGTGTTGGACAGTTCCTCGTCGCCGACCCCGCCAAGGCGCTTGATGTCCTCGTCGGCCTCCTCCTGGATCACATCGACCACGTCGTCGATGGTCAGAACGCCGACCAGGCGCTCGTTCTCGTCGACCACGGCCGCCGAGAGCAGGTCGTAGCGCTCGAAGATCTGCGCGGCCTCTTCCTGGTCCATGACGGCGGGGATCGCATGGCGCGTCTCGCGCATGATCTGCTCGATGCGCACATCGCGCTGCGCCCGCAGGATGCGATCCAGATCGACCGCCCCGACCAGCCGGAAGGTCGGATCGATCACGAAGATCTGCGCGAAGCTGACCGGCAGGTCCTCGTTGTCACGAAGGTAGTCGATCGTCTGGCCGACATTCCAGTAGGGCGGCACGGCGACGAAATCGGCCTGCATGCGCCGGCCGGCGCTGTCCTCGGGATAGTCGAGCGACCGCCTGAGCCTGATGCGCTCGGTAAAGGGAATCCGGGCGAGAATGTCGGCCTGCTCGGCCTCGTCCATGTCCTCGAGGATATAGACCGCATCGTCCGAATCGATCTGCTGCAGCGCCAGCGCGATCTGCTCGTTGGGCAGGACCGTGACGATGTCGCGCCGTGCCGCGTCGTCGATATGGGTGAGCGCGGAATAGTCGAAGCGCTCGCCCAGAAGCGCGACCAGTTCCTGGCGTTCGGCCGGCTCGAGCGTCTGCAGCAGGTCGCCGATCTCCGAGGCGTGCAACGGTCCGACGGCCTGAGCCAGCGCCTCCTCGCTGCCCGTGCGGATCGCCGTGTCGATCTGGTCGAGGAAATCGGCGCGGATCGCGCCATCCTCGCTGTAGATCCCCGCTGCGTCGAAATCGGCCCTGGGATTGATCTCGGCGCTCGACTTGGCGTTCAATGTGCGTGCTCCGGTTTGGGTCTGTTGCGTATCGGCATGCAAGGCTGCGCTGGTGTCCAGCAGACCCTGGGTCGTGGTGATCGCCGCCGCCACCGGTCGCCTGGCGGCGGCAGACCGGCGACGCGATCGACCAATGGCGCGCCGTGTCAGCCGTTCGTCATCGGCGGCCGCGTCGCGACCAGTGGAAATGCTCGGGAACGTTGTCAATGCCCGCCGTTCCGAACGGGCCGCACTTGGCCACGCGGCGTGCGGTCAGCCACGCACCGGGCACCAGCCCGTGCCGCGCGATCGCCTCGTAGCCATACTCCGAGCAGGTGGGCATGTGCCGGCAGGTGTGGCCGACAAAGCCCGAAAGGGTGAGCTGGTAGAGCCGGATCAGCGCGGTCCCGACGAGCCGGCCCGGCGTCTTCGGCCACGGGCCGTCCCAGTTGCGCGAGCGCGGCGCGACGCCGCGGCGGTGTTCGGTCGAGCCGGAGTTCATGCCGCGTGCTCGCGGGCCGCGATCTGGTCGAGCGCGTCGACGACGGCATCGAATACCAGCAGCGTGGAAGCATGGCGCGCCCTGTAGTCCTTGACCGGCTGCAGGCAGGCCAGATCGGCAAAGCGTCCCTGCGGCGGCGGGCCGTCATGCTTGAGCATGCCGATCATCGTCTCGCGCAGGGCGCGCAGTTCCGAAGCGGTCGTGCCGACGATATGCCGCGCCACCACCGCCGCCGATGCCTGCCCCAGCGCGCAGGCCTTGACCTCGTGACCGTAGGCGGCGACGCGGTCATTGGCCAGCGCAAGATCGACGGTCACCGTCGACCCGCACAGCTTGGAATGGGCCGTGGCGGTCGCATCGGGCGCCTCCAGACGGTCGACGGCGGCGATGTTGCCGGCAAGTTCGAGAATGCGCGCATTGTAGATGTCGTTGATCATGTCTGGCGCCTTTTCGCCATGTCGCCACCGCCGGGCGGTGGCGTTCCGTGCCCTGACGCTTATATAGGAGGACAATGTCCGAGGCGGCAAGGCACGACGGAATCAGCGAACGCGATCTGGTCCATTCAAGGCCCCATGCGTAAGGATCGTCGGGTTCCACAAAGGAGACGGAAGATGGACGCCATCGTCACAAACGTTGTCGAGACCGGTGCGGACCGCCCGACGCGGCAGGAGGCCGAAGCGGCGGTGCTCACGCTCCTGAAATGGATCGGCGACGACCCCGACCGCGAAGGACTGCGCGCGACGCCCGGCCGCGTCGTCAAGGCCTATGAGGAGATGTTCGGCGGCTACGCGCACGATCCCGTCGACATGCTCGGCACGACCTTCGAGGACGTCGCCGGCTATGACGATATCGTCCTGGTCAAGGACATTTCCTTTCATTCCCATTGCGAGCACCACATGGTGCCGATCATCGGCAAGGCCCATGTCGCCTATCTGCCCGATGACCGCGTGCTGGGTCTGTCCAAGATCGCCCGTGTCGTCGACGTGCTGGCCCGGCGCCTGCAGACGCAGGAGACCATGACCGCGCAGATCGCCACGGCGATCGACGACGCCCTCGCCCCGCGCGGCACCGCCGTCATGCTCGAGGCCGAGCACATGTGCATGGCCATGCGCGGTATTCGCAAGCATGGCTCGACCACGCTCACCACGCGCTTTTCCGGCGCCTTCGAGGATCGCGACGAGCAGCGCCGGTTCATCGATCTGGTGGGCGCGCGATGA
The DNA here is from genome assembly GCF_030732865.1 of Roseitalea sp. MMSF_3546. Classification (GTDB taxonomy): domain Bacteria; phylum Pseudomonadota; class Alphaproteobacteria; order Rhizobiales; family Rhizobiaceae; genus Roseitalea. The sequence continues at coordinate 72,866 of NZ_JASHKB010000019.1, forward strand.
CGGTTCGCCGGCGCACTTGATCGGGGCCACGATGCGGCCTAATCGGGGGCCATGACAGAGCCGACCGCAACGGGCATCTTTGCTCCGCCGCCAGACGACAAGGCCGCCCTCGAAGAGGGTGCGGCCTTCACTCCACGGTTTTCCGAGGACGGGCTGATCACCGCCGTCGTCACCGATGCGACCGATGGCGGTGTCGTCATGGTCGCCCACATGAACGCGCAGGCCCTTGCGATGTGCCTGCGCACCGGCATCGCCCACTACTGGTCGCGCTCGCGCGGCCGGCTGTGGAAGAAGGGCGAGACCTCCGGCAACGTTCAGGAGATCGTCGAGATGCGCACCGATTGCGACCAGGACGTGATCCTGATCGCCGTGCGCACCCGCGGCGACGGCGTCAACTGCCACACCGGCCGCCGATCCTGCTTTTACCGGCGCGTGGTCAGCGACGGCAATGGCGCGCTGGCGCTCGAATTCGCCGAAGGCTGAAGCGATCCCCCGCGGCCCGGCTACACCGACGAGACAATGTAGGAACGGATCTGCTCGGCCTCCTGCTCGATCTCGGCAATGCGCCGCTTGACGACGTCGCCGATCGAGATGATGCCGATCAGCTTGCCCTCGCGCTCGACCGGCAGGTGCCGAAACCGGCCCTTCGTCATCAGTTCCATCAGGTGATTGATCGGCATGTCCTCGCGGCACGTGACGACCGCGCGCGTCATCAGCGCCGAGACCGGTTCGGAAAGCGCGCCGGCCCCGCGGTTGCCGATCGCGCGCACCACGTCGCGCTCGGACAGGATGCCTTCGATGCCCGCATCCGCGTTGGTGACGACCATGGCGCCGACCTTGTGCCGCGCCAGCGACCGCACGGCGTCCATGATCGAGGCGTCCGCCGACAGCGTGAAGACGTCGGTACCCTTGTCCTCCAATATCCGCGCAACAGTCATTGCAGCTCCTCCTTGACGCGCCCCCGGGCCAGCATGGCGCCAAAGCCCTGCGCTTGACAAGTCGCCTCCGAGCGCGGGCCGTCAGGCGCGCGGGCCGCGATCGATCAGGCCGATGGCGAAGAAACCGGTCAGAAGGCCGCCGATATGGGCCTCCCAGGCGATCGAGGCGCCGCCGGCCAGGCCGAACAGGTCCATGCCGGTGGCGAAGTTGAGCGCCATCCAGATCAGCAGGAACGGCACCACGCCGCGCTGGCGCAGCGAAGCGAGCGGGCCCATCAGCGGCGCCGCGAACCCGTGCCGCGGATTGCGCCGGTCCGCCTTGAAGCCGAACCGCGCGGCCGCGCCCAGAAAGCCCGAAACGGCGCCCGATGCGCCCAGAAGCGGCACCATGTCGCCAAAATAGATCGCCGTGTGCAGCACGACGGCGCCCAGCGCGGTGACGATCCAGAAGGCAAACGTGCCCACCCAGCCCAGCCGCCAGGCGACGGGCGCGCCGAAGACCACCAGCCAGATCATGTTGAAGCCCAGATGGACCCAGTCGCCATGCAGGAAGGTGTGCGTGACCGGCGACACCAGCGTCGGCAGGTCCGGAACGAAGAAGCCCGGCGCGTAGCGGATCGGAAAGAACGCGAAATTGACGATGAGCCAGCGATCGATCGCCCCGTCAAGGATCACGGTGCGCAGCACGTGCACGCCCACGCAGATGGCGACCAGCACGACAATGGCGCCGTGCAGGTTGAAGGCCGGCTGACGCGGCGCGCCGGCGGGCATGCCGCCTCGTCCCTCCGGGCCCTGCCCGCGCGGGTCTTGCTTGCGTTCGGGCGCGGACATCGCACGCTCCTTTGTTCGGCCGTCCCACCGTACAGACCAACAAGAAAAGGCCATCCAGGTTGCCCTGAATGGCCTGGTGAGCCCCCTGCCCACACCATAGTCCGATTCGAGTGCTGCGACCGGGCCGCTGCGTTGGCACGGTTAATGCCAGATGAACGCGCCGCTTGCAACGCATCACCGGCCGTTAACCTTAACCCGCGGCCGCCACCGGCCGCGCCCTGCCCCCGGCCCGCCGGTTGCAACCCGGATTTTCGGGGACCAGCAATCGCCCTGCCGTGGCCCGAAACGACACGGCCGGGCCGTTGCGCCAGACAGAAGGTGGGCCAGGTGCGTCACAACGGGACACGGAAGCTCTTTGAATACTGGAACCGGCTGCGCGGCGATCGCTCGGCACCGGAACGCGCCGAGATCGCCCCCGAGGCGATCGGCCGCGATCTGCCCGCCACCTTCATCGTCGACGCCTCGGCCGATCCGGCGCGCTTCCGGCTTGCCGGCACCCGCATCGGCACCCTGTTCGATCGCGAACTTACCGGCGCGCCCTTCATGACCCTGTTCGAGCCCGACGACCGGCTGCTCGCCGGCCGCCTCCTCGCTGCGGTGACGGGCGAACACACCATCGCGATTCTCGATCTCGTCGGACAGGCGCGTGGCGATCGGTCCGTCACGCTGGAACTGGTCATGCTGCCCCTGTGCGATGCCGACCCGCGCGTGCTCGGTGCGCTCAATCCGCTATCGGTGCCCTATTGGCTGGGCGCCGATCCGATCGCGCCGCTGCGCATGGCCGGTGTCAGGCTGCTCGATCCCGACCGCGAACTGTTCAGCCTGGCCAATCGCCCGGCGATTGCGCTGCCCGAACGGCGCGGCCGGCCCACTCGCGCGGGGGCCGCGTTGCGCGTCATCGACGGGACCCGCCACGTGCAGCCCGGCTTTCGCACCGGCTCGCCCGTCCCGCGCCCGGACCTGCGCATCGTTCATGGCGGACGCGCGAACGGGGCCGACCCGGCCTGACAATTGGCGGTTGTCGCCCAAACATTACCGGTTGTTAACCAGCGCCGGCCTAAGCTCGCGCGGAAAAAACCAGACATGTGGTAAAGCCAGATGCTCACCGCCGCCGCAGCGGATCAAGACGCGCATGCCGGGCCGAACCGGCGGACCTTCCAGCGTGTGAAGGTCAACCTCCATGGCCGTTTCATGCTGCAGGATCGCTCCGAGCATGCCTGCCAGATCCTCGACATGTCGCCGGCGACCGCCACCGTTTTCACCGAGGCCGTTGCCAGGCAGGGCGAGCGGATCGTGGCCTATATCGACCATATCGGCCGCGTCGAGGGCCATGTCGTGCGCCTGTTCGAAGGCGGCTTTGCGATGGACCTGAACACGTCGACCCGCAAGCAGGAAAAGCTGGCCGCGCAACTCGTCTGGCTCGCCAACAAGCACGAACTCGACCTGCCCGAAGACCGCCGCCACGAGCGCATCGTGCCCAAGAACCCCTCCTCGATCCTGACCCTGACCGATGGCCGGCAATATCGCTGCCGCATTCTCGACCTGTCGCTGTCCGGTGCGGCGGTGGCGATCAATGTGCGGCCGGCGATCGGCACGCTCGTCACGCTCGGCGGGATGCGCGGCCAGGTCGTGCGCCATTTCGAGGAAGGCATCGCCATCGAGTTCGCCTTCGTCCAGCGCCGCGAATCGCTTGCCGAATTCCTCGGCTGACGCGGACCGAAGGCGCCCTGCCCGTCACCAGACCCAATCGCCGGCCATCGCCCGCGTCCAGGACGCAAAGCCCGTTTCGTGATTGAACGTGCCGTCGGGCGAAATCCGGATCGGCCAGGGCAGCGCTAACCAGATCAATCCGGTGCGGCTTGGTCCTGAAGCGCGTTGAGCGCCCTTCCGCCGGCAATGCGCCGGTCCGAAAACCACCCCGCGCCGGTCCCGTTCGGCCATTGGCGTCGTGCCCCGTGTCACGCGCCGAGACCGGCATTGCTCTGGCCCGCCCGGCGCGGGTCCCCTCCATGACTGGCCGTTTGCGCACATGCGACCCGTGCCGCGCCCGGCGGTCCGAGGCGGCAACCATGCCCGGCAACCGTTTCCGGCAACCCAAACGACCGCGACGGCCATCGGTCGACTTTGAATAAACTTATCGGAAAATTCTACTCAATTATTACTTACATTGCCTATCAATAATAATCAAATATGGGTGCGTCTATTTGCTCGATATAGATTTGTATTTGCCAGTGTGTCCGAAAACGGGGAGTCGGACACATGGGTATATATGGGGACGTTCAATCGCCAGAGGCGCGACGCGTCGGCGCGACGGTCGGCATCGCCGCCTTGCTGGTCATCGCCGCAAGCGGCGCCAGGGCAGATATCATGCCGACCAACGGCCGGACCACCCAGCCGATCGGCCACTATGAGTTCTGCCAGCGCTATCCGGCCGAATGCGGATCGACGGGCCGCGCCCAGCCCGAGCCGCTCAGCCGTGCCGCCTGGCAGGCGATGATCGACGTCAACAACCAGGTCAACACGACCGTGCGTCCACTGACCGACATGCAGATCTGGGGCCGCGAGGAGCTGTGGTCCTATCCGACAGATGTCGGCGATTGCGAGGATTATGTCCTTGAAAAGCGCAAGCGGCTCATCGACAGGGGGTTTCATCCCTCCAACCTGCTGATCACCGTGGTCCGCCAGCCCAATGGCGACGGCCACGCCGTTCTCACCGTGCGCACCGATCGCGGCGAGTTCATTCTCGACAATCTCGTCGGTCAGATCGACGACTGGCGCGACACGCCATACACCTATCTCAAGCGCCAGAACACGGCCCATGCGGGCCGCTGGGTCGGCATTGACGACGAACGCGCCCGCGTTCTCGCCTCGCGATAGGAGCCTTTGCCCGGTCGAGTCCCCACCCACCA
>NZ_JASHKB010000001.1 GCF_030732865.1 Roseitalea sp. MMSF_3546
CTTTGGGCCATCGTCAGCAACCGGACGCCCTACGCGACAAACTTCAAAAATGCTGCTTGACTCAAACATTAGGCTGCCGTCTCCGCGCCCGATGCCTCGGCGTCCGGATAACGCCAGATCTCGACGGCCACCGAGCCATAGAGCAGCGTCTCGCCATCGCGGCGCGCGCCCAGCTTGCGGGCGACACCGAGTGAGGCGTGATTGTCCCTGTCGATGAAGCTGACCGCGGTGCGCCAGCCAAGCGTTTCATGGGCGAAGCCCAGCGCGGCGCGGACCGCCTCGGTGGCATAACCCCTGCCATGATACGCCGTCGCCAGCCCATAGGTGATCTCGGGCTCGTCCGCCTTGCCTTCGGGATCCCACGGGCCGCAATAGCCGATCGTCTTGCCGTCCTGCTTGAGCGTCACCGCGAACGGCCCCCATCCCCTGAGCGCCCAGTGACCGGCATAGGCGGCCATCTGCCGCCAGGCGCCGTCGCGGTCATGCGTACCGCCCGCAAAGCGCGTGGCGGCTTCATCCGCAAACATGGCGGCCATCGGGTCGACATCAGCCTGGCGCCAACCGCGTAGGATCAGACGCCCGGTCTCGAGCGTGGGGATTTCGACGACGGTCGACATCATTTCTTCGGGCCCTTCGGCAGGCCGGGCAGCGAGGGGCCGCCAGTGCCCGGCAGTCGCGGCCCGCCGCCAAGGCCGGGCAGCCCGCCCGGCGGCAGGCCGCCGCCGGGGCCGAGCCCCATCTGTTCGGCCTGCTTCTGGAGCTGCCTGAGCTCCTTTTCGCTCATCTGCGCGGGATCGGGCATGCCGCCAAGCCCGCCCATGCCGCCGCGCATGCCCATCTTGCCCATCATGCCGCCCATCATCTTGCCCATCATGCCGCCGCCCTTCTTGCCCTTCATGGACTTCATCATGTCGGCCATCTGGCGGTGCATCTTCAAAAGCTTGTTGATCTCGGCGGCATTGGTGCCCGAGCCGGCGGCGATGCGCTTCTTGCGGCTGTGCTTGAGCACTTCGGGATGGGCACGCTCGTGCGGCGTCATCGACGAGATGATCGCGAGCTGACGGCCGAACATCTTGTCGTCCATGCCGGCGGCGGCCATCTGGTCCTTCATCTTGCCCATGCCGGGCATCATTCCCATCAGGCCGCCCATGCCGCCCATCTTCTGCATCTGGCGAAGCTGGTCGGACAGATCGTTCAGGTCGAACTTGCCCGAGGCCATCTTCTTGGCCATGGCCTGGGCCTTTTCCTGGTCGATCGTCTCGGCCGCCCTTTCGACCAGGGAGACGATGTCGCCCATGCCCAGAATGCGGTCGGCGATGCGCTTGGGATGGAACTCCTCCAGCGCGTCCATCTTCTCGCCGGTGCCGATCAGCTTGACCGGCTTGCCGGTGACCGCGCGCATGGACAGCGCCGCGCCGCCGCGTCCGTCGCCATCCATCCGCGTCAGGACCAGACCGGTAATGCCGACACGTTCGTCGAAGCTCTTGGCGAGATTGACCGCGTCCTGGCCGGTCAGCGAATCGGCGACCAGCAAAATCTCGTGCGGGTTGGCCGCGCGCCGCACATCGGCCATCTCGACCATCAGCGGTTCGTCGATATGGGTGCGGCCGGCCGTGTCGAGAATGACCACGTCATGGCCGCCGAGCCGGCCCGCCTGCACCGCTCTGCCGGCGATCTCGACGGGGCCCTGGCCGGCGATGATCGGCAGGGTGGCGACGCCAGTCTGCTCGCCGATCTGCCTGAGCTGCTCCTGTGCCGCCGGCCTTCGCGTGTCGAGCGAGGCCATCAGCACCTTCTTCTTGTCGCGCTCGGCCAGCCGCCTGGCGATCTTGCCGGTCGTCGTCGTCTTGCCCGAGCCCTGAAGGCCGACCATCATGATCACGACCGGCGCGGGCGCGTTCAGATCGATGGTCTCGGCCTCCGAGCCGAGCGTTTCGACCAATTCGTCATGGACGATCTTGACGACCATCTGGCCGGGCTTGACCGATTTGAGGACCTCGGCGCCGACCGCCTTTTCGCGCACGCGCTCGACGAAGCCGCGCACCACCTCCAGCGACACGTCCGCCTCGATCAGCGCGCGGCGCACCTCGCGCAGCGCCGCGGAGACATCCTTCTCCGACAGTGCGCCGCGCCCGGTCAGCGAGCCGAATATCGAACCCAGGCGATCCTGAAGCGATTCAAACATGACAATCCCAAAGCCGGTTTCACATTGCCGGACCACGCCGTCCGGCCCATGTCCCCGAGATAATCATCGACGGGCGAAATCCCAAACGCCAAAGCCGAAGCGCACCCGAGGGCGCATCGCGCTGTCGGGTGGTGACCTCCGGGACCGACGCCTGTGACGTGTCCCGGTCGGCGGCTCGGTGTCAAGCTCGTCCAGATTTGCGGGCGCTATGGGGGAAAGGCCGGCCGGTGTCAAGACGCCCGGTCAGGCGAGATGCCGGACGGCCTGCGGACGATGACTGGCAACCGGCCAATTGACAGTCTGCAATGTTGCCAGTTACATCTTCATTGCGTCTGGACGGGATGGGCCATGTTGAGATCGACCACGACATGTCTCTCTGCAGTTGGCGTGTTGGTTGCGTTTACCGCATGCACGTCAACCGCCAATGAGGCGCCAAAGGTGGTCGCGCAGACGAGTGCCCAATCCGCGCTTTTGTTTGCCGACGGTGAGGTATCCATTCTCGAGTCCACCGAAGGTCCCGCGAGCACGAGACAAGGCAGTCAGGGCAAGGGCCGCTTCTTGCACACCTACCGTGCCGTTACCAACACCTTCGGTCCCGCGCCCGTCGTCGAACATACCTCGACATCGCTGACCTTTCGGGGGCCGAACACTACCTGCACGGTTGAGGCCGGGGGCGGGCTCTCGTGCCTAAATGGCAGCAGCGGCACCTGGCAAAGGCGCTGAGAGCTGCCTCGCGCCATTTTAGGCTCGCGATGTTCACACTCAGGGTGGGGGAGCGCCAAAGCCGAAGCGCACCCGAGGGCGCATCGCGCTGTCGGGTGGTGACCTCCGGGATCGACGCCTGTGACGTGTCCCGGTCGGCGGCTCGGTATCAAGCTCGTCCAGATTTGCGGGCGCTATGGGGGAAAGGCCGGCTGGTGTCAAGACGCCCGGTCAGGCGAGATGCCGGACGGCCTGCGGACGATGACTGGCAACCGGCCAATTGACAGTCTGCAATGTTGCCAGTTACATCTTCATTGCGTCTGGACGGGATGGGCCATGTTGAGATCGACCACGACATGTCTCTCTGCAGTTGGCGTGTTGGTTGCGTTTACCGCATGCACGTCAACCGCCAATGAGGCGCCAAAGGTGGTCGCGCAGACGAGTGCCCAATCCGCGCTTTTGTTTGCCGACGGTGAGGTATCCATTCTCGAGTCCACCGAAGGTCCCGCGAGCACGAGACAAGGCAGTCAGGGCAAGGGCCGCTTCTTGCACACCTACCGTGCCGTTACCAACACCTTCGGTCCCGCGCCCGTCGTCGAACATACCTCGACATCGCTGACCTTTCGGGGGCCGAACACTACCTGCACGGTTGAGGCCGGGGGCGGGCTCTCGTGCCTAAATGGCAGCAGCGGCACCTGGCAAAGGCGCTGAGAGCTGCCTCGCGCCATTTTAGGCTCGCGATGTTCACACTCAGGGTGGGGGAGCGCCAAAGCCGAAGCGCACCCGAGGGCGCATCGCGCTGTCGGGTGGTGACCTCCGGGATCGACGCCTGTGACGTGTCCCGGTCGGCGGCTCGGTATCAAGCTCGTCCAGATTTGCGGGCGCTATGGGGGAAAGGCCGGCTGGTGTCAAGACGCCCGGTCAGGCGCGACCGGCCACCGCCCCGATGGCCGCTCAGTAGTAGGCGCGGTTGGCCGACCATTGCGGTCCGTTGCGCTCCTCCTCGCGCAGGCTCGTGGAGCCGAAATGCATCTTCACGCCAGCCGAGATGGTCTGCACGTCCAGATCGCCCAGTTGCACATCCGATTCGTCATAGGTGAAGCGGTCATATTCGTAGCGCGCGAAGACCGACACGGGCGAACTCCGGATGCGATAATTGCCCTGCGCGGCGAGCGTATAGGCGTTGACGCCCCAGTCATCGCCGTCCAGGCGGTTGAACGCGCCTTCCACATCGAAGCGGAAATTGTCGGTCGCATAGGCGCGCACGCCCGCCTTGGCGGCGTAACGCTCGTAGGAATCGCCGTCATATTCGGCCACGCCATAGCCGACCTGGCCGTAGACCGTGCCAAGGTCGCCCAGATACGCGACCTGCAGGCCGCCGACGACGTCGGTCGCGCTGTCGTCTTCGTCCGGCATGCCGAGCAGGTCGAACAGATTGGTGGTGAACCGCGCGCCCTGGATGAACGCGCCATAGGCGATGTTCGGCGTGGCGTATTGGTAAAGATGCACGGCCCCGTCCAGTGCGTCCACGTTCAGATCGTCCAGCCTCGCGCGCTCGTAGCCGACATCGATCTGCACCTGCGGATAGCCGCCATCGCGCAGGTTCAGCGTGCCGCGCAACGCCCAGAAATTGGCTCGCGGATCGATGTCCTCGATATCGCTCGCCCGGTAGGAGGCCTCGATATTGCCGACAACGCCCATGTCCTCGACGGGGTCGTAGAAACCGCCATGGCCGTCGGCGAGGGCCGCCGATACGGCAAGGCCCGTCATCGCCCCGGCCAGGCAAATGGCGCTCGAAATCGTCCGCATCGCGTCCCCCATCTGTCGAAGAATGGGGGTCACGATGCCCCGATCATGGTTAACAAACGGTTGCGGACGGGCCGATCGCCGCAAGGCCGGTGGGCCGACAGCGCGGCAATCGCCCCGGCGGACCATTGCGCGGCCGCAGGTCGGCGCCGCCACGCAGCGCGGCGCCAGCCGCAGCGCTCGAGCGTTCAGGCGCGCTGCGTGAAGGTGGGCACCTTGACGGCACTCGCATACTCGCGCGCCAGCGTCAGGAACGCCTCATAGCTCTCGCGCACGCGGGCGAAGTCCTCGTTGGCCTGCGAGTTCTCGTCCATCACCTCGGCGACGGCGGTCTTGAGCGCCGCGATCACGTCTTCGGGGAACTGGTCGAAGGTGACGCCGGCCTCCTTGAGCTGCTGCATGGCCTGGGCGTTGAAATAGTCGAACTGGGCCAGCGTCTCGGCCGACGCCGCCTCGGCCGCATTGGTCAGGATCGCCTGCATCCGGGCGGGCAGTTCGTCGAAAGCGTCCTTGTTGACGACGATCTCAAGACCGGCCGAGGGCTCATGGAAGGCTGGAACGTAGCAATAGGACGCCACCTTGTTCAGGCCGAAGGCCTGGTCGAGCAGCGGACCGACCCACTCGGCGGCATCGATGGCGCCCGACTGGAAGGCCGGGAAGATCTCCGGCGGCGGGGTCAGCACCGCATTGACGCCGAGCTTGCGCATCGCCTCGCCGCCGAGCCCGGCAATGCGCATGTTCAACCCGGCCAGGTCATCGACCGAATTGATCGGATTCTTGAACCAGCCGGCGGCCTGCGTGCCCGAATTGCCCGAATAGAGCGGATAAAGGCCGCGCTCGGCATAGATCTCGCGCCAAAGCTCGTTGCCGCCGCCATGGCGCAGCCAGCCGTCATGCTCGACCGCGGTCATGCCGAACGGAACCGCCGAAAAGAAGTGCAGCGCGCTGTTCTTGGAGGCGGCGTAATAGGGGGTGGAATGGCCGATCGGCGCGGTCCCGCCCTGAACGGCGTCCTCCACGCCGAAGGGCGGCACCAGTTCGCCGGCCGAGAACACCTTCAGCGTCATCTGCCCGTCCGACAGGGCGGCGACGCGCGCCGCGAATGTGGTCACATTGGTACCCACGCCCGGCGCCTGGGCCGGAAACGATGTTGGCAGATTCCACTCGATCTTGCCCTGGGCGATGGCGGGCGTGGCCAGCGCGGCGGCGGGCGCGGCCACGGCGCTCGCCTTTAGGAAATTGCGTCTTTTCATGGGGTCTCCTCCTTGATGGATCTTGGGTTTCAGAACAGTGCTTCGGGCAGCCAGGTGGCGAGCGGCGGATAGGCGGCCACCATGCCGAGCACGACCAGCTGGATGGCGATGAAGGGGATCACAGCACGGAAGATCCGTCCCGTCGAGATGTGCCTTGGCGCGACCGAGCGGAAATAGAACAGCGCGAAGCCGAAGGGCGGCGTCAGAAACGAGGTCTGCAGATTGAGCGCGACGAGCACGGCGAACCACACCGGATCGATGCCCGTCTGCAGGATCACCGGGCCGACGATCGGAATGACGATGAAGATGATCTCGACGAATTCGAGGATGAACCCCAGAACGAAGATCACCGCCATGGTCAGCACCAGCATGCCGATCACCCCGCCGGGGATCGACGTCAGGAAGTCGGCGACCAGCCGGTCGCCCTCGAACCCGCGAAAGATCAGCGCCAGGATGCTGGCGGCCACGATGATGCCGAAGATCATGCCGGTGATGATCAGCGTCTCGAACAGCGCCGGCACGAGCACGCCGCCGCGCACCAGGCTGACGGCGGCCATGCCGAGCCCGATGCCGACCGCGACGATCAGCGCCAGCACGAAGATCGTCGCCGGCGTCAGGCTCAGCGCGCCGGTGGCAAAGGCGACATCGATCAGCCCGAAGCGGGTGACGGCGAAAAGGCACAGCGCGCAGCCGGCCGTCAGCAGTCCCGGCAGGCGCAGGCGCCGGTCGTTGGCCGAGGCGGCGATCAGAAGCGTGCCGGCGACGCCCACCGCGGCCGCCTCGGTCGGCGTCGCGATGCCCACCAGGATCGAGCCGAGCACCGCGACGATCAGGGCCAGCGTCGGCAGCGCGTCCACGGCGATGCGCCACAGCCCGTCGGCCAGCGCCACGGGCGAACCGGTCGGCACCGACGCCGACAGCGGCTGCGGGCGGGGCACGGCGCGCGCGCCGAAGAACGTCACGCGCACGATCGCATACAGCCCGTAGAGCACCACAAGGCACAGGCCGGGGACCAGCGCGCCGGCGAACAGATCGCCCACGGTGACCGGATCGGGCGCGAAATTGCCCGCCGCCTGCTGCGCCTCGATATAGGCGTTGGAGACCTGATCGCCGAGCAGGATCAGCACGATCGATGGCGGGATGATCTGCCCCAGCGTACCGCTGGCGCAGACGAGCCCGCTGGCCGTCTTGTCGTCGACGCCGGCGTTCAGCAGCGCCGGCAGCGCGATCATGCCGAGCATGATGACGGTCGCGCCGATCACCCCGGTCGAGGCGGCGACCAGCGTGCTGATCACCAGCACAGCGGCGACGAGGGCGCCCGGCGCGCCGCCGAGAAACCGGCTGATCGAGGCCAGCATGCGCTCGGCCTGCCGGGAACGCTCGAGCAGGACGCCGACGAGCACGAACAGCGGCACGGCGATGAGCAGGGCGTTTTCCATGATGCCGAAGACGCGCAGCGGGATCGCCTGCAACAGGACCAGGTCGAACTGGGCGAACGCGCCGGCGACCAGCGCGAACAATAGCGGCACCCCGGAGATCACGACGATGACCGGCAGACCCGACAGGATGCCGCCCAGCAGCGCCACCGTCATGGCGATGATCCACAACGCGTCAGCGCTCATCGGTTCGCGCTCCCAGCAGCAGCGCCGCCCCCTGCACGATCATCAGCGCCGCCGTGACCGGAACCGCCGTCTTGACCAGGAACAGGCCCGGCAGCCCTCCGGTTTCGCGCGAGCCTTCGAGGATCTGCCACGCATAACCCACCGGCTGGCCCGAATGCCACAGCAGCAGCCCGAAGACCGGCACGAGCAGCAGCACGAAACCCGCCGCATCGACCCGCCGGTTGCGCGCGGCGGGCCAGGACGCGCGCAGCACGTCGACGCGCACATGCTTGTCAAGGCGCATCGCCACGGGCATGGCGAAGGTGACCAGGAACCCGAACGCGTAGGTCACCAGATCCTGCAGCTCGATGAAGCCGACGCCGAGCCCATAGCGCAGCAGCACCACGGTCATCATGCCGCCGAAGACGACCGCCAGGCAGGCGATGCACAGCCATTTCGAAAGCCGGTGCAAGCCGTCGGCAAACCGCAGGAAACCGACCCTCACCCGGCGCGCTCCGCTTCGGCGCGGACGCGCGCACCGCCCCGTTTGTCGCTGAATAGCATCGACGCTCCTCCCGGCACCACGCTACGCCAGCGCCTCGGCGCGCCGCAAGCGTCATCGGGCCGGCAGGCGGCTAGTCGAACACGATGCGCGGAAAGTAGAGCGAGACAACCCAGTTTGGCTGGTCGACGATTTCCGAGATCCGCAGATCGCCGCAGACCGAGCAAAGCAGATAGGCGTCCTCGGCAGCAAGGCCGTGCAGCGCGCCCAGATGGTCGATCATCCCGGCGACCGCATCGCGCGCGCACCCCATCAGGTCCGGGCCGATGCCCATCGTCGCCTCGTAGCCCCTGGCGTCGAGATGCCGGCTCACCGGCCCGGGCGTCGAAAAGCGCGGAAAGGCAAGCGGGCGCTGCTTGATCAGATCGAGCTTGAGGGCGACCGTCATCGGGCTTTCGATCGCCGTGCCGCAGACCTCGCCATCGCCCTGGGCGGCGTGGGTATCGCCGACCGACAATAGCGCGCCGGCGACCTCGACCGGCAGGTAGAGCGTGGTGCCGGCGGCCAGATCGCGCGCATCCATGTTGCCGCCCATGCGCCGCGGCGGGATGATCGAATGGCGGCCCGGCTCGGCCGGCGCCAGTCCGATCGTTCCGATGAAGGGCTTGAGCGGCACGCGCGCCATCTCGCTGAACAGGGCCGGCGCCAGCGTGTCCGCCGCATAATCCCAGATCTTCAGATGCGGATCGCGGAACTGATCCGCCAGCAGCCCGAAGCCGGGGATATTGGCCGTCCAGCCGAAGCCGGACGGCGCGAAACCCTCGATCTCGATCCTCAGGATATCGCCCGGCTCGGCCCCGTCCACTTCGATCGGCCCGGTTACCGGATTGACCTTCGCCGAGTCCATGGCGGTCACGTCGGCGACCGTGCTTGCGGCGGTGATCTGGCCCGCCGAGGCGTCGATGCATTCAAGTTCGATGCGGTCGCCGGGCGCCACCTTGGCCGCCGGCGCGATCGCATGATCCCAGCCGAAGTGATGGTGCGCGTCGTGGATCGTGTGCTTGAAGGGCGCGGCCATGGCACGCAACCCTATGGGCCGCGACCGCCGCTGTCGACCCGCCGCCGGCGCGAGCCGGGCCGGCTATCCCTTCTCGGTGTCCTGCAGCGCCGCCGGCCGCGGCGCGCGCCGGCGCCGGCGCGAGGCGGTTTCGGCGGGCGCGTGCAGATAGTCGCGCGTCAGCGGCACCGCGTCCTGGCGCCGGGCGAGCTGCAGCTGGAAGACGACATGCGTGCCGTAACGGAACGACAGTTCGCTGGTCGCCAGATAGAAGTCCCACATGCGCACGAAACGCTCGTCATGCAGCGCTGCCGCCTTGTCGGCATTGGCCAGGAACCGCTCGCGCCAGGCCTTGAGCGTTTCGGCATAATGCAGCCGCAACACTTCGAGGTCGGTCAGGAACAGGCCCGCCGCCTCCACATGCGGAGCGATCTCCGACAGCGCGGGAATGTAGCCGCCCGGAAAGATGTATTTGGCGATCCACGGATTGGTCACGCCCGGACGCCCGGTGCGCCCGATCGTATGGATCAGCGCGACGCCGTCCTTCGACAGAAGCCGCGCGACCTTGTCGAAATACTCCTTGTAGTGGCGCGTGCCGACATGTTCGAACATGCCCACCGAGACGATGCGGTCGAACTGCCGGTCGAGATCGCGATAGTCGGTCAACTCGAAGCGCACGCGATCGGCCAGGCCGGCCTGTTCGGCCCGGCGCCGCGCCGTGGCGAGCTGTTCCGACGACAACGTGACGCCCAGAACGTCGGTGGCCCCGCGCCGCGCCAGCTCCATCGCCATGCCGCCCCAGCCCGAGCCGATATCGAGCACGCGCTGATCCGGCTCGAGCACCAGCTTGCGTGCGATATGGGCCCGCTTGGCGGCCTGTGCCTCGTCGAGCGTCATGCCCGGCTCGGCGAAATAGGCGCAGGAATACTGCATGTCCTCGTCCAGGAACAGGCGGTAGAGATCGTCGCCCAGATCGTAGTGATGGGCGACGTTCTGCCGGGCCCGCGCCGGCGAATTGGCGCGCTGGACGGCGCGCAGCGCCTGCACCGCAAGCCCCGACGGCCCGCCGGCATCGGGGTCGTCGCCGTAAAGGTTCGACCACAGCGTATCGAGCAGATCGTGGATGGTGCGCGCCTGCGGCATCAGCGCGCCTTCCATATAGGCTTCGCCAAAGCGCAGTTCCGGATTGCGCAGGATGCGCCCGATCCACTTCTCCTCGCTCAGCCGCAGCCCGACCGGCTCGGCGAGCTCCTCGCCATAGGTGACGGTTCGCCCGTCGGGATACTGGACGTCGATACGCCCCTGCCGGATATGCTGCGTCAGGAATCGGTCAAGTTGCCGGCTGAAGACTGCCATGGTCGTTCCCCTTCCGAGTCCGCCTGATCTCTTCGGAGTTCGACCGTCGATTATAGTGCAATTTCCGGCACTTCGAAAGCGCCATTGCGAGACGGCACGTGCAGGAGTGCCGGCAGCGCACCCACGGTTGCACGGCCCGCGGGCGCGCGGACCAGCTACTCGGCGGCCTCCCGGTATTCGGCGATGGGCGGGCAGGTGCACACCAGATTGCGGTCGCCATAGGCATTGTCGATGCGACCGACCGGCGGCCAGTACTTGTCGACATCGAAAGCACCGGCGGGGAAACAGCCCTCCTGCCGGCCGTACGGCCGATCCCACTCGGCGATCAGATCGGCGGTGGTGTGTGGCGCGCGTCTGAGCGGATTGTTGTCCCGGTCCATGTCGCCGCGCTCGATCGCCGCGATTTCCTCGCGGATCGCCAGCATCGCCGTGCAGAAACGGTCGAGTTCGGCCTTGGTCTCGCTTTCGGTCGGCTCGATCATCAGCGTGCCGGCGACCGGCCAGCTCATGGTCGGCGCATGGAAGCCATTGTCGATGAGGCGCTTGGCGATGTCGTCGACGGAAATGTCGGCGCTCGCCGCAAACGGGCGCGTGTCGATGATGCACTCATGGGCGATGCGCCCGTTGCGTCCGGCAAACAGCACGTCATAAGCGCCCTCGAGCCGCCTGGCGATGTAGTTGGCGTTCAGGATCGCCACCTTTGTCGCCTGTGTCAGTCCGTCGCCGCCCATCATCATGATGTAGGCCCAGGAGATCGGCAGGATCGACGCCGACCCGTGCGCCGCCGCGCTCACCGCCCCGTCTCCGGCCAGCGGATCGCCCGGCAGGAAGGGCGCCAGATGCGCCTTGACGCCGATCGGCCCCATGCCCGGCCCGCCGCCGCCATGGGGGATGCAGAAGGTCTTGTGCAGGTTGAGATGGCTCACATCGGCGCCGATCTCGCCGGGCCTGGACAGGCCGACCATGGCATTCAGGTTCGCGCCGTCCAGATAGACCTGCCCGCCATGCTCGTGCGTGATCGCGCACACCTCGCGCACCGTCTCCTCGAAGACGCCGTGCGTCGACGGATAGGTGATCATGCAGGCAGCCAGCCGGTCGCCGGCCTCGGCCGCCTTGGCGCGGAAATCGTCGACATCGATGTCGCCATTGTCGCGCGCCGCAACCACGACCACCTTCATGGCCGCCATCTGTGCCGAGGCGGGATTGGTGCCGTGCGCCGAGATCGGGATGAGGCAGATGTCGCGGTTCGTGTCGCCGCGGGCGCGATGCCAGGCGCGGATCGTCAGGAGGCCGGCATACTCGCCCTGCGCGCCCGAATTGGGCTGCATGGACATGGCGTCATAGCCGGTGATCACGCACAGCTTCTCGCACAGATCGTCGATCAGCTTGCGATACCCCTCGGTCTGGTCGGCCGGCGCGTGCGGGTGGATGGCCGAGAATTCGGGCCAGGTGATCGGCATCATCTCCGCCGCCGCGTTCAGCTTCATCGTGCACGAACCCAGCGGGATCATCGCCCGGTCGAGCGCCAGGTCCCGGTCGGCGAGCCGGCGCATGTAGCGCATCATCTCGGTCTCGGCGCGGTTCATGTGGAACACCGGATGGGTCAGGTACTCGCTCTGGCGCAACAGGTCGGCCGGCAGGCGGATCGCCTCGGCGGCCTCGAAATCGGCGCCGGGCAGGCCGAAGGCTTCCAGCAGCCGGTCGATGGTTTCCGGTCGCGTCGTCTCGTCGAGCGTGATGCCGATCCGGGTATTGCCGATCCGGCGCAGATTGATGCGCCGGTCCTGTGCGGCGCGCAGGATGACCGGCTGCATGGCGCCGACATCGATGGTGATGGTGTCGAAGAAGGTCTCCTGCTCGATGGCAAAGCCGGCCGCGCGCAGCGTGTCGGCGACCAGCGCGGTGCGCCGATTGATGCGCTGGGCGATCGCTTTGAGGCCCTTGGGCCCGTGAAAGACGGCATAAAAGCTCGCCATCACCGCCAGCAGCGCCTGCGCGGTGCAGACATTGGATGTCGCCTTTTCGCGCCGGATATGCTGCTCGCGCGTCTGCAGCGACAGCCGGTAGGCCTTGTTGCCATGGGTGTCGACCGATACGCCGACGATGCGCCCGGGCATGGCGCGCTTGAGCGCGTCCGTGCATGCGATATAGGCCGCGTGCGGTCCGCCGAACCCCATCGGCACGCCGAAGCGCTGGGTCGAGCCGACCGCGATATCGGCGCCCATGGCGCCGGGCTCCTTGAGCAGCAGCAGCGCCATCGGATCGGCGACGACGATGCCGATCGCCTTTTGCGCATGCAATGCGGCGATCTCGGCCGAGAAGTCGCGCAGATGGCCGTACGTGCCCGGATACTGAAACACCGCGCCGAATACCTTTCCGGCCTCGAGCGCCTCGGCCGGCCCGACGATGATTTCGACACCCAGCGGTTCGGCCCGCGTCCTGATGACATTGATGTTCTGCGGATGGCAGTTCTCGTCGACGAAGAAGGCCCGCGCCTTCGATTTCGCCGTGCGCAGCGCCATCGCCATCGCCTCGGCGGCCGCCGTCGCCTCGTCGAGCAGCGAGGCATTGGCGACCGGTAGACCCGTCAGGTCGGCGACCATGGTCTGGTAGTTTAGCAGCGCCTCCAGCCGGCCCTGGCTGATCTCGGGCTGATAGGGCGTGTAGGCCGTATACCAGGCCGGGTTCTCCAGGATATTGCGCTGGATCGCCGGCGGCGTGACCGTGCCATGATAGCCCTGGCCGATCATCGAGGTGAAGACCTTGTTCTTGCGCGCGATCTGCCGGGCCGTCCACAACAGTTCGTGCTCGGCCATGGCCGGGCCGAAATCGAGCGGCTCGGACTGGCGGATGCTGTCCGGCACGGTTTCGTCGATCAGCGCGTCGAGGCTGTCGGCCCCCACGGTCCGGAGCATTTCGGCCATCTCTTCCGGCGACGGTCCGATATGGCGCCGATTGGCGAAGTCATAGGGTTCGTAGTCGGTCAGGCTGAACGGCATGGCGGTTCCCGGTGCTTGGCTGCGTGGTTCAGGCGATCATCTCGCGATAGGCGGCTTCGTCCATGAAGCCCTCGATGGCGGCCGGATCGTCGATGCGCATCTTGAAGAACCAGCCCTCGCCGAGCGGATCCTCGTTGACGAGCGCCGGTGCGTCGCCGAGCTTGTCGTTGACGGCAACGATCGTGCCATCGACCGGCGCCTTGATGTCGGACGCCACCTTGACGCTCTCGATGACGACGATCTCGTCGTCCTTCTTGACCGTGACGCCCTCCTCGGGCAGCTCGACGAAGACGACGTCGCCGAGCTGTTCGGCCGCGTATTCGGTGACGCCGACGACGAACACGTCGCCCTCGGCCCGCAGCCACTCATGGTCTTCGGTGAATTTCATCGCTCGGTTCCCCTTTTAGCGTTTGTAGGTCGAGGGTCGGAAGGGCAGCTCCGCCACCGTCACCGGCAGGCGCCGGCCACGCACCTCGCCGAACAGCGCGGTGCCCGGCGCGGCCATCGTCGTCGGCACGTAGCCCATCGAGATCGGTCGTTCGACGGACGGTCCGTAGGCACCGGACGTGACGGTTCCGACCGGCGTTTCGGCGGTCTCTGTTTCGTAAAGGCAGGTGCCGGCGCGCATCGGTGCCCGGCCCTCGGGCAAAAGGCCGACGCGGCGGCGTGGGGCGCCGGTTTCCATTTCGCGCAGGATGCGTTCGGCGCCGGGAAAGCCGCCGGCGCGCGCGCCGCCCGTCCGCCGCGCCTTGCCGATCGAGAATTCGAGCGCCGCTTCCACCGGCGTGGTCTCCGCGTCGATGTCGTTGCCGTAAAGGCAAAGCCCCGCTTCGAGCCGCAGGCTGTCGCGCGCGCCAAGCCCGATCGGCGCGACCCGTCCGTCGGCGAGCAAAGCCTGCGCGAACGCAATGGCGCGCCCGTTCTGCACCGAAATCTCGTAGCCGTCCTCGCCGGTATAGCCCGACCGCGAGATCCACAGCGCGCCGAAATCGCTGTCGGCGGTCCGCACGTCCATGAAGCGCATCGTGGCCGCTTCCGGGACCAGCGCGCCGAGCACCGCCTCGGCGTCCGGTCCCTGCAGTGCCAGCAGCGCCCGGTCCTCGACCGGCTCGACGCTGCAGTCGAGATGGGCGCGCATATGGGCGATGTCGCCGGCCTTGCAGGCCGCGTTGACCACGACAAACAGATGGTCGCCGCGATGGGCGATCATCAGGTCGTCGACGATCCCGCCCTCGGCATTGGTGAAGACGCCATAGCGCTGCCGGCCCGGCTTGAGCCCGCAAATGTCGGCCGGAACCAGCGTCTCCAGCGCCTTTGCGGCATCGTCGCCGCGCAGGATGACCTGGCCCATGTGGCTGACATCGAAAAGGCCGGCCCTGGCGCGCGTATGCAGATGTTCCTTCATCACGCCGGCGGCGTATTGAACGGGCATCTCGTA
The DNA here is from genome assembly GCF_030732865.1 of Roseitalea sp. MMSF_3546. Taxonomy (GTDB): domain Bacteria; phylum Pseudomonadota; class Alphaproteobacteria; order Rhizobiales; family Rhizobiaceae; genus Roseitalea. The sequence goes on from NZ_JASHKB010000001.1 coordinate 14,900, forward strand.
GCCGGCGAATGGCACCATCCTGGCACCGAGGTCCCGGTGAAGCGCGTCAAGTATGGTGCGTTCGAGTTCCGGCATGCACTTTCCCGTGATCGTGCCGGATCGGATGGCCGGCATCATCCCAAGGACGCGGCGATGGCGTCCGACGATGCCCTCTCTGTCCTCTTGCCTGAGATCGTTATCCCGTCGGCGGGCCGGTCGGCCACTCTCCAGAGTTCAGCGTCGCGATGGTCCTTGAGCCTGAGAGTTTGCCAGGGCGGTTGCTCCTTCGGCACCGGCAGAGCCGGATTCTCCCAACGCGACGTTGCCGGAGCTAACCGCGCGAGCCCGGCCCTGTCAAGCGCAAGGCGGGCGTCGCGCTAAACCATGCCCGAAAGATCGAGCGCACCGCGTGGTGCCCAGCCGAGCGCCTTCAGCCGCGCGCAATCCATCGCGTTGAACGCCGCCGCGTCGGCGCGCGGTGGCAGGGTTTTGTCGACACCGGCCCTTCTTGCGTACGCGGCGAGCAGATCGCGCCGGTCGAGCGCGATGTCGGAGACGTTGAAGACCGGCGCCGGGCCAAAACGGACGAGATCGAGGGCGGGCATCGTCGCCAGCAGGCGCACCGCACCCGCCAGATCGTCGCCATGCACTTCGGTGCCGACGCGCGGCGCGATCTCTTCGCCCGTCGCGAAGGCGCCAAACAGCCCGGCCCATTTGTGGGCGCGGCCCGGTCCGGCGGGCCCGTAAACGCCGGTGGCGCGGATGGAGACGGGCAGGAAGCGCTCATCGGCCATGTCGGCGAGCGCGGTCTCGACGGCCAGCTTGGTTTCGCCATAGAGCGTGTCGGGCGCGCATGCCATCGTCTCGACCAGCACCGTGCCCGGCGGCTTGGGCCCGTAGACCGCGCGGGAGGACAGGAAGAGGGCGCGGGATAAGCCCGCCCGCTTTGCCGCCGTCATCAGCGCCAGCGTGCCGTCGCGATTGGCGCGCACGAAGCCTTGCGGATCGTCGCCCTCCCCGCCGCGATATCGGCCCGGCACGTGCGCGAAGGCGCAATGGACGAAGACGTCCACGCCCTCAAAGACCGCGTCATGATCGGCGTCCGGATCGAGCGATCCGGGCATCCACCGGACGGGCGCGGAAAACAAACCGTCCGGCGGCGGGGTGCGCGACAGGGCGGCGACCTCGTCGCCGGCGGCAAGGAAGGCTTCGGCGATGAAGCGCCCGGCATGGCCCGTCGCGCCGGAGACGAGGATGGTGGTCACCACACCCCCCTCTGTGCCTTCGGGACATCTCCCCCACAAGGGGGGAGAACGGGCGCATGCGATCGCCACCGGTACCCAATCTCCCCCCATGTGGGGGAGATGTCGGCGAAGCCGACAGAGGGGGGTCGGACGCATGTGTCGATGGTCATCTGGTCGGTTCGGCCAGCGCGCTCATGTCGGGAATGCCCTCTCCCCTCCGATACGCCCACCACAGATCGATCAGCGGCTGCAATTGTCGGCGTTTGGGATGGTCGGCCTGCCAGGGCTTTTCATACTGGTAGTGGATGACATGCACGCTGTTCCAGTCCCACAGCTCCGGCAGGTTGAACCAGACATATTGCAGCATGTTGAACGTCACCGGCAGGCCGTGCCAGTCGGCAAAGAAGGTTTCCAGGAACGTCTGGTCGGTGCGCCGCCAGAACGCGTCCGCCACGTCGAGCCGCGCCATCATCGCCTCGAACGTCGCCTGCGACGGGCGCGCGGTGAACACGCCCGAATTGAGCCGGTGGAAGTCGGCCAGCGATTCATAGACGTTCGGCGCGGCGCAGAATTCGGGATAGGCGAACAGCCTGTCGATGTTGCGCACGACGAGCGTGTCGGCGTCCAGAAACACCACGCTGTCATAGTCGACCATCTGCCAAAGCCGCAGCTTGGCGAAATTGTCGAGCGGGGTGTGGAAGACCGGCTTGTTGCCCTTTGTGAACGGCGCGTCGGCATGCAGCTTCGCGCGGGCGTGGCGCTGGTTGAATTCGGGCGAAGTGTCGAGCAGATCGACCGGGGCAAGGCGCGCGCCCAGACCGGCGAGCGGGGCGAGGTCGGCGTTAGCGACGCCGCCGGTGTGCATGACGACAAGGTCGGCCTTCGTGCCCGAAAGCTTCAGCGAACGCACCAGCGCGATTGCCGCGCCGGCGTAGTCGGCGTTGGTGACGAGCGTAACGAAGGCGTTGCTGGCCATGGCGGTGACGCGGGCGGTTGGGCCGTGCGGGCGGGATCGGCCGCTACTCGGCCGGCTCGGTGTCGGTGTTCTCGAGCGCGGTGATCCGGTCCTCGTGATCGCTGACGAGACCGGCCAGGAAGTTCAGGATCAGCGTGTTGCCGTCGATGCGCGTGGTCAGATCGAGACGCATCTCGTCCATTTCCTCGCGCATGATCTGCTGCTCCCGGCGCATCGCCTGTTGGTCGTCACGGATCTGGCGCAACAGCTCCAGGACCAGATTGTCCGGCTCGTCGGCCATGGCGGTTCACCCTTTCACGTCCGGACCATAGCACAGCCCGTCCGGACGGGGAATGTCCGTCGGCGCCGGCTAGGAGACGCTCTTGAGACGCTTGCCTTCCGGATCGGTCTCGACGGTCTTGGCGATATCCTTGGTCCAGGCCGAGACGGCGGGCACGCGCGAGCGGTCGACGCGGTAGGCGAACTTTTTCGCCACCTCGACGACCTCCTCGAGCAGGCCTTCGGCGAGCGTCGTCGGCTGAAGGCCGAGCGCCAGGAACTGCTCGTTGCGCACGACCAGATCGTTTTCGGCCGCTTCCTTGCGCGGATTGGGCAGATAGGCGACCTTGGCGCCGGTCATCTTCGCGACCAGCTCGGCCAGGTCGCGCACCCGGTGCGTCTCGGTCATCTGGTTGAAGATCTTGACCTTGTCGCCACGCGCCGGCGCGTCGGAAAGCGCCAGCTCGATGCAGCGCACCGAATCCTGGATGTGGATGAAGGCGCGCGTCTGCCCGCCCGTGCCGTGCACGGTCAGCGGATAGCCGATCGCCGCCTGGATCAGGAAGCGGTTGAGCACGGTGCCATAGTCGCCGTCATAGTCGAACCGGTTGATGAGCTGCGGGTGGCGCCGCGTCTGCTCGGTATGCGTGCCCCAGACGATGCCCTGGTGCAGGTCGGTGATCCTGAGCCCGTCATTCTTGGCGTAGAACTGGAACAGGAGCTGATCGAGGCACTTGGTCATGTGGTAGATCGAGCCTGGATTGGCCGGATAGAGAATGTCCTGGTCGACACGCGCGCCGTCCAGCGTTTCGATGCCGACCGGCAGATAGCCCTCGGGGATCGCCGCGCCGATCGTCGAATAGCCATAGACGCCCATCGTGCCCAGATGGATCAGATGGGCGTCCAGATCGATCTCGACCAGCGCGTTGAGCAGGTTGTGCGTGGCGTTGACGTTGTTGTTGACCGTATAGTTCTTGTGCCGGTCGGTCTTCATCGAATAGGGCGCGGCGCGCTGTTCGGCGAAGTGGACGATCGCGTCGGGACGGTGCTCGGCAAGCCACTGCTTGAGCACGTCGTAGTCCTTGGCCAGGTCGATCAGGTGAAAACCGATGCGCCGGCCGGTCTCCTCGTGCCAGATTCGCGTGCGCTCCTGGATCGAGTCCATCGGCGTCAGCGACTGGACGCCCAGTTCGGTGTCGATCCAGCGCCGCGACAGGTTGTCGACGATATGGACGTCGTGGCCGGCATCGGACAGATGGAGCGAAGTGGGCCAGCCGACGAACCCGTCGCCGCCCAGAACTGCGATTTTCATGTGTGTGGTCCCGTTGCGTTCGATCGCGCCAACCTCTAGGCGCACAATGTGACATTTGCGACAAATGCTGCCACGTCTATAGTCAATGCCGATCCGCGGCGCCAGAGACCGGGTGCCCATGCGCCACCTTTCGCAACGTCATTGCCTCAACGGAAAGTGAGTTTCCGTTGATGCCCGCCAGGACTACGTTCAGGCCATGAGAAAAGGCTTAACCATGCGGCCGGTCAGCCGGCGTGAGTTCGCGCGTGGCATGGGCGCGGCGGCCCTGCTTGCCGGCATGCCCGCCATTGGCGCCCGCGCCGGCAGCGGCCCGACTGGCGTCGTCGAACTGTTTACCAGCCAGGGCTGCAGCTCGTGCCCGCCCGCCGATGCGGTGCTGCGCGATCTGGCCGCCGAACCGGACGTGCTCGCGCTGGGCTATCATGTCGACTATTGGGACTATCTTGGCTGGAAGGACACGCTCGCCAGCCCCGAGAACACCGCCCGCCAGCGCGCCTATGCCCGGGCCCTGGGTAGTCGCGCCGTCTATACCCCGCAGGCGGTCGTCAATGGCCGCGACCATCTCAATGGCGGCAAGGGCAGCGCGATAAGGTCGATGCTGTCGCGCTTTGCCCGCGGCGGTCAGGGCCTCACCGTGCCGGTGGCGATTCGCAGCGTCGGCGACAGGCTGGCGATCGCGGTGGGCGACGGCACCAAGCCGGCCGGCCACGACACCCATCTCACGCTCGTCTATTTCAGCACAAGCACTCCGGTCCGGATCGAGCGCGGCGAGAATGCCGGCCGCACGGTCACCTATGCCAACGCGGTCCGCAGCATGCAGACGCTCGGCATGTGGGACGGCAAGGCGATGGAACTTCAACTGCCGGGTCAGAAGGTCGCCGACCACAAGGCCGACGGCTGCGCCGTGCTCGTGCAGGCGGTCACCGCCGATGGCCATCCCGGCCCGATCCTGGGTGCCGCAAATCTGACCGGGCTGACGGGCGCCTGAATCGTCCCGACGAAAACCGGATCCGCGCAGCATCGGGGCTGGGGGCAACAGAATTTCCGATGCATGCACGAATCCGGTCCGCTGTCGGCGGCGCGCGCAAGGGACGCCGTACCGAGCGTGCCGCGCCCGCCGTGCCGGGCTAGAGTGCGACGAACGCAGCGCCACCGATTGTCGGGGTGATCGGGGCGGCCATGTGGTCATTGTGCGGCGAAATCGCGACACGCCATCACGCTTGCGCAGACCGGTGACAGCAATGTGAATCGCCGGCCCCGATGCACCGCTGGCATGACCGATCGCCGCGATCGGCCAGGCGCACTTGCGCGGGCTTGCCAAAATCGGTCACCATGGGCATTTCGACGACAATCGAACGATGGAGGCAGGCCATTACGACCGGTTCTGATGATGAAAACGCGCGACAGCCGGCCCTTGGCGCGGAGGCGGGCAATGTCGTTCCGCTCCGCCCGGCCCAGGCGCAGGGCCAGCCCGCCGAAGTGCGTTTCGACCGGCGCGAACTCGATCAGATCCTGCGTGTCTACAGCTTCATGGTGGCCGGCGGGCAGTGGCGCGATTACGGCATCTCCCACCTGAAGGACCGCGCGGTGTTTTCGGTCTTCCGCCGCACCTCGGAAATGCCGCTCTACCGGATCGAGAAGAACCCGCGCTCGGCGCGCAGGCAGGGCGCCTATTCGGTCCTCAATGCCTCGGGCATGGTGCTCAAGCGCGGCCACGAACTGGGCCAGGTTCTGAAGGTCTTCGACCGCCAGCTCCGCCTCGTGCAGTCGAACTGACCGGGCACCGCCCGAACGTCAGCGAGCCGGGTACAGCGTGCCCGGATAGCTGTGCGGGTCGGGATCGGTTGCACGGCCCTCGCCCAGCGGCCGGTGCATCATCACCGTGTCGAGCCAGCGCCCGTGCTTGAAGCCGGTTGCCGGCATGGTGCCGATATGGACGAAGCCGAGCCGCTCATGCATGCGAATCGAGGCCATGTGATCGGCGCCGCCGATGATCGCGACCATGCCGCGAAAACCGAGCTGCACGCACCGCTCGACGAGCTCGCGCGTCAGGGCCTGCCCGAGCTTTCGGCCCCGTGCCGACGGCGCGATGTAGACCGAGTTCTCCACCGTCCAACGGTAGGCCGGCCGGGTGTGGTACGGCCCGGCATAGGCGTAGCCGCCGACCGCGCCATCGGGCGCATCGGCACACAGATACGGATATCCCTTCGTAACGACGGCATCAAAGCGCCGCCGCATCTCGGCCTCGTCCGGCGGGTCGAGCTCGAAGCTCGCCGTGCCGTTGCGCACCGCTTCGCCGTAGATCGCGGTGATCGCCGGCACGTCGCCTCCGGTTGCATCCCTTATCGAAAACTGTGCGCTCACCGGCTCTGCCCCTGGTTTGTGCAGCGCACACAAGCAGAATCCCGGGCAAAAGAAAAGGGCGGCCGAACGGCCGCCCGAAACGCACCCGGTCCTGCTGCCCTTACTCGCGGTTGCCCAGGAAATAGAGCAGGAACTGGAACATGTTGATGAAGTCCAGATAGAGCGCCAGAGCGCCCATGATGGCCTTCTTCTCGGCCACGGCCGCGCCGTCGCCGACATAGTACATTTCCTTGATCTTCTGGGTGTCATAGGCCGTCAGGCCGGCGAACACCAGAACACCGATCGCCGAGATGGCGAACTGCAGCGCCGAGGACTGCAGGAAGATGTTCACGATCATCGCCAGCAGCAGGCCGAACACGCCCATGATCAGGAACGAGCCCATGCCAGTAAGGTCGCGCTTGGTCGTGTAGCCGTAGAGCGACAGGGCACCGAACGCGGTCGCCGTGATGAAGAAGGTCTGCACGATCGACGCCGATGTGTAGACCAGGAAGATCGACGACAGCGACAGGCCGATCAGGGCGGCGAACGCCCAGAACAGCGACTGTGCCGTCTGCGGCTTGATGTTCTCGATGCGGAAGCCCAGGAAGAACACCACCCCGAGCGGAGCCAGCATGATCACCCAGCGCAGCGGCGAGCCGTAGATCACGGCACCGAGCTGGGTGAGCATGGTTCCGTTGGGCAGCGTCGCCACGGCGGCTGCCGGATTGCCGGTCGTTGCGAGCATGACCGTGCCGGCGGCGAACATGGCCGTGATACCCATGGCGAGCGCCATGAGGTTGTAGACGCGGATCATGTAGGAGCGCAGGCCCTCATCGATGCTGGCGTCATAAGTGCGAGCGCCGACGCCTACGCGTGATTGAGCATTGCGAAGTTCAACCATTTCGTCCTCGTTAAGCCTTCTCGTCCCGTCGGGTGTCCGGACCAACGTGGATGAGGATTGAAGGGACCACGTGCCGAGGCGCCGCTGGCGGGACCCTCCAGCATGCCTGCGGGTAATATGAGGCGCCCCTGCAGGTTTTACAAGATTTTCCCGAGCCTGTCGGCAGTGCGCGGCGGCGGCAAAACCGCGCAAGACCGGGCGAAGTGGCCCGCCAGGGTCCTGCGTGGTTAACGAACGGTAAACCCTCAAAGATTGCGCAGCACGGGCGCCGCCTTCTGGCCCAGGACGCGCCAGGTGCCCAGAAGGCCGAAGCCGACGGTCAGCACCAGCGCCGCGATCACCGTCGCCAGCGCGATTTCCGGCCGGAAGCTCCAGCCCAGCTCCATGATCCGCGTGACGACGAACCAGGCGGCCAGCCCGCCGGCAAGCAGCGCGAACAGCGCCGTCGCCAGCCCCAGGATCGCATATTCGGTCACGAAACTGCCGATCAATGCCCTGCGCGTGGCGCCCAGCGTCTTGAGCACCACCGCGTCGTGGATGCGGCCGCGATTGCCCGCCGCCAGCGCCCCGGCCAGCACCAGCACCGAGGCGATCAGCGCCACCGCCGCGGCCGCGCGGATCGCGGTCGCCAACTGCCCGATCACCCGGTTGACCAGATCGATGGCGTCCTTGACGCGCACGCTGGTCACCGACGGAAAGGCGCGCGTGACCGCCGAGAGGATCGCGCCCTCGCGCGCCGTCTCCTCCTCGGGCAGGGTGAGCGTCGCCAGCCAGGCATGCGGCGCGCCGGCGAATGTGTTGGGCGAGAAGACCATGACGAAATTGATCGCCAGCGACTCCCATTCCACCTGCCGCAGGCTGGCGATCGTTGCGGTGATGTTGCGGCCGAGCACATTGACCGTGACCGTGTCGCCAAGACCCAGCCCCAGTTCGCGCGCCTCCTCGGCCGAGAACGACACCAGCGGCGCGCCGTCATGATCGTCCGGCCACCATTCGCCCTCGACGAGCGTGGAGTTTTCCGGCACCTGGTTCGCATAGGTCAGGCCGCGGTCGCCCTGCAGCACCCAGGCGCCCTCGGGCGGCAGGTCCATCTCGGCGACGTCCTGCCCGTTGAGCGCGACGATCCGCCCGCGCAGCATGGGCACGCGCACCAGCTTGCCCTCGTCGCCGGCCTCGGCCTCGATCAGTTCGGCGAAGTCGTCGACCACAGCGCTCTGGATGTCGACGAAGAAGAAATTCGGCGCCCGCTCGGGCAGGTTTCCGGCGATCTGCTGGCGCAGATTGGTGTCGATCAGCGCCAGCGCGACCAGCAGCGTCAGGCCGAGCCCGAGCGCGAGCACGACCGACGGTGTCAGCGCGCCGGGGCGGTGGATGTTGCCGATGGCGAGCCGCAATGAGGTGCCGCGCACGCCCCGGATGCGCCGCGCACCCGCCTGAAGGCCGACCGATACGAAGCGCAGCACCACGAAGGCGAACAGCACGCCGCCAAGAAACAGCGCCGCGATGGACCGCGCTTCGGCGTTCCATATGGCAAGCCCGGCCAGCAGCAGGCCGGCCGCCGCGGCGCCGGCGACATACAGCGGTCGCGGAAGGCGCGCCGCATCGATGGTCTGATTGCGAAACAGGTTGGAGGCCGGGATGTCCCGCGCCCGGCCAAGCGGGATCAGCGCGAAGACGAAGACCGTGAGCACCGAAAAGACCACGGCAAGCCCGAGCGCCCACGGATAGAGCCCGGTATCGGCTGGCAGCGGCACGATGCCCGCCAGCGCCGCCCTGGCGGCGAACGGCGCCAGCACCGCCAGCACCAGCCCGATGGCGATGCCGACCGCGGCGATCATCAGGATCTGGAACAGATAGATGAGCGTGACGGTGCCGCCCGGCGCGCCCAGGCATTTGAAGGTCGCGATCACGTCGCGCTTGGAATCGAGGAACGCGCGCACCGCATTGGCCACCCCGACGCCGCCCGTGACCAGCGCGGTCAGGCCGACCAGCGTCAGGAACTGGGCGAAGCGCTCGACATTGGCGGCCAGCGCCGGCGCCGCATTGGCGCGCGTGCGCACCGACCAGCCCGCGTCGGGATGGGCCTCCTGCGCCGCTTCGACCGACGCCTCGAGCCGCGCCCCGGATGTTCCCGGCGCCATCCTGATCTTGTAGACATGCTCGATCAGGGCGCCGGGCTGGATCAGCCCCGACGCCTCGAGCCCTTCGACCGAAACGATCACGCGCGGCGCAAGGCCGATCCCGTCCGACAGCGCGTCCGGTTCGCTTTCGATGGTCGCGCGGATGGTGAACCGGCCGTCGCCGATCAGGATCGTGTCCCCCACCGCAATCCCCAGCCGCTCCAGGAGGATCGGCTGCGCGGCGGCGCCGAAGGCATCGTCGGTCTCGCGCCCCAGGTCGCCGATGCCGATCTGCGGCTCGGTCACCAGCGCGCCATAGAGCGGATAGAGGTGATCGACCGCCTTGACCTCGACCAGCGTCTGGTCGGACTGGTCGGCGAGCCGCGCCATCGACCGCGTATTGACGCTGTGGGCGACGGTGCCCATCGCCGCGAGGGTGGCCATCTCCTCGGCCGTCGCGGTCCGGTGGATCAGCTGGAAGCGCGCATCGCCGCCCAGGATCGACTGGCCCTCGGACTGGATACCCTGCGTGATCGCCTGGCTGACCGCGTTGACCCCGCCAATCGCGGCCGTGCCCAGCGCGATACACGCCAGGAAGACATAGAACCCCGACAGACCGCCGCGCACCTCGCGCAGCGCGAAACGCAGCGAAAGCATGACCGATTGCAGCGCGCTCATTCGGCGGCGAGCCTTTCGGCGCCCGCATCGGCGAACACCTCGCCCGAGCGCACCCGCACCTGCCGGTCGCAGCGTTCGGCCAGCGTGCCGTCATGGGTGACGAGCACCAGCGTCGTGCCCCGCGCCTTCTGCGTGGCAAACACCAGATCGGCGATCTGCCCGCCCGTGTCCTGGTCGAGATTGCCGGTCGGCTCGTCGGCGATCAGGATTGCCGGTTCGGGCGCCAGCGCCCGCGCGATCGCGACGCGCTGCTGCTCGCCACCCGACAACTGGCCGGGATAATGCGTCAGCCGGTCGCCGAGCCCGACCGCCACGAGTTCGGCCCGCGCCTTGCCGAACGCGTCCGTCTCGCCGGCGAGTTCGAGCGGCACGGCGACGTTTTCGAGCGCCGTCATGTTGGCGATCAGGTGGAAGGACTGGAAGACGAAGCCGATATTGCGCCCGCGAAACTGGGCGATCGCATCCTCGCTCATCGCATCAAGCCGCGCGCCCGCCACGCCCACGGTGCCGCTGTCGGGCCGTTCGAGCCCGGCCAGCACCATCAAGAGCGTCGTCTTGCCCGATCCGGAGGGGCCGACGACGCCCACCGCCTCGCCGCGCCCGACCGAAAGGCTGACATTCTTGAGCACCTGCACGCTGCTGTGCGCCGAACCCAGCTTCAGATTGACGCGATCGAGGGCGATGACGGGTTCAGACACGGGCAGACCAACCTATATTGCAGCGACGAGCCTTGCCTAAATGGGAAAAGCACAGCGCATGTTCAATTCTGCCTTACGTATCCTGGTCGTCGCCGGTTTTGCCCTTGCCGCCGGCGCGCTGCCGCTGCGCGCCGAAACGATCGAGGGCGTTGCCTTCGGCGACAGCCTGATGGCCGGCTTCGAACTGCCGCCGGGCGCGGACTTTCCCGCCCGGCTCGAAGCCGCGCTGATCGACGAGGGCTATGACGTCGCCATCGCCAACGCGGCCGTGTCCGGTGACACCACGTCGGCGGGCCTCGCCCGGCTGGACTGGTCGGTGCCCGACGGGACAGATTTCGTCATCCTCGAACTGGGCGGCAACGACGCGCTGCGCGGCGTCGATCCGGCCATTGTCAGGGACAATCTCGATCGCATGATCACCCGGCTGAAGGCACGCGACATCGACGTCATCCTTGCCGGCATGATCGCGCCGCCCAATATGGGCGAGGATTATGCCGCCCGCTTCAATCCGATCTACGCCGAATTGGCCGAAACCCATGACGTGCCGCTTGACCCGTTCTTTCTGGAGGGCGCGGCGACGGTGGAGGGCATGATGCAGCCCGACGGCATTCATCCCACGCAGGCGGGCGTCGCCGTGATGGTCGAGCGTTTCCTGCCGATCATGCGCCGCTACCTGGATACGCGAGGGAACAAATCCTGAGCGTTTGTTGATCGCATGAGACGAAGCCGGCCTTGCGCTCCGCGCATTTGCGTGATTCGCTGACCAAAGGCGGGGTGATTTGCCGACGCGACCGGCCCAGCCGCCGCCCGAAACGAGGGGGACTGACCATGCCGCGCTTGTTTGCCGCACTCGAAATCCCTCACCATGCCGCAACAACCATGTCGATGCTGCGCGGGGGGCTGTCGGGCGCCCGCTGGATCGACATGGAAAGCTACCATCTGACCCTGCGGTTCATCGGTGACATCGAACACCACATGGCCGACGAGATCGCCCATGCGCTCGAACGGGTGCACCGGCGCCAGTTCATGCTCGGCTTTTCCGGACTCGGCGCCTTTGGCGGCAAGAAGCCGCACAGCCTGTTCGCCGTGCCGACCGCCTCGCCGGACCTTTTCGAGCTGCAGGCCGAGATCGCGCGCATCTGCCGCCGCCTCGGCCTCGCACCGGATCCGCGCAAGTTTACCCCGCACGTCACGCTGGCGCGCCTGCGCGGCACCTCGCCGGCGGCCGTGGCCAACTACATCTCGATCCGCGGCGGCTTTTACGTCCCGCCCTTCAAGATCGACCGCTTCGTGCTGATGTCATCGCGCGATTCGGTCGGCGGCGGACCCTACATCGCCGAGCAGACCTATCCGCTGGCGCCGGAGCGGATCGGCACCAGACGCCACGCCGACCCACGCGGTTCGGCGGCGATGTCGCGATGACGCCGGCGAACGGACAAGGGAGCCGATGCCATGACCCGACCCTGCCTGACACGCACTGAAATCGAAAAGGCGCTCGCCGACCTCGGCGGCTGGTCGGTCGAGGATGGCGAGGCGGCGATCGTCCGACAGTTCCGCTTCGCCGATTTCGCCGAGGCCTTCGGTTTCATGGCGCGTTGCGCGCTGACCGCCGAAAAGCTCGATCATCACCCCGAATGGACCAATGTCTACAATCGCGTTTCGGTGCGCCTGACCACGCACGATTCGGGCGGCGTCACCGAGCTCGACGTCGCGCTCGCCACGGCCATGAACAAGGCGGCCGGCTGACCACGCTGCCGGCGCGCGCTTGAAACCGGTGCACTTCGGAACCATGTCAGGCCGGATTGACGGATGAGCGCCATGGACGAGGTCAAGATCGGCGAGATACTGGAGCCCGGCTCCGAGGACACGCAGTCGCGCCGCGAAAGGCGCGTGCGCAGCCGCTTCTGGCCCAAGGTCAAGCGCTATGCGCGGATGATCCCGTTCGTCGACGAGGTCGTTGCCGCCTATTTCTGCGCGCTCGATCCGCAAACGCCGCCGCGCGTGCGGGGCATCCTTCTGGCCGCGCTCGCCTATTTCATCCTGCCGCTCGATTCGATCCCCGACTTCATCATCGGCGTTGGCTTCGGCGACGACATCGCCGTGCTGACCGCCGCCTTCGCTGCCGTGCGCGGCAACATCACCGAGGCGCACCGCGCCGCCGCCCGCCGTGCACTGGCCGAAGAGGACATCGACACGGGCGAGGCGGAGGAAGGCCCGATCATCGACGGCGGGACGTCGCGGAGCTGAGCCGCCACGGCCCGCGATACCGCGCGCCGCAAGACCAACACGCCGGCAAAACCTGATGGATCAGAAGTCGGTGTCGACCTTGTCGTCCTGCTCGAGCGCGCGCCGCAGCCGGCCGAAGGCAAGCCGGATGCGCGATTTGACCGTGCCCAGCGGCAGGCCGGTCTGCTCGGCGATCCGGCTGTGCGAATAACCCAGAAAGAAGGCCATCTTCACCAGTTCCACCTGTTCGCCCGGCAGTTCGGCCATCGCCCGGCGCACGCGGTCGTCGCGCTGTTCGGCATCCATGGCGACATCGACCGCGGTCGCCTCGGCGGGCTGCAGCATCGGCTCGTCGGGGTCGAGCTGGCCGGTCCGGTCGCGCCGCAGCGCGTCGATGCGCCGGTTGCGCGCCACCCGGAACAGCCAGGTCGACAGCGACGACTTGGCCGGGTCGAACAGATGCGCCTTGTGCCACAGCACGATCATGACATCCTGGGCGATATCCTCGGCCGCACCGTCCTCCATGCCCAGCCGGCGCAGATAGGCCTTGATGCGCGGAGCGAAGAAATCGAACAGCTCGGTGAAGGCCGCCCGATCGCGCTCGCCGGCGATCCGTGCGGCGAGCGCGGCGAAGTGTCTGTGCTGTTCGCTCATGAAACGCAGTCAGCCCGTTTTCGGAGGATCGACTCCCCTCGGGACGTCCAGCCCGTGCCGCCCGGACCCGCCGCCGCCTCGATGCCAGGACCTTCACCCAACTTGCCGAACAAAGTCAAACTGTTGCCGCTTTCCTATCGAAAACCCGTTCCGGTGAATCGAAACGTCGCGCTTCCGCCGGGGCAAATTCGTGGCGCACAGCCTTCAAAAGCCGGGCCGATCGCCGCATCGTTCATGGTTTGGTAACCATCTTTTTGCCATTGTGGAAGCGGCATGCGCGTCCCGAGCCGGGTGTGATCATGCAGTGGCGACACGAGTAACGCAGTGGTGGGAACATGCTTGACGGGAAACCCTTTGTCGCAACCCTTCTGGCCCCGGTGATCCTGGCCTTCACGGTCGCCATGGCGGCCGCGCAGACGCCGCAGCGCATCGGCCAGTTCAACGATTGGGGCGCCATCAGCTATCAGTCGTCCAACGGCAAGGTCTGCTATGTCGTTTCGCTGCCGCTGACAAAGGAGCCGGCCAACCTCAATCATGGCGAGAACTTCTTCCTGGTCACCCAGCGCGGCAATCAGAACGTCACCTACGAGCCGCAATTCATCGCCGGCTACCCGCTGCAGGAGAATTCGCAGGTCAAGGTGACTGTCGACGGCAAGCCCTTCACCTTCTTCTCCAAGGAAAACACCGCCTGGACCGAGAACGCGGCCCAGGATTCCATTCTGGTCGACGCCATGAAGGCCGGTGCGCGCATGGTGGTCGAGGCCACCTCCGGCCGCGGCAACCAGACCACCTATGAATATTCGCTTTCGGGCGTCACCGCGGCCCTCAACGCGATCGAAAGCTGCGACTGATCGGGCGCCAACAACAATCCTCCAGTCACGACTGCCGGGCCTTCGTGCCCGGCTTTTTCTTGCAATCGGCGCCGCGATGCCACATCTGGGCGGGCAGACCGACACGCCCGATGCCGAGGCACCGACAATGCCCGCAACACTCGACCTGACCGACGCCAAGGCCCGTGCCGCGCCGACACCGGCCCGGCCGCACGCGCTCGACGAACGCCCGGCCCTGGCCGGGCTGACACGCGAGCGGCTGCGCGCCACGCTGATCGAGGCCGGCGTCGGCGAGCGACAGGCGCGCATGCGCGTCCAGCAGATCTGGCACTGGCTCTACGTGCGGGGCATCGACGACCTGGCCGCGATGAGCAATGTCTCCAAGGACCTGCGCGCCCTGCTTGCCGAAAACTTCACGATCGGCCTGCCCGAGATCGTCGAGGAACAGATCTCCGCCGACGGAACGCGCAAATGGCTTCTGCGCTATCCCGCGCGTGGCGCCGGGCGGCCGGTCGAGGTGGAGACGGTCTATATCCCAGAGGAGGGGCGCGGCACGCTGTGCGTCTCCAGCCAGGTTGGCTGCACGCTCACCTGCACCTTCTGCCATACCGGCACGCAGCGGCTGGTGCGCAACCTGACCGCCGGCGAGATCGTCGCCCAGGTTCTCATCGCGCGCCAGCGGCTGGGCGATTTTCCCGATGCGGACACGCCCGCCGGCGCCATCGTTCCGGGGCGCGGGCGCAAGGTCTCCAACATCGTCATGATGGGCATGGGCGAGCCGCTGTACAATTATGACAATGTCCGCGACGCCATCAACGTGTTCACCGATGGCGAAGGGCTGTCGCTGTCCAGGCGCCGCGTGACGCTGTCCACTTCGGGCGTCGTGCCCAAGATCGGCCCGATCGGCGCCGAGACCGGGGCGATGCTCGCGATCTCGCTGCATGCCGTCACCGACGCATTGCGCGACGTTCTCGTGCCGATCAACAGGAAATACCCGCTCGCCGAACTGCTGGCGGCGTGCCGCGCCTATCCGGGGCTGTCCAACGCCCGCCGCATCACCTTCGAGTATGTCATGCTCAAGGGCGTCAACGACAGCCTGGCCGAGGCGCGCGAACTGGTCGGCCTGCTCAAGGGCATTCCGGCCAAGATCAACCTCATTCCGTTCAACAAATGGCCCGGCTCGGATTACGAATGCTCGGACTGGGACCAGATCGAGCGCTTCGCCGACTTCATCAACGCCAATGGCTATGCCTCGCCGGTGCGCACGCCGCGCGGCCAGGATATCCTTGCTGCCTGCGGCCAGCTCAAATCGGAAAGCGAGCGGATGAAGAAGACCGAGCGGCTGGCCTATGAGGCGATGATGATCGCCGGCCAAGGCGAGTGAACCGCACGCCCCTCATCGCGCCTGCGCGGTCAGTATCTTCACCGCGAACGCGCCGAAAACGCCGGCGAACATCCAGTCGAGCAGACGCGTGATCCGCGGCCGTGCCTTGAGCGCGCCGGCGAACAGATCGGCCGCCAGGATCATCGGCAGGATGATCGGCACCGCCACGAACAGAAAGAACAGCCCCAGGAAGATCAGCTTGCCCGGCGCGTTCGGATCGTCCGGCGAGACGAACTGCGGCAGGAAGGTCAGGAAGAACAGCGCCACCTTCGGGTTGAGGATGTTGATGCCGATACCTGTCAGGTAGTGGCCCCAGAGCGAACCGGCCTTTCCCCTGCTGCTCTCGCGCACGGTGAAGGACGAGCCGTGCCGGATCGCCTGCCAGGCTAGATAGACCAGATAAAGCGCGCCCACGATCTTGAGCACCATGAAGGCGGTCGGCGCCGCCACCAGCAGGGCCGAAAGGCCGAGCGCCACCAGCACGGTGTGGATCAGCACGCCCGTCACCGCGCCCGCAAAGCAGGCAAGGCCCACCGCCCGCGAATGGGTGATCGCGCGACCCACATACAGCGCCATGTCCGGCCCGGGCGTTATCGCCAGAATGGCCGATGCGAGCGCGAACTGCACCAGGACCGAGACACCGGGAATGAATTCGCTCATCCGAACCTCCGTCCGTTGCTGCCTTGATGACAGCACGCCGGCCCCGCAGCGCCGCATGCAGACCGGCAATCAAGAACGATTCGACTCCTCCCGCAACCCGATTCGTGCATGGGGGCGCCTTGCGTCTCAGGCGCCGCGGCCGTTCCGGGCGGCGGCTGGCGGCGGACGCCATGCGACCTGCGCACATGAGCTGCGCCCATGAGCTGCGTCCATGACCTGCGTCCATGACCGCCGGTTCACGCGTCACGGGCATTCTTCCGACACTTGCACGCAGGCACAAACGCAATATGGTGCGCCCGCATCAACCCCCCACTCCCCGGAACACCAAGAATGCCCAACGAACACCTCGCCGCAAAAAAGGTCGTGCTCGCCTATTCGGGCGGGCTCGATACCTCGATCATCCTGAAATGGCTGCAGACCGAACTCGGTGCCGAAGTCGTCACCTTCACCGCCGATCTGGGCCAGGGCGACGAGTTGGAGCCGGCCCGGCGCAAGGCCGAGATGCTCGGAATTCGCGAGATCTATATCGAGGATCTGCGCGAGGAGTTCGTGCGGGACTTCGTCTTTCCCATGTTCCGCGCCAATGCGCTCTATGAGGGCGTCTACCTGCTCGGCACGTCGATCGCCCGGCCACTCATCTCCAAGCGGCTGGTCGAGATCGCCGCCCAGACCGATGCCGATGCCATCGCCCACGGCGCCACGGGCAAGGGCAACGACCAGGTCCGGTTCGAGCTGTCGGCCTACGCGCTGAACCCGGACATCAAGGTCATCGCGCCGTGGCGCGACTGGACGTTCAAGTCGCGCACGGACCTGATCGATTTCGCCGAAAAGCATCAGATCCCGGTGCCCAGGGACAAGCGCGGCGAGGCGCCGTTCTCGGTCGACGCGAACCTTCTGCATTCGTCCTCCGAGGGCAAGGTGCTCGAGGATCCCTGGGTCGCCCCGCCCGAATATGTCCATATGCGCACGGTCTCGCCCATGGAGGCGCCCGACACGCCCACCGACATCGAGATCGCCTTCGAAAGGGGCGATCCGGTCGCGCTGAACGGCGAGGCGATGAGCCCGGCGACGCTTCTGGCCGCGCTCAACGATCTTGGCCGCGACAACGGCATCGGCCGCCTCGACCTTGTCGAGAACCGGTTCGTCGGCATGAAGTCGCGCGGCGTCTACGAGACGCCCGGCGGCACGGTCCTTCTGGCGGCCCATCGTGCCATGGAATCGATCACCCTCGATCGCGGCGCGGCGCATCTGAAGGACGAGCTCATGCCGCGTTATGCCGAGCTGATCTATAACGGCTTCTGGTTCTCGCCCGAGCGCGAAATGCTGCAAGCGGCCATCGACCACAGCCAGGCCCGGGTCGAGGGCAGTGTCCGGCTCAGGCTCTACAAGGGCAATGCCATCGTCACCGGCCGCAAGTCGGACACCTCGCTCTATGACGACGCGCTCGTGACCTTCGAGGACGATCGCGGCGCCTACGACCAGAAGGACGCCGCCGGTTTCATCCGGCTCAACGCGCTGCGCCTGCGCACGCTGGCCGCGCGCGATCGGGGCCGATAGGCCAGCCTCGATCGGCGTGATGGGCAATGGAACCGGACCGGCAAACCGATGCAGCGCCCGACGAGCCGGCCCGCAATCCGGCCAACGCCGTCTCGCGGCGTTCGCGCGTGTTCAAGCGCAGCGTCCTGCTCGCCCTACTCGTCGCGATCCTGGCCATTCTTGCCACCTGGCAGTGGATATCGCGCGACCGGCCGCCCGCCACGCTGACGATCGGCACCGGGCCGATCGGCTCGGATGCCCATATCCTTCTGCGCGAGGTGGCCGAAGTCACCGAGCGCCACTCGGATTCGCTACGCCTCGAAATCGTCCCCACGCGCGATGCATCGCACAACATCGCATTGCTGAACGCCAGGCAGATCGACGCTGCGGTGATTCGCGCCGACACGCCGGTCTTCTCCGACATTCGCGGCATCGCCGCGCTCTATCCCGATCTGTTCCATCTGATCGTGCGCCAGAGGGCCCCGGCCCGCACCGTCCAGCAGATCGAGCGGCTCAGTGTCTCCATCCCGGAATACGACACAGCCAACTTCCGGTCCTTCTGGGTCATCGGCGACCATTACGATCTGCCGATCGAGGGGTTCGACTGGCAGGCCGAGCCATTCCTGACCGGGGCGAGGAGACTGCTCGGCGGTGAAGTCGACGCGCTGTTCGCCGTGCGCTCGCTGCGCGACCGGCAGTTGATCCGCATGTTCGAGGATGCACAGCTGACCGGTCTCGACCTGCGCTTCATCTCCATTGGCCAGGCCGAGGCCATTGCCGTCAAGCGGCCCTTTCTCGAAGCGGCGAAGATCCCCGAAGGCGCGTTCACCGGCGCGCTCCCCGTTCCTGCGCGCGACACCTCGACCCTGGCCGTCCAGCGCCTTCTGGTCACGCGCGAGGATGTCGGCGAAGCGCCGCTTCGCGAACTCACCCGGATCCTCTTCGAGCATCGCAAGGACCTGACGATCCGTTTCGCCCTGGCCTCGGCGATCGCACGACCGGCGGCGACCGGCGGCCTGACCGTGCCTTTGCACGACGGCGCCCGCGCATTCTACGAGCGCGACGAGCCGAGCTTCGTCCAGGAGAACGCCGAGCCGCTGGCCCTTTTGGTCACCGTCCTCACCCTGGTCGTATCCGGCCTGTTCGCCCTGCGCTCGCGGTTCGTCGCCAGCCAGAAGAATCGCGCCGACGTGTTCAACTATCAGCTTCTCGACATCCAGAAGCGCGCCGCGGTCAGCACCGATCCGGCCGAACTGGGCGCGCTGAAGGCCCAGATCAACGAGGTGCTCGCCACGGTCGTGCGCTCGCTCGACACCGACGAGGTCTCCGAGGAGGGCTTTCAATCCTTCTCGCTGCTGTGGGAAGCGGTGCGCGAGACCATCAATGATCGTTTCGCCGAACTGCAGCGACGCCGCCCGCCCACGCGCTGACGGCCGCCGCAAAACCCCACGCGGCACTTGGCACCCGCACCGGGCCGGCTTAGGTGAAGCGGAGACCGCCCGATCCCGATCACTCACACCGGATGCACCCCGTGACAAGCAAGATCAATCCCGCCATGGACAAATGGGATGGCCCGCTCGGCCTGCCCCGCTTCGAGGACATTGAGGACACCGACTTCGTACCGGCGATCAAGGCCGGCTTTGCCGCCGAACTCGCCGAAATCGAGGCGATCGCCGGCAATCGGGAGCCGCCGACCTTCGACAACACGGTCGCAGCGCTCGAGCGCTCGGGTCAATTGCTGTCGCGGGCGGCGACGCTCTTCTATCTCAAGGCGTCCAACCACACCAATCCGATCATCCAGGCCGCCGAGCGCGAACTATCGCCGCTGTTTGCCCGCCATGGCGGTGAAATCGCGCGCAACCGGGAACTGTTCGAGCGCATCGAGCGTCTCTGGCAGGATCGCCTCGAACTTGACGAGGAGCAGCGGCAGGTCCTCATGCGCTACAGACGCAATCTGATCCGCCAGGGCGCCGCGCTCGAAGGCGAGGACCAGGCCCGCCTGACCGCGATCAACGCACGCTTGGCGGAGCTGGGCACGGCGTTCGGCCAGAACGTGCTCAGGGATGAGGCCGAATGGACGATGCCGGTCGATGCCGCCGATCTTGCCGGCCTGCCGCAATGGCTGGTGAACGCCATGGCCGGCGTTGCCGCCGAAAACGGCAAGGACGGCGGCCACGCCGTCAGCCTGTCGCGCTCGATCGTCGAGCCCTTCCTGACATTTTGCCCCAACCGCGAATTGCGCGAAAGGGCGTGGCGCGCATGGATGTCGCGCGGCGAGGGCGAAGGCGACGCCGACAATCGTCCCATCATGGCCGAGACACTGGCCCTGCGCGCGCAGAAGGCCGCGCTGCTCGGTCATGACCATTTCGCCGAACTCAAGCTCGACGGCACCATGGCGAAGACGCCCGAAGCGGTGAACGCGCTGCTCGAGACGGTCTGGGACAAGGCCCGCACGAGCGCCGCGCGCCAGGCCGACGACATCGCCGCGCTGATGCGCGAGGAGGGCGCCAACCATCGGCTCGAGCCCTGGGACTGGCGATACTATGCCGAAAGGATCCGGGCGGCGCGCTACGACTACGCCGATGACGAGGTCAAACCCTATATGCGTCTCGAACGCATGATCGAGGCCGCCTTCGACACGGCCGGCCGGCTCTTCGGCCTGCGCTTCGAGGAAGTCCGGGGATTGACGACGCACCATCCGGACACCCGTGTCTGGCAGGTCAGCGACGCCGACGGAAACCACGTCGCCGTGTTCGTGGGCGACTATTTCGCCCGCCCCACCAAGCGTTCGGGAGCCTGGATGAGCGCGATGAAGGTGCAGTCGGCGCTCAGGGGGGAGACGCCGATCGTCACCAATTCGATGAACTTCGCCAAGCCGCCGGCCGGCCGGCACGCCTATCTGTCGTTTGACGACGCACGCACGCTGTTCCACGAATTCGGCCATGCACTGCACGGGATGCTCTCCAACGTGACCTATCCCAGCATCTCCGGTACCCGCGTGGCGCGTGACTTCGTCGAACTGCCCTCGCAACTCTTCGAGCACTGGCTGACCGTGCCCGAAGTGCTCAACCGCTTTGCGGTGCATGAGGAAACGGGCGAACCGATGCCCGCCGCGTTGCTCGACAAGGTTCTGGCCGCCAGCAATTTCGACACCGGCCGTGAAACGATCGAGTACACCGCCTGCGCCTTGCTCGACATGGCCTTTCACCAGCGCGCGCAAGTGCCCGATGACGTCGTCGCCTTCGAACACGAAAGGCTGTCCGCGCTCGGCATGCCCGGGGCGATCGCGATGCGTCACCGGCCGCCGCATTTCCAGCACGTCTTTTCTGGCGATCACTACTCGGCCGGCTACTACTCCTACATGTGGTCGGAGGTGCTCGATGCCGATGCGTTCTCGGCCTTCGAGGAAGCTGGCGACCCCTTCGACACCGATCTGGCCGACAGGCTGCGCGAACACATCTATGCGGCCGGCGGCGCGCGCGATCCGGAGGACTCCTATCTGGCGTTCCGCGGCCGGCTCCCGACGCCTAACGCCATGCTGGCAAAACGCGGTCTTGCGTAGTATGCGCGGGCACTGAGATGCATCTGGGCAGATATTGAACGGCGATGCAATGGTCCTTTTCCATCGGCACGGTGGCAGGAAGTCAGATCCGCATCCATCTGACCTTCTTCCTGCTGCTTGCCTGGATCGGCCTTGTGGCGCTTCAGACAGGCGGCACCGCCGCGGCGGTCGAGGGCATCGCCTTCATCATCGCCATTTTCGCCTGCGTGGTGCTGCATGAGCTCGGCCATGCCATCGCCGCGCGGCGCTATGGCATCGTCACGCCGCGCATCACGCTGCTGCCGATCGGCGGCGTGGCGCAGCTCGAGCGCATGCCCGAAAAGCCCGGCCAGGAGATCGTCGTCGCGCTGGCCGGCCCGGCCGTCAACGTCGTCATCGCCACGGTCCTGATCTTCATCCTGGGTGCCAATGTCGACCTTTCGACGGCCGCCGCGATCGAGGATCCGACGGTGAGCTTCGTGGCGCGCGTTGCGGCGGTCAATGTGATCCTGGTGCTGTTCAACCTCATCCCCGCCTTTCCCATGGATGGCGGACGGGTCCTGCGCGCGCTGCTGGCGACGCGCTATTCGCGCGTCCGGGCGACGCAGATCGCCGCCCGTATCGGGCAGTTCCTGGCCATCATATTCGGTTTCCTGGGCCTTCTTGGCGGCAATCCGCTGCTCATCTTCGTGGCGATCTTCGTCTATATCGCCGCCACCGCCGAATCGCAGATGACGGGCATGCAGGACATTGCGCGTTCGCTGGGCGTGCGCGATGGCATGATCACCCAGTACGAGGCGCTCGGCCCCGGCGCCCGTCTGGGGCAGGCGGCCGATCTTCTGCTGATGACCACGCAGCGCGAGTTTCCCGTGCTCGCC
The DNA here is from genome assembly GCF_030732865.1 of Roseitalea sp. MMSF_3546. Lineage (GTDB taxonomy): Bacteria > Pseudomonadota > Alphaproteobacteria > Rhizobiales > Rhizobiaceae > Roseitalea. The sequence continues at coordinate 37,118 of NZ_JASHKB010000001.1, forward strand.
AATGACGGCACCATGGCCGGCGTGCTCGGCACGCGCGACCTGATCGCCGGGCTCGACGAGGCCGGCCGCGACGGGCCGGTCAGCGCCTACATGAACCGCGACGTGCCGGTGATGACCGAAGACGAAACGCTCTATGCGGCCATGGTTCAGCTCCAGCAGCATCGCAAGCCCGCCGTCGCCGTGATGGGCCGCGACGGCGCGCTCGCCGGCTATGTGACGGCTGAAAACCTGTCCGAACTGATGATGGTCGAGGACGCGCTCGCCGGCCGTCGGTAGCCGAGGTTCCGGGCATTTCCCTGGGCCGCGGCCTGCCCTATCCTGGCGATCATGAACGATCATCTCGCACCGCGTTTTTCCACCAGCCGGCCGGACGGGGACACCCACCGCCGCAAGGTCTGCGATCATTGCGGCTTCATCGCCTACGAGAACCCGCGCATCGTCGTCGGCTCCGTCATCGACCATGACGGCGCCATCCTGCTGTGCCGTCGCTCGATCGAACCCCGTCGCGGATACTGGACCGTTCCCGCCGGCTATCTGGAACTGGGCGAAACGCCCGAAGAAGGGGCGCGGCGCGAAGCGCGCGAGGAAGCCAATGCCGAGCTTGTCCTGCACGACGTGCTGGCGATCTACACCGTGCGCCGGCTCAGCCAGGTGCAGCTCATCTATCGCGCCACGCTGACCGATGGCCATTTCTCCGCCGGCGAGGAGACGCTCGAGGCCCGACTGTTCCGCTTCGACGCCATTCCCTGGGACGAACTCGCCTTTCCGACCGTGCACTGGATGCTGCACCATCACCGCCGGCTCGCAAGCGGCGAGGGCGGCGCGCCGCCCTTCACCAACCCCGAGGGCGCCGATGCCGGCATGGATTGACTTGACGCAAGGCGTCTGCCCGCTTGCCGCGATACGATCGCCCCCGAGACCAATCGGAACGAGGCGCCATGCCCGCCGCCACCAGCCAGCACGAATTGCTCACCGTCTTCGATAAGGAGCACGCCCGGCTGACGCGCACCCTCGACGGTATCACCGAAGCCAAGTCCATGTTGTCCGCGCCGGGCGAAACCGCGACGATAAAGGGCGTCATCGCCCATCGCACCCATTGGATCGGGCTGTTCTTCGCCTGGGTCGAGGCATCGCGGGCGGGCAAGCCCGTTCAAACGCCGGCGCCCGGCGTCAAGTGGACCCAGCTCAAGGCCTACAATGCGCCGATCTACGAAGACGCCAACAGGTGCGACTGGGCCGTACTGCGCACCGCCTTTGAGGCGCAGGCCATGCGCCTGCGCGCCTTCATCGCCGCCAACGGCGACGAGGTGCTTTACGTCGCGGGCCTTTACCCGTGGATGAACAAATGGACGCTCGGACGCTGGGCGGAAGCGTCGGGGCCGAGCCATTTCCGCTCGGCCAACACCTATATCCGCAAGGTCTTGCGCGAAGCCGGAAGGACCTGAGGCCGGGTCACTCCTCTTCGAGCGAATGGCGCATCAGAAGCGGCATCTGCGACAGGGTGAAGGCGAGCGTGATCGGCGTCATGCCCCAGACCTTGAAGGCGACCCAGAAATCGGTCGAAAAGCTGCGCCAGATCACCTCGTTGAGGATTGCCAGGAACAAAAGGAACAGCCCCCAGCGCACCGTGAGCTTGTACCAGCCCCGGTCGTCGATCTTGAAGGCGGTGTCGAAGACGTAGCGCAACAGGGAGACCCGGAAGACGAACAGCCCGACCAGCAGCACCGTGCCGAACATGGTGTTGATGATGGTCGGCTTGATCTTGATGAACAATTCGTCCTGCAGCCACAGCGTCAGAGCGCCGAAGACGATGACGATCACGCCCGAGACCAGCGGCATCAGCGGGATGTGGCGCGCCACCAGCCAGGACACCGACAGCGCGATCACGGTGACGACCATGAACACGGCCGTGGCGATGAAGATCGGCCCGCCCAGTTCGGCAAGCTGCGGGAAGCGGTCGGCGAGCCATCCGCCGCGGGCATTGGCAAAGAAGAAGGCCAGCAGCGGGCCGAACTCCAGCACGAGCTTGAGCATGGGGTGCATGGCCGGCTTTTCGGTTGCCGCGCGGTCGGTGGCTTCGCTCATGGGTCAGGCTTCCTGTGGCACGGGCGCGTCGGCCCCGGCGATGGCGCGGGCGAAATCGCGGGCGCGGAACGGTTCGAGATCGTCGACACCCTCGCCGACGCCGATGAAATAGACCGGCAGCTTGAACTTCGCCGAGATCGCCACCAATATGCCGCCGCGCGCGGTGCCGTCGAGCTTGGTCATGACGAGCCCGTTGACGCCGGCGACGTTGCGGAAGATCTCCACCTGGCCGAGCGCGTTCTGGCCGGTCGTCGCATCGAGCGTCTGCAGCACGGTGTGCGGGGCGTCCGCATTGTGCTTTTGCAGGACACGCACGATCTTGGCCAGTTCGTCCATCAGCTCGGCCTTGTTCTGCAACCGGCCGGCGGTGTCGATGATCACCACGTCCGAGCCGTTTTCGCGCGCCCGCGCATAGGCGTCATAGGCAAGGCCCGCCGCGTCCGCGCCCAGCGTGGTGCCGACGAATTGCGATCCCGTGCGCTCGGCCCAGATCTTGAGTTGCTCGATGGCCGCGGCGCGGAACGTGTCGCCTGCGCCCAGCGTCACCGAAAGCCCCGCCGCGCGCAGCTTGGCCGCCAGCTTGCCGATCGTCGTCGTCTTGCCGGTGCCGTTGACGCCGACGACCAGGATCACGTGCGGCTTGTGGGAAAGGTCGAGTTCGAGCGGCTGCGCGACGGGCGCGAGCACCGCCTCGATCTCGCCGGCCATGACCGCGCGCACCGCCTCGGGCGAAACGTCCTTGCCCAGCCGCGTCGCCGCCAGCGTATCGGTGACGCGCATTGCGGTCTCCACGCCGAGATCGGCCTGGATGAGGATGTCCTCGAGCGCCTCGAGCGTCTCGTCATCGAGCTTGCGCCGCGTGAACACGCCCGAAATGGAATCGGTGAGCTGGCGCGAGGATCGCGACAGGCCCGAGGTCAGCCGCCGCAACCAGCCTTCCGATTGCGGGTTCTGGGTCGGGATGGTTTCGGCCGCGTCCACCGGATGGTCGCCGATCGTGACCTTGCGCGGGCCGGTGTCGGCGGCAGGCACCGGCGCAAGCGAGGCGGGCGGGGTCTTCTCCGGGGTGGTCGGGTCGATGCCCGGCGGCTCCGGCGTCGGCCCGGGCTCGGGCCGGTCGGGCGCCTCGACCGGATGATCGGGCTCGATCTCCGGTGGCGGCTCGGGCACGGGCTCGGTCTGCGGCGGCAATTCCTCCGGGGGCGGCGGCCCGGGCTCGCCGTCCGGAGGCGCCTCGGGCCCCGGTGCCGGCGGCACCTCATCGGGCGGATAGGGCGTGGGATCGGGTTGCGGCGGGACCTCGCCCGGCGTCACCGGCGGCGTCTCGAAGGGCGGCGGCGGGACCTCCTGGGGCGGTTGCGGCGCCGTCGGGTCGCCCTGGGTTTCCTCGACGCGGCCCTTGCCGAACGAGAAGATGCGTTTGAACAGTCCTGCCATCGCGCTACTCCGCAGCCATCGGCAGCGCCGACCGGCCGACCAGCGCGTTGCCGTCATCGCCCGTGATCGCAACGGTCACGATCTCGCCGGGTTCCCCCGCCGGTCCGTCGACGACCACCGGCGTGAAGTCCGGTCCACGGCCGAAGCCGGGCTTTTCGATGAGCACCGCCAGCGTCTCGCCGTCAAACCGGCGCAAGTGCGTCCGCCAGGCCCGCTCGGCCGCCGCGCGCAGCCGCGCCGCGCGCGCCTTGACGACGCCCCGGTCGAGCTGCGGCATCTTCGCCGCCGGCGTACCCGTGCGCGGTGAGAACGGAAACACATGCACGCGCGCCAGCCCGCAGGCGTCGACGACCGACAGCGTGTTGTCGAACATCGCCTCGGTCTCGGTGGGAAACCCGGCGATCAGGTCGGCGCCGAAGGAGGCATCGGGCCTGAGCGCACGAACCATCTCGCAAAAGCCGATGGAATCGGCGCGGCCGTGCCGGCGCTTCATGCGCTTGAGGATCAGATCGTCGCCATGCTGCATCGAAAGGTGGAAATGCGGCATCAGCCGCGCCTCGTTGGCGATGGCATCGAACAGCGCGTCGTCCGCCTCGATGGAATCGATCGAAGACAGCCGCAATCGCTGCAAGTCAGTCACATGACTGAGGATCGTCTTGACCAGCCGCCCCAGGCTCGGCGCGCCCGGCAGGTCCGGCCCGTAGGAGGTCAGGTCCACCCCGGTCAGCACGACCTCGCTATAGCCGTTGTCGACCAGCCGGCGCACCTGTTCGACCACCGCGCCCATCGGCACCGAACGCGAATGCCCGCGCCCATAGGGAATGATGCAGAAAGTGCAGCGATGATCGCAGCCATTTTGCACCTGCACGAAGGCGCGGGTGCGCCCCTCGATCGCATCGACCATGTGGCTGGCGGTCTCGCGCACATCGAAGATGTCGTTGACGCGCACCTTCTCGAACGCGTTGACGCCGAACTCGGGCAGCGCGCGGTAGGACTGGGCGCGCAGCTTGTCGTCATTGCCGATCACCAGGTCGACCTCGTCCATCGCGGCAAAGGTGCCCGGCTCGGTCTGCGCCGCACAGCCTGTCACGACGATGCGCGCCTGCGGATTGTCGCGGCGGGCCCGCCGGATCGCCTGACGCGCCTGGCGCACGGCCTCGCCGGTAACCGCGCAGGTGTTGATGACCACCGCACCGCCTTCGAGCGCGCCGAGCCCGGCCTGTTCGGCCTCGCGCCGTACGACCTCGCCCTCATAGGCGTTCAGCCTGCAGCCGAATGTGGTGACTTCGACCGCCATCAGGCCGTGTCCCGTTCGGCATTGTCGTTGTCGCCGGCGAGCGCGCGCTGCCATTGCCCCGTCGCCGGATCGAGCTTGCCGGCGAACTCCCATTCGGCCGGGCCGGTCATGACGACATGATCGTCCTCGCGCCACATTATGTGCAGGTCTCCGCCCGGCACGGTCACCGTTGCCGCCCGGCCGACAAGGCTCTTGCGTGCCGCCGCGACCAGCGTGGCGCAGGCCGCCGAGCCGCAGGCCTGTGTCAGGCCGACGCCGCGCTCCCAGGTACGCATGACGATATGCGCCGGATCGAGCACCCGCGCGACCGTGATGTTGGCGCGTTCGGGAAAGATCGGATGGTTTTCGAGCAGCGGGCCGAACCGGGCCAGATCATGCGCCCAGATGTCGTCCGACACCCAGAAGACGGCATGCGGATTGCCCATGCTGACCACGGACGGCGTGTGCAGCACCGGCGCGTCGATCGGCCCGATCTGCAATTCGATCCCGGTCGTGTCGGCGAATTCCTCGGCCAGCGGAATGTCCTGCCAACCGAAACGCGGCACGCCCATATCCACCGACACCAGACCGTTCTCGTCTTCTTCGGCATTCAAGATGCCGGCGATCGTCTCGAAGGTGAAGGCGGCGCGGCCGGTCTCGGCGGCCAGCGCCTGCACCACGCAGCGCGTGCCGTTGCCGCAGGCGCCCGCCTGCGAACCGTCATTGTTGTAGATGCGGATGAACGCGTCCGTGCCATCCGAGCGCGGATCGTGGATCGCCATGATCTGGTCGAAGGCCGTGTCCGGATCGTGATTCAGCGCCACCGCAGCGTGCGGCGTGATCTCATCGGCACGCCCGCGCATGTCGGCAACAATGATCTGGTTGCCGAGCCCGTTCATCTTGGCGAAATCCGCGTCGATGGCCATTGCCTGCGCTGCGCTCCATGCCGGCGTGTGCTCCACACCATATGGAGGAAATGGCCATGAAGTTAAAGTGGCGCGCTCAGGCTATGGCGATGATGCCGAACAGCACGAGCAGGAACAGCACGAGCACGATGGCGATGAGGATCTTTGCGCCCGTCAGCGCGATGCCGGACAGACGGCCGAAGCCGAGCAGGCCGGCCACCGCGGCAATGACGAGCAGGATCAGAATCCATTCAATCACGGTTTGTTTCCCCTATCTTGTTGTCTGCCCAGCCAACGCTTCGCCTGGCGCAAGGTTCCGGCGGGGCAATTGTCAGGCCGATCCGGCGTTGCCTTGTGCGGTGCAACGCGGCCCTTTATAGAGGCGCGACCGACGCCCGGACCCGCCCCACCCAGCGCAAAGCGACGACCGCCCGCCATGGACGCCATCTTCCAGCTCGCCGCCGGCAACATCCTGTCCCCGCCGGTTCTGTTCTTCATCCTGGGATTTGTCGGCTCGCTCGCCGGCTCGCAGCTCACCCTGCCCGAGGCGATGGCCAAGACGCTGTCGATCTATCTGATGCTGGCGATCGGCTTCAAGGGCGGCGTCGCGCTCGCCGCCGAGGGCCTGACGCTCGCGCTGGTGCTCGCATTGCTCGCCGGTGCGGTGCTCTCGGCCCTGATCCCGCTTGTCGCCTTCGTCATCCTTGGCCGCATCTCGAAGCTGCCGCGCATCGATGCGGCCGCAGTCGCCGCCCATTACGGCTCGATCTCCATCGTCACCTTCGTGGCGGCGACCGAAGCGGTGCGCTCGATCGGCCTGGCGCCGGAAGGGTTCATGGTCGCCGTCGCCGCGGTCATGGAGACGCCGGCCATCCTGGTCGCGCTGTTTCTGGCCCGCTCGGCGGCCAGCCACCGCAAGGCCACCGAGCACGGCAATAACGGGCTCTTGCAGGAGGTCTTCCTCAACTCCTCGGTCGTGGTGCTTATGGGCGCCTTCGTCATCGGCGCGATCACCGGGGCCGAGGGCATGGCGGCCATCGAGGGCTTCATCGTGGTGCCCTTCACTGGCGTTCTGTGCCTGTTCCTTCTCGACATGGGTGCGGTCGCCGGGCGCGGCATGGCGCAGGCCCGCCAGGTGCTCGATGCGCGGCTGGTCGGCTTCGGTCTTGTCATGCCCTTCGTCGGCGCCGCCATCGCCGTACCCTTCGCGCTGCTCGCCGGACTGTCCGCCGGCGGCACCGCGCTTCTGCTGACGCTCGCCGCCAGCGCGTCCTATATCGCCGTGCCCGCCGCCATGCGCCTGGCTCTGCCCGAGGCGCGACCATCGATCTATCTGTCGCTGTCGCTCGGTGTTACCTTCCCGATGAACCTGACCGTCGGCATTCCGGCCTATGCCGCAATCGCCCAGCTGGTCGCGGGAGGATGAGATGAAGACCCACCCCAAGAAGCAGATGACGGTGATCTGCGAGGCCCCCGTCGTCGGCCGTATCACGCGCGTTCTCGACCGGGTGCCGGTTTCCGGCTACACCCTGTTCGACGCCCATGCCGGCAAGGGCTCGGAAGGCACCTGGGACACCGACAGGATGATCGGCGATACCGGCCGCATGGTCATGATCGTGTCGGTGATGTCGGCCGAGCAGGCCGATATCGCCATCGACCGCATCTACGAGGCGCTCGAGCCGCAAATGGGCATCATCACCATTGCCGATGTCGACGTGCTGCGGCCCGACCGCTTCTGACCGGCATGGATGCGCGAGCCACCGGCCGCATCGGGCCGGCGCGGCCGCCGAATACCGCAAATCTTTCAAAATCGGCGCCGACCCCATATATGGGCCGAAAAGCAAGACGGACGCATATGGGCATTCACGATCCGGCACATGACTGGGACCAGCGCTTCGCGCCCGACCTGGCGGCGATCGAGAAGATCGCGCGCGAGGCCTATGCGCATCTGCCGCGCGAGTTCCGCAAGCTCACTGGCGACGTGCAGATCCGCATCGCCGATTTTCCCAGCGACGACGTTCTCGACGATCTCGGGCTCGATACGCCGTTCGACCTGCTCGGCCTGTTCGAAGGGCGGGGGATCGCCGAATTGTGGAACCCGGCCACCGGCCAGGAAACCAACCGCATCACGCTCTATCGCCGCGCCATTCTCGACTATTGGTGCGAGAACGATGAAACGCTCGGCGACATCGTCACGCACGTGCTGGTGCACGAACTGGGCCACCATTTCGGCCTGTCCGACGACGACATGGCCCGCATCGAAGCCTCGGTCGGCTGACCGGCGGCGGCGGGGCCGGACCGCTACAGACTGCCCAGCTTGAGCAGCGGGTCGTAGTCATGGTCCCGCACGTCCTTTGTCACGGCCTGCGCGCAGCGCATCTTCCCGGCGACCGGATCGAAGGCATAGCTCGGATCGCCATGCAGTTCCCAGCCCTTCGACAGGGCCTCGGTCACCTTGTGGCAGAACGCCGAATCGTCGAATCCGGTCAGATATCGATAGGCCTTCATCGCCTTTCAGTCCCCATCGTCCGCACCCGCGTCAGATTGCGCGATTCTGCCGTGCCGGGCAATCAGCGCCAGCGCCGCGTCGCGATGCAGCCGCTCGACCATGCGGCCATCGACCACGATCACGCCCTTGTCACGATTTTCGGGCAGTGCGAAGGCATCGACGACGCGCTGCGCCGCCGCGACCGCCTGCGCATCGGGCGCAAAGGCGGCATTGGCCGCCGCAATCTGCGCCGGATGGATCAGCGTCTTGCCGTCAAAGCCCATCGCCGCGCCGGCCGCGCACTCGGCGGCAAACCCGTCCGCGTCGTTGTGATCGTTGAACACGCCGTCAAGCACGTCGATCCCGCCGGCGCGAGCGGCCAGCACCACGGCCATCAGCCAGCCATGGGCATGGTCACGCGCGCCGGCCATGGGAAGCCGGGCGGCGGCGAAGAGATCGTTCGTTCCGATAACGAAACAATCAAGGCGCATGCTTGACTCCTGCGCCTTTTCGGCAATCCTGGCGGCATTGATGACGGCGCGTGGCGTCTCGATCATGGCCCACAGTTTCAGCGTCGGCGGCGCATCGGTTTCGGCCAGCGCGTCGGCGAGGGCGACGAGGTCGCCCGCCGCTTCGACCTTGGGCAGAAGGATCGCGTCGGGCATGCAGGCGCGGGCGGCGAGCAGATCCTCGGTGCCCCACTGCGTGTCGAGCGCGTTGATGCGGATCACGCGTTCTTTGGGTGAACTTGGATGCTCGGCGAAATGGCGGCGCAAGCCCTCGCGCGCGGCGTTCTTGGCCTCGGGCGCAACCGCGTCCTCGAGATCGAAGATCGCGGCGTCGTTGCCCAGCGTTTCCGCCTTTGCCATCGCCCGCGGGCGATCGGCTGGCACGTAGAGCACCGAGCGGCGCGGCGTGTGCGAACGGGAAGTCTGCATGGCTTCTTGTGCCGCGCACTTGCGCGTTCGCGCAAGTCTTGATCGCGGGCGCGCCGCGCTTCATTTTCATGCGCAAGACTGATAGACCCTCGCCAACCGACAAGGGCGAACACCATGGAAAAATTCGACAAGCTCACCGGGGTGGCGGCACCGCTGCCGATCATCAATGTCGACACTGACATGATCATCCCCAAGGACTATCTGAAGACCATCCGGCGCACGGGCCTCGGAAAGGGCCTGTTCGCGGAGATGCGCTACAACCAGGACGGCACGGAGAACCCCGATTTCGTGCTCAACAAGCCGGCCTGGCGCGACGCCAAGATATTGGTGGCCGGCGACAATTTCGGCTGCGGCTCCTCGCGCGAGCACGCGCCCTGGGCGCTGCTCGACCACGGCATTCGGTGCGTCATCTCCACCAGCTTCGCCGACATCTTCTACAACAACTGCTTCAAGAACGGCATCCTGCCGATCGTCGTCAGCCCCGAAGAGCTGGGCAAGCTGATGGACGATGCCGAACGCGGCGCCAACGCCACGCTGTCGGTCGACCTTGAAGCCCAGGAAATCCGCGGCCCCGATGGCAGCGTCATCCATTTCGACATCGACCCGCACCGCAAGCATTGCCTGCTCAACGGTCTCGATGACATCGGCCAGACGCTCCAGAAGGCCGCGGCGATCGACACCTATGAAGCGAGCCGGGCCGACAGCCGGCCCTGGGCATGAACGCAACGGAAGCGACCATGCGGCCTTTCCTGCCAAAACGCGCCGAGCCACTGGCGTTCGGCTTCCTCCTGTCGGGCATGATGTCGTGCATCGTCTCGTGCCTGTCGACCTTTCTGGCCATCGGCTCGCTCAACGGTTTCCTGTCCGCCTGGCTGTCGTCATGGGCGCTCGCCTTCCCGGCGGTCCTGATCGTCGGGCCACTGGTGCGCCGCATTCTCGCCGTCATCGTCAGGACCGAAGCATGACCGACCGCCGCCACATTTCGAGCGGCTCGCCATTCGAGTCCGCCGCCGGCTACAGCCGTGCCCTCGTCGACGGGCATTGGTGTTTCGTTTCCGGAACGACCGGCTATGACTATGCCACAATGACCATGCCGGACGACGTGGAAACCCAGACGCGCAACGCGCTCGCCACCATCGACCGCACGCTTGCCGAGGCCGGCTTCGAGCGCGCGCACATCGTGCGTGCGCGCTACGCGATCACCGATGCCGGTCTTGTCGATCGCGTGTTTCCGATCCTCGGCGCGTTTTTCGCCGGGATACAGCCCGCCGCGACCATGACGGTCACCGGCCTGATCAGGCCGGAGATGAAGATCGAGATCGACGTCACCGCGAAGAAGGGCTGACGGGCCGCGATGGCCGGCGAGACGCTCGAGCAGATTGCCGTCTCCAGCGAGGCCGAACTGCTTGCCTGGCTCGACGCCAATCATGGGCAAGGACGGAGCGTCTGGCTGGTGCTCTGGCGAAAGTCCGCAAATGCGGGCCATATCGAGCGCGAGCGGCTTCTCGCGGCGCTGTTGCGCTATGGCTGGGTCGACTCGCTGCCACGCAAGAAGGACGCCGGGCGCAGCCTGCTCATGATCTCGCCGCGCAAGCCCGGCAGCGCCTGGTCGGCGGTCAACAAGCGCATCGTCCTGAGCCTTGAACGGCAAGGCCTCATGCATCCGGCCGGCCAGGCCATCGTCGACGCTGCGCGCGAGGACGGCTCCTGGTCGTTTCTGGACGATGTCGAGCAAGGGATCGTGCCGGACGATCTGGCGGCCGCCCTCGATGCCGTGCCCGGCGCGCGAGGCCATTTCGACGCCTTTCCGTTTTCGGCGCGACGCGGGATCCTTGAATGGATCAAGCAGGCAAGACGTCCCGGCACCCGGGCCAAACGCATCGCCGAGACCGCGCGGCTCGCTGGCCGGAACAGGCGCGCGCGCGATTGGCGTGCCGGCAAGCCGCGCGGCGGTTGAGTCCGGCCCGCGATCTGCCTACAAGCACGCCAGATTCCCCGCACGAAGAGACACGCCATGACACAACGCTCGCTCCTGCTGCTGCCCGGCGACGGCATCGGCCCCGAAACCATGGCCGAAGTGGTCAAGCTGATCGACCACATGAACGCGACCGAGGATGCCGGCTTCACGACGACGCAGGGCCTGGTCGGCGGCGCTGCATTCGATGCCCATGGCGAAGCGATCTCCGAGGCCGACATGGAAACGGCGAGGACCGTCGATGCGGTGCTGTTCGGCGCCGTCGGCGGGCCGAAATGGGACGCCGTTCCCTATGACAAACGGCCCGAGGCCGGTTTGTTGCGGCTCCGGAAGGACCTGGCCCTTTTCGCTAATCTCAGGCCGGCCATATGCTATCCGGCGCTGGCCGATTCGTCATCGCTGAAGCGCGACGTGATCGAGGGCCTCGATATCCTGATCGTGCGCGAGCTCACCGGCGGCGTCTATTTCGGCGAACCCAAGGAGATCACCGATCTGGGCAACGGGCAAAAGCGCGCCGTCGACACGCAGGTCTACGAGACCGGCGAGATCGAGCGCATCGCCGCCGTCGCCTTCGAGCTGGCGCGCACGCGGTCGGGCAGGGTCTGCTCGATGGAAAAGCGCAATGTGATGAAGTCGGGCGTTCTGTGGAACGAGGTCGTCACCGCCACCCATGCGACGCGCTTTTCGGATGTCGAACTGACCCACATACTGGCCGATGCCGGCGGCATGCAGCTCGTGCGCTGGCCCAAGCAGTTCGACGTCATCGTCACCGACAATCTGTTCGGCGACATGCTGTCGGATGTCGCCGCCATGCTGACGGGCTCGCTGGGCATGCTGCCGTCGGCTTCGCTCGGCGCCCCCGACCCCGCGACGGGCCGGCGCAAGGCGATGTACGAGCCCGTGCACGGCTCGGCGCCCGACATTGCCGGGCAGGGCGTTGCCAACCCGATCGCCATGATCGCCTCCTTTGCCATGTGCCTGCGATATTCCTTCGCCATGATCGAGCAGGCCAACCGGGTCGAAACCGCGATCTCCATGGTGCTCGATCAGGGCCTGCGCACCGGCGACATCATGAGCGAGGGGGCGAGGAAGGTCTCCACCGCCGAGATGGGCGATGCCATCGTCGCCGCCTATGCGGGCTAGGATCTGTTGAGATTCACCGCGCGGGCCTACGAGACCAGCCCTTCCGGACAGGTCCGCAGCAGGTCGGAACGACCGCCGCGCGCCGTCCAGCCGAAGGCGCCGCGCACCGCGCCCCAGCCCGCCGCCGGAACATTGGTCTCAAGATCGACCGCATAGAAATCGAAGCAGTTTTCGCTGCGGCGCATGACGACGAAGCAGCCGCCCACCAGATCGCCGTCGTAGAAGGTGCACAGGAGATCCTCACGCACGAACCATTCACCGCGTGCCGCGTTGACGTCGTCCTGATAGTCGACTTCGCCGTCGACCAGATAGGTTTCGCGCCAGGAAACGCCGTCCTGATAGACGCCGCGATAGGTCTTGCCGACAAAGGCGGCGGTCAGCGTGTCGCCCGTCAGCCGGCCAGGCACCGGTTCGGACATGGCGGCGGCGTGCGGCGCGAGCAGCGCGCCGATCGCGATGAGTGCCGCAAGCGCGTGCGGCCATGGTGTGGTGGCGGTCATGCGGGTCAGGCTGGGCACGAAATGTGTCGTCGCCGGGGCCGAATTGACAATCGGCCCGCATTCGACCACAAGGACTCCACCATGACGGCCACAATCATGATCAAGAAGACGACCGGCTGACCCGCTCCGCCCCACACTCTCCCGGGGGCGGGACGAGTGGTGCTTTGATGCAAACGGGGAGAGACAGGAGATGGGAACCATGGGTTTCAAGATCGCCATCGCAGGCGCGACCGGCAATGTCGGCCGCGAAATGCTGGACATCCTTGCCGAGCGCGGCTTTCCGGCCGACACGGTCGTCCCGCTCGCCTCGCGCCGCTCGGTCGGCCAGGAGGTCTCCTTCGGCGACAGGACGCTCAAGGTCCAGGCGCTGGAGAGCTTCGACTTCTCCGACACCGATATCTGCCTGATGAGCGCCGGCGGCTCGGTCGCCAAACAGTGGGCGCCAAAGATTGCCGCCGCCGGCTGCGTTGTGATCGACAATTCCTCGGCTTTTCGCTACGAAGCCGATGTCCCGCTGATCGTGCCCGAGGTCAATGCCGACGCGATCACGGGCTTCACCAGGCGCAACATCATCGCAAACCCGAACTGCTCGACCGCACAGCTCGTCGTCGCGCTCAAGCCGCTGCACGATGCGGCGACGATCAAACGCGTGGTGGTTGCCACCTATCAGTCGGTCTCCGGCGCCGGCAAGGATGCCATGGACGAGCTCTTCGCTCAGACCCGTGCCGTCTACGTCGCCGATCCGATCGAGACCGACAAGTTTCCCAAGCGCATCGCCTTCAACCTGATCCCGCATATCGACGTCTTCATGGAGGACGGCTCGACCAAGGAAGAGTGGAAGGTGGTCGCCGAGACCAAGAAGATGCTCGACCCGAAGATCAAGGTCACTTGCACCGCGGTGCGCGTGCCGGTCTTCATCGGGCACTCCGAGGCGGTCAATATCGAGTTCGAGAACGAGATCACCGCCGAGCGGGCCCGCGAGATCCTGCGCGAGGCGCCCGGTTGTCTGGTCGTCGACAAGCACGAGGACGGCGGCTACATGACGCCCTATGAATCGGCCGGCGAGGACGCCACCTACATCTCGCGCATACGCGAGGATCCCACGGTGGACAACGGGCTCAACATCTGGGTGGTTTCGGACAATCTGCGCAAGGGCGCCGCGCTCAACGCGATTCAGATCGCCGAAGTGCTGGTCAATCGCGGCCTGATCACGCCCAAGCGGCACGCGGCGTGAGCGCATCGACGACCATGTAATCACGGCCGCGAGCGGTTCGAAACGACATGCACCCCCGCCTCCCCCTTGGGGAGGCACGCAACACCAAGCGCAGCGCCGGTCGAGCGGGTGGGGCGAATGGCGGAGCACTCAGGCCCGCTTCAACGACCCCCGCCCGGCTTTGTCGCGCTGCGCTCGCCAATCGCCTGCCTGCCGTGAAGGGGAGGTGGAAACCGCAAGCCCGCCTCCCTATTCCGCCGCCTTCGGGAACGGCCGCACATCGCCCGGCATGTCGTCGGGCATGTCCTCGGGCTCCATGGCCGGCAGCGGACGGCCGGGCGCCCTTGCGGGCGCCTTTGGGGGCGCCGCGCCAGGCCCGGCGTTCGCGGTTTGCCGGGACAGCCGCGCCCGGAGCCAGCGGATGAGCCGCAGGATCCGGTTGCCCTTGGCGAGTTGTTCGTTGTCCCGCGTGAACAGCATCAGCGCCGCCGGCGTCACCACCAGTGTCAGCAGCGTCGAGAACCCCAGGCCGAACACGATGGCGCTCGACAGCGAGACCCACCACTGCGTCGACGGCGCGCCGACCGTGACCTCGTGGCTGAGCAGGGCCAGATTGATCCCGAAGGCGATCGGCAGCACGCCCAGGATCGCGGTCACCGCCGTCAGCATGACCGGGCGCACACGCTCGCGGCAGGTCTCGAGCACGGCCTCCATCTTGTCGACACCCTCGTGGCGCAGCCGCGCATAGGTGTCGATCAGCACGATGTTGTTGTTCACCACGACGCCGGCCAGCGCGATGGTCCCCACCGCGCTCATGATGATCGAGAACGGCATCTGCATGATGGCGAGGCCGAGCAGCACGCCGATCGTCGACATCACCACCGCCGACAGCACCAGCCAGACATAGGTGAACCGGTTGAACTGGGCGAGCAGCAGCGCGAAGATCAGGAAGATCGCCACGCCGAATGCCTGACTGAGAAACGCCGCCGCCTCGTCGCTTTCCTGGTCCGACCCGACCATCTCCCAGCGGATGTTGGGCGGGAAGTCCATCGTCGCCAGGTGCTCGGCGACCTGTGCCTGAAACACCGAATCCTGGGCGCCCTCGACGAGGTTGGCGGTCACGTCGATCGTGCGCGAGCCATCCACGCGCGTCAGCGTGCCCAGCGAAGCGGCCGGCTCGCGGCTGACGAAATTGGTCACCGGCACCGCCCCGCCGGACGTCTCGATGCGCAACTGGTCGAGCATCGAGAGCGTGCGCCGGTCCTCGGGCAGACGCAGGCGGATGTCGACGGCATCGTCGGCGCCCGCCGGCCGGTAGTCGGACAGTTTCAACCCGGTCGTGACGAGCTGCACCACCCGGCCGACCGAATCCGGCCCGACGCCGAACTTGGCCGCTTCGGTCCGGTCGACCTTCAGCTCCCAGTCGACGCTGAGCGGCGGCAGGCCGTCATTGAGGTCGATCACCTCCGGGATGGTCTCCAGATAGGCGGCCACCTCCGCGGCGGCGGTCTCGAGCCCGGTCGGGTCGTCGGCCGACAGCCGCACCTGGATCGGCTTGCCCTGCGGCGGGCCGGCATCGGGCACCGAGATCTCGATCTGGACACCGGGCATGCTGGCGAACTCGGCGCGCAGATCGGTCAGGATATCGCCGGCCGCCTTGCGCTCGCGCCAGTCGACGAATTCGTACTGGATCGTGCCGATCGTGTCCTCGCCGCCGCCCGAACCGAGCTGGATGCCGCCGCGCGAGGAACCCGAGCGGGCATAGACCGTGTCGATGCCCGGCCAGTCGAGCAGGCGCTCCTCGGCCCGGCGTACCAGCGCGTCCTGCTCTTCCAGCGAAAGATTGCCCCGCGCCTTCACGTAAAGAAGGCCGTATTCGGGCTCGACGGCCGGGAAGAACTCGACGCCGTTGTTGTTGTTGACGTAGTACTGGATGATGCCGCCGAGCAGCACCGCCACCGCCAGGATCGTCAGGATCGGAAAGCGCACGGCGCGCTTGATCAGCGCCATGTAGAGCCCGTCAGGCCGGCGCTTCTGGATCGCCGCCTTGCCGACGATGGAGCCGATGGTCGGCGCGAACAGCAGCGCATAGATCGTCGAGGCCGACAGCGTGGCGATCAGCGTGATCGGCATGTAGCTCATGAACTCGCCGACGATCCCCGGCCAGAACAGGAGCGGCGAGAACGCTGCGATCCGAGTGAGCGTGGAGACCACCACCGGGCCGAACATGCGCCGCGCCGCCTCGGCGAAGGCGGGCGCTGCGGCGACGCCCTCGGCCATGCGCCGTTCGGCGTATTCGGTCACGATGATCGAATCGTCGACCAGCATGCCGACCGCCAGGATGAGGCTGAACAGGACGACCAGATTGACCGTGTAGCCGGCCAGCGACAGGAACAGGATCCCCATCAGGAACGAAGTCGGGATCGACAGGCCGATGAGCAGCGACGAGCGGAAGCCCAGGAAGAACAGGATGACGATGAAGACCAGCAGCACCGCCGTCAGCACCGAGTTCTGAAGGTCGTCGAGCAGCGTGCGGATGTTGGTCGAGCGGTCCTGGCTGAAGGTCACCTCGACGCCGGCCGGAAGCTCCGAGCGGAAGGCGTCGGCTTCGGCTTTGACGGCATCCACCGTCTCGATCAGATTGGCGCCGGCGCGCTTGGACACCTCGATGGCGATCGCCGGCTTGCCGTTGAGCCGTGCGATGGTCTCGGCATCCTCGAACGTGTTGCGGATCGTCGCCAGGTCGCGGGCGCGCACGACCGCATTGCCGCTCACCGAGATCGGCAGATTGGCGATGTCCTCGACCGTCTCGATCAGTGCCGGGACCTTGACCGCGTAACGGCCCTCATCGCCCTCCAGCGTTCCGGCGGCGACGAGCTGGTTGTTGGCGCCCACGCCGCCGACAAGCTGGTCGAGCTGCAGATTGTAGGACGACAGCTTGACCGGATCGATGATGACCTCGACGAGTTCGTCGCGCGAGCCCTGCAGATTGGCGTCCAGGACCCCGCCGACCTCTTCGAGGCGGTCGCGCAGCGCCTTGGCAGCGCGCGTGAGCACGCGCTCGGGCGCATCACCCGACAGCGTGACGACGATCACCGGGAATTCGGAGATGTTGACCTCGACGACGCTCGGCTCGTCGGTTCCCGGCGGAAACTGCCCCTTGGCCTGGTCGACCTCGGTGCGCACATCGTCGAGCGCCCGGCTGAGATCGGCGCTGGGGTCGAATTCGACGACGATGTTGCCGCCGCCCTGATAGGCGCTGGCGGTCATCGTGTCGACGCCGGTGATGTTCTGGAGCTCGGATTCGAGCGGTCGGATCAGCAGCCGCTCGGCATCCTCGGGCGAGATGCCCTGCAGGGACAGCCCGACATAGACGACCGGGAACTGAACGTCCGGCTCGGCCTCCTTGGGGATGCCGACATAGGCGACAGTTCCCGCGATCAGGAAGAACGAAAGCGCGACGATTGTCAGCCGCGCATTGCGGACCGCGATTTCCAGGAAATTCATCATTGGATCGCGGCCCCGTCGGTCGCCTCGGCGATCAGCCGGTCGATCATCTCGCGATCGGCCTGAACGGCCTCGACCTTCTGGTCCTCGGTGACCAGGTTCTGGCCGGCGACGATGATGCGCGCGCCCCGGGGAATGCCGCCCAGCAGCAACGCCCCGGTGGAGTCGTCGACCAGGTCGATCGGATAGAAGACGACGCGGTCCTCCTCGTCGACCGCCCGAATGCCCAGTTCGCCCTCATCGTTGAGCGTGACCACCGAGCGCGGCACCGGGGTCGCATGGACCGCCTCGCCGCGCAGCAGCACCTCGGCCGTCATGCCCGCGGGGACGGCGAGATCGGGATTTGGCACCTCGACTTCGACGGTGAATGTCCGCGTTCTTGGCTGCGCCTCGCGGCTGACATAGCGCACCGTGCCGTCGACCACCTCGCCGGTGACCAGACGCAACTGCGCATCTCCGCCCACACGCACCGATCTCAGATCGCTTTCATTGACCTCGCCGACGCCGATGATCGGATCGAGCGCGATCAGGTTCGCCACCGGCGTGCCCTGATTGACCGTGCCACCTTCCTCGACCATCACCTCGTCGATGATGCCGTCGAACGGCACCTCGACCTCGAGCCGCTCGAGTTCGACCTTTGCCGCCTCGTACTGGCTTTCGGCCTGCAGCAGCGCCGACTTGAACTGATCCAGTTGCAGGCGCGGAAGCGTGCCGCGTTCGACCAGTTCCCGCCGCGCCTCGAACTCCGACCGTGCCTGTTCGAGCGCCTGCTCGGCGCTGCGTGCGGCCGCTTCGCGCCCTTCGGCGGCGATGCGTGCGATCACCTGGCCTTCGGTGACCTGGTCACCCTCGGCGACCGGCAGTTGCTCGATGATGCCGCCCGCCCGCGCGGTCAGTTCGGTGCGCTTGTCGGCCTCGGTGACGCCCGACACGCGGATGGTCCTGCGATGCTCGAGCCCCGGAACGACGGCGACGGCCACCGATTGCAGCGCGCGAGGCTGGGCCGTCTCGCCTTCGGCCGCGCTCGGCGCCGGATCGGCCGTCGTCTCCGCCTGGTCATCCTGGCCGGTGGCACTGCCGACATAGGATAAATCGCCGGTCAGCACCCAGCCCGCGCAGGCAATGAAGACCAGGATCGCCGCGTAACGATGGGCTTTCATGAGGATGTCCAGTGCTGCTCGTTGGATGCGCCGCCGGGCGCCGGTTGGTCAAGACGGTCTGTCGGTCAATACGGCCGTTGATCCCAATGGACCGAAATCTGCTATGCCGCACTGCACAATAGCGAAAACCGCGACATCTGTGAATGCCGCGATCGACGGTTTGACAAAATAACGAAAGATGTCATAAAGTCAAGCCATCATGCTCGATTGCGTCGTCGACGGCAAACGCGGCACCATCCTGAAGGCCGCCCTTGAAGTTTTCGTGACCTACGGCTTCCGCAAGACGTCGATGGACGACATTGCGCGCGCCGCCGGCATGTCGCGGCCGGCGCTCTATCAGGTCTTCAGGAACAAGTCGGAGATCTTTCGGGCACTGGCCGGCGAGCTGATGGGCGGCGCGACGGCGAACGCCGAGGCCGCCTTCGAGCGCGAGGGCAGCTTTCGCGATCGCCTGCTCGGCGCCATCGACTGCTCCATCCTTCGCATGCACCGCTTCGTCGAGGACACCCCCCACGGCGTCGAGCTGATCGGCATCAACGAGGAAATCGCCGCCGACATCGCCGAGAAATGGGAGGCGACCATGGCAGCGGCTATCACGCGCGCCGTCGAGCAGGCGGCCAGGCGCGGCGAGGTCTCGCTGGACCGATTTGGCGCCGACGCGACCACGATCGGGCGCATATTCGTCCTCGCGCTTGCCGGGCTCAAGCGCGAGGTCCAGCACGGACGGCCCGTCGAGCCTCACGTTCAGGCGCTGGTCGACTTCTTCGCCGACGCGCTCGAGGCGCGCTGAGCGGCGCGCCTATTCGCCGCCTTCCCTCGCGTTGTCGCGCGAAAGCCGTTTCATGGCCTTGCGCATGCGCTTGCCGACCGGTTCGCGCTCGCTCACCGGCAGGATGTCGGCCCTCAATTCCTCCGACAGGTCGAGCGAGGCGCGCACGCCGATATCGGCGAAATGCGCTTCGAGGAAGTCCTGTGCCGCCGCGCGCCCGGTGTCGCGCATCTCGGTCAGAAAGCTCCATTCGGTGTTGAGCTTGGAGGAGGCCGACAGGTCCTTGACCACCGCATCGGCGGCGATGCGGTGCATGCGGGTCGACCGGTAATCGGTGCCCTCCAGCCGCCCGTCGGCCTTGAGCCGGCGCACGAACTCGATCGCCCGGAATTCGCGCAGCAGGCCCGCATTGAAGGTGATCTCGTTCATCCGATCCTGGATTTCCTGCGCAGTCTGCGGGGTCGCCTCGCGCTCGATCGGGTTGATCTGCACCAGCAGGCAATCCTCGGTCTGCGTTTCGTAGAAGAACGGGAACAGCACCGGGTTGCCGCCGAAACCGCCGTCCCAGTAGGGGATCCCGTCGATCTCGACCGCCTTGTAGAGCGTCGGCAGGCAGGCCGAGGCCATCACCACATCGGCGGTCACCTCCTCGCCATGGAACACCCGCACCTTGCCGTTGTGCACATTGGTGGCCGACACGAACACCTTGAAGCCGGCGCATCGATGCACGCGGTCGAAATCGATCGTTTCGACGAGCACCTCGCGCAAGGGGTTGTAGTCGAGCACATTGACGTCATAGGGCGAAAAGACCCGGCTGAAGATGTCGAAGAACCGATAGGTCGGCGAGTTCTCATAGGAGAAATTGCCGAACCAGATATCGGCCGGCGTTCGCTGCAGCGGCGAGAACCGGCCCTTGCGTGCGATCGCCTCCCAGAACGCGGCGAGGCACTCCCGCGCGCCTTCGGCCCCGCCGCGCTGCCAGCCATCGGCCAGCGCCACCGCGTTCATCGCCCCCGCGCTGGTGCCCGAAACGCCGTCGAAATCGAGCCGGCCGTCTTCCAGCAGCGCATCGAGCACGCCCCAGGTGAAGGCGCCATGCGAGCCCCCGCCCTGAAGGGCGAGATTGACCGGCTTCGCGGTGCCGTTGCCGGCCCTTTCGCCTGACGATGCCATCGCCGCGCGGCTACATAGCCGTCCAGCCGCCATCGGCGGACAGCGTCGTGCCGGTGATCTGCGCGGCATGATCCGAGCACAGGAACACGACCAGCCCGCCAAGCTGCTCGACCGTGGCGAACTGCCGCGTCGGCTGGCGGATGAGCATGATCTTGTCCAGCACCTCCTCGCGCGTCATCCCGTGCACCTTCTTCTGGTCCTCGATCTGGCTTTCGATGATCGGCGTGAGCACATAGCCGGGGCAGATGGCGTTGCAGGTCGCATCGAGCTTTGCTTCGGCGAATTCGAGCGCGACGGTCTTGGTCAGGCCGACCACGCCGTGCTTGGCCGCCACATAGGCCGCCTTGTAGGGCGAGGCCCTGAGCCCATGCGCCGAGGCGATGTTGACGATCCGGCCCCAGCCGGCCTTCTTCATCATCGGCACGGCCATCGCCGTGGTGTGGAAGGCCGACGACAGGTTGATGGCGATGATCGCGTCCCATTTCTCGGTCGGAAACGCCTCGACCGGCGCGACATGCTGGATGCCGGCATTGTTGACCAGGATGTCGACCGTGCCGAATGTCTCGGCCGCCTTTTCGACCAGCATGCGCGCCTGGTCGGCCTTGGAAAGGTCTGCACGGATATAGACCGTGCGGTTGCCGGTCGCCTCGGCGGTCTCGCGGGCCAGCGCATGATCGTCGTCGCTGTCGGTATAGGAATTGAGCACCACATTGTGGCCCTCGGCGGCCAGCGCCCGGGAGATGCCCAGCCCGATGCCCGAATTGGATCCGGTCACCACCGCGGTCCTTGTTTGGTCTGCCATGTCGCGTCCCCGTCCGGCTTGTCGCATTGCAGCGCAACATAGTCGGCCCGGCGCGCAATGTCATCGGCCCGCAATCAATTCGCGGTAGCCGGCCGATGGCCGTCGGCGTGCCGTGCCGATTGCGATCGCGGCGCATAATCGCTAAAACCGGACCATGATGCACAACAATGCCGATGGTTATCTCGCCGCGCCTCTGCCACGCCGCAAATCCGTGCCGGTCGATGTCGGCGGCGTGACCGTTGGCGGCGATGCGCCGGTCGTGGTCCAGTCGATGACCAACACCGACACCGCCGACATCGACGCCACGGTCGCCCAGTGCGCCGCCCTGCACAGGGCGGGTTCGGAGGTCGTGCGCATAACCGTGGACCGCGACGAGAGCGCCGCCGCCGTGCCGAGGATCCGCGAGCGGCTCGAACGGCTCGGCCACGACGTGCCGCTGGTCGGCGACTTCCACTATATCGGCCACAAGCTGCTTGCCGATCACCCGGCCTGCGCCGAGGCACTGGCGAAATACCGCATCAATCCGGGCAATGTCGGCTTTCGCGACAAGCGCGACCGGCAGTTCATCGAGATCGTGGAGATGGCGATCCGCCACGACAAGCCGGTGCGCATCGGCGTCAACTGGGGCTCGCTCGACCAGGACCTGCTGACGCGCCTGATGGACGAAAACCAGGAAAAGGGCTTCCCGCTGTCGGCCGACCAGGTCACGCGCGAGGCCATCGTGCAGTCGGCGCTGCTGTCGGCCGAGCTCGCCGAGCAGACCGGCCTGCCACGCAACAAGATCCTGTTGTCGGCCAAAGTCAGCCGCGTGCAGGATCTGATTGCCGTCTATACCGATCTTGCCGGTCGGTGCGATCACGCCCTGCATCTGGGCCTGACCGAGGCCGGCATGGGCTCGAAGGGCATCGTCGCCTCCTCGGCCGCGCTGGCCGTGCTGCTGCAGCAGGGGATCGGCGACACGATCCGCATCTCGCTGACGCCAGAGCCGGACGGCGACAGGACGCGCGAGGTGCAGGTCGCCCAGGAGCTGCTGCAGACCATGGGCTTTCGCCAGTTCCTGCCCGTCGTCGCCGCCTGCCCGGGCTGCGGACGCACGACCTCGACGGTGTTTCAGGAGCTCGCCCGCAAGATCGAGGACGACCTGCGCCGCAACATGCCCGTCTGGCGCGACAAGTATCCCGGCGTCGAGGAGCTCAAGGTCGCCGTCATGGGCTGCATCGTCAACGGCCCGGGCGAGTCCAAGCATGCCGATATCGGCATCTCGCTCCCCGGCACCGGCGAATCGCCGGCCGCGCCGGTCTTCATCGACGGCAAGAAGGCGGCGACGCTGCGCGGCGATGACATCGCCGGCGATTTCGAGGCCATAGTCGCCGACTATATCGAGGCGCGTTTCGGCAGGGCAGGCGACGAGGATGCGGCCGCATGAGGTTCTTGCAGCGGCGCTGACGCACCGTGTGGCGACGCTGCTGCTTGCCGCATTGATCTGTTACGGTGCCGAATCGGAACGAGCGTTCGCCGAAGAATCGGCCGCCGTGGACCATTCGGCGATTTGCGGCATCATCGAGCGCGAAGCAACGCGCAATGGTCTGCCTCCGGCCTATTTCGCGCGCCTGATCTGGACCGAGAGCCGGTTCGACGCCAATGCGGTCTCGCCCGCCGGGGCCGAGGGCATCGCCCAGTTCATGCCGGCGACGGCGGCGCGGCGCGGGCTGGCTGACAGCTTCGACCCGCGCCAGGCGCTGCCCGCCTCGGCCACCTATCTGGCGGCGTTGCGCCTGCGCTTCGGCAATCTGGGCCTTGCCGCCGCGGCCTACAATGCCGGCGAGGATCGCGTCGACCGGTGGCTGGCCGGCCGCAGCAACCTGCCGCTCGAAACGGAGAACTATGTGCTGCGCATTACCGGCGAGCCGGCCGAGGTCTTCGCCCCGCGCGAGCGCGCGATCCGCGACCTCGCGCTCGAGGACGGCAAGACCTTCAGGCAGGCCTGCGAACGGCTGCCCGTGATCCGTTCCGCCGCCGTGCCGATGGCCGGGACGCTGCACAAGCCCTGGGCGATCCAGCTTGCGGGGAATTTCAGCCGCGCGGCCGCGATGCGGTCCTGGCAGCGGATCAGGGCGCGACACGACAGCGCCCTGCGCGACCTGCCCATGGCCGTGAGCCGGCAAAGGACAGCGCGTGGGCCGAAGCCGCTCTATGTGGTGCGCGTGGGCGCCGACAGCCGAAACGAGGCCAACGCCATTTGCGGTCGCATCCGCGCCGGTGGCGGCTCGTGCATGGTCATCAGGAACTGAGCGCCGTCAATAGCCGCGATGGGCGATGAAATGCGCCGCCTGGCGCAGCGTTTCTGCCTTATCGCCGAACGGCGCCAGCAGGGCGTCGGCTTCGCTGACCAGCGCGTCGAGCCGCTGCCGCGCCCAGTCGACCCCGTGCAGGCCGACCAGCGTCTGCTTGCCGGCCGCCGCGTCCTTGCCGGTCGCCTTGCCCATCGCCGCCGCATCGGCGGTGACATCGAGCAGATCGTCGGCGAGCTGGAACGCTAGCCCGAGGATCGCTCCCAACCGGCGCATCGTCTCCCGCGCATCCGGCCGCGCGACGATCGCGCCCGCCTCGCACGAAAAGCGGATCAGCGCACCGGTCTTCATGGCATGGATGGTTTCGACCATGGCCGGGTCGACCGCGCCGTGCTCGTGCTGAAGGTCGAGCATCTGCCCGCCGGCCATGCCGCCCAGGCCCGCCGCGCGCGCCAGCGCGACCACGAGCGCGTTGGCCTTTTCGACGCAAAGCCCCGCCGGCCGGCGTCCGGCCAGGTCGAAGGACAGCGTCAGCAGGGCATCGCCGGCGAGGATCGCCGTCGCCTCGTCAAAGGCGACATGCACGGTCGGCACGCCGCGACGCAGATCGTCGTCGTCCATCGCCGGCAGATCGTCATGGATCAGCGAATAGCAGTGCACGCATTCGACCGCCGCCGCGATCGCCAGCGCCGCATCGTCCACGCCGCCAAGCAGCGCGTTGCATTCCATCACCAGAAACGGCCGCAGCCGCTTGCCGCCATTGAGAACACCATGGCGCATCGCCGCGACCAGTCGCTCCGGCCGGACCGTCTCGCCGGCAACCGTGTTCGGCGTGATCGCACTGTCCAGAAAGGCCTCGACGGCCTGGGCGCGTTGGGCCAATGCGGAGCGGAAAAGGGAGACATCGGTCATGAGGCGTCTATATTCGACGATTATCCCGCCGCAAAGCTCGGGTCGGGCAGAACGACAAATGCGAACCAAAACCGATCTGTCCGTGTTACACTGGCATAGACCCGGCCGCCGGCAGGACGCATATGTCGGAAGCCAATGACGGGACGACCACGATCGAGCCGAGCAGGGGCCGCCGACAAGACCGTGACCGACACCCATCCCTCATCGTCCGGCGAACCGGCAAGGCGTCCGAAAAAGCGCGCAAGGGCCAAGGCCGGCCGACCCGCGAAACCCGGTCCGGGCGCCTCCGGCGGCGCGGCCGGGCAGGCACGACCGGCAGCCGTGAAGCGTTCGCGTCGTCGCTGGTTTCTGCGCCGCTGGGTGCTCATTCCTCTTGTGGTGCTCTTCGCCATCGCGCTGACGCCCTTTGTGCTGGCGCTGCTCTATCGCGTGGAGGATGTGCGCCCGGTATCCACCTTGATGCTCTCGCGCGCGCTCGCCGGCGAACCGGTCGAGCGCCGATGGGTGGAGTTCGACGAGATCGCCCCATCGCTGTACCAGTCGGTGATGATGTCCGAGGACGGGCAGTTCTGCGCCCATGACGGGATCGACTGGGCCGCGCTGAACATGGTCATCTCCGATGCGCTGGACGGGGAGCGCACGCGTGGCGCCTCGACGATCACCATGCAGACCGCAAAGAACCTGTTTCTGTGGAACGACCGATCCTATGTGCGCAAGGCGCTGGAAGTGCCGCTGGCGCTTTGGATCGATTTCGTGCTGCCGAAAAAGCGGATCATGGAAATCTATCTGAACATCGCCGAATGGGGGCCGCAGGGCCAGTTCGGCGTGCAGGTGGCCGCCGAGCATCATTTCGACCGGGAACCGTCCGACATCACCGCGATGCAGGCGGCGCTTCTGGCGACGACCCTGCCGAATCCGCACATGCGCGATCCGGCCAGGCCCAGCGCGCATCACCGCGAAGTGGCCGGCGTCATCGCCCGTCGGGCGCGCCAGTCGGGCGCCTATATCGGCTGCCTGAGCCAGTAAGCCGGGGCCTCGGATCGGGCCAAGAATCTGCTCGGGCCATCTTTCAAACGGCGCGCTTATTGTGTATAGCGCCGTCACTTTTCCGCGCATGACGGCTTATCCGACGGGGCTGGCAAGGAGCCCGGCCGATGCGCATGACGATTTGGAGCAAAGACCATGGCCGTACCCAAGCGAAAGGTGACCCGCGCCAAGCGCGGCATGCGCCGTTCCAGCGATGCGCTCAAGAACCCGAGCTATGTCGAGGACAAGGCGTCGGGCGAACTGCGGCGCCCGCACCATATCGACCTGAAGACCGGCATGTATCGCGGTCGTCAGGTGCTGGCACCCAAGGAAGACTGATCCTCGCGCAATTCGCGACAGCGCCCGCGTCTGTGGTGCAGGCGCGGGTTTTCGCGTTTGCCGTGAACGGCGTCCCGAAGCGGGCCGCCGACCGCGATCACTGGTCGATCAGGCTGGCCGCATAGGCCATGGCGCGCTGGTAGTTGCCGCTGTCGTTCCAGCGCGAAAGCACCCGGAAATTGGCCGAGCCCTGCGTGAAGGGCTGGCCGGCGCGCCAGCCGTAGCGGCTGAGCATGTTTGCCGCGGTGGCAAGCGAATCCGCCGCGTTGTTGGGGTCGGCACGACCATCGCCATTGCCGTCCACGGCAAAGCGCATCCAGTTGCCGGCGAGAAACTGCATGTGGCCGAGTTCGCCCGACGGGCCGCCGCGACTGTTGGCCGAAATCACGCCGCGATCGACAAGGCGCAGCGCGGCGATCGCATGCTCGCGGAACCGCGGATGGCGGCGGCAATAGGATGCGAGCGTCACCGCGCCGGAGACGATCGGCGTGTCGCCGGTATAGCCGCCCCACGAGGTTTCATAGCCCCAGATCGCGACCAGGATGGAGCCTGGGACGCCATAGCGGTTCTCGAGCGACTGGAACAGGCGGGCATTGCCGTTCAGCCGCCGCTGCGCGCCGGAAATGAACGAGTTGACGCTGGAAAACCGGCTCTTGAGGAACACTTCGGGGCTGCGATGGCGGGTCCCGGTCTGTGAAGCCGGGTTCGATTCGAAGCGCCAGGTGATGCCGGACAGTCCGGCATTCTGCAGTGCCTGCATGCCGCGCTGGCCGACGCCGGCCGCCGCGGCCTCCTGGGCCAGCGTCTGCTTGAAGGCCCCGAACTGGCTCTGGCTGGTGATGCATTGGGCGGCCCCGGCAACACTGGGGACGGCAAGGGCAAAGGCGAAGGCGAGGGCTATCTTGCGCATGTCAAGCTCGGCAAATGAACATTGTCGGAAGGTTGGCACGGATAAGGCGGAACGGACAGGCGCCCGGCCCTTGCAGACGCCGGATCGGGTTTGCACTCAACGATCGCGAGTGGTTTCGTTTCTCCGCCCGCAACGCCAAATCGGACCCATTTCGGCGTCATAGAAGACCTCTCGTCGGCTGAACGGCGCCCCGTGCGGGTCGTCGCGACGGTCCGACCCGGTCACACTCTGCCGTATTCGCGCTCAAAAGTCAGCCAAAAAGAGGCCGCCCGCCCGACAAGCGCCTATCGGGCACCGAAAATCGCCGAGCCGACCCGCACGCTCGTCGCACCGAGCCCGATCGCGGTCTCGAAATCGCCGGACATGCCCATGGACAGACGCTCGAGGCCGTTCTCGGCGGCGAGTTTCTTCAAGAGCGCGAAATGCGGGCCGGGATTGTCGTCAAGCGGCGGAATGCACATCAGGCCCTCGATTCCGAGTTCGAGCTCGCCGCGGCAAAGGGCGACGAAATCGCCAAGATCGTCCGGCGTCACGCCGGCCTTTTGCGGCTCCTCGCCGGTATTGACCTGAATGTAGAGCCGCGGGCGGCGGCCCTGCCTGTCCATCTGCTTGGCCAGCGCGCGCGCGATCTTCTCCCGGTCGACCGATTCGATGACGTCGAACAGCGCCACCGCGTCGGCCGCCTTGTTCGATTGCAGCGGCCCGATCAGGTGCAGCTCGATATCGCGATAGTCCGCCTTCAGGGCCGGCCATTTGCCCTGCGCTTCCTGTACGCGGTTCTCGCCGAACACGCGATGGCCGCAATCCAGAACAGGTCGGATCGCCGCGGCATCGAAGGTCTTGGTTACCGCGACCAGCGTCACCGCCTGCGGGTCGCGCCCGGCCGCCCGCGCGGCCTTGCCGACCGCCTCGACGACCTGCCGAAAGCGGGTGACGGTTTCGACCTGCCCGGCCGCGTCGGGCGGTTCGTGCTGGCTGTGCATGTGCGGTTCCCGGCCGTGGTTGACGCTGTGCGCTTTTGCCGGCATGACACCGGCGCGACATTGCACGGTTAAGTGCATGGACACGCCCCGATTTCAAGCCGCCCAATTCATCGGTCTCGTCCGGATTTCCAGCATTGATGAGCACGCAGAGATACAATCCCCGCACCGCCGAACCCAAATGGCAAAGGGCCTGGGACGAGGCCGGCATCTTCGCCACCGACAATGACGATCCCCGGCCGAAATACTATGTGCTGGAGATGTTTCCCTATCCGTCCGGGCGCATTCATATCGGGCACACGCGCAACTACGCCATGGGCGACGTGGTCGCCCGCTACAAGCGGGCCATCGGCTACAACGTGCTGCACCCGATGGGCTGGGACGCCTTCGGCATGCCCGCCGAGAACGCGGCGATGCAGAACAGGGTGCATCCGCGCGACTGGACCTACAAGAACATCGAGACCATGCGCGGCCAGCTCAAGCTCATGGGCCTTTCGATCGACTGGAGCCGCGAGTTCGCCACCTGCGACGTCGACTACTATCATCGCCAGCAGCGGCTGTTCCTCGACTTCCTTGGCGCCGGGCTGGTGGGGCGTCGCGTCTCGAAGGTGAACTGGGATCCGGTCGACCAGACCGTGCTTGCCAACGAACAGGTCATCGACGGCAAGGGCTGGCGCTCGGGCGCGCCGGTGGAACAGCGCGAACTCGCGCAATGGGTGTTCAGGATCACCGACTACGCGCAGGACCTGCTCGACGCCATCGACACGCTGGAGGAGTGGCCCGAAAAGGTGCGCACCATGCAGCGCAACTGGATCGGCAAGTCGCGCGGCCTCGAGATCCCCTTCCATCTGATGACGCCGGTGCACGGCCACCAGGCGATCGACTGCTATTCGACAAGGCCCGATACGCTGCATGGCGCAAGCTTCGTGGCGATTTCGCCCGACCATCCCCTTTCGATCGCGCTTGAAGCGGACAACGCCGATCTTGCGGCATTCAACGCCGAATGCCGACGGACAGGAACGTCGGAAGAGGCGCTGGAAAAAGCCGAAAAGCGCGGCTTCGATACCGGACTGACCGTCCATCATCCCGCCGAGGATCGTCTGCTGCCGGTCTGGGTCGGCAATTTCGTCCTGATGGACTACGGAACCGGGGCGGTCTTCGGCTGCCCGGCGCATGACCAGCGCGATCTCGATTTCGCGCACAAATACGGCCTGCCGGTCCGCAACGCGTTCTTTCTGCCGGGGGACCGGACGCCGGTCGAAGACGAGGCGCTCGTGCCGCCCAAGACCGACACGGTTGTCTATGTCGACCATTTTGCCGGGATTGGCGAAGCCTCCAGCGAGGAAGGGATCGACCGCACCATCGACTGGTTCGAGGCGCAGGGCAAGGGCCGTGGCGTGACGCGATTCCGCCTGCGCGACTGGGGCATTTCGCGCCAGCGCTATTGGGGCTGCCCGATACCGATTGTCCACTGCGAAAGCTGCGGCCTGGTGCCCGTGCCCCAGGCGGATCTGCCCGTGATCCTGCCCGACGACATCAGCTTCGAGCAGCCGGGCAACCCGCTCGACCATCACCCGACCTGGAAACATGTCGATTGCCCCGAATGCGGCGAGCCGGCGCGGCGCGAGACCGACACCATGGACACCTTCGTCGACTCGTCCTGGTACTTCGCCCGCTTCACTGCGCCGCATGCGGACAGTCCGACCGATCCCGAGGCCGCCAATGCCTGGCTGCCCGTCGACCAGTATATCGGCGGCATCGAGCACGCGATCCTGCATCTGCTGTATTCGCGCTTCTTCGCCCGTGCGATGAGCCGCACCGGCCACATGGCCGTCAACGAGCCCTTCAAGGGGCTGTTCACCCAGGGCATGGTCGTCCACGAGACCTACCGCGCCGCCGACGGCAGCTGGGTCGAACCGTCACGGGTCCGAATCGAAACGCGCGACGACTTGCGTCAGGCCTTCGACGCCGAGACCGGTGAAGAGCTGACCATCGGCCATCTCGAGAAGATGTCCAAGTCCAAGAAGAACACGATCGGGCCCGAGGACATCACCCAGAGCTATGGCGCCGACACGGCGCGCTGGTTCATGCTGTCCGATTCCCCGCCCGATCGCGACGTCGAATGGACCGACGCCGGGGCCGAGGGCGCCCATCGCTTCATCCAGCGCGTCTGGCGCATCATTGCCGGGGCCGCCGGGACGATCGCACCGGGCGATCCCTCCGGCGCGCAGGGCGAGGCCCTCGCCATGCGCCGCGCCACGCACAAGGCGCTCAAGGGCGTGGGCGAGGACTTCGAGCGGCTCGCCTTCAACAAGGCGATCGCCCGCATCCACGAACTGGTCAACGCCATCGCCCCGGCACTCGACAAGGCGACGGGCGCCGATGTACCGGCCGACAGGGCCGCCGCGCATGAGTGCCTGTCGATCCTCGTCCAGCTCGTCGCACCGATCGCCCCGCATCTGGCCGAGGAATGCTGGCAGGCGCTCGGCCATGACGGGCTCGTCGCGGCCAGCCGCTGGCCGGCATTCGACCCCGCGCTGACCGCCGACGACACCGTCACCCTGCCGGTGCAGATCAACGGCAAGCGCCGTGGCGAGATCGCCGTCGCCCGCGGCGCCGACAAGTCCGATGTGGAGAGCTTTGCGCTGTCGCAGGACTTCGTCCGGCGCCATCTTGACGGCAACGACCCCAAGAAGGTCATCGTCGTCCCCGACCGTATCGTCAACATCGTGGCATGACGGGGAGGGTGAGCATGGTCCGCGCGCGCAGATGGACAGGCACGATCCTCGCCGGACTGCTGTTCGCCGCCGGCTGCACGGTGCAGCCGCTCTACCAGTCCGGCGCACCGGACGCGGGCGTGTCTTCGACGCTGTCGTCCATTGCCGTCGAAGAGGTCGATAACCGGCTTGCCCTGAAGGTGCGCAACGAGCTGATCTTCCTGCTGCGGGGCGGCAGCGCCACGACCATGGCGCCGCTTTACCTCGCCACGCTCGATGTCACCGCCGACACCGACGATCTGCTCGACACCATCGCCATGCCCGGCGAGGTCGACGTCACCGCGCGCCGGGTAACGGTGACCGGCACTTTGACGCTGCGGCGCGCCGAGGATGGGGCGGTTGTGCTCGAAGAGACCCGCCGGGCCGCCGCCTCGATCGACGTGACGACACAGGAGTTCGCCAATCGGCGCGCCCTGCGCGATGCCGAAAACCGCGCCGCCCGGGTGCTCGCCCGGCAGCTTCACGCGGTCGTCGCCGCACGGCTGGCCAGCGGCCGCACGGGCTAGCGGTGGCCCAGCTCAAGGCCAACGAGGTCGACGCCTTTCTGCGCAAGCCGGCCGGCTACACGGTCTATCTCGTCTATGGCCCCGACCATGGCCTGGTGACGGAACGCGGCCGCCGGCTCGCCGCCGCAAGCGGCGTGGCGCTCGACGACCCGTTCAGCGCGATCCGCCTCGACGCCGACGGCTTTGCCGCCGATCCCGAACGGCTCCTCAACGAAGCCTACACGGTCGCCATGTTCGGCGGCGACCGGCTCATCTGGCTGCGCGGCGTCGGCAATGATCGCGCGCTCACCGCCCAGCTCGACACGCTGCTCGCCGATCCGCCGCCCCGGACTACCGTCGTCATCGAGGCCGGCGATCTGAAGAAGGGCGCCGGTCTGCGCACCACGGTCGAGCGCGCCGGGGCCGGCCTCGCCCTGCCGTGCTATGCGGACAATGAGCGCGGGATCCAGCGCCTGGTCGACGAGACCTTCGAGGCGGCGGGCCGCAGGCTCGAACTCGACGCCCGGCAGTTTCTGGTTGGCCATCTCGGCGGCGACCGGCGCGCCACGCGCAACGAACTCGAAAAGGTCCTGCTCTATACCGAGGGCCAGCCGGCCGTGACGCTCGACGATGTCCGCGCGATCAGCGGCGATGCCTCCGCGCTCGCCTATGACGATGTCAGCGATGCCGTGCTCGCCGGCGATCTGCCCGGTTTCGACCGCGCCATGACCAAGTTCGACGGCGCCGGCGGCGCACCCTCGGTGCTGTTCGCCGTGCTGATCCGCCAGTTCCAGCTTCTCGACCGGCTGCGGCACGACATGCACGCACACAACAAGAGCGCGGCCGCCGTGGTCGCCTCGGCCAGGCCGCCGGTCTTCTTCGCCCGTCGCAAGCTGATCGAGACGGCCCTGCAACGCTGGCCGCCACAGGCCATCCGTGCCGCGCTTCAGCGCCTGCAGGATGCGGTACTGCAGGCCCGCCGCAGCCGCAATCTCGAACGCAACATCCTGCACATCACGCTGATGGCGCTGGCCATACAGAGCGCGCGCCGCCGCTGATCACCGGCCGGCCACTGGTTTCGGCCGCGAATCGAATCGAACGAATTGGTCCGGTTCACTGCCTCTGCAGCAGGCGGCACAGATCGTCGAGCTGTTCGAGCGAGCGATAGCGAATCCGCACCTCGCCGCCTTTGGCGCCGTGACTGATCGCCACGCGATAGCCCGTCGCGTCCGACAGCGCCTTTTCGAGCGACAGCGTATCGGCATCCTTGTCCGGTTTCGCCTTGCCGCCATTTGCGGCCTTGTCGCCGGCCGGGACCTGGGCCAGCGCCTCGGCCTGGCGCACCGAAAGCCCCTCCTCGACGATGCGACGGGCAAGCGCCATCGGGTCCGCGGCGGTGACCAGGCAGCGTGCATGGCCCGAGGACAGCGAACCGTCCGCCACCAGAGCTTGCACATCTTGGGGCAGCTTCAGCAGGCGCAGCGTGTTGGCGACATGGCTGCGGCTCTTACCGATCACGTCGCCCAGATCGGCTTGCGTGTAGCCGTGTTCGTCGATGAGCTGCTGATAGCCCGCTGCCTCCTCGATCGGGTTGAGATCGGCGCGCTGGACATTCTCGACGATGGCGAGCTCCAGCGCCGCCTTGTCGTCGACATCGCGGATGATGACCGGAATGTCGAGCAGCCCGGCGCGCTGCGCCGCCCGCCAGCGTCGCTCGCCGGCCACGATCTCGTAGCCATCGCGCCCGCGCGCCGTACGAACCACGATCGGCTGGATCAGCCCATGCTCGCGCAGCGAGCTTGCAAGTTCGTCGATCTCGGTCTGCGAAAAGGCGCGCCGGGGATTGTTCGGGTTCGGCGAAACGAGCTCGATCGGCACGGCCCGATCCTCCCTGACCACCGGCTCGGTGGCCGATTCGGGCTGGTCCATCTCGCCGATCAGCGCCGCCAGACCTCGCCCCAGCCGCTTGCTCGATCTGTCATCTGCCATGGTGATGCCCGTTTCGTTTCGACTGCGAATCCAAAATGGCTTAGGCCGCCCGCGCCTGTTTCTCGCGCTGGATGACCTCCGAGGCGAGGTTGAGATAGGCCTGACTTCCCGCGCATTGCAGGTCGTACAGGATCGCCGGCTTGCCGTAGGACGGCGCTTCGGACAGGCGCACATTGCGCGGAATCACTGTGTTGTAGACCGCCGTGCCCATATGGGCGCGCACATCGTCGACGACCTGATTGGCCAGATTGTTGCGCCGGTCATACATGGTCAGCACGATCCCCTGGATCGTCAGTTCCGCGTTGACGGACCCGCGCACCTGCTCGACGGTCTTCAGAAGCTGGCTGAGGCCTTCGAGCGCGAAGAACTCGCACTGCAACGGCACCAGCAGCGAATCCGCCGCGGCCATGGCGTTCAGCGTCAGAAGGTTCAGCGATGGCGGGCAGTCGACCAGCACATAGGTGAAGCGGCGCACATCGTCCTTTTCGAGCGCATTGCGCAATCGGAAGACGCGGTCGCGCGCCGTGGCGATTTCCATTTCGACGCCGAGCAGATCCATGGTCGACGGCACGATGGACAGGCCGGGCACGGCCGTGGCGATGGCCGCTTCGCAGGCCGTCGCGTCGCCCAGCAGCACGTCATAGGCCGAAACGGTGCGGTCGTCGCGGTCGATGCCGAGCCCGGTGCTGGCATTGCCCTGCGGGTCGACATCGACGATCAGCACGGTTTCGCCGATGGCGGCGAGCGCCGTGGCCAGATTGATGGCGGTGGTCGTCTTGCCGACGCCGCCCTTCTGATTGGCAATGGTGATCACGCGCGGTGATTTTGCCATCGAAAACTCCGAAGCACGCCCGCCATCCGGCATGGTTATCGCAGCGCACGCAGATTGGCGATCTCCAGGATCACGGAATCCGCTGCGACCTTGCTGCGATGTTCTATCAGATCGAAGGCCCAGCCGGCACGGCTTTCTTTGACTTCGGCGGCATATCCACGGCCTTTGTGAAACAGCGCCACCGTCGAGCCGGTCAGCCAGGGCTCCGCGAGCGCCAACAGGCGGGGCAACGGCGCAAGCGCGCGAGCGGTGACGATCTGCGGCGCCGGAATGGAAGGGATCGCGTCCTCGATCCGGACCGGATGCACGCGCGCCACGGGCGCGCAACGCGCTCTGACCGTCTGCAGAAAGGCCGCTTTCCTGCGATTGCTCTCGATCAGATCGACACGGGCTTCGGTGCTGTCGGACAGCAGGATCGCGATCACAAGGCCAGGGAAGCCGCCGCCGCTGCCCAGATCGACCCAATGACGCGCATCGGGCCTGAGCTCAAGAAGCTGTGCGCTGTCTGCGATATGACGCGACCATAGCTCGGGGCTGGTCGACGGCGCCGCCAGATTGATGCGCGACGACCACGTCTCGAACAGCGCCGCGAAATTCTCGAGCCGCTTCGCCGTTTCACGTGAAACACCGCCCGGTTCCAGTGCCCGGACGCTAACCATTCGCCGCCTTCGGCTCCGCCACGGCGCAAGGACCCTGCATCACGCGAAAATGCATCGCCAATAGCGCCAATGCCGCCGGCGTCATACCGTCGATCCGCTGCGCCTCGGCCATGCTTGCCGGCTTGCGGGCAGCCAGCTTGTCGCGCAGCTCGTTCGAAAGGCCGGCAATCCGCCCATAGTCGAGATCGGCCGGTATTGCCATGCCCTCATCGCGCTTGACGGCCGCGATGTCCGCCGCCTGCCGTTCCATATAGACGGCATATTGCGCCTCGATCTCCAGCCGCTCGCGAATCTTCGCATCGATGCTTTCCAGTTCGGGCCAGATCCGTATCAGATCGACGAAAACGACCCGCGGATAGGCCAGCAGATCGTAGGCCGACCGGCGCACCCCGTCATGATTGATTTCGAGTCCGAATCGGTTTGCCTCCTGCGGCGTTACCGACACTGACTTCACCCGCTGCCGGCCCGCCTCGAGCGCTTCCCGCGCCGCTTGGAAATGGATCTTTCGGGCATCGGACGCCAGCCCGGTTTCGATCGCCAGCGGTGTCAGACGCATATCGGCATTGTCGATCCGCAGCGAAAGCCGGTATTCGGCGCGCGACGTGAACATCCGGTAGGGCTCGGACACGCCCCGCGACGTCAGATCGTCGATCAGCACCCCGATATAGCTTTCCGCCCGGCTGAACAGCACCGGATCCGCGCCGCCGGCAAACCGCGCCGCGTTGAGCCCGGCGACAAGCCCTTGTGCCGCGGCCTCCTCGTAGCCGGTCGTGCCATTGATCTGCCCGGCAAGATAAAATCCCTCGACGCCGCGCAGCGCCAGGCTTGGATGCAGCGCACGCGGATCGACATAGTCATACTCGATCGCGTAACCCGGCTGCACGATCACCGCCTGTTCGAGGCCGGCGATCGTCGCCAGCAACGCATGCTGGACATCCTCCGGCAGCGACGTGGAAATGCCGTTCGGATACACCGTGTCGTCATCCAGCCCCTCCGGCTCGAGAAAGACCTGGTGTCCGTCGCGGTCACCGAACCTGACCACCTTGTCCTCGATCGACGGGCAATAGCGCGGTCCCACGCCTTCGATCCGACCCGAATACATCGCGGACCGCTCGATATTATCGCGAATGAGCGCATGCGTTGCCTCGGTCGTGCGCGTCACGCCGCAGGCAATCTGCGGATTGGCAATCGACCCGGTCAGATAGGAGAAGGGAACCGGATCATCGTCCGCCTCCTGCCGCTCGAGACGGTCCCAGACGATCGTGCATCCGTCGAGCCGGGGCGGCGTACCCGTCTTCAGCCGGCCGAGCGGAACGTTGAGCGCGGCGAGCTGTTCGGCAAGGCCGATGCTTGGCTGCTCGCCCATGCGCCCGGCGGCGAAGGACCGCTCGCCGATATGGATCATGCCCCGCAGGAACGTGCCGGTCGTCAGCACCACGGCGCCGGCGCGGATCGCCTCGCCGCTTCCGGTGACGATTCCGGCGACGCGCCCCGGCCTGTCGAAATGCAGTGCCGCCACCTCGGCCTCGACGACATCGAGGCCGTCCATGGCTCGGATTTCAGTCTGCATGGCCTGGCGATAGAGCTTGCGGTCGGCCTGGGTTCGCGGGCCTCGCACCGCCGGACCCTTGCGCCGATTGAGCAGCCGGAACTGGATACCGGCCGCGTCCGCAACGCGGCCCATCAGCCCGTCCAGGGCGTCGATCTCGCGCACCAGATGACCCTTGCCAAGCCCGCCAATGGCCGGATTGCAGGACATCACGCCGATCGTGTCGAACCGATGCGTGACGAGCGCCGTGCGCGCCCCGGTGGACGCGGCCGCCCGTGCGGCTTCGACGCCGGCATGGCCGCCGCCCACAATGATGACGTCATAGCTGTCGGTCATCGACCGCACTCCGCTTCAAGCCAATGGCGACGACTTGGCCCGATCGCGCCGCCGCGTCAAGAGCCACGCTGTTTCACGTGAAACACGCAGTCCGCCTTCTAGGCCCATAACCTGGCCAGCGCCGCGTTCGGTGATGTTTCACGTGAATCACTTGCCGATGCAGAATGCGCCGAAAATCTCGCCGAGCACCTCTTCCACATCGATGGCCCCGGTGATCTTGCCGAGCGCCTCGGCCGCGATACGCAGATCCTCGGCCCGCAGTTCCACCGCCGCGCCACCGTCACAAGCGCGGGTCAAGGCCTCGGCACAGGCCCGCAGATGACCCACATGGCGCGCCCGGCTCGGCGCCACATCGACAACCGAGCCCGCCCGTTCCCCGATCATCGCCGTCAACCGGGTCAGCAGAACATCGACACCGTCACCGGTCAGGGCGCTGATGCCAAGATCGGCGTCGGCGGCCGACCGACCCCGATCGGTTTTCGTCGCAATGCGCCAGACCGGAACCGCGGCCGGCAGGTCGAGATCGTCGAAGCCATCGCCTTCGGAGAGCTGCAACACCAGATCGGCATCCCGTGCCCGGGCCCGAGCGCGCCGGATGCCTTCCTGTTCGACAACCCCATCGGCTTCGCGCAGCCCGGCCGTATCGGCCAGGACAACCAGATATCCGCCCAGATCGAGCCGAACCTCGACGATATCGCGCGTGGTCCCCGGTTCCGACGAAACGATCGCCCGATCGCTGCCCGAAAGCGCGTTCAGAAGCGTCGACTTGCCCGCATTGGGCTGTCCCACGATCACGATCTGAAAGCCCGAACGCATCATCGTGCCGCGTTTCTCGGCGCCAAGATGACGGCCGATCTCCTCGCGCAGCGCCGCCATATCGCCCCAGATCCGATTGGCGACCGACCCCGGCACGTCATCTTCGTCGGCAAAATCGATCTCCGCCTCGATCATCGCCCGCGCATGCAGCAACCGATCACGCCATGCCGCATAGAGCGCTCCATGGGTTCCCTCGGCCTGCTGCACGGCGAAGCGCCGCTGCGCTTCCGTTTCGGCGGCGATAAGATCGCCAAGCCCTTCGGCGGCGGTCAGGTCCAGCTTGCCATTGGCAAAGGCGCGGCGGGCGAATTCCCCGGCCTCCGCCAGCCGCACACCGGTCTGGGCGGTCGCCAGTTCGAGCACACGGTCGATGACGGCGCGACTGCCGTGAAGCTGCAATTCCGCCGAATCCTCGCCGGTGAAGCTCGCCGGCCCCGGCATCCACACCACGATCCCGCGATCGATAAGCGATCCATCCGGATCGCGTAACGCCCGCAGGCTCGCCATGCGGGGTTCGGGCACGGACCCGCACAATCGCTCCACCACGGGTCCGGCACCCGGCCCCGAGATGCGGATCACCGCCACGCCGCTGGGCGGCGCGCCGCTCGAAAGGGCAATGATCGTGTCCATATCGTTGCGCCCCCGAATCGGATGGTCGGCCGACAGATCCGATGCATGGTGTCGCGGCCACCGAGAAATTCGTTGCGGAAACGAATCGGATAGGCGTGATGAACTCTTCGTTCCGCAAACGAATCGATATCAGGCGTTCATCGAATCGAAGAACTCGGCATTGTTCTTGGTCTGGCGCAGCTTGTCTATCAGGAACTCGATCGCATCCGTCGTCCCCATCGGCGCCAGGATGCGGCGCAGCACGAAAATCTTCTGTAGGTCGGACCGTGGCACCAGCAGGTCCTCCTTGCGCGTGCCGGACTTGAGGATATCCATCGCCGGGAAGATACGCTTGTCCGCCACCTTGCGGTCGAGCACGATCTCCGAATTGCCGGTCCCCTTGAACTCCTCGAAGATCACCTCGTCCATGCGGCTGCCGGTATCGATCAGGGCGGTCGCGATGATGGTCAGCGATCCGCCTTCCTCGATATTGCGCGCCGCGCCGAAGAACCGCTTGGGCCGCTGCAGGGCATTGGCATCGACACCGCCGGTCAGCACCTTGCCGCTCGAGGGCACCACCGTGTTGTAGGCCCGGCCCAGGCGCGTGATCGAATCGAGCAGGATCACAACGTCCCGGCCGTGCTCGACGAGCCGCTTGGCCTTCTCGATGACCATCTCGGCGACCTGCACGTGCCGCGACGCCGGCTCGTCGAAGGTCGACGACACGACCTCGCCATTGACCGAGCGCTGCATGTCCGTGACCTCCTCGGGCCGCTCGTCGATCAGCAGGACGATCAGATAGCATTCGGGATGGTTGGCGGTGATCGAATGGGCGATGTTCTGCAGCAGAACCGTCTTGCCGGTGCGCGGCGGCGCCACGATCAGCCCGCGCTGGCCCTTGCCCAGCGGCGCGATGAGATCGATCACCCGGGATGACAGATCCTTGGTCTGCCGGTTTTCGACCTCCATGTTGATCCGCTGATCGGGATAGAGCGGCGTGAGGTTGTCGAAATGGCTCTTGTGGCGGATCTTCTCGGGATCCTCGAAATTGATCGTGTTGACCTTGAGAAGCGCGAAGTAGCGTTCGCCGTCCTTGGGCGCGCGGATCGTGCCTTGAACCGTATCACCCGTCTTCAGCGAAAAACGGCGGATCTGCGAGGGAGAGATATAGATGTCGTCCGGACCAGGCAGATAGTTGGCGCTCGCCGAGCGTAGAAACCCGAAACCGTCCTGCAAGACCTCGACAACGCCTTCGCCGATGATTTCGACCTCATCGGCCGCCATGCGCTTGAGAATGGCGAACATCAATTCCTGCTTGCGCAGGACACTGGCGTTTTCCACTTCCACGCTCTCTGCGAATTCGACGAGCTCGGGCGCCGATTTCTGTTGCAAATCGTGTAGCTTCATCTGTTCCATGGTCGAACCTGGTCAGGAAAAAGGAGAAGGCAGCAGAATACGCGCAGGGGAAGGAAGAAGTGCGGCGACCGCCTGTTGCGCCATTTACGGGCTCTTTGTGCCGATTTCAAGACGCGCCGCGCCGAAACCGCGCGGACCCCTCCGATCGCGAGCGTCCGATCACAACGGCTTGACGATCACCAGGATCACCGCCGCGATCATCGCGAGCGTCGGCACCTCGTTGACCATGCGCCAGTGCCCCGCGCTGCGCGTGTTGGTGCCTTCGGCGAAATGCCGCGCCGACCGCGCCAGATAGCCATGCGCCGCCGTCATCGCCAGCACCGCGACCATCTTCAGCACGAACCAGGGCGCCAGCCAGAAACTGCCCGCCCAGGCGAGCCACAGGCCGAATGCCCACGACACCAGCATGGCCGGCAGCATGATGACCTTCAGCAGCCGCCGTTCCATGACGACGAAGGTCTGCGCCTGCACCGAGCCGGGCTCGGCGTCGCAATGATAGACGAACAGGCGCGGCAGATAGAGCATGCCCGCCATCCAGGATATGATCGCGATCACATGGACCGCCCTGGCCCAGTCATAGCGAGCCGCGGGCGACAACACGAACACGAACGCCGCCAGCGCCAGAAACGCGACCAGCGCCATCGCCGCGCGCATTGCCGCCTTGCGCCCCTTCTGCGCGCCGGTCTCACGGGCTTCCGCGCTCACATCGTGCTCCGCTTCACGCAAGGATCATGCCTGCCCGCGCACGTAATCGACAAGGTAGGCCATGTCGTCCGGGTCGGCCTGCGGCGTGATGCCATGGCCCAGATTGAACACGAACGGACCACCCGACAGCGCTTCCAGGATCCGGTCGACCCCTTCCCTGATCGCCGCGCGCCCGGCCACGACGCGCAGCGGGTCGAGATTGCCCTGCACGGGCCCCTCCTTCTGCATCTCCGCGGCGATGTCGAGCGGCACCGTCCAGTCGAGCGCCACCATGTCGGCGCCCGTCTTCTCGCGATAGCCGCGATACTGGTAACCGGCGCCCTTCGGAAAGGCGATCACCTTCGCGCCGGGCCGTTCGGCGCGCACCATCTCGATGATCCGTCGGACCGGACGCACGCAACAGCGCTCGAATGCCGCTTCGTCGAGCACCGCCGCCCAGCTGTCGAAGATCTTCACGGCATCGGCACCGGCATCGAGCTGGCCGACGAGATAGCGTGCCGATGCCTCGGCGAGCAGGTCCAGCAGCCTGTCGAGCTCGGCCGGCTCGCGATAGAGCATCATCCGCGCCGGCGCCTGATCGGCCGTGCCGCGGCCGGCGATCATGTAGGTCGCAACCGTCCACGGCGCACCGCAAAAGCCGAGCAGCGTCGTCTCCTCGGGCAGATCGGCCCGCAGCCGCCGCACCGTCTCGAAGACCGGCGCCAGATGATCGGTCACCGTCGCGATACTCAACGTGTCGACCTCTCCGGGCTCCAGCGGCCGCATGCGCGGTCCCTCGCCCTGCACGAAGGTCACGTCCCTTTTCAGCGCATCGGGGATCAGGAGGATGTCGGCAAACAGGATCGCCGCGTCAAAGCCGTAGCGGCGGATCGGCTGCATCGTCGCTTCAACGGCAAGGTCCGGCGTATAGCAGAAATCGAGAAAGCTCTTCGCCTGGGCCCGGGTCTGCCGGTATTCGGGCAGGTATCGTCCGGCCTGCCGCATCACCCAGATCGGGGGCGGGTTCACCGTTTCGCCCTGCATGACCTTCAGGATGTTTCGCGTCGCCATCGCCATGCGCAGCGGTCCTTTCACAGCCTTCTATAGAGAAATGATGGAGATTAGGGATTCTTGATTCTTCTATGAGTCTGTGAATAGCCGGAATTGTTTCCTTCGCCCGTCAAAGCCCCGCGCCATCCCAAACGACCTACGGACCGCCACATTGGCTGTGCAAGAAGCGACCGATCTGTGGATAGCAGCAAATCGGTAACGCTCTCAAGCCCTTGCGCGCCGCTCACCCGAACGCCGTCTTTGGATCGCGCGCGGATACGGCGTGCGTTTTCGCCCAATTCCCGCAATTCACATCCGGCGCGCCTTTCGCCTCCCCCATCCTCCACATGTTGATGCAAAAGGCGCTTTTCGCCGCCCCTGTGCATGTCCGTTCGCCGCGCTTTGCGTTGTCCACACCGGCCAGGCGATTCCCCGTCCGTCCGCGTTCCAATGCATCGCTTGCCTTGACGGGCCCGGGGGTTCTAAACGGCAGGCACGATGACACAGCGATCCGAACCCGCATCGATCCTCATCCTGGCCTCGGCCAGCGCCTTTCGCGCCGAGATCCTGCGCAATGCGGGCCTTGTCATCGACACGGCGCCGGCCCGCATCGACGAGCGCGCCGTCGAAGCCCCGCTCCTCGAAGGCGGGCTCGATGCCGCCGACATTGCCGCGGTGCTGGCCGAAGCCAAGGCCGCCGAGGTCGCCGCGCGCCATCCCGGCCGGCTGGTGCTCGGCGCCGACCAGACCCTGTCCTTTGAAGGGCGATTGCTGCACAAGCCCGCCGACATGGATGAAGCACGGCGGCGCCTTCTGGCCTTTTCGGGCAAGACCCACAGCCTGCACAGCGCGATGGCGCTCACGCGCGACGGCGAAACGCTGTGGCGCCATGTCGCAACCGCGCACATGCATGTGCGCCGATTGTCGCCTGGCTTCGTCGGCCGCCATCTTGCGCGGGTCGGCGAGGCCGCGCTCGCCAGCGTCGGCGCCTACCGGATCGAGGGCGAGGGCATTCAGCTGTTCGAACGGGTCGATGGCGACCATTTCACCATTATCGGCCTGCCGCTGCTGCCGCTTCTGGCGCAGTTGCGGGCGATGGCGGCGATCGATGGCTGAGGCGCCGCGCGCCTTCGTCGTCGGCCATCCCATCGGCCATTCGCG
This sequence comes from Roseitalea sp. MMSF_3546, assembly GCF_030732865.1. GTDB lineage: Bacteria > Pseudomonadota > Alphaproteobacteria > Rhizobiales > Rhizobiaceae > Roseitalea. The sequence continues at coordinate 79,310 of NZ_JASHKB010000001.1, forward strand.
TTCGCCGCTGATCCATCGCTACTGGCTTCGAGCGCTCGCCATTGCCGGCAGCTACGAGGCGGTCGATGTCGCCCCCGCCGGTTTCCGTGCCTTCCTCGATTCGCTTGCGAACGCGGGCTGGGCCGGCGGCAATGTGACGATCCCGCACAAGGAGGCGGCCTTCGCCGCGCTCGATCGGCGCGATGAGGCGGCCCGGGTCATCGGCGCGGTCAACACGGTCTGGTTCGAGGATGGCGCGCCATGCGCCGGCAATACCGACGCCTACGGATTTGCCGCCAATCTCGATGATTTCGCCCCGGACTGGCGCGCCGGCGCGCGCGCGCTGGTCATCGGCGCCGGCGGCGCCAGCCGCGCCGTCATCCACGCCCTTGTCGGCGCCGGATTTCGTCATGTCGATCTGGCCAACCGCACCCTGGCCCGCGCCGGTGACCTGGCGGCCCGCTTCGGCGCCAGCGTCCACCCCGCATCGCTCGAGGCGCTCGATCGCCTTGCCCCGCATGCCGATCTCATCGTCAACACCACTTCGCTGGGCATGAAGGGGCAGCCGCCCCTGACGCTCGATCTGGCCCGCGCCCGCGATGACGCCATTGTCGTCGACATCGTCTATGCGCCGCTTCATACCCCGATCCTCGAGGCCGCCCGCGAACGAGGGCTGACCGCCGTCGATGGCCTTGGCATGCTCCTGCATCAGGCGGTGCCGGGCTTTCAGCGCTGGTTCGGCGAACGCCCGAAGGTCGATGCGGCGCTGCGCGCCCATATCGTCGCCGACCTCGCAAGGGCGGGCCTGGCATGATCCGGCTGGGACTCACAGGGTCGATCGGCATGGGCAAGTCCACCACGGCGGCCATGTTCGCCGACGCCGGCGTGCCGGTGCACGATGCCGATGGCGCCGTGCATGAACTGTATCGCGGCGAGGCCGCCCCGCTGATCGAAGCCGCCTTTCCCGGCACCACGCAAAACGGCGTGGTCGATCGCGAAAGGCTCGGTGCGCGCGTGCTCGACGACCCCGAGGCGATGGCAAGGCTCGAAGCGATCGTCCACCCGCTTGTGCGCCAGGCCGAGGACCGTTTCCTGGCCGAGGCATCGGCGCGGGGCGTCCCGCTCGTGGTTCTCGATATCCCGCTTCTGTTCGAGGTCGGCGCCGAGGATCGCGTCGACCGCATCCTGGTGGTCACAGCGCCGGCCGAGGTGCAGCGCGAGCGCGTGCTGGGCCGGCCGTCCATGACCGGCGACAAGTTCGACGCGATCCTCGCCCGTCAGGTTCCCGATGCCGAAAAGCGCCGCCGTGCCGACTTTCTCATCGACACCTCGCTTGGCCTTGACAATGCCCGCGCCAAGGTGCGCGACCTGATCGCCGTGCTGAACGCCGAAGCCCGCCAGGCCGAGGCGGCGACGATCCGCCAATAGGCTTGGACAGGCCTGCTGTCCCCTTGAGCGCGCGCCCCGATCGCGTATGAATCGGAACGCGATGCGTGAGATCATCTTCGACACCGAGACCACCGGGCTCGACCCGTCCGCCGACCGCATCATCGAGATCGGCGCCGTCGAACTCGACAACCGGTTCCTGACCGGCCGCCATTATCATGTCTTCATCAATCCCGACGGCCGACCGGTGCATCCCGACGCGCTCGCCGTGCACGGCATCGGCGACGACATGCTGCGCGACAAGCCACGCTTTGCCGAAGTGGTCGATGCATGGCTGGAGTTCACCGCAGGCGCCCGGCTGATCGCGCACAACGCGAACTTCGACGTCGGCTTCTTCAACGCCGAGTTCGACCGCATCGGTTTCCCGCAAATCGAGGCCGAGCGCGTCGTCGACAGCCTGGCGCTGGCGCGCCGCCGCCATCCGATGGGTCCCAATTCGCTCGACGCGCTGTGCCAGCGCTACGGCGTCGACAATTCGCGGCGCACCAAGCACGGTGCCCTGCTCGACTGTGAGCTTCTGGCCGAGGTCTATATCGAACTGGTCGGCGGCAAGCAGGCGGCGCTGGGATTCGACATCGCCGATGGCGACTATCAGGCCGAAGGCGCGGGTGTGCGCAGCCGCGCATGCCATGGCGAACGGCCGAGCCCGCTCGCCCCGCGCCTCAGCGAAGAAGAGGCGGCCGCCCATGCCCGCATGGTCGAGCTTCTGGGCGAGGACGCGCTGTGGCGAAAGCTGGGTTGACGGCCGGATCGGCCTTCCGGCTCAGTTCGTGGCCGGCTGCTGCTGCTGAACCTTCTGCTTGGCCTGTTCCTCGGCCATGCGCTTCTGGAACATCTTCAAGAAGTCGATCGGGTCGATCATCAGCGGCGGGAAGCCGCCATTGCGCGTGCATTCGGCCACGATCTGGCGGGCGAAGGGGAACAGCATGCGCGGGCATTCGACGAACACCACCGGCAGCGTCTGCTCCCTGGGAAAGCCCTCGATGCGGAACACGCCGCCATAGACGAGTTCGACATTGAACAGCACCTTCTCGCCGTCCTTGGCGGTGGCGTTCAGCGTCAGCACCACGTCATAGTCATTGTCGGCGATGGCGTTGGCGTTCACATTGACATTGATGTTGATCGCCGGCGCCTTTTCGCGCGGACGCAGCGACATCGGCGCGCCCGGGCTTTCGAAGGAAAGATCCTTGACATACTGCGTCAGCACGCTGAGCCGCGGCGCCTGGCCGTTGCCATTGCCGCTGGCGGTCGCGCCGTTTTCGCCCTCGGGTTTGGTCTGCGTGTCCTTCGCCATCGAAATCGCCTGCTGATTGGGAATTGGAAACAATGATGCGCCTGCCGCGCCGGTTGCGGTCGCCTAGCATGGTGCATGAGGCCTGACAAGCACTGGCCCGGCTCAGCGCCTGGCCGGCGGCTCGTCTTCGCCCCAGGGCGAATCGGGGTCCGGATCACGCGCGTAGTCGTCCTCGGACAGATCGATGGTCGGCCCGCCATCGCCCCGGTCGCTGCCGCGCGGCGTGCCGGTGTCGTGCGGCGTGACCACCCTGATGCGGCTGCGCGCGAAGCCCCAGACGGTGTCGCGGATGAACGGCACGAACAGCGCAAAGCCCGCCGCGTCGGTCACGAAGCCCGGCGTCAGCAGCAGCACGCCCGCCACCAGGATCATCACGCCATGAACCAGTTCGCGCGCCGGCACGCGGCCGGCATTCATGTCCGCCTGGATGCGGTTGACCAGGCCGAAGCCCTGAATGCGCAGCAGGATCGACCCGCCGATGGCCGTCACCACCACCAGAGCCAGCGTTGCGAGCACGCCGATCTGTCCGCCGACGACAACGAACACGGCGATCTCCATCAGCGGGATCACCAGAAGCGCGAAGGGAATGAGGGAAAACGGCATGCAACTCCGGAAATCTGGATCGTCGGCGCATTGGCGACGTTGTTTTCCATCATCTAGGTACTGTGGCACCCGGTTTGAATGATGACGCCGCGCGTTCTATATCATAAGGAGCGCGCCAAACGCAGCAAACACCAGTAGCGGACGTATCGATGGACACCTCCAACATAGTCACCCTCATCTTCGTGGTCGCGGCGGTGTTTGTCTTCCTGCAGTTGCGCAATGTCCTTGGCCGGCGCACCGGCCATGAGCGACCGCCTTTCGACCCCTATGCGCGATCGGGCAAGGATGTGGGCAATGACGATGCCGGCGAAGCGGACAATGTCATCACGCTGCCCGGACGCGGCGAGAAATCCGATCCCTATTCCGATATCGACAAGGTCGCCAAGCCCGGCACCGAACTGAACGCCGGCCTGCGCGCCATTCGCGATGCCGCGCCCGACTTCGACCCTCAGGAGTTTCTGGCTGGCGCCAAGATGGCCTACGAGATGATCGTGATGGCCTTCGCCGACGGCGACCGTAAGACGCTCCGCAACCTTCTGACCAAGGATGTCTATGAAGGCTTCGAGGCCGCGCTCGACGAGCGCGAGGCGCGCGGCGAGACGGTCCAGACCAATTTCGTCGGCATCGACTCCATTTCCATCAGCGCTGCCCAGATGCGCGAGCACGAAGCGCTGGTGACCGTTTCGGTGGTCAGCCAGCTCGTCTCGGCGACCCGCGGCGCCGACGGCGAGATCGTCGAGGGCGATCCCGATGCCGTGGCCGAAGTGCAGGATGTCTGGACCTTCGTGCGCGACGTGCGCGACCGCGATCCGAACTGGAAGCTGGAAGCGACCGAAGCCGACGACTGAGGCGCGGGCGCGGGAGGCCGCCGGACCATGTGGCAGCTTCGCCCGACGGACTTCGCGGAACTGCCGGGCTGGCGCGAGGACGACCACGGCGCGGCGCTCGCGACCTTTCGTCGCCATGGCGAAAAGCCGGCCGCCGAGCGCTATCGCACCGGCCGGCTGGGCATTGCGCCCGATCCCCTGATCGATCTCGCCCGCAAGGCGGGCGATCGCAGGGCCCGCCTCTCTCCCCGCGCCTTTTTCGAGGCCCATTTCGCGCCGTTTCGCCTTCACGCCCGCAACGGTGCGCGCGGTCTCGTGACCGGCTTTTTCGAACCGGTCCTGCCGGCGAGCCGCGACCGCAAGCCGCCCTTCGCGACGCCGCTCCTGCGCCGGCCGCCGGATCTGGTCGCCGTCGACAAGGCCGGCCGACCGCCCGAACTCGATGCCGGCTTTCGGTTCGCCCGCCGCCTGCCCGATGGCCGGCTGGCCGAATATCCCGACCGTGCCGCCATCGAGGCGGGCGCGCTCGCCGGGCAGGGGCTCGAAATCGCCTGGCTGGCCGATCCGGTCGACGCCTTCTTCGTGCACGTCCAGGGCGCCGCCCGGCTCGCCATGGACGACGGCTCGGTCATGCGCGTGAGCTATGACGGCAAGACCGGCCATCCCTTCACCGCGATCGGCCGGCTTCTGGTCGAGCGCGGCGAGATCGACGCCGAAACGGTCTCGATGCAGACCATCCGGGCCTGGCTGACCGGCCATCGGGACCGGGCAGCCGCGCTCATGCGGGAAAACCGGTCCTACATCTTCTTCAAGGCCATGCCGCCGGGCGACCCGCGGGACGGGCCGGTCGCCGCCGCGAAGATCCCGCTCACCGCGCATCGCTCGCTCGCCGTCGACCGGCTCATCCACACCTTCGGCACGCCGATCCATGTCCATGCCGACGCCGTCGCCGGCAAGCCGGTTCGGCGCCTGATGATCGCCCAGGAAACCGGCTCGGCGATTGTCGGCCCGGCGCGCGGCGACATCTTCTTCGGCACCGGCGAGACGGCCGGAGAGGCCGCCGGCGGCGTGCGTTCGGCCTGCGACTTCACCGTGCTCGTGCCGCGCGCGCTGGCCGAACGTCTTCCCGGGGAGCTCGACGCATGAGCAAGCGCCGGGCCGACCACAAGCCGAACCATCCGCTGTCGCTGGAAGACCGGATCCTGTGGAACCGCGTGGCGCGCACCGTCAATCCGCTCGACCGGGCGCGCCATCGCGCCGCCCAGCAGGAGGTCTGGGCCGAATGGGTGGCTGAGGCCTTCGACGACCAACCGCCGACGGACAGGCCCGTCTCGCGCCCCTCCGGCGAAACCCGTCGCGCCGCCCTGCCGCGCACTGGCGCGGCGCCGGCCCGGCCCGAACCCCGACCGGGCCACAGGCCGTCCGGACCCGGCCCGCTCGAGCAGCCGGTCTATCGCAAGCTGGCGCGCGGTCGCATGCCCATCGATGCCTCCATCGACCTGCATCACCTGACGCAGGACGAGGCCCACACCCATCTGCACCGCTTTCTGGTTCAGGCGCGGGCGCGCGATTGCCGGCACGTGCTCGTGGTGACTGGCAAGGGACGCTCGCCGCACAGCGAGGGCGTGTTGCGCCGCATGCTGCCGATCTGGCTTGCCGCCGAACCCTTCGCCTCGCTCGTCAGCGGCGTCCGCCAGGCGGCGCGCGGCCATGGCGGCGAGGGCGCGTTCTATGTCCGCCTGCGCCGGCCGGGCGATCACCGCCGGTCCGCGCGGCGATGACGCCGTTCGGCCAGCGCCTGCGCGAACTGCGCGCCGAACGGGGCATGACGCAAAAGCAGATGGCCGAGGCGATCGGCGTGTCGGCCGCCTATCTTTCGGCGCTCGAACACGGCAAGCGCGGCACGCCGCGCTGGATCCTCGTCCAGCAGATCGTCGCCTGCCTCAACATCATCTGGGACGAAGCCGACGATTTGCAGCGCCTCGCCCTGCAATCGGCGCCGAAGGTGACGATCGACACCTCGAACCTGTCGCCCAAGGCGACGGAACTGGCCAATCTTCTGGCGGCCGGAATCGAGGTTCTTGGCGACGAGACGCTCGAGGATCTGCGGCTTCGGCTCGACGCGGCGATTAGGCACGCCGGGCGGTGACCGGGACCGTGCTCTCGCCTCATCCTGAGGAGCGAGCGAGCATCCTGCAGTCTAAAGAATATACCGCGAAAGGTCGGTGTTCTTGGCCAGTTCGCCGACATTCTTGCGCACATAGTCGGCGTCGATGGTGACCGTCTCGCCCGGCTTGTCGGGCGCGGTGTAGGAGATGTCGTCGAGCACGCGCTCCATCACCGTCTGCAGGCGCCGGGCTCCGATGTTCTCGACCGATGCGTTGAGTTCGACGGCGATGTCGGCCAGCGCGTCGATGGCATCGTCGGTGAATTCGAGCGCCACTTCCTCGGTCGCCATCAGCGCCACATATTGCTTGATCAGGCTCGCTTCGGTCTCGGTCAGGATACGGCGGAAGTCGTCGCGTTCCAGCGCCCGCAGCTCGACGCGGATCGGCAGACGGCCCTGCAGTTCGGGCAGAAGGTCCGAGGGCTTGGAAACATGGAAGGCGCCCGAGGCGATGAACAGGATGTGGTCGGTCTTGAGCGGGCCGTATTTGGTGGCCACCGTCGTCCCCTCGACCAGCGGCAGAAGGTCGCGCTGCACGCCCTCGCGGCTGACCGAGCCGCCCAGCCGGCCTTCGCCGACGGCGATCTTGTCGATCTCGTCGAGGAACACGATGCCGTCGTTCTCCACCAGCCGGAGCGCGTCGTGAACGAGCTGGTCCTCGTCGAGCAGCTTGTCGGACTCGTCGGCGACCAGCAGATCGTGGCTCTCGCGCACCGTGGTCTTGACCTGCTTTGTGCGCTGCTGGCCGAACGCCTTGCCCATCAGGTCGCCCAGATTGATCATGCCGACATTGGCGCCGGGCATGCCCGGGATCTCGAAGCCGGGCATGCCGCCCTGGCCGGTATCGGCGACCTCGATCTCGATTTCCTTGTCGTCGAGGCTGCCCTCGCGCAGCTTCTTGCGGAACGAATCGCGCGTGGCGGGGCTCGCATTCTTGCCGACCAGCGCGTCGAGCACGCGCTCCTCGGCGTTGATCCGCGCCTTGGCCTTGACCTGTTCGCGCTTCTTGTCGCGCACCAGCGAGATGCCGATCTCGACCAGATCGCGCACGATCTGCTCGACGTCGCGGCCGACATAGCCGACCTCGGTGAACTTGGTCGCCTCGACCTTGATGAAGGGCGCCCCGGCGAGCTTGGCCAGACGTCGCGAGATTTCGGTCTTGCCGACGCCGGTCGGTCCGATCATCAGGATGTTCTTGGGCATCACCTCGTCGCGCAGCGCATCGTCGAGCTGCTGGCGCCGCCAGCGATTGCGCAGCGCGATGGCCACGGCCCGCTTGGCGTCCTTCTGGCCGATGATGTGGCGGTCGAGTTCCGAGACGGTTTCCCGGGGAGAGAAATGGGTCATACGCGCAGTCACACTTTGATCGGGGGCAATCTGTCGAGCACCGATGTGGGGAGGGTGGGCCGCACGATCAAGTTGCGGATGCGCTGCCAGCCGGCGCCGAACACGATGATCAGCGCGCCGACCACCAGCAGGATCAGCGCGAAGGGCGGAATGCCCGTCTGGTTGGCGGTCGAATTGATGAGATAGTAGATGCCGAGCGAGCCGAAATAGGCAAGCGTGGGGATCAGCAGCGAGCGCCGGTCGATGGCCAGCGCGACATAGACGAAACCCGTGATCAGCACCGCCAGCAGGATCATCGCACTGGTGCCCGGCTCGATCTCGCCGAAGACGACATCCTGGCCCGTCGCCATGATGAACAGCGGATGGACCAGCAGCGGCGCCGAGATGACGTGCAGCCAGAAGGCGCAGTCCGACCAGATCGTCACGCGCTCGCGGTCGCGCAGGTCGAACATCACCCCGACCGCGAAGATGATCAGACCGGACACGAGCGGCATGTAGAGCGCGCTGCGCAACAGTTCGGGCAGTTCCTCGAGGGCGGGCATGGTCAGCCGGCCCTCGGTGACCCCGTCATAAAGGAACAGCGCAACGTAGAAGAAGGCCAGGGCGGTCAGGCCGAGCGCGATCACGCCGGCCATGATCGGCACCCTGAAGCGCCAGAAATAGAGCACGGCCGACAGCGCGATGCCGCCAAGAAAGACCGTGCCGGCCATGCCGAGCTGCGGCCGCATGGCGGCGAGCTGCAGCGGATTGTCCGGCACGGCGAGGTCGAACTGCGAGGAGACGAGCAGCCAGGTCAGCTCGCCTGAGGCGGCGACGAAGCCAAGGCCCAGAACGGTCGAGGACAGGCGCATGCGGTGCTGGCGCGTGACGAACTCGGCGACGGCCCAGGCGAACACCGCCATCAATGCGAACACGCTCGCCTGGCCGACGCCGAGCACGGTGCTCGCGGCGGCGAAGAGCCCCGCACCGAGCATGACGATGCCGATGGTCACGAAAACGTCGTTGCCGCCGCCGATCAGGCGCATGTTCTCGTCGATGCTGGCGTTGACGGTCGACCGGACCGTTTCGGCATCGAGCGTGCCTTCGGCGAGCGCCATCAGCCGGTCGCGCTGGCCCGCATCGATGATCTGACGGGCGACGGCGTCGTCCAGTTGCGCCCGCGACAGCATTCAGCTTCCCCTTTGCCGGATGATTGCGGGATCAAACCGCATGATCAGGTAATTGTCCGTCTTGCCTCGCAGTTCATCGACCGCATGGAACCCGGCCTTTTCATAGGCCCTGACGGCGCGCGTGTTGGTCGCGTCGGGGTCGATCAGGATCAGGCGATAGCCCTTCTGCCAAAGCATTTCGGCCATCAGGCGCACCACGGCCGATCCGAGGCCTTTCGACAGCGAACCGGCTTCGGCGATGAACAGGTCAATGCCCACGGCGCCGTTGGGCAGCAGGTCCAGCCATGGGGTTTCGGCGAGCTGGGCGGGCGTCTTGTTGTCGTCGAAGAACGAATACTGGACGTAGCCTGCCGGTACGCCCTCCAGCTCGAAGATGAAGGGCCGGGTGGAATCCTGGCCATCCAGCTTCGCGCGGAGGCGTCCGATCTGGGTATCGACATCGCCCCACCATTGCCGCACATGTTCCCGCGCCAGCCACTGGGCGAGTATCGCAAGGTCGGCTTCGGTGACGGGCCTGAAGGTGACTGCGCCCGGCTCAGCCTTCATCGAGCGTTTCCAGGATCACATTGTCATTGGTGTAGACACAAATGTCGGCCGCGATCGCCATGGCCTTGCGCGCGATGGCCTCGGCATCCAGGTCGCTGTCGGCGAGCGCCCGCGCCGCGGCAAGCGCGTAATTGCCGCCCGAGCCGATCGCCATGATGCCCTGTTCGGGTTCGAGCACGTCGCCATTGCCGGTCACGCACAGCGTGACTTCCTTGTTGGCGACCAGCATCAGCGCTTCGAGATTGCGCAGATACTTGTCGGTGCGCCAGTCCTTGGCCAGTTCGACGCAGGCGCGCATGAGCTGGTTCGGATATTGCTCGAGCTTCTTTTCGAGGCGTTCGAGCAGGGTGAACGCGTCGGCCGTCGCGCCCGCGAACCCGGCGATCACCTCGCCCTGCTTGCCGATGCGGCGGACCTTGCGCGCATTGCCCTTCATCACCGTGGCCTGGCCCATGGTCACCTGACCGTCGCCGGCGATCACCACCGTGCCGCCCTTGCGCACGGTGACGATGGTCGTTGCATGCATGGAAGGCAGTGCGTTGGTCTGGCTCATTTGAATCATTCCCGTCATTGGTCGCGCCCTATGTAGGTGCGTCGGCCGGCGGTGCAAACCGGCCGCCTTGCCGCTGGTCTTTGCCGGAACCACTTGATAAGACCCGACCGCACGAACCGGGACAAGGCCATGACCGCGCGCAGCGCCACGATCAACCGCAAGACCAACGAGACCGATATCGCCGCTACCGTCAATCTCGACGGCACCGGGCAGGGCGACATCGTCACCGGCATCGGCTTTTTCGACCACATGCTCGACCAGTTGGCCCGCCATTCGCTGATCGACATCACCGTTCGCGCCAATGGCGACACCCATATCGACGACCATCACACCGTCGAGGACACCGGCATCGTGCTGGGCAAGGCGATCGCCGGCGCGCTCGGCGACCGGCGTGGCGTCACCCGCTACGCCAGCCTCGATCTGGCCATGGACGAGGCGCTCACCCGCGCCGCCGTCGATGTCTCGGGGCGGCCGTTCCTGGTCTGGCGGGTGGCCTTCACCGCGCCGAAGATCGGCGGCTTCGACACCGAACTGGTCCGCGAGTTCTTCCAGGCATTCGCCCAGCACGCCGGCATCACGCTGCATGTCGAGAATCTTTATGCCGCCAACAGCCACCACATCGCCGAGACTTGCTTCAAGGCGGTGGCGCGGGTGTTGCGGACCGCCGTCGAGATCGACCCGCGCCGCGCCGACGCCATTCCCTCCACCAAGGGCTCGCTGGGCGGATAGGCGATGGCGCGCTACGTGATCATGCGCGACGAGCGGACCCAGCCGCGCAGCCGGCCGGCGGTGATCGCCATCCGCGATGGCGGGTCCCTTCTGGCGCTCGCCTTTCCGCTGCTGTGGCTGTTGTGGCACCGGCTGTGGATCGCCTCCTTGCTGCTGATCGCTGCGAGCCTGGCGCTGGGCTTTTTTTCGAGCGACCCGCAACTTGGGGGTTTCGTGCTGGCGGCGTCGATCGTCCTGGCCATCCTTGTCGGGCTCGAGGCCCAGGGCTGGCGCGTCGCCAAGGCCCGCCGGCAGGGCTATGCTGTCGTCGACATCATCGAGGCCAGCGACCGTGCCGAGGCCGAACTGCGCTTTGCCGAGCGGTTCGGCCTTTCCGGTCGCGACAACCGGTCCGATGGCAATCCCGGTCCGTCCGAAGGCGACGTGCCCGAATTCCTCTATGAACCGCCGCAAGGGACGAGCCGCTGATGCGCGTTGTCCTGATCGATTACGGCTCGGGCAATCTGCGCTCGGCGCACAAGGCGTTCGAGCGCGCCGCGCGCGAGGTCGGCATCGAGGCGAGCGTCGAGGTGACCGCCGATGCCGGTCGCGTTGCGACCGCCGACCGGATCGTGCTGCCCGGTGTCGGCGCCTATGCCGATTGCCGCGCCGGGCTCGATGCCGTGCCGGGCATGGTCGAGGCGCTGCAAACCGCCGTGCGCGACAAGGGACGGCCGTTTCTGGGCATTTGCGTCGGCATGCAGCTGATGTCGACGCGCGGGCTCGAAAAGACGGTCACGCCGGGTTTTGGCTGGGTCGGCGGCGATGTCGTCGAGATGACCCCGGCCGACCCGGCGCTCCGCATCCCGCAGATTGGCTGGAATACGCTCGATGTCAGGCGGCCCCACACTCTGCTGGACGGTATCCGCACCGGCCCCGACGGATATCACGCCTATTTCGTCCATTCCTATCATCTGGCCGCCGAAGACCCCGATGACGTCGTTGCCACCTGCGACTATGGCGGACCGGTCACCGCGATCGTCGTCCGGGACAATATGGCGGGCACGCAGTTCCACCCCGAAAAGAGCCAGACCCTCGGCCTGGCCCTGATCGCCAATTTTCTCAAATGGGCGCCTTAAAGTCCGGGTAGCATCGGGTTCTCGGACCCCTTTTGTTTGCGTTCAAAACGACGTCGATGAACATCAAATCGCCCGGCCGATTCTTCATTCGGGAACAGCTTTTCGAACAAGCGAATTGCTAGAGTGCGGCTGCCCTTATGGGTCCGTTCTTCCCAAACGTCGTACAGTCGGCGAGGATCAACGTCGAAGCGACTCTGGATATCGCGCACTTTCCAGCCAACCGCACGTAGTACCCACGTCTTGATGGCCTCAGATTTCGTCAGTTTACCGTTAGGCATAGCAATTCCTTTCTGCCTAGCGGGCCGATTTGCCTTTTTGGGGACTTGCGCTTCGCCTGCGAACATGCAGGGATGCGCAAGCCATTTCTAGGAGGCTCGCTGGGCCCGTGTTCAGCGAGAGAAGGCCGGGGGTCCATCCCGGCTTTCTCATTTTCATAGAAGGCGACTCGTTTAGGTTGTGCAAGCGCCTCATGAACACATATACAGTGTTTCCATTTTGTTCAAACACTAAATCTAGTGTTAACGGCGCCCCATGAAGCCGAAAATTCTCTTCCCCGCCATCGATCTCAAGGATGGCCAATGCGTCCGGCTCAAGCTCGGCGACATGGAGCAGGCCACGATCTACAACGAGGACCCGGCCGCGCAGGCGAAGACCTTCGAGGACGAAGGCTTCGGATGGCTGCACGTGGTCGACCTCAACGGCGCTTTCGAGGGTGAAAGCGTCAATGGCGCTGCGGTCGATGCGATCCTGAAGGCGACGAAAAACCCGGTCCAGCTTGGCGGCGGCAACCGCACCATGGCCGATATCGAGGGCTGGCTCGACAAGGGCCTGGCGCGCGTGATCCTCGGCACGGCGGCGGTACGCGATCCCGACCTGGTGCGGCAGGCCTGCAAGGCGTTCCCCGGCAAGGTCGCCGTCGGCATCGACGCGCGCGGCGGCAAGGTTGCGGTCGAGGGCTGGGCCGCCACGTCCGAGCTCGACGCCATCGAGTTGGCCCGGCGTTTCGAGGGCGCGGGTGTGGCCGCCATCGTCTTCACCGACATCGACCGGGACGGCGTGCTGTCGGGCATCAATTGGGATGCGACCATCGATCTGGCCGATGCGGTCTCGATCCCGGTGATCGCATCGGGCGGGCTCGCCTCGCTCGCCGATGTCGTCCGCATGGTCATGCCCGATGCCGAACGGCTCGAGGGCGCCATTTCCGGCCGTGCGCTCTATGACGGGCGCATCGACCCGCAGATCGCGCTGGGCGTGCTCAACGGCATCCTGCCGCCGGACGAGGGCTTGTTCACGTGAACGCGCACGCCGTGCTATGATCGCGCCATGAACATCCAGGACAAATGGCCGACGACCCCCGACGAATTCCTGCGCTGGAACCAAGGGCGCGAGGGCAAGCGTGAATTCGTGCACGGGAGGGTGGTCGAATTGATGATCAATGTGACGCGCAATCACGCCAATCTGGCGAACAGGCTGCTCTTTGCCCTGACCAGCCAGCTTGGAACCGACCAGTACATGATCGGCTCGGCCGACTTCGGCGTTCGGACGGCAAGCGGCATTCGCTTCCCCGACGTGATCGTCGAGGCGGCTGGCGGCGACGGCAAGGCGCTGGCCACCGCCGAACCCCTGCTTGTCGCCGAGATCCTGTCGCCGGCGTCGATGCGCGACGATTTCGGGCCGAAGGCCGACGAATATCTCGCCATTGCCTCGCTCGAACACTATCTGGTGATTGCCCAGGACACCCCGCGCATCTGGCTTTGGGCGCGCGATGACGAGGGTCGGTTCGGCGAGCCGGTCATCTGCGACGATCCGAAAACGCCCGTGGAACTCGACGGCCTGGGCGTCGGCCTCGACCTCGCCGCGCTCTACAAGGGCATAGCGGAGACGCAAGGGTGAACCTTCAGTTCCGACATCCGACCAATGCCGACGAGTTCCTGCGCTGGAACCACGAACGCGAAGGCAGGCGCGAATTCGTGCAGGGGAAGGTGGTGGAGATGATGATCAACGTCACCGAACGCCACTACTGGCTGGCGGTACGCCTGCAGCGACAGATCGTCGACCAGATCGGGCTCGACGAATACATTGTCGGCTCGTCCGATTTCGGCGTCCGGGCCGGCAACAGCGTCCGCTATCCCGACGTCATGGTCCACCGTCCCTCGCAGGCCGCCGGGCTGGCGACCGCCGAACCCCTGCTTGTCGCCGAGATCCTGTCCCCGGCGTCGATGCGCGACGACTTCGGGCCGAAGGCCGACGAATATCTCGCCATTGCCTCGCTCAAACACTATCTGGTGATCGCCCAGGACACCCCGCGCATCTGGCTTTGGGCGCGCGATGACGAGGGTCGGTTCGGCGACCCGGTCATCTGCGACGATCCGAAAACGCCCGTGGAACTTGACGGCCTGGGCATCGGCCTCGACCTGGCCGCGCTCTACAGGGGAATTGCGGATGTGACGTCATGACGATGAAGGCCCGCGTCATTCCCTGCCTCGACGTCAAGGACGGCCGCGTCGTCAAGGGCGTCAACTTCGTCGATCTGATCGATGCCGGCGATCCGGTCGAGGCGGCCCGCGCCTATGATGCGGCGGGCGCGGACGAGTTGTGCTTTCTCGATATCACCGCCTCGTCGGACGACCGCGAGACGATCTTCGATGTCGTCGCGCGCACGGCCGAGCACTGTTTCATGCCGCTGACGGTCGGCGGCGGTGTGCGCACCATCGAGGACATCCGCAAGCTTCTTCTGGCCGGCGCCGACAAGGTCTCGATCAACACCGCGGCGGTGAAGACACCGCAATTCGTGGCCGAGGCGGCCGACAAGTTCGGCAATCAGTGCATCGTCGTCGCCATCGACGCCAAGAAGGTGTCCGCCGAGGGCGAGCCGGATCGCTGGGAGATCTTCACCCATGGCGGCCGTACGCCGACAGGCATCGATGCCGTCGCGTTCGCCAGGAAGGTCGTCGATCTGGGCGGCGGCGAGATTCTGCTGACGTCCATGGACCGGGACGGCACCAAGGCCGGTTTCGACATCGCGCTCACCCGCGCCGTTGCCGATGCGGTTCGCGTGCCGGTCATCGCCTCGGGCGGCGTGGGCACCCTCGACCATCTCGTCGAGGGGGTGCGCGACGGTCATGCGACCGGCGTACTTGCCGCCTCGATCTTCCATTTCGGCACGCATACCATCGCCCAGGCCAAGGCGCATATGGCGCGGGCCGGCCTTGCGGTCCGGCTCGATCCGGCGGCATAAGGCGCCATGACCCGGTTTTCCCTGCATGACCTCGAAGCGGCCATCGCCGAGCGCGCAAGCGCCGACCCCGCCCAATCCTGGACCGCCAGGCTGATCGCCGCCGGACCGGAAAAGGCGACCCGGAAACTCGGCGAGGAGGCGATCGAGACCGTGATCGCCGCGCTTGGCGAGGATCGGCAGGCGCTCGTCGCCGAGAGCGCCGACCTTCTCTACCACTGGCTGGTCGTGTGCCGGCTGCGCGGCGTCGGGCTCGACGAGGTGCTGGCCGAACTGGAACGCCGCTCCGCCCAAAGTGGTCTTGCGGAAAAGGCCTCGCGCACCGCATAAGGCGGGGCAGTTCCGCCGACCGATCGCATCGACCATGGACCGGACAGCCGACAACGCCGCAACGACCGAATTGGAGCCGGACAGCCTTGAGATGTTCGCCGACGGTCTGACCACAATCGACCAGCTCGCCGGCGGCGAGGTGTCTCCCTATCGCCATTTCACGGCCGAGCGCTGGGCCGAGTTCCGTGCCGACACGCCGCTGACGCTCAGCGCCGAGGAGGTCGAACGCCTGCGTTCGCTGAACGACCCCGTCGATCTCGACGAGGTCCGGCGCATCTATCTGTCGATCTCCCGGCTGTTGTCGGCCCATGTCGAGGCTTCGCAGGGGCTGTTCCAGCAGCGCAAGCGCTTCCTGAACTTCCCCGACGCCATCAAGACGCCCTTCATCATCGGCATTGCCGGTTCGGTGGCGGTCGGCAAGTCGACCACGGCACGCATCCTCACCGAACTGCTGGCGCGCTGGCCGTCCAGCCCCAAGGTCGACCTGGTGACGACGGACGGCTTCCTGTTGCCGAACGCGCAATTGCGCGCCCGCGGCCTGATGGAGCGCAAGGGCTTTCCCGAAAGCTATGATGTCGCCGCGATCCTGCGCTTTCTGTCGGCGATCAAGGCAGGCGAGGGCAAGGTCTCGGCGCCGCTCTACTCGCATCTGACCTATGATGTGCTGCCGGGCCGCTACCAGACCATCGACCGGCCGGATATCCTGATCTTCGAGGGCATCAACGTGCTTCAGGTCCGCGACCTGCCCGAGGACGGCCGCACCATTCCGTTCGTGTCCGACTTCTTCGATTTCTCGATCTATATCGATGCCGATGACGGGCTGATCCGCGACTGGTTCCTTGAGCGCTTCATGCGCCTGCGCGAGACGGCATTCCGCGACCCCAAATCCTTCTTCCATCGCTATTCGCAGCTTTCCACCGATGCCGCCCGCGCGATCGCCGAGGGGCTCTGGGTCAACATCAACCTGAAGAATCTGCGCGAGAACATCCTACCCACGCGCCCGCGCGCCGATCTGATCCTGCGCAAGGGCTCCGATCATCTGGTCGAATCGGTGCTGCTCAGGAAGCTGTGAGGTTGCCCCACCGTCATCCCTTCCGCCGGCTTGGGAAGGGTGAAGGATGCCGGCAGCATGAGCCATTCGAGACGGATCAGGGCGCCGTCACCCGCCGAAGCGTCAGATTGATGCGGCCGGGCTGCTTCAGCAGCATCGAGGTGCCAGCGTCGATCCGGTCGACGCCGTGATAGGCGAGCCGCGAGGCGCCGCCCAGCACCAGCACGTCACCCGATTGCAGCCGCAGCGAGATGGTCTTGCCGCCGCGCTTGCTGCCGCCGATGCGGAACCGGCAGTCATCGCCCAGCGAGACCGACACCACCGGCGCGTCGAAGTCGTCTTCGTCGCGATCCTGGTGCAGGCCCATCCTGGCGTCCGGCGCATAGAAATTGATCAGGCAGGCTTCGGGCGCGTGCGGATAGCCGGCGAACCGGTCCCAGAGCGCGACCACGCTGTCCGGCATGGGCGGCCATGGCGCGCCCGTCACCGGATGGGTCGGCTGGTAGCGATAGCCGCCCAGCTTGTCGGTCAGCCAGCCGAGCGCGCCGCAATTGGTCATCTTCACGCTCATCGGCTTGCCGGTGCGCGGCATGACCGGCACGAACAGCGGCGCCTTGCCGACCACGGCACGGATATCGGCCAGCAGCGCCCGCTGTTCATCGGCGTCCAGCGCGGCGGGCAGATGCTGCACGCCTTCGGGCAGGGATGCCATGGGGTCGGTCCGCATGCGGATCGGCGATCCTTCGGTCAATCGTAGCGCAACTCGGTCGCCTTGCCGCCAAACACACGGTAGGCAAACACCGAATAGCCGGCGATCACCGGCAACACCACCAGCGTGCCCGCCAGAATGATGATCAGGCTTTCGGGCGCGGCCGACGCCTCGTAGATCGTCAACCGGTCGGGAACGACATAGGGATAGAACGAATAGGCGAGCCCGGCAAATCCGAGCGCCAGGATCGCCGTCATGGCGATGAACGGCACGAGCGAGAACCGGTCATTGCGGTCTGGCAGATAGGCAAGCTGCCAGAACAGGAAGCCGAACAGAAAGCCCGCCATCAGCGGCAGGGGCGCCAGGAACACGATCTCGGGCACCGAGAACCACTTGTCGAAGATGCGCGCGCTGGCAAGCGGCGTTGCAAGCGAAATGGCGAGCATGCCGATCATGGTGAACAGCAGCGCCCGCTGCATCCAGCCGACCGCGCGCTTTTGCAGATCGCCCTCGGTCTTGTAGATCAGCCAGGCCGCGCCGGTGGCGGCATAGGTGGCGGTCAGGCACAGCGCGACCACGAGCCCGAACTGAACGCCGATCATGTCGCCGCGCAGGCCGAGCACATAGGCGCCGAGCATGTAGCCCTGGGCAAGTGCGGTCACCAGCGAGCCGCCGAAGAACACCCGGTTCCACAGCCATTTCTCGTCGGCATTCGCCTTGGCGCGGAATTCGAAGGCGATGCCGCGGGCGATCAGCCCGATCAGCATGACCGCCACGGGCAGATAGAGCGCCGTCAGGATCACGCCATGGGCGATCGGAAAGGCGACGAGCAGGATGCCGATCGCCAGCACCAGCCAGGTCTCGTTGGCATCCCAGAACGGGCCGATCGAGGCGATCATCCGGTCGCGATCCTCGACAGGCGCGACCGCGAACAGGATGCCCACGCCCAGATCGAAGCCATCCAGGATGACATAGACCAGGATCGAAATGCCCATCAGCACGGCAAAGATCACCGGCAGATGCGGGTATATGAGGGACACGTCCATGATACCTACTCCGCTACCACGGGCATGGCGTCCCGACCGCCGGGAATGGCGGTGCCGCCCGCCGGATCGGGTTCGGGCCTGTCGGACCCGCCGGCCTTCGCCGCCTTGCTGGCAAGGCGCACGATCACGAAGGCGTAGGCGCCAAGCAGCAGGACATAGACCGCCAGATAGGCGAGCAGGGTCGACATCACCATGCCGCCTGCGACGGGGCCGAGCGCGTCGCTTGTCGTCATCACGCCCGTCACCAGCCAGGGCTGGCGGCCGATCTCGGTGACATACCAGCCGGCGATGGTGGCGACCCAGCCCGACAGGGCCATCGGCACGAAGGCCATGGCCAGCCAGCGCGGCAGCGCATCGTCGCTCGCCCGACGCCGCCAAAGGTACCACGCGCCGACCCAGCTTGCCGCCAGCATCAGCACGCCGATGCCGACCATGATGCGGAAGGCGAAGAAGACCGGCACCACCGGCGGGTGCTTCACCGTGCCGTCCTCCAGCACGAAATCGTTCAGCCCCGGCACCTCGCCGTCCCAGGAATGGGTCAGAATCAGACTGGCCAGGCCCGGAATACCGAGCTCCAGGCGGTTCTCGCGCGCCTGCTCGTCCGGCAGGGCGAACACGATCAGCGGCGCGCCGCTCTTGGTTTCCCAATGCCCTTCCATGGCGGCGACCTTGGCCGGCTGGTGCTCGAGCGTGTTCAGCCCGTGCAGGTCGCCCGCGAAAATCTGGATCGGGATCAGGACCGCGCCCAGAACGATGCCAGTGTTCAGCGCCTTGCGCATGGCCGCCGAGCGATCGCCCAGCAGGTAGCGCAGCGCCGAAATGCCCGCGATGAGGAAGGCCACCGTCAGACCCGAGGCAAGCAGCATGTGCGCGAGCCGGTAGGGCATGGAAGGGTTGAAGACGATCGCCCACCAGTCGGTGGCGTGCGCGACGCCCTCGCGCATCTCGAACCCGGCCGGCGTATGCATCCACGAGTTCAGCACCAGGATCCAGAAGGCGCTCATCGTGGTGCCGAAGGCGACCAGGAAAGTCGCCAGCGTATGCACCCGGTTCGACACGCGCCTGAAGCCGAACAGCATGATGCCGACGAAAACCGCCTCCAGGAAGAACGCGGTCAGCACCTCATAGGCGAGCAGCGGACCGGCGACATTGCCGACGGTCTCCATGAAGCCCGGCCAGTTGGTGCCGAACTGGAAGCTCATGGTGATGCCGGAGACCACGCCCATCGCAAAGGACAGGGCAAAGATCTTCACCCAGAAGAAATAGGCCTGCATCCACGCTTCATCGCCCGAGCGGCTGTAGCGCAGCTTGAAATACAGCAGCACCCACCCCAGCGCGATCGTGATCGTCGGGAACAGGATATGGAAGGTGATGTTCGCCGCGAACTGGATGCGCGACAGGATGAAGGGATCGAAGACGGATTCTGCCATAGCCACAACCTTTCGGTGCGGATATGGTTCCCGGTCCCTACGGCCGGGAGATGACACGCTGCCGCAGCCTGCCGCCGATCAGCCCTGCCCGGTTCGCCCGCAGCGGATGCAGGCCATGTTGCGCCTGAAATAGGCGATCCGCGTCCGCGGCCCGTGCTTGCGGATGAGCGCTTCGAGATCGAGCGGCGCGCGATGCCCGCAATGAACGCATTCGAACACCACGCGATGGCCCGACCCGGAGAGCTCGCCAAGTGTCCAGGAACTCGGAATACCGAAGAACGTGTCCAATGGATCGCTCACGCCGTCTGCCTTTCTTGCCTGTCAGCATAGCACGCATGGCGCCTCGATGCGCCCTCCGGCGCAAGGCGGCGGCAGGAAGTTGCGCGTCATGGGTTGACTTGTCCGCCCGAACGTCCGATCTGAGGGCCACGTCGTCAGCCCTGCCGCGTGAGCAGAGGGCGCCACGGGCGCCGCCAAGGCCGACGTTCAGACGACAGTTTCCCCCTTCACGCAGGAAGCGGCGCAAGATGCGGCCCGGCACGTTCATCGTGCGGCCGGCTTGCGCGCGTCGCGTTACCGACCGGACCCGGATCGCGGGGCCGGCGGCCAAGCAATGCGGGCCGCGCGCCCGCCCGAAGGAACATGATGGACTTTCAATCGCTGGGGCTCGCGCCCCGCCTCACCGCCCGCCTCGCCGAAGGCGGGCTCGTCACGCCCACGCCGATCCAGGCGCAGGCCATCCCCCACGCACTCGCCGGCCGCGACGTGATCGGCCTCGCCCAGACCGGGACCGGCAAGACCGCCGCCTTCGGCCTGCCGCTCGTGCACGCGCTGGGCAAGACCGGCGTCCGGCCCGAGCCCAAAAGGCCCGTCGGCCTCGTTCTGGCGCCGACACGCGAACTCGCCAAACAGATCGCCGACACGCTGGGCGACTTCACCCGCGGCTCGCATCTGCGGGTTTCGCTCGTGGTCGGCGGCGCCTCGATGAACCGGCAGGCCGACACGCTGCGCAAGGGCGTCGACCTTCTCGTCGCCACGCCCGGCCGTCTGATCGACCTGATCGAGCGCAAGGCGCTGTCGCTCGACGACACGCGCTTTCTGGTGCTCGACGAAGCCGATCAGATGCTCGACATGGGCTTCATCCACGCGCTCCGGCGCATCGCCCGGCTGCTGCCCGCAAGGCGCCAGACCATGCTGTTTTCGGCCACCATGCCGCGCCAGATCGAGGAGCTCTCGCGCGGTTATCAGACCGATCCGGTCCGCATCGAGGTGGCCCGTCCGGGGCTTGCGGTCGACAGGATCGACCAGTGGGTGCATTTCGTCGCCCAGCCCGAAAAGCTCGCCCTGCTCAAGACCATGCTTGCCGACCACCCCGGCGAGCGCTCGCTGGTGTTCGCGCGCACCAAGCATGGTGCCGAGCGGATCATGAAACAGCTCGCCAAGGCCGGTTTCGCCGCCGGCTCGATCCACGGCAACAAGAGCCAGGGCCAGCGCGAGCGCACCATTGCCGCCTTCCGAAAGGGCACGACTAAGGTGCTGGTCGCCACCGATGTGGCGGCCCGGGGGCTGGACATCGAAGGCGTCGGGCACGTTTACAATTACGACCTGCCGAACGTCGCCGAGAACTATGTGCACCGGATCGGCCGCACGGCCCGCGCCGGCGCCGATGGGCGCGCGGTCGCCTTCTGCTCGGCCGACGAGTCGGCGGCGCTGAAGGACATCCAGAAGCTGCTCAAGGCGTCGATCCCGGTCGGCGGCGGCCAACCCTGGCATCCGCTGGCCGCAAATTCCGGCAAGCCGCGAGCCGCCAGGCCGGCACGGCCCCGCCGCAACAGGTCGCGTACGAAGATGCGCGCCGCCGCCTGAAGCGCTCGCATGCCGCTGGCGGTCGCACGACCGCCGGTCGCGGCCTGCCTCAGATATCCAGGTTCGCCACCGACAGCGCGTTGTCCTGGATGAACTCGCGGCGCGGCTCGACCTCGTCGCCCATCAGCCGGCTGAACAGCGAATCCGCGTCGGTGGCGTCGGTCACCTTGACCTGCAGCAGCGAGCGCGCCTCGGGGTCGAGCGTGGTCTCCCAGAGCTGCTCGGCATCCATCTCTCCGAGCCCCTTGTAGCGTTGCAGTGTCAGCCCCTTGCGGGCGGTGTCGAAGATGGTGTCGATGAGCTCGGTCGGCGCGTTGATGGTCTTGGCCGTTTCCTTGCGGCGCAGCGTGGCCGGCGCGTCGAAGGCTACCTCCAGCCGCGGCGTCAGGCCGTTGAGCGCGCGCGCGTCGGCCGACTGCATCAGCCCGGCATCGATGATCATCGCCTCCTTCACGCCGCGCACCGTGCGCTCGAAGATGAAGCCGCCATCGCCCTCGTTGGACGGGTTGATGCGCCCGGTCCAGCCGCGCTCGGTCTCCTCGGAGATCATGTCGAGCCGGCCGGCGACCGTCGAGGCGATGTCGGCGGCACGGCCCAGATCGGTCAGAAGCGCCGGATCCAGCGCGCCACCGAGCCAGGCCTGTTCGACCACGGCCCGGTCATAGCGCGAATGCAGGCCCTCGAGCACCGACCGCGCGCGCAGGCAGGTCTCGATCAGCGCGCGCAGATCGTTGCCGGCGCGAATGTCGCCATTGGCGGTCTCCAGCACCGCCTCCTCGAGCCCGACATCGACGAGATAGCTCTCCATCGCCGCCTCGTCCTTGAGGTACTGCGAGGCCTTGCCGCGGGTCACCTTGTAGAGCGGCGGCTGGGCGATATAAAGGTGCCCGCGCTCGATGATCTCGGGCATCTGCCGGAAGAAGAAGGTCAGCAGCAGCGTGCGGATATGGGCGCCGTCGACGTCGGCGTCCGTCATGATGATGATCTTGTGATAGCGCAGCTTGTCGGGGTCGAACTCGTCCTTGCCGATGCCCGCGCCCAGCGCGGTGATCAGCGTGCCGACCTGGTCGGAACCGAGCATGCGGTCGAAGCGCGCGCGCTCGACATTGAGGATCTTGCCGCGCAGCGGCAGGATCGCCTGGTTCTTGCGCGAGCGGCCCGACTTGGCTGACCCGCCCGCCGAATCGCCCTCGACGATGAAGATTTCGGACTTGGCCGGATCGCGCTCCTGGCAGTCGGCCAGCTTGCCGGGCAGCGATGTGATGTCGAGCGCGCCCTTGCGGCGGGTCAACTCGCGCGCCTTGCGCGCCGCCTCGCGCGCGGCGGCGGCCTCGACCACTTTCGAGACCAGCGTCTTGGCCTCGGCCGGGTGCTCCTCCAGCCACTCGCCGAGCGTCTCGTTGACCAGGCCCTCGACCACCGGCCGCACCTCCGAGGAGACCAGCTTGTCCTTGGTCTGGGAGGAAAATTTCGGGTCCGGAACCTTCACCGACAGCACGCAGGTCAGCCCTTCGCGGCAATCGTCGCCCGTCAGCGAGACCTTTTCCTTCTTGGCGAGCCCGGAGGCCTCGGCATAGCCGTTGACCTGCCGGGTCAGCGCGCCGCGAAAACCGGCCAGATGGGTGCCGCCGTCGCGCTGCGGGATGTTGTTGGTAAAGCACAGCAAGTTTTCGTGGTAGCTGTCGTTCCACCACAGCGCCGCCTCCACCGTGATGCCGTCGCGCTCGCCATGGATGACCACGGGCGTGTCGATGAGCGGCTTCCTGGCGCGGTCGAGCCAGCGCACGAACGCCTCCAGCCCGCCGTCATATTTCAGGTCGACGACCCGCTTGTCGGCGTGGCGCGCATCGGTGAGCACGATGTGCACGCCCGAATTGAGAAAGGCCAGTTCGCGCAGCCGGTGTTCGAGCGTGTCGAAGGAGAACTCGGTCTGCGAGAACGTCTCTGTGGAGGGCATGAAGGTGATCTCGGTGCCCGTGAAGTCGCCCGCCTCGCCGGTGACGGCCAGCGGCGCGTCGGCCACGCCGTTCGAAAAGCGCATCTCGTGGAACTTGCCGTTGCGGCCGATCTTCATGGTCAGCCAGACCGACAGCGCGTTGACCACGGAGACGCCGACGCCGTGCAGCCCGCCCGAGACCTTGTAGGAATTCTGGTCGAACTTGCCGCCGGCATGCAGCTGCGTCATGATCACCTCGGCCGCCGAGACGCCCTCGCCCTCGTGGATGTCGACCGGAATGCCGCGGCCGTTGTCGGTGACCGTGACCGAGCCGTCGGCATTGAGCGTGACCGTGACCCGGTCGGCATGGCCGGCCAGCGCCTCGTCGATGGCGTTGTCGACGACCTCGTAGACCATGTGGTGCAGGCCCGAGCCGTCATCGGTGTCGCCGATATACATGCCCGGACGCTTGCGCACCGCGTCAAGGCCCTTGAGGACCTTGATCGATCCGGCGCCGTAATCGCCATTGCTCGTCGTGTCGGCATCGGGGAGGGATTGTTCGGGTGCGTCGCTCATGCGGCCTTTTGTCCAGGTTCCCGCCCGCGCCCGATTGCGCGAATCGGCGGCAAGTCATTGCTGTCATATAGGGTTTTTCGGCCCGAAATCCAAACCGCGCCGAGGGTGCCCACCGCAGTTGCGGTCCGCGGCGGGCCTGCTGCGGACAGGCTTGGCAGCACTTCGGCGGTGCGGCTGCCAAGCCACTGAATTCATTGACTTTTTACTTCCAAGTCGCCACAGTTCATGATTCGTTGGACCATTTCACGAGGTGACGATGACGACGCACGGCGATCTGGAACGGCAACTGGAAGGCTACGGGCTGACCACGGCGCACATTCTTTATCGCATGCCCGACCATCCGGGCATCCTGCAGACCTTCATCTGGCAGCATTACGACCTGGCGCCGAAGTTCCCCGAAATGCGCCGGTTTCTGGATTTCTGGGAGGAAAATCTCGACGGCCCGCTGCACTCGGTGCGCTACACCCACAAGAAGCTGATCAGCCCCGGCGAATGGCGCAAGGTGGACGGCGAGATCGTGCTGCATTGAGGGATGCGCGGTCGGCTGCGGCGCTCATCTGCTTGCCGGCTGCCACAGCTCGACCGGGTTGCCTTCGGGGTCGTGGATGCGCGCGAAGCGGCCCACTTCCGGATGCGCGTCCCACTCGGCGCGGGTCTCGACGGCGATCCCGGCCTGCTGCAATCGCGCGATCATCGCGTCGAGATCGTCGACACGAAAATTGATCATGAAGGACTTGTCCGCCGCAAAGTAGTCGGTGTCCTCGGCAAATGGTGCGAACACGGTCGGCCCGGCCTGCTGCATCCAGACCGGCGCGCTGTCGACGCCCAGATGGGTCGCGTACCACGCCTTGAGCGCCTCGGGGTCGCGGGCGCGAAAAAACACGCCGCCAATGCCCGTTGCCTTTGCCATGGATCGTACCTCGTCATCGACCCCACGGCGCCATTGTGCCACAGCTTGCACACGAAGGGCAGGGCGTTTTCCATGAGCCGGCACAAGGGGCTCGTGGCATGATGCGGCGCCAGCACCGCCGGAGGCAGCGATGACACGATCGCCGACCAACGATAGCCCCATGACGGTTGACGCAATCCTTGCCTGGCTCGCCGGAAACGGCACGCCCGAAGGCCTGGCCTCGATGGCGCGCTACAACATTCCCGGCGACAACGCCTTCGGCATCGCCATGGGCGATCTCAAGCGCAAGGCAAAAGCGATCGGCCGCGATCACGATCTGGCGCTCG
This sequence comes from Roseitalea sp. MMSF_3546, assembly GCF_030732865.1. GTDB lineage: Bacteria > Pseudomonadota > Alphaproteobacteria > Rhizobiales > Rhizobiaceae > Roseitalea. Next base: position 104,503 of record NZ_JASHKB010000001.1, read on the forward strand.
CCCTCTGGGATATCGGCAAATACGAGGCGCGCGTGCTCGCCGCGGAGATCGCCGATCCGGCGCGGCTGTCCGAGGCGGTGATGGACCGGTGGTGCGCCGATTTCGACAGTTGGGCGATCTGCGATCACACCTGTTTCGTGCTCTTCGACAGGACGCCGTTCGCCTGGGCCAAGGTCCATGAATGGGCTCCGCGCGAGGCGGAATTCGTGCGCCGGGCGGCCTATGCTCTGGTGTGGGCGCTGTCGGTGCACGACAAGGCGGCCGGCGATGCCGCGTTCGAAAAGGCGCTGGCGCTGATCGAGGCCGCGCCGGAGGATGCCCGGCCGCTGGTCAAGAAGGCGGTCGACATGGCCCTGCGCGCCGTCGGCAAGCGCAATGCGAACCTCAACGCGTCCGCGCGCCGGACTTGCGCGGTGCTGATGGATGCCGATACGCCGGCGCGCCGATGGATCGGCCGCCATGCGCTGCGGGAGCTCGAAAGCGCCAAGGTGCAGGAACGCGTGAACCGTTAGCCGGCTTTGTCGAACCGGAATTAGCCGGCAAATTGCGCCGGCTTCAGCCCTCACATCGGGATTGGCCAGCGGCGATGGACCTGCTCGATGTCGGCGAGCACGGCCTCGTCGAGCTTCACATCCTTGGCATCGATGCAGGTCTTGAGCTGGTCCATGGATGTCGCCCCGATGATCACCGCGGTCATGAACGGCCGGGTCAGGCACCATGCCAGCGCCATCTGCGCCGGGTCGAGTCCGTGTTTGCGCGCAACGTCGAGATATTCGCTCAGCGCCGGTTCGACATAGGGCGAGACGCGTCCGCCCAGGGTTTCGTGGATCGTCAGCCGCGAGCCCTCGGGCACCGCACCGCCGGCATATTTGCCCGTCAGCAGACCGGCCGCCAGCGGCGAATATGTCAAAAGGCCGACATGCTCGTGATGGGCCAGCTCGGCGAAATCGAGGTCGTAAAGCCGGTGCAGAAGCGAATACTCGTTCTGCATGGACTGAACGCGCGGATAGCCCTTCTCCTCGGCGATGCGCAGATAGTGCATCGTGCCCCACACGGTCTCGTTGGACAGGCCGACATGGCGCACCTTGCCGGCCTTGACCAGTTCGTCGAGCGTGGCCAGCGTCGCCTCGATATCGGCCACCGCCTTCTTCCTGTCCTGCTTTTCGGGCGCATAGTCCCAGTGCTGACGGAAGTGATAGGAGCCGCGGTTCGGCCAGTGGATCTGGTACAGGTCGATATGGTCGGTCCGCAGCCGTTTCAGGCTGCGCTCGCAGGCCTTGCGGATCTTGGCCGGCGTGATTGGCTTGCCGCCATCGATGCCGTGCCCGCCCGGACCGATCACCTTGCTGGCCAGGATCACCTTGTCGCGGCGCCCGCCCTCGGCGAGCCAGCTTCCGATGAACTCTTCGGTGCGCCCGGCGGTCTGAAGGGCAAAGGGCGTGGTGGGATACATCTCGGCGGTGTCGAAGAAGTTCACGCCCGCCTCGAGCGCGTAGCTCATCTGCGCATGAGCCTCCTCCTCGGTGTTCTGCGATCCCCAGGTCATGGTGCCCAGGCAGATCTCGGACACGTTCAGGCCGGTGCGGCCGAGCTTGCGCATTCGCATGGAGGTTCCCCGGATGTGGTGGAAGGCCGTTTCGAGGTCTCCTGTCTAGCCCGCCGCGGCGCATTGCGCCACCCGTGCGTTGCACCATGGCGGTGCCGCGGGGTCCCGATCGGCGCGAATGGCCGCACCCCGCGCCGTTGACCGGCCATGATCGTGGCCCATACTCACTGGCGACAGGACGCCGAACGCCCATGGATGCCAAGCCCCAGCCCTTCGTGCCGCCCCATCCGGTGCCGCGCACCCACATTCCGACGCGGCTCGAAGTGGTGCGCACGATCATGCGCAACCCGCTCGAACTGTGGGGCGAGCCCTCCTACACGCGTACGCATATCAGCACGCGTTTCCTGAACGAGACGACGCTGATCTGCAATCATCCCGAGCTGATCCGGCATGTGCTCGTCGACAACCAGGCCAACTACCGCATGGCGCGCGTGCGCCAGCTCATCCTGCGGCCGATCCTGCGTGACGGGCTGCTGACCGCCGAGGGCGAGGTCTGGCGCCGTTCGCGCAAGGCGATGGCCCCGGTGTTCACGCCGCGCCACATCAAGGGCTTTGCCGACATGATGCGCGCCCGGGCCGACAGTTTCCTCGACCGCTATCGGACCGCCCAGGGCACGGTGCGCGACATCGCCCACGACATGACGGATCTGACCTACGAGATCCTGGCGACGACCCTGTTCTCCGACGAGATCAGGACCGGCGGGATGGACTTTGCCGACGATGTCGACCGTCTGCTGTCGACCATGGGCCGGGTCGATCCGCTCGATCTGCTCAAGGCGCCGCAATGGGTGCCGCGCGTTCAGCGGGTGCGCGGCCGGTCGACCATGGCCAAGTTCCGCAAGGTGGTGCGCGACACCATTAAGGCGCGCCGCGAAACGATGAGATCGGCGCCCGAGACGGTGCACGACGACTTCCTGACCCTGCTGCTCAGGGCGGAAGGGCCCGACGGACTGACCGCCGGCGAGATCGAGGACAATCTGATCACCTTCATCGGTGCCGGCCACGAGACCACGGCGCGCGCGCTGGGGTGGACGCTCTACCTGCTCGCCAACGCGCCGCATGAGCGGGTGCTCGTCGAAGAGGAGATCGCCGCGGTGCTGGCGGACGACCCGCCGCCGGTGGAATGGCTCGATCGCATGCCGAAGACCCGCGCGGCCTTCGAGGAGGCGATGCGGCTCTATCCGCCCGCGCCGTCGATCAACCGCATGGCGGTAAACGACGAGGTGTTCACCTTCAGGGACGGCACGCAGGTGGCGATCGCTGCCGGCACGACGGTGCTGGTCATGCCCTGGGTGCTGCACCGGCACCGCATGTTCTGGGACCACCCCAATGCCTTCCAGCCGTCACGCTTCTGGCCGCACAACCGCGATGCGATCGACCGTTTCCAGTATCTGCCCTTCGGCGTCGGCCCGCGCGTTTGCATCGGCGCCACCTTCGCGCTTCAGGAGGCGGTGATCGCGCTGGCGCTCTTGCTCAACGAGTTCGGCTTCGAACCGACCCCGGACCTCGCCCCCTGGCCTGTGCAGAAGCTGACCGTGCAGGCCAAGGACGGCCTTCCGATGCGCGTGGTCAGGCGGTAGCGGAGGCGATGGTGATCCGGCGCATCGGCGCTTTTCTCGGCACGGGCCATGACAGATGCAGGGCAATGCCGGCCCATTTGTGCCTTGACGGAAAAGAAGCTTCGCACTTTCGCCTGATTGACGGCAATGGACGCTGCTTTCTATGGCAACCCGACATCACCGGAGCCGGGAGCGCATCATGGCCGAACGCATCGACCGCCACGGACTGCAGATCGACAAGGGGCTGCACGACTTTCTCGTGGACGCCGCCATCCCCGGCACCGGCGTCGAGCCTGACGCCTTCTTCGCCGCCTTCTCCGAAATCGCCCACGATCTGGCGCCGTCCAATCGCGCCCTTCTTGGAAAGCGCGCCGAACTTCAGGACCGGCTCGATGCCTGGCATCGCGAGAACGGTGCGCCATCGGACATGGCGGCCTACAGGGCATTCCTGACCGAGATCGGCTATCTGCTGCCCGAGGGCGCCGATTTCTCCGTCACCACGGCCAATGTCGATCCGGAGATCGCCTCGGTCGCAGGTCCCCAGCTCGTCGTGCCGATCATGAATGCGCGTTTCGCGCTCAATGCCGCCAATGCCCGCTGGGGTTCGCTCTATGACGCGCTCTATGGCACCGACGCGCTCGGCGATCTGCCGCAGGGCGCGGACTACGACCCCGATCGCGGCAAACGCGTCATCGCCTGGGCGCGCGACTTTCTCAATGGGCACTTTGCGCTCGACGGCGACTGGCGCGAGGCGCGCGCGCTTGCCGTCGAGGACGGCGCACTGGCCGTTCAGATGGAGGACGGCCGGATCGCCGGGCTGCGCGAGGCCGATCGGTTCGCCGGCCATCAAGGCGAGGCGAGGTCCCCGGACGCGGTTGTTCTCGTCAACAACGGCCTGCATGTGCGCGTCGTCATCGACGCCACGAACCCGATCGGCAAGACCGATCCCGCCCATATTGCCGATGTCGTCCTGGAATCGGCCGTGACCACGATCATGGATTGCGAGGATTCGGTCGCCGCGGTCGACGCCGCCGACAAGACGCTCGTCTACGGCAACTGGCTCGGCCTGATGAAGGGCGACCTTGAAGAACAGGTCACCAAGGGCGACAGGATCTTTACGCGCCGGCTCAACCCCGATCCGGTCTTCACCGCGCCCGACGGCACGGCCAAGACGCTCAAGGGCCGCGCGCTCATGCTGGTGCGCAATGTCGGCCATCTGATGACCAATCCCGCCATCGTGCTCGAGGATGGCAGCGAGATCCCCGAAGGCATCATGGATGCCATGTGTACCGCGCTGATCGCGCTGCACGACATCGGTCCGAACGGCCGGCGCGCCAACTCGGCCACCGGCTCGATGTATGTCGTCAAGCCGAAGATGCACGGCCCCGAGGAGGTCGCCTTCGCGGTGGACCTTTTCTGCCGCGTCGAGGCGGCGCTCGGCATGGCGCCGGCCACCATCAAGATGGGCATCATGGACGAGGAGCGGCGCACCACGGTCAACCTGAAGGAGTGCATCCGCGCCGCCAGTGACCGTGTCGTCTTCATCAATACCGGTTTCCTCGACCGCACGGGCGACGAGATCCACACCGCCATGGAAGCGGGGCCGATGATCCGCAAGGCGGACATGAAGTCCGCTGCCTGGATCGCCGCCTATGAGGACTGGAACGTCGATATCGGGCTCGCCTGCGGCCTTTCGGGCCGGGCGCAGATCGGCAAGGGCATGTGGGCGATGCCGGATCTGATGGCCGCCATGCTCGACCAGAAGCTCGGCCATCCCCGATCCGGCGCCAACACCGCCTGGGTACCCTCGCCGACCGCCGCGACCCTGCACGCCACGCACTATCACGCCGTCGATGTCTTCGCCGTCCAGGCGCAACTCAAGGACCGTCCGCGCGCCAGCCTGGACGACATTCTGTCCGTGCCCGTTGCCCGCCAGCCCAACTGGACGCCCCAGGACATCCAGGCTGAGCTCGACAACAATGCGCAAGGCATCCTTGGCTATGTGGTGCGCTGGGTCGACCAGGGCGTCGGCTGCTCCAAGGTGCCCGACATCAACGACATTGCCCTGATGGAGGATCGCGCCACGTTGCGCATCTCCTCCCAGCACATGGCAAACTGGCTGCATCACGGCGTGGTCACCGAAGAGCAGGTGGTCGAGACCATGAAGAAGATGGCCAGGGTCGTCGACCGGCAGAATGCCGGCGATCCGGCCTATCGCCCGATGGCCGACGATTACGACGCCTCGATCGCGTTTCAGGCCGCGCTCGAACTGGTCCTGAAGGGCCGCGAGCAGCCCTCGGGCTACACCGAGCCGATCCTGCACGCGCGCCGGCTGGAGCTGAAGGCGGACGGGTAGCCCACGCTACGCCTCCTCGCGCTCGGTCTGGGCGACATCATCGTCGCCGATCAGCTTGCGCGCCTTGCGCCGCTGCGCCCGGCGCAGTCGCCGCCTGGCGCGCCGTTCTTCCTGGCTGGTCGTGGCAAAGGTCGCGATCTGCTGGATCGCGGCGGCGAAGATTCCAAGGCCGACGAAGATGAAGGCGGTCGTCGCGATCTTGCCGAGCACGGTCTGCGGCACGAGGCTGCCATAGCCGACCGTCGACAGGGTCACCACGGTGAAGAAATAGCTGTCCACCCAGCTCCAACCCTCCACGAGGCGGAAGAACACGGTGCCGCTGGCAAGGATGATCATCAGAGCGCTGGCAACGAAGGCGATCCGCACGCCCGGCATGGCTGGCCTCCTTTCCGTGAGTTCCCGTCAGCAACCCGCTGACACGGTGCACCGTTGCGCCAGCATCAATTGATGCAACAGTCAACGGCGTTTGTCTTGCCCGCACCGCGCTTTTCCGGCATCGGGCGTTCGCAAGGCCGACGACGCGCTTGCATGACGAGGCGCGCAAAGTAGACAATGGGCCAGGCCGCCGGGTGCGCGATTCGTGCCGGCACCACCGTTTCCTTGCGAGCGCCGCGACGGCGCTCCCGATTGCCGGGTGCACCATGATCCTGACCTGCGGCGAAGCGCTTTACGACATGTTCGTCGGCGACCATGCCGGCGGCAAACGGTTCGCGGTGACCGTCGACGGCGTCCTTGGCGGCTCGCCGCTCAATGTCGCGCTCGGCCTGGTGCGCATGGGCACGCCGGCCGCGCTGTTCACGCGCGTCTCCACCGACATGCTCGGCCGCCGCATGCGCGCCTTCATGGCCGAGAACGGCATTTCGGACGCCTATTGCGTGCCCACGGACAACCCGACCACACTGTCGCTGATCGAGACCGACGACAGCGGTCACCCGCATTATTCGATCTACTGCAAGGGCACTGCCGATTGCTCGCTTCAGGTCGGCGAACTGCCCGCCGCCCTCGGCGAGGACATCGCGATCGTTCATCTGGGCTCGTTCGCCACCGTGTTCGAGCCGGTCGGCGAGGCGCTGCGCACGCTGGCACGGCGCGAGGCCGAACGGCGCTTCATCTCGTTCGACCCCAATGTGCGCACCATGGTCGTCGCCGATCTGGACCTGTGGCGCCAGCGCATCGACGAGATGCTGCCGCTGGCGGGCATCGTGAAGGCGTCCGACGAGGATATCGGCCTGCTCTGGCCCGGCAAGCCGCTCGAATGGTTCGCCGAGAAGGCGCTCGTCGCCGGCGCCGACATCGCGCTGATCACGCGCGGCCCCGACGGCGCGATCGCCGCCAGCGCCGACGGACGGCTCACCCATGTCCCGGGCATCGAGGTCGACACGGTCGACACGGTCGGGGCCGGCGACACCTTCATGGCCGCAAGCCTGCATCGCCTGACGGCGCACGCCGCGGCGCGGCGCCGGGCGGCCCGCGATGTCGATATCGTCGAACTGGCGCGGTTCGCGGTCAAGGCGTCCGCGCTGACCTGCACGCGACGCGGCGCCGACCTGCCCACGCTTGCCGAGATCGCCGCCTTTTCGCCCTGATGCGATCGATATTGCGTCGGATCGTGCAAATCCGTATCACGATACATTCGTGACGCCGGGCCTCGCCAAGATGATCCTCTATCACCACCCCATGTCGGCATCCTCACGCTTCGTGAGGCTGATGCTTTCCGAATATGGCGTGGATGTCGAACTGTACGAGGAGCGCCCCTGGGAGCGCCGCCCGTCCTTTCTGGCGATCAGCCCCGGTGCGTCGCTGCCGGTGCTCGTCGACCAGAGCGGCTATCCGGTCGTCGGCGCCTTTCCGCTCGCCGAATATCTCGACGAAACGCGCGGCGCGATGGCGCGCGACCGCCGGCTGATGCCCGACTATCCGCTGGCCAGGGCGGAGGTGCGCCGGCTGGTCGACTGGTTCCTGGTCAAGCTGGAAAGCGACGTCACCCGCGCGCTGGTGCGCGAACGCGTCTTCAAGCTCGAAATGCCGGCCCAGTCCGGCGGCGGCTCGCCCAACTCGGCGGCGCTGCGCGGCGCCCGCGCCAACATGCGCCAGCACATGCGCTATCTGGACTGGCTCGCCGGCACGCGCGACTGGCTCGGCGCCAAGACGATCTCGCTGGCCGACCTGGCCGCCGCGGCGGCGATCTCGGTGCTCGACTATATGGGCGAAGTGCCCTGGGCCGAGGCCCAGCACGCGCCCGACTGGTACAGCCGCGTCAAGTCGCGCCCCTCCTTCCGGCCGCTGCTCAACGAGCGCGTGCGCGGCCTGCCACCGGTTTCCCATTACGCCGACCTCGATTTTTGACCGGCGGGGCCATAGGTTCCGGCCATGGCGGCACCGCAAACCCCACAGCACGACGACCGGGCGGCGCAGGCGCGCGCCATGCTGGCGCATGACCTGCGGCAGGCCGGCTTCGGCGCCGTCGGCTTTGCGAGCGCCGAAAGCCCGCCCGGCGCCGCCGAGGGGCTCGATGCGTTTCTGCGGGCCGGCCGGCACGGCACCATGGAGTGGATGGCGACGACCCGGGCCCGCCGCGCCGATCCGCGCACGCTTTGGCCGGCCGCGCGGACCGTGGTCATGGTCGCCATGAATTACGGTCCTGAGACCGACCCGCTCGACGCGCTCGGGCGGCGCGACCGGGCGGCGATCTCGTGCTACGCGCAGAACCGCGACTATCACGACGTCATCAAGGGCAAGCTCAAGCAGGCCGCCGGCCGCTTCGCCGCGCGCACCGGCGCCGATGTCAAGGTCTTCGTGGACACCGCGCCGGTGATGGAAAAGCCGCTGGCCCAGGCGGCCGGGCTCGGATGGCAGGGCAAGCATACCAATCTGCTCAGCCGCGATCTGGGATCGTGGTTCTTCCTGGGCGCGATCTTCACCGACATGGAGCTGCCCGTCGACGTGCCCGAGACCGACCATTGCGGCTCGTGCCGCGCGTGTCTCGACATCTGCCCGACCGACGCCTTTCCGGCGCCCTACACCCTCGATGCCCGGCGGTGCATCTCCTATCTGACCATCGAGCACAAGGGACCGATCCCGCGCGCGTTCCGGACGGCGATGGGCAACCGCGTCTATGGGTGCGACGACTGCTTGGCCGTGTGCCCATGGAACAAGTTCGCCGGCATTGCGCGCGAGGCCAGGCTGCGCGCGCGCGAGGACCTTCGGTCACCGCCGCTCGCCCGCCTGCTCGCGCTCGACGACGCGGCGTTTCGCGCGCTTTTCTCCGGCTCGCCGATCAAGCGCATCGGCCGGGCGCGCTTTGTCCGCAATTGCCTGATCGCCGCCGGCAACAGCGACGATCCTGCACTCATCGCGCACGTCGAGGGCCTGCTCGGCGACGAGGCACCGCTGGTGCGCGGCGCCGCGGTCTGGGCGTTTGCCCGCCTTGCCGATCCCGACGCGGTGCGGGCCGCCCATCTGCGCCATGGCGCAGCCGAGGCCGACGAGACCGTGCGCGAGGAATGGGCGCACGCGCTCGACCGACATGCAACGCAGGTGCAACCGCATGGATGAGGCCGTCACCGTGATCTTCGGCGCCGGGTTTTCGGGCACGGCCTATGGCCGGCTGCTGGCCGAACGCGGCAACGCCGTGATCGGCACGACGCGAAGCGCCGACAAGGCAGGGGCTCTCGAGGCTGCGGGGATCGCGCCGGTGATCTTCGACGGCGCGGCGATCACAGACGATCTGGCGCGAGCCATCGCGCGGGCCACCGACATCGTCATCTCCATCGCTCCCGACGAGACCGGCGATCCGGTGATCCAGGCGGCGGGCGAGGCCATCGCCGCCGCGCCGCATCTGCAATGGCTGGCCTATCTGTCCACCGTGGGCGTCTATGGCAATCACGATGGCGGCTGGGTCGACGAGGGCACGCGCCCGCGCCCGGTCTCGCAGCGCTCGATCCAGCGTCTTGGCGCAGAGAATGCCTGGCGCGACCTGGCCGAACGCCGCGGCACGCCGCTGGCGATCCTTCGCCTTTCGGGCATTTACGGGCCGGGCCGCAATGCCTTTGCCAATCTGAAGGCCGGCCGGGCGCGTCGGCTGGTCAAACCCGGCCAGGTGTTCAACCGCATCCATGTCCGCGACATCGCCCGGGCGCTCGCCTTCCTCGCCGAGCGGCGCGCGGACGGCATCTACAACGTCACCGACGACTGCCCCGCGCCGCCACAGGACGTTGTCGCTTTTGCAGCCGATGTTATGAAAGTTGAACCGCCTCCGGAAATCGACTTCGAGTCCGCCACATTGTCACCAATGGCCCGGTCCTTTTACGGCGAGAACAAGCGGGTCTCGAACGCGCGGATCAGGCAGGCCGGTTTTTCCTTCGATCATCCCGACTACCGGACGGCGCTGCGCCGGATGTGGGACGACGGAAGCTGGCAGGCCGGGGCCTGATCGGTTCGTTCGCGCCGCTTGTCCAACCAAGGAGACAATTGGCAAACGATGACAGTGAAGACAAGGACGATGCGCGCCGCGTGCGCGACAACCCTGGCGGTCGGCCTGATGGCGGCCGGCGCGACCGCCGCCTCGGCGGCCGATCAATGCGGCAAGGCGAGCTGGTATGCGCTCACCTCGCAAACCGCGTCCGGCGAGATGATGAACCCCGAAGGCATGACCGCCGCGCACAAGAGCCTGCCCTTCGGCAGCAGGATCCAGGTGACCAACCGCGCCAATGGCCGCTCCGTGGTCGTGCGCATCAACGATCGCGGGCCCTTCGTGGCGGGCCGGATCATCGACGTGTCCAAGGGTGCGGCCCGCAAGCTGGGCATGGTGAACTCGGGCGTCGTGTCCGCCTGCATCAGCCGCGTCGGCTGACCGCCGCACGGCAGGAACGGGACATGAAGAAGGCCCGGCGCGTGCGCGCCGGGCCTTCGGATCAAATGCGTGTTCGGTATTTGGCGCCTGCGGGAGAACCGCTCAGCTCGTGCGCGCGGTGCGCACAGCGTCGAACGCCCGCGACAGATAGTCGTCGCGTTCATAGATGTCGGCGTGGTAGCCGATCTCGCCGGTGTCGTTGGGCCAGGCGGTGAAGTAGCTGACATAGACCGGCACGCGGGTCTGAAGCCGTTCGACTTGTTCATAGCCGCCAAGCTGCGATTGCACATGTTCGACCGACTTGCCCAGCACCGCTGCCGCCATGGCGCGCGGATCCTGCAGGCGCACGCAGCCATGGCTGTAGGCGCGGCTGCTGCGCTCGAACAGGTTCTTGGCCGGGGTGTCATGCATGTAGATGGCATGGCTGTTGGGGAACATGATCTTCAACTCGCCCAGCGCGTTGGAGGGACCGGGCTTCTGGCGCACATTATACGGCACCGGCCCGTTGTACTGGCGCCAGTTGATCGCCGATGAGGCGACCTTCGTGCCCGAATGGGTGGTCACGACATAGCCGTTGCGGTCCAGATAGCTGCGGTCGCGCCAGAGCTTGGGCAGCATCTCGTTGACGATGATCGACTGCGGCACGCCCCAATAGGGGTCGTAGACCACGTGATCGATCTCGTCATAGAAGAAATAGGTCTGGTTGGAAGGCTTGCCGACGATGGCGCGCATGGAGAGCACCGTCTCGTCGCCCTCGAAATAGCGCACGCGATATTCGGGCTGGTTGATCACCACATGCCGGTCGCCGAACTCCTCGGGGTGCCAGCGCAGCCTTTCGAGCGCGAACCTGACCTTGTCGATCCGGCTTTCGACGGTCGCCTCGGTCAGCCGGCTCGCCGTCTTCGGCCCGACGATGCCGTCGGCGACTAGGTTGAGGTCACGCTGGGTGTCGCGGATCAGTTCGACGAGCGCGCCCTCATAGGCCGTTCCGCCGTCATAGGCGGCCAGGGTCTCGGCATGCTTCTGCCGGGTCTCGTCGCGGATCTTGCGTTCGACCGCGCGCATCACCATGGGCAGGCCCTCATCAACCGTGCCGGGCCGCATCATGATGCCCTCGGGGATCACGATGGGCTCGAGTTCGGTTGTCTGCAGGCGCCTCAACTCGTTTCTGAGCGCCGCATATTCGGGCTGGCGCGGCTCCAGCCGCCGCAGCCAGCGGACCGGGTCCTGCGCATTGGCGAGCGCGAACATCGCCGCCTTCGCGCTCAGCCGCTCGCCGGGGAAATCGTGATAGCCGGACAGCTTGTTGGGATCGATGGCGCCGTCCTTCATGTCCATCGCGTAGCGGATCGCATTGGCGGTCAGCGTCAGTTCGAAGGCCATCAGTTCGCTGTAGCGGCTGGCCGGGTCGTCCATCGACCAGCCGGCGGGCGGCAGGTCGACCGCGTAGTGCTCGGCCTGGAGGCCATGGGCGGCGGCATCGTTGACCAGTTCGGCGATCTGCCGGCCGGTGGCGCTGGCATGCATGCCCTCGACCCACAGGAAGGCGGGGTTGCCCGCATAATGCGCCCGGACCGCCTCGGCGACGGGATCCTCCAGGCCTACATCGATGTCGGGCACATGCTCGAGCGCCTGCGCAAAGCGGTCATTCGTCAGCACCACCATGGGCGGCAAGGCGTCCGCGTCGCTTGCGATCGAGCCCGTCGGCTCGATATCGGGCACCAGCGAGGCCAGGGTGACCCAGCTCACCGCCGGTGCGCTGTAGGTGTAGTATTGCGGCCCGCTTACCTTCTGGATCTGCCGCGCGGGGCGGCGCGCGGTCTGCGTGCGGCGCGGCTGGGCGCGTTGCGCGCGCCGTGGCGCCGAGCGCTGCACCTGGCGCTGCGGTCGCTGCGCCCGTTCCCTGCGTTCGCGCCACTCCTGCCGCTTGTCGCGATTGAACAGCAGCTCATGAAGCTGCACCTGGTCCGCCATGGCCGGCGGTGAAACGGAAAGGCCGGTTACGACGACGGCCAGGACCAGCACGAAACGCGAAATCGATGTGAACGCCACGGATCTTCTCCGGATTGGTTGCCCCATGCCCGACTCTATCAACCAGGCGCGCCCAATAAAGTGCCCATGGCGTGAAGATTGAGTTAAGCATTGTGAATGAAACCTGAACGATGCAGCGATGCAACACAAAATCGCCGCAAACGCGCCGCTTCGCGGCTTTGTGATTGCTGGCACGCGGTGCGCGCGCTAAGCGTTCGCCATGAAGAAGGGTGATCATCTTTTCCTCGTCGACGGGTCGGCCTACATCTTCCGCGCCTTCCATGCCCTGCCGCCGCTGACCCGCAAGTCCGACGGTCTGCCGGTCGGGGCGGTGGCCGGCTTCTGCAACATGATCTGGAAGCTGCTGGTCGATGCGCGCGACACCGATGTCGGCGTCACGCCCACCCATCTGGCGGTCATTTTCGACCATTCCGCCAAGACGTTCCGCAACACGCTCTATGCCGACTACAAGGCCAACCGCACCGAGCCGCCCGAGGATCTGATCCCGCAATTCGGGCTGATCCGGCAGGCGACGCGCGCCTTCGGCCTGCCCTGCATCGAGATGCAGGGTTATGAGGCCGACGACATCATCGCCGCCTATTGCCGGATGGCCGAGGACATCGGCGCGGACACCACGATCGTGTCGTCCGACAAGGATCTGATGCAGCTCGTTACCGACCATGTGTCCATGTATGACACAATGAAGGACCGGCAGATCGACCGCCAGGCGGTGATCGAGAAGTTCGGCGTCGGCCCCGAGAAGATGATCGATCTGCAGGCGCTTTGCGGCGATCCGACCGACAACGTGCCGGGGGTGCCGGGCATTGGCCCCAAGACCGCCGCGCAACTGCTCGCCGAATATGGCGATCTCGAAACGCTGCTCGCCAGCGCCGGCCGGATCAAGCAGAAGAAGCGGCGCGAGAACCTGATCGAATTCGCCGACCAGGCGCGGCTGTCGCGCGAACTGGTCAAGCTCGACGCGCACACGCCCGTCGAGGTTCCGCTCGATGAAATGGCGCTCGACAGCCAGGACGGGCCGAAGCTGATCGCGTTTCTCAAGGCGATGGAGTTCAACACACTGACGCGCCGCGTCGCCGAGGCCACAGGAACCGATGCCGCCGAAATCGCACCGGCCGAGATCGAGATCGAATGGGGCGCGGCGGCGCGCGGGCCCGATCTGGACACCGGCGCCGGCATCGGATCTTCGGGCGATCGTCTCCCCGCAGGCGGGCACAAGGAAGCGAGCCCTCGATCCGCATCGGGCGTGAACGGTCAAAAGGATGGATCCGGCGCGCGCGGAGAGGGCGAGGCGGACGGCACGGCCGGCCAGGAGGGCACGCCATCGGCGCTCGCCAATGCCCGCGCCGAAGCGGCCGCGACCGCGAAGTTCGACCCCGATGCCTATGTGTGCATCCGCGATCTTGGAACGCTCGACCGCTGGCTCGACATGGCCCGCCAGGCCGGCACGGTCGCCTTCGACACCGAGACGGACTCGCTCGATGCGATGCAGGCCAATCTGGTCGGCTTCTCGCTGTGCCACGCCGAGGGCGAGGCGGCCTATGTGCCGCTCGCCCATCGTGACGGCGCGGACGACCTGCTCGGCGCCGGCGGGCTGCTCGCCGACCAGGTGCCGATGGAAGAGGCGTTAAGCCGGCTCAAGACCCTGCTCGAGGATCCGTCCATCCTCGTGGTCGGCCAGAACATCAAATACGATATCCTGGTCATGCGCCGCCACGGCGTCGACATCGCCTGCCATGACGACACCATGCTCATCTCCTATGTGCTCGATGCGGGCACGAACGGGCACGGCATGGATGCGCTCGCCGAACGCTGGCTCGGCCACAAGCCGATCGCCTACAAGGACATTGCCGGCACCGGCAAGAAGGCGCTCACCTTCGACAGGATCGCTCTTTACGAGGCGACCTGCTACGCCGCCGAGGATGCCGACATCACGCTGCGGCTGTGGCGGGTGCTCAAGCCGCGGCTCGTCGCGCAGGGTCTGGCTGCCGTTTACGAGCGGCTCGAGCGGCCGATGGTCAATGTGCTCGCCCGCATGGAGGCGTATGGCATCAGCGTCGACCGGCAGATATTGAGCCGGCTATCGGGCGAGTTCGCGCAGAAGGCCGCCGCCATCGAGGCCGAGATCCACGAACTGGCCGGCGAGAGCTTCAATATCGGCTCGCCGCGCCAGCTCGGCGAGATCCTGTTCGGCAAGATGGGCCTGCCCGGCGGCACGAAGACGCGCACCGGCCAGTGGGCGACATCGGCCCGCGTGCTCGAGGATCTGGCCGCCGAAGGGCACGAACTGCCCAGGCGCATCGTCGACTGGCGCCAGCTCACCAAGCTCAAATCGACCTATACCGACGCGCTGCCCGGCTTCATCGATCCGCGCACGGGGCGCGTGCACACGTCCTATTCGCTGGCGTCGACGACCACCGGCCGGCTCTCCTCGTCCGAGCCGAACCTGCAGAACATTCCGATCCGTACGGTCGAGGGCCGGCGCATCCGTACCGCCTTCGTGGCCGTGCCCGACCACAAGCTGCTTTCGGCCGACTACAGTCAGATCGAACTGCGCGTGCTCGCCCATGTCGCCGATATCGGCCAGCTCAAGCAGGCCTTCGCCGAGGGGCTCGACATCCATGCCATGACCGCCTCGGAAATGTTCGGCGTGCCGATCGAGGGCATGCCTGGCGAGGTGCGCCGTCGCGCCAAGGCGATCAATTTCGGCATCATCTACGGCATTTCGGCTTTCGGCCTCGCCAACCAGCTCTCCATCCCGCGCTCGGAGGCGGGCGAGTACATCAAGACCTATTTCGAGCGCTTTCCGGGGATCAGGGACTATATGGATGCCACCAAGGCGTTCGCGCGCGAACACGGCTATGTGGAGACCATCTTCGGTCGCCGGGCGCATTATCCGGAGATCAGGTCGTCCAATCCGCAGGTGCGCGCCTTCAACGAGCGCGCGGCGATCAACGCGCCGATCCAGGGCTCGGCCGCCGACATCATCCGCCGCGCCATGATCCGCATGCAGCCGGCGCTCGAAGAGGCCGGGCTGAGCGCCAGGATGCTCCTGCAGGTGCATGACGAACTGATCTTCGAAGTGCCCCGAGACGAAGTCGGTCTGACCGCGCCGGTCGTCAAGCGGATCATGGAAAGCGCCGCCGAGCCGGCCGTCGCCATGGCCGTGCCGCTCGCCGTCGACGCCAACGCCGCCGACGACTGGGACGAGGCGCATTGAGGCCGCGCCGCCCGGCGCGCCCGGCGGTGTCCGGCGCGCGCATGTACGGTCACCTCAGTCGCAGCCGCAATCCAGTTCGCCCGACTTGATGGCCTCGAAGCACGCGATGATATGGTCGGCCACGGCCGAGATGCAGTCATCGGCCTCCCCCCGCGCGCGCAAGCGTGTCTGGCAGGACGCCAGTTCGGGCAGGCCCTGCCGCTCGCCCAGGCAGATCGCCGGCGCCTTGACATAGGACATGGGCAGCGGCGCGATGGCGAGATCGGAGCGAATTGCCGCCATTTGCGCCGATGTGTGGGCGCTCTTGTAGGCGATGCGGTAATCGCGGCCGATCCGGCCGAGGCCCTCGACCGCACTGGCGCGCCAGGAGCAGCCTTCCTCCCACATCGACACCGGCAGCGGATCGCGCTCCCAGGCGCAGCCTCCCTTGAGTCCGGCCCAGACAAGCGATTCCTCGATCAGCACCTGGGCGCCCGGTTCGAGAGCATGGGCCTGGCTGGAATTGTACATCACGACGTCGAGTTCGCCGCGCTCGAAGCGCGGTATCAGGTTCTCCGAATTCTCGATCACGACGTCGACGGCCACGTGCGGATGGCTCTCGGCGAAACGGCTCAGAACCTGTGGCAGCACCCGTTCGCCGTGATCGTCCGGCGCTCCCAGCCGCACCGTGCCGCGCACGTCCGGCATGACGAACTGCGCCAGCATCTCGTTGGACAGCGCCAGGATGCGCCGGGCGTATCCGACCAGGATCTCCCCGTTCACGGTCAGTTTCACCGAACGCGAATCGCGCTCGAAGACGCTGGTGCCCAACACTTCCTCGAGCTTCTTGACCTGCATCGAAACGGCGGAGGGCGTGCGGAACACACGCTCGGCCGCGCGCGAAAAGCTGCCGGTCTCGGCAATGGCGAGGAATGTTCGCAGCAGGTCGATATCCACGGGCGTCCGGTTCGGGGTCCGTCTGGCGTCATGGACGGTCATGGAGTCTCCATTCAGAATTGTTGATCACCGACATCAAATCGTTTCGTTTGATTGAAGCATGCCGGCACGCCATTGTCCAGCCCACGGCGCGTTCGTCGCGCCGCATGCTGACACGAAGATCCGAAAGGACCTGGCCAATGACCGTTCACGACACGCGCTTCATCAAGGCCAACAGCCCCGATGGCTGGCTCCGCCGCCTTGCCCGCCACGCCGCGCTTTGGCTCGACATGCGCCGCGTCACCCTCGCCCAGCGGCGGCGCGAGCGGGCCAACCGCAAGGCGCTCCTCGAGGTGCTCGACCACGAGGACTGGCTCTACGACGATCTCGGCATCACCCGCGGCGATGTGATATGGGCGGGGCATCTACCGATGCATGTCAATGCATGCCGCGAGCTGGAGCGAATTCGGGCGCGCTACAGCCTCGGTCGCTAGGCCCGGCCGCCCGCAAACCCGTCGACTCGATTGCATCGGCGCGAGCGGCTGGTCCCGCGCCGCAATTGCGGTTAACGTCAACCCATGTTGACGCCAGACCAGCGGCCTGCGCCGCATCGCACGCTGTGCACCGATTGCGGTATCTCGCGCTCTTCCGACCCCAAGCGATGCGGGCGGGCGTGCCAGTTCATCGCGCCCGACTATCCGGGCCTTGAAACGGCCGTGCACGGCCGCCCGCGCAACGCCGACGACAAGCCGGACGAGGCTTTCTTCGGCGTCCATCGCCGCATGTACCGGGCGCGGCTCGCCACCCCGCGCGATGGCGCGCAGTGGACCGGCATCACCACGCGCCTTGGCGAGGCGATGCTGGAATCGGGCATGGTCGATGCGGTGCTCGCGGTCAGGCCCGATCCGGACGACCGCTGGAAGCCGGTGCCGGTGATTGTCACCCGGTCCGAGGACATGGCGCAGTGCCGCGGCATGCGCATGGGGTTCGCGCCGCTCTTGTCGCTGCTCGAGCCAGCGCGTGCCGCCGGCCATCGGCGCATCGCGGTGATCGGCATTCCCTGCCAGGTCTATGCGCTGCGCGCGCTCGAGGCGGAGCTGGGCTTCGAGGCGGTCTATGTCGTCGGCACGCCATGCTCGGACAACACGACGACAGAGAATTTCCATGCCTTCCTGGCCCGGCTCGACCCGGCGCCGGAGACGATCTGCTATCTCGAATTTCGCGCCGACTATCGGGTCGAACTGCGCTACGACGATGGCCGCGTGCGCGAGATTCCGTTCCTCAAGCTACCGATCGCCGATCTGCCCGCCGATTTCTTCCCGCTGACCTGCCGGACCTGCGTCGACTACACCAACGCCCTTTCGGACATCACGGTCGGCTATATGGGCGGTCAGGGCGACCAGTGGCTGATCGTGCGCAACGCGCGCGGGGCGGCCATCCTCGACCTTCTGGCCGGCGAGATCGAACTGTCTGCGCCCGGCTCGAAAGGTGACCGCACGGCGCCGGTCAAGGGCTTCATGGTCAACACCGAGCGCGCCGCCGGCGGCCTGCCGTTGCGCCGCATGCCGAATTTCTTGCGTGGCATCGTTTCCTGGCTGCAGCCGCGCACCGGGCCGCGCGGGCTCGAATTCGCCCGCGCGCGCCTCGAAATGAAGGCGATCGAGACGGTTCTGCATCTGCGGCGCCGGCGCCCGGCGGCGATCAAGCACATGGTACCGGACCATGTCTGGGCGCTGGTGGGCAGATACGGCCTGCACCCGACCGAGGACGAGCGCCCGGCCAAATCCTCCGAAGACTGAAGGCACCCCCTGAACGGGTGGTTTACCTTTCGGTAACCGGGTCTACCGTTCCCGGCACGAGAAGGGCAGTCCGGGGGCAACGGGATGAAACCACACACGAAACTGGCCGGCGCGCTTGTCGCGCTCGGCGCCATGACCGCACTTTCGGCCTGTTCGTCGCTCGGCGGCTCCGAGAGCGCGGCGACCGCCGGGACCACCTCGATCAGCGCCGATGCATTCGCGGCCGCCGCACCGGCCGCTTCGGGCGGTCAGTGCGCCATGACCATTGCCGGCGGCCCGCCGCCCAAGCCCGCCAAGGGCGCCGATTTCGCCCAGAACGCGGTCGCCAAGAATGTCGGCCGCAATGTCAGCCGCAACGTGATCGCCAATATCGGCGGCCGTTTCGGCGGCGGGCTGGGCGCGGCGGTCGCCGGCGGGCTCGCACGGAACACGATCCGCACCGAGCAGGATCTGAAGGGAAGCTGGACGATCACCGACGGCGCGCCCGACTGCGGCTGCCGCATCGACATATCCTCGGGGGTCAATCTCGCCGGCCAGTCCTCGAACGCCGGCGCGCTCGAGCCGTCCGGCTGCACCTCGCTCGTCTCCAATGCGGCACGCTGGCAACTGGGCGGGCGCAGCTTCACCGGCTACGACACCACGCTGAAACTGCTGGCATCGGATCGGCGCACGGTTGTGGCAACGCTCAACCGCGACGGCATCAACTACTTCTCCGGCAGCCTGGCCGACGGCACGCCGGTCACGCTCTGGCGCCGCGGCGGCTGAACACCGGCCAGCCGCTCACTCGCCGGTCCACTCCAGCCGGTAGAGATCGTGCCGCCGGTCGGCGAGATTGCGCACCGAGCCCTCGCTGCGCGCCCGGTCGAGCGCCGCCATGTCGAGATCGGCGATGATCATCTGCTCGACCTGCGGCTCGGCCTGTGCGGCGATGCCGTCGCGCGCAAAGCCGTGGTCGGACGGGGTCAGCACCGCCGACTGCGCATAGGCCATGTCGAGATTGGCGACATTGGCAAGCGTTCCGACGAGCCCCGCCGTGACGACGTAGATCTGGTTTTCCACCGTGCGCGCCTGGCAGCAATGGTGCACACGCAGATGTCCGTGCCGCGTATCGGTGCAATAGGGCACGAAGACGATGCGCGCGCCCCGGTCGACGAGCCGGCGCGCGGCCTCGGGAAACTCGCTGTCATAGCAGATCAGAATGCCGACCGGCCCGCAATCGGTCTCGATGGCATCGAGCGCCGAGCCGCCGCCGATGCCCCAGACCGCCCGTTCGTCCGGCGTCGGGTGCAGCTTGTCCTGGCGTGCCAGCGTACCGTCGCGGCCGGCCAGCAAGGCCACATTGCGCGCCGCGCCGTCATCGAGCCGGGTGGCGTGCGATCCGCCGACGATGTTGATGCGGTATCGCACGGCCAGCGCCGAGAGCCGGTCCGACAGAGCGGCGGTGTATTCAGTCAGTCGACCGACCGTCTCTTCGGCCGGCACTTCGTCGGGCGCACCGGACAGCAGTTGCAGCGTGACATGTTCGGGAAAGCAGACGAAGTCGGCGCCATATCCGGCCGCCGCGCGCACATGGTGCTCGAGCCGCGCCAGGAACGCGTCGATCGAGGTCGTCTGCGCGAGCGCCATCTGCACCGATGCCACGCGAACCGTCGAACCGTTCATCGGGGGCTCCGATCGTTGCCTTCAAGACAAGACCGCCGGCACGGATGCCGGCGGCCGATGGCGTCATCGCGGTCGGGCTGCGTCAGCCGACCGAGCCGTAGGGGCACTCACTGTCGGTGCGGTAGTCGTGCACGTCGATCTCGCCGGAGATGATCTTCTCGCGGGCCTCCTCGACGGCCTGCATCATCTCGTCGGTCACCAGCGGCTCGTTGTTCTCGTCCATGGCGACGCCGACGCCGTCCTCGGCGACGCCGAGCACCTGCACGCCGGTTTCGAACTCGCCTTCCATGCCGTCCTTCATCGCTTCCATGACGGCGACGTCCACGCGCTTGAGCATGGAGGTCAGCACCGAGCCGGGCTGCAGATGGTTCTGGTTGGAGTCCACGCCGATCGCCAGTTCGCCCGCATCGGCCGCCGCCTGCAGCACGCCGATGCCGGTGCCGCCCGCCGCCGCATAGACCACGTCCGCGCCTTGGGCGATCTGCGCATTGGTGATCTCGCCGCCGCGCACCGGATCGTTCCAGGCCGCCGGCGTGTCGCCGGTATAGTTGACGATCACCTCGGCATCGGGGTTCACCGACTTCACGCCGCCGACATAGCCGCAGGCAAAGGCCGAGATCAGCGGCACGTTCATGCCGCCCACGAAGCCGACCGTGCCGGTCTCGGACGCCTTGGCGGCCATGATCCCGACCAGATAGGAGCCTTCCTGCTCCTTGAAGACGACCGAGCGGACATTGGGCTGGTCGACCACCGCATCGATGATGGCGAAGTTGGTCTCGGGGAATTCCTGGGCGACCTTCTCGACGGCCGCCGCGGCCGAAAAGCCGGCGATCACCACCGGCGAATGGCCGCGCTCGGCGAAGCGCCGCAGCGCCTGTTCGCGCTGCGCCTCGTTCTGGATCTCGAACTCGACATAGTCCGTGCCGGTTTCTTCCTTGAAGCGTTCGGCCCCGCCAAAGGCCGCTTCATTGAACGACTTGTCGAACTTGCCGCCCAGATCGTAGACGATGGCCGGCGTTTCCGCATAGGCGGCCGCCGTCATCGCGGTTGCGGCCAGAAGGCCGAGTGCAATGCGCTTCATGCTCACTTCCCTGTTTTCCGGTTTTGACTGCTGCCTCCGCCGGCGGGCGGAGGCCTCCCACAAAGCGGTTTGAAACCGCCCCGGCGGCGACTTTGCACGCAAGCTCGCGCGCTGTCGATAGAAAACGCGCTCAGGCCGTCGCGGCCGGCGCCGGGCAGGAAACGCCGGTGCCCTGCAGCCCGCAATAGCCGCCGGGGTTCTTGGCGAGATATTGCTGGTGATAGTCCTCGGCGAAATAGAACGTGTCGAGCGGCTTGATCTCGGTGGTGATGGCATCGCGCCGGCCGGCGGCGGCGAGCGCCTCCTGATAGGCATCGCGCGCCGCCTTGGCCTGCTCGAGCTGTGCCTCGCTCGTCGTCAGGATGGCCGAGCGGTACACCGTGCCCACATCGTTGCCCTGGCGCATGCCCTGGGTCGGATCGTGTTCCTCGAAAAAGATCCGCAGCAGCGCGCCATATCCGATCCTTGCCGGATCGTGGACGACCATGACCACCTCGGCATGTCCGGTCCGGCCGGTGCAGGTTTCCCGGTAGGTCGGGTTGGGCGTATAGCCGCCGGCATAGCCGACAGCCGTCACGTGAACGCCCGGCGTCTGCCAGAACAGCCGTTCGGCGCCCCAGAAGCAGCCCATGCCGAAAACGGCGATCTCCAGGCCGTCCGGATAGGGCCCGGCGAGCCGGTTGCCGTTGACGAAATGGGCCTCGGGGACGGGCATGGGGGTGTCGCGGCCGGGCAGGGCGTCGCGCGGCGACACCATGGTGGTCTTGTTGCCGGCAAGGGCGTTGAGCAGCATCGGGTTTCCTCCTGGCGGATGGGCGTTCAGCGCCGGGCAAAGCGCGCGCGGCGTCGCGGCCGGCCGCCGGTGGCGAAGATCGCCATCACGATCGCCAGGCCGCCGGCAAGGGCGAATGTGGGCCATTGCAGGACCGTTGCAAGGACCGGATCGGTCAAGAACGGGTGAACCGTGTCGGCCAGCCAGTGCTCGAAGGCCGGCCGCAAGCCGGGCGCGATGGCGTCCCAGCTTGCGGCGAACGGGGTGAGCACGAGCCGCGAGACGCCGATCGAGCGCGTCGCGTCGAGCACGGCGAACACCATCATTGCCGCAAGGCTCAGATAGGCCAGGATGCGAAAGACAAGTCGGACCATGCGCCACCGCCCTTTGTCGGCGAGTCTATCGGCCTCGTGCGGCGAACACAAATGCGCCCGGCAAGGCCATGCGCGGCGGGTCCGGCCGCCCCGCGCGCCCATTGTGCCGGGATCACCCGACGCCGGACGCGCATCGCGAGCCGGTCGGCCGGGCGCGGCCCCTTGCGCGGCACCCAGGCCGCTCCCCATCTTGATTGTGCGCGGTGGCCGCGCTAGGACAACGCTCCGTCGGCCGGTCGTCGGGACGGAACGGTCGTGGCGACAGTGGGTGGCCGGTTGGTTGAAGGCGCACCGGCGGTTATCCGCCCCGACGGAGAACGCAGGTCACGGCAGAAGGCGCGTGCGCCATTGTGACCCGCGCGGCCGTCCCGGCCGGTGATGACTGGTAAGGTGAGGTGGCCGAGTGGTTGAAGGCGCACGCCTGGAACGCGTGTAGGCGGGAAACCGTCTCGAGGGTTCGAATCCCTCTCTCACCGCCACCATCCGGATAGCGAATCCGTAAAGCGGCCCTGATTGGGGCCTTTTTCTTTTTGTTTCGAACACCGTTGGCCGGGCGATCCGCCGTTCGGAGACTGGGCGCGTGACGCAGAACGCACGCCCGATTGGCCCGTGTCTCTCTTCGAGCGCCCTCAACGGGCGGGAGGCGGTGAGAAACATCTTCGAGAATGCGAAAGGTTGTCGCGCACCTGGCCAGGTCCGCCATTGTCGTGCAAATGCCAGGGTGGTCGCTGCTTTTCAACGGCGACGATTTCGGCCATACCGACATCGCATCGGCCCTTCCGGCCGGCTGAGGCGCGGCGGTGAGACAGACCCTTTCCGGCAAGCACATCCTGCTGATCATCGGCGGCGGCATCGCGGCCTACAAGTGCCTTGACCTGATCCGCCGCCTGCGCGAACGCGGCGCCGCCGTGCGCTGCGTCATGACGGCCGGCGCGCAGCAATTCGTCACGCCGCTTTCGGTCGGTGCGCTGACCGCCGACACCGTCTTCACCGAACTTTTCGACCGGCAGGCCGAGCACGATGTCGGCCACATAAGGCTGGCGCGGCAGGCCGATCTGATCGTCGTCGCGCCGGGCACCGCCGACCTGATGGCGAAGATGTCGCACGGGCTGGCCGACGACCTGGCGAGCACCGTGCTGATGGCCGCCTCGAGTCCGGTGCTCGTCGCGCCGGCCATGAACCCGGCCATGTGGACCCACCCGGCCACGCGCAGAAATCGCGAGACGCTCGCCGGCGACGGGATCGCATTTGTCGGCCCCGATGCCGGCGAGATGGCCGAAAGCGGCGAAGCGGGCGAGGGCCGCATGGCCGAACCGCTGGAGATCGTCGCGGCCATCGAAACCCTGCTCGACGACCGTCCCAAACCGCTGGCCGGCCGCAGCGTCATCGTCACTTCCGGGCCGACGCACGAGCCGATCGACCCGGTGCGCTACATCGCCAATCGCTCCTCGGGCAAGCAGGGCCACGCGATCGCCGCCGCGCTGGCCGATCTGGGCGCGAAGGTGCGTCTCGTGTCCGGGCCGGTCGGCATCCCCGATCCGGCCGGTGTGGAGACCGTTCACGTGCGGACCGCGCGCGAAATGCTCGACGTCGTCGACCAGCTCCTGCCGGCCGACGCCGCTGTTTTCGTCGCCGCGGTCGCCGACTACCGGCCGGCGCAGGTCGCATCCGACAAGCTCAAGAAGGACGATGGCGGCCTCACGGCGGTGCCGCTTGCCGAGAACCCGGACATTCTGGCCTCGGTCGGCCGACACGCCACCATGCGCCCGCGCCTGGTGATCGGCTTTGCCGCCGAAACGCGCGACCTGCTCGACAATGCCGATGCCAAGCTCGCCAAGAAGGGCGCCGACTACATCGTCGGCAATGATGTCTCCGCCGGCAGCGGCATCGGTGGTGGCGGCGTGATGGGCGGCGATCGCAATCGCGTCACGCTGGTCTCGCGACAGGGCGCCGAGCCCTGGCCGGAGATGAGCAAGCAGGAAGTGGCCGAGCGCCTTGCCGCCCTGGTCGCCGACCGGCTCGCCACGCTCGTCACCTGACCGGGGCACGGCGAACACAGCGTTCACGCCGCATCCGCTCGTCCCGACGCGCCAGGCACACTATCTTGGCGGCAGCAAAGGAGTTGCCCACGATGTCCATTCGTCCCGTCAAGCACGTCTCCGGCACCACGCCCACCATGGAAGGCGCCGGCGTCCATCTTCATCGCGTGTTCGGCTTCGGCGATCCGTCCATGACCGATCCGTTCCTGATGATGGACGACTTCCGCAACGATTCGCCCGACAGATACGCCGCCGGCTTTCCCTGGCATCCCCATCGCGGCATCGAGACGATCACCTATGTGCTGGCCGGTTCGGTCGACCACGCCGACAGCCTGGGCAATGCCGGCTCGCTCGGCCCCGGCTCGGTGCAGTGGATGACCGCCGGCTCGGGCATCCTGCACCAGGAGATGCCCAAGGGCGACGCCAGGGGCCGCATGCACGGCTTTCAGCTCTGGGCCAATCTTCCCTCGAGCGAGAAGATGACGACGCCGCGCTATCAGGACATTTCGGGCGCCGACATTCCCGAGGTGATCGACGATGACGGCACGCGCGTGCGGGTGATCACCGGCGAGTTCTGGGGAAAGAAGGGCCCGGTCGACGGCATCGCCGCCGATCCGCAATATCTCGACGTCTGGGTGCCGCCACTGAAAAGGAAAGTGTTGCCGATCGACACCTACCGGTCGGCCTTCGCCTATATCTTCGAGGGGTCGGGCACGTTCCGCGATGCGTCAAAGCCGTTCGGCGTGCTCGTCGAAAAGGAAGTGGCGGGCGAGGAGGTCTATCTGCGCGACATGTCCGGTGACAGGACGCTCGTGGTGTTCGACACCGGCGACGAGGTCGTCGTCCAGTCGGGCGAAAAGGGCATCCGTTTCCTGCTGGTGACCGGCAAGCCGATCCAGGAGCCGGTCGCCTGGCACGGTCCGATCGTCATGAACACGCAGGCCGAACTGGCCCAGGCGTTCAACGATCTGCGCTCGGGCAACTTCATCCGCGAGCAGGCGCGGATGTAGGCGCTACAACAAGCGCGGTTGGCTGCTAGTCGTACCACTCGCAACGCGGTTGAGATACTCGTCGAACATAGGGACGGTGAACGCAACGTCCCCATGCGCCGGGCTATAGACCATGCCCTTCCTGATCAACGAACTGCGGTGTGGCGCGACACTTTGAACCTCGCGATCCATCTCGTTGGCAACGTCCCCCGACCGATGTGGCCCAGCACCCAATCTGGCCATTGCAAACATATAGCGCTGTTCTACAGGCGTTAGCCTATCGAAGCGAACACGGAAGAAACTCTCATCCAGGCGATCAATGGCTCTTCGATCGACTTCATCCATACGGCTGTTGTCGATTGGAGAGCCCGGCGCCTCGTTCCATAGCTGGTATCCCCATTCCTGCAGGAAGTACGGATAACCATTTGTCGTCTCAAATATCTTGAATAGCGCCGCCTCGGTGACGTTGGCTCCTTCGCGCTCAATAGGCTCTCTGATCGCTGCAACTGCATCAACCTTTTTCAATCGGTCGAGCCGTGGGTAATCAAAAAGTCGTTCAGCGTAGGATTTTGACCGGCCAGCAAGTCCGAGAATCTGCGGGAGTCCCCCTCCCACCAAGACGACCGGCAGGTTGCGCTGCGAAATCCGATGCATCGCCATGATGAGGGCGCTCATTTCGCGTTCGTTTGCGTACTGCAACTCGTCAATAACGAGGCACAACGTCGCGCCTTTCGCCCTAGCTGCCACCCCAACCGCCTCGAATAGATCAGGTAAGTCCAGCTCAAGGTCGCCACTGTCAGCCGAACCAACCTCCGGGTCGACTGACAACCCAAAGTCAACACCTTCTATTGTCGCAGTAAATCTTACAAACGAAGTTAGAACAGCAATCGCCTGCTTTACCGCCGCAACCGCTCTTTCACCGCGATCAAATGCAAGCAATGTCTGCTGAATACGTGGTATGAGCAGCTCGAGCAGGTTTCGATCTTCAGTTGCCTCGATTTGAATGACGCGAATACCGATCTCGGTACCGATATCGCGAATCTTGTTTAGAACAACCGTCTTACCGACGCCGCGCAATCCGACAACAATCAGACTCTTTTCTTGACGGCCACGTTTGACGCGTTCGAGCACGAGCGTAGCACGCTCAACGATCTCTCGCCGCCCTGCCAATTCCGGCGGCTGAGAACCTGCGCCTGGGGCGAACGGATTAAGATGCGGGGTTCAATGCGAGGGAGCCTTTCGTTTATAAGAAAAGTGCCTTATAAAGGGTTAAACTCTCTCAATATTGCAGTCAAGCGCATTGGCTTCCGTTCGCCCAACGCAAGCCAGTAGAGCTAGGCTGTCGGCGCCCTGGTCTTGCGCAGATAGGGCAGCACGGTCGTGAACTCGCCATACTTCTCCCTGGCGTCGGCGTCGCTCACGGCGGTGGGGATGATCACGTCCTCGCCGACGGTCCAGTCGGCCGGCGTCGCCACATTGTGCTTGGCCGCCGTCTGCAGCCCGTCGAGCGCACGCAGCACCTCGGCGAAGTTGCGGCCGACATTCATCGGATAGGTCATCGACAGCTTGAGCTTCTTGTCCGGCCCGATGATGAACACCGCGCGCACGGTCTGGCTGTCGGCCGGCGTGCGCCCTTCGGGCAGATAGGCCTCGGCCGGCAGCATGTCGAAGGCCTTGGAGACCTCGAGCCCGTCATCGGCGATGATCGGAAAGCCCGCCTTGGTGCCGGCGACCTGCTCGATATCGCCCTTCCATTTCACATGGTCCTCGGCGCTGTCGACCGACACGCCGATCACCTTGGTGCCGCGCTTTTGCCATTCGTCGGCAAGCTTTGCCACGGCGCCGAATTCGGTCGTGCACACCGGCGTGAAGTCCTTGGGGTGGGAGAACAGGATCGCCCAATCGTCGCCGATCCACTCATGCAGCGAAAAGCTGCCCTGGTCGGTGGTGACGGTCAGGTCGGGGATGGTGTCGTTGATGCGCAGTCCCATGGGTCTGCTCCTTTCTGCTTGTCCTTGGCAGGTGCCCTTTCAATAGGCATCGCACCGGGCGCGAAAAAGGGGCGCGGCATTGCGCCACGACCGAATCCGGCCAGCCTCGACCAAAGGCTAAGGCCGACCGACGCGCGTTGCGAGCCAAGCCGATGCGCGGCGGGCCGCGGAGGCGGAAAACCGTTCCGGCAAAGGGCGGCCCGGAGGAACGGGCTCCATCCTCGAACCGGCGAGACGCGGTCCTGTCGACAAGCGGCTTGATTAATTCGATATCTTATTATAATGGTTTGATGTCGAACTATTGGAGCCTGTCATGCCATCCCTCAGCCGCAGAAAAGTCCTGATGCTCGCCGGCGGCGGCATCGTCGTCGCCGCCGGCGCATCGGCCACCGCCTTCGCGCTCACCCGCACGCCCAGGCGCGCCCTCGAACCCTGGGAGCGGGCCGGCGCGCCGGGCTATGAAGACCCGCGCATGCGGGCCCTGTCCTTTGCGATTCTGGCGCCCAATCCCCACAATCGCCAGCCCTGGACGGTCGAACTCGTCGGCGATGATGGCGTCTCGATCGGTTTCGATCAGAGCCGTCAGTTGCCGCACACCGACCCGTTCGACCGGCAACTGACCGTCGGCATGGGCTGCTTCCTCGAGCTGATGGTGATGGCCGCCGCCCAGGATGGCTACAGGGTCGACCTCGACCTGTTCCCGCAGGGCGCCTCGCCGGACGGGCTGACCGACGCCCCCGTCGCCCTTGCCCGGTTCGTGCCCGATAAGGGCGTGAAGCCCGACCCGCTGTTCGCCCATGTTCTCGCCCGCCGTTCGGCCAAGGAGGCGCACGACATGGCGCGCCCGGTGCCGGCCGAGGCGCTCGAAGCGATGCTGACCGCGCGCCGGCACGTGACGGCGGCGGGCGGCACCGTCGATGCGGCCGATCTGCCATACTGGCGCGAACTGAGCCGCAAGGCGCTGGCAATCGAGTTCGAGACACCGCGCACCTACAGGGAATCGGTCGACCTGTTCCGCATCGGAAAGCGCGAGATCAACGCCAACCCCGACGGGATCGAGCTGCCCGGGGCGCCGCTCGAGATCTTGAAGGCGCTGGGCCTTTTCACGCGCGAGACGGCGCTCGATCCCGGCTCGATCGCCTACCGGCAGGGCATGGCCGCCGTCATGGCGCCGCTCGACACCTCGATGGGCTTTGTCTGGACGGTCACAGAGACGAACGACCGGCTCGCCCAGATCGGCGCGGGGCGCGACTGGGTGCGCATGAATCTGGCCGCCACGGCCGCGGGCATCGCGTTCCATCCGCTCAGCCAGTGCCTGCAGGAATATGAGGAGATGGACGAACTCTATGAGCAGGTGCACCAGAGGCTGGCGCCCGATGGCGGCACGGTTCAAATGCTGGCGCGGATCGGCTATGGACCGGCGGTCGGCCCGACTCCCCGCTGGCCGCTGGAATCGCGCATCGTCGAAAGGACCGCAAGCTGACCGAAACCGCGTCCGAAGAGCCGAGCCCGTTCGCCTTCTTCAACGAAATCGGCATCATCAACCAGCTCGGCACGACCCGGTTCCAAAGGGTTCTGCCCGAGGGCATGCATCCGTCGCATTTCGCCGTGCTCAACCACATGGTGCGGCTCGGCGACGGGCGCACCCCGGCCGAGCTGGCCTCGGCCTTTCAGGTCACCCGCGCCACGATGAGCCACACGCTGGCGCTGCTCGACCGGCGCGGCTTCATCCGGCTTGCGGTCAACGAACGCGACGCCCGCTCCAAGCTGGTGTTCCTGACCGAGGACGGTCGCCGATTCCGCGACGAGGCGATCGGCGCGGTGGAGGCGATGGTGCGGCAGGTCTTCGACCCGCAGACGCTCGATCACCTCGCCGCCGCCCTGCCGCACCTTCGGGCCATCCGCAAGCGGCTCGACGAGAACCGGTAAGCGGCGTCAGGCCGCCTTCTTGGCCGTGACCTGGTAGTCCTTGACCGCCTCGAACCGGATGGCCGGCGCGCGCTCGGCCTCGTAGTTCAGCGAAAAGCCGTTCTCGGCCATGAACACCGGATCGCCGTCCAGATCGCGGGCGATGGCGCTGCGCTGCCTGACCATGAACGCATCGAGATCGGCGCGGCTTTCCGCCGAGATCCAGCGGCACAGCGAGAAACGCGCGGTCTCGAATTCGACCGGCAGCGCGTATTCGGCCGCAAGCCGTGCCTTGAGCACGTCGAGCTGCAGCGCGCCGACCACGCCGACGATGGCCGGCGAGCCGTCCTCGGGCACGAAGAGCTGGACCACGCCCTCCTCGGCCATCTGCTGCAGCGCCTCGTTAAGCTTCTTGCCCTTCATGGCGTCCTTCAGGCGCACGCGGCGCAGGATCTCGGGCGCGAAATTGGGCACGCCGCGGAAGACCAGCCCCTCGCCCTCGGTCAGCGTGTCGCCAATGCGCAAGGACCCGTGATTGGGAATGCCGACGACATCGCCGGCAAATGCCGCGTCGGCGGTCTGGCGCTGATGGGCGAAGAAGAACTGCGGCGCCGACAGCGTGATCGCCTTGCCGGTGCGCACCAGTTGCGCCTTCATGCCGCGCGAAAGCCGTCCCGAACAGACTCGGGCAAAGGCGATGCGGTCGCGGTGGTTGGGGTCCATGTTCGCCTGGATCTTGAAGACGAACGCGGTCATGCGCTCCTCGGTGGCCTCGACCATGCGGCTGTCGGCCTGCTGCGCGCGGGGCCGCGGAGCGAAATCGGCGAGCGCCTCGATCACGTCGCGCACGCCATAGTTGCGCAGCGCCGAGCCGAAGAATGCCGGCGTCAGATGGCCCTCGCGATAGGCCTGCCGGTCAAAGGGCATGCATGCCTCGCGCGCCAGATTGACGCCGTCGATGAACTCTTCGCGCTCGCCGACGGGCAGGAGGCCGGCGGCGCTTTTCGCCTCCGGCCCGTTGACCGGCGTTCGGTCGGTCTCGGCGTCGCCGCGCCGCACCGCATTGCCCGAAAGGTGATAGGTGCCGGCAAAGCTACGCCCGCGGCCGATCGGCCAGGTGATCGGCGCCACGTCCAGCGCCAGCTTCTCGGAGACCTCGTCGAGGATCTCGAACGGATCGCGGCTTTCGCGGTCGAGCTTGTTGACGAAGGTGATGATCGGGATGTCGCGGAGGCGGCACACCTCGAACAGCTTGAGCGTGCGCGGCTCGATACCCTTGGCCGCGTCGATCACCATGATCGCGCTGTCGACGGCGGTCAGTGTGCGATAGGTGTCGTCGGCGAAATCCTCGTGGCCGGGCGTGTCGAGCAGATTGTAGATGGTGTCGTCATATTCGAACGTCATCACCGAGGTGACGACCGAGATACCGCGTTCGCGCTCGATCTTCATCCAGTCCGAGCGCGACTGGGTGCGGTTCTTCTTGGCCTTCACCTCGCCGGCGAGCTGGATGGCGCCGCCGAACAGCAGCAGCTTTTCGGTGAGCGTCGTCTTGCCCGCATCGGGGTGCGAGATGATGGCGAAGGTGCGCCGGCGAGCGACTTCCTTGTCGAGCATGGGTGCCATGGGGTAACGGGCCTTGCAGGGGGACGAGCCGGTG
Source organism: Roseitalea sp. MMSF_3546 (assembly GCF_030732865.1). GTDB lineage: Bacteria > Pseudomonadota > Alphaproteobacteria > Rhizobiales > Rhizobiaceae > Roseitalea. The sequence goes on from NZ_JASHKB010000001.1 coordinate 135,332, forward strand.
TCTGGCAGGGCCCGGCCGCATTTGTCAATCGCGCACCGCACCAGCGCCGGTGGCGGCCTGGCAGATGGCTGACATTGCGGCGGCAAGGAGCGCCGTGCGGCCGCCCCCGGCTTCGGCGAGCGGTCCAGGCGCGATGACGCGGCGCAAGCCGGTGCGCGGCAATGGCGGGCAGGACGGAACCGAAACCTGCACGCTGCCTGCTTGAACAACCGCGCGGACCATGGTCTTTGCAGATCGGCCGGGCACCGCCGGCAGCAGCGAGAGGACCCGTGCCATGCGCATGCCGCCGCTTCACATCCATCGGCTCAAGCACGCCAGGGGCCTGGCGCTGCCTGCCTACGAGACCGCGGGCGCGGCGGGCATGGACCTGCGCGCCGCCGTACCCGACGACGCCCCGATCCTCGTCGAGCCCGGCGATCGCCGGCTTGTGCCGACCGGCCTGATCATTGCCGTGCCGCCGGGCTACGAGGCCCAGATCAGGCCGCGTTCCGGACTGGCACTGCGTTACGGCATCACCTGCCTGAACACGCCCGGGACGATCGATTCGGACTATCGCGGCGAGGTGCAGATCCTGCTGGCCAATCTCGGTACGGAATCCTTCCTCGTCACGCGCAACATGCGCGTCGCGCAGATGGTGATCACGCCCATCGTGCACGCCGTTGTGCTCGAAAGCGCCACCCCGCCAGGACCGACCGAGCGCGATGCCGGCGGGTTCGGCTCGACCGGCCTCGAATAGGCGGCGGTGCGGGTCCGTCGCCGGCGACCGCTTTCCGGCCGCCTAGCGCGCAAGAGCGGCGCCTGCCTTGCGCCGGCCGCCTGGCGCCTGCCCCGGGGCGGTCAGGCCGCAAGCGCCGTCGCCTCGCCGGCAATGCGATAGGAAATCGCCTCGGCGACGTGAATTCGGCCGACGGCCGCCGCCCCGTCGAGATCGGCAATGGTACGCGCGACTTTCAGGATGCGGTGATAGCCGCGCGCCGAAAAGCGCATCTTGTCGGCGGCATCGGCCAGAAGGCCGGTCGCGCCGCGATCGGCCTGCGCCACATCCTCGATCATCGCGGTCGGGCACTGTGCATTGACGCCGATATGGCCCGTTCCGAGCGCGCCATAGCGGGCGGTCTGACATGCGCGTGCGGCTGCAACGCGCTCGGCCACCGCCGCGCTGGATTCGCCTGCGGATTTGCGGATGAGGTCGCCTGGCATGACCTGCGGAACCTCCACATGCAGATCGATGCGATCCATCAGCGGGCCCGAAATGCGCGCCTGGTAATCGGCGCGGCAGCGGGCCCCGCGCGCGCAGACATGGCCGGGCGTGCCGGCGAGCCCGCATCGGCACGGGTTCATGGCGGCGACGAGCTGGATACGCGCCGGATAGGTGACGCGGTGATTGGCCCGCGCGATCGCGCATTCGCCGGTCTCGAGCGGTTGGCGCAGGCTGTCGAGCACCTGCGGCGAGAATTCGGGGAATTCATCGAGGAACAGAACGCCGTTATGGGCGAGCGACACCTCGCCCGGCCGTGCCTTGAGCCCGCCGCCGACCATCGCCGCCATGGACGCCGAATGGTGCGGTGCCCGGAACGGCCGCCGGTCGGAGAGCCGGCCGCCGGCCAGTTCGCCCGCCACCGAGGCGATCATTGAGACATCGAGCAGTTCGCGCGCCGCAAGCGACGGCAGGATCGACGGCAGCCGCTGCGCCAGCATCGACTTGCCGGACCCCGGCGGCCCCACCATCAACAGGTTGTGCCCGCCGGCCGCCGCCACCTCGAGCGCCCGCCTGGCGGTCTCCTGACCCTTGATGTCGGCAAGGTCCGGAAGGTCGGTCGCGGGCGCGCGGATGGCAGGCTGCGGTCGCGAAAGCACCTGCGTGCCGCGAAAATGGTTGGCAAGCCCGATCAGGCTGACCGGGGCGAGAACGGCCATCTCGGCATCGGCCCATGCCGCCTCGGCGCCGCAGGCGGCCGGACAGATCAGCCCCTTTCCGGCGGCATTGGCGGCAATCGCCGCCGGCAGCACGCCCGCCACGGGAGCGATGGTGCCATCAAGCGACAATTCGCCCAAAACGCAGTGGCCGGCCAGCGCATCGGCCGGCACCGCGCCCAGCGCCGCCATCAGCCCCAGCGCGATCGGCAGGTCGAAATGACTGCCCTCCTTGGGCAGGTCGGCCGGCGCCAGATTCACGGTGACGCGCTTGGGCGGCATTGAAAGGCCCGATGCATGCAGTGCCGCCTGCACCCGCTCGCGGCTTTCGGCGACCGCCTTGTCGGGCAGGCCGACGATCTGCATGCCCATCTTGCCCGGCGCAACCATGACCTGAACGTCGACCGGCACCGCCTCGACGCCCTGAAAGGCAACCGTCGTCACACGCCCTACCATCGCAACCGCCCTCCGGGCCGCGCCGGCCCTTGCAACCGGCGATTGGCCTCTGCCTGCTCCGCCAACGCAAGCAAAGCACAGCGAACGGCACATTGCAAGAACATTATGCGAACAGGCGCACGGAAAGGGTGCGGTCAGGTTGCGCCCGGTTGCACGGCGGAACAAAAGCGGTGCCGGCTCAGCGCCTTGCTTCCACCGCGTCCCAGAACAGCGCGGCGATGTCGGCACCGCCGAAGCGCCGCACCTCGCGCACGCCGGTCGGCGAGGTGACGTTGATCTCGGTCATCAGCCCGCCGATCACGTCGATGCCGACCAGCACGAAGCCGCGCTCGCGCAGCGCCGGGCCGATGGCCGCGCAGATCTCGCGATCGCGTTCGCTCATCTCGATGGCCAGCGCCTTGCCGCCCACATGCATGTTCGAGCGGGCGTCGGTCTCCGAGGGTACGCGGTTGATCGCGCCCACCGGTTCGCCGTCGATCAGGATGATGCGCTTGTCGCCAGCGCGCACATCGTCGAGATAGCGCTGGGCGATGATCGGCTCGCTGGTGAGCTGGGCGAACATCTCCATCAGCGAGGTCAGGTTGCGGTCGCCGTCGCGCAGATGGAACACGCCGGCCCCGCCATTGCCGTAGAGCGGCTTGAGGATGATGTCGCCGAATTCGCGCCGGAACGCCCAGATCTGGTCGATATCCTTGGTGATCAGCGTTTCGGGCATGAATTGCGCGAATTCGGTCACGAAGATCTTTTCGGGCGAGTTGCGCACCCAGGCCGGATCGTTGACGACCAGCGTTTGGGGGTGGATGCGCTCGAGCAGATGGGTGGTCGTGATGTAGTTCATGTCGAACGGGGGGTCCTGGCGCAGCAGCACCACGTCCATCTGCGACAGGTCGCGCTGTTCGGCCGCGCCCAGCGTGAAATGGTCGCCCGCGACGTCGCGCACCTTCAGCGCCTCGACGCTCGCGGTGATTGACCCGTTTCGCATGGTCAGCCGGTCGGGCGTATAGTGATAGAGCGCATGGCCGCGCGCCTGCGCCTCAAGGCACAGCGCGAAGGTGGTGTCGCCCGCGATCGCGACGGTCGAGATATGGTCCATCTGGACCGCAACGCTGAGCGCCATTGTCATCCCCTTGATCTGCGCGACCTAACTGCGTCGTCCCGACGACAAAATCAATGCGCGGCTCGTGGCGCCATCACGGCGTGAAGACGCGCGGCACATGCACCGGCCAGCGAGCCGGCAGGATCGCCACCAGGTCGAACCGCAGACTGAGGCGACCATGGTCGGGCTGGCGGGCCAGCCAGTGGTCGGCCGCCGCCTCGATCCGCCGCGCCGCCGCCGGCGTGATCGCATCCATCGCCTCGGCCAGCGTCGGCCGCGCCTTGACCTCGACGATGGCGACGAGATCGCCGCGCCGGGCGATCAGGTCGATTTCCCCGGCCCGCGTCTTGAAGCGGCGCGCGATGATCGCATAGCCCTTGACCCGCAGCGCCCAGGCGGCGCGCCATTCCCCGGTCCGGCCACGGCGCTCGGCCCGGCGTCGGCTCGCGGGCGCGCGCTCAGCCATCGGTGCGCTTGAGCGCGATCAGGCGCTTGTAGAGGTCGGCGCGCGGCAGGCCCGTGCGGCTGGCCGCCTCGCGCGCCGCGCGCGCCGCCGGCATGGTCTCGACGAGCCCGGCCAGCAGCGCCTCGATCTCCGCTTCGCTCGGTGGCGCTGCCGCCTCGCCGGTCGGCGCGATCAGAAGAACGATCTCGCCCTTCACCGTTTCGGAGCCGAATTGCTCCTTGAGTTCGCCGGAAAGTCCGCACGAAACGGTCTCGAAACGCTTGGTCAGCTCGCGTGCGACGCAGACCTGGCGCTCGGCGCCCATCACCTCCGCGATGGCGTTCAGCGAGGCCGCCAGCCTGTGCGGTGAATCAAAGGCGACAAGCGTTGTCCTTGCCTGTGCAAGCTGCGCAAGAAGGTCGCGTCTTGCCTTGTCCCGTGCCGGCAGGAAGCCGATGAAACGGAAGTCGTCCGTCGGCAGACCCGATGCCGTCAGCGCCGCGAGCACGGCCGACGCACCGGGGATCGGCACGATGCGGTGGCCCGCCGCCCGCGCTTCGGCGACCAGCCGGTAGCCGGGGTCGGAGATGAGCGGCGTCCCGGCATCCGCGACGAGCGCCACGCTCCGGCCCGCATCGAGGGCGGCCAGCAGGCGCGGGCCGGCCTGGCGCGCATTGTGCTCGTGATAGGCCACGGGCTTGTGCGCAATGGCATAGCGGTCGAGCAGGCGCCGGGTGATGCGCGTGTCCTCGCAGGCGAGCACATCGCACGCGGCGAGCGTTTCGAGCGCGCGGATCGTGATGTCGCGCAGATTGCCGATCGGCGTCGCCACCAGATAGAGCGCCGGCTCGAGCGGCGGCGCCTCGATCCGGTGACCGTCGATGGCAAAGCCGGCCATCTCAGCGCGCCAGTTCGGCGAGCACGGCATCGAGCAGCATGCGCCCGCGCGCGCTGGCGCGGATGCGCGCATTGCCGATCCGTTCGATCATGCCCAGATCGATCATCGCCTGCACCTTGTCGACCGGGAGCGGCCGACCGGCGAGCGCCTCGTGGCGGGCCAGGTCGAGGCCTTCGACAAGCCGCAGGCCCATCAGTAGCATTTCGTCGGCCTGGCTCGCCGCATCGAGCGTTTCGGTCTCGGCGATGCCATGCCCGTTCGCGGCGACCCGCGCGTGCCAGCGCTCCGGATAGCGCTCGGTCATGTTGACCAGGCGCCCGGCCTCCGCGGCGAACCGGCCATGCGCGCCCGGACCGATGCCGGCATAATCGCCATAGCGCCAATAGGTCAGATTGTGCCGGCTCTCGGCCCCGGGAACGGCATGGTTGGAGATCTCGTAGGCCGGCAGGCCCCGCGCCGCCGTCACCTCCTGCGTGAGCGCGTAAAGATCGCCCGAAAGATCGTCGGGCGGCATGGCCAGCCTTCCGGCCTGATGAAGCGCCTTGAAGGGCGTGCCGTCCTCGATCGTCAGTTGATAGAGCGACAGGTGGTCGGCGGCCAGATCGATGGCCGTCTCCAGTTCGGCCCGCCAGCTTTCGACCGTCTGGCCCGGCCGGGCATAGATCAGGTCGAAGGACAGGCGCGGAAAGGTGCGCCGCGCCAGATCGATCGCGGCCCGTGCCTCGGCGGCGTCATGCAGCCGGCCAAGCAAGCGCAGATCGGCATCGCCCAGGGCCTGCACCCCAAGAGAGAGGCGATTGACCCCGGCAGCCCGATAGCCGGCAAAGCGCTCCGCATCCGCCGATTGCGGATTGGCCTCCATCGTCACTTCGATGCCAGCCGGCACGGTCCAATGCGCGGCGGCCGACGCGAGCAGCACGCCAACGGTTTCCGGCTCCATCAGCGATGGCGTGCCGCCGCCGATGAAGATCGAGGTCACGGTGCGCGGCCCGGTCAGCGCGCGCATATGCGTCATCTCGGCGATGAAGGCGTCGGCGAAGCCGGCCTGATCCACCGGCGCGTGCCGGACATGGGAGTTGAAGTCGCAATAGGGACACTTGGCCGCGCAGAACGGCCAGTGCAGATAGACGCCGAAACCGGGCGCGCCGTCATCGGGCAGGCCCGCCGCCGTTTCGGTTCTTTCAGGTGACGCCCAGACAGTCATGGGCAAACAGTTTGAAGGCACGGGCGCGGTGCGACAAGGCCTCGGCATCGCCCGGCGTCCAGCCATGCTTTTCCGCGGCACTCATCTCGCCGAAGGTCCGGTCGTGGCCGTCCGGCACGAAGACCGGATCGTAGCCGAAGCCAAGATCGCCACGCGGCGGCCAGATCAGATGGCCCGGCGCCTCGCCGCGGAAGAATTCGCAATGGCCGTCGGGCCACGCCAGGCACAAAACGGCGACGAACGCCGCCCGTCGCTCGGCGGGGTCGGTCGCGCCGAGCGCCCGCAGCCTTTCCTCGACCGTGCGCATCGCCATCATGAAATCGCGACCATTGCCGGTTTCGGCCCAGTCGGCGGTATGAACGCCGGGCGCGCCTTCGAGCGCATCGACGCAGATGCCGCTGTCATCGGCCAGCGCGGGCAGGCCGGTCGCCTGCATGGCGGCCATGGCCTTGGTGCGCGCATTTTCCTCGAAGGTCGTGCCGTGCTCCTCGGGCTCGGGCAGGCCGAGTTCGCCCGCCGATAGGACGTCGAACCCGAACGGGCCGATCAGCCCGCGAATTTCGCGCAGCTTGCCGTCATTGTGTGTGGCCAGCACCAGCCGGCCCGGTTCGAGGCGGCGGGTCACGAAAGGCCCCACAGTTTCGGTTCGGAGATCTCGAGGCTGTTGCCGGCCGGATCGCGGAAATAGATCGAGCGCGCCCCGTTCGGCCAGCGGAAGTCGGTCTCGATCGCGACCCCGGCGCCCTCGAGACGAGACCGCCAGCCATCGAGCGCCTCGGCCTCCACGCGAAAGCAGGCGTGACCCGGACCATAAGCGCCGTGCGGCGGCACCGGCATGGCCGGATCGCTCGGCGGCTTTTCGGTTTGTTCGGGCACGAACAGCAGCAAGACGCCGTCTCCGCAGCGAAAGAAGATGTGCCGGCCCTCGACCTCGACGATCCTCTCGAGCCCCATCACGCCCGCATAGAAGCTTTCGGCGGCGCGCAGGTCGTCGACATAGAGCGCGGTCTCCAGAATGCCCTCGGGTGCGTCAGCCACCGGTCAGCCCGCGATCGCCTGTTTCTGCAGCGCCACCAGATCGGCCACGGCGCGCTCGGCCAGGCCGATCAGCGCGTCGAACTCGGCCCGCGAAAACGGAACGCCCTCGGCCGTGCCCTGCACCTCGACGATGCCGCCCGACCCGGTCAGCACGAAATTGGCGTCCGTGCCCGCCGCGCTGTCCTCGATATAGTCGAGATCGGTCACCGCCGTGCCCTCGTAGATGCCGCAGGAGACGGCGGCCACATGGTCCTTGAGCACGCGCGTCTTGGAGGCCATCTGGCGCTGGTGCATCCAGTCCAGGCAGTCATGCAGCGCCACCCAGCCGCCGGTGATTGCCGCCGTGCGCGTGCCGCCATCGGCCTGAAGGACGTCGCAATCGATGGTGATCTGGCGCTCGCCCAGCGCTTCGAGATCGACCACGGCACGCATCGACCGGCCGATCAGGCGCTGGATCTCCAGCGTCCGGCCGCCCTGCTTGCCGGCGCTCGCCTCGCGCCGCATGCGCTCGCCGGTGGCGCGCGGCAGCATGCCGTATTCGGCCGTCACCCAGCCGCGTTGCGAATTGCGCAGCCATGGCGGAACCCGCTCCTCCAGGCTGGCGGTGCACAGCACATGCGTGTCGCCGAACTTGACCAGGCACGAGCCCTCGGCGTGTTTGGAAATGCCCCGCGTGAACGAGACGGCGCGCATCTGGTCGGGCATGCGCCCGGAAGGCCGATTCATGGAATATCCGTATGGCTTGGCTGAAATTCGCGCCTGTCTAATCGATAATGGCCGGCCTGCATAGCGCCTCTTTATCGGCACCGGCAGGTGCCATATATCCGGTTGACAAGGTTCATGCCGCAATGCCCATGCATCCATCCGTTCAGGCCCGCGCCGATATCGAAGACAAGCTGGACGACCGTTCGCGCGACATCTTCCGGCGCATCGTCGAGTGCTACCTGATCGAGGGCGAGCCGGTCGGCTCGCGCAATCTGTCGAGGATGCTGCCGACCTCGCTGTCGCCGGCCTCGGTGCGCAATGTGATGAGCGATCTGGAGGCGCTGGGGCTGATCTACGCGCCCCATGTCTCGGCCGGCCGCATGCCCACCGAGCAGGGGCTGCGCTTCTTCGTCGACGCCTTCATGGACACCGGCCAGATCGCCGAGGACGAGCGCACGCTGATCGAGAGCCAGCTCGGCATGAACGGTGGCCATCCTCATACCGAGCAGCTCCTGACCGAGGCCAGCCAGATGCTCAGCCGCATCTCCAACGGTGCCGGTCTGGTGCTGGCGGCCAAGCGCGACGGCGCCATGAAGCACATCGAGTTCGTCCGGCTCGAGGAGACCAAGGCGCTGGCCGTGCTCGTGTGGGAATCGGGCGAGGTCGAGAACCGCGTCATCGAGCTGCCGGCGGGCATGACCGCCTCCCAGCTCGCCGAGGCGGCCAATTTCCTCAACCACCATGCACGCGGCCACACCCTGTCGCAGGCGCGCTCGGTGATCGACCGCAAGCGCGCCGAGATCCTGGCCGAACTGGACAATCTCAGTGCCGATCTGGTCGAGCGCGGCCTTGCGGTCTGGTCGGGCGCCAATGACGGCCATCCGCGCCAGCTGATCGTGCGCGGCCGGGCCAACCTCATCGAGAACCTGTCCGATGCCGAGGATATCGAGCGCACCAAGCTGCTGCTCGACGACCTTGAACGCAAGGACGAGATCGTCGAGGTCCTCGACATGGCCGAGACCGGCTCGGGCGTGCGCATCTTCATCGGTTCGGAGAACCGGCTGTTTTCGCTGTCGGGCTCCTCGCTGGTGGTCGCGCCCTATCGCGACGGCGAACGCCGCGTCATCGGCGCGCTTGGCGTTCTGGGGCCGACGCGGCTCAACTATGCGCGCATCGTGCCGGTGGTCGACTTCACCGCACAGCTCGTCTCGAAGATGATCGAGCGCGAGTAGCACGCCCGCGGGGTTGATTTTTCCCGCCGCGCACTCGATATCGCGCCCAGGTTCGAACGCCCCGAAACGACACGGAAGAACGCATGGCCGACAACGATCACAAGCCGGAAGGCGAGAGCGCGAACATCGATCCGAACGATCGCGACAAGCTGCGCAAGGCCGCCGACGAACTGCTCAAGGCCGACCGGGCCGCCCGCAAGCGCGCGGCGGCGGAAGACGCCGACGCCTATGCCGAATTCGAGGCCTCGGGCGAGCATTTCGACTATGAGGACGCCGATAGCGGCGAGGCGGGCGAGACGATCTCCGAGGAGATCGCCGCGATCCAGGCCGAAAACGCCGACATGAAGGACCGGCTGCTGCGCCTGGCCGCGGATATGGAGAATCTGCGCCGTCGCACGCAGCGCGAGGTCGCCGATGCCAAGGCGTTCTCGATCGCCAATTTCGCCCGCGACATGCTCGGCGTGTCGGACAATCTGCGCCGCGCCATCGAGGCGGTCACCGACGAGCAGCGCGAGGGCGCCGACGAGACGCTCAAGCAGCTCCTCGAAGGTGTCGAGCTGACCGAGAAGTCCATGCTCGCGACCATGCAGCGCCATGGCGTCAAGCAGCTCGAGCCCGAAGGCGAGAAGTTCGACCCCAATTTCCACCAGGCCATGTTCGAGGTGCCCAACCCGGACGTACCGTCGGGCACGGTGGTGCAGGTGGTCCAGGCCGGCTATTCGATCGGCGACCGGGTTCTGCGCCCGGCCATGGTCGGCATCGCCAAGGGCGGGCCGAAGGAGCCAAGGCCGGCGGAGAACGACAGCGTCTGGAAGGCCGAGCCCGGCCCGCCCAACGAGCAGGCCGAGCGCGACGCCTGATCCTTGGTTGCCTCACGCGCCGACGCGGGCGAACAGGTCAATCGCCGCCGCGGCCGCTCGCTCGTGAATCGCGCGGCGGTCAATGCCCTGCGGATCGACACAGATCGACGGTTCAGCTGCCTTTCCAACGTCCGTCGCTTCCTGAAGGAAGACATAGTGCCCGACCGGTTCATCGAGCCTGCTGACGGCGAATGACGGGTTCTGCTTCTCGAGCCAACGCGTGCACGCCTCGAACGGCGCTTCGGCGTCCGCCGCCCCCGTCATCAGGGCCACGGGTATGTCGATCGATGCGACGCTTTGCGGCTCAAAGGCCCGAACGGTCGGCGCCGGGGCGTAGGCCACGACGGCCCTGATCCGGTGATCGCGCCAGGATTGTCCGTGGCGTGCGACCGATCGACGGAACGTCTCGCTGCTTTGCTCAAGTCGCTTCAACCGATCAGCCAGATCGGGAAACTCTCGCGGACCGCCCATCTCCGGTGCTTCCGTCTGTCGCCATGCCTCGAACAGATCGAGATCGGTCAGCGCGCCGGCCAGGCAGAGGACGGCGTACCCGCCAAGCGAAAACCCGGACGCGAACACACTGTCCGTATCGATCCGGCCAGCAAACGGACCATCGGCGGTCAACAGATCGAGCAGGACCGACAGATCCCTGGCTCGCTCCCACCAGCAGGCAAAGCCCTCCGGCAGATAGGGTTCGATCGACGTATTGCCGTGATGCGACACACCCCATGCGATGAAGCCGCGTTCGGCCAGACGCCGCCCGAGCCAGCCCATGCCGTCCGCCGATCCGCCGGTGCCGTGCGAGAGCAAGACAGTCGGCCATTGGGCGCGTTTTTCGCTGAGACGCGCGTTCGGTGCAATCGGTCCGGACTTGAACCAGGCATCATCGACGCCGTCGCTCAGTTCGACCGTGTCTTGCGCATCCGCCGGATACCATGCCGACCACACCAGCGGCCTTGGGTCGTTCGTGCGCCATGCGGGACGGTCCGGATCGAGACAAAAGCCCGTGGAATAACCTGCCGTGAACATAGACTGATCCGATCGTGGCCAGCGATGAAAAATCAACCCCTGATCAAGCCGGCGTCGATGGCCGCCTGGCGCAGCGAGATTTGCGCGCGCGGGCCCACCTGCTGGATGATCACCGATGCGGCCAGCGCGCCGAGCCGGCCGCACGCCTCCATGTCCATCCCCTTGGTGTAGCCGTAAAGGAAGCCTGCGGCGTAAAGGTCGCCGGCACCGGTGGTGTCGACCAATCGGTCGATATCGTGCGCGTCGACATGGGTATGCGCGCCGCTGCCATTGATGATCATCGAGCCCTTTTCCGAGCGGGTGACGACGGCGATCCTGCAGTCCGCGGCCAGCGCTTCGCGTGCCGTTTCAAGGTCCGCCGTCTGGTACAGCGACTTCGCCTCGTCCTCGTTGGCGAACACGATGTCGACCGTGCCCGATCGCATCAGGTCGAGGAATTCGTCCCGATATCGATCCACGCAGAACGAATCGGACAGGCTCATCGCCACCTCGCGGCCATTTGCATGGGCGACCCCGGCGGTCTCGCGGATCGCTTCCTTGGCGCGCGGCGGATCCCACAGGAAGCCTTCGAAATAGGTCACTTTCGACTGGGCTGCCTTGTCCTCCTCGACATCTTCGGGGCCCAGTTCCACGCAGGCACCCAGATAGGTGTTCATCGAGCGCTCGCCATCGGGCGTCACGAAGATCATCGACCGCGCGGTCGGCGGGTGCCCGTTCAGCGCGCCGGTGTCGAAGGCCACGCCCTGGGCGCGGATGTCGTGGCGATAGATGTCGCCCAGCGTGTCGTCGGCCACCTTGCCGAAGAAGGCGGCGCGGCCGCCAAGGCTTGCAACGCCTGCCGCCGTGTTGCCGGCGCAGCCGCCCGAGGTTTCCACCGCCGGACCCATGCGGTCGTAGAGCAGTTCGGCCCGTTCGGCGTCGATGAGGTTCATCGCACCCTTGATGATGTTGTTCTGGCGTAGAAAATCGTCTTCGGCGCGTGCGATGATATCGACGATCGCATTGCCGATGCACAGGACGTCGTATTGTGTCATGAGTTTTCCCTGTTGAACGGGCAGGGGTTTAACCCGTGCGGCGGCAAAGGTGAAGGGCGCGCCCGTCCCCTCGTTGCAAGCGCCCCGCGCCGTCCCCATCTGACCGCCATGCTCTATCAGGCCGCACGCAAAGCCCTTGGCGAACTGTTCGACCCGGCCCTGCGCCAGGTCCTGTGGAAGTCGGTCGGCCTGACCATCGCCGGCCTGATCGCGATCTGGTTCGCCGTGCGCTGGCTCGTCGAATGGGCGGCGCTGCCCTATCTGACCGCCTTCGTCTCGCCGCTCGCCCTGCCCGAATGGACGGGTCTCGTCGGCGTCTTCGCGGCGATCACGGCGGGCATCGTGCTCGCCATCGCGCTCGCCTTCCTGATCGGGCCGGTCAGCGCCATCATTGCCGGCGTCTTCCTCGACGATGTCGCCGAGCATGTCGAGCGTCAGGACTATCCGGCCGACGCGCCGGGCACGCCGGTGCCGCTGGGCCGTTCGGTCGTGCTGTCCGTCAAGTTCTTCGGCGTGGTGGTCGCCGGCAACCTGGCTGCCCTCTTGCTCCTGCTCGTGCCGGGGATCAATCTGGTCGCGTTTCTGGTGGTCAACGCCTATCTGCTCGGTCGTGAATACTTCCAGTTCGCCGCCATGCGCTTTCACGACGAGGCGACCGTTCACCGCCTGCGCAGCCAGTACTCGGCGACGGTGATCATGGCGGGGCTCCTGATCGCCGGTTTCATGGCGATCCCGATCGTGAACCTGATGACGCCGCTGTTCGGCGCCGCGCTGATGGTGCATCTGCACAAGGCCATCGCCGCGCGCGATGCCGCCTCGGCCCCAGGTTCCGCGCCGGCCTGACGTTCGCCTATCCCGGACGGCCGGCCGCGCGATGCGTGCCGGCCATGGGCAGGGCGAGCAGCGTGTCGATCCGCCGCCCGTCCATGTCGACCACTTCGAGCCGCCACGAGCCGGCGATGATCCATTCGCCGCGTTCGGGCAGCCGGCCCATCCGGTCGAGCACATAGCCCGCAATCGTCGCATAGCGGCGATCCTCGGGCTTTTCGAAACCGAGCAGGTCGGCCGCCTCGTCCACGGGCATGCTTCCCGACACCAGCCACGAGCCGTCGTCGCGCCGCGTCGCGTCCGGCTCCGCCGTGCCCGCATCGGAAACGAACGCGCCCGCGATCGTCTCGAGCAGGTCGGCGGGCGTGACCAGCCCCTCGAAATGCTGGTCGATGTTCTCGACCACCACGACCGGGGTCTGCGCCTTGCGCAGGATATTGACGACGTCGAGCGCGGCGGTTTCCTCGCGCACCAGTTCGACCGGCCGGATCATCGACCGCGGATCGACGGGGCCGTCGCGCAGGGCGGCGAGATAGTCGCGCGTGCGCACGACACCGAGCACCTCCTCGAGCTGGCCTTCGGCAACGGGCAGGTAGGAATGGCGCGTTTCGACGACGCGCGCCTTGATCGTCTCGTGCGGGGCGGTGATGTCGAGCCAATCGACATCGTTGCGCGGGGTCATCAGGCTTGCGGCGTTGCGATCGGCCAGCCGCATGACGCCGGCGATCATCGCGCTTTCCTCGCGCTCGACGACGCCGGCCTTTTCGGCCTGCGCGACGAGCGACCTGATCTCCTCGTCGGTCACCTCCTCGCCTGCTTCGCCGGCCCGGCCGATCAGCCGCATGACGAGCCGGGTCGATGCATCGAGCAGCCACACGGCCGGCCCCGCCAGCCGGGCGAACAGCGTCATGGTCGGTGCGACCAGGCAGGCGATCGCCTCCGGATTGCGCAGCGCCAGCGTCTTTGGCACCAGTTCGCCGATGATCACCGACAGATAGGTGACGACGATGATCACCGCGCCGAAGCCGAGCGTGGCCGCACTCGCCTCGGCCATGCCCATCGCCATCAACGCGCCGGAGGCGGCCTCGCCGAAGGTCTCGGCCGAGAACGCGCCATTGACGACGCCCACCAGGGTGATGCCGATCTGCACCGCCGACAGGAAGCGACCCGGATTGGCGTGCAGCGCCATCGCGCTTTGCGCCCCCGCCCGGCCGCGATCGGCCAGCGCGGCAAGCCGTGCACGGCGCGAGGAGACGACCGCCAGTTCGGCCAGCGCGAACAGGCCGTTCAGAAGAACCAGAGCGACGACGATCAGGAGGCTTGCGAGCATGGGTGCCAGTGGGTTGCGATCAGCCCACCACCTGCGGCGGCAGCGGCACCAGCGGTGCGGGCATGTCGGTCGTCTTGTCCTTGAACTTGCACAGATCGGCGATCACGCAGGCATGGCAGTCCGGCTTGCGTGCCTTGCACACATAGCGCCCGTGCAGGATCAGCCAGTGATGGGCGTGCAGCAGATACGCCTCGGGCACGGTCTTCATCAGCACGGCCTCCACCTCGTCGGGCGTCTTGCCCGGCGCCAAGCCGATGCGGTTGCCGATGCGGAAGATGTGGGTGTCGACGGCGATCGCCGGCACGCCGAAGGCCATTTGCAACACGACATTGGCGGTCTTGCGGCCAACGCCGGGCAGGCTGACCAGTTCCTCGCGCGAGCGCGGCACCTCGCCGCCGAAATCATCGACCAGCTTCTGCGACAGCGCGATGACGTTCTTCGCCTTGTTGCGCCAAAGCCCGATGGTGCGGATGCATTCGCCGACCTTTTCCTCGCCGAGCGCGAGCATCTTTTCGGGCGTATCGGCAAGGGCGAAAAGCTCTTTGGTGGCGCGATTGACGCCGGCATCGGTCGCCTGGGCCGACAGCACCACCGCGACAATCAGCGTGAACGCGTTGACATGGGCCAGTTCGCCCTTCGGCTCGGGCCGTTGCACGGAAAAGCGGCGGAACATCTCGTGCAACTCGTCGCTCGTGTACTTGGTGCGCGGCAGCCGGCGGCGGGGCTTTCTTGCCCGTGCGGCAGTCGTCCTTGCCGGCTTTTTCTCTTGGCCCGCGCTCATGACCGCCTATAATTCGATGCCATGACGATGACCGCCCCGGAGATCGGATCGACGCAGCCCGCCGAACGGCCGTTGTTCGCCGCCGAACTCGTACCGCATCGCTCGCTCACGCCGCGCGGCTTTGCACTGTTGATGACGGTGTTTGCGGCCATTTGCGCGGGCAATGCTGTCTTCTACTTCACGCTCGGCGCCTGGCCGGTGGCGATCTTCCTGGGCTTGGACGTACTGCTTCTTTTCATCGCGATCAAGCTGAGCTTCCGCTCCGGCCGCGCCCGCGAGGAAGTGACCGTCACGCGCTCGAACGTGCATATCCGCAAGATTTCCCCGAACGGTCGGCACTCCGATCACCACTACAATCCGTTCTGGGCGCGCTTCCACATCGATCGGCACAGGGAAATCGGGATCACCGCCATGCGCCTGTCCGGCCAGGGGCGCGCGACGACGCTCGGCGCCTTCTTGAACCCGGACGACCGCGAAAGCTTCGCCATGGCCTTCTCGCGGGCCCTGGCGACGGCAAAGGGCTGACGGGCGCAAGTTTCGGGTGGCGGCCGGGCCGTTCCGGTGCGAGACAGACGCACCGCAACCATCGCCGGACCAAGACCATGGCCGAGCCGCAAGCCGTCCTGACCCGACCCGCCGATATCGGCAGCCACGACTACGACATCGTCCGCCGCGTCATCGAGATGATTTCCGAGGACTGGCGCGACCAGCCCTCGCTCGAGAGCCTGGCCGCGCGGGTCGGCATGGCGCCGACCGCGCTGCAAAAGCTCTTCACCCGCTGGGCCGGGCTGTCGCCCAAGGCGTTTCTGCAGGCGGTGACGCTCGACCATGCGCGGCGTCTTCTGGCCTCCGACATGCCGCTGCTCGAGACCGCTTTCGAGCTCGGGCTGTCCGGACCCGGTCGGCTGCACGATCTGTTCGTCACGCATGAGGCGATGTCGCCCGGCGAGATCAAGGCGCGCGGCGCCGGGCTGACCGTGCGCTATGGCTATCATGTGTGCCCGTTCGGCATCGCGCTCGTCATGGTCACCGACCGCGGGCTGTGCGGTCTGGCGTTCTGCGATGCCGGCGGCGAGCGCGCGGCGTTCGACGACCTGAGCCGGCGCTGGCCCCATGCGGCGTTCGTCGAGGACATGGCCGCGACCGGTCCCTATGCGGCGCGCATCTTCGCGCCCGGGCGCTGGCGCCAGGACCAGCCCCTGCGCGTCGTGCTGATCGGCACCGATTTCCAGGTCAGCGTCTGGGAAGCGCTGCTCGAGATCCCGATGGGCAGGGCCGAGGCCTATTCCTCCATCGCCGAACGCATCGGCCGGCCGAAGGCGGCGCGCGCGGTCGGCGCGGCGATCGGCGCCAATCCGCTGTCCTTTGTCGTGCCGTGCCATCGCGCGGTCGGCAAGTCCGGGGCGCTGACAGGCTATCACTGGGGCCTGACACGCAAGCGCGCCATGCTGGGCTGGGAAGCAGGGCAGTTGGCCGGCGGTCAGACGGCGGACGCCCACAATCGCCAGCCTGCATAGCCGAAAACGGCGGCCAGCATCCCCTCGATCGCCCTGCGTGCGCGCCGGTACGCCGCCATCATGATCGGCGAGGCGAAGACGAGCGCATAGCCCTGGAAGACGAAGGCGCCGATCACCAGACAGATGGCAAGGGTGACCACGAGCACGGGCGTGCCGCCGCCGCTTGTCTGCGTGAGCGCGACGATCGCGATCCAGGCCAGAACGGCCTTGGGATTGGTCAGGTGCAGGAGGGCGCCGCGCCGGAAGTGGCCGGACAGCGATCCCGCCCCGCTCGTGACGCCTTGCGCCGGTCCGGCCGAGAGCGCACTGCGCAGCGACTTGAAGGCAAGCCAGCCAAGATAGGCCGCGCCGGCCATCTTCATGGCCGTCAGCCCCCAGGCGACCGTGCTCAGCCAGGCCGAAAGGCCGACCGCCGCAGTCACCGCCCATGTGAACGAGCCGACCTGCACACCGGCAGCGAACGCCATGCCCGCCGCGCGTCCCTTCGCCATGGAGGTCCCCATGATGCCGAGCGTCGCCGGACCCGGACTTGCCGCGGCGACGGTGAAGACGGCGAAAACGGCCATCATCGCCGGCCAGTGCTCGGCGAGCAGCGTGAGGACATGGGTCATGAGCATCTCGTCTATCTGTCTGTCCGGACGCGCGTGGCAGCCGTGTGAACCAACCGTTCGCCGATTCCCAAGGCGCCCTTTTCGCGGGTCAGTGGGCCTTCGACATGTCCCCCAGCACTTCCTTCGACGCCACGGTCGAATCGGCGTGCAGGCGGTAGACCATCGGCACCCCGGTGGCGAGATTGAGCTTGGTGATGGTGTCGGGCGTATGCCGGTCGAGCACCATGACCAGTGCCCGCAGCGAATTGCCATGGGCCGAGACCAGCACGGTCTGCGCGCGCAGCACGCGCGGCAGGATCTCGGTCATGTAATAGGGCCAGACCCGCGCGCCGGTGTCGCGCAGGCTCTCGCCATCCTCGCCGGGCGGCGCGGTGGCATAGGAGCGGCGCCAGACATGCACCTGCTCCTCGCCCCATTTCGCGCGAGCGTCGTCCTTGTTCAGGCCCGTCAGGTCGCCATAATTGCGCTCGTTGAGCGCCTTGTCGTGAATGGTCTCGAGGTCGGGCTGGCCGACACCCTTCAGGATGATGTCGTTGGTCCGCTCGGCGCGGATCAGGACCGAGGTGAAGGCGATGTCGAAGTGAAAGCCCTTTTCGGCCAGTGCCCGGCCCGCCTCGGTCGCCTCGGCGACGCCCTGTTCGGTCAGGTCGACATTGTGCCAGCCCGTGAACAGGTTCTTCTTGTTCCATTCGCTCTGTCCGTGGCGGACCAGAACCAGTGTGCCGGACATGTTCTTCTCCCAGGTCAGTTAGCTCAATTGCGAAAGGCCGAGGACGTCGCGCATCGAGTAGAGCCCGGCGGGACGTCCGACCGCCCACAGCGCGGCCTTCACCGCCCCGCGCGCGAAGATGCCGCGATCCTCGGCGTGATGAGACAGCGTCACGCGCTCGCCCGGCCCGGCCATGATCACCGAATGCTCGCCGACCACCGAGCCGCCGCGCAGCGTGGCAAAGCCGATCGTGCCGGCCTCGCGCGCACCGGTATGCCCGTCGCGCACCCGCACCGAATGGTCATCGAGATCGACCTTGCGTCCGGCGGCCGCGGCCGCGCCGAGCAGCAGCGCGGTGCCGGAGGGCGCGTCGACCTTGTGCCTGTGGTGCATCTCGAGCACCTCGATGTCCCATTCCGCCGCCTCGAGCGCCCTTGCGGCCTGCTCGACGAGAACGGACAGGAGTATCACGCCCATCGCCATGTTGCCGGACTTGACGATCGGTGTGCGTTCGGCGGCGCGTGCGATCGCCGCATCGTCTTCGGCGCCAAGGCCCGTCGTGCCGATGATGTGGGCAAGGCCCGCCGCGGCCGCGCGTTCGGCGAAGGCGCGCGTCGCCGCCGGCGCGGTGAAATCGAGCACCGCGTCGGCCCCGGCGAACGCCGTCTCGGGATCGTCGGTCACCGCGATGTCATTGCTGCCGACGCCGGCCATCTCGCCCGCATCGGCGCCGATCACGTCCGCCCCTTCGCGTTCGAGCGCGCCCGCAAGCCGCGTCGATGCGTCCTCGGTCACCGCCCTGATCAGTGCCCGGCCCATGCGCCCGCCGGCGCCGACCACCGCGATCGATCTGATTTCGCTCATGCCTGCCCTCCGCCGGCGCGCCTGCGGCCGCTCGCTGCCATGGTCCCGGTTGCCGCCATATCGTCGTCCGGCGCGGCGCGGACCGTGCCGCCGCCGCTCATGCCCAGCGTGTTCAGCCTGGCATAGAGCCCGCCGTGGCGCGTGGCCAGTTCGGCATGCGTACCGGTCTCGACGACACGGCCCTGATCCATCACGATGATGCGGTCGGCCGACACGATCGTCGACAGCCGGTGCGCGATGACGATGGTCGTGCGCCCGGCCATCACCTCCTCGAGCGCCTGCTGCACCAGCTTCTCCGATTCGTTGTCGAGCGCCGAGGTCGCCTCGTCGAGCAGCAGGATCGGCGCGTTGCGCACGATGGCGCGTGCGATGGACAGTCGCTGGCGCTGGCCGCCCGAAAGCGTCACACCGTTCTCGCCCAGCGGCGTGTCGTAGCCCGCCGCCTGCGCGGTGATGAAGTCATGCGCATTGGCCTGCCGCGCGGCGGCCTCGATTTCGCCATCGCTCGCATCGGGCCGGCCGAAGCGGATGTTTTCGGCGATCGTGCCCTCGAACAGATAGGGTTGCTGCGAGACGAACGCGATCTGCCCGCGCAGCGAGGCGGCGGTGACGCCGGCGATGTCCTGGCCGTCGATGCGGATCGCGCCCGCCGCCGGGTCGTAGAAGCGCTGGATCAGCGCGATCACGGTGCTCTTGCCGGCGCCGGAGGGACCGACAATGGCCGTGGTCCGGTTGGCCGGCGCGGTGAATGTCAGCCCGGCGAGCACTTGCGTGCCGTCGGCATAGGAAAAGTCGACGCCGTCGAACACGATCTCGCCCGCCGCCACCGCCAGCGCGGTCGCATCGGGCCTGTCGCCCTGGCGCTCGGGCATGTCGAGGATCTCGTAGATCATGCGCGCATTGACCATCGCCTTTTCCAGATTGACCTTGAGCTGGCCGAGCCGCCGGGCCGGATCGGCTGCGAGCAGCAGGGCGGTGATGAAGGCGAACGTTGCCCCGGGCGGCTGGCCCTGGTTGACCGCGCGCAGCCCGGCATAGGCGATCACGCCGGCGACCGCGAGCCCGGCGAAGATCTCCGCGGCCGGGTTCACGCGTTCGACGATCGCCGCCAGCCGGTCGGCCTTGGCGCGGGCCCGTTCGATGATCGTGCCGATGCGCGCGCCAAGCTGCTCTTCCATGGTGAAGGCCTTGACGACGGTGATGCCCTGCACCGACTCCTGCATGGTGCCGACAACGCGCGAGTTGAGCTCCACCGTGTCGCGCACCACCGATCGGATACGCGCCGACACCCAGGCCACCGCCACGATCAGGATCGGCGCGACCGCGAGCACGATCAGCGACAGGAGCGGATCCATCGTCACCATGACGACGACCAGCCCGACCAGCGCGATCAGGTCGCGGCCGAGCGCGGTCAGGGTCAGCGACAGCACGTCGCGGATGCCGTTGACGTTTTCGGCGATGCGCGCGGCCAGATGCCCCGACCGCGCCTCGGTGAAAAAGCCCACGCCCAGCCGCATCAGCTTGTCGAAGACGCGGCTCTGGTAACGGGCGACCAGATCGTTGCCGATGCGCGCCAGCACCACCGCCTGCACATACATCGCCACCCCGCGCAGCAGGAAAACCGCGACGATCGCGCCGGCAATGCCGACGATCAGGTCGCCGCGCTGGCGCACGAAGATCTCGTTGACGACGTCCCGCGTGATCCAGGCGACGAACGCCGTGGTCAGGCCGATGATCACCAGGCAGACGATGGTCACGGCGTAGTGGCGCGCGTAATCGCGGCCGTTCTCGGCGACGATGCGCCTGAGGATCGGCAGCACGCCCCGAGCCAGCCGCAAGGCGCCTTCGGTCGGTCTTGTCGGATCACTCGCCATGAAAGGACGCTCTATCCCATCGGCGCCGGTCTGCACAGGGTCGCTGCGATGCGCGCGAAGCCGTCGTCCAAGATGGTCAACGCTTCCAGTGCCGGCCTTCGAGCGACACGCCGAAACGCGAAGGCGTGCGCGCATAGGCTGCCAGCCCCTCCATCGGCGCGCGGTCGTGCGTGATCGCATAGGTCGGCATGGCGGCGATCATCGCCTGATGCGGTGCCTTGTTCTCGAAGCCCGCCCGGAACCGCGCGCGATCGAAGAAGGGCAGGATCTTCTGCGTGATCCCGCCGGTCAGATAGACGCCGCCGCGCGCCATGAAGATCAGCGCCAGGTCGCCGGCCACGCGGCCCAGATACTCGGCGAACAGCGACAGCGTTTCCACCGCGGCGGCATCGCTGCCGTCCCGGGCGGCGGCGGTGATCGCCGCCGGCGTGTCGAGCGTGGGCGGTGCGCCGTTTGCCCTGCATACCGCGCCATAGAGATTGACCATGCCGCTGCCGCACAGCACCTGTTCGCCGGACACGCGCCCGCCGATGCGTTTGATATGCGCAAAGACCTCCAGATCGCGGTCGGTCTGCGGACCCAGATCGACATGTCCTCCCTCGCCCGCCACCGGAATCCAGGTTCGCGCCGCGTGCACGAGCCCGGCGACACCGAGCCCCGTGCCCGGCCCGATGACGACGCGGTTGGAGGCCGGATCGCGAACGCCGCCGCCGATCTGCTCGAGATTGTCTTCCTCCAGCGCCACAACGGCAAGCGCCTGGGCCTCGTAATCGTTCAGGATGACCACCTCGTCGAAGCCCAGATCGGCGATCATGCCGCGCGGCCGCACGACCCAGTCGCAATTGGTCAGGTCGATCTCCTCGCCATCGGTCGGCCCGGCCACGGCGAGCACCGCGCCGCGCGGCATCACCGAGGTCTGGTCGAGCACATGGGTCTGGATGGCTTCATCGAGCGTGGCGAAGTCGCGCGTGCGAATGGAGGCAAAGACCTTCGGTTCGGCAAAGGCGTCCACGATGATCGCAAAGCGGGCATTGGTGCCGCCGATATCGGCGATCAGCGTGGGAAAGGGAAGAACAGTCGTGTTCGATCCGGAAGTGCTAGGCATTGACCGTTCCCATATGCCTTTTCAGGAGCGCGTTCAGCAGGATTTCCGCGGTCGCCGCATTGAGCGCCATGGGAATGTCGTAGACGATCGCAAGGCGCATCAGCGCCTTGACGTCGACATCATGGGGCATCGGCGTGAGCGGGTCGACGAAAAAGACCAGGGCATCGATTGCCCCTTCCGCGATCATGGCGCCGATCTGCTGATCGCCGCCCAGCGGGCCGCTGCGCAACCGCTCGACGGCCAGCGCGGTGTTCGATTCGGCGATGCGGCCGCCGGTCGTGCCGGTGGCGACGAGCCGGCAGCGCCCGAGCAGCGCCGCGTGCCGGCGCACGAAGGCGACCATGTCGTCCTTTTTCTGGTCGTGCGCGACCAGCGCAATGGTCAGGGCATCCGGCATGGCGGTTCAATCGATTTAGGCGGCGCCAGCCTGTTAGCGCACTTTGCGCCGGCATGAAAGGCGCGATTGGCGGCCCCGCCGCGATTTGTCGGCGCGGAACCTCTTGCGGCCGTTGCGGACCGTCGGTCCCGCGTTCATTCCGGTCGCGCGGTGGGGATCGGCAGCCGCGCGGCCGAAGGCAGCGCGATGCGTCCGAGCGCCGGGTCCGGGGCGGTCGAGGGCACGGCCGAAGCCATCATGATCGAGCGGTCGAACTGCGCCGAATAGGTCGCCAGGCTCTCGCTTGCCGGTTGCGGTGCGCGCAGCAGCGGCCCGCAGGCATCCGGCAGGTCGGCGAGCACGGTGTCGCGCCGCGGCCGCGGCTTGGCCACCGGCTTGGGGTCCTTTGGCGGCGGCGGCGGGTTGAACCACCAGTCGAGCGGGGCGCCGCAATCATTGCCGCTGGTGGGCACCGGCTTTTGCGGGCGGCAGTCGGGCGAGTCGTCCGGGCAGACCATGCGGATGTGGAAATGATAATGGTGCCCGCGCACCGGCCGCAGCTTGATCATCCAGGGATCGTTGGCCGGATCGTCGCCATACAGTTCGCACATCTTCTTCTTGATGCCGGGATTGACCAGCACGCGCTCGATCTCGTCATAAGAGGCCGCGCGCTGCAACAGCCGGGCATGGGCCGGCGTCCAGACCTGGGGATTGATTTCCATCGTGCCGGGCTTGAGCACGGATATGGCGCTCATGTCGCGGCGCTCGGCCGGCGTCAGGCGCCGGTCGGGCATCTTGGTCAGCCACAGATCGGCGTCGAGCCCGGTCTGGTGCGACCGGTGACCGGTCAGCATCGGCCCGCCGCGCGGCTGGGCGATGTCGCCGACGAGAAGGCCGGGCCAGCCCTCGTCAACCGCTTCGTCGGCAAGGCGCTGGATGAGCGCGATCAGTTCGGGATGGCCCCAGCGGCGATTGCGTTCGAGCCGCATGGCCTGCCAGTTCGGCCCGTCGACGGGCATGGCCACCGCGCCGGCGATGCAGCCGCCCGAATAAAAGCCGTGCACCCGCGGCGCGCTCGCCGAGGGCAGGTCGGTGTTGCCGAAGAGCTGCCGCGCCGGCTCCTGCGCCTGGGCGGGCGCCGGCGCGAGAGCGCCGATCAGCGTCATTGCGCAAAAGGCAAGCGCCATGGGCCTGCCCCGCAGGTTCGACACGGCGCGCATGGCGCCGGTGAAGGAAATGTTCATCGACATGTGCTCTTGTGTCCTGCGCCCCATCTGGCGCCAGAATACTGCGTCGGCGCCGCGCTTCCAAGCGTTGCAACCGAATGTGATTGCAAGCGACCCTTCGGCACCCTACCCATGATCATCACCTGGCCGCGAAACGGAGCGAGACGGTGACCGAAGCGGACAGATCCGCCGAGCCAATGGCGCACGCACCCGGCCGCGGGGACGCCGACCGCGGCGGCCGGCCGCGCGCCGCAACAACGCCGCTTGGGCGGCTTTGCAGCTTCGCCGCCGCCGGTGGCAGCGGCTTCGTGATCGATTTCGGCGTGCTCTATCTGATGCTCGCCTTCACGCCGTTGGGCCCATTTGCCGGCCGCCTCGTCTCCATCGCCTGCGCGATGGTCTCGAACTTCCTGATCAACCGCACCTTCACCTTCGGTGCGAGCGGACGGTCGATCCTCACCGAGGGCGCGCGCTATTCGTCGATCGCCGCGCTCGGCGCCGGGCTCAACTATGTGGTCTATGCCGGCCTGTTGCTCGCCATGCCGGGCTTTTCGCCGTTCTGGGCGACCTTCATCGCCGTGGCCCTGGTGTCGGTCTTCTCCTATCTGGGCTATGCGCGCTTCGTCTTCCGCCGGTGAGGCGGACGCCCTAAAAAATCGCGCCCGGGCGCGCCATATGAGGGCCATGGCATTTGCATTCTTCGAACATGGCCACGCCATCCACCGCCGTCACCGCACCATCAACCGGCTGCATACCTGGCTGCTGGTCGGCGGGTCGCTTGCGCTGCTGGCGGTGACCGCCTGGGCGATCGCCGGAACAATCGGCATCGTCTACGCCCTCGTCTTCGGCGTCATCAGCCTGCTTGCGGCGCGCAACGTCTCGCCGGACATGGTGCTGCGCATGTACAAGGCCCAGCCTGTCAGCCCTGTCAACTTTCCGGCCGGCTACAGGCTGATCCAGGAACTGGCGCGCCGTGCCAGCCTGGACCATCCGCCAAGGCTCTATGTCGTGCCCTCGCGCATGATGAACGCATTTGCCGTCGGCCGTCCGGATCGCTCGGCGATCGCGGTGACCGACCAGCTCGTGCGCCACATGACCATGCGCGAGCTCGCCGGTGTCCTCGCCCACGAGGTGACGCATATCCGCAACGACGATCTGAAGGTGATGAGCCTGGCCGATGTGGTGTCGCGTCTGACATCGACGCTGTCGACGGTCGGCATCATCGCGATCGTGTTCAACCTGACCGGCTTCTTTCCCACCGTGCCCTGGCTCGGCATCCTGGCCATGATCGCCGCGCCGACGATCGGCAGCCTGCTGCAGCTTGCGCTGTCGCGCACGCGCGAGTTCGACGCCGACTACGGCGCGGCCATGTTGACCGGCGATCCCGATGGGCTTGCCGCGGCGCTGCAAAAGCTCGAACATGCCCATCGCCGCCGGCTCGAGGCGATGATGCTGCCGACCGGCCGCATGGCCGAACCGTCCATGCTGCGCTCGCATCCGCGCACCGAGGAGCGCGTCGAGCGGCTCCTGGCGCTCAAGCAGTCCATGCTGCCCGGACCGGCCGGGCCCGTCGGCGTCGCCGAGGGCCGGCACATCCCCATCCGGCGGCCCGGCGGCTCGGTGCCGACCGTTCGTCCGCGCTGGCGCCGCGATGGGCGTGCCGATCGCGACTGGTTCGACTTCGCCCGCAGCCGGCCGCATGTCGCGCCGGTCATCGAGGGCGAGGAGGCCGATTGCCCCGGCTGCGCCGAAAGCCTGCATGCGCCCGCCGACGACGCCCCGCGCATCCGCTTTGCGCGCGGCGGCGTGTGGTGGTAGCGCTCACACCGGTTGGCGCTGGCCCGTTTCTGCGGCGCGATAGATCGCATCGATTGCGCGCTGATTGGCGACCGACTGTTCGAGCGTGAAGATCGGCTGATCCTCGCCGCGCACATGTCGCACGAAGGCATCGATCTGATGCTCGTATTGATGCACGGCCGGAAAGGCGAAGACCCGCGCCTGGGTGTGGCCGGCATCGTGCACGATCACCTTGTCGGAATCGTAGATGCTGGCATTGAAGGGCGATTGCACTTCGATGAAACCCGCATCGCCATGGAACACCATGACCTGCCGCGCGGCGAGCTGTGTCGCCACGTAGAAGGCCAGATCGAACCCGTCGAACCGCATGGCGACGTTGGCGTAGATGTCGGTGCCGAAATCGGCGTCGCGTTCCATGATGGCGGTGACGTCCAGCGGTTCCTGGCCGGTGACGAAGCGCGTGGCGACCGTCGGATAAACGCCGATATCGGGCAGCGCCCCGCCGCCCAGTTCGGGCATGTTGCGCATGTTCGTCGGATCGCGGTTGAAGTAGGAGAACGCGCCCTGCACCATGCGCAGCCGGCCGATCGCCCCTTCGGCGATCAATGCGCGCGCCTTCAGCCATTGCGGATGATATGTCACCATGAACGCCTCGGAGACGACCACGCCCGCCGCATCGCGCGCCGCGATCACCGGCGCGATGTCCCCGGCGTTCAGCGCCAGCGGCTTTTCGACCAGCACATGCTTGCCGGCCTGCGCGCCCCGGATCGCCCATTCGACATGCTGGGACGTCACCAGCGGGATGTAGATGCCGTCGACGACGTCCGACTCCAGCATCGCCTGATAGCCCTCGAAGGCATGGGCGATGTTGAACCGGCGCGCGAAGTCGGCCGCCCGGCCGGCATCGCGGCTGGCAACCGCCGTCACCACGCTGCTGTCGCTCTGCATGATGGCCGGCACCACCTGTTCGCGCGCGATCTTCGCCGTCGAAACGATACCCCAGCGAAACATCATCGCCCTCCCGTTCCCGATTTCTTCACGATCGACC
The DNA here is from genome assembly GCF_030732865.1 of Roseitalea sp. MMSF_3546. GTDB lineage: Bacteria > Pseudomonadota > Alphaproteobacteria > Rhizobiales > Rhizobiaceae > Roseitalea. The sequence goes on from NZ_JASHKB010000001.1 coordinate 161,309, forward strand.
ATTGGCCCGTTCGCGGATCTGCGCCAGCGTCCAGTCGCGCTTGAGCGCGCCGTCCTCCCACACCGTTTCGAGCAGGTTCCGCCGGTCGCCGAGATCCTTCAGCGGCACGGCGACCGGTATGTCGCCTTCCATCACCACCGCCTGGCGATAGCGCTTGGAGGCCTTGCCCGGATCGGTCTTGGGATCCTTGGCGATCCCGTGCCAGGTGCCGTCCTTGTCCTGGCGGGCATTGGCCTTCATGGCAAAGCGCAGCGTGTCGCGGTTGACCTTCTGGAGCAATCCCGCGCCCATGCCGAAGGCGAGGTTCTCGGCCGACCAGCCGCGCTCGACCATCGACCCGAGCAGGATGCGGATGGTGCGCGGGTTGACGCCGTCGCCCTGGATGACGCGCACGCAGGGCGACAGCACCTTGTAGCCTTTCGTGTTGACCGAAAAGCCGAAGATCTCGCCCAGCATCTCGATCGTGTCGATGGGCACGCGCGTTGCATCGCCCGAATCGGGCCGGACCACGAGCGTGCCGCCCATCTTCTCGACCTTCTCCTTGAGCTCCTCGCCCCAGATGTTGCGGACCGCGCGGAACAGGTCGTAGCTGTCCGATACGACGGCGACCAGCTTTCCCTCGCCGCCGAACCGGGCGATCATGTTCTCATAGGCCGCCGCCTCGCGCGCCTCCCCCCAGCTCGTCATGGTCGAGTGCTCGGCGGCGGGGATGGAGATGCCGGCCATCGGCTCGTGGTAGAAGCGCCGGCCATAGACGAGCCCAGCCACCGTGTCCGTACCCAGGAAACTGACCAGATGCGCCACGCCGCCAAGGCCGGCCTGCTCCAGGCTCGTCGCCCCGCGCGCGCCGAAATCGTGCAGCCGCGTCGGCAGGACATCGGAAGGCGTGTCGCAGGTCTTCTCCAGCGTTTCGGCGATCATCTGCCGCACATGCCAGGACACCGTGGCGACGGTCGAGGGATACCAGACCGCGCGCAGGAGCGCGGTTTCAAGGAAGGTCGGCAGCCAGAAGAAGTCCGGATCGGTGTTGCGCACCTGCACCATGGGCGTGCCGGCAGGCACCAGCATACCTTCGGGCAGCGCCTCGATCGTCACGGGCAGATAACCGCCATGACGATCGACCAGGGTCTCCCAGCCGGGTCGGTTGAAGGGCAGGCCATGGGCGGTGACCAGCGCCTCGGCCTCCTCGACATCGGCCGCCGTGACCGGCCGCGCAAGATAGGCCTTCAGGAACATCTGCAGCCCGAAGAACAGCGCGGTGTCGTACTCGCCGCCGCGCCGGGACTCGATGTAGGCCGAGATGCCCGCCGTCTCGGGCGGGTACTGCGCGTAGTGGGAGTATTTGTAGCTGTCGGTGTTGAGGATGAAGTTCATGACCGGCTCCGCCCGATGCAGGACAGCGTTTTGTCAGAGGCATCGGCAAGGGGCAAGGTGCGCGGAGCCCCGATCCGTACGGCTGGCACGCCTAAGACCTGCGGCCACTTCCGGCAGCTCGGTGAACTCACCTGGCGCGGCGGCCAGGTTGTGCGCATGAAACATCCGGCTCATCGCAGCCGTGTTCATCCAAAATGGCGAACCGGCATGTTTCGCTCCCGGCCGGTCGGGCAAGCGCGGGACGCTATGAACGCAACACGCCGCTCGTCGCCTTCTCGACGCTGGCCACGATCCTGCCGCTCAGTGCTTCCAGATCCTCGTCCGTCAGCGTTTTCTGGGTCGGCTGGATCTCCACTTCCAGCGCCACCGATTTGCGGCCCGCGCCGACCGCTTCGCCCGCATAGACGTCGAACACCTTGACCCCGGCGATCAGTGCCTTGTCGGCGCCGGCGATGGCGCGTGTCAACGTGCTCGCGGCGACGGTTTCGTCGACCACGAAGGCGAAATCGCGCGTCACCGCCTGGAAGGGCGAAACGTCGAGCCGCGGCCGTGTACGGGTCGCCTTTCTCTTGGGCTCGGGCAGCGCGTCGATGAACACCTCGAAGCCGCAGGCCGGACCCTTCACGTCGAGCACCTCCAGCGTGCGCGGGTGGAACTCGCCGAAATGGCCCAGCACGAGTTTCGGCCCCAGCTTGATCACGCCGGACCGGCCCGGATGATACCAGCCCGGCGCGCCCGGCTCGACCATCAGCTTGTCGACCGGCGCGCCGCAGGCCTCGAGCGCGGCCAGCGCATCGGCCTTGGCATCGAACACCTCGACCGTACCGGCATCGCCGTCCCAGGCCCGGCCCGGCCCGGTCAGCTTCGCCGTGCCGCGGCGTATGCCGCCGGCGACGCGGCGCTGGCCTTGCGGTGTGTCGCTCTGATAGGTGCCGGCGACCTCGAACAGCGCGACATCGCCATGGCCGAAATTCGCGTTGCGCTGGGCCGCCGACAGCAGTCCGGGCAGGAGCGAGGGTCGCATGTCGCTCATCTCGGCGGCGATCGGGTTGGCGAGCTTGAGCGAGGCGGCCCCGCCGCCGAAGGCTTCGGCATGGGCGGCCGAGATGAACGACCAGGTCACCGCCTCCATCATGCCGCGCGCGGCCAGCGACCGCCGCGCGGCGCGGGTGCGGGTCTGTTCGGTCGTCAGGATCTTCGTGTTCACCGCATCGTGGCCGGCGAGCGGCACCGGCGCGACGTTGTTGACGCCGTGGATGCGCATCACCTCCTCGACGATATCCGCCTTGCCGTCGACATCGGGGCGCCAGCTCGGCACGGTGACCTCGGCTCGCTCGTTGTCTCCGGTGATGCCGAAGCCGAGCCTGGTGAGGATGTCGCGGCTTTCAGCCGGCGAAACATCTGCACCCGTTAGCCGGCGTACTTCCGCAAAGGGAAAGCCGATCGTTTTCGGAGCCGGCCGGTGATAGCCGACGACGCGGGCCTCGGTCGGCGTGCCGTCGCAAAGCTCGGTGACCAGCTGCGTCGCCAGGTCGAGCCCGGGCACCATGAATTCGGGGTCGACGCCGCGCTCGAAGCGGTAGCGCGCGTCGGTGATGATGCCGAGATCGCGGCCCGTGCGGGCGATGTTGCGCGGGTTCCACAGCGCCGATTCGATCAGCACGTCGACAGTGCCCTCGTCGCAGCCGGACGCCTCCCCGCCCATGATTCCGGCGATCGATTCGGGACCGTTATCATCGGCGATCACGCACATGTCCCCGGTGAGCGTGTAATCGCGCCCGTCGAGACCGACGATCGTCTGACCGTCCCGCGCGCGGCGCACGACAAGGTCGCCGGCGACCTTGCGCGCATCGAACACATGCAGCGGCCGTCCCCAGCCGAAGGTGACGTAATTGGTGATGTCGACGAGCGCGTTGATCGGCCGCAAGCCGATGGCGATCAGCCGCTGCTGCATCCATTGCGGGGAGGGACCGTTGGTCACGCCCTTGACCATGCGCAGGGCAAAGCCCGGGCACAGATCCGGCGCGTCGATGGTCACGCGCACCGGGCAGTCGCCAGAGCCTTTTGCCGGCGTAATGTCCACCGGCTTCAACGTGCCGAGCCCGGCCGCGGCCAGGTCGCGGGCGATGCCGTGAACGCCGGTGCAGTCGGGCCGGTTCGGCGTCAGCCCGATTTCGATCACCGGATCGTCGAGCCCGGCCCATGCGGCGAAGGGCTGGCCGACCGGTGCGTCCTCGGGCAGGTCGATGATGCCGGTATGCTCGTCCGACATCTGCAACTCGCGCTCCGAGCACATCATGCCATGGCTTTCCACGCCGCGGATCCTGCCCACCGAGAGCTCCAGGTCGATGCCCGGCACATAGGTGCCCGGCGCGGCGAAGGCGCCGACCAGCCCGGCGCGCGCGTTTGGCGCCCCGCAAACGACCTGCACCGGCTTGCCGTCGCCGGCATCGACCCTCAGCACCTTCAGCCTGTCGGCATCGGGGTGCTGTTCGGCGGTGAGCACGCGGGCGATGGTGAACGGGGCGAACCGCGCCTTGTCGTCCACCGCCTCGACCTCAAGGCCGATCATGGTCAGCGTGTCGACGATCTCGTCGAGTGTGGCGTCCGTGTCGAGATGGTCCTTAAGCCAGGACAGGGTGAATTTCATCGGTTCGGTCTTTCGGTGATGGGATCAGGCGGCTTGATCGGGCGCTTTCGCATCGGGTGCCTTCCAGCCCAGAAGCAGGGCCTTGATCGATACGCCCTCGTCGATGGCTGGCCACCAGACACCGCTGAACTGAAGCTCCACCTCGGCGCGCTCGGCGGCAGAGGCTTGCTCCAGATAGGGATACCACCACAACGGCGCGCGGATCTGGCGGCCGTCGGCCAACGTGGCGTACACGTATCGGTCGTCGCACCACGCGGCAACCGGGCGTGTCCCTTCGGTCTCAAACTCCAAAGAAGTCATTCCACGATCCAATCCAATCGTTCTGATGGTTCGAGACAACCGCAAGGAGCCGACTGATCTCCTGCTCGTTATAGCCGCGATTGTAGGCAACACTCAAATCGCGCAGCCATACTTTTGCGGCTTTGCCGCCCTTGACGACGTGGACATGCGGCGGTTCCGGGCCATCGGAGGCATAGAAGCGGAACTTGTGCCCGCGCCAGATCAGCAGCGTCGGCATCTCACCCGCTCAGCCCTCCGAACAGCGTCGGCATGTCGAGCGGGCGGAAGCCATAATGTTTCAGCCAGCGCACATCGGCATCGAAGAAGGCGCGCAGGTCGGGCATGCCGTATTTGAGCATGGCGAGCCGATCCATCCCCATGCCCCAGGCAAAGCCCTGATAGACGTCCGGATCGAGCCCGCCGGCGCGCAGCACGTTGGGATGCACCATGCCGCAGCCCAGGATCTCCATCCAGTCATTGCCCTCGCCAAAGCGCACCTCGCCCGGCCGCGACCGGTCGCACTTGATGTCCACTTCGAGGCTCGGCTCGGTGAACGGAAAGAAGGACGGCCGGAACCGCATATCCACATGCGGCACCTCGAAGAATGCCTTGCAGAACTCTTCCAGCACCCATTTCAGATGCGCCACCGTCGCGGTCCGGTCGACGACCAGCCCTTCGAGCTGGTGAAACATCGGGGTGTGCGTCGCATCCGAATCGTGACGATAGGTCTTGCCGGGAATGACGATGCGGATCGGCGGTTCCTGCGCCTCCATGGTGCGGATCTGCACCGGGCTCGTGTGGGTGCGCAGCACCTTGCTCTCGCCGTTCTCGTCGGGCGCCAGGAAGAATGTGTCGTGCATCTCCCGCGCGGGGTGGTCGGCCGGGAAGTTGAGCGCGGTGAAATTGTAGTAGTCGGTCTCGATGTCCGGCCCCTCGGCGATCGAAAAGCCCATGTCGGCGAAGATCGCCGTCAGCTCGTCCACCACCTGGCTGATCGGGTGTATGCGCCCGGCCTCGGCGGGCGAGCTGCGCACCGGCAGCGTGACGTCGACCGTCTCTGTGGCAAGGCGCGCCTCGATCGCCGCCGCGCGCAACTCCGCCTTGCGGGCATTGATGGCCTCGGTGACGCGCGCCTTGAGCCCGTTCAGCGCCGGGCCCAGCACCTGGCGCTCCTCGGGGCTCATCCTGCCCAGCGTCTTCATGCGTTCGGAGACGACACCCTTCTTGCCGATGGCGGCGATGCGCACCGCCTCGATCGCCGCCTCGTCGGACGCGGCAGCGATGTCGCCCATCAGATCGTCTTCAAGGCGCGCCAGTTCGTCGGGCACGGTTTGGCTCATCGCGTTCATCACAGCTCTCGTCGATCGTTTCGGCTTTGGTTTGTCACAGTCGGTCCACAAAGAAAACCCGCCTCCGGCGGTGGCCAGAAGCGGGTTCTCAAACAGGTTCGGAACGGTTGAGACTCGCGCTGGCCTAGCGGACAGCGCCCTCAAAGGCGTTCGGCGTGGTGTCTTTCAGATAGGCAAGGGAGCCCTTTGCCTGCTCGACCACGGCGGCGAAGGCCGCCGGCTCGTGAATGGCCATGTCCGAAAGCACCTTGCGGTCGATCTCGATGCCGGCCTTGTTCATGCCGTCGATCAGCCGGCCATAGGTCAGGCCGTGCTCGCGCGCCGCCGCGTTGATCCGCTGGATCCACAGCGAGCGGAAATTGCGCTTTCTGACCTTGCGGTCGCGATAGGCGTACTGGTCGGCCTTCTCGACGGCCTGCTTGGCGATGCGGATGGTGTTCTTGCGCCGGCCGTAATAGCCCTTGGCGGCCTTGAGAACCTTCTTGTGTCGGGCGTGCGCGGTGACGCCGCGTTTGACGCGTGCCATGATGGATGCTCCTGGGCTCGAACTGCGATCGGACGGCGCTCAAAGGCCGTACGGCATGAACTTCTTGACGATCTTGGTATCCGGCTCGGACAGCACCATCGTGCCGCGCGCCTTGCGGATGAACTTGTTGGACCGCTTGATCATGCCGTGCCGCTTGCCCGCGGCCTGCACCTTCACCTTGCCCGTGGCGGTGGTCTTGAAGCGTTTCTTGACCGAAGACTTCGTCTTCATCTTGGGCATTTTGCTCTCCGTTTTTCGTGTGCGCGCCGGTCTGCTGCACAGACGCTCCGCACGGCACGTTCGAAACCATGAACGGTGATCGATCGATCCTGCCGCGCTTCGCTCGGTTTCCCGACAGCTTGACTTGTCAGCATTGAGAACCGGCACGGCATGCCCTGCCGGCCGGTCCGGACCGCGCGCCTATAGACCGAAAACGGCCCGCGCGCAACCGTGTCGCCCCGGCGCGCCGACGGCGGGGTCGGCTTCGGCCAGGGGCGGGCGCGGGGCCTATTTCGGCGCCAGCACCATCATCATCTGGCGGCCTTCCAGCTTGGGCTCGGCCTCGACCTTGGAAATGTCCTGGACTTCCTCGCGCACCTTGTTGAGCAGCTGCATGCCCAGTTGCTGGTGCGCCATCTCGCGGCCGCGGAAGCGCAACGTCACCTTGACCTTGTCGCCCTCCTCGAAGAAGCGTTTGACCGCCCGCATCTTCACATCATAGTCGTGCGTGTCGATGTTCGGGCGCATCTTCACTTCCTTGACCTCGACGGTCTTCTGCTTCTTGCGGGCGGCGGAGGCCTTTTTCTGCTGCTCGTATTTCAGCTTGCCCAGGTCGAGGATCTTGGCGACGGGCGGCTTGGCGTTGGGCGAGATCAGCACCAGGTCCAGGCCGGCCTCCTCGGCCATGCGCCGCGCATCGCGCGTTTCGACGACCCCGCGGTTCTCGCCGTCGGAATCGATAAGCTGGACTTCGTGATCGCGAATGTCGTCATTGGCAGGCGGGCCGGATTTCTGCGGCGGCGGCGCTCTGAATGGTCTGCGAATTGTCGTATACTCCGTGTCGTTCAGGGGACGGGTGAATTCTGCGTCGGCCGCTATGTCGGCATTGACGCGGCCAAGTCAATACCACGATCGACGGCGAAAATCACGGTATTTCGGGCTTCACAGCTCGTTACCGATCGAAGATAAGGCCGTGCGGGGCGAGGCCGAAGACCAGCGGGAGCACCATGACCGGGCACAGCATCGAGGTTGGCGGCGCATCCATCGCGGTACGCCACAGGACCGGCGCCGCGCCGGGGCTCGTATGGCTGGGCGGCTACCGCTCCGACATGGACGGCACCAAGGCGCTGGAGCTTGATCGGTGGTGCGCCGAACGCGGCCTTGCCAGCACGGCATTCGACTATTCGGGCCACGGCGCCTCGGGCGGCGACTTCATGCAGGGCACGATCTCGCGCTGGCTGGGCGAAGCGATGGCCGTGGTCGAAGCCTTCGCACGCAAGCCGGTGATCCTCGTCGGCTCGTCCATGGGCGCCTGGATCGCCTTGCGCATGGTGCAGGAGCGCAATCGCGGCGCGCCCGACGATCCCGTTGCCGGCCTGCTTCTGCTGGCGCCGGCGCCGGACTTCACCAGCGAGCTGCACGAGCCGCACCTGACCGAGGCGCAGCGCCGCGATCTTGTCGAAAAGGGATATTTCGAGGAGCCCACGCCCTACGGCCCCGAGCCGAACGTCTTCACCCGGGCGCTGTTCGCCGACGGCGAGCACAACCGCGTCATGACCGGTCCCATCGACACCCACTGTCCCGTGCACATCATCCAGGGCCAGGCCGACCCGGACGTGCCGTGGCAGCACGCCCAGCGCCTGTTCGAGCTGTTGTCCAAGGACGATGCGACCATCGCCTATATCAAGGACGGCGATCATCGCCTGTCGCGCCCGCAGGACATCGAGCGCATCCTCGCCGCGGCGGACGAATTGGTGAGCACCGCACGGATCGGGCCTTGAACCGGCCGCGCTTTTCGTCCTTCACGGCCGCCCTCGTCGCCTCCTCGGTCGGCTTTGGCGGCACCATGGCGCTTGTCCTCGGCGCCGCGCAATCGGTCGGCGCGACCCAGGCGCAGACAGCGAGCTGGGTGACGGCGATCTGCATTGCCGTGGGCCTGGAGACGCTGGTCCTGACGCTCTGGTTCCGCATGCCGATCGTCGCCGCCTGGTCGATTGCCGGCCTCGCGCTGGTCACCGCCAGCACCGGATATTCGATCCACGAGGCTGTCGGAGCCTTCCTGATCGCCGGCCTGCTGATCATGGCGACCGGGCTGTTCGGCCCGCTCATGCGCGCCGTCGAGGCGATCCCGGCGGCTCTGGCGGCCGGCATGCTCGGCGGCATATTGCTGCCCTTCGTCATCGGCGGGGCGCAGGCGGCGCAGGCCGACCCGGCCTTCATCCTCCCGCTGGCGGCGGGCTTCTTCATCCTGCGCCTGTTCAACCCCTCGCTCGCCGTCGTCGCCATCATCGTCGCCGGCACCCTTTGGGCGCTTCTGAGCGGCCGCGCCGAGGCCGAGTTCGCGATCGGTCTGTCGCCTCTCGTGTTCATCGCGCCCGAGATCACCGTGGGCGCGCTGTTCGGCCTGGCCCTGCCGCTCTACATCGTCACGATGGCCTCGCAGAACCTGCCGGGGCTGGCGGTCCTGCGCGCCGACGGGTATGCGCCGCCCGCCGGACCGGTGGTCGCCGTCACCGGCGCCTTTTCGGCGTTGACCGCGCTGTTCGGCGCGTCCTCGACCAATCTTGCCGCAGTCACCGCCGCCATCTGCACCGGCCCCGAGGCCCATCCCGATGCCGACAAGCGCTGGCAGACCGGCCTGTGGTATGCCGGCATCTATGGCTTTCTGGCCTTGTTCGGCGCCTCCATCGTGGCGCTGGTCGCCGTCCTGCCGCCGACCTTCGTGGCGCTGGTGATCGGTCTGGCCGTGCTGACGCCGCTCGCCAACGCCACGCGCCTTGCCGTTGCCGTCGAGCAGGACCGGCTGGCAGCCATCGTCACCTTCGCGGTGACCGCCTCGGGGGTGACGTTTTTCGGCGTGGGCGCCGCCTTCTGGGGCCTGATGCTGGGCCTTGGCGTGCATTTTTTGTCACTGACAAGACCTTGATATTGCATCGGGTTTGACCGCGCCGCGCCGCCAGGACGCGGCTGGAAGCTTGCGCGGCTCGCCGACCGTCACCATGTCGATGGCGTGGCGGACACACCGCCGTTACCGAACAATGGGGTGTAGTGAACATGACACAGACTGCAATGATCCGGCCCGCATGGACGCCCGCCACCATCGGCTTGATGGTTCTGGGTTTCATCGTGTTCTGGCCGCTCGGCCTTGCGATGCTGGCCTATATCCTGTGGGGCGACCGTCTCGACGAGTTCAAGGGCGGGGTCAACCGCGCCACCGACGACATCGCGCGGACCTTCGGCCGCGGCCGCGCGCAGGCAAGCGCGCGCACCGGCAATGTCGCCTTCGACGACTGGCGCGAGGCTGAACTCAAGCGCATCGAACAGGAGCGCCGCAAGCTCGACGAGATGCGCGAAGAATTCGATTCCTATCTGCGCGAGTTGCGCCGTGCCAAGGACCAGCAGGAGTTCGATGCCTTCATGGCGGCCCGCAAGTCCAGGACCGATACCGGCGCCACCGACGATGGCGAGCCCAGGAACGGTTCCGTGCCGGGTGTCCGACCGAACGAGGGCTGATCGGGACCGCAAGTCTCGCCTGACACGTCTCCTATGACACTGCCATTGGCAATGTCGTTCCGGGTCCGCGCAAGCGGGCCCGGTTTTTTTGTCGGCTCGGCGCCGAATCGCGGTAGATTGCGGCCATGGCCGCCTTGTCTCCCAATCAGCCCGGCCCGGCGCGGGCCGACCGTTACGAGGTCGCCGGCCGCACGGTGGCGCTCGCCATCGTCGAACATCCGCGCGCCCGCCGTTTGACCCTGCGCGTCCAGCCCGGCGATCGCGGCATCAAGGTGACCGTCCCGCCCGGCATCGGCCGGCGCGAGGTCGACCGCTTCCTTGACCGCCATCGCGGCTGGCTCGCCGACAGGATCGCCGCCCAGCCCGACCGGCCGCAGGTGCGCGCCGGCATCAAGCTGCCGGTGTGCGGCGTCAATCACCTGATCGTCCACCGCCCCGGCCGCGGCCTGACCGAAACCACCCGCGGGCATGCCGGCCCCGAACTGATCGTGCGCGGCGGCGCCGACCATCTGCCGCGGCGCGTCGCCGACTTCCTCAAGGCGCGGGCGCGCCAGGAGATCGAGCCCCTGGTCGCCCGCCACGCGGCGACGGTCGGCCGCAAGGTCGCCTCGATACGCTATCGCGATACGGTGAGCCGCTGGGGGTCCTGCTCGTCGGCGGGCCATCTGTCCTTTTGCTGGCGCATCGCCATGGCGCCGCCGGCGGTGATCGACTACCTCGTCGCCCATGAGGTCGCCCATCTGCGCCACATGAACCATGGCCCGCGGTTCTGGGCGCTGTGCGAGGAGCTGTGCCCCGACACGAACCGCTGCAAGGCCTGGCTGAAACGCAATGGCGGCAAGCTCCAGGCCATCGTGTTCTGACCGGCCTGTCCGCCCGCCGTCGGTGCTGTCCGCTTTGCGCGGCGGAAATCGGCCATGCCACTCGACTCCGGCGCCATTGCCGCGCTAAGCGGGCGCGATGAGCCTCGATGTGAAGATATGCGGCCTTTCCACCGCGCCCGCACTCGAAGCGGCCGTCGCCGCCGGCGCGACGCATGCCGGCTTCATCTTCTTCGAAAGGTCGCCGCGCCATGTCACGCCCGCGATCGCGCGCGATCTGGCCGAGACGGCGCGCGCCCGTGGCGTCCGCCCGGTCGCGGTCACGGTCGATGCCGACGATGCGACGATCGACGAGATCGTCGCCGTGATGCGGCCCGACATGTTGCAGCTGCACGGCGCCGAGCCGCCCGCTCGCCTTGCCGCGCTGAAGGCTCGCCACGGGCTCCAGATCATCAAGGCCTTCGCCATCAGCGCGGCTGCCGACCTCGACAAGCTTGCGCCCTATCGCGGCATGGCCGACCGCTTCCTGCTCGACGCCAAGCCGCCGAAGGGCTCGGATCTTCCCGGCGGCAATGGCGTTTGCTTTGACTGGCAGGTGCTGGCCGCACTCGATGCGGACACAGATTATTTTCTGTCGGGCGGGCTGGACCCGGCCAATATCGCCCGGGCGATCGCCATTGCCGATCCGCCGGGCGTCGACATTTCATCGGGCGTGGAGCGCGCGCCCGGCATCAAGGATCCGGCGTTGATCGCGCAATTGTTCGAGGCGATCGCCGGGCACCAGGGCGCACGGCGGCCCGCCGCGCAGGGAGAACACGCATGAACACCATCGCTCAGCCCAATTCCTTCCGCACCGGGCCTGACGAACAGGGCATGTTCGGCATCTTCGGCGGCCGTTTCGTCGCCGAGACGCTGATGCCGCTGATCCTCGATCTTCAGGAGAAGTGGGACGCCGCCAAGGCCGACCCGGCCTTTCTGGCCGAACTGGACGAACTGGGCAGGCACTATACCGGCCGGCCCTCGCCGCTGTATTTCGCCGAGCGGCTGACCGCGCATCTGGGCGGCGCGAGGATCTACTTCAAGCGCGACGAGCTCAACCACACCGGCAGCCACAAGATCAACAACTGCCTGGGCCAGATCCTGCTTGCAAGGCGCATGGGCAAGACGCGCATCATCGCCGAGACCGGTGCCGGCCAGCACGGCGTCGCATCGGCGACCGTATGCGCGCGCTTCGGTTTTCCGTGCCATATCTATATGGGCGCCACCGACATCGAGCGGCAGGCGCCCAACGTGTTCCGCATGAAGCTGCTCGGCGCCGAGGTGACGCCGGTCACCTCCGGCCACGGCACGCTCAAGGACGCCATGAACGAGGCGCTGCGCGACTGGGTGACCAATGTCGACAGCACCTACTACATCATCGGCACGGCGGCCGGCCCGCATCCCTATCCGGAGATGGTGCGCGACTTCCAGTCGGTGATCGGGCGGGAAGCCCGCGAACAGCTCATGCAGGCCGAGGGCCGCCTGCCCGATCTGCTGGTCGCCGCGGTCGGCGGCGGCTCCAACGCGATCGGCCTGTTCCATCCGTTCCTGGACGAAAAGGACGTTGCGATGGTCGGCGTCGAGGCCGGCGGCAAGGGGCTCGACACGGACGAGCACTGCGCATCGCTGACGGCGGGGCGTCCGGGCGTGCTGCACGGCAACCGCACATACCTTTTGCAGGATGGCGACGGGCAGATCGAGGAGGGCCATTCCATCTCGGCCGGGCTCGACTATCCGGGCATCGGGCCCGAGCATTCCTGGCTCAAGGAAAGCGGCCGCGTCGAATACGTGCCGGCGACCGATGACGAGGCGCTCGAGGCCTTCCAGCTCCTGTCGAGGATAGAGGGCATCATCCCCGCGCTCGAGCCCAGCCATGCGCTCGCAGAGGTGGTCAAGCGTGCGCCGAAAATGGGCCGGGACCGGATCATCGTGATGAATCTGTGCGGGCGGGGCGACAAGGACGTCTTCGCCGTCGGCAAGCGGCTGGGATTTGATCTTTGAAACCTTGCCGAGCCGGTCTAGGGTCTGGAGACTGTCAGCACGCGAGGCTGATCCCATGAACGTCATGGTGACCGAACTCTATGACGCGCTTATGAGCGCCGGAGCCAATGAGGAGAAGGCGCGGCAGGCGGCCACCACGCTTGCCACGTCGGATGCCGAATTCAAGAAGCAGTTCGCCGATCTTCGCGAAGACAATCAGAAGATCCGAACCGAGATCGCTGCGCTGCGCGGTGAACTGAAAGGCGAAATCGCGTCGCTTCGAGGAGAACTGAAGAACGATTTCGCGTCGCTGCGTGGTGAACTAAACGGCGAAATCGCGTCGCTGCGCGATGAACTGAAAGGCGAAAACGCGTCGCTGCGCGGTGAACTGAAGAGCGATTTTTCGTCGCTGCGTGGTGAACTGAACGGCGAAATCGCGTCGCTTCGGGGAGAACTGACCTTGGTCAAATGGATGATGGGCGTTCTGATAGCGCTTGCCGTGGCGATCTTCGCACGCACCTTGTTCCTTTAGCCGCTATACGCGATGCCGGCGGGGCGTCGGCAATCGCGATTGACTGCCGGAAATCACGCCAGACGAGACGACAGATGACCGATTTCTCCGATCTCAAGGCGCTGTTCATCAACTGCACGCTCAAGGCCAGCCATCAGGGCGAAAGCCACACCGAGCGGCTGATGCGCAATTCCATGGCGATCATGGACGCCAACGGCGTGACCGTCGACTATCTGCGCGCCGCCGATCACCAAATCGCGCACGGCATCATGCCGGACATGCGCGACCACGGCGCCGAGCGGGACGACTGGCCCGACATCTTTTGGCCGAAGGTGCGCGAGGCGAACATCCTGGTGCTCGGCACGCCGATCTGGCTGGGCGAGGAATCCTCCTATTGCCGCATGATCATCGAGCGGCTCTATGCCCATTCGAGCCAGCAGAACGCGCGCGGCCAGGGCGTCTTCTACGGCAAGGCCGGCGGCTGCGTCGTCACCGGCAACGAGGACGGCATCAAGCACGTCGCCATGACCTGCCTGTACGCACTCCAGCACGTCGGCTACACGATCCCGCCGCAGGCCGACTGCGGCTGGATCGGGGAAGCCGGCCCCGGCGCTTCCTATGGCGATGACGGCGCGGGCTATGACAACGACTTCACCAAGCGCAACACCACCTTCATGAGCTGGAACCTGATGCATCTGGCGAAGATGCTGGCCGATGCGGGCGGCTTTCCCGTCGGCGGCAACCAGCCCGGCAAATGGAGCGAGGGCGAGCGTTTCGACCATCCGGAGATTTCGGCGTGAGCGACATCACCATCTACCACAACCCCGCTTGCGGCACCTCGCGCAACGTGCTGGCGATGATCCGCGCCTCGGGCGCCGAGCCCGAGGTGATCGAATATCTGAAGACGCCGCCGGGGCGCGCCAGGCTTGTCGAACTGATCGATGCGACCGGCCTTTCGGTGCGCGACGTGCTGCGCCGCAAGGGCACGCCCTATGACGAACTGGGCCTGGACGATCCGAAATGGACCGACGACCAGCTCATCGACTTCATGGTCGCCCATCCGATCCTGATGAACCGGCCGATCGTCGTCACCCCGCTGGGGACAGTGCTGGCGCGGCCGTCCGAAAAGGTGCTCGACGTGCTGCCCGATGCCGAAAAGGTCGGCACGTTCACCAAGGAGGACGGCGAGGTCGTGCGGCCCGTGGGCGAACAATGAGGAAGACAATGACCAACCGTTTCGACACGCTGTTCGCCCGCCTGCGCGATGAAGATCGCCCGGCGCTCGTCACCTACATCATGGGCGGCGATCCCGACTTCGACACCTCCGTCGAGATCATGGCCGCGCTGCCCGGGGCGGGCGCCGACATCATCGAGCTCGGCATGCCGTTTTCCGATCCCATGGCCGACGGGCCGGCGATCCAGGCCGCCGGCCAGCGTGCGCTCAGCGGCGGCCAGACGCTGGCGCGGACCCTCGACATGGTGCGCCGGTTTCGCCGCGCCGACACCGAAACGCCCATCGTGCTGATGGGCTATTACAACCCGATCTACATCCATGGCGTCGACCGGTTCCTCGCCGATGCCGGCGAGGCCGGGCTCGACGGGCTGATCGTCGTCGACCTGCCGCCGGAGATGGATGGCGAATTGTGCCTGCCCGCGCTGGACGCGGGCATCAGCTTCATTCGCCTGGCCACGCCGACCACCGACGACAGGCGCCTGCCGACCGTGCTCGCCAACACCTCGGGCTTTGTCTACTACGTGTCGATGACAGGCATCACCGGCTCGGCCATCGCCGACACCGGCGCGGTCGGCCAGGCGGTGTCGCGCATCAAGGCGCACACGCCGCTGCCGGTCTGCGTCGGCTTTGGCGTCAAGACCGCCGAGCAGGCCCGGACCATCGGGCGCGATGCCGATGGCGTGGTCGTCGGAACCGCCATCGTGCAGGCCATCGTCAACTCGCTCGACGATGAAGAGCGCGCCACGCCCGACACCGTCGCCGCGGTCGGCACGCTGGTCGGTGGCCTGGCGGCCGGCGTGCGCGGCGCCCGCCTTGAAGCCGCCGAATAGATGGTCCACATGAGGCGCTCCAACAGGAGTTCGCCATGAACTGGATCACCAGCTATGTGCGCCCGCGCCTGAACTCGATGCTGGGGCGGCGCGAGACACCCGAAAACCTCTGGATCAAGTGTCCCGAATCCGGAGAGATGGTCTTTCACCGGGATGTCGAGGCGAACCAGTGGGTGATCCCCAATTCGGGCCATCACATGAAGATCTCGGCGCGCGAGCGCCTGGGGCACTTTTATGACGAGGGCCGCTTCACCGAGATCGACAATCCCGAAGTCGCCCAGGATCCGCTCAAGTTTCGCGACCAGAAGAAATATGCCGACCGGCTGCGCGACAACCGCGCCAAGACCGGCCTTGAGGACTCCATCATCAACGCCACCGGCACGCTCGACGGCATGCAGATCGTCACCACGGTGCACGATTTCGCGTTCATGGGCGGTTCGCTCGGCATGGCCGCCGGCGAAGCGATCATCAAGGGCTTCGAGACCGCCGTCGAAAGACAGTGCCCGATGGTGCTGTTCGCCGCCTCGGGCGGCGCACGCATGCAGGAGGGCATCCTGTCGCTGATGCAACTGCCGCGCACCACGATCGCCGTGCAGATGCTCAAGGACGCGGGACTGCCCTATATCGTGGTGCTGACGAACCCGACCACCGGCGGCGTGTCGGCGTCCTATGCCATGCTCGGCGATATCCACATCGCCGAACCTGGTGCCGTGATCGGCTTTGCCGGCGCCCGCGTCATCGAGCAGACCATCCGCGAGAAGCTGCCCGATGGGTTCCAGCGTGCCGAATATCTGCTCGATCACGGCATGGTCGACATGGTGGTGCCGCGCCCGGAACTGCGGCGCACCATTGCCCGGCTCTTGCGCATGCTGACCGGTCGCGAGGCGCTTGTGGTCGAGGAACCGGCACCGGACCAGCCCGCCCCCGCCAATGGCGCCGTGCTGGCCAATGGCGAATTTCCCGCCGAAACGGCAGCCGCGCGCGAGCCTTCAGGCGAGGAGACCGCGCAGAACGAACCGGTGGCGGCTTCGCAAGCCGAAGAGGCGCCGCCAAAGACCGCGTCCAGCGCCTGAAGGGATCGCCGGCATGGACAAGCATCTCGGCCCGGTTTCGCCGGGCACGGACCTCGTGCAGCCCGACCGCGCCACGGCCGAGATCGAGGCGCTCATGGCGCTGCATCCCAAGGGCTTCGACCTCTCGCTGGGTCGCGTGCGCCGGCTGCTGGGCGTGCTCGGCGACCCGCAGGACCGGCTGCCGCCGACCATCCACATCGCCGGCACCAACGGCAAGGGTTCGTGCGCCGCCTTCTGCCGCGCCCTGCTCGAGGCAGCCGGTCTGCGCACCCATGTGCACACATCGCCGCATTTGGTGCGCTGGCACGAGCGCTTCCGGCTCGGCGGCAATCTGGTCGACGACGCCCTGCTTGCCGAGACCGTGCGTCGCGTCGCCAGCGCCAATGGCGGCGCCAGGATCACCGTGTTCGAGATCCTGACGGCGGTCATGTTCGTCCTGTTCAGCGAGCAGCCCGCCGATGCCGCCGTGCTCGAGGTCGGCCTTGGCGGCCGCGCCGACGCGACCAATGTGATCACCCGGCCAAGGGTCAGCGTGATCACGCAGATCGGCCTCGACCACCAGGCCTATCTGGGCGACACGGTCGAACTGATCGCCGGCGAGAAGGCCGGCATCATGAAGCCCGGCGTGCCCGTCGTGATCGGCGCGCAGACCCATCCGACTGCGCGCGACGTGCTGATCGCCCGCGCCGAGGCGCTGGGTTGTCCGGCCATCGTCTATGGAGAGGATTTCCTGGCCTTCGAGGAGCATGGCCGGATGGTCTATCAGGACGCGGTGTCGCTTCTGGACCTGCCGCTGCCCGGCCTGCGCGGCCGCCACCAGCTCACCAACGCCGCCGCGGCGATCGCGGCCGTGCGCGCCGGCGGCTTCGAGATGTCCGAGGCGGCGATGGAGCGCGCCATGGCCGCTGCCGACTGGCCGGCCCGCATGCAGCGGCTCGATGCGGGCCGTCTCGTCGATCTGGCGCCGCCCGGCGCCGAAATCTGGCTCGACGGCGGCCACAATCGCGACGGCGCCCTGATGGTCGCCGAATTCGTGGCCGCGCGCGAGGAGGAGGTCGAGCGCCCGCTCTTTCTGATCGCCGCCATGCTCGCCAGCAAGGATGCACCGGGGTATTTCAGCGTCTTCGAAGGGCTCGCCCGCCATGTCTTCACCGTGCCGGTACCGGGCACCGAGGCGGGCGCCGACCCCGGCTTTCTCGCCGACCAGGCCCTGGCGGCGGGGCTGTCGGCCGAGCCGATGGACGACGTGCCCGCCGCGCTGAGGCTTCTGACCGAAAGCTGGAACGGGCTCGAGCGGCCGCCGCGCATCGTCATCTGCGGCTCGCTCTATCTCGCCGGCGAGGTGCTGCGCGCCAACGGCACGCTGCCCGATTGACGGCCGTCAGCTCACGGCCGGCGATGCAAGCTCGGCGATCAGCTTGGCAAGCGCTTCGCCCGCCCGTTCCAGCGGCCCGGAATTGTCGATGGCGATCAGGCCGGGAACGGCCAGATGCGCCTCGACGCGTCGTGCCAGTCGCGCCGCGATCTGATCGGCGGTTTCGCGGCCGCGCGCGGCCAGCCGATCCGCGATCACCTCCGGCGCGGCGGTGATCTCGACGACACGCACCGTCACGAAGCGCGATCGGATGGCGGGCAGAGCGCGGCGCGAGCCGTTGGCAACGGCAATGCCGCCGGCCTCGACATGGTCCAGCGCCGCGCGCGGCAGCCCGTAGCCGAGCCCGTGCGCCCGCCAGCTCGCGCAGAACGCACCGGCCCGTTCGAGCGCGCCGAACTCCGCCTCGCTGACCGGCCGATGGTCCTCGCCGCCCGCATCGGCGGGCCGGCTGATTGTCCGTCGCACGAACATGATGTCATGGCGTTCGCCGAGCCGTTGGCGGGCAACGCCGATCACGGCATCCTTGCCGACGCCGCTTGCACCGACCACGGCGACGAGCACGCCGGTCATTGCAGCGTTCCGCGGTCGGATTGAGCCATTGTGCCGGGCCGGTTCGGGTGGGGTTCCGGCCGGCGGACGCCCACGGCGTTCAAGCGCTTGCCCGTCGCCCCGCCACGCGCCGCGCGCTTGTGCTGGTGGATCGCCTCGCCGACCGGGAAACAGGATCGATTCAATCTCATCACAGAACGCTTCAGGCGACCCTTTGCCCCTCGCGCCAGACCTGGCGGACCACGGGCACGCCCTCCTGGCGGCCGACCCGCACCAGATCGGCCCGCAGCCCCGGCCGCAATGCGCCGCGATCGTTCAGGCCGACCTGACGCGCCGGATTGGCGGTGACCATGGCGACCGCCTCGGGCAGCGCGATCCGCTCGACCTGGTCGGCCAGGAGAAACGGCGCATAGACCAGGCTGAACGGGACGTAGTCCGACGAAAGCACGTCCAGGACCCCTGCCTCGGCCAAAGTGCGCGCGGCGATATTGCCCGAATGGGACTTGCCGCGCACCACGTTCGGCGCGCCCATCAGCACACCCAGGCCCGCTTCGTGGCTTGCCCGCGCCGCTTCCATCGATGTGGGAAATTCGGCCACCGACACGTTGAAGGACATCGCTTCCTCGACATGGTCGAGCGTCGCATCGTCATGGCTGGCAAGGGCGATGCCGCGCGCACCGCAAATGGCTGCCAGCGCGTGGCGATGCCTGTCCGAATAGATCGCCGCCTGCATCTGCCGGCGTTCGACAAAGGCGCGGAACGCCTCGTCGGAAAGCCCGCGCTTGGTCTTGTAGTACAGCTCGTACTGGTCGAGCGTCTGGAACTGGCGCTGGCCGGGCGTATGGTCCATCAGCGAGACAAGGCCGACGCTCTCGTCGTCCTCGAACGCGGCGAAATGGTCCATCACATCGGCGGACGAGACCTCGCAGCGCAGGTGAATGCGGTGTTCGGCGCGCAGCCGGCCTTCGGCCTGGCTCGCCTTGATGGCGTCGGCCATGGCGCGCATCTCGCCTCGCTCGAAGCCGCCTTCCTCGTCCGACCCCAGGCGCAGGCAGTCGAAGA
Source organism: Roseitalea sp. MMSF_3546 (assembly GCF_030732865.1). Taxonomy (GTDB): domain Bacteria; phylum Pseudomonadota; class Alphaproteobacteria; order Rhizobiales; family Rhizobiaceae; genus Roseitalea. The sequence continues at coordinate 180,693 of NZ_JASHKB010000001.1, forward strand.
CGGTGGTGATGCCGGAGGCGGCGATCTGCGAATCGTGGGCCTGGATCGCCGCCGTCAGCGGCCAGCGCACGCCGGGGCGCGGCGCATAGTGCTGTTCGAGATGGTCGGTGTGCAATTCGATCAGGCCGGGGATGATGTAGTCGCCGCCGACATCCTCGCCCGTCCTGGCGACGCCCTCGCCGATCTCGGTGATAACGCGTCCGTCGATGACGATCGTGCCGTGCATGATCGTGTCCTCGAGCACGCAGCGGGCATTGGTCAGAACGGTCGTCATGGGCGTGGCTTGGTGACCCCAATAGATCGCGCGACAAGCCCCGTCATATCATTGTTGTTTGTGACGTCACAGTGACTGCCCGCGCCGAGGGCCAACCGCATGCGCATGCAACCGTGAAATGCTGCGCCGAAAAGCGCAATCTGGAATAGTATTGACAGGGCGAGATCATGCCCGAGTCGTGTGAATTCGTCGTAAATCGTACGACATGGAAGATTAGATTTCAAACGGAGCGGGCATAGCGCGAATTTTAATTTTTGGGGAAAGGTGGCCTTCAAGTGCGCTGGACAATAATCGCACCTGTCGAAAAGGGGGACCACCATGCCACGCTCAACACACAGGAGTTCGTTTCGCCGGCTAGGCCGCGCGCGTGAGGGGACGGTCGCCGTCGAACTTGCCATCGTCGGTCCGGTCTTCATACTGCTCATGTTCGGGATGATCGCCTATGGAATCTATTTCGGTGCCGCCCACTCCATGCAGCAACTGGCCGCCGATGCGGCGCGTGCCAGCGTTGCCGGGCTCGACGAAGACGAGCGGACCCGCCTGGCCGAGAGGTTCGTCAGCCTGAACTCAAGCCAGTACATGCTGATCGATCCCGAAGCGGTGACGATCAGCGCCGCCGGCAGTGCGCGCGATGCCAGCCAGTTTCTGGTGTCGGTGAGCTATGACGCAAGGCAGCTGCCGATCTGGAACCTGCATGTCCCCCTGCCTCTGCCCGAGCAGATGATCATGCGGACCTCCACCATTCGCGTGGGAGGCGTATGATGGCCATTCTCGCACGAGCGCGGCGCCGGCTCTTCGCACTGCGGCGCCAAACGCGCGGCAATGTCGCGATCATGTCCGCCCTCTTCATGCCGATAGCCGTGGGGCTGGCAGCGATCGCCGTCGATGCAGGATCGCTTTATCTCGAACGCCGCGAAGCGCAGTCGCTGGTCGATCTTGCCGCCATCACCGCCGCCGCCAACCTGGACGATGCCGAACGCGCCGTGAAACTGACCATGAGCGACAATGGCGTCGGCTCGGTCCTGGTGAAGTCTGTCGAGCCCGGCGATGCGCTCGACGAGATCGTCGAGGAGGCCGTGTCCGGCGGGCAGAACCTCGTGCTGGTCGAAAAGGGTCATTACCGGCCTGACCCCGCTCTGGCACCCCAGGACCGCTTCACGCCGGGCGGCTATCCCCACAACGCTGTGCGCGTGACCATGCACATTGAGGGCCAGCTCTTCTTCGGCGCCGGCCTGATCGACGACCCGAAGATCGTCGCAAGCGGCATCGGGCATGGCGAGGCCAAGGCGGCCTTCTCGGTCGGATCGCGGCTGGCGCGGGTCGACGACGGCCTGCTGAACGCGCTGCTCAACGGCTTGCTCGGCACCAATGTGTCGCTGTCGGTCATGGACTACGAGGCGCTGATCGATGCCGATGTCGACCTGCTGAGCTTCATCGACGGACTGGCGAGCGAGATCGGCATCACCGCCGGCACCTATGACGATGTTCTCGACAGCGCCGTAAGCATCGGCGACATCGCCGCGGTCGCCGCCGATCTGACGGGTTCGCCCGGCGCTCGGTCGGCACTCGTCAAGCTCGCCAACGACCATGGCGCGGCCGGCGTTTCGGTGCCGCTGTCGCACATGTTCGACCTGGGCGCCCTGGGCCAACTGGCGCTGGGCGAGGGGCCTTCGGCATTGGACGCCGCCGTCGGCGTCATGCAGGTGTTGACGGCGGCCGCCGCGCTCGGCGACGGCGAAAACCAGGTCGCGCTCGATCTCGGCCTCGTCGTGCCCGGCCTTGCCGCGCTGACCGTCGACCTTGCGATCGGCGAGCCGCCGCAGAACATTGCATGGTTCGCCGTGGGCGATGGCGGCGAGACCGTTCGCACCGCGCAGACGCGGCTTTACATCGAGGCGCGGGTGGGCGGCACGGGCCTTTTGTCGAGCACCGGCGTGCGCCTGCCGCTCTATCTCGAACTCGCCTATGCCGAAGCGCGACTGAAGAGCGTCTCGTGCCCCTCCGGCCGGCCGGAATCGGCACGGGTGGAAGTGGAGGCGCGTCCCGGCATCGCCGATCTGTGGATCGCCGAGGTCGACCGCGACAGCTTCCGTCGATTTGCCGACACGCCCGATACCGGGCCGGCGCGAATCGTTTCGGCGCCACTGATAAGGGTGAAGGGCCAGGCACATCTGGAGATCGGCAATCAGGCCTACCAGGACATCAGCTTCGATCACCGCGACATCGAGCAGCAGACGATCAAGCAGGTCGCCACACGCGACTATGTCAACTCCGTCGTTGCGTCGCTCATCGGCGATCTCGATCTGGAGGTGCAGGTTGCGATCCTGGGGCTCAATCTGCCCGGTCTGGTGACGCGCACCGTCAGCGGCCTGATCACGCCGCTGGCCGCCCCGCTCGATCAGGTCGTCTACGGTCTTCTGACCGTGCTCGGCGTGCGTGTGGGCGAGGCGGACGTGCGGGTCCATGGCGTCACCTGCCAGCGCGCCGTTCTGGTTCAATAACCCCCGGGTGGCGGTCGGTCGCCGAATGCGGGCCGCCGACTGCTGCCAGAAAAGGCCTTTGCCCGACCGGGCACTGGCCGCAGCTGCGAGATCGGCCGGCGCCGCCGATCCGGTTCACATCGCTTCGGGCTGGGCGGTCACAGGGGTGTGTCGTCTTCGTCGGCGAGCGACTTGACCAGTTCGATCACCCGGCGGCGGACCTTCGGGTCGGCGATCTTCACGAATGCTCGATTGAGTTGCAGGCCTTCCGAGCTGGACAGGAAGTTCACGACATAGGTCGTGGCGCTCTCCTCGAAGCCCGATTCGGACACGACGGGCGAATCGCCGGGTGCATCCTCGAAGAAAAACGACACGGGCACGTTCAGGATCGAGGCGATGTTCTGCAGCCGGCTGGCACCGACGCGATTGGTGCCCTTTTCGTATTTCTGCACCTGCTGAAAGGTGATCCCGAGGCTCTCCCCAAGCCTTTCCTGGCTCATTCCAAGCATTGTGCGGCGCAGGCGAATACGGCTGCCGACGTGTACGTCGATTGGATTGGGTTGTTTCTTCTTATCGCTCATTCTGCGTCCCTTCCGCCGGTGATGCGGACAATTTCCACAATAGGACCAGATGCTTCGCCTTGCGCACCGCGATACGCAGCCCCCTGCTCGGCCTGCTACGTATGAGCCGCGGGCACTGATTGTGTCAATCGTCTGGCCTGTGAATTCGCCCGAAACGCCGGCGCCGCAACGACCCGATAACCGCAATAGCTGAAAGTACCGCAAGAAACAACCAAAAGGTGTATTTACGCTGCGCACTTGTCAGCATTGGTTGTATTCCGGAGGGCAAGGTCACGTCGGTGACGCCACGCGAATCAATGTCAATTCGAGCGACGAATCGGCCATAGGGGTCGACCACGGCGGAGATGCCATTGTTGGCGACCCGCACCATCGGCAGGCCGGTCTCCACCGGGCGCAGCCGTGCCTTGTGCAGGTGCTGCCACGGCCCTGGCGTGCGGCCGAACCAGGCGTCGTTGGTGACGTTGACGATCACGTCGACATCGGCGATTGCCGGTGCCGCGACAAGCCGCGGAAAGATCGCCTCGTAGCAGATCAGCGGCAGGACGGTGAAGCCGCCGGCAAGCGTGATCAGCGCGCGGCCGGGCGCCGCCGAATAGCCGCGATCTGCGGCGGCGACGGCACGCAGGCCGATCCCTTCCAGCCAACCGGCAAGGGGCAGGTATTCGCCGAAGGGGACCAGATGCACCTTGTCGGAGGCGGCGTCGATCACGCCTTCGGCACTGATTGCCATGACCGAGTTGTAGAACCGGTTGCCGCCGGCCTCGGCCGGTTCCTCGCGGATCGCGCCGGCCAGCAGCGCCTGTTCCTCGCCCAGTGCCTCGCCGATGGCGCTCAGCGCGCCCGGCTCGCGCGTCAGGATGAAGGGCACCGAGGTTTCCGGCCAGATGACGATGTCGGGCGCCTGGGCGTCGTGGCCGGGCGGCAGGGCGGTCAGGTCGAGCAGCAGGCGGAAATCCTCCTGGCGGCTTGCCTCGTCCATCTTTCGCTCTTGCGAGATTGCCGGCTGGACCAGACGCAGCACCGGGCCGTCTGCCGCATCCGGCTCAGGAGCCTGTGCCAGACGCCAGGCGCCAAAGCCGATATGCGCACCCAGCAGGACCAGCGACAGCGCGCTCGCCACATTGCCGGCCCTTCGCCCGGCCGCGAACTGCGCCGGCAGCGCGAAGACCAGAACGGCAAAGGCGCTCATCGCGAAGATGCCGCCCAGCGCCACCGATTGCATCATGACCGGCACGGGCATGATGGCGTAGCCGAGCGTATGCCAGGGAAAGCCGGTCAGCACGAAGCCGCGCGCCCATTCGGCCAGGCCGAACGCGGCGGCAAGCGCGAAGATGCGCGTCACGCCGCCCGACCAGAACAGCCAGGCGAGCGCGCAGGCCGCGCCGTAGAACACGGCCAGGATCGCGGGCAGGCCGAGCACGGCCAGCGGAATCGCCCAGGCAAATTCCGGTGCCTCGACCAGCAGCGCGTTGGAGATCCACCACAGGCCGGCGGTGAAGTAGCCCAGCCCGAACAGCCAGCCGGTCGCAAAGGCCGGCAGCCAGGCAAGCCACGCCCGGCCCGTGCCTTCCGGCACCGCACCGTCGAGCAACCAGACGAGCGCGGGGAACGTCGCGAACAGGACGATGAACAGATGGAACGGGGCCTGGGCGAGTGCGCTGACAGCGCCAAGGCCGATCGCAAGACCGGCGCGCCGCCAGCCGGTCAGCAGCAAGATGCGTTGCGCAAGTCGTTCCATGTCTGCCGCATCCGAATCAACCCGCCATCAGCCATAGCAGGCCCGCCCGACCCGTGCGACGGCTGCATTGCGGCTGCCAAGGGGCGACTATTGCGCCGGTGTGGCCGGTTCGCGTTGCGGTTTGGCGCCTTGCTGGTCCCGTGGCTCGTTGACATTGGCCGGCGCCGGCAAGGCCGGTGTCTCGCGCCGCGCCGCGCCGCGCCGATGCGGCTGCTTGAGGCGCACCAGACGCACGCGGCGGATGCGGCGCGGATCGGCGTCCAGCACCTCCATCTCGTAGCCGGCGAATGACGGGATCACCTCGCCGCGCACCGGCACGTGGCCCAGGATCGAGAAGATCAGCCCGCCGATCGTGTCGACATTTTCGTCCTCGCGCTGTGCGGCGGCGACGAAATCCTCGCCCAGTTCCTTGCCCGCTTCGACCACCTCGATTCGCGCATCGACGATGAAGGTGTTCTCGTCCTTGCGCTCGATCTGGATCTCGTCCTCGTCATGCTCGTCCTCGATGTCGCCGACAACCATCTCGACCACGTCTTCGAGCGAGACGAGCCCGTCCGTGCCGCCATATTCGTCGATCACCAGCGCCATCTGGATGCGCTGGGTCTGCATCCGGGCCATAAGGTCCGAGGCGAGCATGGACGGCGGCACGAACAGCACGTCCCGCATCAGCTTGAGCTCTCCGATCGTCCTGGAGAAATCGATCCGCGAGAAATCGAGCCCCGGCGCCGAAGCCTTGCCGTCTGTCTGGCCATTGGCCTTGGCGCCGTTGCCCTTGCCGTTGCCGGCGCTGGCCTGGCGGCCGCCGCGGCGCGTGCGCCGGCGCGCGGTCTTGGTCAGGTATGTGACGACATCGCGGATGTGCACCATGCCGCGCGGATCGTCGAGCGTTTCGTTGTAGACCGGCATCCGGCTGTGCCCGGAGGTCTCGAAGTGCGCGAGCAACTCGCCCAGCGTCGTTGACAGGTCGATCGCCTCGACCTCGGCGCGCGGCACCATCACGTCGACAACGCGCACCTCGCGCAGCCGCAATATGTTGTGCAGCATCACCCGCTCGTCGGCCGAGATGGTCTGGTCGCCGGGTCTTGGCGCGGCCAGCGCATCCTGCAGGTTCTCGCGGATGGTCACATGGCCTTGCGGCCGGAACAGATAGGCCAGGCGCTGGAAGAAGCCCGGCTGCTTTCTGGCGGGGAGGACAGCCGGCAACCCCGTACTCGAGGGATCGGGGTCCTGGCTGGAAGGCGCATCCGGCGCCTTGGCGTTCGATTGTCGGTCTTCCATTGTCTCTTAGCTGTCGGAAACCGGCGCGTAGGGATCGTCCATTCCCAGATCGGCCAGTATCACGCGTTCAAGGCGCTCCATCTGCTCGGCTTGGCTGTCTTTGACGTGATCATAACCCAGAAGATGCAAGATTCCATGAACAATCAGGTGAGTCAGATGGGCATCGACGCTTTTGCCGTCAATGCCTGCCTCGCGCGCAATCGTTTCGCGCGCCAGCACGATGTCGCCGAGCATGGGCGGCAGCCGATCCCCCGGTGCCACCGCGAAGACCGGAAAGGACAGCACATTGGTTGGCTTGTCCTGGCCGCGCCATTGCGCGTTCAGCGCCGCGATGGCGGCATCGTCGGCGAAGACCACCGAAAGCTCGCTCTCGCTGCCATCGGCCCCAAGGCGGTCGAACGTGGCCGCCAGCGCGGACGTCACAAGAGCGGCGAGTTCGGCCTCCGGCGGCCAGTCCGGGGCGGTGATCGCGATATCGACGGCAGGCGGTGTCGGTGTCGCCACGCGCCGGTCAATCCCTGCCGCCGGCACGATCATAGGCGGCGACGATGCGCGCCACCAGCGGATGGCGCACCACATCGGCCTCGCCGAAGCGCACCGTGACGATGCCTTCCACACCGGCGAGCAGGTCCAGCGCCTCGATCAGACCCGATCTCTGGCCGGGCGGCAGGTCGACCTGGCTGGGATCGCCCGTGACGATCATGCGCGCATTCTCGCCAAGCCGCGTCAGGAACATCTTCATCTGCATCGACGTGGTGTTCTGCGCCTCGTCGAGGATCACCGCGGCGTGGGACAGCGTGCGCCCGCGCATGAAGGCGAGCGGGGCGATCTCGATGACGCCGGCGGCGAGCGCGCGCTCCACCTTCTCGCCGGGGATCATGTCGTAGAGCGCGTCGTAAAGCGGGCGAAGATAGGGATCGACCTTTTCCTTCATGTCTCCGGGCAGAAAGCCGAGCCGTTCGCCCGCCTCCACCGCCGGACGCGACAGGATGATGCGGTCGACCTGGCCGCGCTCGAGCAGCATGGCGGCGTGGGCGACGGCCAGGAAGGTCTTGCCGGTGCCCGCCGGGCCGATGCCGAACACCAGTTCGGCGCGTTCGAGCGCCCGCATATAGGCGTCCTGATTGGGCGTGCGCGCGCTGACGGTGCGCTTGCGCGTGGCGATCTGCGCGGCGGCGAGGCGGTGCGCGCCATCGAGCGTTGGCAGCGAGAGCTGGTCGTCGTCCGCCATTGCCATCCGCAGCGCGCCTTCGACGTCGGAGGCCTCCGGCTCCAGCCCCTCGCTTTCCATCCTGTCATAGAGCCAGTCGAGCGCGCGCCGGGCCTGTTCGGTGGCCACCGGTTCGCCCTTGATGGTCACCTGGTTGCCGCGCGCACGCACATCCACGCCCAGCTGCTGCTCGATCAGGGCCAGGTTCTGGTCGAACTGGCCGAACAGGCCGCGCGCATGGTGATTGTTGTCGAACGTCAGGACGATGTGGGCGAGATCGGATGCACCATGCGGCGCCGTCTGCAGCTTGACCCCGCTCGTGCTCAAACGAACCGCCCGTTCAGTTCGGTCATGCCGCGTCCCTGCGCTCGCTGCGGCCGGCTGCCGCCACGCCTTCCGAGATCAGGCTGTTGGTCGAAGCCCGATCGATTCGCACCGTCACTATATCGCCGATCTTTCCGACAGTTTCATCACAGATGACCGGCTGCAGGAAGGGTGAACGTCCAACGAGCTGTCCCGGTTCCCGGCCCGGCTTTTCCAGCAGCACCGCGATGCTGGTCCCGGCGAGCGAGGCCATGAAGGCCGCCTGCTGCTCGCCGAGCAGCGCCTGCAGGCGATGAAGGCGTTCGGTCTTGACCCGCTCGTCGACCTGCGCGTCCATGTCCGCGCCCGGCGTCCCGGGCCGCGTCGAATATTTGAACGAAAACGCCTGTGCATAGCCGACATCGCGCACGATCCGCATCGTCGCCTCGAAATCGTCCTCGCCCTCGCCGGGAAAGCCCACGATGAAATCGCCCGATAGCGCGATATCCGGCCGCGCCGTGCGGATGCGGTCGACCAGCCGTCGATAGTCGTCGGCGGTGTGCCGGCGGTTCATCGCCTTCAGGACGCGGTCGGAGCCCGCCTGCACCGGCAGGTGCAGATAGGGCATCAGCATGTCCAGGTCGCGATGCGCGGCGATCAGCGCGTCATCCATGTCGCGCGGATGGCTGGTGGTGTAGCGCAGGCGCGCAAGGCCGTCGATCTTCGCCAGTTCGTGCAGCAAGGCGCCAAGGCCCCATTGGCGGCCGTCCGGGCCCTCGCCGTGCCAGGCATTGACGTTCTGGCCCAAAAGCGTGATCTCGCGCACGCCCGCCGCGGCGAGCCGCCGCGCCTCATCGACGATCTGGGCGACCGGCCGGGAGACCTCGGCGCCGCGCGTATAGGGCACAACGCAGAAGGTGCAGAACTTGTCGCAGCCCTCCTGCACGGTCAAAAAGGCGCTCACCCCCCGGCTGCGGACCTGGCGCCGATCCTGCGCCGGCAGGTGCTCGAACTTGTCCTCGACCGCGAACTCGGTATCGACGACGGCCTCGCCCCCACGCGCCCGGGCTATGATCTCGGGCAGCCGGTGATAGGTTGTCGGCCCGACGACGAAATCGACCGCCGGCGCGCGGCGCACGATCTCGGCGCCCTCGGCCTGGGCGACGCAGCCGGCAACGCCGATCATCAGATCGCCGCCCGCCTTGTTCCGGCGGGCGCGCAACTGCTTGAGCCGCCCGATCTCCGAATAGACCTTTTCGGCCGCCTTTTCGCGGATGTGGCAGGTGTTGAGCAGCACCATGTCCGCCTCGTCGGGCGCATCGGTCTCGACAAAGCCGTCGCGCGCCAGCGCATCGGCCATGCGCTGGCTGTCATAGACGTTCATCTGGCACCCAAAGGTCTTCACGAAGACCTTGCGGGTGTTCGGCCGGTCGTGGCGGGCGGGCGGATTGCGATCGCTCATGGGGCGCGTTCTAGCGTTTTTTGCGGCGTGGGGGAAGCGGGGGCGCGGCCGCGCAGCAGCGCCGAGACCATGGCGCGCACCTGCTCTTCGGCGGTCGCGGCAAGCGCCTTGCGGTCGGTCGCCGCGTCGACGCCGATCGGCGCACCGAAGGCGATGGCGATGTCGATGCGCCCCTCGCGCAGCACGCGCCAAAGATGCGGCGCCATGGCGATGTCGCCCGGCCAGGCCGCCAGCGGCCGGCCGAAGCGTCCGAGCGGCATGCCGTCGGCACCGACATAGGCGATGGCCGCGGGCACGACCTGGCCCATGGGCCGCCGGTCACCGCGCCGGCCGACGCCGAGCGCGCCGAACAGCGCGGACTTGAAGGGACGAACGAAATTGCCGCAGGAGGTGGTCCCCTCCGCAAACAGGACAAGATCGTCGCCGCGCGCCAGCCGGTCGCCGATCGTCGCCGCCTGCCGGCCGGTGGCGCTGCGCACGCTGCGGTCGATGAAGACGCTGTCCTGCAGCCTGGCGAGCAGGCCGAAGAACGGCCACCCCCGGACCTCGTCCTTGGCGATGAAACTGACCTCGGCCACCGCCCCGAGCGCGACGATATCGAGCCAGGAGACATGGTTCGCCGCGATCAGCACGCCCGGCCGACCGGGCGCCGGCGGCGTGCCGTGGACAAGGATGCGCAGGCCGAGCGCCCGGGCGGCGGCCCGATGCCACAGCCGCGCGGTGCGCTTGCGCAGCGCCATGCCGCGCCATTGCGCGACCAGATGCACCGGCAGCAGGGCGATCGTGACCGTCGCGATGGCCGCCGCCGCCAGCACGGCGCGAACGGTGCCGTTCACCGCCAGGCTCGCCTGGCCGGCGCGTCGCGCCGCATCACGATGGCGCGCGACTTCTGCGCGTCGGCGCCCGCATAGTAGTCCGGCCGGTCGCCCACGGTCACGAAGCCGAGCCGCTGATAGAGCGCGCGCGCCGCGGCGTTGGTCTCGTCGACCTCCAGGAACACCGAGGCGATGCGCTCGCGATAGGCATGGGTCAGGACACCGTCCATCAGCCGCCGACCGACGCCATAGCCCTGCCAGTCCGGTTTGACCGCGATGGTCAGGATTTCGGCCTCGTCGGCCGCCATCCGCGCCAGCACGAAGCCGACGGTCGCCGTGCCCCACCAGTCCGTGCCGCGCGCGACGAAGCCGAAGACCCCGTCGCGGCCCGAAAGCGTGGCGATCTCGCCATCGGTCCAGGGCCGGGCGAAATTGGCCGCGTGGATCTGGGCGGCATCGTGCACATGATCGGCCTCGAAGGGATGGATCGCGATCTGGTCGGCCGGCCACAGCCCGAACAGCCATCTCATCGCACGGGCTCCGTTGTGGCGCGCGGCAGCGCAAAGCCCGATTGCGGTTTGGCGTCGGCCTCGCGCAGATAGAGCGGAACGGGCCGGTGGCTGAAGCGCATGCCGGCGCGCGCCACCGCTTCGATCGTGCCGACGGGCCGGTCGATGGCGGCGCAAGGCGCGGCGCGCCCGGATGCCGCGATCGACGCGGCCGCAGGTCCCGCGCCGTTGCCGACCAAAAGGGCGGTCCCGGCGTCGATCCGACCGGCCGCCTCGGTCTCGGCGATGGCGGCGGGCTCGTCGCGTGCCGCGCCGTCGGGGCCGAAATGCTGGATGAAGAGTTGGCCGCGCCCGCCCTGAATGACGGTGCCGAATGGCGCGTCGGGCGCGATCTCCGCGACCGCCTGCATGGCGAGCGCCTCGAGCGTGGTGACGCCTGTCGCCGGCACGTCGAGCGCCAGCGCGTAGCCGCGCGCGGCCGCAACACCCACGCGAATCCCGGTGAACGAGCCCGGCCCGATGGTCACCGCGATCCCGTCGAGCGCCGCAAAGTCGATATCCGCCCGCGCCATGACCGCGCCGATCACCGCCATCAGCCGTTCGGCGTGACCGCGACCGATATCATGCTCGTCCGACGCCAGCACACGGTCGGCCTGCGGGTCGAACAGGCAGGCCGAGCAGTAGCGTGCGGCGGTGTCGATCACGAGGGTCGGCATGATCGCCTGTGGTATTGCCCTTGGCGCCGCCGGGCAAGGTCACAGATCGCGGCGCAGCGCCATCACGCCGCGCGGCGGCAGCGGATTTGCGCCCAGCACCACCGTGCCCGCCATGGCCGCATCGGGCACCGTGGCCGGCTCCGGCCCGTAATTGAAGACGTAGCGCAGCGCGCCATGGTCGCGGATGCGCACATCGCGCGGCAGGTCGATGGCGGCGAGGCCGGCGCGGGCGAGGGCGGCGCGCACGATGGTCTCGGCGAGAGCCGCATCGGGCCGTCCGGCGAGATAGTCGATCCGCCCGCACCGCAGATGCGCCGCATGCCCGTCCTGCGATTTCAGGACGGTCTCGACTTCGCCGCCGCCGACCCTGACGAATTCGCGCCAGCCCTCGAAATGCGTGCCGTCCGCAAGCGGAACCGGCGCAAATGGCGGCCGGCTTTCGACACGCGTCACGGCGATATCGATGAGCCTCCGGAGCGGGCCGGGCGGCAGATCGGGATGGATCGAAAAGTCCGGCGTCTTGGAGCCCGAACGCGGGCCGACGATCACCTGGGCATCGCCGCGCGCCAGTTCGTCGACGAGCGCCTCGCCTGGCGCGAACACCGACGGCATCACGACCAGACTTCGTCCGGCGACCGCCGCGGCCGTCGGCGGCACCACATCCACGCTCGCCCCGCAGCGTCGCAGCGCGCGATAGAACCGCAGCGCCATGTCCAGATGCGAAAAGTCGGCGCCCTGTGGCTGGATCGTCCAGGCCCAGGCGCTCTCATAGTCGAAGACCAGCGCCACTTCCGCGCGCGTCGGCACCGCCATCGCCGCCAGCGTATCGAGCTCGGCAGCGACCTGCCGGCAGACGTGCCAGCCCTCGTTCCTTTCTCCATCGGGCAGCAGCAGGCCCTCATGCATCTGCTCCTGGGCGAACGGCACCTGCCGCCAGCGGAAATAGGACACGATCTCCGCGCCCGCCGCAAACGCCTCGAACGCCCAAAGGCGCAGCGCGCCCGGCTCCGGCGCCGGGTTGAACGGCGCCCAGTTCACCGGGCCTGGCTGCTGTTCCATCACCCACCAGCGCCCCGCATCGCCGTTGCGCACCTGCCCGCAGGCCCGGTACAGATCGTGGTGAAAGGCCTGCAGATCGGGGTCGCCCACGCCCAGATAGCGCCGCTTGTGGTCCGGATCCGCGGTGTCGCGGTCGAGAAAGCCGATCGGGTAGGAGTCCCAGGTGGCGATGTCCAGATCGGCGCTCACCGCATAGTGGTCGAAACCGGTCTCCGAACCCATGAAATTGTGGCTTATCGGCCGCCCCGGCGAATGGGCGCGGATGATGCGCGCCTGCAGCCGGTTGAAGCTGACCACCTGCTCGGAGGAAAACCGCCGGAAATCCATCACATGGGCCGGGTTGGGCTCGGTGACGGTCAGGTTGGGCAGCTCGATCTCGTCGAATGCGCGATAGGCCATCGACCAGAAGACATTGCCCCAGGCCCGGTTCAGTGAGTCGACTGACTGGTATTTTTGCGCCAGCCAGTCGCGAAATTCGTCGCGGGCGGCTGCCGAGTGGCTGACTACCGTGTCGTGGCAGCCATATTCATTGTCGGTCTGCCAGGCTTCCAGGGCCGGGTGAGTGCCGTAGCGCCTGGCCAGCGCCTCGACGATGCGCGCGCATTCGGCCCGGTATCCCCGGTGGGAGAAGCAATAGTGCCGGCGCGAGCCGAAGCCGCGCGGGCGCCCCTCGGCGTCGATGGCGACCATGTCGGGCATGGCATCGACCAGCCATTTGGGCGGGGTCGCCGTCGGCGTGCCGACAATGACGCGCAGGCCGGCCGCGTGCAGAACCTCGAAGGCGTCGTCCAGCCAGTCGAAATCGTATCGGCCCGGTTCGGGCTCGAGCCGGCTCCAGGCGAACTCGCCGATCCGCACATGCGAAATGCCCGCTTCGACCATCAGCGCCGCATCCACCGGCCAGCGCGCGCGCGGCCAGTGCTCGGGATAATAGCAGGTGCCCAGCCGCTGGCGCCGCGCGGTCATGGCGCGATCGCGTCAAGAGCGGCGACCGCGCGCCGTGCCCGCTCGGCCACTTCGCCCGCTTCCATGCCGGGTGCGAAAAGCGACGAGCCCAGCCCGAACGTCCTCACACCGACCGCCGCATAGGCGGCGAAATCGGCGTCCGAAACGCCGCCCACCGCGCCCACGACGCAACCCTTCGGCAGGATGGCCATGACCGCCTTGATGCCGGCCGGGCCGAGCACGCTTGCCGGGAAAAACTTCAGCGCCGATGCGCCATGCGACAGCGCCGCCAGCGCCTCGGTCGCCGTGAAGACGCCGGGCATGGTCACCAGCCCGCGCGCGCCGGCGCGCGCCATCACCGCGGCATCGATATTGGGCGAGACCAGCAGACGGCCGCCGCAATCGGCCAGCCGGTCGACATCGTGCGGGTCGAGCACCGTGCCGGCGCCCACCAGCACCGTGTCGCCGTGGCGTCGGGCGATCGTCTCGATGGAGGCGAAGGGCTCGGGGGAGTTGAGCGGCACCTCGATGGCTTCGAACCCCGCCTCGACGAGCGCGTCGGCAATGGCGGGAGCGGCGTCGGGCGTCAGCCCGCGCAGGATCGCGATCAGCCCGCGCGACAGGTGCGGCCATGGTGCGGTCGGCGTTCGCGGTCGGCCCATGGCTACACCGCGATCTGCGTCGGGTTCGCCCCGCCGAGGCGATGCGGCCAGACCTTGCCCGCGGCGGCCAGAAGCCCCGCCCGCGCGAGCGCCTCGCCGTCATGGATCTGCGGTGCGATGCCGGCGAGATCGAGCGCGCGTTCGTAAAGCGCACCGAGCCGCCCGCCGCCGACCAGGACCACGCGCCCGGGCCGGCCGAAACGCGCGATCGCGCCGGCGATGTCCTGGCCGATGATCGTGCCCGACAGCCGCGCCCGCGCGTCGGCCTCGCCCTCGCCGCGCAGCAGCGCGTGCGGGCGGATCGCGAACAGCCGCGTCAGTATCGTCTCGGGCCGTTCGAGCGAGGCCGCGACGGCCTCGGCAAAGCGCGGATGGTCGGCATCGACGGACCCGGTCCCGAGCGAATGGCGCAGCACCGTGCTCGTGCCGAGCGCGGCGTACAGTTCGCCGGTCAGCGCGGTCGCGAAGCGCCGCACCTGCCGCGCCGCGCCGTCGATCTCCACCCATTTGGCATGGGTGCCGGGCATGCAGACAAGGCGCGACGCCGGCTCGGGTGCGACGGTGCAAAGGCCAAGCAGTTGCGTCTCCTCGCTGCGCATGACGTCGGGGGTTTCCGCGCTGCGATCGGCGATGCCGGGCAGGATGCGGATGTCGCGGCCCGGAACCTGCACATGCACCGCCCGGTCGACCAGCGTGTCGAGGCAGGCGGGCACATCGACATAGGGCGCCTCCAGCCAGCCCTGGCGCGCGCCGACCATGCCGCACATCATCACCGGGGTGTCGGCCGGCGCGCCTAGGCGGTCGAGATGCGTCTCCAGAACGCCGGCAAAGGCGCTCGGAGCGGTCGCGCCCATGCCTTCGGCGCTGCGATCCTCGCCGACGATGCCGCCGCAGCAATCGACCGCCCACATGCGCAGATGCGAGGTGCCCCAGTCGACCAGTACCGCGGCGATCTGCATGGCACCGCTCACAGCATCCCGCCGTCGGCCAGCAGCACCTGCGCGGTGATCGCGCTGGCCGCGTTCGAGGCCAGGAACAGGCAGGGCCCGACCATCTCCTCGGGCTGAAGCGCATGCTTGAGGCATTGCCGGCCGATCATCTCCTCGAGCCCTTCGTCGGTGACCCAGAGCTTTTTCTGCCGCTCGGTCATGATCCAGCCCGGCGCGATCGCGTTGACGCGGATGCCGTGCTTGCCCAGCTTGCCCGCCAATCCCTTGGTCAGCCCGACAATGCCCGCCTTGGCGGTGGTGTATGCCGGCATGTCGCCGATATTGAGCATGTAGGAGGTCGAGGTGAAGTTGACGATCGCGCCCTTGCGCGCCTCGATCATGCCGTCGACCACCGCCTGCGCGGTGAAGAAGGCGTGGCGCAGATTGATCGCCTGGTTCCGGTCCCAATAGGCCCCGTCGACCGCGTCGATCTCGTGGCGGTCGTCCCAGGCCGCATTGTTGATCAGGATCGAGATCGGCCCGTGCGCCCGCGCCGCATCCTCCACCGCCTTGCGCAGGGCGGCGATGTCGGTCAGGTCGGCATTGAGGAAATAGGGGATGGCGTCATAGCGCCCGCCAAGCGTATCGACGAGCGCGCGGCTCTGCGCCTCGGCGACATCGATGAAGGCGACCCTTGCGCCCTGGGCCACGAAGCCTTCGGTCAGCGCGGCGCCGATTCCCGTTCCGCCACCGGTGACAAGGACCGAGGCACCGGCGAGATCGGGATAGACGGGGTGGCTGCTCATTGCGGTCTCGTTCGTCGTCATTGCGCGGCGATGGACGACGCCGCACGCTCGTGCAGCCAGTCGGGCAGCCACGGGCCATGCGCCTCGATGAGCTGGTCGACGACGTTCCAGATCTGGTCGAGATCGAGTTCGGCGCCGGTGTGCGGGTCCATCATGGCAGCGTGATAGACGTGCGCGCGCTTGCGCTCAAGCAGGGCGCGCACGGTCAGTTCCTGCACATTGACATTGGTGCGCATCAGCGCGGCCAGTTGCGGCGGCAGCGCGCCGATGCGCGTTGGCTGGATTCCATTGGCATCGACAAGGCACGGCACCTCGACCGCGCAGCCCTCCGGCAGGCCGTCGATCAGCCCGTCATTGGGCACGTTGCCGTAGATCACCGACGGCGTGCCGGTGACGACCGAGTCGATGATGTCGGAGGCATATTCATGGCTCGCGTCGACCTCGATGCGCTCGGCCGCCTGCATCCGTGCATAATCGCGGGTCCAGCTTTCGACCTGCTCGACGCAACGCCTGGGATATTCGTCGAGCGGAATGCCGAAGCGCTCGATCAGGTCCGGCCGGTCGCGCTTGATGAACCAGGGCACGTATTCGGCGAAATGCTCCGAGCTCTCGGTGACGAAATAGCCAAGCCGCATCATCGTTTCGTAGCGCACCAGGTTCGGGCAGCGCGGGTTCCACGATGAAGGCTTGGGCATGCGTCCGGCGCGGTAGCCCTCGCGCAGAGCCGGGTAGAGATCGCGCCGCCGGCCGTCGGGAAGGCGCTGCTCCAGTTCCAGAAAGAAGGCGACATGGTTGATGCCCGCCACCTTGTAGCGCAGCGTTGCGACTTCGATGTCGAGATCGCGCGCCAGTTCCGCCGCCGTGCCCTGCACCGAATGGCACAGGCCCACCTGGCGAATGCGCGGGAACTTCGCGGCGATCGCCCATGTGTTGATCGCCATCGGGTTGACGTATTGCAGCAGGATCGCCTCGGGGCACAGCTCCTCCATGTCCGCGCACAGCGCCCACAGATGCGGTACGGTCCGCAGCCCGCGCATGATGCCGCCAAGGCCCAGCGTGTCGGCGATGGTCTGGCGCAGGCCGAAGCGCTTGGGCACATCGAAATCGGTGACCGTGGCCGGCTCGTAGCCGCCGATCTGGAAGGCGCAGATGACGAAATCGGCGCCCTCGAGCGCCGCGCGCCGGTCGGTGGTGGCACTCACGCGTGCACCGGCGCCGAGGCTGGCAATGAGCTTTTCGGCGATCAGCCGCGACTGCTCGAGCCGGCCCGCGTCGATGTCCATGAGCCGGAGATCGGCCTCGGCCAGCGCCTGGCGGCGGACGATGTCGCCGATCAGGTTCTTCGTGAACACGGTCGACCCGGCGCCGATGAAGGCGATTTTCGGAGCGGCGGCCATGGCCGATCAGCCCTTGGTCGCGCCGAGCGTCAGCCCGGCGATGAAGTGCTTCTGCATGGCAAAGAACATCAGCACCGGCGGCAGCGCGGCGAGCAGCGAAGCTGCCGAGACGAGCTGCCACTGGTTGACGAACTGCCCGTTCAGCGAGCGCACGCCGACCGTGATCGGCAGATATTCGTCGGACTGGATGAGCACCGTCGCCCAGAAGAAGTCGTTCCACACGAATGTGAAGATCAGCACCGCCAGCGCCGCGATCGCCGGCCGCACCAGCGGCAGCACCAGATACCAGAAGATCTTGAACTCGCCCACGCCCTCGATGCGTGCCGATTCGATCAGCTCATAGGGCAGCGCCTTGATGAAGTTGCGCATGAACAGCGTGCAAAAGCCGGTCTGAAAGGCGGCGTGGAACAGCACCAGCCCGGTGATCGTGTCGTAAAGATCGGTGCGCACCGAAAGATCGCGCACCGGGATCATCAGGATCTGGAACGGCACGAAATTGCCGGCCACGAACAGGAAGAACAGCGGCAGCGCCCAGCGAAAGCCGCGATAGATCGCCAGCCCGTAGCCCGCCAGGCACGCCAGCGCCACCGAGACGATCACGGTCGGCACGGTAATGCGCAGCGAGTTCCACAGATAGACCGCCGCATCGGACGTCGTGAACACGGTCACGTAGTTCTCGATGAGCTGGAACTGCGACGGCCAGCCGAACACGTTGCCGGCATTGATGTCGGCGGCGGGGCGGATCGAGGTCATGAAGATCGCCAGCAGCGGCAGCAGCCAGACGAACAGCGCGATCGGCAAGGCGAGCTTGTAGGTCAGTTGCGCGGACGGCGAGGCCTTCTGGATCGGCGCCGGGAACATCAGCGGCCCTCCCGCTCGTCGCGCCACATCCGCCACAGGAAATAGGAGATGTAGACCAGCATGATGGTGAACAGCACCGTGGCGATGGCCGAGCCGTAGCCGTAGCGGAAGCCGTATTCGGACAGCGCCACCTCGTACATGTAATAGGCCAGCACGTTGGACGAGCCGTACGGTCCGCCCTGCGTCATGATCGCGATCAGATCGAACGAGCGCAGCGCGCCGATGACGGTGACGACCACGGCGATGAAGGTCGCCGGCCTGAGCTGCGGCAGGATGACGTGCCAGAGCATGCGCCAGCCCCTGGCGCCGTCGAGCCGGCCGGCCTCGACCTGGTCGGGCGAGACGTTGTTCAGACCGGTCAGGTACAGGATCATGCAATAGGCGATCTGCGGCCACAGCCCGGCGAAGATGATGCCATAGGTGACGTAGCGCTCATCGCCCAGAATGGACGGCGGTCTTGCGCCGAAGAACTCCCAGACCTGCCCGACGATGCCGAAATTGGGATTGTAGAACCAGGCGAAGATCAGCCCGACGACGACCTGGCTGATCACGAAGGGGAAAAAGAACAGCGACTTGTAGACGCGGATGCCGGCGACAGTCTGGTTGAGGAACAGCGCCACGGCGAGCCCGGCCGGCACCGCCGCCATGTAGAGCACCAGCCAGATGACGTTGTTCTTCAGCGAGGTGTAGAACCGGTCGTCGTAGAGCAGGTCCTCGTAATTGCGCAGGCCCACCCATTCGGCCTCGCCCAGCCCGTCCCACTCGTAAAACGAGATCCAGATCGACTGGAAGATCGGCGCGACCACGTAGATTGCGAACATGATCAGCGCCGGGGCGAGAAACAGCCAGGGCGCCAGCGCGATGCGGTTGCGCCGATACCAGCTGCGCCTGCGGCGCGCGCCCGCCGGCGAACCGGCAATGGGCGGAACGACGACATCGGTCATGTCCGGCCTCCCTCGGCGCGGCCGGGCACCGTGCGGTGCCCGGTCGATCGAATGGCTGGTCGGTTACTCGTAGACCCGTTCCTGGATGCGGTCGAGCCGCTCCAGAATGCGGTCCAGGCGATCGGGATTGATCATGAACTCCTGGAAGCCCTCCATGCCGGCCTTGGCCATCTCGGCAGGCGCGTCGCGGTCGAAGAACTGGGCGATGCCGGCGGCGTCGTTGAGGACCTCGAAGCCCTGCTGCAGGAACTTGTCGTCGCCCACCTCGGCCTCCGAGTTGACCGGAAGCTGGCCAAGCCGCTTGTTCCACTCGGTCTGGATGTCCGGACGCGCCACGAAGGCCAGGAACAGGCGCGCATCTTCCTTGTTCTGGGCGTTGGAGGGAATGTGCCAGGTATCGGTCGGTGCTTCCTCGGCGTTCGGAATGTCCGGATCGATGACCGGGAACTGGAAGAAGTCGATCTGGTCGTTGGTCAGTCCGGCGTCGCGCATCGCTGCGACGGCGAAATTACCCATGACATACATGCCCGCCTCGCCCTGCACGAACGGCGCCAGCGCGTCCTGCCAGCTCATCGTGGCGTGGTTCTCGATGAAGCCGCCGGCGTCCATCAGCTCGTTCCAGCGGTCGAAGGTCGCCCGCACGCGGTCGTCGGTCCAGTCAACGCGGCCCGCGGTCAGATCCATGTGGAAGTCGTAGCCGTTCTGACGCAGGTTCAGATAGTCGAACACGCCGGCGGCGGTCCACAGGAACTGGGTGCCGATGGTGAACGGTGTGATGTCGTTCTCCGAGAGCGTACGGGAAACCTCGAGCAGCTCTTCCCAGGTCTGCGGCTCCTCCAGGCCGAGCTCCTCGAAGATGTCCTTCCGGTAGTAGACGCCCCACTGGTAGTAGGTATAGGGCACGCCCCACTGCTTGCCGTCAATCGTCATGGACGGCATGGTCGAGGCCAGCGTCTCGTCGAACCCGTTCTCCTCCCAGACGTCGGACACGTCATCGAACAGGCCGGCCTCGACGAACGGCGCCATGCGGTTGCCGGCATACCAGGAGGTCACGTCGGGCGCGTCGGCCGACAGGAAGTTGCGGATCGCGGTCTTGTGCGCCTCGCGATCGTTGATGTTGGTGGTCACGTTGATGTCCGGATATTCGGCCTTGAACTGCTCGATCACCCATTCGAACGACTCCTTGGGTGCCGGATTGAGATCATCGAACGTGATGACGAGATCGCGTGCAAGCGCCGAGCCGGCCATCATGGCGAGCGTGGCTGCGCCGAGCACGGCGGTTTTGACGATGTGTTTCATGTGCAGTTTACCTCCCGAATGCGAGCGTCGTCGCGCTCGCCCTGCCAAGAGCGCGCCGCCGTGCCGGGAACGGCCCGGATGCACGCCATTCACAGTCCAATCCATTCCGAATAATGGAATCCGATTTGACTATTGTGAATTATTGATCTAGCATTCCTGCAATGTCAAGGGCGTGCGCCCTGACGCGCCGCGAACCGGGAAGGAGACGATGACCATGTCCGCCGAAAGGGCATCGGGCGACAGGGCGGGCTCGGGCACCGGCACGCTGGGCAAGGCGATGGCCGTGCTCGATACGGTCGCGCGGGCCGAACGTCCCTTGCGCTTTCGCGATCTGCGCGAGGCGATCCCGCAGCCGGCGGCGACCCTGCACCGGCAGGTCTCCAATCTGGTCTCGGAGGGGCTGTTGCAGGTCAATCCCGACCATTCCTACCAGCTCGGCGTCCGCCTGTTGCGCTTTGCCTCCAATGCCTGGTCCGGCAATCGCTTCCGCGAGGTCGCCGAGCCGCACCTGGCGGCGCTGCATGCGGCGACCGGGGAGACGGTGCATCTGGGCGTCCTGCACGATCTGGAGGTCGTCTATCTGGACAAGGTGGAGTCGCGACAGTCGGTGCGCATGCACAGCCAGATCGGCAATGCCTCGCCATGCTATTGCACCGGCGTCGGCAAGGCGGCGCTGGCGGCCATGCCGATGCAGGCGGCCCAGGCGCTCGTTCGCCGCCTGACCTTCAGGCGCCATACCGAGACCACCATCACCGATGCGTCCGCCCTGCTGGCCGAGATCGCCGATATCCGCCGCACGGGCATCGCGTTTGACCGCGAGGAGCACGAGCCGGGCATTCACTGCATCGCCGCGCCCATTCATTCGCCCGACCGGTCGCTGGTCGGCGCGGTCTCGGTCACCGCGCCGAGCTATCGCATTGCGATGGCCCAGCTCGCCGGATGGGCGGACGAGGTGCGCCGCACGGCGCAGGCCATCAACAACGACATCGAAATCAGGTTGGGACCGCGCGCCTGATCGCGCGGGGGCAGGGGAGGCACGCATTGGCCGAGGTCGAACTCAAGCAACTCAGGAAATCGTTCGGCAATGTGGAAATCATCCACGGTGTCGATCTGCAGATCGAATCGGGCGAGTTCACCGTGTTCGTGGGACCGTCGGGTTGCGGCAAGTCGACGCTTCTGCGTCTGGTGGCGGGCCTGGAGGAGGCGACGGGCGGCACCATCGCCATCGGCGACGAGGACGTCACCGATACCGAGCCCGCCGACCGGGGCGTTGCCATGGTGTTCCAGTCCTATGCGCTCTATCCGCACATGACGGTGGAGGAGAATATGGGCTTCGGCCTGCGCATGACCGGCGCCGACCCCGGGCTGGTGCGCGAGCGCGTTCAGCGCGCCGCCGCGATCCTGCACCTTGAGGAGTTGCTCAAGCGCAAGCCCAAGCAGCTTTCGGGCGGTCAGCGCCAGCGCGTCGCCATCGGCCGGGCGATCGTGCGCGAGCCCAAGGTGTTCCTGTTCGACGAGCCGCTGTCCAACCTGGACGCCGAACTGCGCGTGCGCATGAGGCTGGAAATCGCCAAGCTGCACAACGATCTGGGCGCGACGATGATCTACGTCACCCACGACCAGGTCGAGGCGATGACGCTGGCCGACAAGATCGTCGTGCTGCGCGCCGGGCGGATCGAGCAGGTCGGCCGGCCGCTCGACCTTTACGGCGATCCCGACAATCTGTTCGTCGCCGGCTTCATAGGTTCGCCCAAGATGAACTTTCTTGCCGGCGAGGTGACCGGCGCCGAAAACGGCACCGCGCGCGTCGCGCTCACCGATTTCGACGGCACGCAGGCCGAGGTGCCCGTCCGCGACGCCCCGGCGCCGGGCACAAAGCTGACCTTCGGCATCCGGCCCGAGCATTTCTCGAGGGACGGGACCGCGCAGCTTCGCACCCGGCTCGACGTCATCGAGGATCTTGGCGGCGTGTCCTACGGCTATTCGGGCGCCGACAGCGACAACCCGCTGACGATCGCGCTCGGCGAGGGCCATTCGGCCGCGCCCGGCGCCGAGATCGCCGCCCGGTTCGACCCCGCCCGCGCCATGCTGTTCGACACCGGCAGCGGCCGGCGCATCCGTTAGGGCATCGGAAATCCGTCGCCGGGCTCAGGCCGCGTTCGAGGCCGGTTCGCTGACCAGATAGTCATACAGCGCGTCCGGATCGGAGGTCGCGCGCAGATGGGCGACCCGCACCGGATCGCGCATCAGCCGGGCGATCCGCGACAGCGCCTTGAGGTGATCGGCGCCGGCGCTTTCGGGGGCCAGCAGCAGGAAGACCAGATCCACCGGCTGATCGTCGAGCGCATCGAAATCGATGGGCGCCGACAGCCGCGCGAACACACCGGTGATGCGGTCGAAATTGGGGAACTTGCCGTGCGGGATGGCGATGCCGTTGCCCACGCCCGTCGAGCCCAGCTTCTCGCGCTGCAGGATCGTGTCGAAGATTTCGCGCGCCGACAGGCCGGTCAGGTCGGCGGCATGCTCGGCGATGGCCTGAAGGAGCTGCTTCTTCGAACTGGCCCGCAGATCACCGATCACGGCCTCCCGAGGCAGTATGTCGCCTAGATTCATGTCGATCACCTTGCGTCGCCGGACCGCGGCATGCGCCATTTGGCCGGCATCACGGATGGACGTCCGGCTCCCCGCCAGGCAGAGCCGGTCCCTGGTGAAGCGGATTTGACATTTGATACCCGCTCGATGTCGCGCTCGAAATCAAATGTCAAACTCGAGACTCCAAGCAAATCAAAGCGTTGCCAGTGGCCTTTGGTTCCGGCGTTTGCATCGATGTGTGTTGCCGGTGGGATGCGAACGTCGGAACCGGACGCCTGGCTTACTCCAGTGAACCCGGATCGATCCAGCCGATGTTTCCGTCCGGGCGCCGATAGACGAGATTGACGCCTCCGCTGCCCGCGTTGCGGAACACATAGACCGGCGTGTCCTGCAGGTCCAGTTGCAAAACCGCCGAGGAGACGGGCATTGTTGATAAGCTCTTGCGGGTTTCGGCGATCACCAGCGGCGCATAATCGTCGGGAATGTCCTCTTCATCGTCCTCGGGCAGCGCCTCCAGAACGCGATAGGCGTACTCCTCGGTGCGCGTGGCCGCGCCATTGGCGTGGTGCGATTTCAGCCGGCGCTTGTAGCGGCGCAGGCGCTTTTCGATGCGTTCGGCGGCGGCATCGAAGGAGGCTTGCGGATCCTGTGCTTCGCCGGTGGCCTGCAGCATGGCGCCCGAATCAAGATGCAGCATGCAGTCGGTGGTGAAGCGCGACTTCGACTTCTCGACCGTCACGTGCCCGGAGGCACGCCCGCTGAAGTACTTGGTGATCGCTTCGTCGATCCGGTCCTCGATCCGCGTGCGGAACGCGTCGCCGATCTCCATGTGCTTTCCCGAAACGCGCAGGCTCATCGTGTCACCTCTTTCGAACCATCATTATTGGCTGCCCTGGCTCAACGCAGCAGCGACAGATTGGTGCAATCGGCACATATTGTGAAGGGTTCGCGCGGCAAAAGCCGTGCGTTCGCCCTTTCGGGCCCGTTCAGCCGGCCTCGGCCATGGCGCGGGCCCGCTTTTCGCGCCGACGCTGCACCGACGAGGCGATGTTCATCGATTCGCGATACTTGGCGACCGTGCGGCGTGCAATGTCGATGCCCTCGTCCTGCAGCATCGACACAAGCGCATCGTCCGACAGCACTTTTGCGGGCGATTCCGCATCGATCAGGTCGCGGATGCGCTGGCGCACGCTTTCGGTCGAGTGTCCCTCGCCCGTGCCCGTCCTCGCGCCGATCGTGCCGGTGAAGAAATAGCGGAATTCGAACAGGCCGCGCGGCGTGAGCATGTACTTGTTCGCCGCCACCCGGCTGATCGTCGATTCGTGCATCGATATCGCATCGGCGACCGCCTTCATGGTCATCGGCTTGAGCGCGCCGACGCCATGCTCGAAGAACCCGTCCTGCTGGCGCACGATCTCGGCGGCGACCTTGAGGATCGTGTTGGCGCGCTGGTCGAGGCTGCGCTCCAGCCAGCTGGCGTCCTGCAGGCACTGGGTGAGGAAGGCCTTCTCCTCGCCGTCGCGCACGCCCGCGCTGATCCGCGCATGATAGCCCCGGTCGACGAGCACGCGCGGCAGCGCGTCGGCGTTCAGATCGACCAGCCAGGCCCCGTCGGGCGCCTTGCGCAATTCGACATCGTGAATGATGGTCTCGGTGGGTGCGCTGTCGAAGGCGAGGCCCGGCCGCGGGTCGAGCGTGCGGATTTCGGCCAGCATGTCGATCAGATCGGACTGGTCGACGCCGCAGATCCGGCCGAGCGCGGCGAAATCGCGGCGCGCCAGAAGCTCGAGATTCTCCAGAAGCGCCGCCATGGCCGGGTCGAGCCGGTCGCGCCGGGCGCATTGCAGGGCCAGACATTCGCCGAGATCGCGCGCGAAGAGCCCCGGCGGATCGAAGCGCTGCAGCCTTTTGAGCACCGTCGCAACGCGCCGCCGGTCGACACCGAAACGGCGCGCCAGCGCGCCCAGATCGGCGTCCAGATAGCCGCGCTCGTCGAGCCCGTCGGCGAGTTCGGCGGCGATCATCCGGTCGGCCGGCGCGGCAAAGGCGAGCGCGATCTGCTCGGCGACGATCTGGCGCAGGCCCGGCCGGCCGGCCGGCAGCTCCTCGACCGTCCAGTCCGTCTCGACCACGCCGCCGACCGGCCCGCTCGCCGGTCCGGGTCCGAGGCGATCGGAGGCGCGCTCCATGCGCGGCGCGTCCTCGGCGAAGACGTCCTCGGGCGCGGCGTCGACCGCCTCGGCCATTGCGGCGATATCGGTGCCATGGGCGGCCGGCTCGGCTCCGCTCCCCGGCGCGTTCTCGGCATCGTCCGGGCCGATCTCGGCAGCACGCGCCGCACCCTCCTCGGCGCGCTCGAGCAGCGGATTGCGCTCGATCTGCTCGTCGATGAAACGCTGCAGCTCGACATGGCCCAGTTGAAGCAGCCGGATCGACTGCAGCAATTGCGGCGTCATGACCATGGATTGGGTCTGACGCAGGTTGAGGCGTGCCGACAGCGCCATCACTCGTCCACTCGAATACCCGCTACGCGTCCGGTCCCCGCCGCGGCAAATGGCCCGCAGCTTGCATGAGCGCCATTGAAGCGCTTTTTCAACGCGATGGCCAGTGCCCGATCGTCGCGGCGCGGCAAAGCCGGTTCAAAGGGTAAACCGGTCGCCAAGGTAAAGCCGGCGCACATCGGGGTTGGCGATGATCTGCCTTGGCGTGCCATGGGTGAGCACCTTGCCGGCATGGATGATGTAGGCCCGGTCGATCAGCCCCAGCGTTTCGCGAACATTGTGATCGGTGATCAGAACGCCGATGCCGCGTCTTGTCAGATGCCGCACCAGTTCCTGAATGTCGGCGACCGCGATCGGGTCGACACCGGCGAACGGTTCGTCGAGCAGCATGAAGGCCGGCTCGGAGGCGAGCGCCCTGGCGATCTCGCAGCGCCGCCGCTCGCCGCCCGACAGCGCGATCGACGGCGACTTGCGCAGATGCGCGATCGAAAACTCCTCGAGCAGCGCGTCGAGCTTGCGCGCGCGCGCCCTGGCGCTCTTTTCGACCACTTCGAGCACGGCGAGAATGTTCTTCTCCACGCTCAATCCGCGAAAGATCGAGGCTTCCTGCGGCAGATAGCCGATCCCCAGCCGGGCGCGCTGATACATGGGCATGTGCGTGACGTCGTTGCCGTCGATCAGGATCTGGCCGGCATCGACGGGCACCAGCCCGGTGACCATGTAAAAGCAGGTGGTCTTGCCCGCCCCGTTCGGCCCCAACAGGCCCACCGCCTCGCCTGTGCGCACCGCCATGGACGCGCCGTCGACCACGCGCCGGCCGCGATAGCTCTTGGTCAGCCCGCGCGCGATCAGCGTGCCCGTCAGGTCGATGCGCCCGTTGCGGCGGGCGGCGGGGCGGTTGCCGTCTTGCCCGTTGGCGGGGGGCTCGGGAGCGGCGGTCAAGGGCGCGGGCGCGATGTCATGCGGGTTGCGGGCGCTTCGGTCAGCGGTTGCGCGGCTGGATGAGGATGGTCGGCCGCGAGCTCTGGTCGCCGCAGCCTTCCAGCCGGGCACGGCTCGAGCGCATGTTCACGGTGAGCCGGCATCCGGTCGCCACGTTGCCGGCTTCCGACAATGTCACGCGCTGGCCCGAAAGCGTCAGCGTCGCCGAGGCCATGTCGTATTCGGCGCGCTCGCCGGTCGCCACCTGCTCGCCGGACTGGATGTTGACGCCATTGCTCGCCTCAAGGCGCTCGATCGCCGAACCGCCCTCGATCAGCGATCCGCCTTCGCCGCGCGCGTAATGGATCACCAGCCGTCCGGTGCGCATCACCGTCTGCCCCTGCACGACTCGCACATTGCCCTCGAAGATCGCCCGGCCCTGGTCCTCGAGCACTTCGAGCCGGTCGCCGTCGACCTGCACCGGTTCGTCGGCGGTGATGGCGAAATTGGTGCCGCGCCCCTGTGCCAGGCCGGACTGTGGCCAGGCCAACAGAACGGCAAGGGCAACGCCCAGGCAGATGCGCAACGCGGTGCGGGTCATGTCTTGGTCCATCATCATCGCTCGGCCTCGCCGGCCCCGGCGTTCAGCGCCATGCCGGGCGCATCCGGCTGTATCACCACACCGACATCGTTTTCAAACACCATCCTGCGCCCATTGTCCTCGACGCGCAGCCGGCCCGCCTCGATTCGAAGGCCGGGGCGGCTGATCGTCAACGGCTCGCGCGTTTCAAGCGCCCCGGCATCGAAGTCGATGCGCATGGCCGAGAACACCGCCCGCGTCCCGTCGGAGATGGTCACCGTGCCGGCTCTTTCGATATCGAGCACGCTGGTGTCGGTATCGAACACGCCGGTTTCGGCGATCAGGTCCACGGTCCGGCCGTCCTCGAGCTCGATTTCGGCGTCGAGCGCGTCGAGGCCGATCACGGTCGTGCCCAGCGTCTGTCGCGCCCGCTGCGCCGCGACCCGGTAGGCCCGGTCATCGGCGGTGAACCCGTTCAGAACCGGATCGGCGATGACGAACTGACCGTCGACGATGCCGCTGGCCGAGGGGTCGAATTCGAGCCCGGGCGTCGTCAGCCGCGAGACGATGACGACACCGGCAAGGGCGGCCAGGCCGACCGTCGCCAGCGCCGGCACCAGCCATTTGAGCAGCCGCACCCGCGAGGAATGCGAGGCGGCCCGCGCATAGGCGCCTTGCCGGGGCGGCTGACGTGTCTGGCTCATGGCATGGAACCTTGGCATTGCCGGCTGGATTTCGCGGGACCATACTTCATTTGCGTGACTGCGCGCTAAATTCGCATTGTGGTCGATTTGGGATGTGCTAACTGCATGCGGCGGGCGGGCCGCCGATGCAACCGGACCGGGAGCCAGAGACGATGGAACCATTGCGCGCCGACGACATCGTGGACCGGCAGCGGATGCGTCGCAAGCTGACCTTCTGGCGCATCGTGTCGGTGCTTGCGGCCCTGGCCATCATCGTCGCCCTCGCCGCCCGTTTCGGCACGGACCGGCTCGGCCCCCAGGCCCGGCCCCACGTTGCCAACGTTTCCATTGCCGGCACGCTCCTGGGCGACGAGCGCATGCTCGATCTGCTCGAACAGATCGCCCGTAGCAGCCGCGTTGCGGGCGTCATCGTGACCATCGACTCCCCCGGCGGCACGACGGCGGCCGGCGAGGCGCTCTACCACGCCGTCCGCGACATCGCCGCCGACAAGCCCGTCGTCGCCCGGATCGACACGCTGGGCGCGTCCGCCGGCTACATGATCGCGACCGCCGCCGATCACATCGTCGCGCGCCACACTTCCATCGTCGGCTCCATCGGGGTGATCGTGCAGTATCCGAATTTTTCCGGGCTGCTGGAGAGCTGGGGCATCGAAGTCACCGACATCAAGTCGACCCCGCTGAAGTCCGAGCCGTCCTTTTTCGGCGAACCGCCGCCGGGCGCCGAACGCATGATCCGCCAGATGGTTCTCGACAGCTATCAGTGGTTCAAGGACCTGGTCGCCGAGCGGCGGGGCTTCGACGCCCAGACCATCGACCGCCTTGCCGACGGTTCGGTCTTCACCGGCCGTCAAGGCCTGCAGAACGGTCTGGTCGACGCGCTGGGCGGCCAGGACGTGGCGCGCGCCTGGCTGACCGAGCAGGGCGTCGATCCCGATCTGCGGACGGTCGACTGGGAACCGCGTACGCCTTCGGCGGCATCGCTGCTGCTCGATTCGATCGTGGCGCGCTTTGCACGGGCGACCGGCCTTGCGCCGCTTTCGGCGCCGGCCGTCGAGGCGCTTCAGGAGCGGCTTTTCCTTGACGGCCTTGTCTCCCTTTGGCACGCTGAAAGTCCGGTTTCTCCAGCAGCATCAAACCCATGATCAAATCAGAGCTCGTGCAGATCATCGCCAATCGCAACCCGCATCTTTATCAGCGCGACGTCGAGAACATCGTCAACGCCGTGCTCGACGAGATCGCCGAGACGCTGGCTCAGGGCAACCGCGTCGAGCTGCGTGGTTTCGGCGCCTTTTCGGTCAAGAACCGCCCGGCGCGCGAGGGCCGCAATCCGCGCACCGGCGAGACCGTCATGGTCGAGGAGAAATGGGTGCCTTTCTTCAAGACCGGCAAGGAATTGCGCAACCGCCTCAACGGGGCGGGCTGACCCACCGATCGGACCTGCCATGCTGCGCCGCATTCTCTACGTCCTCATCCTGATCCCGCTGGCGATCATGCTGATCGCGCTGATGGTCGCCAACCGCCGGTCGGTGCCGCTGAGCATCGATGTGTTTAATCCCGGCAATCCGGCTCTGACCTATGAGGCGCCGCTGTTCGTCTGGCTGTTCTGCGCGGCCGCGATCGGCATCGTGGCGGGCGGCGTCGGCGCCTGGCTGGCCCAGGGCAAGCACCGCAAGCAGGAGCGCAGCTACAAGCGCGAGGCGCAGAAGCTGCGCTACGAGGTCGAGGAGACCAAGCGCAAGGCGGGGACCGACGACACCGCCGGCAATTCCCTCGTCCTGCAGCGCTGAGCCGGTCGGCCGATGCGTATCGTTTCGGCATCGGACATCGATGCGGCCCTTGATTTCCCGGCGCTGGTCGACGTGCTGCGGGAGGCGTTCGCCGGCGGCGTCCATGCCCCGCCGCGACACCACCACACCATCGCCAATGCGGCCGGCGACGATCAGACGCTGCTGCTGATGCCGGCCTGGTCGGACCGGCACATCGCTGTCAAGATGGTCGTCGTCACGCCCGACAACGGCACGCGCTCGCTGCCCACGGTGATGGGATCGGTCGTGCTGATGGACAAGACCACCGGCGCGCCGGTCGCCATGCTCGACGGCACGCGCCTGACCCTTTGGCGCACGGCCGCCGCCTCCGCCCTTGCCGCCCGCTACCTCGCCCCGGCCGAACCGCGCACGCTGCTTGTCATCGGCGCCGGCGCGCTCGCCCCGTTTCTTGCCCGCGCCCACTTGGCCGTGCGCGACTTCCAGGCGATCGCTGTGTGGAACCGCCGCGAGGCGTCGGCCGAACGCCTCGCCGCCGAACTGGCGGCCGAGGGCCATGATGCGCGCCACGTGCCCGCAGGCCAACTCGACGCGGCCATCGGCGAGGCCGACGTGATCACCGCGGCGACGCTATCGACCGAGCCGCTGGTCAAGGGGGCCCATGTCAAACCGGGCACGCATGTCGATCTGGTCGGCGCCTTCACCCCGGACATGCGCGAGAGCGACGACCGCTGCATCGAGATGGCGAGCGTCTTCGTCGACACCTATGCCGGGGCGCTGCATGAGGGCGGCGACATCGTGCAGCCGATCAAGGCCGGGCGCATCGCGCGCGGCCATATCAGGGCCGAACTGCGCGATCTCGTCGAGGGCGCCCACCCCGGCCGCACGAGCGCCGGGGAGGTCACCGTGTTCAAGTCGACCGGCGCCTCGCTCGAGGACATCGCCGCCGCCACGCTGGTCGCCGACCGGTGCGGCCTGTGAGCCGGCGCTCAGCCGAACAGCGAGGCCAGCAGCCACAGCGCCAGGCACGCGATCAGCGACCAGAAGAACACCGTGCCGACATTGTCCCGATAGCCTTGGTCTAGTTCGTCCATTGCTTGCCTCCCTTGCCGGCTTCGAAGTCAAATGCGCGGGCAAGCGCACGTCAAGAACGCAGGCGCGCGCTCTTCACAACGCCATCATTGGCGGCCATATCGGGCCGATGAGCAAGGACCGGTCTCCCCGCGGCCGCCATTCCCGGCCCGCCGACACACGGCGCGACGCCCCCGCAAGACGCGATCGCAACGGCGCCGGGCAGACCTTCCGGCCCAAGCCCAGGCACGCCGCCCCCACCGAGGCGAAGCGGCCGGACCGCGACGCGGCCCCGCGCCGGCGCCGAAGCGGCGAACGGCCGCGCCAGGCCGTGCCGGTGATCCTCGAGGCCCGGCCCGATGACGACTACGCGCTGCTCGACACGGGCGACGGCCGCAAGCTGGAGCAGTATGGCGCCATGCGGCTGGTGCGCCCCGAGCAGCAGGCGATCTGGGGCAAGGCCCTGCCTGCTTCCGAATGGGACGCGGCGGACGCGATCTTCACCGGCGACACCGACGAGGAGGGCGTCGGACGCTGGCGTTTTCCGAAGGCCCGGCATGGCGAGACCTGGCCGATGCGCTTCGACGGTATCGGCTATCTGGGCCGGTTCACCTCGTTCCGCCATGTCGGCGTCTTCGCCGAACAGGCGGTTCACTGGCGTGCCATGGACCAGGCCATTTCCCGTGCGGGCCGGCCGGTGCGCGTGCTCAACCTGTTCGGCTATACCGGCATCGCCTCTCTCGTCGCCGCCCGCGCCGGCGCCGAGGTCACCCATGTCGACGCCTCCAAAAAGGCGATCGGCTGGGCGCGCGAGAACCAGGCCCATGCCGGGCTCGAGGACAAGCCGATCCGCTGGATCTGCGAGGACGCGATGAAATTCGTCGTCCGCGAGGGCCGGCGCGGCAATGTCTACGACATCGTGCTGCTCGACCCGCCCGCCTATGGCCGCGGCCCGGCGGGGGAGGTCTGGCAACTGTTCGAGCATCTGCCCGACATGCTCGACGGCTGCCGCGCCATCCTCACCGAGAGACCGCTGATGATGGTGCTGACCGCCTATGCCATCCGTGCCTCGATGTTTGCGATCCACGAGCTCATGATGGAGACGATGACCGGTTTCGCGCCGCCTGGCCGGAACGAGCCGGGCTATGTGGAATCGGGCGAACTGGTCCTGCGTGAGAAGGCCGCCGATCGCGCGCTTTCCACCTCCATGTTCAGCCGCTGGACGCCGGGAGCGTGACCGCCGTGGACACCGCTGCGCGCGCCCCCGGCCGGGTCAAGGAGATCACCTCCGCCGCCAATCCGATCGTCAAGCAGATCCGCCTGCTCGAAAAAAAGCGCCATCGCGAGGAAACCGACAGCTTCCTCGCCGAGGGCATGAAACTGATCATCGACGCGCTCGATGCCGGTTGGCGCGTGCGCACGCTGATCCAGGCGCGCTCGCAACGCGGCAATGACCGTGTCGAGGCGCTCGCCGCGCGCTGCGTGGCCGCCGGCGCCGATGTCCTGCTGGTCCCCGAAAAGCTGCTGGGGACGATCACCCGCCGCGACAATCCGCAGATGGTCGCCGCGGTCATGCAGCGGCGCTTCGCCGATCCCCGTCGCATCGATCCTGCCCCGGGCGATGTCTGGATCGCGCTCGACCGGGTGCGCGATCCGGGCAATCTTGGCACGATCATCCGCACCGCCGACGCCGCCGGCGCGGCGGGCGTGATCCTGGTCGGCGAGACCACCGACCCGTTCGCCACCGAGACCGTGCGCGCCACCATGGGCTCGATCTTCGCCGTGCCCGTCGCGCGGATGCGCCAGGACGCGTTCATCGCGCTCGCCCGCAACTGGCCCGGCCAGATCGTGGGCACTCATCTGGAGGGCGCGGTCGACTACCGCGCGCCGGACTATGCCGACGGCCCGATCCTGCTGCTGATGGGCAACGAACAGGCCGGACTGCCCGCGGCGCTCGTCGAGGTCTGCACCACTTTGATCCGCATTCCGCAGGCCGGCCGCGCCGACTCGCTCAACCTGGCCGTCGCCACCGCCATCTGCCTTTACGAGGCGCGCCGCCACGCGCTAGCCGTCGAGCCCGCAGGAGCCCTGCCATGAAGCGCCTCTCGACGGCCGTTGTGACCGTCACCGCGCTGGTCGCCGCCGACCAGGCGATCAAGATCGGCATCGAGCAGGTCATGGACTATCACCAGCGCATCGACCTGCTGCCCTTCTTCGCTCTCTTCCTGACGCACAATCCGGGCATCGCCTTTTCCATGCTGTCGGGCGCCGGTCCGCTGCCGCTGATCGGCCTCAGCCTGGCCGTTTCGGCCTTCGTCACCTGGCTTTGGGCATCGAGCCCGCCCGAGCGCCGGCTCGCCCATATCGGCTTTGCGCTGATCATTGGCGGTGCAATCGGCAATCTGATCGATCGCGTGCTATATGGCTATGTGATCGACTATTTCCTGTTTCACACGCCGGGCTGGTCGTTCGCCATCTTCAACCTGGCCGATGCGGCGATCACCATCGGGGCGGGGCTGGTGATCCTGGACGAAGTGCTCGCCTGGCAGGCCGCCCGCAAGAGCGAACGCAAGGGAGAGGACGAATGAGCGACACGTTCAAGGCGATCATGGTCACGCGCGACGAGGCCAGGAACCAGTCCGTGACCGTCAAGACGCTGACCGAGGACGACCTGATGGACGGCGACGTCACCGTCGCCGTCGAAGCGACGACGGTCAACTACAAGGACGGGCTCGCCATCACCGGCGCTTCGCCGGTCGTGCGCCGCTGGCCGATGATTCCCGGCATCGACTTCGCCGGCACCGTCCTTTCTTCCGACCACGCCGACTGGAAGCCCGGCGACCGCGTGATCCTCAATGGCTGGGGCGTCGGCGAGACCCACTACGGCGCCTATGCCGGCCGCGCGCGCGTCAGCGGCGACTGGCTCATCGCCCTGCCCGATGCGTTCACCGCGCAACAGGCCATGGCGATCGGCACTGCCGGCTACACCGCCATGCTGTCGATCCTGGCGCTCGAACGCGCCGGCGTCACGCCCGATGCCGGGCCGGCCATCGTCACCGGCGCCAATGGCGGTGTGGGCACGGTCGCCATCTCCGTCCTGTCCCGGCTCGGCTATCATGTCATCGCCTCGACCGGGCGCACCGGCGAGAGCGCGTTCCTGTCCTCGCTTGGCGCGTCGGAAATCATCGACCGCGCCGAACTGTCCGAACCCGGCCGGCCGCTCGGCGCCGAGCGCTGGGCGTGCGGCGTCGATTCAGCGGGCTCGCATACCCTTGCCAACGTGCTCGCGCAGACCATGCGCGGCGGCACCATTGCCGCCTGCGGGCTCGCCCAGGGCATGGACCTGCCGGCCACGGTCGCGCCGTTCATTCTGCGCGGGGTGTCGCTTCTGGGCATCGATTCGGTAATGGCGCCGCGCCCCCTGCGCGAGACGGCCTGGGCGCGGCTGGCGACCGATCTCGACCCGCAAAAGCTTCAAAGCCTGTCGCGCACGATCGGCTTTGACGACATCATACCGACGGCCGAAGCCATCCTGAACGGACAGATACGCGGCCGGGTGGTTGTCGACATGACCGGTTGAGCCGTCCGCAACCGCTCTCGCGCAGGCAACGAAACGATAACCATGGCGTGCGATGATCGCGCCATGGAGCGACGCCCAGCACAATCCGGCATCGGTGCCGAGGCGGACGAAGCCAGCCACGACCGGCACTGGCGGACAGCCGACGCGCACGCATTGCTGGGCGATGCGCATGCGGCCAAGTCGCGCTTTCTGGCCATCGTCAGCCACGAGCTCCGCACGCCGCTCAACGGCATCATCGGCATGAGCAAGCTGCTCGCCGACACCCGGCTCACCGCCGAACAGCGCAACTATGTCGAGGCGATCGGCTCGTCCTCGCAGGCGCTGATGCTGCTGGTCGGCGACCTTCTCGAATTCGGGCGCAGCGGCGCCGAAACGCCCGCTCCGGTCTATGAGGCGACCGAGATTCGCAGCCTCACCGGCGGCGTCATCGAGCTTCTGGCCGCGCGCGCCCACGACAAGGACCTCGATCTCGCCTATCGCATCGATCCGGCGGTGCCCGAGACCTTCCGCGCCGATTCCAAGGGGCTGCGCCAGATCCTGTTCAATGTCGTCGGCAACGCCATCAAGTTCACGCAGGCCGGCGGCGTGCTCGTCGAGATCGGCCTGTGCGCGGCGCGCGCGGACACCGTGGCCCGCGATCTCAAGGTCGCCGTCAGCGATACCGGGCCGGGCATTCCCGCCGACAAGCAGGCAGACATCTTCGAACCCTTCGAGCAGGTCGACATGAGCCTCGCGCGCCCGCACGAGGGGGCCGGCCTCGGCCTTTCCATCGCAAGGCGCATCGTCGACCGGCTGAACGGCACGATCGCCTGCCACAGCACGGTCGGCGCGGGCACGCGTTTCGAGATCCGCCTTCCGACGGGCATCGCGCCGGCTCCAGCCAGGCGCGAGGCGCCGCTGTCCGGCCGCGACTTCGTTTTGCTGATGCGCGCCGGCTTCGAGGCGCAAGCGCTTGCCGCCGTCATGGCCGAAGCGGGCGCCAAGGCGGTCCGCTGCGACACCGCCGCAGACGTGTCGGAGCGCGCCGCGGCACGGCACAACGGCACGGCGCTGATCGACAGCCGCATCCTTGGCGAAAGCGGCTCCGCGCTCGCCCTCGCCGACAGGCTGAAGGAAACCGGCTGGCGCGCGGTGGTGCTGATCGAGCCGGCCCAGCGCGGCACGCTCGGCGCCGCGTTCAAGGCCGCCGGTCACGCCTTTCTGACCCGCCCGGTGCGCGAGGCGACGCTCCTGCGCGTGCTCACCCACAGTTTCGACGACAGCGATGCCGACACCGTGCGCGAGAAGCGCCGCGCGCCGCATCTGGGCACCACGCCGCGCAGCATTCTTCTGGCCGAGGACAATCCGGTCAACGCGCTTTTGGCCCGCACCATGCTCGAAAAGGCCGGACACAAGGTCACGCTCGCCGAGAACGGACAGGACGCCGTGCGGCACTTCGTGGCGGGCGGCACCGCCTTCGACCTCGTCCTGATGGATGTGCACATGCCCGTCATGGACGGCGCCGAGGCGATCCGCATGATCCGCAGCCACGAGGACGCCGCCGGGCTCGCCCCGCGCGTACCCGTCATCGCGCTGACCGCCGACGATCACGCCGAAACCGAACAGTCGCTTCTGGCGCTCGGAGCCCAGGCGGTCATCCAGAAGCCGCTCTGTCTTGAATATCTGGACATGTTCCTGCCCCGGGTCGACGCGCAGTCCGCCGCATGAGGCGGTTTGCGTTTTTTCGTCGCAACGGGGCGAAAAGCCTGTCATCGAATTGTGTTCGCACCTACATAATGGCCTTGCCGTACATCTGCGCCGAACACGGGGTTCGTCGATGACCGTCCTCAGTCCTGCCCCGCTCGATGAACTGCCGAACCCGGAGCCGTGCCTTGGAAGCCTTGGCAGGCTCGGCCCGCTCGAGACCCGTCTCATCCGCAACTCGGCCGAACTGCGCGCCGCTCAGAGGCTGCGCTTTGACGTGTTCTCGCAAGAATTCGGCGCCGATCTGGGGACCAAGGCGTGCAGCGGGCGCGACGAGGACGCCCACGACGCCGTCTGCGACCACCTGATCGTCCTCGACACCGGCCTGCCCGGCCCGGACGAGCGCCGCATCGTCGGCACCTACCGGCTGCTGCCCGCGGACCGGCTTGGCGCCGGCGGCGCCTTCTATTCGGCCGCCACCTTCGACATCGCGCCCCTGCTGGCGCGGCATCGCGGCCGGCGGTTCGTCGAGCTCGGACGTTCCTGCGTGGCGCCCGCCTATCGCGGCAGGCGCACCATCGAACTGCTCTGGCAGGGGATCTGGGCCTATTGCCGCCGCCATGACCTCGATGTCATGCTCGGCTGCGCCTCCTTTGCCGGCACCGACCCGGCCGCCCATGCCCAGGCACTGTCCTTGCTCCACCACCATGCCCGCGCCGAAGGCGCCTGGGCCGCGCGGGCGCATGACGCTATCGGCGTCGACATGGACATGACCGGCGCCGAGGCCATCGACCTGCGGACGGCGATGCGCGCCCTGCCGCCGCTCGTCAAGGGCTATCTGCGTCTCGGCGCGAAGTTCGGCGACGGCGCGGTGATCGATCCTGTCTTCGCCTCGATCGACGTGCTCGTCATTCTGCCCGTCGAGCATATCGATGCCCGCTATCTGACCTATTACGGCACCGACGCCAGCCGCTTTGCGGCCTGAAGGCACGGCCGGCACGCGCAAAACCCGTGGCATGGCGGCCCGGGGGCGTTGGAAACGCGGCGCAAGACGCGTATTCAAGCTGACCATGACCCAGATGCGCCCCGTCACGACCGGCAAGGACGATGCCGCCACGGCGACGCCGATGATGGCGCAGTATATCGAGATCAAGGCGGCCAATCCCGATTCGCTGCTGTTCTACCGGATGGGCGATTTCTACGAGTTGTTCTTTGGCGACGCCGAGATCGCCGCGCGGGCGCTCGGCATCGCGCTGACCAAGCGCGGCAAGCACGCCGGCGAGGACATCCCCATGTGCGGCGTGCCGGTCCATTCCGCCGACGACTATCTGCAAAAGCTGATCGCGCTCGGCCACCGCGTCGCGGTCTGCGAGCAGCTCGAGGACCCGGCGGAAGCGAAAAAGCGCGGCTCCAAGGCCGTCGTGCGCCGCGATGTCACGCGTCTGGTCACGCCGGCCACCATCACCGAGGACAAGCTGCTCGCGCCGGGCGAGGCCACTTTCCTGCTTGCCATTGCGCGCATCCGCGCCTCCGGCGAGATGGCCATGGCCTGGATCGACATCTCGACCGGCGAGTTCCGCCTTGGCGAGACGGCCGCCGAACGCCTCGAGGCCGACATCACCCGCATTGCGCCCAGGGAGATCATCCTGGCCGAGCCGCTGTTCCACGAGCCCGGACTTCGGCCGGTCTTCGATGCCTTCGGCCGCATGGTCGCGCCGCACCCGCCAAGCCTGTTCGACAGCGCCACCGCCGCCGACCGGCTGGCGCGCTATTTCGGCGTGGCGACGCTTGAGGGCTTTGGCGACTTCTCCCGCGCCGAACTGGCCGCCGCCGCCGGCGCGCTCGCCTATGTCGAAAAGACCCAGGTCGCCGAACGCCCGGTGCTGCAGCGCCCGCAGCGCGACTCGGTCACCGACAAGATGTTCATCGACCCGGCGACGCGGGCCAATCTCGAACTCGAGCGCACCCTTGCGGGCGGGCGCGAGGGCAGCCTGCTGCACGCCATCGACCGCACGGTCACCGGTGCCGGCTCGCGCCTTCTCGCCGCCCGTCTGCGCGCGCCGCTGACCGATCCGGCGGCGATCGCCGACCGGCTCGATTCGGTCGCGTTCTTCGTCGCCGACGACGCGCTCGCCGGCGAGCTCGTCGCCCGGCTCAAGCAGGCGCCCGACATGGCGCGGGCCCTTTCGCGCCTGTCGCTCAACCGCGGTGGCCCGCGCGATCTGCGCGCGCTGGGCGAAGGGCTGCAGACCGCCGCCGAACTGCGCCACCTGCTCGAGGGCCGCGACCTGCCCGCCGAACTGGCCGCGGCGCGCCAGGCGCTCGGCGCCCTGCCCGCCGACCTCGCCGAGGCGCTCGCCGCCGCCCTTGACGAGGACGTGCCGCTTCTGGCGCGCGATGGCGGCTTCGTGCGCGCCGGCCACCACGGCGAACTCGACGAGATGCGCGCGCTGCGCGACGAAAGCCGCCGCGTCATCGCCGGCCTTCAGGCGGACTATGCCGCCCAAACCGGCGTCAAGTCGCTCAAGATCCGCCACAACAACGTTCTTGGCTATTTCATCGAGGTCACTGCGCTCAATGCCGGCGCGCTGACCGGCACGCACGAGGCCAAGGCACGTTTCATCCATCGCCAGACGCTGGCCAGCGCCGTCCGCTTCACGACGACCGAACTGGCCGACCTGGAAAGCCGCATCGCCAACGCGGCGGGCCGCGCGCTCGAGATCGAGCTCGCCGTCTTCGACGAGCTGCGCACCATGGCCGTCGAACGGGCCGAGGCGATCGGCGCCGTCGCCCGGGCGCTCGCCGTGTTCGATGTCTCGGCGGCGCTCGCCGATCTCGCCACCGCCCAGGGCTGGTGCCGGCCGGTGGTCGATGGCAGCCGCACCTTCCGCATCGTCGCGGGCCGTCATCCGGTGGTCGAGCAGGCGCTCAGGCGCCAGGCCGCCGACCCGTTCGTCGCCAATGACTGCGACCTGTCTCCGCAGAACGGCGCGGGCCATGGCGCGCTGTGGCTGCTGACCGGCCCGAACATGGGCGGCAAGTCGACCTTCTTGCGCCAGAACGCGCTGATCGCGATCCTGGCCCAGATGGGCGCGTTCGTGCCCGCCGGCCAGGCGCATGTCGGCGTGGTCGACCGGCTGTTTTCGCGCGTTGGCGCCTCGGACGACCTGGCGCGCGGGCGCTCGACCTTCATGGTCGAGATGGTCGAGACCGCCGCGATCCTCAATCAGGCCGGCGAGAATGCCCTGGTCATTCTCGACGAGATCGGCCGCGGCACGGCCACCTTTGACGGGCTGTCGATCGCCTGGGCGGCGATCGAATTCCTGCATGAGCACAATCGTTGCCGGACGCTGTTTGCGACCCATTTCCATGAACTGACGGCGCTGAACGAAAAGCTCGGCCGGCTGGTCAACGTGACCATGCGCGTCAAGGAATGGCAGGGCGATGTCATCTTCCTGCACGAGGTGACGCGCGGCGCCGCCGACCGCTCCTATGGCGTCCAAGTGGCCCGGCTGGCGGGGCTGCCGCATGCGGTCGTCGAGCGCGCCCGCCAGGTGCTCGACCGGCTCGAGGCACGGAACCGCGACCGTGGCACGGCCGACCTGATCGACGACCTGCCGCTGTTTTCGATCGCCTCGGCCGCGGCGCCGGCGGCGCCGGCCGGCAAGCCCAGCCAGATCGAGGCGGCGCTGGCCGAACTGACGCCCGACGACATGACACCGCGCGCCGCGCTCGAGGCGCTCTATGCGCTCAAGGCCCTGGCGGCGGGAAAGGACTGATCGATGGCAACGGCCCGGATGATGCCCGCCGCGCTGACCGACGACCCGCCGGAACCGGACGCCGATGCGCTCACCGCGCAACTGGTCGCGCTGGCCCGCACGTCGGGCGCCGACGCGGGGGCGAGCAGCACGCGGGCGCTCGTGCTCGGCCATCTCAAGCAGACGCTGAAGGACGGCCGCGCCGAAGCCGAGCGCCGCCTGTTTGCCGACGGTTCGGGCCATCGCTGCGCCCAAAGGCTCGCCCAACTGCAGGACACCATCATCCGCGCCACCTACCGCTTCGCGCTGACCGAGGTCTTCAGGGTCTCGAACATGTCCCGGGGCGAGCGCATCGCGCTGGTCGCCGTGGGCGGCTATGGACGCGGCACGCTGGCGCCGGGCTCCGACGTCGACCTTCTGTTCGTGCTGCCCTACAAGCAGACGCCCCTTGGCGAACAGCTCGCCGAATACATCCTTTACATGCTGTGGGACATGGGGCTGAAGGTCGGCCACGCCACCCGCAATCTCGACGATTGCATCCGCCTTTCCAAGGACGACATCACGATTGCGACCACGATCCTGGAAGCGCGCTTCCTGATCGGAAACGAGGAGCTGTTCGACACGCTGATCGCGCGTTTCGACGATGAAGTCGTGCGCACCAGCGCGGCACAGTTCATTCAGGCCAAGATGGCCGAGCGCGATGCGCGCCACCGGCGCATGGGCGAAACGCGCTATCTGGTCGAGCCCAACGTCAAGGACGGCAAGGGCGGTCTGCGCGATCTGCATACCCTGTTCTGGATCGCCAAATACGTCTATCGCGTCCGCCGCCGCGCCGAACTGGTCAAGCTCGGCGTGTTCACCCGCAAGGATTACAATCTGTTCGTCAAGTGCGAGGATTTCCTGTGGGCGGTGCGCTGCCACCTGCATTTCATGACCGGCAAGGCCGAGGAGCGCCTGTCCTTCGACGTCCAGCGCGATCTGGCCGAACGGCTGGGCTATCAGACCCACCCCGGGCTCGAGGACGTCGAGCGCTTCATGAAGCACTACTTCCTCGTGGCCAAGGATGTCGGCGATCTCACCCGCATCTTCTGCGCCGCCCTCGAGGATGCGGAGGTCAAGCAGGCGCCGGCCCTGTCGGCCCTGCTCCAGAGCCTTCCCTTTTCCCGGCGCGCCACCACGATCCGCGGCATCAAGGACTTCGTCATCGACCGCCAGCGCATCAACATCGCCGATGACGATGTGTTCAAGCGCGATCCGGTCAATCTGATCCGCATGTTCCATCTCGCCGACCGCTACGGTCTGGAATACCATCCAAGGGCGCTGCAACTCGTGCGCCGTTCGCTCAAGCTGATCGACCGCGACCTGCGCGCCGACGTCAACGCCAATTCCCTGTTCGTCAAGATCCTGACCTCGCGCAACGATCCCGAGCTCAACCTGCGGCGCATGAACGAGGCCGGCGTGCTTGGCCGGTTCATCCCCGAATTCGGCAAGATCGTCGCGATGATGCAATTCAACATGTATCACCACTACACCGTCGACGAGCACCTGATCCGCGCCATCGGCGTGTTGGCGAACATCGAGAAGGGCACGCTCAAGGAGGACCATCCGCTGGCCGCCACGCTGATCCCGGGCCTTCGCGCCGACCGGGCGATCCTCTATGTCGCCCTGCTCCTGCACGACATCGCCAAGGGCCGGCCGCAGGACCATTCCGTCGCCGGCGCCGAGGTGGCGCGCCGGCTGTGCCCGCGCCTTGGCTTTTCGCCCGAGGATACCGCGCTGATCGCCTGGCTTGTCGAGGAACACCTGACCATGTCGATGACGGCGCAGGGGCGCGACCTGTCCGACCGCAAGACGATCGAGGATTTCACCGCCCGT
The DNA here is from genome assembly GCF_030732865.1 of Roseitalea sp. MMSF_3546. Taxonomy (GTDB): domain Bacteria; phylum Pseudomonadota; class Alphaproteobacteria; order Rhizobiales; family Rhizobiaceae; genus Roseitalea. The sequence continues at coordinate 221,989 of NZ_JASHKB010000001.1, forward strand.
GTGCAGACGGTGCGGCGGCTCAAGCTGCTGCTGATCCTGACGGTCTGCGACATTCGCGCCGTCGGCCCAGGGGTCTGGAACGGCTGGAAGGGCCAGCTCCTGCGCACGCTCTATGCCGAAGCCGAACTGGCGCTGACGGGCGGATTTTCGGAGACCGGCCGCCGCAGCCGTGCCGCCGAGCGCCGCGCCCGCCTGGCCGAGGCGCTGGCCGACTGGCCGCAGGCCGAGCGCACGGCCTATCTCGACCTGCATTACGACAACTATCTCCTGACCGTCGATCTTCACGACCAGATCCGCCACGCCGAGATGATCCGCGCCGCCGACGCCGCCGGCCGCCCGCTGGCGACGGCCGTGCGCACGCACGGCTTTCACGCCATCACCGAGATCACCATTCTGGCGCAGGACCATCCGCGCCTGCTGTCGGTGATCGCCGCCGCCTGTTCGAGCGCCGGCGCCTCCATCGACAGCGCCCACATCTTCACCACGACCGACGGACGGGCGCTCGACGTCATCCAGATCGAGCGCGAATTCGCCGCCGACGAGGACGAGTTGCGGCGCGCCCGCCGTATCGGTGCGCTGATCGAGGATGTGCTGCGCGGCCATATCGGCCTGCCCGAGATCCAGCAAAAGCCCAAGCGGGCCGCGCGGGCCCTGCGCGCCTTCCAGGTCGAGCCTGCGGTCAGGATCAACAACACCTTGTCCAACCGCTTCACGGTGATCGAGGTCGAAGGGCTCGATCGGCCGGCCCTGCTGTCGCATCTGACCGGCGCGATCTCCGATCTGCGGCTCGACATCCGCTCGGCGCACATCACGACCTTCGGCGAGAAGGTGATCGACAGCTTCTACGTGACCGACCTGACCGGTCAGAAGATCGTCGATCCGGCGCGACAGGGCCGCATCCGCAAGTCGCTGACATCCGTTCTCAAGCAGCACGGGGCGGGCGGCGACACCGCGCCTTCGGGGACGATCAGGGCCGCGTCAAGCCCATGAGCCTTTTGCGCAATTTCGCCACCGTCGGCGGCGCGACGCTGGCCAGCCGCGTGCTCGGCTTCGTCCGCGACATCCTGTTCGCCGCCGCCCTGGGCGTCGGGCCGGTGGCGGACGCCTTCGTCGTCGCCTTCCGCTTTCCCAACCTGTTCCGGCGCCTGTTCGCCGAGGGCGCGTTCAACTCGGCCTTCATTCCGCTGTTCTCGCGACGGCTCGAGGGCGAAGGCCGTGCCGAGGCGAGCCGCTTTGCCTCCGAGGCCATGGCCGGGCTGATCACGGTGCTGGCGACCCTGACGGCGATCGCCATGATCGCCATGCCGGTGCTCATGTATGCCCTGGCGCCCGGCTTCTCCGCCGACCCCGACAAGTTCGGCCTCGCCGTCGAACTGACCCGGATCACCTTTCCCTATCTGGCGCTGGTCTCGCTGCTGGCGCTGATATCGGGCGTCCTGAACGGGCTGGGGCGCTTTGCGGCGGCGGCCTTCGCGCCGGTCCTGCTCAATGTCGTCCTGATCGCCGTCCTCGCCTACATCGTCGCCGCCGGCCTTGTCGGGCAGCGCGCGGCGGGCGTCTGGCTGTCCTTCGGCGTGATCGCCGGCGGCATCGCCCAGCTTGCCATGGTCGTCATCGCGCTCAGGCGCGAGGGCTTCCCGCTCGGCTTCGTGCGCCCGCGCTGGAACGGGCGCATGAAGCGGCTCGTCACGCTGGGCATACCCGGCGTCATCGCCGGCGGCATCACCCAGATCAACATCGTTGTCGGCACGATCATCGCCTCCATGCAGGCCGGCGCGGTGACGCTGCTCTATCTCGCCGACCGGCTCTACCAGTTGCCGCTCGGCGTGGTCGGCATCGCCATCGGCGTCGTGCTGCTGCCCGAACTGTCGCGCCAGCTCAAGGTCGGCAATGGCGAAGTCGTCAGGCAGACCGAGGCCCGCGCGCTGCAGTTTTCGATGATGCTGACCCTGCCCGCCGCCGTGGCGCTGGCGGTCGTGCCGGTGGAACTGGTCTCGGTGCTGTTCGAGCGCGTCGAGTTCACCGCCGAGGATACGGCCGGCACCGCCGCCGCGCTGCGCGCCTTTGCCATCGGCCTGCCGGCCTTCGTGCTGGTCAAGGTGTTCTCGCCGGGCTTTTTCGCGCGCGAGGACACAGCCACCCCGATGAAGATCGGCGCGGTCGCCGTCGCCGTCAATATCGGCGCCAGCCTGGCGCTGTTTCCGATTCTGGGCCATGTCGGCATCGCGCTTGCGACCTCGCTGGCCGGCTGGGTCAATGCGCTGCTGCTTTATGCGCTGCTCAACCGGCGCGGGCTGTGGACCATCGACGCTTCCATGGCCCGACTTCTGGGCCTGATGGCACTGAGCGCCGTGCTGATGGGCGCGTGCGTCATGGGTGCGGCGGCGCTGCTCGCCGAGCCGCTGGCGCGAACCAGCCCGCTGCCGGTTCGCGTCGGCGCGCTGGCCGTCGTCGTCGGCACCGGCATTGTGAGCTTTTTCGCCATTGCGCATCTGACAGGCGCGGCGCGCCTTGGCACCTTGCGCCGCATGCTGGTGCGCAAGGCGTGACGGCGAGCCTTGCGCCGCGGGCGGACCCGTTGCATAAGGCGCTCGCTTTTTGCCCACACGCTCCGGTTTTCCGATGACCGCCACCTTTCACGAACGCGTCTTTTCCGGCGTCCAGCCGACGGGCAATCTCACGCTCGGCAACTATCTGGGCGCGATCCGCAAGTTCGTCGCCATGCAGGCGCATTACAAGTGCATCTACTGCGTGGTCGACCTGCACGCCATCACCCTGCCGCAGGATCCGCGCGAACTGCTCGACGCCACGCGCTCGGTCGCGGCGGCGTTCATCGCCTCGGGCATCGACCCAAGGGACCACATCGTCTTCAACCAGTCGCGCGTGCACGAGCACGCGGAACTGGCCTGGGTGTTCAACTGCGTGGCCCGCATGGGCTGGCTCAACCGCATGACCCAGTTCAAGGAAAAGGCGGGCAAGGACCGCGAGAACGCTTCGGTCGGCCTGTTCGCCTATCCCACGCTGATGGCCGCCGACATTCTGGTCTATCGGGCAACGCATGTCCCCGTCGGCGAGGATCAGAAGCAGCATCTGGAGCTGACCCGCGACATCGCGCAGAAGTTCAACAACGACTATTCCGCCCACATCGCCGAACTGGGCCTTGGCGTCGAGATGGAAGTCGGCCGCGAGACCGTGTCGGGCTATTTCCCGCTCACCGAACCGGTGATCGAGGGGCCGGCGACGCGCATCATGAGCCTGCGCGACGGCACCAAGAAGATGTCGAAATCCGACCCTTCCGACATGTCGCGCATCAATCTGACCGACACCGCCGAGGATATCGCGCGCAAGATCCGCAAGGCCAAGACCGATTCCGAGCCATTGCCCTCCGACACCGGCGGTCTCGAGGGCCGGCCGGAGGCGGCCAATCTGGTCGGCATCTACGCCGCGCTCGCCGATGTCAGCAGCCACGCCGTGCTGGCCGATCACGGCGGCCGGCCGTTCTCGGCGTTCAAGCCGGCGCTGGCCGATCTCGCCGTCGAGGTGATCAGCCCGGTCGCCGGCGAAATGCGTCGTCTGCTGGCCGATCCCGCTCACATCGATGCGGTTCTCGCCGACGGCGCCGAGCGCGCTTCGACGATGGCGGCGCGCACCGTGGCCGACGTCAAGCGCATCGTCGGCCTCAGTCCGTGACCCGGCCCGTCGGCATATCGATGCCGGTGACGGCATCTTGTGGCGACATCGCGGTCATGACAGGATCGCATCCATGGTAACCAAGCGCCTGTCCGGCGAGGCCGGCCACCATCGCAAGTTTCTCGCCATCATGGACGAGACGCCCGAATGCGAGCGTGCTTTGCTTTATGCGGCGCGCCGGGCGGTCAATTCCGGTGGCGGGCTGATCCTCCTGTTCGTCATCGAGCCGGGCGATTTCCAGCACTGGCTGGGCGTCGAGCAGGTCATGCGCGAGGAAGCGCTCGAGCGCGCCGAGCAGGTGCTCGCCAAATACGCCTCGCTCGCCCGCGAACGCTGCGGCGTGGAGGCCGAGACCGTCATTCGCGAGGGCCGGCCGGCCGAGCAGATCCACGCGCTGATCGAGGAGGACCAGGACATCGCCATCCTGGTGCTGGCCGCCGCCGCCGCCAAGGAGGGGCCGGGCCCGCTCGTCTCCTCGGTGGCCGGGCGCGACGCGGCCTTTCCGATCCCGGTCACGGTCGTGCCCGCCAATCTGACGGACGAGGACATCGAGAGCCTGTCATAGCGCCCCGGCCCGGACGCCCTTGATGTCGGGGAGAAAGCCCCCTATTTTGGAATCATTCCAATCTTTGACCGGTGACCGCCATGTTCATCCAGACCGAAGCCACGCCCAACCCCGCAACGCTGAAGTTCCTGCCCGGACAGGTCGTCATGGAGATGGGCACGGCCGATTTCCGCGAGCCCGAAGCGGCCGCCGCGCAATCGCCGCTGGCCGGCCGCCTGTTCGCCATCGACGGCGTGACGGGTGTGTTCTTCGGCTATGATTTCGTCACCGTGTCCAAGCAGGACGGCGTGGACTGGTCGCATCTCAAGCCCGCCGTGCTGGCCGGCATCATGGAGCACTTCATGTCCGACGCGCCGGTCATGGCCGATCAGGGCGGCGCCGGCGGCCCGTCCATGGGTGCCGACGAGGAGTTCTTCGATGCGGGCGACGAGACGATCGTCGCCACGATCAAGGAGTTGATCGAGACGCGCGTGCGGCCCGCCGTTGCCCAGGATGGCGGCGACATCACCTTTCGCGGCTTCAGGGACGGCGTGGTCTTCTTGCACATGAAGGGCGCCTGCGCCGGTTGCCCGTCTTCGACGGCAACGCTCAAGCACGGCATTCAGAACCTGCTGCGCCACTTCATCCCCGAAGTGCAGCAGGTCGAGGCCGTCTGAGCGGCGCCGCCGGACCCGGCCAGGCCAGACGCAACAAAGGCCGGATCGTCTCCGGCCTTTCTTGGATGCGGTCCGGCACCGAACCGGTCAGCCCTGCTTGACGATCACCTTGGCGCCCGGATCGACGCGTTCGTAAAGGTCGATCACGTCCTGGTTCATCAGCCGGATGCAGCCCGACGAGACCGCCCCGCCGATCGACCACCATTCGGGCGTGCCGTGCAGGCGGTAGCCGGTGTCCCGCCGACCCTGCATCAGATAGAGCGCCCGTGCGCCGAGCGGATTGGTCAGGCCCGGCTCCATGCCGCCACGGTATTTGGCCAGTTCCGGTTGCCGGCGAATCATCGGCTCGGGCGGCGTCCAGGTCGGCCATTTGCGCTTCCAGCCGACGCGCGCCGTGCCGGCCCAGCGGAAGCCGTCACGGCCCACGCCAATGCCGTAGCGCATCGCCTTGCCGTCCTCCTGGACCAGGTAGAGGAACCGGTTCGGCGTATCGACGATGATGGTGCCGGGCTTTTCGTCAGTGGGATAATTGACCACCTGGCGGCGGTATTTCGCCGGCACCTTGGACACCGGAATCGACGGCAGCTTGTACTGACCATCGGTCCGGCCGGCATAGGCATTGGCGAAATAGGCCGAATTGGTGATCGTGTTCGTGATCGTCGAGCATCCCGCCACGCCTGTTGTCGCAAGCGCCGCCACCCCTGCGAGAAACTGTCTTCGCTGCATGTCCGTCTTCCCCCATCCGGTGAGCAGAGCGTCCTCCGCTCTCCGCCTCACCTCGTTTGTACCGATTTGTGATTGCACGAGCAAGCTTATGCGTGCCTTGCGGGCGTGGCCGCTGTGCGCTTTGGCACACCGTGTCGCATTGTGAACACAGATATGGCACAATTCGACCCGAGCCTTCCCCTCCGCCGACGATTGCCGGAGACGATCCGAGCATGCCGCTTGTCACCGTGAACGCCTCGCCGCCCACCGAAGACGGCCGCCAGTCCGACCGGGCCCTTCGCGTGCGCCGCGGCGTGCAGACGCTTCTGTTCGAGGCCGGTCTCGCCCTTGTGCCGGAGATGACGCTCGCCAATGGCCGGCGCGCGGATCTGGTCGGGCTGACGCGCGAGGGCGCGATCTGGATCGTCGAGATCAAGTCCTCGCCCGCCGATCTGCGTGCCGACCGCAAATGGCCCGACTATCGCGATTTCTGCGACAGGTTCTTCTTCGCCACCCTGCCCGACGTGCCGCAGGCGCTGTTTCCGGCCCAGTGCGGCTTCATCCGCGCCGATGCCCATGGCGCCGAGATCCTCGTCGAGGCGCCCGAGCATCGCCTGGCCGCTGCCCGGCGCAAGGCGATGACGCTGCGCTTTGCGCGCTTTGCCGCCGAACGGCTTCTGGCGGCCGAGTGGATGATGACGGGGTGAGCACGGGCGAACGCCCCCTTTTTCGTTCGCCCTATCTCGGCGCGCGTTTTGCCAGAATGCGCTGCAGCGTCCTGCGATGCATGTTCAACCGGCGCGCCGTCTCCGACACGTTGCGGTCGCACATCTCGTAGACGCGCTGGATGTGCTCCCAGCGCACCCGGTCCGCCGACATCGGATTTTCCGGCGGCGGCGGCGGCTGGTTTGGCGCCACGGTGAGCGCGTTGTACACATCGTCGGCATCGGCGGGCTTGGACAGGTAGTCGATCGCGCCCAGCTTGACCGCGTTGACGGCGGTGGCGATGTTGCCGTAGCCGGTCAGCACGATCGCGCGCGTGTCGTCGCGCTTGGCGTGCAGCGCCTTGATGACCTCGAGGCCGTTGCCGTCTTCGAGCCGCATGTCGACCACCGCATAGGCCGGTGGCGCCGCCTCGACCTTGGCCAGGCCCTCGGCGACCGATTCGGCCATCTCCACCACGAAGCCGCGGCTTTCCATGGCGCGGCCGAGCCGCCGCAGGAATGGCACGTCGTCGTCGACGACCAGCAGGGTCGGGTCCGGCCCGATGGCCGGCGCATCATGGTCTGCGATCTGTGTGTGTGTCATGAATCACCTGTTTTGTCTTCAACTACGCAGCTTCCGCCTCGATGGATGAGCGGGGCCAGTGTACCGAGATCTTGGCGCCGGTACCGGGCTGCGGCCCATTGGAAAAATGCAGCGTCGCGCCGCTGCGCTCGAGCAGCGTCTTGGCGATGAAGATGCCCAGGCCGAGCCCGGGCCCGCCCTTGCGGCTGCGCAGGGCGCCGCGCGCCATGCTGATATCGGGCTCGCCCAGCTTTTCGAGCTGGTCGGACGGGAACCCCGGTCCGTCGTCGACGATGTCGATCTCGACACGCTCCTGCGACCAGCCCAGCCGGATGGAGACCCGGTTGCGCGCAAAGTCGACGGCGTTCTCGACCAGGTTTCCCAATCCGTAGAGGATGCCCGGATTGCGCCGCATCACCGGTTCGGCCGAACCGTCGCCCTCATGCGTTGTGGCGATGTCCACGCCGAACTCGCGATGCGGATCGACCACTTCCTCGATCATCTCACGTAGCGAGAGCCGGGACATCAGCGCTTCGGACGTCGTGTTCAGCGTCGACAGCTGGCTCAGGATCTGCCGGCAGCGGTCGGCCTGCGCGCGCAGAAGGCGCACATCCTCCTTGAGCGGGTCGTCTTCGGTGGTGGCCCGGTCCATTTCCTTGGAGACGAGCGAGATCGTGGCCAGCGGCGTTCCCAGTTCGTGCGCCGCGGCCGCGGCGAGCCCGTCGAGCGCCGACAGGTGCTGCTCGCGCTGCAGCACCAGTTCGGTCGCCGACAGCGCGTCGGCCAGGCTGCGCGCCTCGTCTGCGACGCGATAGACGTAAAAGGCGGTGAAGGCGACCGACGAGATCACGGCGCCCCACATGCCGGCCACGAAGATGAACGGTATGTCGAGCGCAACGTCCGAATACCAGGGCAGCGGCAGGTGCGAGAAGACCAGAACGGTTGCCGCGGTGACCACGAGGAAACCCAGAGTGGCCGTGTAAAGGGCCGGCAGCGTTGCGGCGGAGATGATCACCGGCACGATCAGCAGCACCGAAAAGGGGTTCTCGAGCCCGCCGGTCAGGAACAACAGCGCGGCAAGCTGCATGATGTCGAATGCCAGGACGCCGAACACGCTCATCGGGTCGAGCCGCCGATTGGCCGGATAGATCCATGTCAGCACCAGATTGAGCGCCGCCGAAATGGCGATCAGCGCGAAACAGGCGACGACCGGAAACTGAAAGCCGAACCATGCGGCAACGAATGTGACGGCCGCGCTCTGGCCGAACACCGCGATCCAGCGCGTGTTGATCAGCGTCGACATGCGCAGCCGGCGCCGCTCGAAGCGCTCGGACTGGCCCACTTCCTGCTGCACGACCTGTTGATCCATGCCCGCTCATATGGCGCCCGGGGCTGCCGATTGCCAGATTTGAAGGTTTCTAATTTCGCCGTTTTGCCTGTCGTGTCGGCTCGGCATGGGCCGGGTCGTCCGGCCAGGCATGTTTGGGGTAGCGCCCGCGCATGGCCGCGCGCACATCCCTCCACGATCCCGCCCAGAAGGCGGGCAGGTCCGTGGTGCGCTGGATGGGCCGGTGAGCCGGCGAGAGTAGCTCGATGACCATCGGCACCGAGCCGCCGAGCACAGTCGGATGCGCCCTTATGCCGAACAGCTCCTGCACGCGGACCGACAGCACCGGCGCGGCGCCGTCTTCGGGATAGGCGAGCGGGACCTTCGAGCCGGTCGGCGCGGTGAAGTGGTGCGGTGCGAGGCGGTCGAGTTCGCCGTGCAGCGCGTGGTCGAGCCGGCTCAGCAGCGCCGCGCGCAGCGGGACATCGGCAAGGCCGGTCCTGCCGGCCAGAAACGGCGCCAGCCAGTGCTCGAGCGAGGCGATCAGCGCCGCCGCGCCCATCTCCGGCCAGGGCGCCCCGAGCCGCGCATGCAGCCAGGCGAGGCGTGCGCGCAGGTCGCTGCTCGACCTCTCCCAGGGCAGCGTGTCGAGGCCGTGCCGGCGCACCGCCTCGATCAGCGCCGTTGTCGTCTTCTCGCCCGCTTCGACCGGCCGGGGCGCCGCATCGAGCGTGATCGCGCCGAGCCGGCGGACCGCGCGCGCCGACAACGTGCCCGACGCAGGATCGAAGCGATGCTCGACCGCTTCGGCGATCCGGTCGCCAAGCCGCTCCTCGATCTGCGCGCGAGTGACCGCAGCCCCTGCGATCAACCGCGTATCGGCGCCCGCGCCGGCCACCTCGGCGCAGACGATGAAGTCCTCGGCGGCGAGCGGATCGGCCTGCTCGACCCTGACGCCGCGGCCGCCGGCCATCACGAAGCGTCCGGGCTGGCCGGGCCGCGCCCGCGCCACCCGGTCGGAAAACGCGCCCAGCAGCATCGCGCCGGCGCCGGACGCCGCCGCGCCACCATCGGACAGGTCGAGCCCGCCGGCGAGCCGCGCGGCAAGCTGGCGGCTTTGCCGGCCGCGCGGCGAGCGGTCGCTTTCGAAGGCGGCGAGCCGCCGGTCGAGATCGGTCGAGGCCCCGCCAAGGCCGCGCTCGGTGATCAGCACGGCCAGTCGCGCGCGCCGCACGGCATCGTCCCGGCCCGTGGCATCGGCCACCATCGCCGCCAGCGGCACCGGCAGCGCGATCGTGCGCAGTCTTTGCCCCTTTGCGGTCAGGGCGCCCCCGGCATCGATCGCACCAAGGCTTTCGAGCCTGGCGCGTGCTTTCATCAGGGCCGGTTCGGGCGGCGCATCGACGAAGCGCAGGGCGCGCGGGTCCTTGACGCCCCAGGCCAGGCAGTCGAGCACAAGTCTCGACAGGTCGGTCTGGGTGATCTCGGGCGGATCGAACGCGATCAGCGAGGCGGTCTGGCCCTCATGCCACAGGCGGAGCGCGACACCTTGCTGCGTGCGTCCGGCACGGCCGGCGCGCTGGTCGGCCGAAGCGCGGCTGACGCGCACGGTTTCGAGCCGCGTGATCGCCTGCCCCGGCTCGAACACCGGGCGCCGCGCCAGTCCCGAATCGATGACGACGCGCACGCCGTCGATCGTCACCGAGCTTTCGGCGATCGCGGTCGCGAGCACGATCTTGCGCCGGCCTGCCGCGGCCGGGGCGATCGCCCTGTCCTGATCGGCAATGTCCATCGCGCCGAACAGCGGCGCCAGATAGGCATCGGCCGGAAGGCGCGGTTCGAGCCGCTCGGCGGTCCGGCGGATTTCCGCCTGTCCGGGCAGAAAGGCGAGGATGCTGCCCTCCTCCTCGCGCAGCGCGGTGCGCACCGCTTCGGCCGTGGCGTCCTCGATGCGCAGGTCGGGCCGTCGCGGCCGATATCGGATCGCGACCGGATAGGACCGGCCGGCGCTTTCGATGACCGGCGCATCGTCCATGAGCGCGGCCACGCGCCCGCCATCGAGCGTGGCCGACATCACGACCAGCCGCAGATCGTCGCGCAGGCCGGCCTGCACGTCGAGCGCCAGCGCCAGCGAGAAGTCGGCATCGAGCGAGCGCTCGTGAAACTCGTCGAAGATCACCGCCGCGATGCCGGTCAGTTCGGGATCGTCGAGCAGCATGCGCGCGAAGACGCCTTCGGTCACCACCTCGATCCGGGTCTGCGCGCCGACCTTGCTGTCGAGCCGCATGCGGTACCCCACCGTTCCGCCCACCTGATCGCCGATCAGATGCGCCATGCGCCGGGCGGCGGCGCGCGCGGCAAGCCGTCGCGGTTCGAGCATGACGATCCGCTGGCCCGCCGCCCATTGGGCATCGAGCAGCGCGAGCGGCACAAGCGTCGTCTTGCCGGCGCCGGGCGGGGCGACGAGCACGGCGTTGGGCCTGTCGTCGAGTGCCGCGGCGAGATCGCCCAGCACGTCGACCACAGGCAGGCCCGTGGCCGCAAGGTCGATCACGCGCCGCTCCCTTCGCAGCCCTCGGGCGGGGCGACATGGATGGTCACGCCGCAGGCCGCGTCCGCATCGGCCTGATCGTGCGTGACCAGCAGCACCGGCAGCCGCATGGCGCGCGCGCGGTCGAAGACCAGCCGCCGGATCTGCGCGCGCAGGCCGGCATCGAGCTTGGAGAAGGGCTCGTCGAGCAGCATGAAGGCCGGCTCGGAGACGAGCACGCGGGCCAGCGCCACCCGCGCCTTCTGTCCGCCCGACAGCGTGTCCGGATCGCGGTCGAAGAAACCCGCAAGTCCGACATCGGCGAGCGCTTCGGCGGCCCGTTCCTTGCGTCTTGCGACCGGTCGCACATGCTGGGGCAGCGCGAAGACCAGGTTGCCGCCCACCGACATGTGCGGGAACAGGAGCGGATCCTGGAACAGGAGGCCGGCATGGCGGGCCTGCGGCGGCTCGTCGGTGATGTCGCGTCCGGCGCACCAGATGCGCCCGTGCGCCGTGAAGGCCGGGTCGAGAAACCCGCCGATGAACGCCAGCAGCGTCGACTTGCCCGATCCCGAGGGACCCATCACGGTGAGCACCTCGCCGGGCGCGATGGCATGGTCCGCCGCGACCAGCGGCCGACCGTCGAGCGTGATCCTGACATCGGCCAGGCGCAGGCCGGCGGCATCGCTCGTTGTGGACGGGGCGGCGGGAGTCACACGCCCCTGATCGCGCGGCGATTGCGGAAAAGCAAGGCGGGAACCAGGCCGGCAAGGACAAAGCCGATGAACGGCAGCATCATCTGCAGGAAGGCGTAGACGCCGATCACCCGGCGATTGCCGCCCGAGCCGAGCGCCACCGCTTCGGTGGTGATGGTGGGAAACCGGCCCGCGCCGACGAGCAGCGTCGGCAGGTACTGGCCGACCGACACGGCAAAGCCGACCGCGCTCGCCGCCAGCACGGCCCGTGTCAGCATGGGCAGTCGCACGCGCCAGAAGATGCGGCCGGTGGTCGCGCCGAGCGCGGCGGCGATCGCCTCGTATCGCCGGTCATAGGCGCGCCAGGGCGCCGACAGCGACAGGAAGACGTAAGGCAGCACGAAGATGACGTGCGCGCCGATCAGCGCCGCCCAGTTGGCGTCGGCATCGGCGGCCACGAGCAACAATTGCAGGCCGAACAGAAAGCCGATCTGCGGCACCAGCAGCGGCAGGTAGACGAGCGCCAGCGCCCGGTTGCCGCCCGTGCGGCCGGTCTCGTTCTCCCGCTGCAGGCAGGCGAGCGCGATGGCAAGCGAGATGGCGGTCGCCGCGACACCGACGATGATGGTGGTCGCGAGCGGGCCGGCCAGCACCGGCAGGCTCTGCTTCCAGCTGCGCAGCGACAGGTTCGCCGGCAGCGCATCGGGGAACTGCCACAGCCCCGAGACCGACCACAGCGCCAGGATCGCAAGGCCGCCGAAGACGAGCAGCGCCTGGACCGTCATCGCCGCGCCGGCGAGCATGCGCATGGCCCCGTCGCGCCGGAAACGGCGTCCGGTCTCGCACACGCGCTCGGCGAGTATGTGCATGGCCCTTTCCATCGCGACCCAGATAGCGATGGCCGTGGCGGTGACGCCGATCTGCAGCACCGCGCCTGCGCAGGCCATGAAGCGCATGGAAAGGTCGGGATCGTTCATCCAGCCAACGAGCCGCACCGGCAGCGTTTCCGGCGTGGTCGGGCCCAGGATGATGGCGACGTCGACATTGGCGCTCGCATAGGCGATCACCGCGAAGACGGCGAGGCGGATCTGCCGGTAGAGCGCCGGCCACACGGTGAACATGAAGCCGGCGAGCAGGCCATAGCCGAGCGACTGACTGAGTTCTTGCGCGCGCGTGGCGGGCACCTGCGGCAGCGCGGCGAGCGTCACCAGAAGCAGGAACGGCACTTCCTTGAGCACAAGCCCCGCGATCAGCGCGAGCCCGGCCGGATCGTTGACGATCAGCCAGTCCGGCGGGCGTTCCCAGCCCGTCGCCCATGGCGAGACCAGGCGCGCCAGATAGCCCGACGGCGCGATCATGAAGGCAAAGCCGAAGGCGGCCGCCGCGTGCGGGACGGCGAGCAGCGGCGAGACCAGATGCTGGATGAAAGCGAAGGCGCGCGTGCCATACCAGGCGCAGACGAACCCGGCCACGAGAACAAGCGAGACGGCGGTCGTCGCAAGGCCGATCAGCAGCGCCTGGATCGATGAACGCACAATGCCCGGTTGGGCCAGCAGTTCGGCGAAGGGCGCAAGGGTGAGGCGCGTGCCGCCGAGCGCCGGCAGGTAACCCAAGGCCGGCAGCACCGTGCCGAGCACGCCGAACGCCAGCGGCACCGCCAGGACGATCAGCGCGAGCGGCGGGGCAAGGCGAAGCATCAGCCGACCCGGCCGCAGGCGGCCGAACCGCAGGCGGCCGAACCGGAGGTGCCGTTGCCTCTCGCCTCTTGCGCCCACCGATCTGCGCTTTCCCGTCCTTCGGCCGGCTCAGCGTATTGGAAGGGGGGCATGAGCCTGCGCGCCTGTCGCACCGTCGCTGGTCCCGGGCGCACAAGTCGGCACCAAGGCGGCGGCGCCGGTGTCGCCCCTCCCACCGCGATGGGGGAGGGGCAAGGTCTGGAGCGGCTCATTGCGAAGAGACGCGAAGCGGGTGCGTCGGCGTGGCGTGGCGCCACCGGCTGGCTGTCAATTGCCCACCGCATAGCGCGCGGCCCATTTTTCCTCGATGCGCGTCATCCAGCTCGGATGCGGCTCTGCGAGCGACGGGCCGAGTTCGTCGGGGCGCAGCGTCGCGATGCCCAGATCGAGCGCCTCGAACCGCGCGCGGTCCTCCTCGGACAGCTTGTCCATGGCGAGCACGGTCGGATCGCCCCACACTTCCGGATCCTGCTTGCGCGCCTGCGCTTCCGGCGAGAGCAGGAGGTTCGCCGTCACCAGCGCGCCGGCCTTGGCGTTGGCGTTGTAGGGAATGGCGACGAAATGGGTGTTGGCGAGCGTGCCGCCCGAAAAGGTGAACGAGCGCACCGTCTCCGGCAGAAGCTGGTTGGCGATCGCGTTGGACGCTTCGGCCGGGTTGAAGGCGAAGGTGATGTCCAGTTCGCCGTCCGCCAGAAGCTGGCTCATGGACGGATAGTCCTTGGGAAAGGTGCGCGCGCTGCGCCACAAATGTGGATGCAGCGCATCGAGATAGTCGAAAAGGGGCTCGGTCACCGCCTCGAACTCGGCCTCGACCACCGGCGCCTGCAGGACGGACGGATCGTCCACGGTCTCGATCAGCACCTGCTTGAGAAAGCTCGACCCGACGAAATCGGGCGGCTGCGGATAGGAGAACCGGCCCGGATTGGCCCTGGCCCATTCCAGCAATTCGGCCGCGCCGTCGGGCAGGTCGGCGGCATCGGTGCGCGCGCTGTCGTGGAAGAACACCATCTTGGCCATGCCCCAGGGCGATTCGAGCCCGTCGGTCGGCACCGTGAAATCGACCGTGATCGTCGGCTTGGTCTCGTGGTCGACGAATGCCCAGTTGGGCAGTTTCGTCGTCCAGTCCGGCGCGAACAAGAGGCCCTGCCGCTTCATCGAGGCGAAGTTCTCGCCATTGATCCAGATCAGATCGATCGATCCGCCCTCGTCCCGACCGGCCGCCTTTTCGGCGACCACCGTCGACACCGCATTTGCCGTATCGTCGAGCTTGACGTGCACCAGATCGATGTCGTGACGCTCGGCGAGCCGGTCGCCGATCCAGTCGATATAGGCGTTGATCTGGGTCGAGCCGCCCCAGGCGTTGAAATAGACCTTTTGCCCTTCGGCCGCGGCGAGCACCGCCTCCCAGTCGGCCGGGTCGGGCGTCTCGGCAAGGGCGGGGAAGGCGGCCGCAGCGAGGCTGGCGGTCAGGGCGATGGTGCACGAAAGCGGCTTCAAGGCTCGGTCTCCGGAAGGTTCCACGGTACGGCAAACATCACGCAGGCCGGCAAAAGGTCAACAAACCGATGCTCAAACCGGCTCACATTGCGGTGAGACCTGCGTCAGCGCCGCCTCGGCTGCTTTTTCCGGCCGGCGCCGGCCAGGCTCAGTCCTTCTGGCTGATGGCGATCCTGCGCACCTGCCGCTCGGGCTGCGGCCGGTCCAGGTCGATCATCAGCAGGCCGTTTTCCAGTTGCGCCCCGATCACCCGCATGCCGTCGGCGAGCACGAAGGCGCGCTGGAACTGGCGCGCGGCGATGCCGCGATGCAGGTATTGCCGGTCCGGCTGGTCCTCTTCGGCGCGCTGGCCGCGAATGATCAGCTGGCTGTCCTCGGTGGTGATCTCCAGATCGTCGATGCCGAAGCCGGCCACCGCCAGCGTGATGCGCACGATGGCGCGATCCTCGGCCGCGATGCGCTCGATATTGTAGGGCGGGTAGCCGTCGCCCGATTTGGCGACGCGTTCGAGCGACTTCTCGATGGCTTCGAACCCCACGAGCAGCGGGCTCGACAGCGTGGTCGTGCGTGTCATGGCCGTCATGTCCTTTTGCAAAGCAACGGCGATCGAAACATTTCGCTTGCATTTCGACCGCGGCCCGGCGAACCCGGACGGCATTCGCCTGTCGCGGTTTATGCCGTCCGGGCGGGCGTTTTTCAAGGAAATCCGGGGATCAGACCATGTCAGACAGGCGCGCCATCATCATCGACACCGATCCGGGCCAGGACGACGCGATCGCGATCCTGTTGGCGCTGGCGAGCCCGGAACTTGAAATCCTCGGCATCACCACGGTGGCCGGCAACGTGCCGCTCGAACTGACCACGAAGAACGCGCGCAAGATCTGCGAACTGGCCGGCAGGCCCGAAACGCCGGTCCATGCCGGCGCCTCGCGACCGCTGATGCGCCGTCTCGTCACCGCCGAGCACGTGCACGGCAAGACCGGCCTGGACGGGCCCGACCTGCCCGAGCCGACCATGCCCGTCCAGCCGCAAAACGCGGTCGACTTCATCATCGATACGGTCCGCGCCCATCCCGACGGCCATGTCACGCTGTGCCCGCTCGGCCCGCTGACCAATATCGCGCTGGCGCTGATCAAGGCGCCCGACATCGCGCCGAAGATCGCCCGCATCGTGCTGATGGGCGGCGGCTTCTTCGAGGGCGGCAACACCACGCCGGCGGCCGAATTCAACATCTATGTCGACCCGCACGCCGCCCATACGGTCTTCACCGCGGGCGTGCCGATCGTCATGGCGCCGCTCGATGTCACCCACAAGGCGCTGACGAGCAATGCCCGGCTGGACGCGCTGCGCGCCAAGGGCACGCCGGTCTGCGATGCGGCCGCCGCGCTGCTCGACTTCTTCGACCGCTATGACGAGGAGAAATACGGCACCGATGGCGGGCCGCTGCACGATCCGTGCGTGATCGCCTATTTGCTGCGGCCGGAACTGTTCTCGGGCCGCGACTGCCATGTGGCGATCGAGACCGGCTCGGAACTGACCATGGGCATGACGGTCGTCGACTGGTGGCGCGTGACGAAAAAGCCCGCCAACGCCAATGTGCTGCGCGAGATCGACGCGACCGGCTTCTTCGACCTGATCGTCGAGCGCCTGGCGCGGCTGTGACCGGTTTGCCGGCGCCGGCCTGTCGGCTTGGTTCGTGTTGACAGTGATGGAGCGAGCGCGTATGCGACGATCCGATTTCGTGCCCAGATGGCGGAATTGGTAGACGCGCTGGCTTCAGGTGCCAGTGGCCGCAAGGCCGTGGAGGTTCGAGTCCTCTTCTGGGCACCACCCATCCTCCTCATCGCTGCTCTTGGACGCGTTCAGCACCACAGCCTCGTCCGGCAGGCTGGGCGGAAGGTGCGCGATCGGCGCGGTCGGTGCCAGCGCGCTGATCCACATGGAGTGGGCCAAGTTCTCGGCCGAAAACCCCTCTCGATCGCAAAGGTGGAGCGAAAAAGTCCGGATCGTCCCTGCGGTCTTTCGGGGTGAAGCCGCCATTGCTGCCCGGCAGACCGGTCCTCTCCCCGGTCCCGTTGATCGCGGCGGCAAGGCCTCGATGGCCACCGGTGACCGGTACGGTTCTTTGCGCTTGGGACATGGAAGGCCTTTCAGAACGATTTGATGAGAACGACGCCCGCGACCATCAGCGACAAACCCGCGGCGCGGCCGAGGCCAAGCGTCTGTTGCGGGTTGCCGAAGGCGCCGAAGTGATCGAGCGCAAGGGCCATGCAGAGCTGGCCGACAAGAATCAGCCCGGTCGTCACCCCGACGCCGAGGCGTGGCGTGATGATGACGATGGCCACGATATAGGCGGTCGCGATCAGCCCGCCGAGCCATACGGTCTTCGGCGCCGCCATGAGCGTTCCGACGCTCGGCAAGGTCGGCCGCGTGATCACGACCATCGCGGCCAGCACGAGGGCGCCGATCAGGAACACGATCAGCGATGCGGTGAAGGCATTGCGTGTCACCCCGCCCAGCTGACCGTTGAAGACCAGTTGCAACGGAACGAGCGCGCCGGTGGCGAAGGCGGCAAGAATCAGCGCCCATTGCGTCATGCCCACGACTCCGACCGCCCTCAGGAGAGCGCCGCGACGATCTCGCGGGCCGCCGCGCCGGCCGAGACCTGCTGCTGGCCGGTAATGAGATTGCCATCCCGGATCGCATGCTCCTCGAGCGGGCCGGCGACCTCAAATCGGGTCTCGGCGATCTTGCGTGCTTCCGTCTCGATCCAGAAGGGCTGGATCTTCTGGCCGACCGCCTGTTCGACATAGGCTTCCTCGGAATCCGCGAAGCCGGTCCAGCGCTTTCCCTTCACCAGCAGGTCGCCGGTCGACAGGCGGGTCTTCAGAAGAATGCAGGTGCCGTGGCAGACGGCGGCGGTCACCTTGCCGGCCTCATAGAATTCGGCCACGAAACGATGCACGCGCTCGTCGTCGATCATGGTCACCATCGGGCCCTGCCCCCCGACAACGAAGAGGGCATCGTAGTCGTCGGGGCGCACGTCTGCGAGCGCCGGCGTGTTGTCGAGGCGTTGCATCTTGGCCGGATCGTTCTTGAAGGCGAGCGAGATCGTGTCCTGCACCGAGTAGCCGCTTTCGTCCTCGGGGTCGGAGTAGCCGTCCGCCTCCAGCTTGCCGCCGTCGGGCGACACGATGTCGATCCGGTAGCCGGCCTGCTCGAAGACCGCGTAGGCATGGGACAGTTCGGCCCACCAAAAGCCGATCGGCCAGCCCGTGACCGGCGAGGTGGCGGGGTTCGAGACGATCATCAGGATCCTTCGGGGATTGCTCATTGTCTCTCCTGGGCGCTGAAGGGGCGGGAATGTCGTCGGCGAAGAGTTGGACCAGCACTGATATGAATGCTAACGAATTCGCCTCATGTCTGACTTGAACGAGACTAAAATCCGGCGGCTGGATTTCATGCTTCTGCTCGTCCTGCGCGAGGGCGTGCGTCGTCGGAAGCTGTCCGACGTCGCCGCTGCGCTGGGCGTGACGCAGACCGCGATCAGCCATTCGGTGGCGCGGCTTCGCGACGTCTTCGATGACGAACTGTTCATCCGTCGCCCGCACGGCGTGGAGCCGACGACACGGGCCATTCAACTGGCGCGGATCGCCGAACAGGTGATCGAGGCGGCAGAGACGATGCTGGCAAACCCGGCACCGTTCAATCCGGCGACGGAACACCGGGAACTGCGGATCTGCGCGCTCGACTTCGAGGTCACGCTACTATCCGGTGTGATCGAGCGGCTGCATCAGGAGGCCCCGGGCCTGCGGTTCCTGTTCAAGGGCATGGGCCGCGACGCGGCGGTGGCCGCGCTTGAACGCGACGAGGCCGACCTGTGGATCGGATTTGCAAGACAGCTACCGGGAAGCCTTCAGACAAGACACCTGGTCGATGAGACCTACAAAGTGATTGCCCGGTCCGATCACCCAAGGATCGCGGCGGGCGGCCCCGTCACGCTGAACACCTACTGCGCCGAGCACCATGTCGTTGCCGCGCCCGGTGGCACGACGGGCGGCATCGTCGACAGCGCCCTGCGGGCAAGGGGCCGCACGCGTACCGTCGCGGTAACGACGACGGGGTTTCTTACCGCCCTTGACCTCGTGTCCCGGACCGAGCTGATCGCGACGGTCCCTGCCAGCCTCGCCATGGCGCACGCAACGAACTTCCGGCTGCTTGTGGTCGATCCGCCGGTCACGCCGCGGCCATTCAACGTCTCGGCCGTCTGGCACAAGCGCGCCAGCGGCGATGCCGTGATCGCCTGGGTCGTCGCGAGGATGTGCGAAGCGACGATGTGAGCAGCCAGTGGCGCCAAGTCGGAGCGCTGTGTCATTGGCTTGACGCATAGCCTGCGTCTGTGAAGTGGTCCGCGCTGCGCGTTGATCCGCCAGGGCGGGCTCGAGCCCGCCGCGCCTTGCGCCATCTGCGTGCCGCAAGTCGTGCGCCCGACTTCGACGGATCTGGCCTGCGCCGCCATCGGCGGCGTTGTTGCCCGGCCATTGCGATGCGCACCGATCGCGATGGGGCGAAGACGGTGTGGGCAGGACCACCCTGTCGGGCTCGCCACGTCACGCCGCCTCGGCCGGGTTGGCTTCGGGAAAGACGTTCTCGCCGCCGGCCTCGATCCGCGCGGCGGCGGCGAGCAGTTTCTCGCGCACCTCGCACTCGAGCATCCAGGCCGCATTCGGATCGGCGCACGGCACCATGAACATCACGTTCTGCCCGAAGATGTCGTGATCGGTGACGTGCACGCCGCGATTGTCGAGGTCGCCGAGCCGGTCGGCCATCTGCTCGAGAATGGCGTGATAGGATTTGCGCAGCGGATCGATGTCCGCGTCGTGGGCAAGACGCAGGTCGACGCGGCGGATGATGGTGGGATCGACCATCGTCCAGTTCTCGAAGCTTTCCTCGACGAAGTCGGAAACCGGCACGACGATCCGCTTGCCCGTCCAGTCGCGCAACTGCACGAAGGTGAAGTGGATGCGCTCGACCGTGCAGATATAGCCGTTCCAAAGCAGCTTGTCTCCGATCTTGGCCGACTGGTTCAGCGCGATCTGCATCGATGACAGGATATTGGCCAGGATGCTGCGGGCGGCAAAGGCCAGGACCAGGGTGAGCACCCCGGCCGAGGCCACCAGCGACAGGCCCAGCGTCTGCGACAGATCGGCCCGGCGCAGCACGATGACGGCGCCCGTCACAACCAGCCCCACGATCAGCAGCCGCCTTGCCGCGGCGACCTTGGTTGCAATGCCGCGCTTGCGCTCCTGGCCGGAACCGATCGTGCTGAGCTGACCCTGGTCGAAGTCGATCAGGCGGTTGAGGATCGTGTCGGCCGCGTTGATGATCAGCCACACCGTGGCAACGAAGTAGCCAATGGCGATCAGTGGCGCAAGGAAGGCGTCGATCCGCCCCGAAAATGCGAGCACCCAATGGGTCAGGACATGAACGACGCCCGTCATGACATAAAGGATGAGCGGGCCGCGCAGCGCGAGCGTGAATGACTTGCCGCCCTCGTCGCGGCGGATCCGATACATGCCGCGCGACATCAGCGCATAGGTGAGCACGCCAAGGCCGACCGACAGGGCGAGCACCAGTGGCAGGCCGATGACCTCCCAGACACGCAGGTCCCAGAAGACCTCTTCTTGCAGCAGTTCCGGCAACATCGCCTCAAAGCGCGAGGCACCGTAGCGCGCAGCGAGCGCCGGCAGGTTCTCCACCGATTGCTCGGAAAAGACCCACACCGGATCCGCTCCGGCGGGCTTCAGCCGGTTGAGGCGGATGGAGACCGGCCGGTTTTCGAGTTCGACCATCCACACACGGATCGACCGTCGCGGCTCGCCCGCCAGCACCGCGTTCGACGGCGCGCGCGATTTCAGCCCGTCGGGCCGGTCGGGCAGGTCGTCCCAGTTGATGACCACCTGCCGCTCGATGACCGTGTGCAGTTTGCGGGCGAGTTCAGGGCCGGCCTGCGGCTGGCTAGCCGGCTCGAGGTTGGTCAGGTCGAGAAGATGGGCGGCCGCCTTCCACTCGCCGCCATGGGCGCGGTTGAGAAACGATTCCACCGCCGCCTGGGGCGTGTCGCGGTCGATCCCTTCGGGCACGGGGCCAAGGCCGGTGTTCAGGCTGTCGACTTCGAAATAGCGCAGCACACCATCCTGCGCCGCGGCGGCGACCGCGAGCACGAAAAAGACCAGCACGGTGCCAAAAGGACGTTTCATGGTGCGCGCGAGAGTTTGAAGGCTGCAACTCAACGGCGCGGCTGGGCTCGAGGTTCCCCAGGCGAAGCGACCGGTGGCCGATCGGCCCCGATCCGGACCCGCGTCGTTGACGGCCCGCCGGTCGCCGCCGCGCGCCTTGCCGGCCGCACCCTCCACGGAACCGCAGGCGCCATCGACGCTTGTTTGGGCAAACGCCGAAACACCCGATCCGACAGGATGCGCCATGACCATGCCCGATCGCCCGCCACGGCATCCGCACTCAATGACCGGTCGCCGCCACGCCCCGGAGCGGGCCGGGGCGCGCCGCCGGCTGACAGGCACGGTTCGCCCTGGGGGCGCCCTTTACGGCGTGTGCGGCCAGCCGCGCCCGGCCGAGGGCGCGGGCACGGGCGCCGACGGCTCCAGCGGCTGAGCCGGCAATGGCGCAGGGACCGTCGCTGCGAACGTTAAGGCAACCGATCGGCCTTCAGCGACGTTACCGCTTTCG
The DNA here is from genome assembly GCF_030732865.1 of Roseitalea sp. MMSF_3546. GTDB lineage: Bacteria > Pseudomonadota > Alphaproteobacteria > Rhizobiales > Rhizobiaceae > Roseitalea. Next base: position 243,424 of record NZ_JASHKB010000001.1, read on the forward strand.
TTGAGCTGATCGGATTTTGCGATGCACACCGACCCCGCCCGATGGATCGTCGTGATCCCGGCCAAAGACGAGCAATTGCGCATTCCCCGCGCCTTGCAGGCTCTCGACCGGGCCGCGCGAGGGGTGTCGGAGGAGGTGAACGTGCTTGTCTACGCCAACAACTGCACGGACGGGACCGCCATGGCCGCCGGGCACACGGCCCGCAGCGCCCACCTGAACACGGTCGTCGAGGAGCGACGGCTGCCCGATGCCCTGGCGCATGCCGGCGGGGCGCGCCGCGCGGCGGTCGAGGCGGCGCGGCGCGTGTTCGGCGCCCGTGATCGCGACCGCCTGTTTTCCACCGACGCCGATGCGATCGTTCCCGAAGACGGGCTTCGGACGGCCGGCGCGGCATTTGCCGCAGGCGCCGATGTCGTGTTGGCCCGCATCGCCTGCCTTGCCGATCCGGCCGAGCCTGCGCCGCAGACCGCGCTGCGCCGGCGCGCGCGGATCGTCTTGTGGCGCCGCCATGTGCGCGAGGTCGTCGAGTGGCTGCGCACGGGGCAGCCGGCCTCCGAACTGCTGCATGGCGATCACGGCGCGGCCGGCATCGCCGCGACCTTTTCGGCCTACGACGAGGCTGGAGGATTTCCGCCCGTGCCCAGCGAGGAAGACCGCAGCTTCGTCGGCTCGGCGGACGCACTGGGCCTGCGTGTCGACCGCAGCAGCGGCTTTGCGGTGCGCGCCTCCACAAGGGTGACGGGGCGTGCCCTGGGCGGCATGGCCGACCTGCTGCACCGCGATGCCGCGTCCGCCGACCCCGGTCTCGTCGAACGCCATGACCTGACGCTTGAACGGCTTTGCGCCGGTCCCTGCCATGCCCGCGCCTTCGTGCAGTGGCCGGCGGCGCTGGAGCCGGCCGATCGCGCCATCGCCGGCCTGGAGGCATTCCTTGCACAGATGCGGGCCGGGAGGGCAGCGTGAACCATGCCGAGCTGACCGACGCGTTGCGCGCCTGCGCCAGCGACGCCTTTCCCGCCCAAGGGCTGGACCTGCTTCGCCACGAGGGGCTGACCGATCCGGCGCGTATCGCCACGCTCGTCGCCCCACGCGAGGGCGCGCCGCCGCAGATGTGTGACCTCCTGATCGCGCTCGGCCGGGCCGACCTGGCGCTGGGCCGGATCTATGAAGGCCATGTCAACGCGATCGGATTGATTGCGCGGCTGGCCAGCGCCGCACAGCGCGAGCGACTGCTGGACATGGCCCGACTTGGCGGCCTGTTCGGCGTCTGGGGCGCCGACGACCGTGCCAGCCCGGCTTGTCTGCGCAAGGGTCGGCTGCACGGCCGCAAGGTCTATGCCTCGGGTGCCTCCCACCTCGCCTTGGCCCTGATACCGGTCCGCGACGATGCCGACCGCATGGTGCTTGTCCTTGCCGATCGCAAGACGCTGGAAGGCCGGTTCGACACAAGCTGGTGGAAACCGCTCGGCATGGAGCGCACCGACAGCCACGCCGTCGACCTTGAAGGCACCGTCGTGGACGAGGCTGACGTTCTGGGCGCGCCGGGCCGGTATCTCGACCAGCCGTTTTTCGGCGGAGGCGCAATTCGCTTCGTTGCGGTGCAACTGGGCGGGCTTCTGGCTGTCTGGGATGCCACCAGGGCGCACCTGGCGGACACACGCAGGCACGCCGACCCCCACCAGGCGGCGCGGCTGGGCGAAATGCTCGCCGATGCCGAGGCGGCCTATGCGGCCGTCAGGGCCGCCTACCGCCGCATCGCCCCTGCCATTGCCTGGCAGGACGCTGCCGCCTCGCCCGAGGCGGCGCTGATTGCCGATGCCGCGCGCACGCACCTGGTGCAGGCTGGCGCCCGCGTCCTCGATCTTGCGCAGCGTTCGGTGGGCTGTCCGGGTCTGATGGCCGGTCATCGGCTTGAAAGGGTCTTGCGCGACCTGTCGGTCTATCTGCGTCAGCCCGCCCCCGACGCAGCGCTTTGCCGGGCGGGCACGGCGGCCGCGGAGGGGCGCTATGTGCCGCTCTTCGATGCATGAGCCGATCGTCGACTGGCCCCGCCTTGCGCGCCTGAGCGGCGCCGGTCGCGGCATCTTCGTGCTGGCCCCGCATCCCGACGATGAATGCATCGGCACGGGCGCGCTGATCGCCCATGCGCGCATGCGCGGGGTGAGGGTCGAGGTCGCTCTGCTGACCGACGGCGCCGCCTCGCACCCCAGAAGCCGGCAGCACGGGCCCGCGCGCCTGGCGGCCATCCGGTTGGCCGAGATGCGCGCGGCGCTGCGTTGCCTGGGGCAGATCCGGCCGCTTTTGACCCTCGATCTTCCCGACAGCGCATCCGGCACGGTTGCCGACGCGCAATGGCAAGGGACCCGTCGCCGCCTGCGCGCCGCCATAGTGCAAAGCGGCGCCGGGCTCGTCGTCACCACCTGGCGCCGCGAGCCGCACCGTGATCACCGCAGCGCATACCGGCTGTTGCGTCAGGCCATGTACGGCCTGCCGGCAACCCTTGCCGAATGCCTTGTCTGGACGCCCATCACGGGCACGCGCCGGGACCGGCCGAGCGCGCGCGAGGGCCGTCTGGTGCACCTGACCGTGGGCGCCGCGCGCCCGCGCAAGGTCGCCGCCCTGAGAGCCCATCGCAGCCAGTTCGGCGCTGTCGTCGGCGACGATCCCGATGGCTTTTGCATCGATCCGGCCACCTTCAGGGCCATGACGGGGCCACACGAAAGCTATGTTCTGGAACGCTAGCACGGCGCCGGGGCAGGCGGCGCACTTCGAGGCGCTCTATGCGGGTTCCGACGACCCCTGGTCGTATGAGCGCGATCGCGTCGAGCGCTGCAAGCGCGCCGTGATCGGCCGCATGCTCGGCGCGGGGCGGCTTGGCCGGGGTCTCGAACTCGGCTGCGGGCCGGGCGTTTCGACGCGCGAACTGGCGCCGCGTTTCCTGCGGCTCGAGGCCGTCGATGTCGCAAGGGGCGCGGTCGCCCATGCGCGAAGCCGGACCGCGCATCTGCCGCATGTCACGATCCGCCAGGCCGCCTTGCCGCTTCGCCTGGCCTGCGCGCGATATGACGCCGCGATCGCCAGCGAGGTGCTCTACTATCTGGCCGGCAGGGAACGTCGGGCGACCATGGCTTCAACCTTTGCGGCCCTGCGCCCGGGCGGGCGGCTGGTCGTCGTCAACACCGTCTGGCGCTATGACGACATGACCTGCACGAGTGCCCGGATCGGCACCGAACTGCGCGCGCTGTTCGGTGCGCCGCGCAGCGCTGTCCGCACCCGGCACTGGGTCGCCGAGGCCTTTGTGAAGCCGCGTTGATCGGTCTGCGCGGGGCAAAGGCGTCCTGCGCGCCTTGATGCCCCGCCATTCACTCGGCGCTCGCGAACCAGGCGCGGTGCCTTTCCTCGTCGGCCAGCGCCTTTTCGAAGAAGCTGCGCCATTCCGGTCTGGCGGCGCTGTTGTCTCGGGCCTGCTGATAGGCCTGCACCGTGTCGTCCTCATTGGTCTTCATGGCGCGAAGGATGGCCTTGTCGCCGCCCAGATTGGCCAGCGCGATCTTGCCGGTCGTCAGCAATTTCTTGAAATCGCCGTTCGAGCTGGCCTCCATGCCCAGCTCCGCCGCGATCGAGCGCAGTTCGGCCACCTGCTGGTCGTGGTCGGCCTTGAATGCGGTGACGCGCTCCTTGTGGCTGGCATTGTCGAGCTTGTCGATCACCGATTCGTAGGCGGCGATGGCGTCATGCTCGAGATTGATCAGATGGCCGATCATCGTCTTCTCATCGGCCTCGGTTCCGACTGTGGTGGGCATCGCGGTCTCTTCCATGGTTTGCGACTGAAACTTCTCGAATAAGCATTGCGGAGCGATCGGGTTCCCAATCGATCGGTCGATGGACAGTCGCTGAACGACAGGCCGGCCGGCGCGTTGATGTACTGTGGCCATGGCGGTAGCCTGCTGCCGACCATGACCGAGGACATGAACCAGGAGTTGTTCGATGACCAAACGGCACAGACCCGAACACGAATCCGAGGACCGCACCGAAAAGCCGACACCGTCGAAAGAGCCGCGCCCGGAGGATGCGGACAACCAGCCCGAACGCCAAAACGGCGACGTGGACGAGGCGCTCGAGGAAACCTTCCCGGCCAGCGATCCGCCCTCGTGGTGGCCGGGCAGCACCGGCCGCTGAACGGCGTGCATTGCCGCAATCGCGCCGGTCGCGGGCCGAAATCCCGCTGGCCCTCGCCACGCTTGGCGCGGGCATATGCACTTATGCTTATATCTTTCTATTGTCCTTGACCTGCGTCGGATTGTTGCCTAACCACGCTGCCACTGGGAACCAAACAGCCAACAACAAGGGGCGCGGCACCCATGGCGCGCACCAAACCAGAAGGCAGCAACATGGCTCGGCAGGATTATCTGTTCACTTCCGAATCGGTCTCGGAGGGGCATCCGGACAAGGTCTGCGATCGCATCTCCGATGAAATCGTCGACATGATCTATCGCGAGGCCCGCAAGGCCGGCGAGGAGGCAGTCGGGAAGGTGCGGGTGGCCTGCGAGACGTTGACGACGACCAATCGCGTGGTCATCGCCGGCGAGGTGCGCGTCCCCGACATCTTCTTCAAGAAGGACAGGCAGGGCAATGTCGTCCACGACGCCTCGGGCCATCCGGCCATCGCGCCGGGCCGTTTCCGCTCGGCGGCGCGGCGGGCGATCCGCGACATCGGCTACGAGCAGGACGGCTTCCACTGGAAGACCTGCAAGATCGACGTGCTGCTGCACGCCCAGTCGGCGCATATCGCTCAGGGCGTCGACAGCGCCGCCGATGCCGAGGGTGAGGAAGGTGCGGGCGACCAGGGCATCATGTTCGGCTATGCCTGCGACGAGACGCCCGAACTGATGCCGGCGCCGATATATTATGCGCACAAGATCCTGGAGATTCTGGCCGATGCCCGCAAGGCCGGCGAGGGCGAGGCGGCCCGGCTCGGCCCCGACGCCAAGTCGCAGGTGACCGTGCGCTATGCCGGCGGCAAGCCGGTCGAGGTCACCTCGATCGTGCTGTCCACGCAGCATCTGGACGAGGACTGGGATTCGAACAAGGTGCGCGCGGTGGTCGAGCCCTATATCCGGCAGGCCCTTGGCGACATGCCGGTTGCCGACGATTGCGCGTGGTATGTCAATCCCACCGGCAAGTTCGTCATCGGCGGCCCGGACGGCGATGCCGGCCTGACCGGCCGCAAGATCATCGTCGACACCTATGGCGGCGCCGCGCCCCATGGCGGCGGCGCGTTCTCGGGCAAGGACACCACCAAGGTGGACCGCTCGGCCGCCTATGTCAGCCGCTATCTCGCCAAGAACGTCGTCGCCGCCAAGCTGGCCGACAAGTGCACGATCCAGCTTTCCTACGCCATCGGCGTGGCGCAGCCGCTTTCGGTCTATGTCGACACGCACGGCACCGGCCGGGTCGACGACGAGATGATCGAATACGCCATCCGCCAGACGGTCGACCTGTCGCCCGGCGGCATCCGCCGCCAGCTCAAGCTCAACCGCCCGATCTACGCCAAGACGGCGGCCTATGGCCATTTCGGCCGCAAGCCCGGCCGCGACGGTTCGTTCTCCTGGGAGCGGCTTGACCTGGTCAAGGCGCTCAAGGACGCCGTCAAGCAGGCCGCGTAGCGGGCCCGTCATGTCCGCCGACCGGCCAGGGCGGGCCACCGAGGCGTTTTTCGGCCGGCGGCGCGGCAAGGCGCTCAAGCCGCGCCAGGCGCAGGCGCTCGCAACGCGCCTGCCCGAACTGCGCATCGATCCGGGCGTACCGGCGCCCGCCGACATCGCGCGGCTTTTCCCGCACAGCCCGCAGACTGTCGTTCTCGAGATCGGCTTTGGCGGCGGCGAACACCTTCTGGCGCACGCCCGCCGCCGGCCCGAAGCCGGCTTCATCGGCGTCGAGCCCTTCGTCAATTCCATGGCCAAGCTGCTCGTCGCCCTCGAACGGACGCCGGCGCCCAACATCCGCGTCTATGACGACGATGCAACGCAGCTTCTGGACTGGCTGCCCGACGCCTCGATCGACGAGATCGACCTTCTGTACCCCGACCCATGGCCGAAGCCGCGCCATTTCAAGCGCCGTTTCGTCAACCGGACCAATCTCGACCGGTTCGCCCGCGTCATGAAGCCCGGCGGGGTCTTCCGCTTCGCCTCCGACATCGACAGCTATGTCAACTGGACGCTCCGCCATGTCGGCGGCCACCGGTGCTTTGCGTGGACCGCCCGCCGCGCCCGGGACTGGCGGCGCCCGTTTCCCCACTGGCCCGGCACGCGCTATGAGCAAAAGGCGCTGGCCGAGGGGCGCAAGCCCGCCTACCTTACGGTCAGAAGGCTCTGAGGCGGCCCTTGCAACGCCCCGCGCCAAGGCGTATATAGCGCTTAAATCTTGGTCGCAGACGAAGAGTGGGCCCGCCGGACCCGCTCTTTTTTATATTCAGATCGCACGTGACGACACAGGCAGCGCAATTCGCGCCCATCATCGACGACGAGCCGCGGCTGGTGCGCGAAACCGGCCTCGATGCGCGTGTCGCCGAACTGATCGAGCCGGTGCTGAACTCGGAAGGGTTCCGCCTGGTGCGGGTGCGCCTGTCGGGCCTGAACGGCATGACGCTGCAGATCATGGCCGAGCGTGCCGACGGCACCATGACCGTCGAGGATTGCGAGACGCTGTCGCGGATGGTCTCGCCGATCCTGGACGTTGAAGACCCGATCGATCGCGCCTATCATCTGGAGGTGTCCTCGCCGGGCATCGACCGGCCGCTGGTCCGGAGATCGGACTTCGCCAAATGGCGCGGTCACATCGCCAAGGTCGAGACCTCGGTGATGGTCGGCGGGCGCAAGCGCTTTCGCGGCACGATCACCGATGTCGGCAAGGAAACGGTCGCGCTGTTCCGCGACCAGCCGGCCATGGGCGAGGACAATCGCAGCGAGATCCCGTTTTCGGCCATCGCCGAGGCGCGCCTGATCCTCACCGACGATCTGATCCGCGCCTCTCTGAAGGCCGACAAGGCGGCCCGCGCCGCCCGCGACATCGACGCCGACCAGGATGGTTTCACAGACGACGGGCCCGACGCCTGATCGTGACAGGAGAAAGACATGGCAGTCAGTGCTAACAGGCTCGAGCTTCTGCAGATCGCCGATGCGGTCGCGCGCGAAAAGCTCATCGACAAGGACATCGTCATCGGCGCCATGGCCGATGCGATCCAGAAGGCGGCCAAGTCGCGCTACGGCCAGGAGACCAATGTGCGCGCCGACATCAACGCCAGGACCGGCGAGATCAAGCTGCAGCGGCTGATGGAGGTGGTCGAGGAGCTCGAAAACACCGACAACCAGATCGCGCTTGCCGATGCCCGCGCCAAGAACCCGGACGCGCAGCTTGGCGACTTCATCGCCGAGCCGCTGCCGCCGCTCGATTTCGGCCGCATCGCGGCGCAGTCGGCCAAGCAGGTGATCGTCCAGAAGGTGCGCGAGGCCGAGCGCGACAAGCAGTACGAGGAGTTCAAGGACCGCGTCGGCGAGATCGTCAACGGCACGGTCAAGCGGGTCGAATACGGCAATGTGATCGTCGATCTTGGCCGCGGCGAGGGCATCATCCGGCGCGACGAACTGATCCCGCGCGAGATGTACCGCTATGGCGACCGCGTGCGCGCCTTCATCTACGATGTGCGGCGCGAGCAGCGCGGCCCGCAGATCTTCCTTTCGCGCACCCATCCGCAGTTCATGGCCAAGCTGTTCCAGATGGAGGTGCCGGAGATCTATGACGGCATCATCGAGATCAAGTCGGTGGCCCGTGATCCGGGCTCACGCGCCAAGATCGCGGTGATCTCCCGCGACAGTTCGATCGACCCGGTCGGCGCCTGCGTGGGCATGCGCGGCAGCCGCGTGCAGGCCGTCGTGGGCGAGTTGCAGGGCGAGAAGATCGACATCATCCCATGGCAGCCCGATGCGGCGTCCTTCATCGTCAATGCGCTGCAGCCGGCCCAGGTCGCCAAGGTCGTGCTTGACGAGGATGCCGAGCGCATCGAGGTGGTCGTTCCCGACGAGCAGCTTTCGCTGGCCATCGGCCGGCGCGGCCAGAATGTGCGCCTTGCCTCCCAGCTCACCGGCTGGGACATCGACATCCTGACCGAGGACGAGGAGTCGGCGCGCCGGCAAAAGGAGTTCACCGACCGCACCGAACTGTTCATGGAGGCGCTCGACGTCGACGAGATGGTCGGCCAGGTGCTGGCATCGGAGGGCTTTTCGACGATCGAGGAAGTCGCTTATGTGGAGGCCGAGGAGGTCTCCTCGATCGAGGGCTTCGACGAGGAGACCGCCGAGGAAATCCAGGCGCGTGCGCGCGAATATCTCGACCGGATCGAGGCCGAGAACGACGCGCGGCGCAAGGAACTGGGCGTTGCCGACGAGATCCGCGACGTCCCCGGCGTGACCACGGCGATGATGGTTGCGCTCGGCGAGGACGGCATCAAGTCGCTCGAGGATTTCGCTGGCTGCGCGGTCGACGATCTGGTCGGCTGGCGCGAGCGGGTCGACGGCGAGACCAAGCATTATGAAGGGGTCTTCACGCCGTTCGGCACGACGCGCGCCGAGGCCGAGGAGATGATCGTCGCCGCCCGCCTCGCGGTCGGCTGGATCTCCGAGGAGGATCTGGCGGCCGAAACCGACGAAGAACCGGCCGAGGGCGAAGGCGAAGCCGGCGAACCGGCCGCCGCCGCGCCGGCTTCGGCCTGAAACGGGCTTCGGAGGGATGAGCCATCAGCGTCCATGGTCATGGCACCGATGCCGATGCGATGAACGAGCGCCGCTGCATCGTTACCGGCACGAGCACGGATGCTGACCGGCTGATCCGCTTCGTGGCCGATCCCGACGGCCGCATCGTGCCCGATCTCAAGCGGGTCCTGCCGGGGCGCGGCTGCTGGGTGACGGCGCGGCGCGAACATGTCGACACGGCCGTGCGCAAGCGGCTGTTCGCCCGCGCGCTCAGGCGCAAGGTCGTCGCGGGCGACGATCTGGGGGCGGTGGTCGACGCATTGCTGGTCCGGCGCGCCATCGGGGCACTGGCGATCGCGCGCAAGGCGGGCGATCTGGTCGCCGGCGCCCAGAAGGTCGACAGGGCCGTGCGCGAAGGGCGCGCCCTGGTCGTCCTGCACGCGCTGGAGGCGGCGCCCGACGGGGTGCGAAAACTGGACCAGGCACGGCGCGCCACCCGCCATCTCGGCGGGCCCGATATGGGGGTCCTTCAACTCCTCGAGGCCGAACAATTGGGTTTGGCTTTCGGGGGCGGAAATGCAATACATGCTGCCGTGCTTGACGGCAGGGCCGGCGATGCCGCATTGCGGCGCCTTGAAGCGCTGCGCGACTACCGGGCCGGTTCCGGCGACCGCGAAGGCCGGTCAGGCGGACAATCGGGCCGATCAACGGACACTGCACGCAAGCACGCGACCGTGAGGGAAACGGATCAGGAATGAGTGACAACTACACAGACGACAAGAAGACCGGTGGACGTACGCTGTCGCTGAGGCGCGGCGACAAGGGCACCGTGCGCCAGAAGATGGGCGGCGGCCGCACCAACACCGTTGTCGTCGAAACGCGCAAGCGCAAGTTCACCAAGCCCGGCGAAAAGCCGGCCGGCGGGTCCCTTGCGTCCGGGCTCAAGCCGCGCACGCGCCCGGCCGAGGCGCCCACGCCGCCGCCCGCGCCCAGCCAGCCCGACCGCGGCGGCGGCACCGTGCTCAAGGAACTGTCGCAAAGCGAGATGGAAGCGCGCCGCCGGGCACTCGAGGAAGCCAAGGCCCGCGAGGCCGAGGACCGCCAGAAGTTCCGGGCCGACGAGCAGCGCCGGCGCGAGGAGGAAGAGCGGCTCGAGCGCGACAAGGCCGAACGTGAGCGCCGCGAGGCCGAGGAAGCCGCCCGCCGCGAGGCCGAGGAGCAGGCCAGGGCCGAGGAAGCCCGCAAGGCCGAGCAGGAGGCTGCGCGCCAGGCCGAGCAGGCCGCCGCCCAGCCCAGGGAAGCCGACAAGGACGCCGGCGAGCGACGCGGCACGACCGCCAAGCGGCCGGCCAAGACCGACGCCGCGCCCAAGCCGACCCGGGGACGCGAGGACAATCGCCGCCGCGGCAAGCTCACCCTGTCCAACGTCACCGCGGACGGCGAGGGCCGCGCGCGCTCGCTGTCGGCCATGCGGCGCCGGCAGGAGAAGATCAAGCGCGCCCAGATGGGCTCGTCCGAGCCGCGCGAGAAGATCGCGCGCGAGGTGACGCTGCCCGAGACGATCACCATTCAGGAACTGGCCCAGCGCATGGCCGAACGGGCCGTCGACGTGGTCAAGTTCGTCATGAAGCAGGGCCAGATGATGAAGCCCGGCGACCTGATCGACGCCGACACGGCCGAACTGATCGCCGAGGAGTTCGGCCACACGGTCCGGCGCGTCTCGGAATCGGATGTCGAGGAGGGCATTTTCGACATCGAGGACAAGCCCGAGGACCTCAAGGGTCGCCCGCCTGTCGTCACCATCATGGGGCACGTCGACCACGGCAAGACGTCGCTGCTCGATGCGATCCGCAGCGCCAATGTCGTCTCCGGCGAGGCCGGCGGGATCACCCAGCATATCGGCGCCTACCAGGTCGACAAGGACGGCCAGAAGGTGACCTTCCTGGATACGCCCGGCCATGCGGCGTTCACCGCCATGCGCGCCCGCGGCGCCCAGGCCACCGACATCGCCATCCTCGTGGTCGCCGCGGACGACAGCGTGATGCCGCAGACGATCGAGTCGATCAATCACATCAAGGCGGCCGGCGTGCCGATGATCGTGGCGATCAACAAGGTCGACAAGCCCGACGCCGACCCGCAGAAGGTGCGCACCGAACTGCTTCAGCACGAGGTGTTCGTCGAATCCATGGGCGGCGACACGCAGGAGGTCGAGGTTTCGGCCCTCAAGGGGACAAATCTGGACGGGCTGCTCGATGCGATCCTGCTGCAGGCCGAGGTTCTCGAACTGAAGGCCAATCCCGACCGCACCGCCGAGGGCGTGGTCGTGGAGGCCAAGCTCGACAAGGGCCGCGGCGCGGTGGCGACCGTGCTCGTGCAGACCGGCACGCTGCGCACCGGAGACATCGTCGTCGCCGGTGACGAGTGGGGCAAGGTCCGCGCCATCCTCAACGATCGCGGCGACAACCTCAAGCAGGCCGAGCCGTCGCTTCCGGTCGAGATCCTGGGGCTGAACGGCACGCCGCAGGCCGGCGACAAGGTCGCCGTGGTCGAAAGCGAGGCGCGGGCGCGGGAGATTTCCGAATACCGCCAGCGCAAGGCGCGCGAGATCGCCGTGGCCCGCCAGGCCGGCGCGCGCGGCTCGCTCGAACAGATGATGGCGGCCGCCAGGGACAGCGAAACCGCCGAGTTCCCGCTGCTCATCAAGGCCGACGTGCAGGGCTCGGTGGAGGCGATCAACGGCGCGCTCGAAAAGCTGGGCACCGACGAGGTCCAGGCCCGCATCGTCCATTCGGGCGCCGGCGGCATCACCGAGAGCGACGTGTCGCTGGCCGAATCCACCGGCGCGGCGATCATGGGCTTCAACGTGCGCGCCAACAAGCAGGCGCGCGATGCCGCCGAGCAGGCCGGGGTCGAGATCCGCTACTACAACATCATCTACAACCTGCTCGATGACGTGAAGGCGGCGATGGAGGGCCTTTTGTCGCCCGAGCGGCGCGAGACGTTCCTGGGCAATGCCGAGATCCTGGAGGTGTTCAACATCACCAAGGTCGGCAAGGTCGCCGGCTGCCAGGTCACCGAAGGCAAGGTCGAGCGCGGCGCGGGCGTGCGCCTGATCCGCGACAACGTCGTCATCCACGAGGGCAAGCTGAAAACGCTCAAGCGCTTCAAGGACGAGGTCAACGAGGTTCCGGTCGGCCAGGAATGCGGCATGGCCTTCGAGAACTATGAGGACATCCGCGCCGGCGACATCATCGAGTGCTTCCGCGTGGAGGAAGTGGCGCGGACGCTCTAGCAGAGCGCCCGCCGTTCCGCCGGCGGGCTCTCATCGGTTCAGAACCTCACACCGATCCGCATGCCGGCGGTTTCGTGACCGCCATTGCTGAAGCACAGCTCGGCATTGGAGAAGTGATCGCCGAAGATCTCGACCGATACGCGGTCGGTCAGGTCGACCCCCGCGCTCGCCGCCAGATGGAACGAGGCGTTGCAGCCCAGCCCCCAATTGGGCGAACCCGCCGACAGGTCGGCATCGTTGACCGCGCCGCCAAGGCTGAAACCGGTATAGACGCGCTCGGTCCAGTGCACCTGCCAGTTCAGGCCAGCATAGATGAACTGAACCGGCGTGGCGCCGTCCTCGACGAACGCATAGCTTGCGCCGATATAGGGGCGAGGCGCGCCCAGTCGCGCCAGCAGGTCGGGCGAGCGGAACAGCAATTCGCCGTTGACGACGAACCCATCGGCCTCGTGCACGGTCAGGAAACCGCGATCGTGCAGCGCGCCGCCGAACCGGATCTCCATCCGGTCGGCATGCTTGCCAAGGACCGGGCCGGATCGCGGAACCTCGTTCGCCCCGGCAGCCGTCGTCCACACCGTGAACCCCAGCACGATCGCCGCGGCCCATCGCATATGCGTCCAGACAAATCCCATCTGCGTTCGGTCCCGCGGTCGCATGCGCAATCGGATGCGACAGTAGCGCGCCGCCGCGATGCCGGCAATGGTGCGATTACAACCCGAGATTACAACCCGAAAGGGGCGAGCGTGTCCGATCCGGGTTCGATAGCGATGGCGCGGCCCTTGAAATGTCGGGCCATCGCGGAGATATGAGCGCGAACGCTGCGGCCGCCACATGGGCGTGTCGCCGCAAGCAGATCACGAACGTGCCGCGCATGACCGCCCGCCGGAGACGGTGCGGCCAATGCGGACCATGGGGAGGCCTTGTTGCCAGCCACACGACACAGCGATGCCGGCCCGTCGCAGCGCCAGCTGCGCGTTGGCGAGCATGTGCGCCATGCCCTGACAGGCCTGTTGCAGCGCGGCGAGATCGCCGATCCCGAGCTCGACGGGGCGGTGATCACGGTCAGCGAGGTGCGCATGTCGCCGGACCTGAAGGTCGCCACAGCCTATGTCACCGCGCTCGGGCGCGAGGACCCGCAGCCCGTCGTCAAGGCGCTCGCCCGCAATGCCAGGTTCATCCGCGGCCGGCTGTCGCGCGAACTGGGACAGATGAAGTTCATGCCCGAGTTCCGCTTCCGGCTCGATACCAGCTTTGACAATTTCGAGCGCATCGACGCACTGCTGAAGTCGGACAAGGTGCGCCGGGATCTCGACGATCGTGACGATGACGATGGGTGAGGCCGGCCGATGACGACCGCAAGGCCGATGGACCCGCAATGAGCCGCCAACGCAAGAAGAAGGGCCGTCCCGTCTCGGGCTGGCTCGTGCTCGACAAGCCGCTGGGGCTCGGCTCGACGCAGGCGGTCTCGAAGGTCAAATGGCTGTTCGGCGCGCAGAAGGCCGGCCATGCGGGCACGCTCGATCCGCTCGCCACCGGCATCCTGCCGATCGCGCTCGGCGAGGCGACAAAGACCGTTCCCTATGTCATGGACGGCACGAAGATCTATCGCTTCACGGTATGCTGGGGCAGGCAGACGACGACCGACGACGCCGAAGGCGAGACGGTGGAAACCGCCGATGCGCGCCCCGAGCGGGCGGCGATCGAGGCGTTGCTGCCGCGCTATACCGGCGTGATCAGCCAGCGCCCGCCGCAGTTCTCGGCGATCAAGATCGGCGGCGAACGCGCCCATGCGCTGGCCCGCCAGGGCGAGGCGGCCCAGATCGCGGCCCGCGAGATCGAGATCGACCGGCTGGACATCCTTGCCCATGACGGCGCGACCACCGAGTTCGAGGTCGAATGCGGCAAGGGGACCTATGTGCGTGCGCTGGCGCGCGACATGGGCCGCGATCTGGGCTGTTTCGGCCATGTCTGCGCGCTGCGCCGCACCGTCGTCGACCCGTTCGAGGAGGCCGACGCGGTCACGCTCGCCGCGCTCGAACGGGCGGCCGGTGACGCCGGCGAGGACCGGCAGGCGCAGCACGCTGCGCTCGATGCCATGCTGCTGAAGCCGGGCGATGCGATGGCCGGCTTCCCGCGCGTCGAGCTCTCCGACGACCAGGCGCGGCGCATCCGGCTGGGCAATGACGCGATCATTCGCGGCCGTGACGCCCCGCTTGCCGAAGACGAGGCCTGCGCCTTTCACAAGGGCCGGCTGCTGGCGATCGGCGAGATCGCCCATGGCTGCTTCAAGCCGCGGCGCGTCCTGAAGGCCTGACCGGTTCGCCGCGCGCCGCCGGCCGGTCACTGCGGGCGGCAAGGTCTTCGACGAATTCGGCAAGGATCGCCTCGAACCGGCCCTGCGCCTGCATGAAGGGCGCATGGCCCGCCCCGATCAGCATGTGGCCACGCCCGCCGAACTGCGGCGCCTCGATGACCGAACGCATGTAGCTGGTGCGGATGACCGGATCGTCCTCGCCGTGGACGATGACGAGCGGCTTGCGGGCGTTCATCGCCACGGCTCGCTGGTCGCGATTGTGGCCGAAAAAGACGCTCCGCGCCAGCATGGGCCGCGCCTTCGGGTCGACCGACCGCAAGGCGGGCACATGGCGACCATCGGCATACACGCCAAGGCACAGCCGCTCGAAACGGGCCGCATCGGTCTGGCTGAACCGGGCCTTGGAAGCGAGCAGCATGTCGCGCGAGAAGTGCAGCCCGCGCAGCGAACCGAGCGTGTTTGCGGGCAGCGGCGGCGCGCCCATGATCAGCGCGCCGGCCACGCGCGGGTTCTCGTCGAGCATGTCGAGCGCCACATGCCCGCCCAGCGACCAGCCGACGAGCACGACCCGCCCGGGATCGAGCGCGGCGAGCACCTCGCCGACCACGCCCGCCAGACCGCCGAAGCAGTAGGTGGCGGCGGGGTCGCGCGCCGGATCGGACGCGCCATGGCCGGGCAGATCGATGGCCAGCAGCCGCAAGCCGGCCAGATCCGGGCTGGCGAACTGCCGGTCGAACACGCCGGAGGAAAAGCCCGACCCGTGCAGGAAAACGACACAGGCCGACCCGGCCCGCCCCGCTCGTTCACGCACCGCGATCCGACCGGACCGGGTTTGCAGCCTGTGTTGTAGGTCGATGCCCATGCCGGCTCCGCCCCTTTCGTGCCCCGACCATACCAGCGCCATGTCAAGAGGCGATTGTGCCGGACACCGGCATTTTCCATGCAGCCGAAGGTCTCCGTTAACCAATGCCGGTCATGATTGGCCACCAATGCGGTTGTCTGGTCCGCACCGCATCGGATCGTCGTTTCGCGGGCAGAGCCGTGCTGGACCTAGCTGTGACATTGATGGTGCTCGGCACGCTGGTCGCCTATGTCTGGTCGGCCAAGGCGCATTTCAGGTCGGACCGGCTGGAGGCGGGCGCCAAGCTGATTGCGATGATGGTCTTCGCCATGGCTGCGCTGATCGCCTGGCTGACCTGGACCGTCGAGCAGCGACCGGCCGTGCAACTGGCCGGTCTTTCCCTGCAGGTCATCGCCTTCGCCGTGTTCTGGCTGGCGATCCGCGCAACGCGCAAGGCGCGGCTGCTCGCCGCCTTCACCGACGCCAATCCCGAAACGCTGGTGACCACCGGTCCGTATCGCTACGTCCGCCATCCCTTCTACACCTCCTATATCGTGTTCTGGTTCGGCGGGGCGCTGGCGACCGGCGTGTGGTGGATGTTCGTGCTCGCCTTCGGCATGCTGGGCATTTACTGGCGCGCGGCGCAGGGCGAAGAGGCGCGCTTTGCCGCGACCGCGCTCGCCGACGAATATGCCGCCTTCAAGAAGGGGCGGGCGCGCTTCCTGCCTGGCATTTTGTAGGCCCAGCGTGCAATCGTGCCGATTGCATTGAGCGGTGACCGGGCATAGATCGCGCTGTGTGGCCCGATCGCGCGGGCCGATCTGCCTTGCTGCCGATGGAGTGCGCCATGATCGAAAAACGCCAGTTCTACATTGACGGTCAATGGGTCGATCCGGCCACGCCGAACGATTTCGACGTCCACGATCCGTCGACCGAAGAAGCCTGCGCGGTGATCTCGCTGGGCAGCGCCGCCGATGTCGATCGGGCGGTCGCCGCCGCGCGCGCCGCCTTTGACGGCTGGGCGGCGACGCCGGTCGCCGAACGGCGCGCCGGGCTCGAGCGCCTGGGCGCCATCATGAAGGGCCGGCTCGACGACCTCGCCGAAGCGATCTCGCTGGAGATGGGCGCCCCGATCGATTTCGCCAGGGCCGAACAGGCTCCGACCGGGCCATGGCACATGCGCGGATTCCTCAGGGCGATGGACGATTTCGCATGGGAGGAAAGGTTCAGCGAGCGCGAGACGATCATCCGCGAGCCGATCGGCGTGTGCGGGCTGATCACGCCGTGGAACTGGCCGCTCAACCAGATCGCACTCAAGGTTCTGCCGGCCCTTGCCACGGGCTGCACCTGCGTGCTCAAGCCGTCCGAGATCGCACCGCTCTCCGCGCTCGTCTTCGCCGAGATGGTGCACGAGGCCGGCTTTCCAAGGGGCGTGTTCAACCTGGTCAATGGCGACGGTCCGACGGTCGGCGAAGCCATGTCTAACCATCCGGACATCGACATGATGAGCTTTACCGGCTCCACGCGGGCCGGCAGCGCGGTGATGGCCGGCAGCGCCGCCTCGATCAAGCGTGTCACACTGGAACTGGGCGGCAAGTCGCCCAACATCGTCTTCGCCGATGCCGATGTCGAAAAGGCGGTGCGCAACGGCGTCGAGTTCGTCATGGAGAACACCGGCCAGTCCTGCAACGCACCGACACGCATGATCGTCGCCCGCGATGTCTATCACGATGCGGTCGATCTCGCCCGCACCGTGGCCGAGGAAACCCGCGTCGCCAGCCCGCGCGAGCCCGGCGCCCATATCGGCCCGCTGGTCTCGGGCGCCCAGTTCGACAAGGTTCAAAGCCTGATCGAGACCGGCATCGCCGAGGGCGCCCGGCTCGTCGCCGGCGGCCCCGGCCGGCCGGAGGGGCTCAACCGCGGCTGGTATGCGCGGCCGACCGTCTTCGCCGACGTCTCCAACGACATGACCATCGCCCGCGAGGAAATCTTTGGCCCGGTTCTGTCGATGATCCCGTTTTCGGGCGATGAGGACGAGGCGGTATCGATCGCCAATGACACGCCCTACGGGCTCGCCGCCTATCTGTGGACGGCCGATGCCGAAAAGGGCGGCCGTGTCGGCCGGCGCCTGCGCGCCGGCATGGTGCGCGTCAACGGCGCGGGGCTGTCGGCGGGCCACCCGTTCGGCGGCTACAAGCAGTCCGGCAATGGCCGCGAGGGCGGCGTCTGGGGTCTTGAGGACTTCACCGAGGTGAAAGTGCTGAGCCGGCCGTAGGTCTTTCCTTCTTGCGGCAAATGGACTATAGCCGCGCCAGCGCGGCCCGATTCCGATCGGCGCGCTAACGGCCCTTGCTGGACGACATCCCGGCAATGGGCGACGGACACCCCTTGAAATCGATGAAAGGAAGCCCGATGTCGATCACTGCCGAGCGTAAGGCGGAACTGATCCAGAAATTTGCGACCAAGGCCGGTGACACCGGCTCGCCGGAAGTGCAGGTCGCGGTGCTCACCGAGCGGATCAACAACCTCACCGAGCACTTCAAGGGCCACACCAAGGACAATCACTCCCGCCGTGGTCTGCTCAAGATGGTGTCCCAGCGCCGCAAGCTGCTGGACTATCTCAAGAGCAAGGAAGAGGCGCGATACCAGTCCCTGATCAAGGAACTGGGCATTCGTCGCTGACGCGTTCGGGCGGGCCTGCCGGGTGGCGGGCCCGCCTTTCCCTTGTCAGGCGGGGGACAATGCGCCTGTGTCGGCCGGCGTGACCGCGATGGCGGGGCGCCGGTCACCCAACGAGTTGGGGCCGCGGGGCAGGATTGCCGGCTGCTTGACCCATAAGGGCGCGCATCGCGCCGGGGCGTTTCAAGCATCGGGTCGTCTTGCCCGGGCTCAGGTTCGAAAACCGCAAAGCCAGGTGCCCGCCGGCCGCGAGCCGGCGCCGCGCCGCCATTGAAGAAGGACAAGACATGTTCGATCACCACAAAGTGGAATTGGAGTGGGGCGGCCGCACGCTCACGCTCGAAACCGGCAAGATCGCCCGCCAGGCCGACGGCGCGGTGCTCGCCACCTATGGCGAGACGGTCGTGCTCGCCACCGTCGTCTCCGAGAGGACGGCGCGCGAGGGGCGCGACTTCTTCCCGCTCACCGTCAACTATCAGGAAAAGACCTTCGCGGCCGGGCGCATACCGGGCGGCTATTTCAAGCGCGAGGGCCGGCCCACCGAAAAGGAGACGCTGACCTCGCGCCTCATCGACCGGCCGATCCGGCCGCTGTTCGCGCCCGGCTACAAGAACGAGACCCAGGTCGTGCTCACCGTGCTGCAGCACGATCTCGAAAACGATCCCGACATCGTCGCCATGATCGGCGCCTCGGCGGCGCTGACCCTGTCGGGCGTGCCCTTCATGGGCCCGATCGGCGCCGCCCGCATCGGCTACATCAACGGCGACTACGTGCTCAACCCGCATGTCGACGAGATGGACGAGACCGCGCTTGACCTGATCGTCGCCGGCACGTCGGAAGCCGTGCTGATGGTCGAATCCGAGGCGCAGGAGCTGGACGAGGAGACCATGCTCGGCGCCGTGATGTTCGGCCAGAAGGCGTTCCAGCCGGTGATCAGCGCGATCATCAAGCTGGCCGAGGTCGCCGCCAAGGAACCGCGCGACTACCAGCCCGAGGATCTTTCCGAACTCGAAGCGACGATGAGCGGGCTGATTTCGGACGAACTGGCCGAGGCCTACAAGATCACCGACAAGGGCGCGCGCTACGAGGCCGTCGATGCGGCCATGCGCAAGGTGTTCGAGACGCTCTATCCCGAAGGCGCCGAGGATCCGGCGTGGAACCCCGAGCAGATCAAGTCGGTCTTCAAGGACCTTCAGGCCAAGGTCGTGCGCGGCAATATCCTCAAGTCCAAGACGCGCATCGACGGCCGCGACCTGTCGACGGTCCGCCCGATCGTCTCGGAGGTCGGTGTCTTCCCGCGCACGCACGGCTCGGCAATCTTCACACGCGGCGAAACGCAGGCCATGGTCGTCGCCACGCTTGGCACCGGCGAGGACGAGCAATATGTCGACTCGCTGACCGGCACCTACAAGGAAAACTTCCTGCTGCACTACAACTTCCCGCCCTATTCGGTCGGTGAAGCGGGCCGCATGGGCTCGCCCGGCCGCCGCGAGATCGGCCATGGCAAGCTGGCCTGGCGCGCCATCCATCCGGTGCTGCCCGAGCCCGAGGAGTTTCCCTACACGCTGCGCGTGGTCTCCGAGATCACCGAGTCCAACGGCTCGTCGTCGATGGCGACCGTGTGCGGCACCTCGCTGGCGCTGATGGATGCGGGCGTGCCGATCAAGGCGCCGGTCGCCGGCATCGCCATGGGGCTGATCCTTGAAGGCGAGGACTTCGCCGTGCTCTCCGACATTCTGGGCGACGAGGATCATCTGGGCGACATGGACTTCAAGGTCGCCGGCACGTCGACCGGCATCACTTCGCTGCAGATGGACATCAAGATCGCCGGCATCACCGAGGAGATCATGAAGATCGCTCTCGGCCAGGCCAAGGACGGCCGCGCCCATATCCTGGGCGAAATGGCGAGCGCCCTGTCGGAAAGCCGTGCCGAACTGGGCGAGTTCGCCCCTCGCATCGAGGTGATGAACATCGCGGTCGACAAGATCCGCGACGTCATCGGCGCGGGCGGCAAGGTGATCCGCGAGATCGTCGAGAAGACCGGCGCCAAGATCAACATCGAGGACGACGGCACGGTCAAGATCGCCTCGTCCTCGGCCAAGGAGATCGAGGCGGCCAAGCACTGGATCCACACCATCGTGGCCGAGCCGGAAGTCGGCGAGATCTATCAGGGCACGGTCGTCAAGACCGCCGATTTCGGCGCCTTCGTCAACTTCTTCGGTCCCAAGGACGGGCTGGTGCACATCTCCCAGCTCGCCCCCGAGCGCGTCGGCAAGACGACCGATGTCGTCAAGGAAGGCGACAAGGTCTATGTCAAGCTGATGGGCTTTGACGAGCGCGGCAAGGTGCGCCTGTCCATGAAGGTCGTCGACCAGGAGACCGGCAAGGAAATCGAGCGCAAGAAGCGTGAAGAGGTGGCCGACTGAGGGCGCTTCTCCCTCGTCATCTCGGGCGGGCATGCCTTCCCTTGCCTCAATCGGGGCATGCCGGCTGGTGCGTCGCCCGCGGTCATCGGCCCGCCGCCGTCATCCTCGGTTGCGCGCGAGCGCATGCTAAGGACCCGATATGCCCGGACGCAGGGCCGGGTTGTGGGGACGTCCCGCATGCGCCCGAGGCTGACGGGCCGTCGCACGTGCGCGTGCGCGGGTGACGAGGGAAACCAGCGCCCATGACCGATGACGCCATCCGCACGCTGCTGCCGTTCGAGACGGGCGACCTGCCGCTGCCGGCGGGCAAATGGGCGTTCTTGGGCGCCGTCGGCGATTCGCTTGTCGGCGATATCTTCGCCGGGGCAGACCTTGTCTGCGAGCAGCCCGGGCGCGGTGCCTTCCTCGACCTGCAAGATGCCGGCTTCGCAACAACGCCCGCCCTTGCCGATGCACCGGCCGGCCGCTTCGACGGGGCGCTGGTGTTGCTGGGCAAGCATCGGCGGTTGAACCAGGCGCGGATCGCGCGCGCTGCCCGCATGGTCAGGCCCGGTGCGCCGGTGGTGTTTTCAGGGCCGAAATCGCTGGGTGCGGCGGCCATCAGAAAATGGCTTGCCGCCCGCCTTGCGCCGCTGGGCGCGCTCGCCAAGCACCACGGGCTCGTGGTCTGGTTCGCGGCCGAGGCGAACGCGCTTGCCGACGTCGCGCTCGCCCAAACCACGCCGGCGCCGGGCTTGGTTGCCGCGCCGGGCATGTTCTCGGCCGAAAGGATCGATGCGGGTTCGGCGCTGCTTGCCGGTCATATCGATGGGCGCATTGCCGGTGCCGTGGCCGACTTCGGTGCGGGCTGGGGCTATCTTGGCGCCGAAATCCTGGCGCGCGGCCGGCCCGAAACGCTCGATCTGGTCGAGGCGCACAAGCCCTCGCTCGACGCGGCGCTCGCCAATCTGCGTCCCCGCGCCGGTACCGTGCCGGTCGCCGCGCACTGGCTCGACCTGACGCGCGAAACCCCGCCGCGCCGCTATGACGTCGTCGTCATGAACCCGCCCTTTCACGCCGGCCGTCGGGGCGACCCGGATCTCGGCCGGGCCTTCATCGCCGCGGCCGCCGCCGCGCTCGTGGCCAATGGCCGGCTGCTGATGGTCGCGAACCGGCACCTTCCCTATGAGGATGACATCAGGGCGCGTTTTGCAAGGATGTGGCTTTGCGCGCAGGCGCAGGGCTTCAAGGTGATCGAGGCGATGAGGCCGGTGCGATAGCGCCGGTCAGCCGGCGGCGGCCAGGCTCGGCAGGCGGTAGACATTGTCGGCCTGATCGAGCAGCGCCTCGCGCTCGTCGGCCTCTTCGTCGGCCTGCTGTTCGCGCAGGATCGTCGACAGCGGCACCGGGCGGCCGTACAGATATCCCTGCATGATCATGCATCCGGCCGCCTTGAGCATCGTCGCCTGGGCGTCGGTCTCAACGCCCTCGGCCACAACTTCGGCGCCCAGCGAGCGCGCCATGCCCACGATCGACGAGACCATGGCGCCGGCGGACGGATCGTGATCGCCCAGCCGGTCGACGAAGGACTTGTCGATCTTCAACGTATGGAACCTGAGCTCGGACAGGTTCGACAGGTTCGAATAGCCCGTCCCGAAATCGTCGATGGCCAGCGTCACGCCCAGTTCGCGCAGGGAATCGAGGACGCGCCGCATGGCCACATGGTTGCGGATGAGCAGCGATTCGGTGATCTCGATTTCCAGGCGCGCCGGATCGGTCTCGGTCTCGGTCAGCAGGCGCGCCAGGTTGGGCACGAAATCGTCGCGCCGGAACTGCGCCGGCGAGACATTGGCGGACACCGTGATGTGCGGCGGCAGCACCGTCAGGTCTTCGCACACCTGCCGCAGGACGAAGTCGCCGATCTGCTGGATCAGCCCGCAATGCTCGGCCACCGGAATGAACTCCGATGGGGGGATGATCCCCTTTCGATGGTGGTTCCAGCGCAACAGCGCTTCATAGGCGAGCGTCTCGCCGGTGCTGGCCGACACCTTGGGCTGGTAGTTCAGATGCAGTTCCTCGCGCTGCATGGCGCCGTGCAGTTCGGCCTCGATCCAGCTTCGATAGGCCGCGACCTGGCTCATCTCGGGATGGTAGATCGACCAGGTGCCGCGGCTCGCCGTGCGCGCATTGGCGCGGGCCAGATTGGCGTTGCGCAACATGCGTTCGACCGAGGACTTGCGGTGGTGGATCTCGGCAACTCCGGCATTCCAGAATACCGAATGCGAGGCCTGCCCCACGCGCACCGGCAGCGACATCACGCCGAGCAGGGCGTCGACCGCGGCCCGCAGTTCGCGCTCGTCATGCGTGCCAGCCAGAACGACGACGAATTCGCCGCCGCTGGTGCGCGCGATCAGCCCCGCATCGTCGACGATGCGGCGCAGACGTTCGCCGAACACCTTCAGCAGCGCGTCGCCCGTCTCCATGCCATACACATCGTTGAAATCACGCAGGGAATCGAAATCGAGGCTGATCAGGAAGGAGCGCTTGAGCCCGCTGGCATTGTCCTCGGCCTCCATCTGCCGCACGAGCGCGTCGGCAAAGCCCTTGCGCGACAGAAGGCCCGTCACCGGATCGGTGTTCAGGAGCATTTCATAGGCGTCGCTTGTATCGTCGCTGCCGACGAAATAGGCATGCGCGCTGCCCGCTCCGGCCAGCGTCGCCAGCCCCAGCACGATGGCGCCGATCACCGAGGCATCGCTGCGACCGGCAAGGTCCAGTCCGGCGATGTCCATGGCCCAAAGCGCCAGGATGGCCGCGCCCATGCCGCTTGCGAAAATGGTGACCGCCCTGAAAAGGCGTGTGCGCGTCTGCGTGGTGTCCGTGTGCATCCTGCCCTCTTCGACGAGCGAGCATGCCAGCAAAAACCTAAGAAGCGTTGAAACTGGTCGGCGCAATGGCGCCTATTAACCGCGTGGAACGGTTCGGGCACCCGCATCCGGTCTGCATCGCGCACCCACGCAGATGCCGCGATCGGGCCACCCGCAGGGCGGCGGTCAGATCGTCTCGGTGCGGCGCAGTTCGTCGAGCCGCGGCATCGACATGATGTTGTAGCCGCTGTCGACATAGTGCACTTCGCCGGTCACCCCGCTCGACAGGTCCGAAAGCAGATAGAGGCCGGCCCCGCCGATGTCGTCGAGATTGATCGCCCGACCCAGCGGCGAGTTCTTCTGCTGGAAGTTGTACATCAGCCGCGCATCCGATACGCCCGAGCCGGCGAGGGTGCGCATCGGCCCGGCCGACAGCGCGTTCACGCGGATGTGGTGATTGCCGAAGTCGGCGGCCAGATAGCGCATCGACGCCTCGAGCGCCGCCTTGGCAACGCCCATGACGTTGTAGTTGGGCATGACCTTGATCGACCCGCCATAGGTCAGCGTGAGCAGCGAGGCGCCCTCGTTGAGCAGCGGCGCGGCATGTTGCGCCATCTCGGTGAACGAGTAGGCCGAAATGACCATGGTGCGCACGAAGTTCTCGCGCGTGGTCACATCGACATAGCGGCCCTTGAGCTGGGTGCGGTCGGTGAACCCGATCGCGTGAACGGCGAAGTCGAGCCCGCCCCATTCCGAACCGATCGTCGCGAACACGTCCGCGACGGTCGCCACGTCCTCGACGTCGCACGGCATCACCAGTTTCGAGCCGACCTTGTCGGCCAGCGGCTTGACGCGCCTGCCCAGCGCCTCGCTCTGATAGGTGAAGGCCAGTTCGGCCCCCTGCGCCGCCACGGCCCTGGCTATCCCCCAGGCAATCGAGTGATCATTGGCAACGCCCATGATCAGCCCGCGCTTGCCGTCCATCAAACCGCCCATGGCAGGTCCCTCTTGTCATTCTTGTCAGCTGTCGAATCTCTGGAAGGCGAGCGTCGCATTGGTGCCGCCAAAGCCGAACGAATTGGAGATCGCGATGTCGAAATCGACATCGTCGATGCGCGCGCGCGCCACCGGCATGTCCTCGAATTTCGGATCGAGCTCTTCGATATGCGCGCTCTCGCAGACAAAGCGGTTGTTCATCATCAACAGCGTGTAGATCGCTTCCTGCACCCCGGTCGCGCCCAGCGAATGCCCGGTCAGCGACTTGGTCGAGGAGATGTGCGGCAGCCGGTCGCCGAAGACCTGACGGATCGCGTCCATCTCGCGCTCGTCGCCGACCGGCGTGGATGTTCCGTGCGTGTTGATGTAGGTGACGTCGCCGCTGGTCGTCGACAGCGCCATCTTCATGCAGCGCACCGCGCCTTCCCCCGACGGCGCGACCATGTCGTAGCCGTCCGAAGTCGCGCCGTATCCGACGATCTCGCCATAGATCCTGGCGCCGCGCGCCCTTGCGTGTTCGAGTTCCTCGAGCACCAGCACGCCCGCGCCGCCGGCGATCACGAAGCCGTCGCGACTGACGTCATAGGCGCGCGAAGCGGTCGACGGCGTGTCGTTGTGCTTGGTCGACATCGCGCCCATGGCGTCGAACAGGTTCGACATCGTCCAGTCCAGATCCTCGCTGCCGCCGGCGAACACGATGGTCTGCTTGCCCATCTGGATCTGCTCATAGGCATTGCCGATGCAGTGGTTGGAGGTGGCGCAGGCCGAGGAGATCGAATAGTTCACGCCCAGGATGCGAAACGGCGTGGCGAGCGTCGCCGAAGCGGTCGAGGACATCGCCTTGGGCACCGCGAACGGGCCGATCCGTTTGGGCGACGTGTTCTTGAGGGTCAGTTCGGCCGCCTCGAAGATCGTCCGCGTCGACGGTCCGCCCGAACCCATGATGATGCCCGTGCGCTCATGGCTGACAAGATCCTCGCCAAGCCCGGAATCGGCGATCGCCTGCTGCATGGCGACATAGTTCCAGGCCGAGCCGCGGGCCAGAAAGCGCGCCTCGCGCCGGTCCAGCACGCTGAACGGATCGAGCCTGGGCGCCCCGTGCACATGGCAGCGAAAGCCCAGTTCGGCGTATTCCTCGGCGCGGCTGATGCCCGACCGCGCCTGTCTGAGCGATTCCATCACCTCGTCCACGTTGTCGCCGATGGACGAGACGATCCCCATGCCTGTGATGACCACGCGTTTCATAGTCTGTTCCTGTACCTGGGACCCGAGGCTGGTTCTTCACCGGCGACCGCTCAGCCGGACGGGTCCTTGAACAGGCCGACCCGCAAGTCGCTTGCCCGGTAGATGGTATCGCCGTCGGCCTTCATCCACCCGTCGGCGATGCCGAGCACCAGCCGCCCGCGCATGACGCGCTTGAAGTCCACGCCATATTCGACGAGCCGCGTTTCGGGCGTAACCATGCCGGTGAACTTGACTTCGCCAGTGGAAAGCGCCCGGCCCTTGCCCGGTTCCCCAAGCCAGCCAAGAAAGAACCCGGTGAGTTGCCACATCGCATCGAGCCCCAGGCAGCCCGGCATCACCGGATCGCCGATGAAATGGCAGGCGAAGAACCACAGGTCCGGCTTGATGTCGAACTCGGCGCGGATCGCGCCCTTGCCATGGGCGCCGCCTGTCTGTGAGACTTCGGTGATGCGGTCGAACATGAGCATGGGCGGTGCCGGCAACTGCGCATTGCCGGGCCCGAACAATTCGCCGCGCGCGCACGCCAGGATTTCCTCGTAGTCATAGCTGGACTTCTGTTCGGCCATGCAGTCTTCGTTCCTCCGGAGTGGTTCGTCTTGCTCGCGCCGATCATGAGAACGGCCCGCGCCGTGTGCGCGCACGTGCCGTCTCTGGGCTGGCCGGCGCCGGCAGGCAGCCGTGCCGATCTATTGATAAATCATGGCAATGCGAATATATGAATTCGGACGGAAGCAACAGGGAAAATGCCTGTTGCTGCAAGCCTTTTTTGGAATGGCATGAGCCCGATTGCCGAAAGCCGGCCGCACAAGGCCGACACGCGCACCATACTCCAGTCGGTCGGACTGCGGCCGACGCGCCAGCGCGTGGCGCTGGCCGACATGCTGTTCGCCGATAGCGACCGCCACATCGCGGCCGAGGATCTTCACCGCGAGGCGGTGGCCGCCGGCGTGCCGGTTTCGCTCGCCACGGTCTACAACACCTTGCACCAGTTCACCGAGGCCGGCCTGTTGCGCATTCTCGCCGTCGAGGGCCAGCGCACCTATTTCGACACCAACACCACCGACCACCACCATTTCTTCTTCGAACACACCAATGAGGTGATGGACGTGCCCGATGGCACGGTGACGGTCGACAATCTGCCACAGCCGCCCGAGGGCATGGAAATCGCCAATGTCGACGTGGTGATCCGCCTGCGGCCGAAGCGCCGCCGGCGGTAGGTCGGCCTTTTTGCCCTTCGGCGAAAGGGCAAGTGTCGGCCAGGGACGAGCGTCCCGACCGACCGGTCCGGCCGCCGCTTGAAGCCCTACTCGATCACCTCGTCCGGATAGGCGCCCCACAGGTCGGCCTGGGCGACGAAGCCGCTCAGCGTCCTGTCGCCATGGCGGACCTCGAGTTCGCACCACGCGCCGTCGCAAGCCTCGATGCGTCCGACGACGCCTGGCTGCAGCATTGCCACCGGATCGGCGCCGGCCCGTTGCTCGCGATAGAGCGTGATGACATCGTCGGCATCATCGGCATTGCGCCAGGGCGTTGCGATCGCCGTCCGGGTGCCCGACAGCAGCGAGCCGTGGATCCAGCCGGTGTCGCCCTCCGAATCGCGCACGCGCCGCCAGTTGTCGTACTCCTGGATGATCTCGAGCGGCAGGCCCGAACGCATGTAGCGATAGGCGACCGCGTACTGCTTGCCCGGTCCCACCCGCATGTTCACCCGTTCCGCCTTCAGGCTGACGAAGCGCGGTAGCGGCAGGCCGCTGGGACCGCGTGAGATCGACCCGGTCGTCTGGGCCCAGCTTGCCTCGGTCCACGCGGCCGGAAACAGCAGGAGCGACATCATGAACGCAATCAGGAGCTTACGCATGGCACATCCGATCTTTCGAACAGGAGCCCGCGCCACGGTCGGCATCCCTGCGGTGCCGTCAGCGATGCGGGGGCCGGCGGTTCGGGCTCGGCACAATCCCCTTTGCACCGGCCGGTCGGCTTGTTAGAGATGGCTCGTCCGCCCGCGCGCCCCGATGGTCCCATGGTTTGGTTAATGAGGCCTCAACAGCGCCGCCGTATCGCTCGCCAGTCCGTCCGCACGGCCCAAGACAAGGGAAACGCCCTTTGGACATGAAGCCGCTGGTCATCGTCACGCGCCGCCTGCCCGATCGGGTGGAGGCGCGCATGCGCGAACTGTTCGACGTGCGGCTCAACCGCGACGACACGCCGTTCGACCGCGCCGCCCTGGCGGCGGCGATGGCCGAGGCCGACGTGCTGGTGCCGACCGTCACCGATCGCATCGATGCCGAACTGATCGACGGCGCTGGCGCGCAGTTGCGCCTCATCGCCAATTTCGGCAATGGCGTCGACAATATCGACGTCGTCGCAGCCCATGCCAGGGGGATCACCGTCACCAACACGCCCAATGTCCTCAACGAGGACACGGCGGACTTGACCATGGCGCTGATCCTCGCCGCTCCGCGCCGCATCGTCGAAGGCGCCGGCTATCTGCTGGGCGAGGACAAGTGGCAGGGCTGGTCACCGACCTGGATGCTGGGCCACCGCATTCACGGCAAGCGCCTGGGCATTGTCGGCATGGGCCGCATCGGCACCGCCGTCGCCCGCCGCGCCAGGGCGTTCGGCCTTGCCATTCACTATCACAACCGCAGTCGCACCGCCGCCGCGATCGAACAGGAGCTGGAGGCGACCTATTGGGAAAGCCTGGACCAGATGCTCGCGCGCATGGACATCGTCTCGGTCAACTGCCCCTCGACGCCCGCGACCTTTCATCTGTTGTCGGCGCGGCGTCTGCAACTGCTCCAGCCCACCGCCTTCCTCGTCAACACCGCGCGCGGCGAGATCATCGACGAGGAGGCGATGATCCGACTGCTCGAGGATGGCCGGATTGCCGGCGCCGGGCTCGATGTGTTCGAGCACGAGCCATCGGTCGATGCCCGGCTCTGCCGTCTGGCGGCCCAGGGCAAGGTCGTCCTGACGCCGCATATGAGTTCGGCGACGATGGAAGGGCGGATCGAGATGGGCGAGAAGGTGATCATCAACATCAAGATGATGGCCGGCGGCGACCGCCCGCCCGATCGCGTGCTGCCCTCGATGGTCTGACGGGCATTCGGCGCACCCGCGCCCTGGACCGCATGGGCAGATGACGATGAACGGCTATCGCCCGGGGCTCGGGCTGTCGGCCTTCTTGCGGCTTGCCGGCTTGGCCGCGGCCGTCTTGCTTCCGGCCTTGGCCTTGGTCGCGCCGCTCGTGCGCTTCGGCTTTGCCGCGGGCGCCTTCTTCTTGGTGCTGGTCTTGGTGGCGGGCTTGGCGGCGGCGGGCGCGGGCGCGGATGCACTCGCTGGCGCGGGCGTCGGTGCGATCGCCGCTCTTGTCGGCTGCCCGTCGCCTTCGTCGGGCGCGTGCGGTGCGGCTTCGGCCGGCCCGGCCGGCTCCGGCGTACCGGCCGCCCGGTTCGAGGCCGCCGCGCGGGCGGCCCGTCGGCGCCGTCCGAAGAATCGGAACC
The DNA here is from genome assembly GCF_030732865.1 of Roseitalea sp. MMSF_3546. Taxonomy (GTDB): domain Bacteria; phylum Pseudomonadota; class Alphaproteobacteria; order Rhizobiales; family Rhizobiaceae; genus Roseitalea. The sequence continues at coordinate 272,313 of NZ_JASHKB010000001.1, forward strand.
GGTCCCCTTCGCCGTCGCGCGGCACCATCACCGGCCAGACCGTTCGGTCCGGTGACAGTGACTTTCTCAGCGCAGACCGCGCCAGGTAAAGATAAAGAACGGCGAGATTCGCGATGACCAGCAAGGTCAGCAACAATGCCATAGTCGCCATGGGACCCCCAATAGTTCCGTTGCCGCGGCCTGGCGCGGCATGCGCCCGTCTTTGTGGAGGGTAAGGCAACCGACCGCCGCGTCAAGCGCGCCGCTGGTAGCCGATCACATCGAATCGCGGACCAAGTGCGTCATAAAGCAGCAACCGACCGATGAGCGGTTCGCCCGCGCCGGTGATCAGCTTGATCGCCTCGGTGGCCATCAGCGAGCCGACGACGCCGGCGAGCGCGCCGAGCACGCCCGCCTCGGCGCAACTGGGCACGGCGTCCGGCGCGGGTGGCTCGGCATGAAGGTCGCGATAGCGCGGATTGGGCCGTCCATTGGCGTCGGACAGATGCGGGGCGAGCACGGTAACCGACCCGTCGAAGCGGCCGATCGCGCCGCTGACCACAGGGATGGCCAGCGACTCGGCAAGGTCGGCAGCCAGGTAGCGCGTTTCGAAATTGTCCGACCCGTCGACGATGACATCGTGGCCGGCGAGCAGCGTGCGCCCGTTGTGGGCATGAAGCCGATGATCGTGCGTTGCGACCGTCACATGCGGGTTCAGCGCGGCGATGGCGCGTGAGGCGCTGGCGGTCTTGGGCGCGCCGATGTCCTGGCTCCGGTGCAGCACCTGCCGCTGCAGGTTGGACAGCGAGACGTGATCATCGTCGATGATCGTAAGCTGGCCCACGCCCGCCGCCGCCAGATAGGCAAGAATGGGCGAGCCGAGCCCGCCCGCGCCGATCACCGCCACACGGGCGCGCCGCAGGGCCTGCTGCCCACCGCCGCCGATTTCGGGCAGCACGATATGACGCGCATAGCGCTCGATTTCCTTGGCCGACAGGGGCTTGTCATCACGCATCGGGGACCATGGATCCGTCTTCGACATGCAGATATTGGGCCCGTCCTGCGAGCGCGTCAAACAGGCTCCGGTCCGTACCGGTCATGAAGGCCTGCCCGCCCAGCGCATGGACCCGGTCGAACATCGCCGCCCGGCGCTCGGGATCGAGATGGGCGGCGACCTCGTCCAGCAGCAGGATCGGCGTCAGTCCGCTGATGCGCGCCGTCAGCGCCGCATGGGCGAGCACCAGGCCGGTCAGCAGCGCCTTCTGCTCGCCGGTCGAACAGCGTCCGGCCGCCATTGCCTTGGTCCTGTGGCGCACGCTGAGATCGGCGCGGTGCGGCCCGGTCAGCGTTCGGCCGGCGGCCCGTTCGCGATGGCGCATGCGGCGAAGCTGACGCTCCATATGCGTCTGCAGCGCGGCCGACGCGGTGCCCTGGCGCGCCATGGTCTCCAGTTCGCCGTCAAGGGCGATGTCGGCCGTCGGAAACGGGCCCGGATCCGATCCGGCCTCGTCGATGAGCCCGGTCAGAAGGCCGACGAGTTCCTGGCGGGCCGCGATGATGGCCGTGCCCAGCGCCGCAAGCTGCGTCTCGATGCCGTCGAGCCAGATATCGACTTGCGGCTCGGGCGGCGCTTCGAGCAGGCGATTGCGCTGGCGCATGGCCTTTTCATACTCGGTTGCCCGGCGCGCATGGCCGGGGTCGATCGCCAGCACCATGCGGTCGAGGAAGCGCCGCCTGTCGCCGGCCGGGCCGGTGAACAGCCCGTCCATGGCCGGCGTCAGCCACAGGATGCGCGCCAGTTCGAGCAGTTCGTCGGCACTGCGCGCCGTGGTCCCGTCGATGCGCACGCGGCGCGTCGCTCCCTCGCCCTGTCCTGAACCGTTGCCCGCCGTGCCGGTGCCCACGGCATGGCCGTCTCCGCCGTCGCGCAGGCGCGCGAACACCGAAAAGCCGCCCTGGCTGCCGGCGCGCGCCATATCGGCAAGCTGCGCGCGCCGGAGGCCCCGGCCCGGCGACAGCAGCGAGATCGCCTCGATCAGATTGGTCTTGCCCGACCCGTTCGGCCCGGTCAGCACGACGTGGCGTTCGCTCAGATCAAGGGCGAGGTGCCGGTAATTGCGGAAATCGGTCAGGCGCAATTCCGACAGGCTGACAAAACGGCTCATGGCGAGCCCATATGCGGCGTTTGTGCCTGGTTTGGCCAGAGGCGCTACACGCGCATCGGCATGAGCACGTAAAGCGCCTGGGCGTCCTCGGGATCCTCGATCAGCGTCGGCGAGCCGGCGTCGGCAAAGGCGAACTTGACGTCGCCGCTCGAAAGCTGGCTGGCGATGTCGAGCAGGTATCGGGCATTGAAGCCGATCTCCAGCGGTTCGGCCTCGTAGCCGGCGGGCAGTTCCTCGGTCGCCGAGCCCGAATCGGGATTGTTCACCGTAAGCGTGAGCTGACCATCGGACAGGGCCAGCTTCACCGCCCGGCCGCGCTCGGAAGAGACGGTCGAGACGCGGTCGACCGCATTGGTGAACGCTTTTCTGTCGATCGTCATCTCGCGGTCGTTGCCGGTGGGAATGACGCGCTGATAGTCCGGAAACGTGCCGTCGATCAGCTTGGAGGTCAGCACGACCGAGCCGATGGTCAGCCGGATCTTGCTGTCGGAAAGCTCGATGAGCACCGAGATGTCCGGATCGTCGACCAGCTTCTGCACCTCGCCGACCGTCTTGCGCGGGATGATGATGCCGGGAATGCTCTCGGCGCCATCGGGCGCTTCGGTTTCGGCGCGGGCGAGCCGGTGTCCGTCGGTCGCCACCGCGCGCAGCACGATGGCGCCATCGGCCTCGGCGGTGTGCAGATAGATGCCGTTCAGATAGTAGCGGGTCTCCTCGGTCGAGATGGCGAACTGCGTCGATTCGATCAGCCGCTTGAGCGTGGTGCTGTCCAGCCGGAAACTGTGCGGGAACTCGCCGGCGGCGATCTGAGGGAAATCGGATTCGGGCAGGCACTGCAGCTTGAACTGCGCCCGGCCGGTGACGACCGTCATGGTCTGGCCGCCCTCGTCGGTCGCCAGCATCACCTCGGCGCCCTCGGGCAGCTTGCGCACGATGTCGTAAAGAAGATGCGCCGGCACCGTCGTCGCCCCGGCCTGCTCCACGCTGGCGGGCGCCGCCTCGTTGATCTCCAGATCAAGGTCCGTCGCCGTCATCTGCAGGCTGGAGCCCTCGGCCTTGAGCAGCACGTTCGACAGGATCGGGATCGTGTTGCGCCGCTCGACCACGCGGTGGACGTGGTTGAGGGATGTGAGAAGATCGGCTCGCTCAAGGGTCACGCGCATGGCTACGGCAATCCGGTCATTCGTGTCCGCCAGGACCGGGCAGGCCTGTCCGGCAGGAGATTGGACGAACGGCCGCGGAAACGCTGCCGGCGCACGGCCGTTCGGGACGCCGAATGTGGCGCTTCGAGGGGGGAAAAGCAAGCCGCTTGGCGCGCCGGCGCCGCGGGGCCGGCCGCAAACGCTGGGGAAAAACGCGCCGCCCGCTGCCGGGCGGCCGCGATCGTTCTATTCCTCGATGAGCCGGCGCAACAATTCGACCTCCTTGGCCAGATTGGCGTCGTCCTTCATCAGCTTTTCGATCTTGCGCACCGCGTGCAGCACGGTGGTGTGGTCCTTGCCGCCGAATCGCCGGCCGATTTCGGGCAGCGAGCGCGGCGTCATCAGCTTGGACAGGTACATCGCGATCTGCCGCGGCCGGACCACGGCCTGGGTGCGGCGGTTGGAGAGCAGTTCCGAGCGCGCCACATTGTAGTGCTGCGCGACCTTCTTCTGAATGTCCTCGATGAGGACCTTCTTGGGCTCGTCGACCCGCACCAGATGGCCCAGAATGTCGTCGACGCGATCAAGCGACAGGTTCGGCTCGAACGAATGGCGGAAGACCAGCTGGCTGAACGCGCCTTCCAGTTCGCGGAAGCTGGACGTGACGGTCTGGGCGACATGGGCGAGCACGTCGTCGGCGATGTCCAGCGTCGTGTCGTCCTTGCGCGCCTCGGAAAGGCGCAGCTTCAGCATGGCGAGCCGCATGTCGTAGTCCGGCTTCTGGATCTCCAGAGCCACCCCGCCCTGCAACCGTGAGCGCACCCGCGGGTCGAGCGACTCCAGCTTGGACGGCGGCCGGTCCGCGGCGACCACGACCTGGCGCGCGCTGTCCAGCAGCGTGTTGATCAGATGGCAGAATTCGGACTGGATCGTCTTGCCCTGCAGGAACTGCATGTCGTCGATGATCAGCAGATCGATCTCGTGCAGCGTCTCCTTGAGCATGAGCGCGCTCTGGTCGCGGATGGCGCTGGCAAAGCGCCACATGAAATACTCCGCGGTCAGGTAGACGACGCGCTTGCTGCGGTCGCCCGCCCGGGCCGCGTTGGCGATGGCCTGCAGCAGGTGGGTCTTGCCGAGTCCGACATTGGAGTGGAAGAACAACGGGTTGAACCGCGCCGAATTGGGTCCCTTTTCGACTGCGGCCCGCGCCGCGGCCAGGCAGACGCGGTTGGACGGCCCTTCCACGAAGCTGTCGAAGGTGCAGTTGCGATCGACGGGCGAGCCCAGCATCTGTCCGCTGCGCCCGGTCTCGGCCGCCTCGCGCGCCGTCGCGGCGATGGATGTTTCCTTGCCGGTCCGCGCATTGGCCTTGGCCCGCTTGACGCTGGCCCGCGCCGCATGGGTCGCCTGGCCGGCCCGCTCGGCCGCCGCGGTGCCTCGCGTGGCACTGCGCACGACGATCTCGACACGCAACAGATCGGGTTCCTCGGCGCGCCAATACTCCTCGATCAGCTTGAGGTAGTGGCTCGTGATCCAGCTTCGCAGGAACTGCGTGGGCACCGAAAGCTGGACGACCGAGCGCGTGGCCTGCTCGAGCTTCAGCCGTCCGAACCAGCTCTGGTAGACCTCGGCGCCGAGCTTGGCCCGCAATTGCCGGCTGACCTTGGCAAAGACGGCGCGCCGGTCACTGTCGTCGGCGTCGTCGCCACCGGACTGGCCTTCTTCTTTGTTCTTGTTGTCGCTCACCGTTTCTGCCCCCTCGATCCGCGTGCCGGCCTTGTTGTGGTTGCTCGTTCGATCCGTCGATGCGGCGGCGCTCGCCGTGCCGGTCGTCGGCATTGCGTGCACTGCGTTCAAGGCAGTCGAAAAGGTTGAGCGTTCTGCTTCCCCTCGCATCTTTGTGTTCGCCTCCTGTCAGGTCGTCACGCCCGGTTTCACGGGTCGCAAATTCGTATTTCCCGGACACGGACTCGCCGCCGTGTCGGCGAAACGCCGCGCAAACACAAACTCTCGCGTCGCCCCCGCTGCCCGGTTCTGTCGCGCTGTCCGGCCGCGCCCGCCCCCGATCACCTCCCCAGCCTGTCGGGAGCGCGCGCCTGCTCCGATGGCCCATCCGGGACCGGCCGGCACGGCCCTGTGCCGGTCGGCTCTTGTCGGATTGGCCGGCATGGCGCCGACAGTGCCCCCGTCTTTCACCCCGTCCATTCTGTCGCGGCACCGGCGGCACCGCCGCCACCCGCTCGTTTCTTGCCGGGCCGCCGGGCCCTGAATGCCGGCAAGACCGCCCCGCGCAGGCACAACCTAAAGTCGTACCCGGTCATCGATAGTGGACTGTGTTGCGGGGCAGATTGCCGATCTGATGGCCGTAAAGTAGCCCCAGAAACGGCGCCGACTCAAGGCCCGTTAAGACAAATTTAAGCGCCGGCGGAGCGCCCGAAACGGAACAAAATGCGTCCCGAATCGGGGCGCAAAAGATAAGCCGTTGGGATTCCACAGCTTCTTTTTGGCCCGTTCAGATGGCGGCGATCGGCAAAAAAATTTCCAAAAAAACGATTGACTCGATTCGCTGCGCCAGTGCTGTGAAAGGCTGGGGGAAGCGGCCCCGGCATTCACCGTAAGTCATTGAAAAAGCTGCGGTTTGAGCGAGGAGGCTACGGAGTTCCGGCAATCGGGGCTCGCCCATGCGAGGCGTCACCGTCGCGTTGCGCGGCCTAACGCATTGTGGCTGAACGCCAATTTTCCGTTAGCCGGAAAAACAAAAAGGCCCGGCATTGGCCGGGCCGCGATATCGTGAGCCGACGAAGGAAATTTCAGGTGGCGAGCGACTTGATTCGCTGCGACAGCCGCGAGACCTTCCGGGCGGCGGTATTCTTGTGCATGACGCCCTTGCCGGCTGCACGCATAAGTTCAGGTTGCGCGGATTTCAGTGCGGCCGCCGCGGCGGCGGGGTCGCCGGCGGCGATCGCCTCTTCGACCTTGCGCACATGGGTCCGCACGCGCGAGCGGCGCGCGGTGTTGACCGCCGTACGCTTGGCGATCTTGCGTGTTGCCTTCTTGGCCGACCGGGTATTGGCCATCTTTGCCTCTCTTGCTTCGTGGTCCGGAATCGGCCTCCGGAAGCCGTGTGAGCCGCCGCCTCCGGCCCGATGGCCTCCGCGCGCACGGCAAAAACATATGGCGGCATCCCTGCCGCCAAAGTCCGCGCTGCTATAGTGGCAAACCCGCCGGCAGTCAACGGTTCTTGAAGGTCGGCGTGCGTTTGTCGATGAAGGCGCTCATGCCCTCGCTCTGGTCCTCCAGGGCGAACATGGAGTGGAACAGCCGCCGCTCGAAGCGCAACCCTTCACCGAGCGTGGTCTCATAGGCGCGGTTGATCGTTTCCTTTGCCATCATCACCGCCGGATGCGAATAGCCGGCGATCTTCTGGGCCGCGCTGAGGGCCTCCTCGATCAGTTCGTTGTCGGAGACCACGCGCGCCACGAGCCCGCATCTTTCGGCCTCGCGCGCATCCATGGTCCGGCCGGTCAGGCACAGATCCATGGTCTTGGCCTTGCCGATATAGCGGGCCAGGCGCTGCGTGCCGCCCATCCCCGGCATGATGCCGAGCGTGATCTCGGGCTGGCCGAACTTGGCGCTTTCGCCGGCGATGATGAAGTCGCACATCGTCGCCAGTTCGCAGCCCCCGCCCAGAGCGTAGCCGCTGACGGCGGCGATCATCGGCTTGCGAAAGCCGGCGACCCTTTCCCAGCCCGACATCGCATCGTCCATATAGGCCTCGGCGAACTGCATCTGCTGCATTTCCTTGATGTCGGCGCCGGCGGCGAAGGCCTTCTGCGAGCCGGTGATGACCACGGCGCCGATCTTGGCGTCCTTTTCCATGGCCGCGAGCGCTTCGGTGAGTTCGCCGAGCAGCTGCGCATTGAGCGCATTGAGCGCCTTGGGCCGGTTCAGCGTGATCAGTCCGGCTTCCCCGCGCTTGTCTGCAATGATCGTCTCATAGGCCATCGGCCGCTCCTGGCTGTTGATGATGACAGAGTGTCGGTGCGCGCGTCATCTCTGGCATGACGGGCAGTAGAATGTCGACCGGCCCGATTGCACGATGCGGCGGATCGGCGCGGCGCATTGCGGCCGGGCGCAGGCCTCGCCCTGGCGCCCGTAGACGGCGAAACTGTGCTGGAAATAGCCCAGCGTGCCGTCGGCGCGCACATAATCGCGCAAGGAAGAGCCGCCCGCCTCGATCGCCTCGGCGATGACGGCGCCGATGGCAAGGGCGAGCCGTTCGCAACGCGGCGTCGGCCGGCCGGTGGACGTAACCAGCGTGCCGGCGCGCCGGCGCGGCGACAGGCGCGCGCGCCACAACGCCTCGCACACATAGATGTTGCCCAGCCCGGCGACGACGCGCTGGTCGAGAAGGGCGGCCTTCAGCGGCGCCATGCGTCCGGCGAGCCGCTCGGCCAGATGTTCGGCGCTCAGCGCATTGCCCGTCGGCTCGAGGCCCAGATCGCGCAGATACGGGCTCTCGTCCAACCGGCCCGGTTCGGCGAGCGCGACGAAGCCGAAGCGGCGCGGATCGTTGTAGACGACCGCGCTGGCCCTGCCGTCCGCACCGGTCAGGTGGAACACCATGTGATCGTGCGCACGGGCCTTCGAGCGTGCGAGCACGAAGCTTCCAGGGACGCGGACATCGGCGTCGGGCGCCTCGATCCGGTAGGATCCCGACATGCCCAGATGGCTGATCACCACGGTGCCGTCATCGAGATGGATCGTCAGATATTTGGCGCGCCGGCCGAGCGCGACGATGGCACGGCCGGCAACCCGCTCGGCGAGCTGCTCGGGAAACGGAAAGCGCAGGTCGGGCCGGCGCAGTTCGAGCGCGTCGATGCGCGCGCCCTCCATCGCCGGTGCCAGACCGCGCCGCACCGTTTCCACCTCGGGCAGCTCAGGCATCGCCGGCGGTCAGGTCCAGAAACGATCGGCCGTGCGGTCCCGGCGCAAGGCCCAGATGCGCGGCCAGCGTCTCGCCCATGTCGGCGAAGGTCGGCCGCAGCCCGACCGGGGCCGGCCCGAAGCCCGGCCGTAGCCCGAGGACGGGCACGCGCTCGCGCGTGTGGTCGGTGCCGCGCCAGGTCGGATCGCAGCCATGGTCGGCGGTGATGATCATCAGATCGCCGGGCGCCGTCGCGCCCGTCAGTCGCGGCAGGAACCGGTCGAACGCCTCGAGGGCGGCGGCGTAGCCCGCCACGTCCCGACGGTGCCCGTAGAGCATGTCGAAATCGACGAAATTGGTGACCACCAGATCGCCGTCGCGTGCTTCGTCGATGGCCTGGAGCGTCGCTTCGCCGATGGCCGCGTTGCCGGAGGCCTTGCGCACCGCGCTGACGCCCTGATGGGCGAAGATGTCGGCGATCTTGCCGACGGCGAGCACGCGCCCGCCCGCGGCGAGGGTGCGGTCGAGCAGCGTCGGTTCGGGCGGCGGCACCGAATAGTCTCGGCGGTTGCCGGTACGCTTGAACGAGGCGCTGTCGGTGCCGATGAAGGGCCGGGCGATCACCCGGCCGATATTGAGGTCGTCGACCAGTGCGCGCACGGTCTCGCACAAGGCGTACAGCCGCTCGAGACCGAACCGGTCCTCATGGGCGGCGATCTGGAACACCGAATCGCCGGAGGTGTAGAAGATGGGCTTGCCGGTCCTGATGTGCTCCTCGCCCAGTTCGGCGATGATCTCGGTGCCCGAGGCATGCCTGTTTCCCAGCGAGCCCTCAAGTCCGGCGCGCGCATGGATGCGCTCGAGCAGGTCCTGCGGAAAGGCCGGCACCTCGTGCGGGAAATAGCCCCAGTCGAAGCGCACCGGCACGCCGGCGATCTCCCAATGGCCGGACGGCGTGTCCTTGCCGTTGGACACCTCCTCGGCCGCGCCCCACAAGCCCGCCGGGCGATCCGGTTTGAGCGCCGCGGCGCCTTCATGGTTCGAGGCCAGTTCGACGGCGTTGAACAGCCCAAGCGCGGCCAGGTTGGGACAGGCCAGCGGGCCGGACCGGTCGGCATTGTCGGCCGCGCCGCGCGCGGCCGCATCGATGATGTGCCCGACCGTGTTCGCGCCCGCATCGCCGAAGGCGGCCGCATCGGGCGCGCCGCCGATGCCGACGGAATCAAGAACGATCAGGAATGCTCGCGCCATTGGGTGCCGTCTTGTCTCGTTGTGCCGCACGCCCGGCAGGCTCTATATAAGGATCCGCAACGGCAAGGTCCATCATGACGGTCATGAACACCGGTCATCGTCTCGGGGTGCTCGCCGCGGCCTTTTTCCTGCTCGTCCCGGCGCACGGGGCCGTGGCGCAGGAGACGGGCGCGCGCGAGGTGTTTCGCGTCGGTATCGTGGCCGATCCCCAGGCCGGGACGCAATCACCGCGCTATGAGCCGTTTCGCAAGGCCGTCACGGCCGCCAGCGGCATGCCGACCGAAATCGACGTAATGCGCAACGGCGCCGCTCTGATCGACGCCAAGATCAGCGGCCGGATCGATTATGCGGTCCTTTCGAGCCTGGGCTATGCCGCCGCGCAGATCGCCTGCAACTGTCTCGCCCCGCTCGCCGCCCCGACAAGCGCCGAAGGCGCGCGCGGCGTCCGCTCGGTGCTCGTGGCGGACGGCGACAAGATCACCGGGATCGACGATCTGGCCGAAACCGGGCTGACCTTCGGGCCGGCCGGTTCGCTGACCGGCGATCTCGTCCCCAGCGCGTCGTTTTCGTTCGAGGGCAACGCCCTGCGCCGGGCCGGTCTCGCGCTCGAACGGGCGGCGAGCTTCGAGGCGGCCCGCGACCGGTTCCTGGCCGGCGAGATCGCCGCTTTCTTTGCCTGGGACTATGCCGACCCGGACGGCGAGACGTCCTTCGAAAACGGGCTTGCCGCGCGACTGTCAGGCGATCCGCAGGTCGGCGCGAGGACGCTCTGGACGTCGCCCGTCGTCCCGTTCGGCCCGCATGTGGTCAGCGCCGACATGCCGGACGTCATGCGCGCGCGGCTGACGGCCATGCTGGTCGCACTTCGCGATGACGACCCCGATGCCTTCGATGCGATCGCGCCGGCGCTGGGCGGCGGCTTCGTCGCCGTCACCGAGGACGACTACGCTTATGCGAGCGAAATCGTGCGCTCGCTGGCCGGCCGGCAATAGGATCGCCGTCGCGGCGTCGGCCCTCAGCAGTTGGTGCAGTCGATCTGATCGACCAGACGCGGGCGCAGCCAGTAACGCTCGGAAATGTCGAGCCCGGTGCGCGTGCCGTCGGGATTGCGGCCGGTGACCCAAGTGACGATCGGCAGATACTTCACCTGAACGCGCGTCATGACCACGAAGGTCTCGTCGATGCGCAGACGCTCGGGCACCCACACGTCGTTGCCGGCTGTCCAGCCCTCCTCGTGGCTGCCGTCACTGTTGCGCTGGCGCGACCAGACCACCTGACCGCCCTCGGGGTGATCGTCGTCGATATCCACGCCCACGATGAGGATCTCGGGATTGTCGGCCTCGTAGGGAAACAGGATGGAGGCGCCGACATCCATGATCGCCTGCAACTCGGCCCTGTCGGTGATGTCCTGCTGGGTGACGAGGTCGGCGATCGTGGAGGCGGCCCGCGCGACGCGCTTGTTCAGGGAGACGCCGTTGGAGACTTCCATCGTTCCCAGATAAAGCGCCAGCAGCAGCGGCACGATCAGGGCGAACTCGGCGGCGGCCACGCCGCGCCGGTCGCGCTTGAACCGGCGCCATGGCACGAACAGTCCCGTCATCTTGTCTTTGCTCGGCATCCTCGTCGTCCCGTCTCGGGGTCCTGCACCCTCAAAATGGCTCGTTCTGCCAGGTGGTGGTCGCGTATAGCAGCACCCGGCCACCCTCCAGGCCGGCGATGCGCGACTTCATGATGTTGGTGATGACCGGCCACTCATAGATGATCCGCAGATTGTTGATCGTGCCCGTACCGCCCGGATCGTAGCCGAAGTCCGACGTGTCGATGACGCCCGGCGCGGAGAACGGGATCGCCCTGGGCACATTGGCAAAGCTGGCATAGTTCTGCAGGTCGAAGGACAGACCGGGGCAGCCTTGCGGCACGAACACTTCCATCCGCTCGCAGATCAATTCGCGGAACGCGTCTTCGTCGACCGTCGCCGGGTCGAGCTGGCCGGTGCGCACCTGTCGCGCCAGCTGGTCGGTCGTGTTCGACATCACCTGCTCGACGGTGAACGAGATGGTGGTCTCAAGGACCGCGAACGTCAGAAGGAAAAAGGGCAGCGCGAGAATGGCGAACTCGATCGCGGTCGCACCCCGCCTGTCGCCTCTCCACGCACGAAGGCGGGAAATGAAGCCCTGTCCCCTTGCCTCGACTGTCACGTCATTGCCCCGTCATTTTGGTTGTGACGGCCCAGCCTATGACGCAAAGATTGATGTTCGGTTGTCCGTTGTGACCGAAATTGAGACAAAGAGGCGCCGCGGCCGGAGATACGGCCGGCCGGGGACGCGTCTCGGCTGCCGGGCGAGGGCTACTCGCCGAACATCGCGTTGACGCGGGCACGCTCCTGCAGCGATTCCTTTTCGGCCTCGGTCAGATAGGCCGCCTCGCAATGGGGCTCGCAGGACAGGGTCTCGATATTGGCCCGCCGGTAGATGCGCAGCGTGGCGGCCTGATCGCGCGTGACGGCGATCTTTTCGTCGAATATCGGCGTTCCGGCCTCATCGAGGATCACAAGGTTCGTCCGGCCAAATCCTTGGCCTGTCAGCACAATCGTGTTCGCGTCCTGGACGGTCGCATCGGCGACTTCCGGATTGCCGATCACGATGGTCGAGGCGGGCCGGGACAGCTTGATGACCTTGGCGTGATTGAGCACGACCTGGATGCCGGCGGGTTCGTGCTCATTGGCCGAGGCCGTTGCGGCCTGCCCGGCGACCAGGGCCAGCGAAAAAAGGCCGGCGACAATTCCAGCAAGGCGCAGCGCCATCGTTGATAACTCCGACGAAAGGACTCGCGAACAATTGTCGCCGCCAAACGTGAAGGAAGCATTAACCATGGCCGTGCGCGAATGGCCGCGCGCCCGGTGATGCGGCCGTTTGCGACCGTGCCGGGCGTGGATGGGCCGTTCCCAATCGGCGCCGGACGGTTTAAGGACGGATTGGCGGTGCAATCGGGACGGGCCATGACGGACGGAAAGCGCCAGGTCGTTACACCGGTGGTTCTGTGCGGCGGGGCCGGCTCGCGGCTCTGGCCCATGTCGCGCCGCGACAAGCCCAAGCAGTTCCACGCGCTGTTCGACGGCGACAGCCTTCTGGCCAACACGCTCGCGCGCATGCCGCCAGGCCCCTATGGCGCGCTCGACTTCGCCCCGCCCTGCGTGATCGGCAGCGCCACGCTGGCGGATCTGCTCGCCGCGGAGATGCCGGCCGTTCACGGCGCCCGGCTCGTGCTCGAGCCGGCCATTCGCGACACGGCGGCCGCGATCGCCGCCTGCACCGCGCTCTACTGCCGCAACTCGCCCGACGACTTCCTGATCGTGCTGCCCTCGGACGCGCGCATTGCCGATGCGGAGGGGTTTCGTCGGACCGTGGCGCGCGCCGCCGAGATCGCCGCGCGCACTGACGCGATCATGACGATCGGCATCACGCCGACGCGCGCCGAAACCCAATATGGCTATATCGAAAAGGGTGCGCCGGTCGGTGCGGGCTACAAGGTGCGCACCTTTCGCGAAAAGCCCGACGCGCAGACCGCCCGCGACTATCTGCAATCGGGTCGCTTCCTGTGGAATGCGGGCATCTTCCTTTACCGCATCGGGCGCATGGCGGACGCGTTCGGCGCGCTGCAGCCGCAAATCTGGGAGCAGGCGACACGGGCGGTTTCCCGCGCCGACGTCGATGGTGCCGCGGTGCGGCTCGACCCGGAGAGCTTTGCCGCCGCCGAGCGCGTGTCCATCGACTACGCCATCATGGAGAAGGCCGACAATATCGGCGTCGTGCCCGCCCAGTTCGACTGGGACGATCTTGGCTCCTGGGCGCAGCTTCACGACCATGCACGAAAGGACGCCCGAGGCAACGCCGTCAGCGGCGATGCCGTCCTGCTTCACACATCGGGCACCTATGTCCGCGCCGAGGACGCCCAGGTGGCCGTTGCCGGCGTCGACGATCTCGTCATCGTCGCCGAGGATGGCAAGGTGCTGGTCACCGCGCGCGACAAGGCGCACCTGGTCAAGGAGGTGGCGGCCGCAATCAAGGCGCGCGCCACCTCGCCCATGGCCGGCGACCGCTCACCCGATGCGATCCGCGCCTGGCTGCTCGAAACCTGCCTGCCGTTCTGGGCCGACAGCGGCATCGACCGCGCCAATGGCGGCGTGCACGAGGCGCTGGCCTTCGACGGCACGCCCGCCCCGCACCCGCAAAAGCGCCTGCGCGTGTTGCCACGCCAGATCTACTGTTTCGCCCATGGCGAGCATCTGGGCTGGCGCGCGCCCCCGGGCCTGCTCGAAACCCTGTTCGAAACGCTGGTGTCCACCGGCTGGCACGCCGATGGCGGGTTCATCCACACCTTCCATCCCGATGGCCGCGTCAGGGACGCAAGGCGCGATACCTACGACCAGTGCTTCGTGCTGCTGGCAACGGCCTGGCTGTGGCGGGTGCGCGGCTGGCCCGAGGCGCGGCGCTGGGCCGACCGCACGCTCGAATTCATGGACGAGGCGCTGGCCGACCCGGTCCATGGCGGCTTTCGCGAGGACAGCCAGAACAGCCGGCCGCGCCGCGCCAACCCGCACATGCATGTCCTCGAGGCCATGCTGGCCTGGTACGAGGCGACGGGCGAGACCGGCTTCCTCGACCGCGCCGACGCGGTTATCGACCTTTTCGAGCGGCATTTCTTCGATCCTGAGACCGGCACGCTGACCGAGTTCTTCGCCGATGACTGGACGCCGGTCACCGACGGTTCGGCGAGCACCGATGTCGAGCCGGGCCATCACTATGAATGGGCCTGGCTGCTGCTGCGCCATCTCGGCCACCGGACACGACCCGGCCTCGAGGCGAAAGCGCGCCTCCTGTTTTCGACCGCGCGTGCGCTGGGTCATCACGCCGAAACCGGCGCCGCCGCCGACACCATGGCGCCGGATGGCGCGCGCCAGTCCGAACGGGCGCGCTGCTGGCCGCAGACCGAAGCGCTCAAGGCGGCGCTCGCCTTCGAACGGCGCGGCCTCGTCGGCGCCGCGCCGCTGCGCGCGCAGATGATCGACCTTCTGTTCGGACGCTATCTCGGCCAGCCGGCCGCCGGCGGCTGGTTTGACGCCATCGACGCCCGTGGCCGCGTGGCCGCGCCCGACATGCCCTCGAGCACGCTCTATCACGTCATGGCGGCGCTGGCCGAATATCTGGAGAGCGGGCGATCGTCGGCGTGACGGGCGGGCCGACCTGGGCTATGCCGAGGCGCGGTCGTCGCGGTTGAGCGCGTCGATCGCCGAGGGCCGGAACGTCACCGTCAGCGGATCGTGGCGGGCGATCTCGCGCTGCAGCGCGGCCTCGGCGTCGGAACCGAGCGTCTGCTCCCATTGCCGCAGCGTCGTCTGATAGGCCCCGAGCGCGTTCATCACCGCCGTCTTCTGCTCGCGGGAGGCGTGCGCGAGCATGCCGACCGACAGGCACAGTACGTGCTCGGTCCGGTCAAAGCTCGTGCCCGTGACCGGCACGGCGATCACCGCCTCGGTGTCGATGAAGCCACAGACCAGCCGGTTGGTGTCGAGCGCCGAGCCGATCACGCCCATCGGCGCGCGCCGGGCACCATAGGCGGCAAGCGTATCGGGCGCGCCGCCGCCGGCAGCGAGCGCCACCCTGGGCACGCCCTGGTCGGTCTCGACATCGAGCAGCGCCGACCAGCGCACCGCATCGACCATGCGCGAGACGGCGGCCAGGATCTTGCGGTTGTCGAACGACATGCGGCTGTCGGCAATGCCGAGCGCGGCCAGCGCGTGCCGGATGGTGGAAGACAATGCGTCCTCGGGGCGGCTGGTGCCCACCGTGACGGTCTTGGCCTGGTGGCGGATCGTGTCGACCGGCCGCGAGGTCTCCTCGAAGGCCGCGCGCACATCGGCGATCGCGGCTTGGGCGATCGCCCGCCGCTCGGACGGCTCCCCGGCCGCTCGCAGCGTGCGCGAGAGCTGTGCCAGGCGCGCCAGATTGCCCGCACCCAGGCCGGAATCGAAGGCGCCGGCGGCGGCCTCGTCCACAAAGGCATCGAGCGCGGCCATGACCGCGCCGGCATCGGCTTGATCGTCGTCCATGGCGATCAGCGACAGCCCCGAAAGGATCGGCTTGAGCTTGCGCGCGCCATCGTCGATCGCCTGGGCGGCATGAAAACCGAACAGATGTCCGGCCACCGTCGCCAGCACGAAGGCGAGATCGGCACCGATATCGGGCAGGGCGATCACACGCTCGGCATTGTCGGCAAAGGCCTGGGCATCGGCGCCCCGTGTGGCGAAGACCACCGGCTTGCCGTTATGCGCCTTGAAGATCGCCGCTTCCTTTACGACGTCGCCGACTAGGTCGCCGGGCAGGTCGTTGGCGACGACCAGCGTGAGCGGTTCGGTCGACAGGTCGATGTGCTTCTTGTCCTCGGTGTAGTCGACCGGGATCGACTTGTAGCACAGCTCCGACAGCTTGATCCGGATCTCGAGCGCGGCGATGTGGTTGACGCCCGAACCCGTCACGGCCCAATAGCGCGAGCGCGGCGCCAGATCGCGCGCGCACGCGGCGATATGGGCCTCGTCGGCGAGCACGGCGGCGATATGGCCGGGCAGGCGCTCCAGCTCGCCCATCTCATAGGCCAGTTCGACCTCCGTCATCGTGCCCAGTCGTTCGGCGAGGAACAGCGCGGTCAGCTTGCCGGCGGCGATCTGCGCGTAGAACGCCTTGGTCGAGGCGACCGACATCTCCACATCGCGGCCATCGGAGGTGAACAGCGTCGAGCCGGCCTTGCGCACGAGATCGGAATTGCGCCGGTTGACGATGGCGTGCACGAAGGCGCCGCGCTCGCGCGCCAGGTCGACGGCGCGATTGGTGTCGGTGGTCGTGCCCGACTGGGAGACCGCGATCACCAGCGCGTCGGCAAGGTCATAGGCTTCGATGTCGGCCGACAGTTCGGACGAGCGCACCGCCTCGACCGGTATGGCGCGCCTCGCATCGCGGCTGAGCGCCTTCTCGATCAGATGGCCGATGCCGACGGCGGCGACGCCGGCCGTGCCCTGGCCGATGACATAGACGCGCGCCAGCCCGCCCTTGAGCGCGTCGCGCAGCGGCGCCCAGATGTCGTTGGCCAGGTCGTCGAAGGCGACGAGCCCGCCCTTGCGCCGGTATCGGCCGCGCAGCGTCTTGGCGACGCTTGCCGGCCCGTCATGGATCTCCTTTTCCAGAAAGGTCGAGAACGCGCCGCGATAGATGTCGCGCGCGAAGATCTGGATCGGCGAAGGGTTGACCGTCGCCACCGCGCCGTCATTGACCGTGCGCATGACGGCGGTGTCCGACCGTGCATCGAGATGGATCACCGATCCGCCGGCCACCGAGCGCGCCAGATCGGCCGAGGCGCGGGCGAGATTGCACAGCCCGTAGACCTCGGAGGCGAAGACCCAGCCATCGACGAGCCGCGCCGCGTGCAGGCCCTGCCCCGATCCCTTTTGCGCCAGGAACGCCTCGCCCGGCCGCGCCGGGTCGATGCAGCCGATCGCCACCGAGCCGTCGAGCCGGCGGATCGCGCTGCGAAACCGCTCCAGCCTTTCGGCATCGGCCTCGCCCGAAAGCCGGTCGGCGATCGGGATGATCTTGGCATCGGTGGTGATCGCCGCGTCCACCGCCATCTGGCGGTTGGTCACCATCTCGGTGAGCAGTTCGTGATGGTTGTCGACATCGCCGTTGAGCGCGAACATCGCGCCGAGCGTGGCTGCCTCGGGCGCGCCGTCGTTGCACAGCGAACCGTTGTGCGGATGGCAATTGGCGACCGAGATCACCCCGTGCGATGCCCAGCGCGTATGCGACAGGATGCTCGCGCGCCGCGCCGCGACCGAAAGCGCCCGCAAGAGCGCGTCCTCGCCGATCGCCGCGCGCAGGGCCGCGCCATTGTCGCCGAGCCGGCCGACGAGATTCGCCGTCTTGTAAAGAAAGGTCGCCGTGGTGCCGTCGCCATTGGGCGTCAGATAGACCGCGCCATGGCCGGCGTGCATGTCCGCGCATCTTTGCGCGAGCGCCGTGGCATGGTCGGGCGCCAGCGAGTCGACAGCCGAAGGCGGCAGGTCGATCTGCAGGGCAAGGCCGGCGGAATCGCGGCCGCGCACTTCCAGCCGGTCGATCGCGCGCAGCACGTATTCGGCGGCGACGGCCACATGCAGTGCGTGACCGGCCCGCGGGTCGGCATCGGCCATCAGCGCGCGTGCAT
This sequence comes from Roseitalea sp. MMSF_3546, assembly GCF_030732865.1. Classification (GTDB taxonomy): domain Bacteria; phylum Pseudomonadota; class Alphaproteobacteria; order Rhizobiales; family Rhizobiaceae; genus Roseitalea. The sequence goes on from NZ_JASHKB010000001.1 coordinate 290,030, forward strand.
TGGCGGCGTGGTCGGCCAGTTCGGCGCGAAGCTGCCAGGCATAATCGCGCAGACCCTCGATCAGCGGATCGAGATCGGTGCGCCCGGCCTCCGACAGGGCCGTCAGCGCCTTTTCGTGCCGGGTCAGCGCCTCGGCGAGCGCGCGAATGTCGGCTTCGAGCGCGCCGTCAAGCGCCACCTGCCGAACCGCGGCGATCGACATCAACAGGCCGAAACGGTCGGCCAGCACGGCCAGTGCGCCGCGCAGCGTCTCGGCGGCGTCCTCGCCCTCATCGAGCGCCTCGACGGTCCTGAGCAGTTCCGGCACCCAGCCCAGTTCGGCCGCCGTGTCGTCGAAGGGCCTGGTCACGAGCCCGGCAATGCCACACATGATTTCGCCCCTTCCTCTGCCCGCTGCGGGCCGCCGCCGCATCCTTTCAAGCCGCCGGGCGTGCCGGATGCAAGCCGATGACGCGGCGATAGCCGTCACGTCGTGAATCAGCGCGTAACGCAGACGATGCTATGCCAGCGTCGCGCCCGTGTCATCGCCGTTCGGCGCGCTCACGGAATATGTCTGTCGTTGACATTTCCGTGATTTCACGAAGTGTGACGCGTGCTGCCAATATTTTGCCGCAAACGTCAGGTTAACGTTCTTTTAACGGCAGTCTTGCCGTTGTCCGGCTTAGGCCCGTCCCCCGCCGACCCGGACTTGTGGCAGCCTAATCCCCCTCTCCGGGCTGCCACTTCTTTCTATAGCCACCATGCGCGACCTCCGCATGGTGGCTTTTTTCGTCGCGGGCAAGACATCCCGGCTGCCATGCCGCGCCGTGACATGCGTGCCGTGACATGATTGCGACAATTGCGCGAAAGCGGTTCACCGGCGATTAACGGCGCCTTAAATCGCCGCATTTTACGATCATGCCATCCCGAGTTGTTGTGTCTCATGCGTGCCGGGCCTGCATGTTCCTGCGAAAGAAGAAAAAGCGGCGCGTCGAACCACGGTTCGGCACGACCGGCAAGCCGGACAAGACCGCTCTGGCGGTCACCGATGCCGACCGCGCCGCACCGCCACCGCGCAGGCGTGGGGCAAGGTCCGCCGCCAGGTCCTCGGCGGCATCTGAAAAGAAGGGCCGCGGCAAGCGCGCACGACCCAGCCGCCGTGCCGCGCGGGGATCGCGCGGGCTGATTGGCGGGCTCTTCTACTGGTCGTTCATCTTCAGCATCTGGGCGGGCGTCGCCGCCGCCGGTGTCGTCGCCTATTACGGCGCGCAGATGCCCTCCGCGAGCACCTGGGCGATCCCGGACCGGCCGCCCAACGTCAAGATCGTCTCGGCCGGCGGCACGCCGTTCGCCAACAGGGGTGCGACCGGCGGTCAGGCGGTCGGCCTGCACGAGATGAGCCCCTACATTCCGCAGGCGGTGATCGCCATCGAGGATCGGCGCTTCTATTCGCATTTCGGGGTCGACCCGATCGGCCTGGCGCGGGCTATGGCGCGCAACATCGCCGAATGGCGGCTGGTGCAGGGTGGCTCGACGATCACCCAGCAGCTTGCCAAGAACCTGTTCCTGTCGCCCGAGCGCACGATAGGGCGCAAGGTGCAGGAAGTGCTGCTGGCGCTCTGGCTCGAGCAGAAATACTCCAAGGAGCAGATCCTGGGGATGTATCTGAACCGCGTCTATTTCGGCGCCGGTTCCTATGGCGTCGAGGCGGCTTCGCGACGCTATTTCTCCAAGTCGGCCCGCGATGTCTCGCTGCCCGAAGCGGCGATTCTGGCCGGGCTGTTGCGGGCACCCTCGCGGCTCAACCCCAATCGCGATCCGCAGCGGGCCGAGGCGCGGGCGCAGATCGTGCTGGCCGCCATGCGCGAACAGGGTATGGTCTCCGACAGCGAGATGGCGGCGGCGCTGTCGCGCCCGCCGACGCGCGCCAACGCCTATTGGTCGGGCTCGCACCACTATGTCGCCGACGCGGTGATCGAGGAACTGCCGGCGCTGATCGGTCAGATCGACCGCGACGTGATCGTCGACACCACGCTCGACCTGGCGCTGCAGCAGGCCGGCGAGGCAGCGATCCGCGACTTCATCGCCCAGCATGGCGAGGAGCACAATGTCGGCCAGGGGGCGCTGGTGGCGATCGACCCCGGCGGCGCGATCCGCGCCATGATCGGCGGGGTCGACTATGCCTCCTCGCAGTTCGACCGGGCCCGCGAGGCCAGGCGCCAGCCCGGCTCGGCGTTCAAGCCGTTCGTCTATCTGGCCGCGCTGGAACAGGGCCGTATGCCCCATTCGGTGCGCAACGACGCGCCGATCACCTTCGGCAACTGGTCGCCTGAAAACTACAAGGGCAAATATTTCGGCGCGGTCACGCTGTCGACGGCGCTCGCCAGGTCGCTCAACTCCATCGCCGCGCAACTGATCATGGAGACCGGCGCCGAAACCGTGGTCGAGACCGCGACGCGGCTGGGGATCACCTCGGCGCTCAAGGCCAATGCCTCGCTTTCGCTCGGCACATCGGAGGTGACGCTGTACGAACTCACCTCGGCCTATGTGCCCTTCGCCAATGGCGGTTATCGCCACGTCCCGCACATCATCGAACGCGTCACCACCATGGATAGCGAAGTGCTTTACGAACGCCGGCCCGATCCGCGCCGCGTGGTGCAGGCCGACATTGCCGGCATGATGAACGCCATGATGACGATGACGGTGCGCGAGGGCACGGCGCGCGCCGGCCGCTTCGGCCATCCCGCCGCCGGCAAGACCGGCACCACGCAGAACGCGCGCGATGCCTGGTTCGTCGGCTATACTGCGCAGCTCGTGGCGGGCGTCTGGTTCGGCAATGACGATGGCGCGCCGATGGATGGCGTCACCGGCGGCACGCTGCCGGTGCAGGCGTGGCGGCAGTTCATGACCGTCGCCCATGAGGCCCTGCCGGAGGCGCAACTGCCCGGCGTCACGCCGATCCTGGTCGTGCCCAAGCCGCGCCCCGACCGCATGATGGTCGATCTGCCGCCGGGCCCGGATGCGACCACGACCGCCTCGACGACCAACGAGCCGCGCCCCGCGGCCGATGTCGGCACGACCCAGGCAGTGCGGCAGCGCACGGTGCTGGATGTGATCCTTGGGCGGTAACGCGTCCGTCGGCCGATCCCCTATCGGCGCGGGCTGACCGGACGCCATACCGGAGCAGGGCCGCCGCGACCACGTCGGCCGGCACCATGGACGGCCCGGGGCCGATGACGATTGCGCTCGCCCTGTCGACATGCTTCATCTGACCTGCGGTATCTGGGACCCCGCCGGTCGGCGATAGCGCAAGGGAGGCCCGGTTGGCATCAACGCAAGCCAAATGGCTCAAGATCGTCGAGCAGCGTCTGTTGTGGCTGTCGCACTTCATGATCCACAACGCCAATCATCTGCGCGACAAGGCCGACGGGCTGAAGGTCGGCGGTCACCAGGCCTCGTCGGCCTCCATGGTCTCGATCATGACCGCGCTCTACTTCTCCGCGCTCAGGCCCGAGGACCGGGTGGCGGTCAAGCCCCATGCCTCGCCCGTGTTCCATGCCATGCAATACCTGATGGGCAATATCGGCCGGGACAGGCTCGAAGCCTTTCGCGGCTATGGCGGTGCGCAGTCCTACCCCTCGCGCACCAAGGATCTCGACGATGTCGACTTTTCCACCGGATCGGTGGGGCTGGGCGTCGGCATCACCGCGTTCGCCTCCATGGTGCAGGACTATATCGCCGCCAAGACGTGGGGCCGCGACATCGCGCAGGGGCGGATGATCGCGCTGGTCGGCGATGCCGAACTGGACGAGGGCAATGTCTACGAGACCCTGCAGGAGGGCTGGAAGCAGGACCTGCGCAATTGCTGGTGGATCATCGACTACAACCGGCAATCGCTCGACGGCGTGGTGCGCGAAGGGCTGTGGCAGCGCATCGAGGCGATCTTCACCGCCTTCGGCTGGGATGTGGTGACGCTCAAATACGGCGCCTTGCAGCGCGCCGCCTTCCAAGAGCCCGGCGGCGAAGCGCTCAGGGCCTGGATCGATGCCTGCCCCAACCAGCTTTATTCGGCCTTGACCTTCCAGGGCGGGGCGGCCTGGCGCGCCCGGCTGATGGACGATCTGGGCGATCAGGGCGATGTCACCGCGCTGCTCGACGCGCGCTCCGACGACGAACTCGCCGATCTGATGGAGAATCTCGGCGGCAATTGCGTTGCGACCATGGCCGACGCCTTTGCACGGATCGACCATGACCGGCCGGTCTGCTTTCTGGCCTATACGATCAAGGGCTGGGGCACGCCGCTCGCCGGCCACAAGGACAACCATGCCGGCCTGATGACAAAGGCGCAGATGGCCGAGTGGCAGGCGCATATGGGCGTCGCCGAAGGCGCCGAATGGGAGCCGTTCGCCACCGTCGACGATCCGGACGGCCTTAAGGCCTTCCTCGACACGGTGCCGTTCTTCTCGAAGGGTTTCCGGCGCTTTCACGATGCCCCGCTGGCCGTGCCGGGGTTCGCGACGCCGGCTGATCGCGAAATCTCGACCCAGGCCGGCTTCGGCAAGCTGCTCGATACGCTCGCCCGCTCCGACAGCGCGCTCGCCGACCGCATCGTCACCACCTCTCCCGACGTCACGGTGTCTACCAATCTCGGCCCCTGGGTGAACCGGCGCAAGCTGTTCGCGCGCGAGGCGATCGCCGACACATTTGCCGCCGAGCGCATCCCCTCGATGCAGAAATGGACCTTCGCGCCCGACGGCCAGCATATCGAGCTGGGCATCGCCGAGATGAACCTGTTCCTGCTGCTCGGCGCGGCCGGGCTCGCCCATTCGCTGTTCGGCAGGCGGCTGCTGCCGATCGGCACGGTCTACGATCCCTTCGTCGCACGCGGGCTCGATGCGCTCAACTATGCCTGCTACCAGGACGCCCGCTTCATCATCGCCGGCACGCCGTCCGGCATCACGCTGGCGCCCGAGGGCGGCGCGCACCAGTCGATCGGCGCGCCCCTGATCGGTATGAGCCAGGACGGGCTCGCCGCGTTCGAGCCGGCCTTCGTCGACGAATTGGCCGTCATCATCAAGTGGGCGCTCGCCTATCTGCAAAAGGACGGCGAGGGCGATCCGGACGAACGCACCTGGCTGCGGGACGAGACCGGAGGGTCGGTCTATCTGCGGCTTTCGACACGGGCGGTCGAGCAGCCGGGCACGCGCCGGGACGACGTCTTCGTGCAAGGCACGATCGACGGCGCCTATTGGTGGCGCGAGCCGGGGCCGAACTGCGATCTGGTCATCGCCTATCAGGGCGCGGTCGCGCCCGAGGCGATCGCGGCGGCCGGCGAACTGGGCCAGTACCGGCGCGACATCGGCGTGCTGGCGGTCACGTCCGCCGATCGGCTCAATGCCGGCTGGACGGCGGCCCAGCGCGACAGGGCGCGCGGCAATGCCGACGCCTCGTGCCATGTCGAGCGCCTGTTCGCCCATCTTCCGGGCCATTGCACCATGCTGACCGTCATCGACGGCCACCCGGCGACGCTGGGCTGGCTCGGCGCGGTGGCGGGCCATCGCACCATTCCGCTGGGGGTCGAGCATTTCGGACAGACCGGCACGATCGCCGATCTTTACCGGCATTACGGCATCGACCAGGCGGGCATCGTGCGCTCGGCCAATGGCGCGCTGGCGGGCCGGCCGGTCAATGCCGGTCTCCGCCGGGCGGGATGACGCCGCCGCCGATGCGGGCACGCAAGCGCGGTGCGCCGTTCGACGCCAGATCGCGAGCGAGGCCGCGCCAACTTTCCCTGAAGCGCTGCCTTGCACGCAAAATGGCCCCTTCTTATATACCCGCCAGCGCGAAACGGTGCCCTTTCACCGTGCGCGAGGACATTTGAATTGCCAACAAAGAGGGGCCCCGCACACGAACGCCATAACGGGTCCGCGTGGGTTCGCTGAAGAAGAGGTAAGACATGGCAAAGGTAATCGGTATCGACCTTGGCACCACCAACTCATGTGTGGCCGTCATGGACGGCAAGGACGCCAAGGTCATCGAGAACGCCGAGGGCGCGCGCACCACGCCCTCCATGGTGGCATTCACCGATGATGGCGAGCGCCTCGTCGGCCAGCCGGCCAAGCGCCAGGCGGTCACCAATCCCGAAAACACGCTGTTCGCCGTCAAGCGCCTGATCGGCCGCCGCTATTCCGATCCGACCGTCGAAAAAGACAAGAAGATGGTCCCCTACAAGATCGTCGAGGGCAACAATGGCGATGCCTGGGTGGAGGCGGGCGGCGACAAGCGCTCCCCGGCCGAGATCTCGGCCATGGTGCTCCAGAAGATGAAGGAGACCGCCGAGAGCTATCTGGGCGAGAAGGTCGAAAAGGCGGTGATCACCGTGCCGGCCTATTTCAACGACGCCCAGCGCCAGGCGACCAAGGACGCCGGCAAGATCGCCGGCCTCGAGGTGCTGCGGATCATCAACGAGCCGACCGCGGCCGCCCTCGCCTATGGGCTGGAGAAGAAGGAAGGCAAGACGATCGCCGTCTACGACCTGGGCGGCGGCACGTTCGACATCTCGATCCTGGAGATCGGCGACGGCGTGTTCGAGGTCAAGTCGACCAATGGCGACACCTTCCTGGGCGGCGAGGACTTCGACATGCGTCTGGTCGATTATCTCGCCGAGGAGTTCAGGAAGGACCAGGGCATCGACCTGAAGGGCGACAAGCTGGCCCTGCAGCGGCTCAAGGAAGCGGCCGAGAAGGCCAAGATCGAGCTGTCCTCGTCGGCCCAGACCGAGATCAACCTTCCCTTCATCACCGCCGACGCCACCGGTCCCAAGCACCTGACCATGAAGCTGACCCGGTCCAAGTTCGAGAGCCTGGTCACCGACCTGATCAAGCGGACGGTCGATCCCTGCAAGGCCGCGCTCAAGGATGCCGGCATCCAGGCCGGCGAGATCGACGAGGTGGTGCTGGTCGGCGGCATGACCCGCATGCCGAAGATCCAGGAGACCGTGAAGGACTTCTTCGGCAAGGAGCCGCACAAGGGCGTCAACCCCGACGAGGTGGTCGCCATGGGTGCGGCTATCCAGGCCGGCGTGCTGCAGGGCGACGTCAAGGACGTGCTGCTGCTCGACGTCACCCCGCTGTCGCTGGGCATCGAGACGCTCGGCGGCGTGTTCACTCGCCTGATCGACCGCAACACCACGATCCCGACCAAGAAGAGCCAGGTCTTCTCGACCGCCGAGGACAATCAGTCCGCGGTGACGATCCGGGTCTTTCAGGGCGAGCGCGAAATGGCCGCCGACAACAAGCTGCTCGGCCAGTTCGACCTGGTCGGCATCCCGCCGGCGCCGCGCGGCGTGCCGCAGATCGAGGTCACCTTCGACATCGACGCCAACGGCATCGTCAATGTGCGGGCCCAGGACAAGGGCACCGGCAAGGAGCACGAGATCCGCATTCAGGCTTCGGGCGGACTGTCGGACGACGAGATCGAGACGATGGTGCAGGAGGCCGAGGCCAATGCCGAGGCCGACAAGAAGCGCCGCGAGGCCGTCGAAGCCAGGAACCAGGCCGAATCGCTGATCGATTCGACCGAGAAGTCGCTCGGCGAGCACGGCGACAAGATCTCGGCGGACGACAAGAAGGCGATCGAGGACGCCATCGCCGCGCTGAAGGAGGAAGTGGGTGCCGAAACGCCCGACGCCGAGGCGATCAACGCCAAGACGCAGGCGCTCGCCGAAGCGTCCATGAAGCTCGGCCAGGCGATCTACGAGGCCAGCCAGGCCGACGAGACCGCTGCCGCGGAATCCGATGCGGCGGCCGATGCATCCGGCGATGATGTCGTCGACGCCGATTTCGAGGAGATCGACGACGACGAGGACCAGAAAAAGGCCTCGTGACCACAGTTCGACCCGCATCGACTGCAAAAGGCCCCGTTACGGGGCCTTTTGTTTTGCGCGTTAACCATATTCGGTAAACAACACCGCCCGTTAATGGGTATCGTGCTATCGATCCGCCATGGTGGTGGAGACGAAAGCACGGTTTCCGGAGTACCGGATTTTCGCGCAGTGGCGGCTTATCGCGGCGATGCTCGTGATGATGTACCACTATGTGCACGCCGCTCCGCATGCCGATGTTCTCGTCGACTGGTTCGAGAACATGAACCCGCTTCTGGACATGTTCTTCGTGCTGTCCGGCTTTCTGATCTATGAACGCTATCGGAATCGGGTGCTGACGCGCGGCGACTACGCCTTCTTCGTGCTGCGGCGCTTTTCGCGGCTTTATCCGCTGCATCTGGTCACGCTGGGCTTCTTCGTCGCCGTGGCGGTGGCTGCCCAGGCCGGCCTGATCCACGCCAACGGGCTTGGCACGCGCTATGACTTCGGCCAGCTCGTGCCCAACCTGCTGCTGATTCAGGCCTGGGGGTTCCACGACACGCTGACCTTCAACTTCGTCTCCTGGTCGCTGTCGGGCGAGTGGTTCGCCTATCTTCTGCTGCCGATCCTGGCCTTCATGGGCCTGCGTTTCGGCCCGCTTGGCCTGCTGGCGGTGCTGGCCGTCACGCTGTCCGGGCTCGAATGGGCCAGCCGCGACGCGGCCGACTTCACCCAGACCTGGTATGACGCCAAGACCTGGGGCGCCTACCGCATCTTCGCCGATTTCACCTTCGGAGCGATCCTGTTCTGCATAGCCGAGCGCATGCCGGCCCGGTTCGGTTCGCGCCCCCTGGCATGGCTGCTGCTCGGGCTCGCCGTTGCCGGCATGCATGCCGGTCAGGGCACCTACGGGTCGCTCGCCATCATCGGAATCGCCATCGTATTCGGCGCCGTGGCCGAGCGCGACGATCCCGACGAAAGCGCGCTGACCGCGCTGATCGCGCCGGTGACCATGCTCTCCTACGGCATCTATATGTGGCACCCGGTGCTCGAGACGGTGTTCTTTTCGGGCGTCTGGAAGCTGTTTCTGGGCGAACCGGCCACCGCCTGGTTCTATGCCTTCATGGTGCTGCCCATGCTTGCGACGATCATCGTGGCGGCCGCGTCGCTGCGCTGGTTCGAAACGCCCGCCTCGCGGATGATCATGACCACCGGCCAGCGGCTCGGCCGGCGTCCGTCGATCGCCTGACCGCGCCAGCTCCGATTTGATCGCGCGTTGGGCCGGTGAAAGCCGGCCGGGCGCTGGAATTTCCGCGATCCACTGACTATTTGCACTCATCGAGAGGGGACGACTTCCCTTTGCGCGGCCGATTTGCGAACTGGAAGACCATGAAGGCAGATTTCTACGATACTTTGGGTGTTTCCCGGGACGCCGACGACAAGACGCTCAAGAGCGCCTATCGCAAGCTGGCGATGAAGTACCATCCCGATCGCAATCCGGGCGATGCCACCGCCGAGCAGAAGTTCAAGGAAGCCAACGAGGCCTACGAGACGCTCAAGGACCCGCAGAAGCGCGCGGCCTATGACCGCTTCGGCCACGCCGCCTTCGAGAACGGCGGCATGGGCGGCGCCGGGGCCGGCTTTGCCGGCGCGGGCGGCTTCGCCGACATCTTCGAGGACATTTTCGGCGAGATGATGGGTGGCGCGCGCGCCCGGCGCGGTTCGGGCGGGCGCGAGCGCGGCGCCGACCTGCGCTACAATCTCGAGATCACGCTCGAGGAGGCCTTCGAGGGCAAGACGGCGCAGATCCACGTGCCCACCTCGGCCACCTGCGAGACCTGTTCGGGCTCGGGCGCCAAACCGGGCACGGCGCCAACCACCTGTTCGACCTGCAATGGCGTCGGCCGGGTGCGTGCCGCCCAGGGCTTCTTTTCGATCGAGCGCACCTGCCCGGCCTGCAACGGGCGCGGCGAGCAAATCACCGATCCGTGCCCGACCTGTTCGGGCCAGGGCCGCGTCACGCAGGAACGGTCGCTGTCGGTCAACATCCCCGCCGGCATCGAGGACGGCACCCGCATCCGGCTTTCCGGCGAGGGCGAGGCCGGCTATCGCGGCGGGCCGCCGGGCGACCTTTACATCTTCATTTCGGTCAAGCCCCATGAATTCTTCCAGCGCGACGGCGCCGACCTTTACTGCAAGGTGCCCATTTCCATGACCACGGCCGCGCTCGGCGGCCAGTTCGAGGTCGGCACGCTCGACGGCACGCAGACGCGGGTGAAGGTGCCCGAAGGCACCCAGTCGGGCCGCCAGTTCCGCCTCAAGGGCAAGGGCATGCCGGTGATGCGCCAGGCGGCGATGGGCGACCTTTACATCCAGATCGCGGTCGAGACGCCGCAGAACCTCTCCAAGCGCCAGCGCGAACTGCTGGCCGAGTTCGAGGACATCTCGGCCAAGGAGAACAGCCCCCAATCGACCGGCTTCTTTGCCCGAATGAAGGACTTCTTCGACCTTGGCGACTGATCCGACAACCGCGCCGGGCGACCGCGGCGACCCTTCGTCCGGCGATGGCCGTTCCCGAATGGCAGACCGCATCCGCTTTCTGCGCGAGATGATGCGCTCGCCGCGCCTTGTCGGCTCGATCACGCCAACCTCGCGCCCCACCGCCGCCGAAATGGCCCGCCATGTCGATGTCGGCTCGGGCCTGCCCGTGCTCGAACTGGGTCCCGGCACGGGGCCGGTGACGGCGGCGATCCTGGCGCGCGGCCTTGCGCCGGACAAGCTCTATGCGGTCGAGTATTCGGCGGACCTTTGCGCCCATCTCGGGACGAGCTTTCCGGACATTCACGTCATCAACGCCAACGCCTTCGATCTCGACCGGGCGTTGGCCGATGTCGACCATGAACGGTTCGACAGCATCGTCTCGGGCGTGCCGATGCTGAACTTCCCGCAGCCCGAGCGCAACGCGCTTCTGAACGACGCGCTGTCGCGCATCGCGTCCGGACGGCCGTTCATCCAGATCACCTATGGCACGCGCCCGCCGATCGAGCCGTCCGACCCCGCCGTCGCCATGCGGCGGAGCCGGCGGGTGCTGCGCAACGTGCCCCCGGCCAGCGTCTGGATCTACACGAGGACGTCGACCGAGGCCCGATGATGCATCCCCGGATACTGATTTTCGCCGGTTCGGTCCGCGCCGGCTCGTTCAACATCTCGCTCGCCCAGGCCGCCCGCAAGACGCTCGCCGAGTCAGGCGCCGAGACGACGATGATCTCGCTTGGCGACTATCCGCTGCCGATTGTCGACGAGGACCTGAAGTCGCAAAAGGGCGTGCCCGACAATGCCGTCCGGCTGGCGCGGCTGCTCGCCGGCCATGACGGGCTGTTCATCGCCTCTCCCGAATACAACTCCTCCATCCCGCCGCTGCTGAAGAACACCATCGACTGGGTCAGCCTGGTGCCGCGCGACATCAAGCCTTTCGCGGGCTTGACGGTGGCGCTCGGGGCGGCCTCAAATGGGGCCCTTGGCGGCATTCGCGGGCTTTACCATCTGCGCTCGGTGTTGATGAATGTCGGCGCGCTCGTGATCAGCGAGCAGGTGAGCATCAGCCGCGCCGCCAGTGCCTATGGAGAGGACGGCATGCCGACCGACGAACGCCAGCGCACCATGCTCGACAGGACCTGCCGGTCGCTGCTCGAACTGACGGCCGTGGGCCGGGCGCGCAGATGAGCGGCGCCGCCGCGGCCGCCGCCGATCGGCTGATCGTCGCGCTCGATGTCGCCACGGTCGACGAGGCCGAACGCCTGGTGAGGGCGCTTGGCGACACGGTTCGCTTCTACAAGATCGGCTACCGGCTGGCCTTCGCCGGCGGGCTCGATCTGGCCCGCGCGCTCGGTCAAGACGGCAAGTCGGTCTTCCTCGACATGAAGCTGCTCGACATCGACAACACCATCGCGCAAGGCGTCGAAAGTGTCGCCCGGCTCGGCGTCGACATGCTGACGATCCACGCCTATCCCAAGGCGATGGCCGCCGCCGCCGATGCGGCGCGCGGCACCGAGCTGACGCTGCTGGCCGTCACCGTACTGACATCGATGGATGACCACGACCTGTCCGATGCGGGCTATCATGACGACGCGACCACGCTGGTGCTCAAGCGGGCACGGCAGGCCCGCGACGCCGGCATGGGCGGGGTCGTCTGCTCGGCGGCAGAGGCCGAACCGGTGCGCGACATCGTTGGCGACGCCACGGCGATCGTCACGCCGGGCATCCGCCCCGCGGGCGCCGACAGCGGCGACCAGAAGCGCGTGGTCACGCCGGCCGATGCGCTGGCCGCCGGCGCCAGCCATCTCGTCGTCGGCCGGCCGATCATCGCGGCCGCCGATCCGGCCGCGGCGGCACGCGCCATCATCGAGCAGATGCAGGCCGCCGGCGAGAGCACGCCGGCCGGCAGTTAGGAACCGGCAACAACCCCAGGGGGACAACGCCATGGCCAAGGGCTACTGGATCGCGCGGCTGAACGTGCACGACAGCGCACGATATCCCGAATACATCGAGGCGGCGGCGCCGGCCTATGCCGAATACGGCGCCAGGTTCCTGGTGCGCGGTGGCGCCGTCGGGGCCTCGGAAGGGGACGTCCGCCAGCGCAACGTCGTCATCGAGTTTCCGACCTATGAGGCCGCGCTCGCCTGCTACAATTCGGACAGCTATGCGAAGGCGCGGGCCATCCGCCAGGAGCTGGCCGAAGGCGAGATCATCGTCGTCGAGGGCGTCGACGGCTGACCGGCCGGCCGGTTCGGCCGCCACAACGCGCGGACATTGCACGCGGCCGCGATTGAACCTTTGGGCCATTTCGCAATTGCGAAGGAATATGCTAGCGTCGTGACCATGAATGCTGCCATGCACAAGAAGCGGCCCGCCATGCGCGACAGGCCTTCAATGGCGATCAGAAGGGGATAGCGGTTGTTCTACCACATGTATGAGCTCAATCACGCGGCGATGCAGCCCTGGCGGGCGATGGCCGATGCCACCCGCATGTTCTATCAGAACCCGCTCAACCCGATCTCGCGCACCCGCCTGGGGCGCACCATGGCCGCCTGGGCCGAGGTGTTCGAGCGCACCACGCGCCGCTACGGCAAGCCCGCCTTCGACCTGCATGAGACGATCATCGACGCCAGGCCCGTGCCGGTCGTCGAGAACACGGTCTGGTCGCGGCCGTTCTGCCATCTCAAGCATTTTCAGCGCGATCTCGCCAAGCCCCGCCCGAAGGACCCGCGCGTGCTGCTGGTGGCGCCGATGTCGGGCCATTACGCCACGTTGCTGCGCGGCACGGTGGAGCGCTTTCTGCCCGAGGCGGAGGTCTACATCACCGACTGGGTCGATGCGCGCAACGTGCCGGTCTCCGACGGCACGTTCGATCTGGACGACTATATCGACTATCTGATCGCCATGCTCGACCATCTGGGTCCGGGCACGCATATCGTGGGCGTGTGCCAGCCATCGGTTCCGGTCCTGGCGGCCGTTTCGCTGATGGAAGCGCGCAAGGATCCCAATTCGCCCGTCTCCATGACGCTGATGGGCGGGCCGATCGACACGCGCTGCAATCCGACGGCGGTCAACCAGCTTGCCGAGGAAAAGGACCTGGAATGGTTCCGCGACAACGTGATCATGCAGGTGCCGTTTCCGAACCTCGGCTTTGGCCGGCCGGTCTATCCGGGCTTTCTGCAGCTCACCGGCTTCATGTCGATGAACATGGACCGGCACATGATCGCGCAGAAGGACTTCTTCATGCATCTCGTGCGCGACGACGGCGATTCGGCCGAAAAGCACCGCGAGTTCTATGACGAGTATCTGGCGGTTATGGACCTGACCGCCGAGTTCTACCTGCAGACCGTCAAGACCGTGTTCATGGACCATTCCCTGTCCCGGGGAACGATGACGCATCGCGGCGAACCGGTCGATCCGGGCGCGATCTCGCGTGTCGCGCTGATGACCGTTGAGGGCGAGAACGACGACATTACCGGCCGCGGCCAGACGCGCGCCGCCCATCGCCTGTGCACATCGCTGCCCGACAACATGAAGCTGCATTACGAGCAGCCGCGCGTTGGCCATTACGGCGTGTTCAACGGCTCGCGATTCCGCAACGAGGTCGCCCCGCGCATGCTCAACTTCATGCGCGCCCAGCAGAGCGTGACCCGCCGTTCGCCGATGCGCGTGGTCGCCTGACCCCGCCCTTCGCCGCAAGGCCCTGCCCGGCGGGCGCCGGGCGCCTTAACCATATCCCAAATCTGTGACCGGTGCGGCGTTGCCCTCGCCGGAACCCCGTGGTTAACTTTTCGTTAACGGATCGGTGCGGCGTCCCCGGGCGGGGCCGACCGTAACGCGCAAGGGAGTGGGGTGAAATGGGTTGGCTGTTGCGGCGCTCGCGTTCGATTCTGGCCTCGGCGATGGCCACGGTGCTGTGCGGGCTTTGGCTCACGACGCCGGCGGCGGCCGGCTCGATGACCACGGGCGGGCTGACATCGCAACCCATCGGCCATTACGAATTCTGCCGCATCTACCAGAGCGAATGCCGTCAGAAGCGCGGGCCGGCTGCGCCGATCACGCTCACCCGCTCGAGCTGGAACGACATCCTGGACATCAATTCGGCGGTCAACATGATCATCGAGCCCAGGAGCGATCTGGAGATCTACGGGCGCGAGGAGGTCTGGACGTTCCCGGACCGGGCCGGCGATTGCGAGGACTACGTTCTGCTCAAGCGGCAGATGCTGATCGAACGCGGCATCTCGCCCTCGGCGCTGCTGATCACGGTCGTGCGCAAGCCCGATGGCGAGGGCCACGCCGTGCTGACGGTGCGCACCGATCGCGGCGACTTCGTGCTCGACAATCTGCGCACGGATGTGCGGCTGTGGCTGGATACCGAATACACCTATCTCAAGCGTCAGTCGGAGCGCCATGCCGGCTTGTGGGTTTCGATCGAAATGCCCGACCGGGTGGTGGTCGGCGCGGTCGAGTGACCCCTCAAGCGGAATCGCCGCCGGAAAGCTTGCCGCCGCGGCGATGGCAGGCCGGGCCGGGGCCGCGCATGTAGTGGCGCTCGGGCCGGTAGGACGGCCAGAAGAACTCCCGCATCGTCTGAAACCGTCTTGCGAGTGCGTCCAGCGCCGCTGCCATTGCCTCTTCCTCGGGTGAAGGGGCCGAATCGCCCCGCCGGTTGACAGCATAGGCCGACAAGTTGAACCGGACATGAATGCGCTGCAAAAAACCGGCACTGTGGCCGAATTGCCGCGGTTTCCGGTCATGACCGACCCTCACGCATTGCCGATCAGCATGCCGGCGGCGAAGACCAGCGCGCCGCCAAGCACCACCTGGAAGATCGCCCGCCCCCAGGGCGTTTCCATGTAGCGGTTCTGCGTCCAGGTGATCGCCCACAATTCGATCACCACGACCACGATGGCGACCGTTGTCGCGGTCCAGAAATGCGGGATCAGATAGGGCAGGGCGTGGCCGAGCCCGCCAACCGTGGTCATGATCCCCGTCGCCAGACCGCGCTTGATCGGCGAGCCGCGTCCGGAGATCACGCCGTCATCGGACGCCACTTCGGTGAAACCCATGGATATGCCGGCGCCCACCGAGGCTGCCAGGCCCACCAGAAAGGTCGTCCAGGTATCCTGGGTGGCGAAGGCGGTGGCGAAGATCGGCGCCAGCGTCGACACCGAACCGTCCATCAGCCCGGCAAGGCCCGGCTGCACATAGGTCAGGATGAACTGCTTGCGTTCGGAGGCCGCTTCGGCGTCGCGGACGTCCCGGGGCGCGTGTTCGGCCTCCAGCGCCTGGGCCGTCGTCACATGCCCGCCCTCGGCCAGGGCCAACTCGCCCAGAAGCGCCCGGGTGTCGGCATCGGAGGCGCGCTTTGCCGCCTCGGTATAAAATCGCTGCGCCTGCGTCTCCATCTCCGCGGCCTGGGCGCGGACCTTGTCGATGCCCAGCGGCCGCACCAGCCAGTCCGGCTTGCGCTCGTAATAGCCGCGTACGTGCTCGCGCCGGATCAGCGGGATGTGGTCGCCGAAGCGCTTCTTGTGCATCGCGATGAGGCGCGCCCGGTGCTTGTCCTCCTCGGCGGCCATCTCCTCGAAGATCTTCGCCGAATGTGGATATTCCTCGCGCAGCCCGTCGGCATAGTCCAGATAGATGCGCGCATCGTCCTCTTCCGATGCGATGGCGAGCGCCAGGATCTCCTGCTCGGTGAGCGAATCGAAGTCGCGGCGCCGTGAGGCGAAGAATTTGTTGAGCATGGCGGTCACCTTAGTTTAGAATAATTCTAAACTATGCGTTTCGTCGCCAGCCCGCAAGCCCGTGCGGCATTTGGACTTGACGCGGCCATGGCGAGTGCCGACCTATGTGCGGCGTTGACCGGCGGGGCCGCCGGTGCCTGAGCGGTGGAGCCATGACCTACCAGATCGCCCTTGGTGAAAACCTCTCGCACGAACTGGTCGCCATCGTCGACGATCAGGCCGGCAAGGCGCGCAACGCGCTGCTGGGCGGCATCGCCGATCGTGACGAGGCCATCCATGAGGCGCGCAAGCGCTTCAAGAAGCTGCGGGGTCTTTATCGCCTAGTCCGCCCGGCCGCACCGGATCTCTACGCCACCGAAAACGCCCGCCTGCGCGACAGCGCGCACGCGCTGTCGGTGGTGCGCGATGCGGCAGCGCTCGTCGAAACGCTCGACCGTCTGCGCGCCGATCCCCTCAGCCAGTCCGTTCGCGACGATCTCGACCGGGTGCGCGAGACGCTCGCGCGCCGACGCGACGCCATCGCCGACGATGGCGGGCAGCTCGATCCGGCCATCGCCGAGGCGGTCGAAAGCTGCGAAGCCACCATGAAGGCGGCGCGCCAAGTCAGGCTGCCGAGCGGCAAGAAGGCGGCGGCGCAATGCCTGTCGGCGGGCATGGGCAAGACCTTCAAGCGCGCGCGCAAGGCGTTCGGCGCCGCGCGCGAATCCGGCAAGCCCGAGGATTGGCACGAACTGCGCAAGCGCATGAAGTATCACCACATGCATTGCCGGCTGCTGCGTCAGGCCTGGCCTGCCATGATGATGATGCGCTCCACGCAGGCCAAGGCCATCGCCGATCTGTTGGGTGACGATCACGATCTGGCCGTGCTCGAGGGTCTGGTGCGTGTCGAACCGGACGCGGTCGGCGACGCCGATGCGCGCGAGAGCCTCATCCACGTCATGCATCTATCTTCCGAACGCCTGCGCGCCGCGGCCGTCGAGCGCGCAGCCCTGGTGCTTTCCGACAAGCCCGCAACGGTCGAAGACGCCGTCGCGGCGCTATGCCGGCAGGCTGCGTAGGGCGCGCCACGATCGGCGCCCGGCATTTGCGCTCCGCGGCTATCGCGCATCGATATCGCGATCCTGGGGCGCGATCATGCCGTCATTGGACGACGATCACGCTGCGCGGTAGGCTTGCACCGCCACGACTGCTCGCCGGTTGGGATGGGAGATGACCGAACAGCGCGATACCATGCTCGACCGGATCGGCCGCTGGCTGGCCGAACGCCTCGAGACCGAGTCCTCGGGCTATCAGCCCTATACGCCCTCCGACCCCGCAACGCTCTACCGCATGTTGCGGCCCGGCGACGTCCTTCTGGTCGAGGGCAATCGGCGCATCTCGGCGGCGATCAAGTATCTCACCCAGTCGACCTGGAGCCATTCGGCGCTCTATGTCGGCGACGTCATGGACGAGGATGACGGCAATGGCCGGCGCAAGCGGCTCGTCGAGGTCAATCTGGGGACCGGCTGCATCGCGGTGCCGATCGAGAAATACGCCACCTATAACACGCGCATCTGCCGCCCGGTGGGGCTGACGCCGACCGATCGGCACACGGTGGTCGAGTTCATGATCGACAGGATCGGCCTGAGATACGACAACAAGAACATCATCGACATGGCGCGCTATTTCCTGCCGGCCCCGCCCGTGCCGGTGCGCTGGCGGCGCCGGATGATCGAGTTCGGCTCGGGCGATCCGACCCGGGCCATCTGTTCGACGCTGATCGCCGAGGCCTTTCAGCACATCCGCTATCCGATTCTGCCCGAGATCACGCTGGCGCCGGGCCGGGCGCGCGCCGCCTCGGACTATTCGCGCCGCGAGATCCTGCATATCCGCCACCATTCGCTCTATACGCCGCGCGATTTCGATCTGTCGCCCTATTTCGAGGTGGTCAAGCCGACGCTTGCATTCGGCTTCGACTACAAGCGGCTGAACTGGCACGAACCCGACGCCGGAAAGGGCCCGCCCGTGCCGCCGGCCGAGCCGCTGGCGGTCGAGGGGTGAACTCCGCCGCCACGCGCCCCACTTGCCGCTTTCCGCGCCGGCCTTTCCCGCCTATATCGCCTGCATGACACAGACCCCTCGCAGCCACATCCGCAACTTCTCCATCGTCGCCCATATCGATCATGGCAAGTCGACGCTCGCCGACCGGCTGATCCAGATGACCGGGTCGCTCGAGGAACGCGAGATGAAGGAGCAGGTGCTCGACGCCATGGACATCGAGCGCGAGCGCGGCATCACCATCAAGGCCAACACGGTGCGTCTCGAATATGATGCGGCCGACGGCCAGCACTACGTGCTCAACCTGATCGACACGCCGGGCCATGTCGACTTCGCCTATGAGGTGTCGCGCTCGCTCGCCGCCTGCGAGGGCTCGCTGCTGGTGGTCGATGCGTCGCAGGGCGTCGAGGCGCAGACGCTCGCAAATGTCTACCAGGCGATCGACAACGACCACGAGATCGTCACCGTGCTCAACAAGGTCGACCTGCCGGCCGCCGACGTCGCGCGCGTCAAGGCACAGATCGAGGAGGTGATCGGGCTCGACGCGTCCGACGCCATCGAGATTTCCGCCAAGACGGGGATGGGCGTGGGCGATGTGCTCGAGGCGATCGTCAAGCGCCTGCCGCCGCCCGCCGAGGGCGAGCGCGACGCCCCGCTCAAGGCGCTGCTGGTCGATAGCTGGTACGACACCTATCTGGGCGTCGTCGTTCTGGCGCGCATCATCGACGGGCAGATGAAGAAGGGCCAGACCATCCGCATGATGGGCACCGACGCCAAGTACCAGATCGACCGCGTCGCCGCGCTGACGCCCAAGCTCGTCGTCATCCCCGAACTGGGCCCCGGCGAGATCGGCGTGTTCACCGCCTCGATCAAGGAAGTCGCCGACACCCGCGTCGGCGACACCATCACCGAGGACAAGCGGCCGACCGAAAAGATGCTGCCGGGCTTCAAGCCGGCCCAGCCGGTGGTCTTCTGCGGGCTGTTCCCGGTCGATGCGGCCGATTTCGAGGATCTGCGCGCGGCCATCGGCAAGCTGCGGCTGAACGATGCCAGCTTCTCCTTCGAGATGGAGACGTCCGCCGCGCTCGGTTTCGGCTTCCGCTGCGGTTTCCTCGGCCTCTTGCACCTGGAGATCATCCAGGAGCGCCTGGCGCGCGAATTCGATCTCGACCTGATCGCCACCGCGCCGTCGGTCGTCTACCGCATGACGCTGACCGACGGATCGCAGACCGAACTGCACAATCCGGCCGACATGCCCGATGTCGTCAAGATCGCCGCCATCGAGGAGCCTTGGATCAAGGCGACGATCATGACGCCCGACGACTATCTGGGCGCGATATTGCAGCTGTGTCAGGAGCGGCGCGGCATCCAGACCGATCTGACCTATGTCGGCAGCCGGGCAATGGTGAGCTATGAACTGCCGCTCAACGAGGTGGTCTTCGACTTCTACGACCGGCTGAAATCGATCTCCAAGGGCTATGCCAGCTTCGACTATCAGATCGAGGGCTATCGCGAGGGCGATCTGGTCAAGATGCAGATCCTGGTCAACGAGGAGCCGGTCGACGCGCTGTCCATGCTGGTGCACCGTTCCGCCGCCGAAAAGCGCGGCCGCGCCATGTGCGAAAAGCTCAAGGACCTGATCCCGCGCCACATGTTCAAGATTCCCATCCAGGCCGCCATCGGCGGCAAGGTGATCGCGCGCGAGACGATCCCCGCCATGCGCAAGGACGTCACCGCCAAGTGCTATGGTGGCGATGTGACGCGCAAACGCAAGCTGCTGGAAAAGCAGAAGGAGGGGAAAAAGAAGATGCGCCAGTTCGGCCGCGTCGAGATCCCGCAGGAGGCGTTCATCCAGGTGCTGAAGGTGGACGGGTGACAGAAGGCCGAGACGAAGGCCGGTGGCTGCCGGTCTTCTGTGTGCAGGCTGCGGTTTGTGATACGATTCGAAAAATCGCTGCAATGAACCGGTATGCTGAAGTTTATTGGCCAGATGGGGAGAAACCGATGACAGACGCACTTCAGAAACTGATCGAGGCTGCCAAGACGGTTAAACCATCAACAGATGCATCCGAAACGCAGCGTCGGAGCTTCGCCTATGGCAACACCAGATTCGAAAACAGCAAGATCACGCGTGAGATGGTTGCCGAACAGGCGGAGCTGCTGAAGAAGGACAAGGACGACGGTTGAGGCACGCTTGTTCATGAATGAGACCAGGCATAGCAGAGCCGGCCAAGCGGAACTCATCGTGGACGAAACCGAGCGTGCGGTTGCCGAAGCTCGAAATGGTCTCAAACAGTACGACTATGGCTTGCAGGTCATTCAGTCGGCGATCGAAACCGGCCGATTTCGGCTGCGCCCATCTTTGGTCCTCTCTCTGCAGCGTGAGGCGCTCGCCGGGATCAGCGCCTATGCCGGCAACTACCGCCCGGCAAGCGTGGAGATCGTGGGAAGCGATCACGCTCCTGTGGGAGCGCATCAAGTCCCGGAACTGGTCGAAGACATGTGTGAATATGTCAACGGCAATTGGGACAACAGTTCTGCTATCCATCTATCCGCATATGTCATGTGGCGACTAAACTGGATACACCCGTTCGCCGACGGCAATGGTCGAACATCACGGATACTGTCATACGTCGTGCTGTGTGCGAAGATCGGGAGTGTGTTGCCAGGTGTACCGACGATCCCCGAGCAGATCGTCGAGAACCGGACGCCTTACTTCGATGCCCTGGACAAGGCTGACGCCGCTTGGAAGTCTGGCATTGTTGACGTATCGGAGATGGAAGCCCTCTTGTCAGGCATGTTGGCAACGCAGTTGAAGAATGCGTACGTCTCGGCGGGCGGTGTGGCTTGAACCACGGGCCACGGCCGCAATGCCTCGCGCCGCGCCAACCGTTCCTTCACCATAGCCGCGTTAACCGCGGTGAAACCGTAATCCTTAAGCCGGTGGCAACAGGCCCCGTGTAGGTTGGGCCTCACTGATCGGGGCGCAAAGAGCCCGACAGGAGTGCTGTTTGAAACCGAGTAAGGAGCTCACCAATGTTTGCACGTTTTCTGAAAGACGAGTCGGGCGCAACCGCCATCGAATATGGCCTGATCGCCGCTCTGATCGCTGTTGCCATCATCGCTGGCGCGACTGCCCTGGGCACCAACATCAACACCCAGTTCAACACGATCGCGACCACGGTTTCCGGCGCCGGCAGCTAATGGCGCTTGCCGCAGGATACGGGTCGGGCCTGACGCCCGTCCCGGCGCGCATCGAAGGCCCGCTGCATGCGTAGCGGGCCTTTGCCCTGTCCGGCCGCAGCATCGTGCCGCTGCGCGCCGGGCCGGTCTTGCCTAGCCCGCGGGCGGCCCGGCGCTGCACGCTCGCCATGGAGGATGCCATGATCACCGCCATCGTCTTCGTCGTCTTTCCGTTTGCGATGATCCATGCGGCCCTGTCCGACATCTTCACCATGACCATCGCCAATCGTGTCTCGCTGCTGCTGATCGCCGCCTTCATCGCCATTGCCCCCTTCATCGGGCTGAGCTGGACCGAGTTCGGCCTGCACCTGGCCGCCTTCGCCCTGGTGCTGTCGGTCACCTTCGCTTTGTTCGCCGCCGGCGTGATGGGCGGGGGCGACGCCAAGCTGCTCGCTTCGACCGCGTTGTGGATGGGCCTTGGCCCGGCACTGATGCACTACATCCTGATGGCCACCGTCGCCGGCGGCATCCTGACGCTGGTGCTGTTGGTCTTTCGCGGCTCGGCCCTGGCCGCCTATGCCGGCGAGGTGCGCGTGCTGCGGCGGCTGGTCGACGAAAAGGACATTCCCTACGGCGTGGCGCTTGCCATTGGCGGACTGGCGGCCTTTCCCCAGTCTCCGGCCATGATCTGGGCCGTGGCGCAGGCCGCCTGAGACGGCCCCGCCCCCCGTTCACGTCCCGTTAAGCATAAGCCTACGGACCCTGTTAACTATAATTACACGATTGCTCGACGAATATGCCACCCGCGACGAGACGTTTCGTCAATCAATCGGGTGTGCTCATGTCGATGCGTGTCATAATTCTCGGGGTTGCCATCCTCGCCGCCGGCGGCGCGGGGTACCTTGCCATGAACATGATGGGCTCGAACCGACCCGTCGAACCGGCGAGGGTCGTCGCACCCGAACCGCAGATCGAGCTCGACGAAGTGCTGGTGGCGTCCCAGACGTTGACCACGGGCACCCGCGTTGAGGGGCAGTTGCGCTGGCAGCGCTGGCCGGCGGATGCCGTCTCCCCCGACTTCATCACCCGGTCCAGCCGGCCCGAGGCGATCGACGAACTCTCCGAATCGGTCGTCCGCGCGACGATCGCCGAAGGCGAGCCGGTCCGCCCGATCAAGCTTCTTGGCGCCGATCAGAGCTTCATGTCCTCGATCCTGCCATCGGGCAAGCGCGCCGTGGCGACCCAGATCGCCGCCGACACCTCGGCGGGCGGCTTCATCCTGCCCGACGACTATGTCGACGTGATCATGACCTCGCGGGACCGCAATGGCGGGTTCACCACCGAGACGATCCTCAACAACATCCGCGTTCTGGCGATCGACCAGACCATCCGCGAGGACGAACAGGGCCGCCTCGTCCAGGTCGGCCAGACCGCAACGCTCGAACTCACCCCGCGCCAGGCCGAGATCATCACCGTCGCCCAGCAGATGGCCGACCGGCTGACCCTCGCCCTGCGATCGGTTCAGGATGTCGATCCCGCCGATGCCCGCAATGCCGCCGAACACCTGATCGGCGATGGCCCGGGCGGCACGATCACCCTGATCAAGCGCGGCCAGAGAACGGTGGCAGGCCAATGAGACACACAAAGACCGCCAAGCACCACGTCCCGTCGCCACGCATGCCAGGGCAAGCCTCCATCATGGACAAGACGATCAAGACAATGGCCGCCGCGCTCGCCGCATGCGCGCTCTACTTCGCCCCGGCGGGTCCGACCTCCCTCGCCGGCGTCACCGATGCCGCGGCACAGGGGGTCATCACGGTCGGCCGGAATGCCGGGCGGACCGAACGCATCAATCTGGGTCTCGACAAGTCGCTGGTCATCGACCTGCCGGCCGACGCGCACGATATCCTGGTGGCCAATCCAAAGGTCGCCGACGCCGTCACGCGCAGCAAGCGCCGCATCTATCTGTTCGGCAAGGAGGTCGGAACGACGAACATCTTCGTCTTCGACCGCCAGGGCCGGCAGATCGTCGGACTGGATCTGAAGGTCGAACGCGACATCAGCCAGCTCGAGGACTATCTCGAGCGCTACATTCCCGGCTCGGACATCACGGCCGAGATCGTCAACGACAACATCATCCTGACCGGGACGGTGCAGACGCCGATCGATTCGGCCAAGGCCAACCAGCTTGCCCAGGTCTTCGTGCAAGGCGGCGAGGCGACGACCGGCCAGTACGCTTCTGTCGCTGCTGGTGGCGAGGAAGAAGGCGATGTGGACATCGACAACCCGGACGGCGAGCGTCAGCGGAGCGAGATCATCAACCTGATCGAGATCCGCGGCAGCGACCAGGTCGCGCTCAAGGTCGTGGTCGCCGAGATCCAAAGGTCGGTGATCAAGCAGCTGGGTTCTTCCTTCCAGGTCAACTCCACATCCGGCGACATCACGTTCAGTGCCCTTTCCGACCCGAACTTCGGTGCCCTCGGCAAGCCGCTCGGCGGCAGCCGGATCGGCATCGGCGGCAGCATAGGATCGGTCGGGATCAGCGCGTCGCTGCAGGCGATGGAGGAAGTCGGCGTCATGAAGACGCTGGCCGAGCCCACCTTGACCGCGATTTCCGGCGAGACGGCCGTGTTCCGGGCTGGCGGACAATATAACATCATCCAGGGGGCCACGGCCGACGACGATGATGGTGTCGTCTATACGGTGCAGGAGATCGATTACGGCGTGGGGCTCGAATTCACGCCGATCGTGCTCGGCCCGGGCCGCATCAGCCTGAAGATCCGCACCTCGGTGTCCGAGCCGACCACGGAAGGCTCCGTGGGCGGCTTCGTGGGCAATTCCGCCTACCTCTCCCTGCGCAAGCGCCTCGCCGACACCACGGTCGAACTGCCCTCGGGCGGCTCGATGATGATCGCCGGCCTGCTACGCGACGATGTCCGCCAGGTCGCCTCGGGCTTTCCCGGCCTGTCCAAGGTGCCGGTGCTGGGCGCGCTGTTCCGCAGCCGCGACTACATTCGCAACGAGACCGAACTGGTGATCCTGGTCACGCCCTATCTGGTGCGTCCCAAGCCCGCTAACGAACTGGCGAGCCCGACCGACAATTTCGTGCCGGCCGGCGATGCCGCGTCCTTCATCCTGGGCCGGGTGAACCGCGTCTACGGCAATGCCGGCAAGGCACCGCCCAAGGGCGCCTATCACGGCACGCCTGGCTTCATCTTCAAGTAACCGGAGGCCGCAACCCATGTCCGCGACCATCTTCAGAACGGTAACCGGGCTGTTTGTCGGCGCCACGCTCCTGGCCGGCTGCGGCACCACCGCCAAGGACCCGATGACGGTCGGATCGGTCGGCGATCACCGGGTGAACCATCCGATCGTCGTCACCGAGCGGCAGCAGACCCTGGACGTGCCCGTCGCCTCGGGCGCGCGGGAACTGACCGCGGCCGTCAAGAGCAACATCAGCGCCTTCGCCGCATCCTTCGCCGATTCGGGCACCGGCGTCATTCACGTGCTGGTTCCGGTTGGCTCGGCCAACGAGCACGCCGTCGATCGCGTGCGCGGCGACATCGTCGCGGCCATCGAACAGGGCGGCGCCAGCCGGCACGATGTCGCCATTCAGGGCTATGATGCCAGCGGGCACGGACCGTCCGCCGCGGTGCGCCTGTCCTTCGTCGGCATGACCGCGTCGACGCCCAGGCCCTGTGGCCAGCGTCCGGCCGATCTGGCCGATACGCGCGGCAACCGGCCCTACGCCGATTTCGGCTGCTCCACCCAGAGCAACCTGGCCGCCATGGTCGAGAACCCCGGCGACCTGCTCGGCCCGCGCGAGACCAGCCCGATCGACGGCGCGCAGCGCAGCGTGGTTCTCGGGGGCTATCAAGGAGGCTTCCGTGGCGGCACGACCGGCGAAGTCAATTACTGATTGAACGCGGAATCATCCCATGTCCGACACGGCTATCGACACAGATTTCGACCAACCCGCCTCGCAGGTCTCCGCCGACGAGGCCATGCGCATACAGCAGGTGCGGCCGATCCCCCGCATCTCGGTGCAGGCCTTCTGCGAGACCCAGGCCGTCGCCTCGACCATCGAGCGGATGTCCGAGGATCGCCGCATGTCCAAGGCGCAGACGCGCGTCTACATGGGCGGCCTTGCCGCGGCGGTCGAGTTCTACCAGTCCGCGCCCACGCCCAACCTGATCTTCCTGGAAGTGACCTGCGGGCCCGACGAATTGATGAGCCGGCTCAACGATCTCGCCGAGGTCTGCGATCCGTCGACGCGGGTGGTGGTCGTCGGCCATCACAACGATGTCGCGCTCTACCGCGACCTGATCCGTTCGGGCATCTCCGAATACATGGTCGCCCCGGTGGCGATCGCCGAGTTGATGAATGTCATCTCGACCCTGTTCGTCGATCCCGACGCCGATCCGCTCGGCCGTTCGGTCGCCTTCATCGGCGCCAAGGGCGGCACCGGCTCCTCGACGCTCGCCCACAATGTCTCGTGGACGATCTCCACGCTGTTCAACAGCGAGGTCGTGGTGGCCGACATGGACCTGCCCTTCGGCACCGCCAACATCAATTTCGACCAGGATCCCGCCCAGGGCATCGCCGAGGCGGTGATGTCGCCCGAGCGGCTCGACGAGGTCTATCTGGACCGGCTGCTCGCCAACTGTGCGGAGCATCTGGCGCTTCTGGCCGCGCCCTTCGTCGTCCTCGATGTCCCCCATGTCTGGAACGGCTGGACCAAGACCACGCTGACCCATGCCGACGAGGTCGTCATCGTCGCGGCGCCGGAACTGGCCAGCCTGCGCAACACCAAGAACCTCATCGACACGCTGCGCACGCTGCGCCCGAACGACACGCCGCCGCGGCTCGTGCTCAACCAGGTCGGCATGCCGAAGCGGCCGGAAATCTCTCCGGGCGATTTCGCCGATCCGCTCGAGCTGCAGCCCGCCGCGGTCATTCCCTTCGACGCGCAGCTCTTCGGCAGCGCCGCCAATTCGGGCCGCATGCTGGCCGAGACCGATGCGGGCAATCCGATCGTGAGCACGCTGTCCGAGCTTGCCCATGTCGTCACCGGTCGCGGCCACATCGCGCCCAAGGGCAAGTCGGGCCTGAAGGCGATCCTGGCGCGCCTGAAGAAGAAGTAACCAGTCACCAACCGGCGAGAAATCATTATGTTTGGCAAGAGAGGTGCAACGGGGACAGGCGGACCGGCGCGCGGCGCGGGCCTTGCGCCGCAAGCGCCCAGGCCCACCCCCGCCGAGGCACAGCCGGCGGCTGCAAAGCCTGACGCACCCGCCGCGGCCGAACTTGCCAATGCTGCTGCCGCGGCGCCCGAAAAGGCCACGCCCGCCGCCCCCGTCGAGCAGGCGACCGCGCCGGCCGTGCCCGCCCAGGCCCAGGCGTCCCCGCGCAGATCGGCGCGCAATGAGAGCTATTACGACACCAAGACGCAGGTCTTCTCGGCGCTGATCGAGACCATCGACCTGTCGCAGCTCGCCAAGCTCGATGCCGATTCGGCGCGCGAGGAAATCCGCGACATCGTCAACGACATCATCGCGATCAAGAACTACGCCATGTCGATCGCCGAGCAGGAGGAACTGCTCGAGGACATCTGCAACGACGTGCTCGGCTACGGACCGCTCGAGCCGCTGCTGGCCCGCGACGAGATCGCCGACATCATGGTGAACGGGCCCGACCGCTGCTATATCGAGGTCAACGGCAAGGTGCAGGAAGCCGACGTCACCTTCCGCGACGCCCAGCAATTGCTGTCGGTCTGCCAGCGCATCGTCAGCCAGGTCGGCCGCCGCGTCGACGAGTCGAGCCCGATCTGCGACGCCCGTCTCGCCGACGGATCGCGTGTCAATGTCATCGCGCCGCCGCTCGCCATTGACGGCACCGCCCTGACCATCCGCAAGTTCAAGAAGGACAAGCTGACCCTCGATCAGCTTGTCAATTTCGGTTCGATCTCGCCCGAGGGTGCAACGCTGTTGCAGATCATCGGCCGCGTGCGATGCAATGTCGTCATCTCCGGCGGCACCGGTTCGGGCAAGACGACCCTGCTGAACTGCCTGACGCGCTACATCGACACCGACGAGCGTGTCATCACCTGCGAGGATGCGGCCGAACTCCAGCTCCAGCAGCCGCACGTGGTGCGCCTTGAGACCCGCCCGCCCAATCTGGAGGGCGAGGGCCAGATCACAATGCGCGATCTGGTCAAGAACTGCCTGCGCATGCGTCCCGAGCGGATCATCGTCGGCGAGGTGCGCGGCGCCGAGGTCTTCGATCTGCTGCAGGCCATGAACACCGGCCATGACGGCTCCATGGGCACGATCCACGCCAACTCGCCGCGCGAGTGTCTCAGCCGCATCGAATCGATGATCGCCATGGGCGGATTTTCCCTGCCCCAGCGCACCGTGCGCGAGATCATCGTCGGCTCGGTCGATGTCATCGTCCAGGCCGCCCGCCTGCGCGACGGCTCGCGCCGGATCACGCACATCACCGAGGTGATCGGCATGGAAGGCGACGTGATCATCACCCAGGACCTGATGGTCTACGACATCGACGGCGAGGATGCGAACGGCCGGATCGTGGGCAAGCACCGCTCCACCGGCATCGGCCGGCCGGCCATGTGGGATCGCGCCCGCTACTATGGCGAGGAGCAGCGGCTGGCCAGCGCCATGGACTCCATGGAAGTGAAGCAGAACTGACATGCTCGCCCAGCCCCGCATAACCGGAGCGCGCCCATGGTGATCTTCGGCATTCCCGCGGCGGTGCTCGCGCTCGTCGGCCTCGCCGCCCTCGGCGTCGGCGGCCTGCTCTATGCGGTGTTCTTCAACACCATCGCGCAGGAAAACCAGACGAGCCGGCGCCTGGCCACGGTCAAGGCGCAAAAGACCGACTCGGCGAGCAAGAAGGCGGCCGCCGACCGCCTCACCGAGAGCCAGCGCCGCCGCCGCCAGGTCGCCGAGAGCCTGTCCGATCTCGAAGAGCGCAACAAGGCGCGCGAAAAACGCATCACCAAGCCGTCGCTGAAGATGCAGATCCAGCAGGCCGGCCTGTCGATCGAATTGCGCACTTTCTATCTGCTCTCGATCGTCGCCGGGCTGGTGATCACGCTGATCGCGTTCATCTTCGGCATGCCCATGCTGTACCTGGCCGGCGTCTTCTTCGCCGCCGCCTTCGGCCTGCCGCGCTGGGTGGTCTCGTTCCTGCGCAAGCGTCGGATGAAGCAGTTTCTGGACGAGTTTCCCAACGCCATCGACGTGATCGTGCGCGCCATCAAGTCGGGCCTGCCGCTCAATGACGGCATCCGCCTGATCGCCAACGAGGCGCGCGAGCCGGTGCGCTCGGAATTCAGGCGCATCGTCGAGGCCCAGCAACTGGGCGTGTCCACGCCCGACGCCTGCCTTCGCATGTACGAGCACATGCCGGTGGCCGAGGCCAACTTCTTCGCCATCGTCATCCAGATCCAGCAACAGGCTGGCGGCAACCTGTCGGAGGCCCTTGGCAACCTGTCGAAAGTGCTGCGCGCGCGCAAGCAGATGAAGGCCAAGGTCGCGGCGATGTCGATGGAGGCCAAGGCCTCGGCCGCCATCATCGGCGCGTTGCCGCCCATCGTCACGGTGCTCGTCTATCTGACCAGCCCCGAATACATCATGCTGCTGTTCACGACCGATACCGGTTTTCTGATCTTGGGCGTGTCGGCCATCTGGATGTCGATCGGCATCTTCGTGATGCGCCAGATGATCAATTTCGAAGTGTGAGGGACGGCCATGCCATCGGACATCGTCGGCCTTCTGACCTCGCAGCAATTCCTGTTCGCGCTGCTGGTTTCGGTCAGCGTGTTCGCCACGCTCGTCACCCTGCTCACCGGCCTTTTGGGCGGCAACCAGCTCAAGGCGCGCATGAAGACCGTCGCCATCGAGCGCGACGAGATCCGTGCGCGCGAGCGGGCACGCCTTGCCACCGAAAAGCAGACCGGCCGCGGCTCGCTGCGTTTCGAAGACAGCAAGTATGGAGGCATCAAGAGCCTGGTGGAACGGCTCGACCTGCGCAAGATGCTTGCCGACGAACAGACCGTTGCCAAGCTGCGCATGGCCGGCTACCGCGGGCAGCAGCCGCTGACGATCTTCCTGTTCGCCCGCTTCGTGCTGCCCTTCGTGTTCCTGGCCGGCGGGGTGTTCTACATCTTCGGCCTGGGCAACATGGAGGAGCATTCCACCTTCATGCGCGTGTTCGTGTGCATCGCCATCGCCTATGCCGGCTTTTACGCGCCCAACATCTATGTCAGCAACGTCGCCGGCAAGCGCAAGGATTCCATTCGCAAGGCCTGGCCGGACGCGCTCGACCTGATGCTGATCTGCGTGGAGTCCGGCATGTCGGTCGAGGCCGCCTTCCGCCGCGTCTCCGAGGAGATCGGCACCCAGTCGGTGCCGCTGGCCGAGGAGCTGGTTCTGGTGGGCGCCGAACTGTCCTTCCTGTCCGAGCGCCGGCAGGCCTATGAGAACCTGGGCGCGCGAACCGGCCTGGAATCGGTCCGATCGGTGGCCCAGGCGCTGATCCAGGCCGAACGCTACGGCACGCCTGTCGGGGCGGCGCTGCGGGTGCTCGCCGCCGAAAGCCGCGAACAGCGCATGACCGAGGCCGAAAAGAAGGCCGCAGCCCTCCCGCCAAAGCTGACCGTGCCGATGATCGTCTTCTTCCTGCCGGTCCTGTTCGGCGTCATTCTGGGTCCGGCGGGCATCCAGATCGCCGCCAATGGCGGCATCTTCTGATCACCGCCGCCCGGCCTCGCGCCGGCCGCATCTGGCCTTCAACCCACTGACGCCTTTTCGTTGATCTGGCGCGCCATCTCGGCGATCTTCATCGCGGTCCTGAGATTGCGCGCGGTCGCCATCACGCCCATCATCTGTTCGGCCTGGGCGGCAAATGGCGACCGGCCGATGCCCTCGGGCGCGTGAAGATACAGAACCTGCCTGGTCAGCGTGTAGGATTCGCTGGGTTTCTTCAGCGCCTGAAGCCCGTGCAGGTCGGCGCCGGTGGCGGGCGTGGGCAAAAAGAAAAGGTGCACCCGCTTCTGGTCGTCTTCCGATGCCGCCGCATAGGGATTGGCCGCGATCGCCGCCTCGAGCACGTCCAGCGACATCACGATGGTCTGCACGCTGAAACCGAAGGTCTTGGCGATCGCCGCGCTGATGGCTGCGGCGATCCGGCCCGGATCGGACTTGGACGAGCGGAACATGCAGTTGCCGCTCTGGATGTAGGTCTTCACGTCGGCATAGCCCAGTCCGGTCAGCAGCGTCCGCAACTGCGCCATCGCCATGACGTTGTTGCCGCCGACATTGACGCCGCGAAGCAGGGCGATGAACGTTTTCATGCGCGTAAGGCGTTCTGGATCGTTTGGCCCGGCACGCTCACATGCCGGACGGGCGCCCCGATACGAGGTGGACCGACGTTCCTATGCCCCAAACCGCGCGCGGTTTCAATTGGTTGCGGTCTGCGCCCGGTCTTCCTGCTTGATGCGCCCCCAGGCGTTCTGCTGGGAGAGCATGTCGCGCAGATAGGCGACATTGGCCTGCGCCTGCTGCGGCGACAGCTCGCGCCGCGCGATCGCCTCGGCTTCGGCGAACCGGCCCTGAAGGCCGACGACGAGCGCGAGGTTCTGGCGCACGCGGCTGTCGGCGCCCGGTTGCTTCACGGCGGTGCGCAGATGCTGTTCGGCCTGGTCGAGTTCGCCCTCCAGCATCAGGCTCATGGCGAGGTTGGACAGCACCGACGGCTCGTTCGGCGCCAGATCGAGCGCCTTTCGGTAGCGGATGCGCGCCTGCTCGGGACGGCCGGTCTGGTCATAGATCGCCCCCTCCGCCGAAAGCAGGCGCCAGTCGGGCTGCGTGGGGTCCTGCGCGCGCTGGATAGCATCGAGCGCGGCGGTGAAGTCGCCGGCGCCGGCCAGCGCCTTGCCGAACGCGGCGAGCACCTCGCGGTCCTCCGAATGGATGATCGCGGCCTTGCGCATCACCGCGACGGCCTGCTCGCTGTAGCCGTTCATGCCCAGGATCGAGGCGTAGGCGATCGCGGTCCTCTTGTCCTGCGGGTTCTGCTCGTAGCGCTGCCGGTAGCTGGCCATGGCGCCGCGCAGTTCTTCCTTGTTCATCTGCGCGATGGGTTTGGCCGAGGGATTGACCGAACCTGTGGTGATGTTGTCGCTGGCGCAGCCGGCCACCGCCGCGGCGATGATCGCGGCGCCGCCCAGCCGCGCCGCCCGCATCGCCAAGGTGCGGCGCGGCGAGACGACGATGCCGACCCCTGCTGTGATGTTCATGATCGCGCTCCCCGACGCGGCGCCGCGCATCATGTTGAAAAACGCGCAATGCGCCCGATTGGCCTCTTTGGGCGAGCAATAATCTGTTAACCCTAACGGATGGTTAATGCTCCCGGATCGAAGACCGAGCGCGACGCGCCTCGCCCGTCGCAAACCCTGCTCGCGCCCGCCGGGGCGCGTGATGGGGCCCGCCCCGTGTGGATCGAGGCGGGCGCGACGCTGCCCGATCGGCTCGCCGCCTGGCGCGGCCAGTGCCGCTTCGACGGCGAGGCCGGTTCGGTGCTGCTGGTGCCCGACGAGGCCGCGAGCCGGCCGGGCGCTGCCATCGTCGCGCTCGGCGCCGCCGCCGATCCGTTCGCGCTCGGCGCCCTCGCCGGCAAGCTGCCCGCCGGCGACTGGTACATCGCCAACCCCGAGGTCACCGACATCGCGCTGGCAACGCTCGGCTTCTGCCTTGGCGGCTATCGCTTCGACCGCTATCGCCCGGCCGGACGCGCCGATGTGCGGCTGGTCGTCGACGATGCCGTCGATGCCGACCGTCTGGCATCGAGCGTCGATTCGATCTTCCTGACCCGCGACCTCATCAACACGCCGGCCAACGACATGGGGCCGGACGCGATCGAGGCCGCCGCCCGCGCGCTCGCCCGGCATGGCAAGGCGAGCATCAAGGTGACGACCGGCGAAGACCTGCTCGGCCGCAATTTCCCGCTCGTCTACATGGTCGGCCGCGCCTCGCGCACGCCGCCGCGGCTGATAGACATGCGCTGGGGCCGGCGCGGCGCGCCCCGGGTCACGCTGGTCGGCAAGGGCGTCGCCTTCGACACGGGCGGGCTGAACATCAAGCCGGCATCGGCCATGCGCAACATGAAAAAGGACATGGGCGGGGCCGCCAACGTCCTCGGCCTTGCGCGCATGATCATGGATGCGGGCCTGGATGTGCGCCTGCGTGTCCTGATCCCGGCCGTCGAGAACGCCATCTCCGGCAACGCGTTCCGGCCCGGCGACGTGCTGCCGACCCGCAAGGGGCTGACCGTGGAGATCGGCAACACCGACGCGGAGGGCCGTCTCGTGCTCGCCGACGCGCTGACGCTGGCCGACGAGGAAAAGCCCGAACTCATCGTCGACATGGCAACGCTCACCGGCGCCGCGCGCGTGGCGCTGGGCCCGGAACTGCCGCCCTTCTTCACCGATGACGACGACATTGCCGACAGGCTGGCGCGCGCCGCGCTGAAGACACGCGATCCGCTCTGGCGCATGCCGCTGTGGAGGCCCTATGAGCGCAACCTGTCCTCGACCGTCGCTGACTGCGCCAACGTCACCACCGACGGTTTCGCCGGCTCGGTGACGGCGGCGCTGTTTTTGTCCAAGTTCGTCGCCGCCGCGGCGAGCTGGGTGCACTTCGACGTCTTCGGCTGGAACCCGACCTCCCGGCCGCACGCCCCGGTGGGCGGCGAGGCGCACGGCATCCGCGCCCTGTTCTCGGTGATCGAAGATCGATTCGGCTCCGGCTGATATCGTTGCGGCGACGTCGGTTTCCGTTCCGCTTGCCAAACCTGCGTTGGGCGATGCATATTGAAACGGTCCCGTAACGTTTCCATGGTCGATGCTCCGGCCCATGACGATTTCCCTCAAGCCAAGCCAGGCGCTTTCGCTGTGGCATCAGGTCAGCCTCTCGGAGGTGCGCGACACCGCCCCGGATCTGACCATGCGCCAGGCCGCCATCCTGCTGACGATCTATCTCGATCCGCCGCCGCACACCGTACGCGGCCTGGCCGAGCATCTGGGCGTGACCAAGCCGGTCATCACCCGCGCGCTCGACACGATGGGCACGATGAAGCTGGTCACCCGCCACCGCGACCCGCGCGACCGGCGCAATGTCGTCATCGCGCGCACGGTCGAGGGCGCGCTGTATCTGGAACGTTTCGCCGACGTGATCATCGCCAAGGCGGCGGCGCTTCCAAGATGACCGGCCACCCCGATCCGCGGCTGAACGCCTACCGGCCCGACCTCGCCGATGCGCGCCTGCGCGGACGCGTCGAGGCCGGCCGCTTCGTCGACGGGCAGCCGCGCACGGTGGTCGTGCCCGTTGCCGAAATCCGCCGCAATCCCTCGCCGGATTCGAGCCTGGACACCCAGTTCCTGGCCGGCGATCGCCTCGAGGTCTTCGAGGAGGCCGAGGGCTGGGCCTGGGTGAAGGGCGAGCGCGACGGCTATGTCGGCTATGCGCCGGCGCGGGCGCTGGCGCCGGTGGAGCAGACGGCCGAGGGCGTGCCGCACCGCGTTTGCGTGCCGCGCACCTTTCTTTACCCCGAACCGGACATGAAACGGCCCGCCCTCGACACGCTGCCCATGGGCGCCTGCGCGGGCATCGTCGAGACGGTCGCGCACGGGACGATGCGCTTCGTGCGCCTGGGTTCGGGCGCGTTCGGCTTTGCCGGCCATTTCCGGCCGGCCGACGAGCACGCGCCCGACTATGTCGCGGTCGCCGAACGGTTGCTGCACACGCCCTATCTGTGGGGCGGCACGTCCGGCTTCGGGCTCGACTGCTCGGGCCTTGTCCAGCTCGCCATGCTCATGGCGGGCGAACGGGTCGTGCGCGACACCTACATGCAGGAGGCGGCCATCGGCACGCCGATCGATCGCGCCAATCGCCTTGCGCGCGGCGATCTGGTCTTCTGGGACGGCCATGTCGGCATCATGCGCGACGGCGAGACGCTGCTGCACGCCAATGCGGGCACGATGGACGTGACCAGCGAACCGCTGGCGCAGGCGCTCGAGCGCATCGGCGCGGTCTACGGCCCGCCGACGGCCTTCCGGCGGCCGTAAAGGCCCGGCCCCGCGATCGGCACCGTTATCCTGCGCCGCTGCACCCTCAATACCCGGCCTGGCGGTCGACCACGTTGCGCAGTTCCTCGCCGCGCTCGAACGCCTCGATCTGGGCCAGGATCGGCGGCACCAGCGCGTCGGGCATGGAGGTCGCCGCCGCGTGCGGCGTGATCATCACGCGCGGATGGTTCCAGAGCGGGCTCGTTGCGGGCAGCGGCTCCTGGTTGAAGACATCGAGCGTCGCCGCGCCCAGCCAGCCATTGTCGAGCGCTGCCACGATATCGGCCTCGTTCTGCAGCCCGCCGCGGCCGGCATTGATCAGGATCGCGGGACCGAGCGGGCCGCGCCGCTTCATCCGCGCGAAAAGCGGCTTGGACAGGATGCCGCGCGTTGCCGGCGTCAGCGGCAGAAGGCACACGACGATGTCGCTGATGGCCAGGAACCCGTCGAGCTGCGCGTCGCCGGCGAAACCCTCGACACCGCCGATTGCCTGCGGCCGCCGGCTCCAGCCGGCAATCCTGAAGCCGAGCGCCTTGAGCTTTTCGGCCGCATCGCGCCCCAATATGCCCATTCCCATGATCCCGACCGTGACATCGCGCGCTGCCGGCTGCATGCGGTCTTCGTTCCACACGCGCTCGGCCTGCTGACGGCGATAGCGCGGCCCCTTCCGGTGATGGTCGAGCACCTGCCAGACGACATATTCGCTCATCCGCTCGGTCAGGTCGTCGGCGACGCTGCGCACGATCGGGACCTCCGGCAGGTCCGGGTCCTGGAAGACGTGATCGACGCCAGCGCCGACCGAGAAGATCGCGGCCAGGTTGGGCAGCCCGCTGAGCACGCCGGGCCGCTGTTTCCACACCACCGCATAGCGGATCGTCGGATCGTCGGCACTGGCGGGTTCGGTGACGATCTCGCGGTCGGGCGCGTGCTTCTGCAGGGCGGCGAGCCACACGGCAGGGTCGAAACCGGTGACCGAAAGCAGGATCTTGCCGGGTTGGGGCATGGCTCGGATGTTCTCGATGTCCGCGGTTACTGGCTGACGACGCCCGCCCCGCTGGCCTTGATGTCGAAGGCGGCGGCCATCAGTGCCTTGGTATAGTCGGCTTGCGGCGCGTTGAAAATGGTCTCGGCCGTCCCCGATTCGACGATCCGGCCGTCGCGCATGACGATGACGTCATTGGCGAGCGCGCGCACCACCTTCAGGTCGTGGCTGATGAACAGATAGGCCAGATCGTGCCGTTTCTGCAGGTCGCGCAGCAGGTCGACCACCTGCGCCTGCACGCTCATGTCGAGCGCCGATGTCGGCTCGTCGAGCATCAGGAACTTCGGCTTGAGCACCATGGCGCGGGCAATGGCGATACGCTGGCGCTGGCCGCCGGAAAACTCGTGCGGATAGCGGTGCCGCGTATCGGGATCGAGCCCGACCTCGGCGAGCGCGGCGACGACGCGGTCGTCACGCTGGTCGGCGTTCAGGTGCGGCTCGTGGATGGCAAGACCCTCGGCGATGATCTCGGAGATCGACATGCGCGGGCTGAGCGAGCCGAACGGATCCTGGAAGACGACCTGGATATCCTTTCTGAGCGGCCGCATCTGCTTGAACGAGCGCGTGTCGATGCGGTCGCCGGCAAAGCGGATCTGGCCCTCGGACGAGATCAGCCGCGTCAGCGCCAGGCCAAGCGTTGTCTTGCCCGACCCGCTCTCGCCGACGACGCCGATCGTCTGGCCGGCGCGCACGGTGATGTCTATGCCGTCGACCGCCTTGACGTGATCGACCGTGCGCCGCAGCAGGCCCTTGCGGATCGGGAACCACACCTTGATTCCATCGCCGCCGACGACGATCGGCGCGCTGTCGTCGCCGACCGGCGGCTGCCCCTTGGGCTCGGCGGCGAGCAGGTGCCGCGTGTAGTCGTGCTGCGGGTCGGTGAAGATGGTTTCGGTCGGCCCGGCTTCGACGATCCGCCCATCGGTCATCACGCAGACCCGGTCCGCGATGCGCCGCACGATGCCAAGGTCATGGGTGATGAACAGCATGGACATCTGCTGGCTGTCCTTGAGCCGGTCCAGAAGTTCGAGGATCTGGGCCTGCACCGTGACGTCGAGCGCGGTGGTCGGCTCGTCGGCGATCAGCAGCTTGGGCATGTTGGCCAGCGCCATGGCGATCATCACGCGCTGGCGCTGGCCGCCCGAAAGCTGATGCGGATAGGCGCCAAGGCGCCGTTCGGGCTCGCGAATGCCGACCTGGTTCAGCAGTTCGAGCGTGCGGGCGCGTTGCGCGGTCTCGCCCATGCCCTGGTGCAGCCGCAGAACCTCGCCGACCTGCTTTTCGATCGTGTGCAGCGGGTTGAGCGAAGTCATCGGCTCCTGGAAGATCATCGAGATGCGATTGCCGCGCACCGCGCGCAGTTCGGCATCGTTGGCCGACAAGAGGTCGGTGCCGGCAAAGCGTATCGCGCCGGAGGGGTGCGAGGCGGGCGGGTATTGCAGCAGCTTGAGCACCGACAGGGCGGTGACCGACTTGCCCGATCCGCTCTCGCCGACCAGCGCCACCGTTTCGCGCTCGCCGATGGCGAAGGAGACGTTGCGCACCGCGTGGGTGACTTCGCCACCCTGCGCGAAGTCGACCGAAAGATCGTCGATGGACAGGAGGGGTTCGCTCACAGCGCCGCCCTGACGTCCGTGTGGCGGAAATCGTCCCCGTTGAACAGGAGCGGCTCGTTTCGGGTCTTGGCAAGCGCGTAGGCGAAACAGTCGCCAAGATTGAGCCCGGCCGGATGCCCGCGGCCTTTGCCGAAACGGCGGAATGCATCAATGGCAATGTTGGTTTGTCCTCTATCGACCGCAACAAGCTCCATTCGTGTTCCACGTTGAAAGAACTGCAGTGATCGTGTGGCGTCGGGCTTGTCGTGCCGTATGATCCGCGCCTGAACCTCCCACCAATTGACGGCGGATATGAACAGCGGAACCGTGTCGCTGAACAGGTATGGCCCGTAGATGCCGCTACCCGCTTCCTTCATGACAAACGCCACGATGGCCGACGCATCCACAATCATGCCGGAAAGCCGTCCCTATCATAAAGATCGTCATGGTCGCTTGTGTAGCCGTCCGGCAGTTCCTTCATCGTATCAAGGTGCGCGAGAAACTCTTCTCGCGCCTTAATGCGCATCATTTGGACCTCATCGGAGTGGGCCTGATCTCGTTCCAGCTCCCTTTCCAATGCATCCAGTATCACGGCGGTCATGGTGGAATTGCGCTTTAGAGCCAGTTCCCTGGCCAGTTGATGTACGCGCTCATTCTTGATGTTCAGGCTCATCGCGGCTTCCATGGTAGAATTCTACCTCGATATAGCATCGAAAGGCCGATCACCCAAACGTCTTGCGTGGGTCGAACGCATCACGCGTCGCCTCGCCGATGAAGATCAACAGCGACAGCATGATCGAGATGACGAAGAAGCCGGTGAAGCCCAGCCACGGCGCCTGCAGGTTGTTCTTGCCCTGAAGGATGAGTTCGCCCAGCGAGGCCGAGCCCGGCGGCAGGCCGAAGCCCAAAAAGTCGAGCGATGTCAGCGTGGTGATCGACCCGTTCAGGATGAAGGGCAGGAAGGTGAGCGTCGCCACCATCGCGTTGGGCAGAAGATGCCGGAACATGATCGTGCGGTTGGACACGCCGAGCGCGCGCGCCGCGTTGACATATTCGAAGTTGCGCGCGCGCAGGAACTCGGCGCGCACCACGCCCACGAATCCCACCCAGGAGAACACCAGCATGATGCCCAGCAGCACCCAGAAGCCCGGCGGCAGCACGGCGGCCATGATGAGCAGGATGTAGAGCACCGGGATCGAAGACCAGATCTCGATCACCCGCTGGAAGACCAGGTCCGTCCAGCCGCCGAAATAGCCCTGGATCGCGCCGGCGGTCACGCCGATCACCGCGGAGGCCGCCGTCAGGATCAGCCCGAACAGCACCGAGATCCGGAACCCGTAGATCGATCGCGCCAGCACGTCGCGCGCCTGATCGTCCGTGCCCAGCCAGTTGAAATTGCCCCAGTGGCAGTTGGGATCGCCGACACCGCCCGGATAGCGCGCGCACAGTTCCTCGCGGCTGTCGAACATGAAGGCCGGCTTGGACGGCGCCGTCGTCGGCACCTCCTTGTTCACGGTCCGGTAGGAATAGCGGATCGGCGGCCAGACCATCCAGCCATTGGCCTTGATCTCCTCCTGGATGAAGGGGTCGGTGTAGTCGGTGCGCGCCAGGAACCCGCCGAATTTCTCCTCGGGATAGTTGACGAAGACCGGCGTGAGGATCTCGCCCTTGTAGGAGACCAGCAGCGGCCGGTCGTTGGCGATGAACTCGGCGCCCAGCGACAGGACGAACAGGATCATGAAGATCCACAGCGACCAGTAGCCGCGCCGGTTGGACTTGAAGTTCTGCCAGCGCCGCCGGTTGAGCGGCGACAGCACGAAGCGGCCGCGCCGCGGCACCCGCGTGGGCGGCGGCATGCGTCCGATCGGCTTGTCGACGCTCTGGTCCATGTCAGACCTCCCGTCGTTCGAAGTCGATGCGCGGATCGATCCAGGTGTACATCAGGTCCGACAGAAGGCTGACGAACAGGCCCAGAAGCGAGAAGATGTACAGCGTGGCGAACACCACCGGATAGTCGCGATTGACCACCGAGGTAAAGCCCAACAGCCCCAGCCCGTCGAGCGAGAAGATCGTCTCGATCAGCAGCGAACCGGTGAAGAAGGCCGAGATGAACGCGCCCGGAAAGCCGGCGATGATGATCAGCATCGCATTGCGGAACACATGACCGTACAGCACCTGCCGGTCGGTCAGCCCCTTGGCGCGCGCGGTCATGACATACTGCTTGCGGATCTCGTCGAGAAACGAGTTCTTCGTCAGAAGCGTCGTGGTGGCGAAGGCCGACATGACCAGCGCTATCAGCGGAAGTGTCAGATGCCAGAAGTAGTCGGCGATGCGCGCCGGCCAGCTCAACTCGTCCCAGTTGTCCGAGACGAGCCCGCGCAGCGGAAACCAGTCGAAGAACGATCCGCCGGCGAACAGCACGATCAGCAGGATGGCGAAGAGGAAGCCCGGGATCGCATAGGCGACGATCACCACGCCGGAGGTCCACACGTCAAAGCGCGAACCGTCGGTCACCGCCTTGCGGATGCCCAGCGGGATCGAGATCGCATAGGAGATCAGCGTGATCCACAGCCCCAGCGACACCGAGACCGGCAGCTTCTCGATGATCAGGTCGATGACCGTGATGTCGCGGAAATAGCTCTCCCCGAAATCAAAGCGCAGATAGTCCCAGATCATCATGCCGAAGCGCTGCAGGGGCGGCTTGTCGAAGCCGAACTGCTCCTCGAGTTCTGCGATGAACTCCGGGTCGAGCCCCTGCGCGCCGCGATAGCGCGAATTGATCTCGCCGCCCTGCACCGTGTCGCCGAATTCCTCGCCGCCTCCGCCGCCGAGTTCGCTGCCGCCGCCGGTAAAGCGCGCCGTCGCGTCGGCGCCCTGGCCGGTGAGCTGGGCGATGACCTGCTCGACGGGCCCGCCCGGCGCGAACTGCACGATGACGAACGAGATCGCCATGATCCCGAAAATGGTCGGGATCATCAGGAGCAGGCGGCGCAGGATATAGGCGCCCATCGATCAGCGCTCCCGGCAATGGAGCGGCACAACCGTCGATGTCGTCGCGCTATGCCCTGCCAATCGCCCTTGCCCTGTCTTCGTCGAACCACCACAGCGCCTCGACCGGCCAGAAATAGTCCGGCATCTCGCCGAAACCGAACATGTCCCAATAGGCGATGAACTGATTCGGCGCGGTCCAATTTGGAATCCAGTCGCGGCGCAAACGCAACACCCGGTCCAGAACCCGCATGGCGGTCTCGTGCTGGTCGCGGTTCTCCGCATCGCCCACCCGCGCGATCAGCGCGTCGACCAGCGGGTCGGCCGTGCCCGGCCAGTTGCGCGAGCCGGGCAGTTCGGCCGATTTCGAGCCGAGCACACCCTCAAGGCTCGGTTCGGTGGGCGTTGCGCCCCAGGTCAGCGCGAAGCCCGCCATGTCGAAGTCGAACTCGGCGGTGCGCGCCTGATACTGGGCCGGATCGACCAGGCGCAGCCCGGCATTGATGCCGACCATGCGCATGACCTCGACGAAGGGGCCATAAATGCGTTCGAACACCGAGGCGCGGATCAGCAACTCGACATCGAGCGTTTCGCCGGCCGCGTTGCGCAGCAGCCCGTCGCCGCCCGCCGTCCAGCCCGCCTCCTCGAGCAGGCGCGTCGCCTCGCGCAGGCGCGCGCGGTCGCGGCCCGAGCCGTCGGCGGCCGATTGGATATAGGCGTCATCCATGATGCCGTCGGGCAATTGGTGATCGGCGCCCAGCGCCTGGATCAGCGCGGTCTCGTCTTCGTCGGGCGTTCCGGCGGCCTCGTATTGCGATCCGCCGAAGATCGATTGGCTGCGCGCATAGAGCCCGTAGAACAGGTTCTGGTTGGTCCATTCGAAATCGAAACACAGCCCGATCGCGTCGCGCACGCGTCGGTCCTTGAAGCGCTCGCGCCGCTGGTTCAGGGCCCAGGCCTGCATGCCCGGCCGCTTCAGGTCGTCGAAAAGGCGCTGGACGACCTGGCCTTCCTCCACGGCCGGGAAATTGTACTCGGTCGCCCAGGTCTTGGATGTGAATTCGCGCCGCCAGTGGATCTCGCCCTTCTTGAAGGCTTCGAATCCGGCCTGGCGCTCGGCATAGAACTCGATGCGGATGGTCTGGAAATGGCCGGTGCCGCGCCCGGTGCCGATGCCGCGCGCCCAGTAGTCCGGAACGCGCTCATATTCGATGTACCGGCCGGCACTGAAGTCGCCGACCCGGTAGGGACCCGAGCCGAGCGGCGCGTCGAGCGTGGATTCGTCGAAGGTCCGGTCCGCATAATAGGCCGCCGACAGGATCGGATAGCC
Organism: Roseitalea sp. MMSF_3546; assembly: GCF_030732865.1. Classification (GTDB taxonomy): domain Bacteria; phylum Pseudomonadota; class Alphaproteobacteria; order Rhizobiales; family Rhizobiaceae; genus Roseitalea. Next base: position 331,477 of record NZ_JASHKB010000001.1, read on the forward strand.
CGCCACCGACAGGATGGCCTGCGCCGACTGCGTGCCGTCGAAGACGAGCGTCACCGTGCGCGCGTCCTCGGCGATGACCTCGGCCAGCGGGTCGAGCGGCAGCGAAAGCTGCGGGTGGCCCTCGGCCTTGAGCGTGTCGTAGCTGAACTTGACGTCGGCCGCCGTGATCGGCGTGCCGTCGTGGAACCGGGCGATGTCGCGCAGCCTGAAGGTGAAGCGGTTGCCGTCCTGGGAGATCGTCACCGTCTCGGCGACATGACAATAGACCGCGTCCGGCTCGTCATGGGCCGACGCCACCAGCGAGTCGTAACACATCTCCATGCGCGGCGGCGCGTCGCCCCGGCGCACGAAGGAATTGAGCGTGTTGAAGGTCTGGGTGTTCTGGTTGAAGTACCAGTAGCCGGGCTGGAAGTTGAACGTGCCACCGACCGGTGCGTCCGGATTGGCATAGTCGAAGGCGGCGAAACCGGCCGCGTATTTCAGGTCGCCGAATGCCGACAGGCCGTGCCGCGGCACGCCGGTCGGGTTGGCGGCCAGACAGAGCCTTGGAAAGGCGGCCGAGGCGACGTATCCGCCCGCGGCCACCGTCAAGAAGCGCCGGCGATCGATGATCATTGGATCGCCTCCGCCTTGTCGGCGTCGTACCACCACACCGTCGGAAAGCCGATCGAATAGAACGGCAGCGGATCGGGGTGATCGAACTTGTTCCAGTAGGCGATCCGCGAATTGCGCGCCGTGTAGGACGGAATGACGAATTGCTGCGCCATCAGCACCCGGTCGAGCGCCCGGGTCGCCGCGATCAGATCGTCGCGATCCGGGGCAAAGACCACCTCTTCGATCAGCGCGTCGACCGCCGGGTCCGCGACGCCGCCATAGTTGCGCGAGCCTTCGCGGTCGGCCGAAGCCGAACCGAAATAGTCGAACTGTTCGTTGCCCGGCGACAGCGACTGCGCCCAGCCCGAATAGATCATGTCGAAGTCGCGCGCCCTGAGCCGCGTGACGAATTGCGACGGCTCGACCGAGCGGACATTCATCGTCACCCCGATCTTGCGCAGATCCTCGGCATAGGGCAGGGCGACGCGCTCGATGATCGGCCCGTTCAGCAGCAGTTCGAACTCGAACGGTTCGCCGGTCTCCGAATCCACCATCTGGCCGTCGCGCAATTCGTAGCCGGCTTCGCGGAACAGCCGCACCGCCTCGCGCAGATTGTCGCGCAGCGCCTGCTGGCTGCCGGCGACCGGATTTTCGTATTCGCCTTCGAACACGCTGTCCGGCACCTGGCCGCGCACCTCGTTGAGGATTTCCAGTTCGCGCCCCTCCGGCGCCCCTTCATGGGCGAGCGGCGTGCCGTAGAAGAACGAATCCACCCGCTCGTACTGGTCGTAGAAGATGGTCTCGTTGAGCGTTTCGAAATCGAAGGCCTGGTTCAGCGCCCGCCGCACCCTGGGATCCTGGAACATCTCGCGCCGCAGATTGGGGATGAAGCCGACCAGGATGCCCCGGGTCCGGTAGGCGTTCTCCAGCACTTCGCGCTTGATCCGGCCTTCCTCGACCGCCGGAAAGTCATAGGCGGTCGCCCAGCGCTTGGCCTCGTTCTCGCTCCAGAAATCGAACTCCCCCGCCTTGAACGCCTGGAATTCGACGTCGCGGTCGCGGAAATAGGTGTAGCCGATCTCGCCGAAATTGTGCTTGCCCACATTGACCGGCAGATCGCGGCCCCAATAGTCCTCAACCCGCGTGAACGTGACCGACGAGCCGGCGTTGACCTCGGTGATCCGGTAGGGACCCGAGCCGAGCGGCGGCTCCAGCGTCGAGGAGGCGATGTCGCGCTGATTGCCTTGGGCATCGGTTGCGGTCCACCAGTGCTTGGGCAGGACGAGGACCTGGCCGACAATGTGCGGCAGTTCCTTGTTGTTCTTCTCGTCGAAGGTGAACAGGACCGTTCGGTCGTCGAGCGCCTCGGCTTGGACGACATGCTGGTAGTAGAAGCGCTGCGTCGGGTTGAGCTCGACGAGCTTGTCGAACGACCAGACCACGTCCTCGGCCGTCACCGGCTCGCCGTCGTGCCAGCGCGCGCCCTCGCGCAGCCGGTACTTCACCCAGGCATAGTCCTCCGGATAGCTCAGCGCCTCGGCCAAAAGGCCGTAATCGGCGGAAATCTCGTCGAGCGAGGAGGTGGTCAGGCTTTCATAGACAAGGCCCAGCCCCGTTGCGACCTCGCCCTTGGTCAGGATCGGGTTGAGCGTATCGAAGGAGCCGGTCTCCGACAACTCCAGCGTCCCGCCCTTGGGCGCGTCGGGATTGACGTAGTCGAACCGCTCGAAATCGGGCGGGTATTGCGGCTCGCCGACCAGCGCCGAGGCGTGCACCCAGGGCGCATCGTCCTCGGCGCGCTGCGCGCTCGCCTCTGTGGCGAGCACCGGTGCGGCGACAATCGTGCCGAGCGCGATGATGCGTGTGAGCGTGTTCGATATCGCAAATGCCACAGCCAAACCTCCCGATCTGCCTTTGCAGATACAGTAGTGGCCTTTGCGGCATTTCAAAGCCCCAATCTGCGGCGCGAGGACGCAACCGGTCGCTGCGTCCTCAAAACTTCGTGCGCCGCTATTGGGCCGGCGCCTCTTCGCCATCCTGCGCGGGGGCCTGTTCGGCCGCGGCGGCACCGTCCGTCGGCGCGGTTTCCTCGGCCGCGGCATCCTCGGCGGTCGCTTCCTCCGTCGCAGGTTCCTCGTCGGCGGTCGCCTCTTCCGCCGGAGCCTCCTCGTCGGCGGTCGCCTCTTCCGCCGGAGCCTCCCCGTCTGCGGGCGCTTCGTCCGCCGGAGCCTCCCCGTCCGCGGGCGCTTCGTCCGCCGGCGCCTCGTCGTCCGCGGCAGCATCGTCGGCGGCGGTGTCCTCGCTCGGCAGCGGCACCGGTTCGTCCCCCTGTTCGGCCATCCAGGCGATCAGGTCGGCGCGTTCGCCCTCACGGCGCAGCCCGGCAAAGCCCATCGACGTGCCATCGATATAATCGCCCGGCGCGGCCAGGAACCGGTTCAGCGCCTCGAAATCCCACACATTGCCTTCCGAGCCGTATTCGGACATCGCCGCCGAATAGCTGAAGCCTTCCTTGCTGGCGGCCTGCATGCCGACGACGTTCCACAGGTTCGGTCCGGTCTTGTTGGCCGCGTCCGCCTCGATGTTGTGGCAGGACTGGCACTTGCGGAACACGCTCGGGCCATTGCCGATATCGGCGCTCGCCAGCAGCGGCGTGATCGGCTGCAGGCCCTCGTCTTCCTCGGCGGGTTCGGCCGGTGCATCGTCCGCAACGGCGATGGCGAAGCCCTCTTCCTCGGGTGGCTCGGTGGAGAAGATGGCGTTTCCGGCGATGCCGACGGTCATCAGCACAAACACCGTCCCCAGGAACGCGCCGGCGTACATGTTATAGTTCATAGAAAACCCGATTCCCGATCAACCATGGTTGAACTGGACGGGCGGGCGCCCGTCGCAGATGGGCTGTCTCCTATGTCTTTTGCGATAGGCTTGCAACACATATAAGGTCGTACCGATTGAGACCTTTTGCCACCTGCCCGCCATGGCCTGCCTCGCCCGATGAAGCCGATCATTGTCATTCCCTCGCGCATGGGGGCGACCCGCTTGCCGGCCAAGCCGCTCGCCGACATCGGCGGCCGTCCGATGATCGTCCATGTCGCCGACCGGGCGCGCGAGGCCGATTGCGCCGAGGTCGTCGTGGCAACCGACGACCGGGCGATCCTCGATGCCGTCGTCCGGCACGGCCACCGCGCCATTGCCACGCGCGCCGATCATCAGTCCGGCTCGGACCGGATCTTCGAGGCGCTCGAGCTACTCGATCCCGATGGCGCCCATGACGTCGTCATCAACGTGCAGGGCGATCTGCCGACGATCGCGCCAGGCGACATCGGCGCCGCGCTCGCCCCGCTCGCCAACCCCTTCTGCGACATCGCAACGCTCGGCACCGTCATCGTCGAGGAAGCCGAGCGCAGCGATCCCAACGTCGTCAAGATCGTCGGCTCGCCGGTCGGCCCCAGGGTCCTGAACGCGCTGTATTTCACCCGCGCCACGGCGCCATGGGGCAATGGCCCGCTCTATCACCACATCGGCCTTTACGCCTATCGGCGCCGGGCGCTGGCCCGATTCGTCGCCCTGCCGCAATCGCCGCTCGAAAAGCGCGAACGCCTCGAACAGTTGCGCGCGCTCGAGGCCGGCATGACCATCCATGCCCGCCTCGTTGACACCGCGCCGCTCGGCGTCGATACACCGGCCGATCTTCAAAGGGCGCGCGCTGTGCTCGCCGGCTGAACGAACCGACAGGAAGAAGGCCATCGATGACCGACGATGCGACCACACTGATCGCTTTTCAGGGCGAGCCGGGCGCCAATTCCGACACGGCCTGCCGCAACATGTATCCGGCGATGACGCCGCTGCCCTGTGCGACCTTCGAGGACGCCTTCAGCGCGGTCGAGAAGGGCCAGGCCGCGCTTGCCATGATCCCCATCGAGAACACCATTGCCGGTCGCGTCGCCGACATTCACTCGCTTCTGCCCGAATCCAACCTGCACATCGTCGGCGAGTATTTCCTGCCGATCCATTTCCAGCTCATGGCGCTGCCGGACACGGACCGTTCGGCCATCCGCACCGTGCACAGCCACATTCACGCGCTGGGCCAGTGCCGCAAGTTCGTCCGCGACAATGGCTGGGAGGGCGTCGTCGCCGGCGACACCGCCGGAGCGGCGCGTTTCGTCGCCGAAGCCGGCGATCCGACCATGGCCGCGCTGGCGCCGGCGCTCGCCGCCGAACTGCACGGCCTGAAGATCATCGCCAACGACGTCGAGGATCAGGAGAACAACGTCACGCGCTTCGTCGTCCTGTCCAATGCGCCCTACATCCCGATCCGCAAGGCCGCCGACGAACTGATGATGACCACCTTCGTCTTCCGCGTGCGCAACATCCCCGCCGCGCTCTACAAGGCCATGGGCGGTTTTGCGACCAATGGCGTGAACATGACCAAGCTGGAGAGCTACCAGCTCGGCGGCGCCTTCTTCGCCACCCAGTTCTACGCCGATATCGAGGGCCATCCGGACGACGACAATGTGCGTCTCGCCTTCGAGGAGGCGCGATTCTTCTCCGACCATTTCCGCATTCTGGGCGTTTATCGCGGCGCCGACATCCGGCGCACCGGGAAGGCGTGAGGGCGCGGCTGCTTCGGCAGAACGGTTCGATCGCCTCGCGGAGCGCTCCGGGTCGCCGGTTCGGGCGCCCCGCTACAGCCAGTCGCGGATGAGCAGCGAGGCGATGGCGCCCTGCGGCGGCAGCTTCAGCCCGTCCGGATGCGCGCCGGCGATCATCGCCCGGATCTCGCCGCGCTCGAACCAGCGCGCATCCTCCAGTTCGTCGTCGACTGTGATGGTCTCGGTCAGCGCCCGGGCATAGCAGCCCACCATCAGCGTGTGCGGAAACGGCCAGGGCTGGCTGGCGTGATAGCCGACCTGCCCGATGCGCACGCCCGCTTCCTCCTCGGTTTCCCGGCGCACCGCATCCTCCAGCGTCTCGCCCGGCTCGACGAAGCCGGCCAGGCACGAATACATGCCGGCCGGAAAATGCGGGCTGCGGCCGAGCAGGCAGCGCCGGCCGTCCGGTGCGACCGCGAGCATGATGACGACCGGGTCCGTGCGCGGGAAATGCTGGGCCTGGCAATGTCCGCATACGCGCTTGTAGCCGCCATCGGCGATCGCGCTTTGGTGGCCGCAGCGCGAGCAGAACCGGTGGCTGCGATGCCAGGCGATCAGCGCGGCGCCCTGGGCCAGCGCGCCCAGCGTCTCGGCGTCCAGCAGGCCCTGCATGTGGATCGACCGGTAGTCGATCGCCGTCAGGTCGCCCTCGGCGAGCGATTGCTCGTCCACCGGCGCGGCCAGCGCCGGCGCGCCATCGGTGCGATAGCCCAGCAGAACCGCGTGCTCGGCCCGCGCGCCGAATGCGTCCGCATCGTCGATGCCGAACCAGGCGCCGAGCCCGGCGCCATTGGGCCGCAGCAGCGCCCGGCCCTCGCCGAGCAGCAGAACCCGCGCGCGAGGGTCGGCCAGCGCCTCCGATACCGAATTGGCGTGGCGCTTTTCCGATCTTCGCTCCAGCCGGTTGCCCGCAAAGCCGGTCCGCGCGGAGGGCTCTGGCGCGTCTGGCTCGTCGGGGATGGGAGGCATGAAGGGTCGGTCCGCGGGCAAGTGGTCGCGCCGTTCTACACGCTCAGAACGCCGCTGAGAACCGGTCGATGAAGGCCTGCGCCTCGCCCGGCCGATACGGTTCGCCGGCGCCGGCGCTCCACACCGGGTCCGGCCAGGCGGGATCGCCTTCGAAGCGCGCGATCACGTGCACGTGCAACTGGCGCACCTTGTTGCCGAGGGCGGCGACATTGATCTTGTCGGCGTCCGTCACGGTCTTGAGCGTCCGGGCGATCTGCGCGGTCTCGAAGGTCAGCATGGTCTGGTCGAGCGGCGACAGTTCGTGCACCTCGGTGATGTCCGGGCGCTTTGGCACCAGCATCAGCCAGAAGAAGCGCCGGTCGTTCATCAGCCGCAACTGGGTCAGCCCCAGATCGGTCACCAAGAGCGTTTCGCGGTCTATCCGCGGGTCGAGTTCGAACGTGGTCATTAAGCCACGTTAGCAGGTTTGTCGGCCGATGCGACTTGCAATCGGCCGTCAAAAGGCCGATATCGGCAGCGGGAGGTTGGTGGCGGACGCGCCACTCGCCAACCGGGTCAGGTCCGGAAGGAAGCAGCCCTAACGAGCCCCGGCACGGGTCGCCGTGCCAGCCTCCCACCCACTTTCCCGATGGCACGGCCCGCCTTGGCGATTGAGCTGTCCATGGCACCAGCGCGTACTGGCCATCGCCCGTCCATATGCGCTAGGTCTTGTCCATGAGCGAGTCCGCCCCTGCGGCCCATCCCTATCGCGTTCTGGCGCGCAAGTACCGCCCGGCCGATTTCACCGCGCTGATCGGCCAGGCGCCGATGGTGCGCACGCTCACCAACGCCTTTGCCGCCGACCGCATCGCCCAGGCCTGGATGCTCACCGGCGTGCGCGGCGTCGGCAAGACGACCACCGCCCGCATTCTCGCCCGTGCGCTCAATTACCGGACCGATGACGTCGATCGGCCGAGCATCGACCTTGCCGTTCCCGGCATCCATTGCCAGGCCATCATGGAGGGCCGCCATGTCGATGTCGTGGAGATGGACGCGGCGTCTCACACCGGCATCGACGACGTCAAGCAGATCATTGATTCGGTGCGCTACGCGCCGGTTTCGGCCCGCTACAAGGTCTACATCATCGATGAAATCCACATGCTGTCGGAAAAGGCGTTCAACGCGCTTCTGAAGACGCTTGAGGAGCCGCCGCCGCACGCCAAGTTCATCTTCGCGACCACCGAAATCCGCAAGGTGCCGATCACGGTGCTGTCGCGCTGCCAGCGCTTCGACCTGCGCCGCATCGAGATCGGCGAACTCACCGGCCATCTGCGCTGGGTCGCCGAACGGGAGCAGGTCGCCGTCGACGACGCCTCGCTCGCCATGATCGCGCGCGCCGCCGAAGGCTCGGTGCGCGATGCGCTGTCGATCCTCGACCAGGCGATCGCCCATGGCAACGGCACGGTCGATACCGAGGCGGTGCGCGCCATGCTCGGCCTCGCCGACCGCTCGCGCATCGTCGATCTTTTCGAGCATGTGATGGCCGGCCGCGTCGCCGAGGCGCTCGACGGCTACAAGGCGCTCTACGATGTCGGCGCCGACCCGGTCGTCACGCTCAACGATCTGGCCGCGTTCACCCATCTCGTCACGCGGCTGCGCTTCATCGAGGGCGCGGCCGACGAGGACCCTTCCCTGTCGCCCGACGAGCGCGAGCGCGGTCGCCGGTTCGCAGCAAGCCTGTCGGTGACCGTGCTGGCGCGCGCCTGGCAGATGCTGCTCAAGGGCATCGCTGAATGCGAGAGCGCCGCCCGGCCCTACGCCGCCGGCGAAATGCTGCTCATCCGGCTCGCCCACGCCGCGACCCTGCCGACGCTCGACGAGGCACTCAGGAAGCTCGATGACGCCCCGTCCGCGCCGGCGCCCGCCCGCCAGGCACCGGGCGCGTCCGCACCGCCGCCCTCCGAACCGGTCGGCAGCGCGCCGCATGCCCAGGCCGCGCCCGTCTCCGCCGTGGCGATGCCGCAATCGCCGCAGGGCGGGGCGGCGACGGCCATGCGCCTGGTCGCCGACGGCGCGCCGCGGCCCCAATCGCCCGCAAGCGACCCCGAGCCGGCGCCCGCGCCCGCGCCGCCGGCGGTGCGCATCGAGAGCCTACAGGATCTCGCCGACCTTGCCGAAAGGCACCGCGATCCGTTGATGAAGGTGACGATCCGCAAATGTGTCCGGCTCGTCTCGGTCGAGCCGGGACGGCTGGCCGTCAATGTCACCGAGGACGCGCCGCCGACGCTCGCCGGCGATCTGTCGCGCAAGCTCGGCGACTGGACCGGAACGCGCTGGATCGTCACGATCAGCCGGGAGCCCGGCGGCAAGACGCTCGAGGAGGACGAACTCGACCGTCGCGACGCGCTGCTGGCGGACGCCTCGCGCGACCCGCAGGTGGCCGCGATACTGAAGGCTTTTCCGGGCGCCAGGGTCGTCGATGTGCGCCTCAACGATGCCGGTGCGGTGGACGAAGCGCTGCCGACGGCCGATATGGTAAGGGACGAAGCGGTCATCGACCCCGATGACTCCAGCGAAACCGACTGACCGGGAGAGCGAGATGCGCGACATTATGGGCCTGATGAATAAGGCCAAGGAGATGCAGGAGAAGATGCAGGCCCTGCAGGCCGAGATCGAGACGCTGACGGCCGATGGCACCGCCGGCGGCGGCATGGTCACGGTGACGCTCAACGGCAAGGGCGCCATGCAGGGCGTCAGGATCGACCCGTCCGTGTTCTCCGAAGACGATGTCGAGATCCTCGAGGATCTGATCGTGGCCGCCCATTCGGACGCCAAGGGCAAGATCGAGCAGATCGTCCAGGAAAAGACCGAGGAAGTCACCGCCGGCCTGCCGCTGCCGCCGGGCATGAAGATGCCGTTCTAGGGTCCGTTGGGTGTCACCGCGCGTGCTGATGCTCAGCCGACCCTAGACCGCCACCATGTCATCGAAACGAATCGCAGGGCCGGAGATCGAGCGGCTGATCCAGCTTCTCGCCAGGGTGCCCGGGCTCGGGCCGCGCTCGGCGCGCCGCGCCGCGCTCGCCATGATCAACAGGCGCGAGCAGCTTCTCGAGCCGCTCGCCGCGGCCATGGCCGACGCGGCGGCCAAGGTGCGGGTTTGCTCGCGCTGCGGCAATGTCGACACTGCCGATCCGTGTTCGGTCTGCACCGATCCGCGCCGCACCGAGGCGACGATCATCGTCGTCGCCGAGGTCGCCGATCTGTGGGCGCTCGAACGCGCCGCCGATCTGCACGCGCGTTATCACGTGCTTGGCGGCACGCTGTCTCCGCTCGATGGCGTCGGCCCCGATGATCTCAACATAGGGGCGCTTGTCGACCGCGTCGCCGAGGGCGGCGTCGAGGAACTGGTTCTGGCCGTCAACGCCACGGTCGAGGGGCAGGCGACGGCCCATTACATCACGGCCCAGCTCGAAGGCATGAGCGTCAAGATCACCCGGCTCGCCCACGGCGTGCCGGTCGGCGGCGAGCTCGACTATCTGGACGAGGGCACACTGTCGGCAGCGCTCGCGGCGCGCACCGACTTCTGAAATGCGTCCGATCCCGTGCTGCCCAGGCATCCGGCCATAGTCTCTTCGAAAAGGCCGGCATAGTGTGGCGCCATCGCAATCGCGCCCGGAGACCGCCCATGATCCGCCTTGCCGCGCTCCTTTTCGCCCTCGTGACGCTCGTGCCGGCCACCGCCCATGCCGATCTGCAGGGCCAGTACGAGGCCTTTCTGCGCGAGACTGTCTGGCCGAAGGCGCGCACCGCCGGCGTCAGCCGCGCCACCTTCGACCGCGTCATGGCCGGCCAGCGCCTCGATACGGACATTCCCGGCCTCGTCCGGCCCGGCGAGACGACGCCCAGGCGCATCCGTCAGGCCGAGTTCTCCGCGCCCGCGCGCTATTTCAACGAGAACAATCTGGGCGCCATCGTCGCCCAGGGGCAGCGGCTCGCCAGCCGGCATGCCGACACGCTCGCCGCCATCGAGCGCCAATACGGCGTGCCCGGCCGCATCATCCTTGCCATCTGGGGCCGCGAATCGGCCTTCGGCGGCGTCGCCATTCCCCATGACGCGTTCCGGGTTCTGGGCACCAAGGCGTTCATGTCGACCCGGCCCCCGCTGTTTCAGGGCGAACTGGTCGCAGCGCTCACCATGGTCGAGCGCGGCCTGGCCGGCCCCGGCCAGATGAAATCGTCCTGGGCCGGCGCGCTCGGCCAGCCGCAGTTCCTGCCCTCGTCCTATCTCGAGCATGCCGTCGATTTCGATGGCGACGGCAAGCCGAACATCTGGACATCGGTGCCGGACACGCTTGCCTCGATCGCCAACTATCTGAGCCATTTCGGCTGGCAGGCCGGCCGCGACTGGGGTTTCGAGGTCGATGTGCCCGCCGAGATCTCCTGCAGCTTCGAGGGGCCGGACCAGGGCCTGACCATCCGCGACTGGGTCGCCATGGGCGTGACCCGCGTCTCCGGCCGGCCCTTTCCCGACCACGAACTGCGCCAGGAGGGCTATCTGCTCATGCCGGCGGGCCGGTCGGGGCCGGCCTTCATCGTCACGCCGAACTTCTATGTGCTCAAGAAATACAACGAAAGCGATCTTTACGCGCTGTTCGTCGGCAATGCCGGCGATCGCATCCAGTGGTCGTCGGGCCGTTTCAAGCGCCCGTGGCGGCCGGTCGATACGCTCTACCGCTCCGACATCGCCGCCATGCAGCGGGTGCTCGAGGGCCAGGGCTACGATGTCGGCGGCGCCGACGGCCTGCCCGGCTTCAAGACCCGCCGCTCCATCGGCGACTGGCAGAAGAAGAACGGCCGCGCGCCGACCTGCTTTCCCAGCACCGCCTTGCTGCGCGCCATCCGATGACCGGTTCACAGCGATGCATTCGCAACTGCAAAAACAGCGCGGTTTGGCGTTTTGCAGCCGCGAAATCTGCGACGAAAGGATAAGGCCGACGGGCTGTTAACACCCGCGGAACCGACGGTTATCAATGGAAATCGCTGGCCGACATGCCATAATGGCGCAACCATGCCCGACCAAGTCCAAGCCGATAATCAGATTTGCTACACCGCCCTTTGCGGCATGAAGACCGAGTGCGTTTCTGCCGAACCGCGCCGGCTCGGCATTCTGACACTTGCCATAACAGCGCTCCGCCGCAGCGCCTCGCGCAAGGGGTTCTGCGTCGACTGCCCCTATCGTGGCGGCTGCGCGGACCCCGACAATGCCGAGTTGCTGAACGCCCGTCCTCTCGACGTGCACGTGCCCATCAACTGGCCGCAGGATCGGGCAGCGACCTGATGAAGGCTCCCGCCTCGTGCGGGCGCACCGTGGCGGCGCGAATGAGCTGGTCGAAGTGCCGTGTCAGCGCGTCGATCGCCTCCTTGGCGTTCAGCACCAGGTAGAGATCGCCCACATAGACCGCCGCGCGATAGGGTCCGAACACGGTGTAGGGCGCCGAAAATGTGCGTCGGCCGTCGAACAGGAACAGCCGCAATCCCGGATACAGGTCGTCGGCGAGCCGCGCGATCTGGCCGATCTGCTCGGCCCGCGCGGCGGCGTCCATCGCGCTCCAGACCCCCGCGCCGCGCGCCAGCGCCTCCAGCGTCTGCAACGGCATGCAAACCTCGGTATCGCTTTCGGGTCGGCGGCTGATGGCCAGCTTTTCGCGCGCATCGTCGATCTGCGCCGCCACTGACGGCTTGGTGGCGCGCGTCTCATAGGCGATCGTCCGGTCCGTGCGCAGGAAGTCGGGGATGGTCGCCGGCACATAGCGGATCTTCGTGCCCGCCGCCTCCTGGTGCCAGCGCGCGAGCATGGCATCGCTGCGCCGGTCCTGCGCCTTTTCAAGTTCCAGTGCCGGCTTGATCGCGGCCGAAACGCCCTCGTCCTGGCTCAGGCCCAGGAGCCAGTCGAGGCTGACGCCATGGCGGGCGGCGAGCCGGATCAGCGTCTCGGCTCGCGGCAGCCGCGTCGTCTCACCCGACAGCAGTTGCGAAAGCGCCGACCGGTCGAGCCCCACCGAGGCGGCGAAGCGCGACCGGTTCATGCCCGAGCGCGCCAGGAGCTCGCCGAGCCGCGTCCGGAACAGCCGGGAAGCGTCGCGTTTGTCGATGTGATCGGGCGCCATGCGGTTTATAATAAACAAGTGGCGATATTGGGCAACAGTTTCGGGATTTGATGACCGAATACGCGTGATTGTGCGCATTTTCGCCTGGCAAATCCTGCCGCCTCCTGCCATCGATGGCGGCAAGGACATAATCATGACGACGAATCAACGACTTGAATGGCCGACGCTTGCCATGCTCGCACTCTGCTACGGGCTGTGGCTCGCCGTCGGCCTGTGGCTGTTTCCGATCGCGCCCTGGCTTGCGCTGCCGCTCATGGCGGTGATGGCGGGCCTGCACACCTCGCTGCAGCACGAGGCGCTGCACGGCCACCCGACCCGCAATCCGGCGATCAACGAGGCGCTGGTCGCGCTGCCGCTTGCGGTCGCCTTTCCCTATCGGCGGTTCAAGGCCATGCATCTGCGCCACCACAACGATGCGCATCTGACCGATCCCTATGACGATCCGGAAAGCTGGTATCTCGACAGGGGCGAGCACGCCGCACTCTCGCCGTTCATGCGCCGGCTTCTGGCCGTCAACAACACGCTGGTCGGCCGACTGGTCGTCGGCCCGCCGCTGATGGCGTTCGGCTTTTGGCGCGACGATCTGCCAAGGCTGGTGCGCGGCGAACGCGGCGTACGCCGAGCCTGGGCCCATCATGCGCTCGGCCTTGCCGGGCTTTTCGCGATTGTCTGGGGCGCGATGGGCATCAGCCCGCTGGTCTATCTTGGCGTCGTCGCCTATGGCGGGATGGCGCTGATCGCCATTCGCACCTATTGCGAGCATCAGTGGAAGGAGGCCGTCGACGGGCGCACCGTGATCGTCGAGCACAGCCGGGTGCTGTCCTGGCTGTTCCTCAACAACAATCTGCATCTGGTCCACCACAAGCTGCCGCGCGCGCCCTGGTATGCGCTTCCGCGGCTCTATCGGCAAAAGCGCGCGCAATGGCTGGCCGCCAACGGCGCCTATGTCTATCGCAGCTATTGGGATATCTTCCGGACGCATGCGCTGCGCGCCAAGGAGCCGGTCGTGCATCCGGTGCTTCCGCGCGCGCCGCGCGCCGTCGACCATGGCCGCGCCTTTCAGCCGACCACAGTCGCGCCGTCTTCGGGGCCGGGCACGCATGTTCCCGTTGCCGCAAGGCCCGAGCGCTGAGGCGTGATCGCCTGCCTGCCCATGTATGACTGGCCCGAACGCCGGGCCGAGACCGACGCGCTGTGGATGCGCCTTGCCGGTGCCCTGCGCCGCGCCGGCTTCAACGCGCCCGGCACGCTGACGCGCCGCGATCGGCTCGACGACATGTGGCTGCGCCCCGATCTCCTGCTCGGCGAGACCTGCACCCATCCGCTCGAAACGGTGCTGCGCGGCCGGGTGCGCTACGTGGCGACGCCGGTCCGCGGTGCGCCCGGCTGCGGCCGGGGCACCTATCGCAGCGTCATCGTCGCCCGCCTCGACGCGCCCGACCTGCCGCCGCCCGACGACAGCCAACCGCAACTGCCCGACAGGCTCGACGGCCGGCTGGCGATCAACGAAGCCGGTTCCATGTCCGGCCATGTCGCGCTGCGCCGCGATCTCGCCGCCGCCGGCCGGCCCTGGCCCGGCGAGATCGTCGAGACCGGCGCGCATCGCGCCTCGATCCGTGCGGTCGCGTCGGGCACCGCCGACATCGCCGCGATCGACTGCGTGACCTGGCGGATCGCACGGGCGCACGAGCCCGCCGCGCGCGCGCTCGCTGTCATCGGCTGGACCGCGGAACGGCCGGGTCTGCCGCTGATCACCAACGGCGCGATGACGGATGCCGACATCGAACGACTGCGCAAGGCCATTGCCTGCGTGATGCCGATCGTCATTCACTGACGCGCCAGGCACCCCCACCCTCCATCCCTCCGACGTTTGCGCGGTCGGGATGAAGGGCGGAGATGAAAGGCGCAACGCGGAGAGCTCGAGGGGAGCCCCAGACCGCCGAACGGGCTATTCCGGTTCGCCATCGACCACGCGCAGGCGCAGCCCGCCGGTCTTGCTCTGAGCGGTCCTGTCGTCGCCGCCCGCCGCCTGGCCAGAGCCGCTCGGCTCGTCGAATTCCAGCCCCTCGATCTTGCGGCCGCGCTTGGTCAGCTTGTCGGTCGACACGAGGATATCGTCGATGTCCTTGCTCGCCTGGCCGAAATGGGTGGACAGCTTGCGCACCCGGTCGTCGAGCCGGTTCAGATCCTCCATCAGCCGCAGCACCTCGCCCTGGATCAGATGGGCCTGCTCGCGCATGCGCGCATCCTTGAGCAGCGCCTGGATCACCTGGATCGACAGCATCAGCAGCGACGGCGAGACGATGACCACGCGCGCCTTGTGCGCGCGCTGCACCACCGCCTCGTGGTTCTCGTGGATATCGGCGAAGATGCTCTCGGACGGCACGAACAGGAACGCGGTGTCCTGCGTCTCCCCGGCGATCAGGTATTTTTCGGCGATTGCCTTGATATGGACCTCCATGTCGCGGCGGAACTGGCGTGCCGCCTCGGTCCGGGCGCCATCCTCGCGCGCCTCGTGAAAGGCGTTCCAGGCTTCGAGCGGAAACTTCGCGTCGATGACCAGCCCCGGCGCGCCATTGGGCATGGAGACCACGCAATCGGGCCGGCTGCCGTTCGACAGCGTCACCTGAAAGCCATACGCACCCATCGGCAGGCCGTCCTCGATGATCGCCTCCATGCGGCTCTGGCCAAAGGCGCCGCGCGTCTGCTTGTTGGACAGGATCGATTGCAGTTCGACCACCTGGCCGGCGAGCTGCTGGATGTTGGATTGCGCCGTGTCGATCACCGCCAGCCGCTCGTGCAGCTTGCTCAGATTGTCATGCGCCGATTTCTGCTGTTCGGAGATCGACTGGCCGATACGCGATGTCATCGCGTCCAGACGTTTTTCGAGCGTCGCGCTCATCTCGGAGTGGCGCGCGCCGAAGACCTCGGCCATCGCCGACAGCCGACCCTGCATGTCCGATTGCGCCGACAGGATCTCGCTGACCCGCGCTTCGGCCTGTTGGGCGCGAACCCGCTCGGCCGCCAGCGCACGCCTGTGCCGGGCCGCCGCGCGCCAGAGCCCGAGCGCGGTGATCGCCGCGAGGATGACCGCGACCGCCAGCACGCTTTCGCCCAGGGTCACGACGCGACCGCCGACTTCGAGCGCCGGCGCGCTCCATGCGAATCCGCTTTCCATGGCGCCACCATAGGCGATTCGCGCCGCGCCTGCCGATTGACGTGCCGCCACGCACTGCTTAACTGGCATGCATCATGATCAGACCGCTCGTCCTGTTGCCAGACCCGATCCTGCGCCAGCGCTCACGTCCCGTGGAGCGCGTCGACGACGATTTGCGCGCCCTCGCCGACGACATGCTCGAGACCATGTACGACGCGCCGGGCATCGGCCTGGCCGCCGTGCAGGTCGGCGAGCCGATCCGGATGCTCGTCGCCGACGTCTCCGGCGAGGACGAGGAAAGGGATCCGCGCGTTCTCATCAATCCCGAGGTCGTGGCGCGGTCGGACGAACCCAATACTCATGAGGAAGGCTGCCTGTCGATCCCGGACTATTATGCCGATGTCGAGCGGCCGGCCGCCGTGACCGTGCGCTATCTCGACCGCCAGGGCACCGAGCAGACGCTCGAGGCAGGCGGACTGATGGCGACCTGCCTGCAGCACGAGATCGACCATCTCGACGGTGTGCTGTTCATCGATCACATCTCCAAGCTCAAGCGCGACATGGTGATCAAGAAGTTCCGCAAGCTGGCGCGCCAGCGCGGCGATTCGCCCATGGTGGCCTGACCGGACGGCCCGAAGGGCGCGCCGCCGGCCGAAAGAGGGGCAATTCCCCGATGCGCATCGTCTTCATGGGAACGCCCGATTTCTCGGTGCCGACCCTGCGCGCGCTTGCCGCGGCCGGCCACGAGATCGCTGCCTGCTACACCCAGCCGCCGCGTCCGGCCGGCCGGCGCGGGCTCACGGTGCGCAAGTCCCCCGTCCATCGGGCCGCCGAGGAACTGGGCATCGCGGTCCGTACGCCGGTCTCGCTGAAGGGCGAGGCCGAACAGGCGGCTTTCGCCGCGCTCGATGCCGATGTCGCGGTGGTCGTCGCCTACGGCCTTCTGCTGCCCGAACCGATCCTGGAAGGCACGCGGCTCGGCTGCTACAACGGCCATGCCTCGCTGCTGCCGCGCTGGCGCGGCGCCGCGCCCATCCAGCGCGCGATACTCGCCGGCGATCGCCAGACCGGCATGATGGTCATGAAGATGGATGCGGGCCTTGACACCGGCCCCGTCGCCATGACCGCCACGGTCCCCATCGGCCCGGACATGACCGCCGGCGAACTGCACGATGTGCTTGCCGAAACCGGTGCCGCGCTGATGGTCCGTGCCATGGCCGCGCTGGAACAGGGCACGCTCGAACTGACCCCGCAGCCCGACAAGGGCGCGACCTATGCCGCCAAGATCGGCAAGGACGAAGCGCGCATCGACTGGTCGCGGCCGGCCGCCGAGGTGCACAACCGCATTCGCGGCCTGTCGCCCTTTCCCGGTGCCTGGTGCGAGATGCGCCTTGGCGGGACATGGGAGCGCGTCAAGGCGCTGCGCAGCACGCGCGCCGAAGGCGAGGGCGAACCGGGCACCGTGCTCGCCGGCGCGCCGGTCACCATTGCCTGCGGTGCCGGCGCGGTGCGCATCGTCGAGCTCCAGAAGGCCGGCGGCAAGCCGATGGACGCCGAGGTATTCCTGCGCGGCAACGCGCTCGACCGAAACGGCGTGCGCTGAGCTTCAGTCGCTGCCGAAAACCGGCATTCGCGGTCTTTCCAGCCGGTAGATGTCGATGGCGCCGGCCGGCGTTGCGTCCGCGCCCTGGCGCACGATGCGCGCAACGAACGTCGCCGTCTCGCCAAGGCGCATGAGGGGCTCGGGATGGCGGGCCGGTGCGTCGACGCCTCCGGCGGAAATACCGGCGGGCAGTGCAAGCAGAACCGGCCATTGCAGTGCGGCGTCGGAAACCGGCAGGTCGATGAAGCCATAGCGGTGAAACTCGCCGAGCGGCAGCACCCGGTAATCGGCGTCCATCTTGGCGCCGTAGACGGACAGCCAGCCAACGAGCCCGTAGTCGTCGACCAGGATCGTCTCGATACCGGTTTCGGCGACCAGCGCGTCGACATCGCGCGCCACCGCCGGCCAGCCATGGGCGACCCGCGTCTGGTCGAGGAACGGCAGCCGCACGAACTGGGTGCTCGCCTGGGCGAAGATCAACGCGCCGACAGCCACGCCCACCGGCGCCTGCCAGATCAGCGCCTGGCGCTGCACGAGTGTCAACCAGCGTCCGCCCGGCTTCCAGGCCAGCGCCATTTGGGCGCCGAGCACGGATAGCTGTGCGTAGAGCGGCCAGGGCCAGTTGCCCTGCACGGTCGCATGCAGCCCGTGGAACAGGAAATAGGCGAGCGCCGGCACGCCGGTCCAGATCAGAAGGCCAAGGCGCGCGTCGCCGCGCCAGTTGGCGCTTGTGGGGAATATTGCAAGGCCGGCAACGACCAGTGCGAACAGCCAGGGCAGCAGCAGGCCAGCCTGCGCGGCGACGAATTCGGGCAGATGCAAAAGGTCGCGCAGCGACAGGTCGACGGCGCCGGCCCGCCCGAACTGGAAGGCGAAGGAGGACAGGCCATTGTCGAGGTTCCAGGCGATGACCGGCGCGAAGATCGCCAGCGCCAGCGCACCGCCGGCATACAGGTAGGCCGAAGCGAACCAGCGCCGGTTCTCGCGATGGGCGAGCAGCCACAGCGCGATCCCCGCGCCCAGGAACAGGCCGGTATACTTGCTGGCAAGGCCAAGTCCGGCGAACAGGCCGAAGGCCAGCCACCAGCGCCCGTCCCGTGCCGCTTGCAGTTCCGCCGCCGCCCACAGCGCCAGCGCCCAGAACAGCATGGAGGGAGCGTCGGGCGTGATCACGAACAGGCCGAGCATGCCGCCCGGCGTCAGGTTGAACCAGTAGACCGACAGCGCGGCGACGCGATGGTCGCCCAACAGCGCCATGGCGGTGCGATGGATGGCCAGCGAGACGATGCCCACGGACACGATCGCCACCAGCCTCGCGCCGAGCTCGAAATCGCCGACGAGCGCCCGGCCGGCCTTGATGAACCAGACCACCGCCGGCGGATGGTCGTAATAGCCCGCCTGCAGCGGGTGCAGCGCCCACAGCGCGTAATAGGCTTCGTCGCGGATCAGGTCGAGCCGCGCGCCCATGACGAGCTTGAGCCCGACAAGCGCGAGGACGAAGGCAAGCACCGTGCTTGCCCGCGCCCATCGCGGCAGCGGCGCGGCGCGGGCGGAGGAGGAAGACGCCGAACACATTGACGCGCCTCATCGGCGTTTTTGCAAGCGCCGTCAATCGGACCTGCGGCCGCAACTGGACAGCGGCCTGCGCGAAATCTATGCAGGCCCGCCGAGCCGTTCACCGCAACGAGAGCCCATGCCCCGCTATCGCCTGACAATCGAATATGACGGCACCCCTTATGTCGGCTGGCAGCGGCAGAAGAACGGCCACGCGGTGCAGGAGGCCGTCGAGAAGGCGATCTTCAGCTTCTGCAAACAGCAGGTTACCCTTCAGGTCGCCGGCCGCACCGACACCGGCGTGCACGCCATTGCCCAGATCGCCCATGTCGATCTGGCCCGCGACTGGGATCCGGTCCGGGTGCGCGAGGCGATCAACGCCTATCTGGTGCTCGACGACGAACGGATCGCCGTCGTCGCCGCACAGAAGGTGAGCGAGGAGTTTCACGCCCGATTTTCGGCGACCGCCCGGCACTATCTCTACCGCATTCACAACCGTCCGGCGCCGTTGACCTTCGACCGCAAGCGCGCCTGGTGGTGCAAGCGCCCGCTCGACGTTGAGGCGATGAACGCCGCCGCCCAGGTTCTCATCGGCACGCATGACTTCACCACCTTCCGCGCCGCGCAGTGCCAGTCGAAATCGCCGGTCAAGACGCTCGATGCGCTGCGATTCGCGCGCCATGGCGAATGGATCGAGGCGCATGTGTCGGCGCGCTCGTTCCTGCACAACCAGGTCCGCTCCATGGTCGGCACGATGAAGATGGTCGGCGAGGGGCGCTGGACGATCGACGACGTCAGGCGCGTTCTCGATGCGCGCGATCACCAGAAATGCGGCGCGCTCGCCCCGCCGCACGGGCTGTACCTGCTGCGCGTCGACTACGGCAGCACGGCCCCGTAATAGGCGCTCGCCAGCATCAGGCCGATGAACAGTTCGGTGGCGGTGAAGGCGATCGCGACCATGAGCGAACTGTCGAGCGCGGTGCGCGTGACCCGGACCGCGGCGATGAAGACGACGGCGAGCACGACCAGCAGGAGCATCGCCGCGAGCCCGCTTTCGGGCCCTGCGAACAGCTGCGCCACGAAAGGCACGGCGATCGCGTAGCTGATCACCGCCGCGGACCAGTTGCGCGCGATGATCAGATGCGAGAAGCGATCGCCGAAGCCCAGCGGCCGCAGGATCATTGCAAGGACGAAGACCGGCGCCAGCCAGACGAACAGTTCGAACGCCGCTTCGGCGAGGATCAGCCCGCCGGTCGATGCCAGCGGAAACTCGGCCTGTGTCTGCCGCGCCGAGAGCACCCAGACAAAGAACAGCGCCGGCGCGCTGACGAGGATCGCGCCGAAGGAGCGCCAGAACCCGTCGGCGCTGATGTCCATGCGGGTCAGCGCTTCGCGCCGACCGATCATCACCGCCAGCGCGCACTCCATGTGGTGGAAGGCGTAATCGAGGTTCATCGTCAGCGGTCGAACCAGCGCGTGATGAAATCGGCATAGATGGCCGTCAGCGTCTCCAGCTCTTCAAGGGCGACGCGTTCATCGACCATGTGCATGGTCTTGCCGACCAGCCCGAACTCGACCACCGGGCAATAATCCTTGATGAAGCGCGCATCCGACGTGCCGCCCGATGTCGACAGCTCCGGGGTTTCGCCGGTCACCGCCGCAACGCTTTTCGCCAGCGTGTCCGACAGCGCACGCTCACGCGTGACGAATACCGGGCTGACCGGCTTGATCCATTCGATCGTGTAGTCGACCGGGCCTTGCCTGCCCGGCCGCAGGCGCGCGTCGGCGGCGGCGCGGTCGAGCCGGTCGATGATCTGCGTGCGCAGGCCGTCCTCGGTCCAGCGGTCGTTGAAGCGGATGTTGAACGCCGCCTGCGCCCGCGCGGCAATGACGTTGACGGCCGGATTGCCGGTGTCGACCGAGGTGACTTCGACATTGGAGGGCTGAAAGACGTCGGTGCCCTCATCGAGCGGCGTCTCCATCAGCGCGGTGCACAGGGCGAGGAGCCCGCGCACGGGATTGTCGGCCCTGTGCGGATACGCGACATGGCCCTGCGTGCCGTTGACCGTGATTCGCCCGGACATCGACCCGCGCCGGCCGATCTTGATCATCTCGCCGAGCCGGTCCGGATTGGTCGGCTCGCCGAGCAGGCAGCCATCCCAGCGCTCGCCCTTTTCGGCCGCCCATTCGAGCAGCTTGGCCGTGCCGTTGATCGCCGGGCCCTCCTCGTCGCCGGTGATCAGCAGCGACACCGAGCCGGCAGGCGGGCCGCGTTCGGCCAGCACGCGCGCCAGCGCGGCGATGAAACAGGCAATGCCGCCCTTCATGTCGACCGCGCCCCGGCCATACATCTGCCCCTCGGCGATGGTGGCGCCGAACGGCGCGTGCGTCCAGTCGTCGGGATCGCCGGACGGCACGACATCGGTGTGCCCGGCGAACATCAGGTGCGGACCGTTGCCCGGAAGCCGGGCATAAAGATTGGCGACATCGGCCGTGCCGGGCTCGGAAAAGACCGGTCGGTCGCAGGTGAACCCCAGCGGTGCGACCATGGCCGAAAGCGCATCGAGCGCGCCGTCATCGGCGGGCGTGACCGAGGCGCAGCGGATCAGCGTTTCGAGATTGGCGGCGGGATCGGTGGGAAAAGCGCGCATGGTGCGCAATTAGCCAATGTGCGCGGCACTGTCACCCGGTTATGCGGACGAGCCTCCCGGGGCTCATCTGCGCTCGCGCGGAAAGGGCGGCGGGCCGTGGGCGTTGGTCTCCTGTGTCGGGGGCCAGACGGCCAGCACCACGAATGTCAGGAACGAGACCGCCGGGATCAGCAGCAGCAGGGCCAGCACGCCGGGCAGACCGATATCGTGCAGCCGCTTGACTGCCAGCGCCAGCGCCGCCCAGGCGGTGGCGACCCACGCCGCAAGCAGCGCAAGACCCCACAGCGCCATTTGCGGACTGTCCTCGGGCGTGCCGATGATCTGCGCGACGATCGCGGCCTGCACCAGGATCATGCCCAGCGCCGCCAGCGCGAAGCTCTTGCGCCCGATCCGGCCCCGGAACGAGAACAGGACCCAGGAGACCGTCAGCGGATGATCGGGCACATTACTCATTGAAATCGCAGATCCCTTTCCCTAAATCAGACCTGGAGGCTTTGGGCTGGAAGCGGCTCATTGCCTTTTTTCGTTTGGGAGCAGCTTTCTGATGTGCGTGAATCCCCAAACGTCGTGTTGCCCTGTCGGTGTAGGCCAGTAATAGCGCATCACGCAAACAAGGTCTGCAAACGGGGACAACTCGGTTCCCTGCGGCGCACCCATGCCACGCAGTCGCACGCCCCAAGCGACGATATAAGCCACCAGATCGGCAATCTGTATCATAGTCGTCAGGTCGCTGTGGACGAAGAGCGGTTCGGGGATGATCAGTCTTGAACGCCGCCGCCCTTTCTGGGTCCTCTGGAAGTAGCCGTCCATTTGCCCGACAAGCAGATGGCTCTGCGTTTTCTCCAATTCGTCGAAGACCACCAACCCCATCTCGGTTCCGTTCTGGCGATGTTCCAGACAGTGATGGAATCGTTCAAAGAGGTAGGCGTAGTCCTTGCGGAGGAAACCGTCACGCGGGGGGCGCTCAACCTGACGGCTGACGATCGACGCAAAGGCGACGCAATCGAAGCTGCGCGCGATTTTCAGTGCTTGCGTGACGTAGTCGAGCTTCGCTTTGCCCAATGCGGCCAACTGCAATCGGGTCGCGCCGTCCCCGTCCTGCAGGACGGTTCTTGCCAGACCGACGCGTTCTAGCGGGTTTATTGGTTTGTGCTGTCCTGCAAGTCTGAAAGTCTTGCGCTTCAATAAGGTTTTTGCCTTGGCCTCATCCTCGAATTCGGCAAAACGACGGTATCCGAAGCAGAACTCCTGCAGGTCGGCGAGTTGCCGGATCAATGGCCACAATCGCTTGTCCTGTATTGCGACTCCGGCCAGGACTTCATATGGCGATTCTCGACGATCCTGACCGCTTTCGTCGATGAAAAGCAGCCAGGCCACGGTGAGGTCAGTCCCGGAGCAGTTCGTTGATGCCGGTCTTGGACCGGGTGCGCTCGTCCACCTGCTTGACGATGACCGCGCAGTAAAGGTTCGGTCCCGGCTCGCCGTTCGGAAACGGCTTGCCCGGCATCGTCCCGGCGACGACGACCGAATAGGGCGGCACCTCGCCATAGGTGATCTCGCCGGTCGTCCGGTTGACGATCTTGGTCGACTTGCCGATGAACACGCCCATGCCAAGGACCGAGCCCTGGCGCACGATGCAGCCCTCGACCACCTCCGAGCGCGCGCCGATGAAGCAATTGTCCTCGATGATGGTCGGCCCGGCCTGCATCGGCTCGAGCACACCGCCGATGCCGACCCCGCCCGAAAGATGCACGTTCTTTCCGATCTGCGCGCACGAGCCGACCGTCGCCCAGGTGTCGACCATCGTGCCCTCGTCGACATGGGCGCCAAGATTGACGAAACACGGCATCAGCACCGCGCCCCTTGCCACATAGGCCGACCGGCGCACCGTGCAGTTGGGCACCGCGCGGAAACCGGCCGCCTCGAATTCGGCCGCCGTCCATCCGTCGAACTTGGAGGGCACCTTGTCCCACCAGGTCGCGTCGTCCGGCCCGCCCTTGATGATCGCCATCGGATTGAGACGGAACGACAGCAGCACCGCCTTCTTCAGCCATTGATGCACGGTCCAATTGCCGTCGGGCCCGGGCGCGGCGACGCGCGCCGTGCCCGCATCGAGCATGCTCAGGGCCTCCTCGACGGCGTCTCGCACCTCCCCGCGCGTATCTGCGTTCACCTGGTCGCGATTGTCGAAGGCGGCCTCGATGGTCCGTTCGAGGGCGGCGGTGTCGGGAGCGGGCATGCATGCATCCTTTGATTGTGGGCGAACAGGCGCGATGCTATCAGGCAGCGCCCGATGGCGTTGTTCTACTAGGGGAGAGCGGGCCGGAAGGTCAATCGGCGGGGATCGACCCGCCGGGCAACGCAGGTTGGGGAGAAACGCCATGAGCGCAAGGCGGCGCGACGAAGCCTGGGATCCGCTGGTCAGGTCGTTCCACGACGTCGACCGCGCCAGAAAGGTGCCCGACACGCCGCAGACGCGCTCGCCGGCCTATCGGCTGGCCTTCGACGATGCCGAATTCCTGTGCCGCGAGGAATTGCGGCCGGTGCGCCTGCAACTCGAACTGCTCAAGCCGGACATGCTGCTCGCCGAGCGCGGCATCCGCTCGACGGTGGTCATGTTCGGCGGTGCCCGCATTCCCGAGCCGGGCGGCGAGGCCTGGGCGGCCAAGAACGAAACCCAGAAGAAGAACCTTGAGGCCAACGCGGTCTACTATGCCGAGGCGCGCGAATTCGCCCGTCTGTGTTCGCGCCATTCGGCGTCGACCGGCCACACCGAGTTCGTCGTGGTCACCGGCGGCGGACCCGGCGTGATGGAGGCGGGCAATCGCGGCGCGGCCGATGTCGGCGCGCCCTCGATCGGGCTCAACATCGTGCTGCCGCACGAACAGGCGCCCAACGGCTATGTCACGCCCGAACTGTGCTTCAACTTCCACTATTTCGCGATTCGCAAGATGCACTTCTTGTTGCGTGCCAAGGCGGTGTCGGTCTTCCCCGGCGGCTTCGGAACGATGGACGAGTTGTTCGAGGCGCTCACCCTGATCCAGACCGGGCGCATGGAGCGGCTGCCCTTCCTGCTGTTCGGCAGGCGCTTCTGGCAGGGCGCGATCGATCTCGAGTTCCTGGCCGAGCAGGGCACGATCTCGCCCGGCGATGTCGAGCTGATCTCGTTCGTCGACACCGCCGAGGAGGCGTGGGGCGTGATCGGCGATTTCTACGAGCTTGCCTGACCGGCGGTGACGGCCCGCAGGAAGCCGGCGAGATCGTCGGTGACGTGATCGACCTGGTCCTCGACGTCCTCGCGCTCCCAGATCTCCGAAAAGGTCGGCCCCAGATTGGTCGGCACGATCAGCACCGTCGTCATGCCCAGCGACTTGGGCACGGTCAGATTGCGCGCCAGATCCTCGAACATCGCCGCGCGCTCGCAATCGACGCGGTGGATGGCGCGGAACTTGTCATAGGTCGAGCCGGCCGGCTTGGGCACCAGATCGGCGGCGACGATATCGAAGATCTCGTCGAAATGATCGAGAATGCCCAGCTGCCGCGCCGTGCGCTCGGCATGGCCCTTGTCGCCATTGGTGAAGATGAACTTGCGCCCCGGCAGCGCCCTGATCGCCTCGCCCAGCGCCGGGTCGGGGTCGATCCACGAATAGTCGATGTCGTGGACCTTTTCGAGGAAATCGTCCGGATCGACGTCGTGCTGGGCGATCAGCCCCGCCAGCGTCGTGCCGTAGCGGTGATAGTAGTCCTTCTGCAATGTGCGCGCCTCATCGCGCGGCAATTGCAGCAGGGTGGAGACATAGTCGGTCATCGCCACATCGATCTGCGAGAACAGATTGGTGTGGTGCGGATAAAGCGTGTTGTCGAGATCGAAGACCCATTCGCGCACATGGGCGAAGTCGGTCGGCGTGGGCACATGTCGGTTCATGGGACGATCTATGGCACGACCGCGGCGGCCGCGCCATGGGCTGCGCGGCGCAGCCGGGCGGCGATTTGGGCGGTTCGGGTGCGCTATTGCGGATCGTGCGTGATCAGCGTGCCGGCGCCGTGCTCGGTGAAGATCTCGAGCAGCACCGCGTGCGGCACCTTGCCATTGACGATCACCACCCCCTTCACCCCGCGCCCGAGCGCGGCGATGCAGGTCTCCACCTTGGGGATCATGCCGCCGGAAATCGTGCCATCGGCGATCAGCGCTCGGGCCTGGCCGATGGTGAGTTGCTTGATGACCTCGCCCTTTCCGTCGAGCACGCCGGGCACGTCGGTCAGGAACAGCAGCCGTTCGGCATTGATGGCGCCGGCGATGGCGCCGGCGAACGTGTCGGCATTGATGTTGTAGGTGTGCCCGTCGCGGCCGGGCGCCACCGGCGCGATGATCGGGATCATCTCCGATGTCGCCAGCTGGTCGAGCAGTGTGCGGTCCACCTCCTCGGGCTCGCCGACGAAGCCCAGATCGACGACCCGCTCGATATTGCTGTCCGGATCGGTCATCGTCTTGCGCGCCTTGCGGGCATAGACGAGATTGCCGTCCTTGCCGCAAAGCCCGATCGCCCAGGCGCCGGCGGCATTGATCAGCGCGACGATCTGCTTGTTGATCGACCCGGCCAGCACCATCTCGACGATCTCGACGGTCTTCTCGTCGGTCACCCGCAGGCCGCCCTCGAACTTGGATTCGATCCCCATGCGCGTCAGCATGGCGCCGATCTGTGGCCCGCCGCCATGGACGACGACCGGGTTGACGCCGGACTGCTTCAGCAGCGCGATGTCCTGGGCGAAGGCCTGGCCGAGCGCCGCATCGCCCATGGCGTGCCCGCCATACTTGACCACGACCGTCTTGCCCGCATAGCGCTGCATGTAGGGCAGGGCGGCGGCGAGAATGGCGGCTTCGGAGCCGGGCGCGGTGTGTCGAGGCGCGGTGTCTTGGTGCGAGGGCATGGCGAAAACGGCAAACGGTCGGTGCGCGCTCATAGCCGCTGGCGGCGCCCTGTGCAATCGCGTCGCCGCCGCGCCGCCGTCCACTGTCACAAAACCGCTGAATGCGCAGGCTATGGCAAGCCCATGGCGCGCATGCTGCTGACCCTTGTGCTGGCATTACTGCCGAGCGGCCTGCTCGCCGGGCCCACCGATCCGTTCGTCGCGATCGATCCCTATCCGGTCGCGCTCGACGCGCCGCTGATCGATGCCGATGGCACGCGCACGACGCTCGGTGCGCTGATCGGCAGCGAACCTGCCATCGTCCATGTCTGGGCGAGCTGGTGCGCGCCGTGCCGGCGCGAACTGCCCGAACTCGCCGCTTTCATGGCCGCGCCGGCGGCCGCGGACATTGCCCAGGCCACGGTGATCGTCTCGCTCGACACGGCCGGATCGGACCGCGTCTTCGGCTTTCTGCGCGATGATCTGGGTCTGGCGGACATGCCGGCCTGGCACGCCCATCGCGGCACGCGGCGGCTTTCGGCGTCGCTGCGTTTGCGCGGCATGCCGGCGACCTATGTTCTGGACGCCAACGGCAATGCGGTTGCCTTCCATGCCGGTCCGCTCGACTGGAGGTCGTCGGATACGGCCGAGGCGATGCGCGCAAGGCTTCAGGCGCGCTAAGGCGGCACCGGCGCCACCGTTGCGATGGCATCGCCCGGCACCTGTCGCCGGGGTCCGGCTCCCACCAGCCGAGAACGACAATGGGCGGGTCGCGCGCGGCCCAGGCAAACGGGCGCGCGCAACCGGGGAATGCGCCAGAATCAGTGCTGGTGGCCGGCGTGGCTGTGCCGGGTGGCGTCGGCGGGTTCGACCTGAAAATGCATGTCGACATGGCCGAAGTCGAACTCGATCTCGATCTCGTGTTCGTCGCCCTCGACCATCGGCTCGGTGACCCCGTTCAGCCGGAGCGCGAGACCGTTTGGCGCGAGCGTCATCGTCGTGCCGGCCCTGACCGGAACCTGTGGCAGCGGCTCGTAGACGGTTTCGCCGTCCTTGAGCCGGAAGCCGACCAGTTCGACGCTTGTTGCGATGTCGGACTCGCCGCCGGTGATCGTCACGTTGCGATCGGATGCGTTCTCGATCTCCACGAACAGCAGCGTGGTGTCGTCGTCGCCCGCGCGCACCCAGGCGTGCACCAGCTCCACGGCCCCCGTTCCGGCGACATGGCTGTCCTCGTCGTGATGGGCGTGATCGTCCGATGCCAGGGCCGGTGCGGCCAGCAGCGCGGCGGCCAGGAGGGCCGATGTCAGGGGGTGGCGAAGGGGGTTCATCTCGGGCCTCCGTTTTCGCTTGTCAGGCACGCAGATCCGTAATGATATTACGTGACAGCACCATGAATGCCGGCGCCAGGGCGAGCAGCATGGTGATCGCGACGAAGCCGGCGACCAGGTGGATTTCCGGCCAGCCCACCGAAGCCTGTACGAGGATGTCGGTGCGCTGGGTGATGATGCGCGAGATGACCCGCGCGGCGCCATAGCCCAGGACCAGGCCAAGAAGGGCGCCGGCGCCGATCAGCGCGCCCGCATAGCTCCACACGACCGCGAAGACATAGCGGTCCGGCGCGCCGAGCGCGCGCAGCAGGGCGAGCCGCCGGGCGAACAGCCGCATCAGGATGACCAGCCCGGTGAGCACGCTGGCCGCCACCAGGATCTGCGTGACGATGGCCATGATCGACATCACCTGGCGCACGTCGCCCATCACCGAATGGAGTTGTGCCAGCACCGCGCCGGGGAAGAACGCCATGGTGTCGCCACGCGTGAATTCCGAGCGCAGCGAATAATTGGCCCACAGCGCTTCGGCCCGCACCAGCACGGCCGGCGTGCCGGGGAAGTATTCGGCATCGAAGGGCGGGCCGATCTGGTCGGCCCGTTCGGGCGCGTGGCCGATGGCAAGGCCATGCACGTCCCAGACCGCTTCCACCGGTACCAGAATCGCGCGGTCCCAGGGGCTGCCGGTCGGTGGCATGCGGCCGACGACCTCATAGGTCACGCCCGCATGGGCGCCCTGTTCGGCCGCCGCGCCGTGCCCGTGCGCCGGCTCGAACGTGTCGCCGATCTGCGCCGGCGCGAGCGCGCCGGAGACGGCATGGGTGTGGGCGGTGAAGATTTCGCCTTCCTCCAGCCCGCCGGTCAGGTGATCGATGAAGTCGGCGGTGGTGCCGACGACCGGCGCGCCACGGTAGCTGTCGCCGAAGGCGATCGGCGCGGCCAGGTCGACGTTTTCGTGATTGGCGATCTCGCTATAGGTCTGACCGTCGAGCAGCGGCACGTCGGAGGGCTGCAGATAGACCGCGGCCAGCATCATCGTCATTTCGCTGCCGGGCGCGGCGATGATCAGGTCGAACTTGTCGGCGGCGTTTGCCGTTCCGGTCCGCAGGGCGCGCTCCTGGCTGATCAGCCCGACGCCGATGCCGACGGATATGGCGATCAGCGTGACGAACAGCGCGTTGGAAAACCGATAGCGCCACAGCATGGCACCGGCCAGCGGGGTCGGGTTGAGGCGCCGGACGATGATCAGCCCGATCACGACGAGCGGCGCGACCAGGCCCGCAAGGACAGCGATGTCCTGCGCCAGCACCGGCAGATTGTTCCAGGCGTCCTCCAGGCGATCAGGCATGAACGGGTGTCCCGGCGGCAAGATTTCCGTCGATGATGTCGATGACGCGGTCCATGCGCTCATGCAGCGCCGGATCGTGGCTGACCGCGACCAGCGTCTTGCCGCCCGAGCGCGTCAGCGCCACCAGGTCGTCGACCAGCCGGTCGGCGGTTGGCCGGTCAAGGCTCGCCGTCGGCTCGTCGGCGAGCAGCACCGGCGGATCGTTGGCGAGCGCCCGCGCGATCGCCACGCGCTGGCGTTCGCCGCCCGAAAAACTGTCCACCTTGCGCCGATTGTCGCCCAGACCGAGGTCTTCCAGGTGCTGCCGGGCGCGCTCGCAGATGGCCTGGCGCGCGCCGCTGTCGTGCACATAGGAGGCCGCGAGCGCGGCATTGCCCAGTGCGCTGAGCTCCTCGAACAGCAGGAAATCCTGGAAGACGAAGCCCATCTTCGAACGTCGGAAGGCGGCGCGCGCGCCGTGGGTCAGCGCGACCATGTCGGTGTCGCCCCAGGCGATGCGGCCGCTGACGTCGCCGGCAAGGCCGGCGATCGCGTAAAGAAGCGTCGACTTGCCCGCGCCCGACGGTCCGCGCACGCCGATGGCGGTGCCCGCCGGCACCTTGAGGTGGTCGACCGAAAGGATCGTGCGTCCGCCGGGGGCACGCACCTTGACGTCGTGCGCGCGCAGATCGAGGCCTTGCGAGATGGTCATGGTCAGCCGTGCTTGACCACCGCGTTGGCGAGCCGCACGCGACTCAAGAAGCCCGTCTCTGGATCGCGGAACGTGCCCAGTTCGAGAACGCCCTCGGTGACGATCGGAACGTTGAACGGCACGACCTTGAGCGTGCGCTTGGTGTAAACGGCGAGGATGTCGTCGGGCCATTCGGCCTCGGTCTCGCAGAACGGGCAGACCGCCATGGGCATCTTGGTCAGCACGAAGAACTTCGAGTTCGCCTTCAGCGGCGGCGCCATGAAGCCGGAGACCGCGACGCGGTCGCCTTCCAGTCCCTCGGCCAGCGGCGAGAACGACATGTCCTTGTTGTAGAGTTCGCGCAGCCGGATCTCGTCGTCCGACGCGCGCGCGGGGCCGGCGACACCCAGCGTCAGGGCGCCGGCGGCAGCCGCGATGAAGTCTCTGCGTTGCATTCCTGGCTCTCCTTTCCCGTTGGTTTTGGACAGAAGATGCGAAGGCACGATGACAAATGCCGGAAGGCCCGCCCCCGCGGGCCTTCCGGAAAGTGCGACCGGGCGTTGCGGCGGGCGCGGTCCGGCCCGCCGCGGTCGCATGCGGCTACATCGCTTCGGTCGTCATGGCGTGGTGCATGACGTGGAAGATGACGTTCTGCTCGATGGTGCCGTCGAACAGGTGGCCGTAAGGCCCCTTGGCGTAGACGGCGACGTCCTCGCCGGAGTGGGTTTCCGACGACTTCGGGATCAGCGCCTGCTGCACGTAGTCGATGTCGGTGGCGTCTTCCTCGGTCAGGTCGGGACGCACGCCGGCCCAGTTCATGTCCTCGCGCAGGATCGAGCTGGCGCCGTTGAGATAGCCGATGACGGTGTAGGGCTTGCCATCGTCGCCGAGCAGGGCCTCGCCGGTATGCCCGATGCCTTCATTGTCGATGTCCATGCAAAGGCCCAGAATGTTCGAGCCGCGGCCGCAATAGCCGTTGAACGCCAGGGCGTGCTCGTGGTCGGCGGTGACGACGATCAGCGTGTCTTCATCGTCGGTCAACGCGTCGGCGATGGCGACGGCCTCGGCGAAGGCGACGCCGTCGCGCACCATGCGGGCGGCATTGGTGGCGTGGTTCGCGTGGTCGACGCGGCCGGCCTCGACCTGCAGGAAGAAGCCGTTGTCGCCGCCCGAAGCCTGCAGCGCGGTGATGGCGGCTTCGGTCATCTCGGCCAGGCTCGGCTCGTCGGTGCGGTCGGCCTCGTACATCATGTGCGAGTTCTCGAACAGGCCGAGGATCGGCGTGCCGTCCAGCGGCGCGGCTTCGAAGCTGGCCTGATCCATGGCGAAGTGCGCGCCAAGACCTTCGGCCCGCTCGATCAGGTTGACGCCGTCTTCGCGGCGGCCGCCTTCATCGGCGTGGAAGTTGCGCATGCCGCCGCCCATGGCGACATCGATCACGCCGGCTTCCATTGCGTCGATGAGCTGGGTGGCGATGTCGGTCTGCGTGTCGCAGCCCTCGGGCACCGAGGCCTCGAAGTTCCGGTCGACGGACTTGGAGTAGGCCGAAGCGGGCGTGGCGTGCGTGATGCGCGCGGTCGAGACGATGCCGGTTGCCTTGCCCATGTCGTGGGCGATCTCGTTCATCGACTTGACCGTGTTGCCCTCCAGCGTCGAACAGTCGCCGCGCACGACGTCCTCGTCAATGCCGATGACGCCGATCTTGGTCTTCACGCCAGCCATCATGGCCGTGCCGGTGCCCGCCGAATCGGGGGTCTGGGCGTTGACGTTGTAGGTCTTGACCAGGGCCAGATTCGGAAAGGTCTCGTGGTGCTGGATGAAGTCGTCGCCGAAGCCCCCGTCCTGCTGGCCGGCAAACACGCGCGTGGCATAGTTGGAGCCCACGCCATTGCCGTCCGAGATCATCAGGATGACGTTCTTGGCGACATTCGTGTTGGGCTGCTTGGCCAGTTCGGCCTGGATGCGTTCCTGTCCGGCCGTGAACCAGGCGTTCTGTGCCTGGGGCAGGTCCTGGGCGTGCGCGACGGACGCGGCAAGGGTGAGCGCGAGCGCGCTGCAGATCGTGGATTTCATGACAGTCTCCTCGGTAGACCGCGAAAATGGCGGTCGGGTTCGCCTAGCGCCGTCGCTTGACAGGAATATTACAAGTCCTTGAATCCGCTGGACAATTTGTAACGTAATAACATTACAAGGAGACGCGCCTGCGGTTCGGCACCGCCCCGTGCGTTCACGAAATCGTGGCACGAGGTGACGTGCCGCGCGCGCGCCGATCGCCTATGTTGGGGTCAGCAATACGGAGGCGACCCATGATTACCAAACGTTCCATCTTCGCGCTGGGCCTTGGCGGCGCCGCTGCCGTCATCGGCGCGCGCTGGCTCGGCGGCACCCAGGCCACCGCGGCCGACGGCGCTTTCGAAGTCGTCAAGTCCGAGGCGGAGTGGCGCGCCCAGCTCACGCCGATGCAGTACGCGGTGCTGCGCGAGGAAGCCACCGAACGCGCCTTCACCAGCGCGCTGAACGATGAAAAGCGCCAGGGCATCTACCACTGCGTGGGCTGCGACCAGGCGCTGTTCTCGTCCGAGACCAAGTATGACAGCGGCACCGGCTGGCCGTCCTTCTGGCAGGAGATCGATGGCGCGGTCGGCTACAAGCAGGACTTCAAGCTGTTCATCCCGCGCACCGAGGAGCATTGCAGCCGTTGCGGCGGCCATCTGGGCCATGTCTTCGACGACGGCCCGCCGCCCACCGGCGAGCGCCATTGCATCAATGGCGTGGCGCTGCGCTTCCGCCCGGCCGACGGCTCCGAACCGGTCTATGGCTGAGCCGGCGCCACCGCCTCGGCGATCGCTTCGCGCAGATCGTCGATGCCCGCGGACTTTTCCGCCGAGGTGGCTATGACCTGCGGATAGGCCGCCGGGCGCCGGGTGATCCGGTTCAGGGTTTCGTCGACGAGCCGCCGCACCGCCGGCGGCTTGATCTTGTCGGCCTTGGTCAGCACGATCTGATAGGACACCGCCGCCCTGTCGAGCATGTCGAGCACTTCGGCATCGTTGGCCTTGATGCCGTGGCGCGCATCGATCAGCACGAAGACGCGTTTGAGCGTCGAGCGCCCGCGCAGATAGTCGAACACCAGTTCGGTCCAGCGCGCCACGGCCTCTTTGGGCGCCTTGGCATAGCCATAGCCGGGCATGTCGACGATCGCCAGCGGCGGCAGATCCTCGGCCGTGCCCGCATGGCCGTCCGGCACGAAGAAGTTGAGCTCCTGCGTGCGCCCCGGCGTGTTCGAGGTGCGGGCCAGCCCGCCCTTGCCGGTCAGCGCGTTGATCAGCGACGACTTGCCGACATTGGAGCGTCCGGCGAAGGCGATCTCGGGCGGCCCCTCGGGCGGCAGATGGCCGAGCGCCGGCACCCCGCGCAGAAAGGTCCACGCCCCGTGCGCGGCAAGCGCGGTGCGGGCAGCGGAGGCGGTGTCCTTGGTCATGTCTGCCATTCTACCCAACTCCTGCCCTCCCCCGCGCGCGGGGGAGGGCAGG